>NZ_JBNAFM010000056.1:0-204 GCF_049707175.1 Pseudoclavibacter helvolus | reverse complement strand
TTGGAAACATATTTGGACAATACAAGTCAGTACTGAGCCTTTCGGGGTTTGGTGTTGTTTTGTTTTTTGTCAGTTTCGAACTTTTCATCGCATTTTGTGTGGTGGCGTGATGTTTACCGGCATGCCTTTGGGTGTGTTTGGTTGTTATTCATTTACGGAGAGTTTGATCCTGGCTCAGGACGAACGCTGGCGGCGTGCTTAACA
>NZ_JBNAFM010000055.1:0-209 GCF_049707175.1 Pseudoclavibacter helvolus | reverse complement strand
CCACCACAACCCACGCTCCGCCGCGATCTTGTCAGCCCGAGGCTCGTCCCCATCCGGATCCAAATACGACACCCACAACGCGGCCTGCACCTCCAGTGCCTTCGGCGTGGCCGGCTGCTCGTCCTCCGGGTTCAACCCGCACGCCGACGCCACCAACTCCGCCTCCGCCCGCGCCACGTCCTCCACCTCGACACGGTTACGCGTGTGAT
>NZ_JBNAFM010000054.1:0-261 GCF_049707175.1 Pseudoclavibacter helvolus | reverse complement strand
GACGCGAGGTGACCGGCTGACGCGAATGACTTCCCGGCGACCTCGGTGAGGAGCCTCGCTGCGGTCCTGACGCCGACTCCCGGCATGCTCGTCAGGACCGGGTGAAGAGGGTGCGCGTCGACGAGCCGTTCAACCTCGACCGCGATCTCGGCCCGCTGCGTGCGGAGGTCCTCGAGCTGCTTCGCGAGGCGCGGCAACACGAGGCTCGCGGCGTTCGTGCCGACGACCACGACCGTCTGCTCGGAGAGCGCCTGCATGATC
>NZ_JBNAFM010000053.1:0-294 GCF_049707175.1 Pseudoclavibacter helvolus | reverse complement strand
CAGGGGGCAGGAATCATGCCGAGCCCGGGATGGCCAACACCCTCCAAGGATCACTCCTCAACCGGGTAGGAAGAAAGAAACGGGGCGACTTGCTGAGTTTTGATCGTCATGCGGCTGATCGCCTTCCAGAGTGTAGAAGTGGTCTGAAGCCGCCGGTCGCGAGCAGGCTTCTCGCGACGTAGTTGATGAGGTTGCGGAAGCCGAGCGCGATGCCGCGGAGGTGCTCGAGGCGCCCGTTGTTCGCTTCGGTGGGTCCGTTGCTCGTGCCGGGATGATCGAAGTACGCGAGGACAT
>NZ_JBNAFM010000052.1:0-327 GCF_049707175.1 Pseudoclavibacter helvolus | reverse complement strand
GGGGAGCCGATCCCGGCGAAGTACCCGAGCGTGGCTCGGGCGGTGTCGGCCGGGGTGATGTCGCTTGCGCAGGCGGCGGCGATCACGAAGGGCCTCGATCACACGCGCAACCGTGTCGATGTGGAGGATGTGGCGCGGGCGGAGGCGGAGTTGGTGGCGTCGGCGTGTGGGTTGAACCCGGAGGACGAGCAGCCGGCCACGCCGAGGGCGCTGGAGGTGCAGGCGGCGTTGTGGGTGTCGTATTTGGATCCGGATGGGGACGAGCCTCGGGCCGACAAGATCGCGGCGGAGCGTGGGTTGTGGTGGTCGCGGCGCTCGGACGGCGCG
>NZ_JBNAFM010000051.1:0-362 GCF_049707175.1 Pseudoclavibacter helvolus | reverse complement strand
GCCCGGACCCTCCCGCACGCCCTCAGATCAATCCAGCTCGCGGACGAACAGGTCGCGGAACTGAGCATGCTCTGCGGCTTCGATGACGACCTCGCCGGACAAGTGACCGCGACCAGCAACCGCATCCGCGGTCTGCTCACGCAAATCCATCCCGCGCTCGAACGGGTCCTGGGGCCACACCTCGATCACCCAGCGGTCGTTGATCTCCTGCAGCGGCATCCCGCTCCGGCCGATCTCGCGAAGCTCGGACCTGCGCGTCTCGGAAACCGACTCGTGAAGCTCGCGCCGCGCATGGGCAAACGCCTCGCGGGCGAGATCATGCAGGCGCTCTCCGAGCAGACGGTCGTGGTCGTCGGCACGAA
>NZ_JBNAFM010000050.1:0-377 GCF_049707175.1 Pseudoclavibacter helvolus | reverse complement strand
CTCGTGCTCCCCGACGCCGACCTCGACCTCGTCGCCGACCAGGCCATCAACGCCGGCTTCGGGTCCGCGGGCGAGCGATGCATGGCCATCAGCGTGGTCCTCGCGATCGAGCCCGTCGCCGACCAGCTCATCGAGAAAGTGAAAGAGCGCATCGCGACGCTGCGCATCGGGGACGGCACCCCAACCGACACGCACAAGGAACCCGACATGGGCCCCATCGTCTCCGAAGTGCACCGCGACAAGATCGCCTCCTACATCCAGATCGCTGCGGATGACGGCGCCGACGTCCTCGTCGACGGTCGCACCATCCAAGCCGAGGGCGCCGAAGGCGGGTTCTGGCTCGGCCCGACCCTCATCGACAACCTCCCCACCAGCAG
>NZ_JBNAFM010000049.1:0-382 GCF_049707175.1 Pseudoclavibacter helvolus | reverse complement strand
AGACGGCGGTTGTGGATGCGCTTCTTGAGGGCCGGACCGATCTGTTGAGGGTTCTTGATGGTGAGCTCGTGGTCGTGCTGTCCGAGTTGGCGGCGCGTCGGCGGGTGCTGGACGCCGCGCTGGTCGAGGTCGCTGCGGAGGCGCTGCGGCGTGAGGACGAGTGTCCGCGGGACGAGACGCTCGCGAGGAAGGCTGGCTTCCGGAACCTTCCGGCGCTGTTGGAGCAGGTGCTGGGCGTGAAGCCCTTCGAGGCGCACGCGCTCGTGAAGGTCGCCGCGGGGACGCGGGAGCGGATGGGGATGACCGGGGAGCCGATCCCGGCGAAGTACCCGAGCGTGGCTCGGGCGGTGTCGGCCGGGGTGATGTCGCTTGCGCAGGCGGC
>NZ_JBNAFM010000048.1:0-395 GCF_049707175.1 Pseudoclavibacter helvolus | reverse complement strand
AAGATTTGATTTACACATGAGTAGCCAATCATTTCATTCTCAGAAACTCTTGACTAAAATTGCTGAACACCACAAACCCAACCATCCGAAGACAATCAACATTTGCGGCATTCAAGATGCTCGCGTCCACTGTGTAGTTCTCAACATACGATCGGTACCAACCCAATTGACCCAAAGCCAACCAAGAAGGCCCAAGAGTCCGATCCACCACCACCTTCCGGCAGCAGCAGGCCCGGTCCCTCAGGACCCAACAGCGTGCACACCAACACCCACCGAAACACCAGCCGTTCCAACCCCCAAAGAGGCGTACTAAACCAACATCACGCTGAGCACCGAATAGTCAAATGTTCCACCCATGAGCGCCACCGATCGACATTCGCGACCGAAATGACTTC
>NZ_JBNAFM010000047.1:0-402 GCF_049707175.1 Pseudoclavibacter helvolus | reverse complement strand
GCCGCCTGCGCAAGCGACATCACCCCGGCCGACACCGCCCGAGCCACGCTCGGGTACTTCGCCGGGATCGGCTCCCCCGTCATCCCCATCCGCTCCCGAGTCCCCGCAGCGACTTTCACGAGCGTATGCGCCTCGAAGGGCTTCACGCCCAGCACCTGCTCCAACAGCGCCGGAAGATTCCGGAACCCCGCCTTCCGCGCGAGCGTCTCGTCCCGCGAGCACTCGTCCTCCCGCCGCAACGCCTCCGCCGCGACCTCCACCAGCGCCGCGTCCAACACCCGCCGACGCGCCGCCAACTCCGACAACACAACCACGAGCTCACCACCAAGAACCCTCAACAGATCGGTCCGGCCCTCAAGAAGCGCATCCACAACCGCCGTCTCACGAGACGAACCCCTGAAT
>NZ_JBNAFM010000046.1:0-448 GCF_049707175.1 Pseudoclavibacter helvolus | reverse complement strand
CGCACCATCCAAGCCGAGGGCGCCGAAGGCGGGTTCTGGCTCGGCCCGACCCTCATCGACAACCTCCCCACCAGCAGCCGCGCCTACACCGAAGAGATCTTCGGCCCCGTGCTCGGCATCGTGCGCGTCAAGACCTTCGAGGAAGGCGTCGAGCTCATCAACACCGGCCAGTTCGGGAACGGCACCGCGATCTTCACCAACGACGGCGGCGCCGCACGACGCTTCCAGAACGAGATCCAGGTCGGCATGATCGGCATCAACGTGCCCATCCCCGTGCCCGTCGCCTACTACTCCTTCGGTGGCTGGAAAGACTCCGCGTTCGGCGACAGCAAGGCCTACGGCCTCCAAGGCTTCCACTTCTACACCCGCGAGAAAGCCGTCACCAGCCGCTGGCTCGACCCCGCCAAGCACGGCGGCATCAACCTCGGCTTCCCCGAAAACGACTAAC
>NZ_JBNAFM010000045.1:0-500 GCF_049707175.1 Pseudoclavibacter helvolus | reverse complement strand
AAGATTTGATTTACACATGAGTAGCCAATCATTTCATTCTCAGAAACTCTTGACTAAAATTGCTGAACACCACAAACACAACCATCCGAAGACGATCAACATTTGCGGCATTCAAGATGCTCGCGTCCACTGTGTAGTTCTCAACATACGATCGGTACCAACCCGATTGACGCAAAGCCAACCAAGAAGGCCCAAGAGCCCGATCCACCACCACCTTCCGGCAGCAGCAGGCCCGGTCCCTCAGGACCCAACAGCGTGCACACCAGCACCCACCGAAACACCAGCCGTTCCAACCCCCAAAGAGGCGTACTAAACCAGCATCACGCTGAGCACCGAATAGTCAAATGTTCCACCCATGAGCGCCACCGATCGACATTCGCGACCGAAATGACTTCAGCTCCACACGCCAAAGCGTGCGTGCTAAATGCTCCTTAGAAAGGAGGTGATCCAGCCGCACCTTCCGGTACGGCTACCTTGTTACGACTTAGTCCTAATTACCG
>NZ_JBNAFM010000044.1:0-509 GCF_049707175.1 Pseudoclavibacter helvolus | reverse complement strand
ACGCGCACGAACCCGTCACACAGGAGCTTCGCCGCGAACGACGCGGGCACGGGCTCCCCGGTGTGCTCGAGATGCGGGACGTCTTCCGGCCGGGTCGCGCCGCCCGCGATTCCGACGTCGGTAGTCACGACCACCAGTGTGGGCGCTTCCCCACCAATCCGGGGCGCGTTCGGCGACTCAGCGTAACTGGCAAGCACGGACGCGAGCGCGTCGATGCGCCGCTGCGGGGTCGTACGAGTGTCCTCGAGCGGGAGATCACTCTCGGCGCTGCCATCGCGGCCGTTCGTGTCGCCGTCGACACTGACGCCGTCACAGCCGGTTCCGCTCCAGTCGGCATCGGCGCCGACGCCGTGACCGGTGCTGCCGCCGCCCCAGACTCCCGCGTCACGGTCCGCGCCCAGTGCCGGTGCGACCGGTTCCCCACACCCCGACGCGGCGGCGGCGGGGAACTCGACCGCCCGGCGGGGTGAGAGGTGCGCGTCCAGCACCGAGATCAGCTGATCGCCCTG
>NZ_JBNAFM010000043.1:0-549 GCF_049707175.1 Pseudoclavibacter helvolus | reverse complement strand
CCGCCTGGCCTGGCGTGACCTCGATCACCAACGGCAGTCCGGACCCGTCCACGAGCTGGTGAATCTTGGTCGAGAGGCCACCTCTGGAGCGGCCGATCGCGTGATCAGGCGGTTCGACGCTCGGATTCTTGTAATTCGATGAAGCCCCCTGTGAGGCGCGTGACGTTCGTCGCGTGCTGGTGCGCGCGAGCGATCGTCGAATCGACCGAGACTGACCAATCAACGAGCCCCGCACGGTCAGCAGCCGCGGTTAGCTTCGCGAGCACACGATCCCAGCTTCCATCAGTGGCCATACGACGATGCCAGGTCCACACCGTCTGCCACGGACCAAACACCTCGGGAAGATCACGCCACGCGATTCCCGTCCGATACCGGTACGCGATTGCCTCGACCATCGTCCGAGCGTCAGAGAACTTCCGCCCGGGCCGCCCAGTCGGGGCGGGCAACAAGCCCTCGATCAACGACCACTGAGCATCCGAAAGCAACTGAAACCTCGACACCCAGCAAGCCTCTCAACGAAGACACTCAACCTTTGTCAGACACGCCCTA
>NZ_JBNAFM010000042.1:0-625 GCF_049707175.1 Pseudoclavibacter helvolus | reverse complement strand
TGTATTGCCTCGGGACGTTGTGACCGGCTGACGTAAACGAAAACCTCCGTGCAGGATGTGGGTTACCACACTCACCATCCCAAGCACGGAGGTTTTCGTGACCCACGCTAACGCACCCCTCACCCCGGAAGGACGGCGCCGGATCGCGTCGCTCGTCGTGGATGGCGGGTGGAGCTACCGCAGAGCCGCGGAACGATTCCAGTGCTCGCCAGCGACCGCGAAGAAATGGGCGGACCGGTTCCGCAACGGTGAAGCGCTCACGGATCGATCCTCCCGACCACACACGTCCCCGCGTCGCTGCCCGAAACGCGTCGAGCGTCGCATCGTGAACCTGCGCGTCACGCGCCGTTGGGGGCCGCACCGCATCGCCTACCACCTCGGCATCGAGCCGTCGCTGGCCTGGCGAGTCCTTCGACGCTTCCGCATGCCCCGGCTCGCGCACCTCGACCAAGCCACCGGACTCCCTATCCGGAAAACGTGGCCGGTCAGATACGAGCGAGAACACCCCGGCGATCTCGTCCACGTCGATATCAAGAAACTCGGCCGCATCCCCGACGGCGGCGGGCACCGCAAACTCGGCCGCACGATCGGGAACCACAACAACAAGAAGCGTGGTCGTGGTTAC
>NZ_JBNAFM010000041.1:0-856 GCF_049707175.1 Pseudoclavibacter helvolus | reverse complement strand
TGTATTGACCTGGGACGTTGTGAACGCTTGATGGTTTGAGGGAAACGAAAACCTCCGTGAGGATGTGGGTTACCACACTCGCATCGCAACACGGAGGTTTTCGTGACCCACGCTAACGCACCCCTGACGCCGGAAGGGCGTCGCCGTCTCGTCGCTTTGGTCATCGAGGACGGCTGGAGCATGCGCCGCGCCGCGGAACGCGTCCAGTGCTCCACCGCGACCGTCAAGAGATGGGTCGACCGGGCTCTGGCCGGCGAGGCGCTCGAGGATCGCTCCTCCCGACCACGCAGCTCCCCGATCCAATGCCCGAAACGCACCGAGCGACGCATCATCGCGCTGCGTTTCACCCGGCGCTGGGGCCCGCACCGCATCGCGTACCACCTGGGGTTGCACCCCTCGCTCGCGCACCGAGTCCTGCGCCGCTACCACATGCCTCTGCTGCGCCACCTCGATCAAGCAACGGGACTCCCTGCCCGGAAAACGCGCCCAGCCCGATACGAGCGAGCCTCTCCCGGCGAGCTGGTCCACGTCGACATCAAGAAACTCGGACGAATCCCGGCCGGCGGCGGGCACCGCAAGCTCGGCCGACAAGCGGGAAACCGGAAGCGCCACCAAGGCGTTGGATACGCCTACTTGCATCACGCCGTCGATGACTACTCGAGGCTCGCGTACTCGGAGATCCTCGAGAACGAACGCAAGGAAACCGCGGCCGGTTTCTGGACGCGCGCTCGGGCCTACTTCGCGAGCGTCGGGATCACTGTCACCGAGGTCATCACGGACAACGGATCTTGTTACCGATCCCACGCTTTCCGAGACGCTCTGCAAGCCACAGACATCAAACACCGCCGGACTCGCG
>NZ_JBNAFM010000040.1:0-1294 GCF_049707175.1 Pseudoclavibacter helvolus | reverse complement strand
AGGAGCGGGTAGCGCGTCGTTGCGCGAAGAGAGGTCGAGGCCTTCCAGGATGGAAGTTCTCACACTCCCCGTCCGGAAGACCTCGACGTGCTTGACGCTGCCCTCCAACCTCCTGACGTTGCCGCGTTCTGCGGTCTTGACGAGCTCGGATTGGAGGTGACCGGCAAGTCCTGTCCGAACGTCGTGCGGTGCTCGCGTGCCGAGTCCTTGACCCCGATGACTGGTGTCATCGTTGCGGTTGCCAGGGCTCGCCGAGGGACACAAACACCCGCCGCCTCGCGCACGTGCCCTTCGGGTGGCGACCGACCGGGCTCGTGATCTCGGTCCACCGCTACCGATGCTCCCAGTGTGCTCACGTCTGGCACCAGGCCACCACGACAGCCGCGGCACCAAGAGCGAAGCTCTCCCGGGCAGCCCTGCGATGGGCGCTGACCGGTCTCGTCGTCCAGCATCTTTCCGTCCAGCGCGTCGCGGAAGCGCTCGACGTGTCCTGGAACACCGCGAACCGGGCCGTGCTCGACGAAGGCCGCCGTGTGCTGATCAACGACGATTCCCGGTTCGACGGCGTGAGCGTGATCGGTGTCGACGAGCACGTCTGGCGGCACACCAAGCGCGGCGACAAGTACGTGACCGTCATCATCGATCTCACCCCGGTCCGGGAGAAGACAGGGCCAGCCAGGCTGCTCGACATGGTCGAGGGGAGATCGAAGGCCGTCTTCACAACCTGGCTGCAAGGCCAGACGCAGGCCGGGCGCGACCGGGTCGAGGTGGTCGCGATGGATGGCTTCACGGGCTTCAAGACCGCGTCGGAGGCGGAACTCCCCGACGCCGTCGAAGTCCTCGACCCGGTCCATGTCGTCAAGCTCGCCGGCGATACTCTCGATACCTGCCGGCAGCGAGTCCAGCAAGGACCCCTGGCCACCGAGGTCGCACCGGCGACCCGCTCTACGGCGCCAGGCGCGCGCTGCGCACGAGCGAGCAGTACCTCACCGACAGCCAACGCCACCGGCTCGACGGTCTCTTCGAGAAGCTCGAGCACGCCGGGGTCGAGGCGACCTGGAGCATCTACCAACGCGTGATCACCGCCTACTGCGAACCGAACCGAGCCCTGGGGAAAGCAGCACTGCAAGCCGTCATCGGCTCGCTCAAGACGAGCATTCCAGCAGGGCTTGCCGAGCTGCGCAAGCTCGGCGGCACCCTCAATCGGCGGGCCGTTGATGTCCTCGCGTACTTCGATCATCCCGGCACGAGCAACGGACCCACCGAAGCGAACAACGGGCGCCTCGAGCACCTC
>NZ_JBNAFM010000039.1:0-1315 GCF_049707175.1 Pseudoclavibacter helvolus | reverse complement strand
CAATGCTCCGAGACGGCACCATCTACCAACCGCCCCTAGCCCTTGCCGCTTGACAAGAACCATAGGGACACCCCCCGACCGAACCCAGGTCAGTCAGCCCGAATGCAGTCCAGTCGGCGATTGCCTCTGAAGCAGGTCAGTATTGCCTGATCGGTTATGAGAATCAACAGTTGAAATCTAGCTGGACTCCACTAAGCCCGATACCTCCGCCGGCGTTGATTGCAGTATTGTTGTTCGGTCGAGACATCTCGATCGTGAAGGATTGAACAGGCCCGGGGATACGGTAGGTTACTGCATAGTTGGGATCCGTAGCACCTTGATTGCCCCAGTTCGTGGGATAAACCCATCCAGCTGAGTTCACAGAGAGACCGGAGCCCCGCGTGGCGACAACTCCCGGTGCGGTCACACGCACCCACTCTGTATAGAACGCGCCGCCAGTCGACGGGGTGCCACTGGCGAGGTTGCTATCAACGTCCCACAGGGTGAACTCCACGTTCTCGACTGGCTCGCTGAAGCTGTAGGTCAGGGTGACTGTGTACCGGGCATCCGGCTGTGTGCTCGTGGTTCCCTCGGCAGAAGCGTTCGCGAGAACGTTGAGCTGGGAAGGGCCAGAACCTGGGTCGTAAATCGTGAGATTGTCGCTCGGGGGGGTAATTCGAGATCCATACGCAGCTGTGAGGGAGTAACTAAAGTTTTGTCCGCTGGTTGAAGTCCCAGTGCCGGCCCCTTGAGTCACGGAGGTTCGCGTGTATCCGCTCGAATAATCGATAGAACCGCTGACGCAGCCAGAGGCGGCGGCAAATGGAGTCGCCACTGCCGTTGCGATCACAGGTACTGTCCACGCAACCCCCGCAAGAACACGCCTCCTCGCGACTGTGGGGTCAGGCTGGTCGCCACTGGAGGCAGAAACGTTGGTAGAGGTCATTATTTCCATTTCAGATAGTCCGCTCTACGGACGGATTTAGTTCGGAACCGACGCAGGTCCTAGAACTTCTACGGCCTTTGCCTTTCGAGGCTCGAGCCGTACTTCTTTGACCTGGGTAGGTTCACACAACCACAAGGGACGCGTGTTCTGGTCGCCCTCTCGTGTCGCGTCCAAGCACCGTGTGGTGTTTGAGGAATCAAGGTGTCGTCGTGATGATCCTTACACACGCTTTGACGACGTTTCCCACGTTCGCAGTCTTTGACCTGCCTTTGGGGGTCAGAACCGATAACGGGCTCTTCGCAATCGAGAGTGTAGGAGCGGGTAGCGCGTCGTTGCGCGAAGAGAGGTCGAGGCCTTCCAGGATGGAAGTTCTCACACTCCCCGTCCGGA
>NZ_JBNAFM010000038.1:0-1422 GCF_049707175.1 Pseudoclavibacter helvolus | reverse complement strand
TGTGATGTCTCGGGACATCGGTGACAGTTCTGTATCAGGACATTGGTGACAGTTGATGTCTCAGGACATCGGTGACGGTGGCGGTTGTTTACGTCGTCCTGGTGGGAGGCCGTTGGAGACGTAGGGGGTGCCTTCGGGTGGCCAGGGGTGTTCGGCGATGAGTTCGCCGTTCTGGGCTGAGAAGACCACGCCCGCGGGGTCCCAGGTGATGTGGATCCTCTGCCCGGCGAGGCGGCTACTGATCTGCCAGCGAATGTTGAGGAGCTGAACGGTGCCGTTCTTGCGGACCGTCGCTTCGCGGTGCCCTGTGGCCCCCTCGCGGAGCTCCGCGATGTTGGTCATGGGGCCAGGGTCGGGAACGGGTGGGTCTGCGAGCGGGGTCGCGTCCCATGCTTGCTGCGGGGTGATCCGTCCCGGGAGCCCCTGGTGCGGGCGTTCGGTGTTGTAGATGACATCGAACCGGTCGACCTGCTCCTGGAGTTGCTCGATCGAGGCGGCGAGGGGTTGCTTGTCGAGCCAGCGAAACAGGGTCTGATGGAAGCGCTCGTTCTTGCCCTGTGTACTCGGCTTGTAGGGTTTCCCCGTCATCGCCTCGACGCCCAACGAGGTGGCGTAGCGAACAAGCTGTCCCAGCACGCCTCGACGAGCAGGGTTCATCGCGAGCCCGTTGTCCGTGAGGAGGCGCTGCGGCGCCCCGTGCGCTTTGACGCCCTTCTTGAACACGGCAAGCGCATCCAGCGCGGTTTCGCTGTTCGCCACGTGCGAGGCGATCGCGAGTCGGGAGTGATCGTCCTCGAGCTGGAAGACCACGCATTTGCGGCCCCCGGTAAGCACATACTCAGTCGCGTCGAGCTGCCAACACGCGTTCGGAGCCGGATACACGAACCGTCGATACGCCGAGCGAGGCTTCTTCTTCGGCTCGAGTCTTGCCACGCCCATCTCCCGGAAGATGCGAGCGAGCGCTGCTACCGAGGGCGCGTTCATCCCGAGCGCGATCATCTTGTCGTGAACGCTGATCGGGCCGTGATCGAGCCCTGATTCCTCGAGCGCGGCCCGCACCGCGACAGCTTCTCGCTTCACGTCTTCAGGGATTCGCTTTGGTGACGATTTCGGGCGGCGTGACCGCGGCTGAAGCGCCGCGGCCTGCCCCTCCGCGCGGGCGCGGGCCCGGATCGCGTAGAACGTTTTCCTCGAGATGCCGTGCTCGATACAGAACGTGGTCACCGACCCGCGCGGCGCATCCATCGGCCACCGACAGATCGCGAGACGGACACGGGCATCAACAGGCTCATTCGGCGACATCCCACGAGTCGATCAGTCCACAAACCCACCAGGAAGCCCGAGAAGTGTCACCACCAAAACCCCCGGAACTGTCACCGATGTCCTGACACAGAACTGTCACCGATGTCCTGCGACATGACA
>NZ_JBNAFM010000037.1:0-2288 GCF_049707175.1 Pseudoclavibacter helvolus | reverse complement strand
AGCCCTGTGGAGACCTACGAGTGCGTCTACTGCCACCGGACCGGACTCCGGCAGTTCAGGCCGCACGACGCCACAACCTACGAATGCGCGGTCGACTCGTCCTGCGTGGAGCGAATGGCATCCAAGCTGACACCACATGGCAGCACGTACCGGTACCCCAATTCCTTCGGAGCAACGACCTTCCCCTTCGTGTTCCTCGATAGACGTGCTCGCGCATATCTGCCCAAGAAACTGCGACTCGGGTACGAGGCCGCAGCGCTGCGGGCACGCACCCAGCACCTCGGAGCCCCCTCCGACAGCAGGAAGACCGCCCAACTCGAAGAAGCAATCCGCGACGCTCTGCGGAGCGCCTCCCCACGCCCCAACGGCATGAGGTTCGCCGTTCGCTGCGGTGCCGACAAAATCTGCACCGTCACTGTGCACGTTCACGATCGCAGCTCGAGCAATCAACATGCGGCTCTCGACGCCCTCCGCTCGACCGCCGCCCAGTTTCGTGGCCGAGTCCAACTCACCGCAACCTTCGCCGACGACATCCCATACGCAACCGACTGATTGAGGGGCGCCGCGACGTGCACCCTGAAACGAACTACCCGGGGATTCCCCGACATTCAAGAACCGTGCCTCACTTATTGCGGTCCATTCGCACGCGCGGTAGCTTGAGCGCATGACCAAAGCACACAACGTCGTGTGGACCATTGCCCTGCTCGGAGTCATAAGCTCCATGGGGATTCCCGCCGCGCAAGCCGTCCCTATTCAAGTCCAGGCCCCACAGCCCGTTTCGGACAGTGACCTCGAGGATTGCCTCGTCAAACTTGGCGAGTATTCTTTCACGCCCGAGGGAAGCACCTTCAAATCCAAGGCACACGAAGAACTCACAAACCTGAAGTGAGACCTCTACTACAAGCACCCAGACCTCGTCGGCTTCTTCTACGCCACCGAAAATGAACCCCTCGAGGCCGAAGCCGGCAACGCAACGATCTCTATCCCCGTCGCAAAAGACCAAGCCGAAAAATTCAAGTCCGAAGCTCCGGAGCTGCTTGCAAATATCGGCAGCAGCAATCTGAACCTTGAGCCTCGCGAGGACGAGGGAAGCGTGAGAGACATTTGCACTGTGTTCCTCGACGCTATGCGTGCTCCGGAAATTGCCGACGTCGTGCACGGTGCCGCCGTTGACCAGATGAACAACAAAGTCGTGATCTTCGCCCTAGACGAGGAACGCGTCACTTCCTACGCCTCGAAAGCTTACGGAGATCTCGCGATCGTAGAGGAGACCAAAGCAGGCGAAGAAGACGCACGAAACTGGGACGCTGGACCATTCCCCGCTGGACAGAAGATGTACTGGCCAGGTGGAAACGGCCCGTGGTGTTCATCCGGCTTCAACATGCGCAACGACGGCGGAACCCCGTACATGCTCACAGCAGCCCACTGCGGCGGCGTGGGGCAGCAGTGGCACAGTGCTGGAAACCTCGGCACTGTCACCAACACTCTGATGCCTACTCGCGACGTCGCATTCGTCTTCGGCGGGTCCTACAACAACCGGATCTGGCGCGGGGGAGTCAACACATCGACGACCGGGGCGGTTGTCGGAGTCATGGGCGGCACACCGAACTATGGAGCGTATGCAGGCTATAGCGGAGCCAGGACCGGCGAAGGCTCAGCCCCATACCGGTACTCCGGTTGCGCAAGCTCGTACTGCAACCTCTATTTCTTCGCCGGCAACCTCACCGATCACGGAGACAGCGGAGGCCCTTGGTTTGCCCACATGGCGGGAACCAACAACGTCCTGGCACTCGGGGTCCACCGAGGAAGAGAGTTCCCAGCGAGCGGCCCCCTCATGGTGATGACAGACATCAAGTACATCATTGGATACACATCGTCTCGCCTGTACTAACGAGGGGCCAGCAACCATGGAGAAGCGGCTAATCGCGATCAGTTGCACGCTGCTCCTGCTCGCAGGATGCTCTGCACCCACAACCCTCAGTTCGGGTTCGTATCGGGTAAGTAACGGGGATGCTACCCATAGTGACTCCCTGGACTTAGCCGTCATCGAGCTTTCAGGAGGACGCTTCTCAGCCACCGTCGGCTGCAATGAAATCGGCGGCACTTACGCGGCAAACGAGAGTGAAATCAAGTTCGAAGTGACTTCACTCACGGACGTCGGCGGCTGTCCCCTCGGCGAGGAAGTCCTCGAGGAGGCACTCGTGACTCCTGGAGCAGGCAAGCCCCAAGGAACAACGTCATTCACACTAATGACACGCGATGGCGAGCTGCTGTTCTCAGAAGGCAGC
>NZ_JBNAFM010000036.1:0-3020 GCF_049707175.1 Pseudoclavibacter helvolus | reverse complement strand
AGTGTCACCACCAAAACCCCCGGAACTGTCACCGATGTCCTGACACAGAACTGTCACCGATGTCCTGCGACATGACATGGTTCTGGCTCATGTGTGTGCTGGCAGGGGTGGGCGTGGCGGCGCTGCTCGATAGGAGCAACCGCGAGAGGGTGACGGGGGTGGGCCGCGGCATCGGAGTCGCTCTTCTCGTGGTGGCCGCCACCGTTGGGGTTGGCATGACGATCTATGTCAGCGAGGACCGGCCTCGAGGCGCTGCGCTGGTGGAGGAGGCGTTGGCTGCTGATCCGGCGGCCGATGGGGCGATCCTCGTTGCGTCGATGCCGGGGCACCAGTACGGGCCATATTGGCCGGAGCTCGCCGTTACGAGTCTCGATGAGCTCGCATCAGCGGACGTACGCGCGATCGTTGTGGGTGACGATGCGCGGTTCGCACCGGATGAGCGGATCACGCGATTCATCGAGGAGCATCGCGACGAGCTGCGGATTGTGCAGCTCGACGATGCGCAGCTGGTCATTCTCGATGCGCCGTTGCGTCTTACTGGTGAGGAGCTGACCCTTGCTGGCTGAGGCTGAGGGCGGGTGCTCTGACTCCGTTGGCCCGGTCGCTCACGTGCATGCTGCTGGGCGGGAGGGGTCCCCCATGTACGGCATCATCCTGTCGACCGCCCTCGTCCTCCCGGTGTGGTGTGGGTTGGCGGCCGTCGCGCTCGGTGGGCTGTTACAACACGGGTTGAGCGCGTAGGACCTGCTGCCGATCGACGACGAATGCCCCGGTGGTCATGTGACCACCGGGGCATTCGCTGTCGTTGGCGCGGCAAAGGCCACGATTTAACGCTCCAGGGGCTTGCCCACGGGTCCTGTACCTGGGGGCATCCCCTCGAAAGGCCGGCCCCCGTTGAACTCGTCTTCCAGGGCTTCGACGCGGTTCATCATCGTCTCCAGCTGCATGTCCGACATGTTGCGCCAGCCGTACGTGTCCCTGCCCGCGAAGAACGCCGCTCGAATGCGCCCGTCCTGGTCCTCTTCTTGGGTGTAGTAGCTCTCCTGTTGTCTGCGCTTCTTCGGTCGCTCGCCCGACGCCGCGACACGCGGTGCTGGTGGGGTACTCGCGCGCGCAGTGGTGGCCGTTGGAGGTGCCGGGGTGCTGGCTGGCGTGACCTCGGGTGGTTTGACCACGCTGGCGCCGCTGAGGGTCGATTTGCGGGGTGCGGGGCGCGTCATGCGAGTGCTCCTTCGATGCTGTTGAGGTGAGCGGCGTAGACGGCTGCCAGGGCTGTCCCTTCGGCGCTGCCGAACTCGTCGACGCCCAGGGAGGCCTCCGTGGCGTCTGCGATCACGACTCGTTTGGGGATGGGTGGTGTGAACACGGCCAGCTCGCGCTCTACAGCCGCTTTGTGGAGCTCTTCGAACCATTGGCGGCCACCAAGTGTTTGTTCTTCGTGGTGGTTGACGATGATCCCTGCGACACGTAGACCTGCGTTGTAGTAGGTCTTCACGCTCTCGATGGTGTCGAGCAGCTTGGAGAGGCCGTCGAGGCTCCATTTTTTCGTGTGGGTGACGACGACGACGCCGTGCGCAGCTGTGAGGCTGTTGACGGTGAGCTGGTCGAGCGACGGGGCACAGTCGATCAGGATTAGGTCGTAGTCCTCGAGGACGGGGGCGAGAGCGTTGCGGAGTCGCGCTTCGCGACCGGCACCCGCGATCGTGAGCTCGTCGCGCACCGATTCCAGGGTGGTGCCTGACGTCGGCACGACGTCGAGGCCGGGCCAGACGCCGGGGACTATGACGTCGCGCATGGTGTCTGTCGTGTGGCTACTGAGCACGTCCGCGAGTCCAGCTTGGTCGTCTGGCACAGTGTCTCGCGCTGCGTTGCTGGTCAGGTTGCCCTGGGGGTCGTTGTCGATAGCGAGGACGCGGCGGCCTGCAAGGACCGCGGCCCGGGCGAGCTGGAACGTCGTCGTGCTCTTTCCGACGCCGCCCTTCTGGTTGCAGAAGGCGAGAATTTGAGCGGTCACAGGGGCCTCCGGTCGTTTGCGTGAGAGTTTACCGGCAATGCCGGGATTACGCGGATAGTGGGTAATGCGGGTATTTGCGGGGTTGTTCGGGGAGGGCGCGGGCCCTCCCCGTGCTGATTAGTTGCGGACCACGACGACGTGCTGGTTGCGGAGACTGATGCTGACTTCGGTGGCCTTGACCTCATGCTGGAGGCGAGCCACTCCCCCCTCGGGCGTGTACTCGGTGACGCGGTAGTCGCCTTCGAAATGGACGCGCACGTTGCCGGACTCTTCGGCGGTGGCGACGAGCTGCCGGGCAAGGTCGCCAGTGACTCGCACGTCGTACCCCGTGGGTGGACCGTCGTAGTATTCGCCCTCGTCGGTACGCAGACGGTCGGAGACAATGACGCGCGCGTAGCAGTAAAACCCCTTCTCCCCCTCACGAAGAATCGGAGTGCTGGCGAGGTTTCCTACTCGGCTGATGTGTGACATGACGGCTCCTCTTGGTGCGTGTATTACGTGGATTACTGGTTATGCCGGTATTACCGGCCATGGGTGGCGGGTACGCATCCCCCGACCGCACCCGCCACTTATATTATATGTAAGTCCTGAGTCGAATGCAATACCAGTATTACCGGCATTGCGGTCGCGGTGAGTGGTGCTGGTCCGTCAGCGGAGCGCCCACGCGCGCGCGTAGGCGATGAGGCGTTCGACGTCCGCGCGATCGACCTGACCTCCTCCGCGCGACTCCCAGACGCCGTTCACTCGCGCCTCCGCCTGGTAGGTCCATCCGATGACTTCGCGAGTCTCATCGTCGTCGGGGCGATCCGTGAGCTCGGTGATGGCGAGGCGTTCGGAGTGGCCGCGATCCAGCGCCAGGTGTCCGGGCCCGAATGCGTCAGGTTCGCCATGGTCGAAGGTGACCATCTCTGAGTCCGTCTCGATGCGCTCTAGCTGTATTGACCCGTGAGGTTGTGAACACGGTCTGAGGGGCGTTGGCCGCCGATCCCGGTGTGGGGTCTGTGGT
>NZ_JBNAFM010000035.1:3350-4910 GCF_049707175.1 Pseudoclavibacter helvolus | reverse complement strand
TTGGGTGTGTTTGGTTGTTATTCATTTACGGAGAGTTTGATCCTGGCTCAGGACGAACGCTGGCGGCGTGCTTAACACATGCAAGTCGAACGATGAAGCCCAGCTTGCTGGGTGGATTAGTGGCGAACGGGTGAGTAACACGTGAGCAACGTGCCCATAACTCTGGGATAACCTCCGGAAACGGTGGCTAATACTGGATATCTAACATGATCGCATGGTCTGTGTTTGGAAAGATTTTTTGGTTATGGATCGGCTCACGGCCTATCAGCTTGTTGGTGAGGTAATGGCTCACCAAGGCGACGACGGGTAGCCGGCCTGAGAGGGTGACCGGCCACACTGGGACTGAGACACGGCCCAGACTCCTACGGGAGGCAGCAGTGGGGAATATTGCACAATGGGCGAAAGCCTGATGCAGCAACGCCGCGTGAGGGATGACGGCCTTCGGGTTGTAAACCTCTTTTAGTAGGGAAGAAGCGAAAGTGACGGTACCTGCAGAAAAAGCACCGGCTAACTACGTGCCAGCAGCCGCGGTAATACGTAGGGTGCAAGCGTTGTCCGGAATTATTGGGCGTAAAGAGCTCGTAGGCGGTTTGTCGCGTCTGCTGTGAAATCCCGAGGCTCAACCTCGGGTCTGCAGTGGGTACGGGCAGACTAGAGTGTGGTAGGGGAGATTGGAATTCCTGGTGTAGCGGTGGAATGCGCAGATATCAGGAGGAACACCGATGGCGAAGGCAGATCTCTGGGCCATTACTGACGCTGAGGAGCGAAAGCATGGGGAGCGAACAGGATTAGATACCCTGGTAGTCCATGCCGTAAACGTTGGGCGCTAGATGTGGGGACCATTCCACGGTTTCCGTGTCGTAGCTAACGCATTAAGCGCCCCGCCTGGGGAGTACGGCCGCAAGGCTAAAACTCAAAGGAATTGACGGGGGCCCGCACAAGCGGCGGAGCATGCGGATTAATTCGATGCAACGCGAAGAACCTTACCAAGGCTTGACATATACCGGAAACGTTCAGAAATGTTCGCCCCGCAAGGTCGGTATACAGGTGGTGCATGGTTGTCGTCAGCTCGTGTCGTGAGATGTTGGGTTAAGTCCCGCAACGAGCGCAACCCTCGTCGTATGTTGCCAGCACGTTATGGTGGGAACTCATATGAGACTGCCGGGGTCAACTCGGAGGAAGGTGGGGATGACGTCAAATCATCATGCCCCTTATGTCTTGGGCTTCACGCATGCTACAATGGCTGGTACAATGGGCTGCAATACCGCGAGGTGGAGCGAATCCCAAAAAGCCAGTCTCAGTTCGGATTGGGGTCTGCAACTCGACCCCATGAAGTCGGAGTCGCTAGTAATCGCAGATCAGCAACGCTGCGGTGAATACGTTCCCGGGCCTTGTACACACCGCCCGTCAAGTCATGAAAGTCGGTAACACCCGAAGCCGGTGGCCTAACCCTTGTGGAGGGAGCCGTCGAAGGTGGGATCGGTAATTAGGACTAAGTCGTAACAAGGTAGCCGTACCGGAAGGTGCGGCTGGATCACCTCCTTTCTAAGGAGCATTTAG
>NZ_JBNAFM010000035.1:0-3255 GCF_049707175.1 Pseudoclavibacter helvolus | reverse complement strand
GGGTTTGTGGTGTTCAGCAATTTTAGTCAAGAGTTTCTGAGAATGAAATGATTGGCTACTCATGTGTAAATCAAATCTTTAAGAGCAAACGGTGGATGCCTTGGCATCTGGAGCCGAAGAAGGACGTAGAAATCTGCGATAAGCCTCGGGGAGTTGATAATCGAACTTTGATCCGAGGATTTCCGAATGGGGAAACCCCGCTGGGCCCTTCGTGGTGACCTGGTGACTCCCGCCTGAATATATAGGGCGGGTAGAGGGAACGTGGGGAAGTGAAACATCTCAGTACCCACAGGAAGAGAAAACAACAGTGATTCCGTTAGTAGTGGCGAGCGAACGCGGATCAGGCTAAACCGGTCGTGTGTGATACCTGGTAGGGGTTGCACGGTCGGGGTTGTGGGACTTTTCGTGCTGCTCTACCAGGCAGTGGGCGTGACAGTAGCGTATAGACGAACAGCTTTGAATGGCTGACCAGAGGGGGTGCGAGTCCCGTAGTCGAAATGCGTGTATTGACGTTGAAGAGTATCCCAAGTAGCACGGGGCCCGAGAAATCCCGTGTGAATCTGTCAGGACCACCTGATAAGCCTAAATACTCCCAGATGACCGATAGCGGACAAGTACCGTGAGGGAAAGGTGAAAAGTACCCCGGGAGGGGAGTGAAATAGTACCTGAAACCGTTTGCTTACAATCCGTCGGAGCAGCCTTGTAGCTGTGACGGCGTGCCTTTTGAAGAATGAGCCTGCGAGTTAGTGATATGTGGCGAGGTTAACCCGTGTGGGGCAGCCGTAGCGAAAGCGAGTCTGAATAGGGCGACTGAGTCGCATGTCCTAGACCCGAAGCGAAGTGATCTATCCATGGCCAGGTTGAAGCGAAGGTAAGACTTCGTGGAGGACCGAACCCACCTAGGTTGAAAACTGGGGGGATGAGCTGTGGTTAGGGGTGAAAGGCCAATCAAACTTCGTGATAGCTGGTTCTCTCCGAAATGCATTTAGGTGCAGCGTTGCGTGTTTCTTACCGGAGGTAGAGCTACTGGATGGCCGATGGGGCCCAAAAGCTTACTGACGTCAGCCAAACTCCGAATGCCGGTAAGTGAGAGCGCAGCAGTGAGACTGTGGGGGATAAGCTTCATAGTCGAGAGGGAAACAACCCAGACCACCAACTAAGGTCCCAAAGCGCGTGCTAAGTGGAAAAGGATGTGGAGTTGCACAGACAACCAGGAGGTTGGCTTAGAAGCAGCCACCCTTGAAAGAGTGCGTAATAGCTCACTGGTCAAGTGATTCCGCGCCGACAATGTAACGGGGCTCAAGCACGCCACCGAAGTTGTGGCATTCATATGTATAGACAGGCCTTCGTGGTCCAGTCGTGTGGATGGGTAGGAGAGCGTCGTGTGGCGAGTGAAGCGGCGGTGGAAACCAGCCGTGGACGCTACACGAGTGAGAATGCAGGCATGAGTAGCGAAAGACGGGTGAGAAACCCGTCCTCCGAATGATCAAGGGTTCCAGGGTCAAGCTAATCTTCCCTGGGTAAGCCGGGACCTAAGGCGAGGCCGACAGGCGTAGTCGATGGACAACGGGTTGATATTCCCGTGGCCGGCGAAAAACCGCCCAAGCTAATCCAGTAGTGCTAAGAGTCCGAATCTTCTCGTCTGCCTTCGGGTGGGTGGGGAGCCTAGCGCTCGACCCCGTTCTGGTGCGGTTAGCGTATTAACAGGTGTGACGCAGAAAGGTAGCCGAACCGGGTGATTGGTTGAATCCGGGCAAGGATGTAGGGTGAGGGATAGGCAAATCCGTCCCTCGTAAAGCCTGAGATCTGACGCGGAACTCACTATGTGAGGTAGTCGGTGATCCTCTGCTGCCAAGAAAAGCATCGACGCGAGGTTTTAGTCGCCCGTACCCCAAACCGACACAGGTGATCAGGTAGAGAATACCAAGGAGATCGAGAGAATCGTGGTTAAGGAACTCGGCAAAATGCCCCCGTAACTTCGGGAGAAGGGGGGCCTGAGGCGTATAGGGATTTACTCCTGAAAGCGCATTGATGGCCGCAGAGACCAGTGGGAAGCGACTGTTTATCAAAAACACAGGTCCGTGCGAAGTCGCAAGACGATGTATACGGACTGACGCCTGCCCGGTGCTGGAAGGTTAAGAGGAAGGGTTAGCTTCGGCGAAGCTCTGAATTTAAGCCCCAGTAAACGGCGGTGGTAACTATAACCATCCTAAGGTAGCGAAATTCCTTGTCGGGTAAGTTCCGACCTGCACGAATGGCGTAACGACTTCCCAGCTGTCTCAACCGCGAACTCGGCGAAATTGCATTACGAGTAAAGATGCTCGTTACGCGCAGCAGGACGAAAAGACCCCGTGACCTTTACTACAGCTTGGTATTGGTGTTCGGTGTGGCTTGTGTAGGATAGGTGGGAGACTGTGAAGCGGGCACGCTAGTGTTCGTGGAGTCGTTGTTGAAATACCACTCTGGTCATTCTGGATATCTAACTTCGAACCGTGATCCGGTTCAGGGACAGTGCCTGGTGGGTAGTTTAACTGGGGCGGTTGCCTCCTAAAGAGTAACGGAGGCGCCCAAAGGTTCCCTCAACCTGGTTGGCAATCAGGTGGCGAGTGTAAGTGCACAAGGGAGCTTGACTGTGAGACTGACAAGTCGAGCAGGGACGAAAGTCGGGACTAGTGATCCGGCAGTGGCTTGTGGAAGCGCTGTCGCTCAACGGATAAAAGGTACCTCGGGGATAACAGGCTGATCTTGCCCAAGAGTCCATATCGACGGCATGGTTTGGCACCTCGATGTCGGCTCGTCGCATCCTGGGGCTGGAGTAGGTCCCAAGGGTTGGGCTGTTCGCCCATTAAAGCGGCACGCGAGCTGGGTTCAGAACGTCGTGAGACAGTTCGGTCTCTATCCGCTGCGCGCGTAGGAAATTTGAGAAGATCTATCTTTAGTACGAGAGGACCGAGATGGACGAACCTCTGGTGTGTCAGTTGTTCCGCCAGGAGCACCGCTGATTGGCTACGTTCGGAACGGATAACCGCTGAAAGCATCTAAGCGGGAAGCCGGCTTCAAGATGAGATTTCCATCCCTTCGGGGGAGAAGCTCCCAGTAGACGACTGGGTTGATAGGCCGGATGTGGAAGCACAGAAATGTGTGGAGCTGACCGGTACTAATAAGCTGATGATTTGATAAAACATGCACATGAATGTTGTTGCTGTTCGCGTCCACTTTGTGGTTCTCGATAGACGATCGAGAATCGACCACACG
>NZ_JBNAFM010000034.1:0-11067 GCF_049707175.1 Pseudoclavibacter helvolus | reverse complement strand
CGTCACCGATGTCCTGAGACATCAACTGTCACCAATGTCCTGATACAGAACTGTCACCGATGTCCCGAGACATCACACATGAGCCAGAACCACGCCGTGTAGTAGTGCGACAGGGCCACGTTCGAGCCGAACAGATGGAACGCGAGCAAGGCCCCGAGCCCCGTGCTCAGGAACAGCACCAGACGCGACGGCCGCGCGACGACGAGCGCCGCCACGCTCCCGACGCCGACGACGACGAGGGCCGGAGCCCCCATCCCGACGAGCATGTACCAGAGGTTCGACCACCACGGAGGCGTCGCGGTCACCTCGCCGGCCACCGCGACCATATGACCGACCTCGTTATGCTCCGACTGCATTTCCAGCATGTAGGTGATCGCCGCGACCATATCGACCGGCCAATACAAGGCGACGAACGAGGCCCCCAGCACGGCGACGAAGATCGCGACGTCGCGAGCCACGCGCCAAAACGGGCGGCGAACGAACGCCAGCGTGAGGAACGCAGCAGGAAAACAGCAGCGGACACCTTCGACGTGACGGCGGCCCCCATCAGGGCGCCCGATAGCGCGATCCACCACCACTTGTCCCGGCGATACCACTGCCAAGCCGCTGCCGCGGCCCCGACGAGAAACAGCACCATGACGGGCTCCAGCAAGGCGAACCGATCGAGGCGAACAATGGTGTCGTCGTTACCTCGCGGAAGCCCGAACCAGAGGAGGACCGGGATGAGCGTCAAGGCTCCGCCGAGCTCACGACGCAACCAGGCCCACAGGATGACGCCCGTGAGTAGTACGCAGATCCCGGCAAGCACGCGGCCGGACACCAGGCCCTGACCGCCAAGCAGCTGCGCCAGGCCGTACAGGTACTTCGCGGTCGGTGGGTGCTCGAGGTTCGCCGTCATGTCCCCGTGCACGTACGCCCAACCCGCGTCGATGTATGCGCGCTCGTCGACGTTCTCGTTTGCGGCACCCACGTTCCAAAGACTCAAGTACGCACCCCAGAGGAACACGACGGCGGCCGCGATCAGCTCAGCGAGCCGCCGATGCCCGGCGGACAGAGACAAGCGCCGGCGCCCGTGCGCCGCAACAGATGGGGACTCAGAGGGAGTGACGACGGCCGGTTTGGTGAGGGAGTGTGTAGTCAATGAACGGTCTTTCATTCGGCGCACTGGGGCGCAAGGGGACCACGACGGCGATTCGTCGCGGGGGAGGGGCCGCGATTACGCGGCAGTGAGCGCGACGAAGCGCATCTGGGGGTCGCCCCAGTGGCAGGTCTGCAAGAGCAGTGACCCGGTGAGCCCCAGAACATCGCGCGTGGAACTGCCGAACTTGGCAACGTCGCGGAAGTCGGAGACGACGTAGACCGAGGCAGAGCCATCGGCGGCGACGACCTCGACGCGCTCACCAACTGACCAGGGCAGAATCACGTCGCCGCCACAGCCGTTGTGGGCTGCGTAGACAGGCTGGAGGCCATCTTGGGCCGCGTAGCTTTCAAGCTGCGGGAAGGAGCCGTCGCAGGCATCCATGAGGGCCTCAGAGCCCAAATCTCCGAGACGCACGCTTGGCATTCGTTCCCCGTTCGCAGTTGCCGGGGGAGCCAACAAAAGTGCAGCTTCGTTCGCCGCAGCACGAGCCTCGCCATAACCACGCTCGACGAGGTGTGGGGCGAACAGGGAAAGGCCGAGTGTTGCGGCTCCGAGTGCCATCGCGCCCGCGCCGAGCGTGTAGAGAACGGCACGTCGCAGCCGCCGGCGCGCGCGTGTGCGCGCCCGCGATCGGCGCGCGTCACGACGACGGATCGGAACATCAGGCGTCAGGAGTGTCTCGACTGGCGCAGTGGTCGGGTGGAACATCGCATCTCCGCTTCGGTTAAAGCGACGGCCCACACCCGGGGGGTTGGGTGTGGGCCGTCAGTTCAGGGGTTGCTAGGGGTTAGCTCTCGTTGGTTGCCTCGCCCTCAGCGTTCTTGCGACGCTTCGCCATCAGCACAACGCCACCGACCAGGGCAGCGATTCCGAGGAGGATGCCGCCACCGATCGCGGCCTGCTCAGCACCCGTGGTCGCGAGCGACTCAGGCTGCGACGGCTTAGCGGGAACGGTCGTCGGCGTCGGGGTCGGCGTCGGGGCGGGGGTCGTGAACGCGTGAGCCGGGTCGTTGTCGGTGACCTTGGTGCCCTTCGGCGTGGTCGCCTCGACGGTCATGGTGTTGACGTGCTGCACACCCGCACCCAGAGCCGGCAGGATCGCCGTGCAGTTCGTCGACGCACCCGGGGCGAGCTCGTACGTCTCACAGGTGATCTTGTCCGTCGCGATGACGTCGTCCGTCACCTTGATCGTGACCGGAACCTTGAGCGGGTTCGTAACCACGCCCTTGACGTTGCCGTCCGCGTCGGGCTTGAGCTCTACAGCATCGGCCACTGTGTTCGCGTCCTTCTCGTTGATGAACTTCACGATGTTGATGCCCGGGTTGTACGCGTTCGCCGGGTCCTCGTCCTTGACGGGAGGGCCACCGTTCGGCGGCGTGCCGATGACGGTGAGGGTGTTCTGGTGCCACTCGCCCGGCTTGAGCACGTCGCCTGTCGCCTTGCACTCGGTCGACGCGAACGGCGCGAGCACCATCGTGTCGCAGGTGAACGCGCCCTCCGGGAGCACGTCGTCGCTGAGGGCCAGGTCAAGCGTCGTGCCACCCTTGTTCACGATGGTCGCCGTGAACTCGAGAGGCTTGCCGTCTGTTACTTCAGCCGCGGTGTCGGCGTCGTTCGCGTCCTCACCGTTGACGTACTTGGTGACTTCGAGGGATGCGGGGATGAGCGGCACGGTGAGGGCGTCGCGCGCCTCGACCTTCTGGAAGGCCCAGTCGTCCATGATGCGCATGTCGCCCCACGAGCCGGTCACGCCGTTGTTCTGGTTGGGCGAGTCGCCGCCTGCATCCCAGCCGTGTACTCCGCCGGCAGACGGCGTGCCGTCGCTCTTGAACTGAGGTGTGGTCGACCAGCGCTCGGCGCTCGTTGCGCCCTCGAACATGGTGTCGTCCCAGTACAGCGACGAGTCACCCGCCGACGGCCCGTTGAGTGTCGTGATTGACAGGCCACCGATGGACGTCTCCGTGTCGTTACGGATGAAGTGCAGGGGGTTCGCCTGCTCGGTCGCGACCTCGATGTTGACGGGAACCTCGATGTTGACCGGGTTGCCGGCCGCGTCGAGACCGTCCCACTTGAGCGAGAACGGGCCCTCCTCGAGGACCTGGACCTTCTCGTGGCGATCGACAGCATCCGAGTAGGACCCGTTGCCGTCGGCGTCGATGTTGACCGAGACGACGCCAGATCCGCCGGTCATCTCACCGGTGATGGTGCCCGCGTTCGCCGTCTCCGCATCGCGCGCGAAACCGGTGATCTTGAGGCTGAGTTCCTGCAGGGCGGGGTTGACCCACGTGTCACTGCTGCGCCCATCGCCCCAGTTCTCGACCGACGCCGGGAGATCCGCGGCAGGCTCGTCCAGGAACAGACGGAACGAATCGAGGCCTTCGACCTCGCCAGCGGTCGCAGGAGTCCAGTAGTCAGCGCCGGCCCCATCGAGCTCCGGGCTGTGCTGCTGCGGCACGGACTTGAAGACGCTGACGCCTTCGCCCTTCTTCGCGTTGCCGATGTTGTTCATGACCAGCGTAGAATCCACGCCGTCGTAGCCGTTCAGGTCGATCTTGTACTTGGCACCCGCTGAGTTGATCGCGTAGACGACGTGATCTGCGACGCCGGATGACCGGATTGCGAGGGACTCCGACCAGACGCGGCCCGGCTTGGACTGACCGTCGGAGCCGAGCACGGCTACCGACCACTCCATGTTTGCGGCCACGTAGTCGTTTGCTGGCTGCGTCTTGAGGTCGATGATGTCGATGGACCAGTTGCCGGAGACGGCGGACGTGAAGGTGCCACCGAGGGTGGCGGACGGGGCCGTGACCTCGCCCGAGTCATAGACCACGGCGCCCGCCGGGTCCTTGATGACGACGCGGCCACCCTGCGTAGCGGGGTTCTCAGCGAAGTGGTGCGCCTCGAACTCCGCGTGCAGCTGCTCGCCGGCCGCAGCGAACGCGAAGAGCGTCGTCGTGCCGGCGTTTGGCTTCCCACCCTGAATGAGCGTGCCGTCGAGCGTGGACGTCGCTGAGCCAGCAGGAGTCGAGACGGCAGCGTTGGCACCAACACCGCCGCTGATGACCGACCCCGCGAGCACGGCGAACGCCAACGCTCCGAGTGTTGCCCGCCGAGCGCGGTGGCGCTTCGTTGGAGCCTTTGTTGTGGTTTCCATGGTTCCCTCCCGGCACGACTGAGGCGCGCCGTGTGGACGTGTACGTACCGCACATGCTTCGATTAAAGCTGTACTGTTACAGTAAATAGCACTACTAACATTTACTGCAAGTCCAAGGGTGAGATCCACCACACCCTCCCGTGGGAGGTGCATCGCACGTTTCTGACAGAAAGGGGCCACAATGGAGGCGTGCCTTCGTATGTTGCCAAGTACCCCGACCCAGAAGTGGCTGGAGCCATGGCGCAGCGCGGCCTGCTAATGCAGCCCATCCGCACCGAGATCGTCAAGCTGCTGATTCGGCAGACTGAACCCGTCACGGTGCCGGAGATTGCCAAAGCCATCGACGTCGATTACCACCCGACCCACCGGCACATGAAGGAGCTTCAGGCCATGGGTTGGGTCACTCCAGTGCTCGTCGCGGAGGACACCACGCGCCGCTACCAGCTCGACGTCGACGCTGTGGGGGAGCACCTGTTCGAGTACCTTCACGACACCGTGGGTGACCGCTTCACCGACCTCTTGCACGCACACCTCGGCAAGGCGGGCTCGGTCGCGACTGATTAGTAGCCCTCAGGATGAGTAAAGGGGCGGGATTTCACCCCCGCCCCTTTACTTTGCCGCCGCTACCTGTCTGGTTCGTCGTCACCCGCGTGCAGGACGGCCACTTCAATGCGGCGCAGGTCCTCTTCGGTGAGAACCTGCCCCGACTCGACCAGGGCTGACAGGAGCCGAGCGATCCGGTTCAGCACCTTCGTGTGTTCGCGCAGTGGCTTGAGCAGGCGGGATTCGACGGGGCGTCGGTCCTGATTGATGCCGTCTGAGCGCTGAGCGATCTCGCGGTTCACGAGCTCACGCGTCCAGCGAGCTGTTTGACGGTAGCCATCGCTCGACGATTCGTGCTCCCAGGCATTGCGTTCGGCATCAGAGAGGCGCACCGACACCACATGCTCGCGGAGCTCGTCAGACTTGGCCATGAATCTCCCAGTTGCTTGTTCCGCGCAAGCATACCGAGTGCGTCAATTCTGCTCAGGCTGATCGCCATTAGGCCTCCTACTTGTCCCCAGACACGAGGCACGTGGTGCAGTCAAAATCCCCGGCTTCGTGGCGCTCGTGCTGCCACCGCCGCTTCGGCCAGACCGTTGTGAGCGCATCGAGCACGCCATGGATTGAGAGTGAGTACAGGCCAGACTCGTGCAGCACCAGGCCTCGAGACACATGCTCATCCAACATCTCCTGAGCCGCGGCGGGCCCAATGCAGAGATGGTGAGCAACATCGCTCGCGTGCTTCGGACCAGCGGCCAGCATGTGCAGGAAATGTCCCCCGGGGTACGGCGGGAACATGTCCGGGTCATGATCCGGGTGAATCAGCTCAAGGTAGTGCGAGGTGGGGGCCAGTGGCGAAACCCGATCCTGCGCGTCTGCCCGGGGTTGAGCGTCCATCATGTGTGCACCTTACCGTATCTCTAGCTCGAAATTTGGGCTAAGCGTAGCGCTTGACCCGAGGGGCATGCGACCACGTGGTTGGCCGACCTGTGACGTCTGGTTCCTCGACTCGTCACGTCACCGTGCGATGTGCTCGAGGCCGGTGCTCCGGTCGCGTGAGGCCCCCCAAAGGTGCCAACCAGTCGCCTGGTGGCCGGTTGCTAGACTTGTCTAGCTCCCCCGTTGAATATCTGAGCACAGTTTGCTAGACATGTCTAGGTACGGACCTGGACACGTCCAAGTTAAGAAAGAAACAGGACGAAAATGGATGTGACGGGCGGACTACCCCGTGACGAGCTAGCGCGACGCATGAATCTCCTCATGGACGTTGTGCAGGCTGATGACGGCGAGCCATACACCTATCGACTCATTGCGGAGCGATTGAAGGAGCAGGGCATCACGCTCTCCCGGGCACGGTGGGCATACATCCTCAGTGGTGAGATGTACGACGTGAAGGACCGCCCACTACTGGAAGGGCTGGCGCGAATCTTCGACGTGCCGGCCTCGTATCTGCTGAGCGATAGCGGCGAGGTCCCCGAACGTGTCAACTCGCAACTGGAGTTCGTCCGCTCGCTGCGAGCCCGCAGGGTCAAGGCATTCGCCGCTCGCACGCTTGACGGAGTCTCTCCGGAAACGTTGAAAGCCATCACTGACTTCCTCAATCGAGACATTAAGGAGTGAGCCCCATGGATGACCTCGTGGTGGCTGAACTGCAAGGGCTGCGAGGCCAGTCCAGCGTGGACATTCCGTACCTCGCACAGCTCATCGGTGCACGCCGGGGCACGACGGTTGAGATCTCCGAACTCGAAGCGCTCACTGCCGGCGACACCTGCGGATACTGGATACCCCTCCCAGCAGAGCGTCGAGACGTCATCCTGCATGCCCCCACACCTTCCGAGGTGCACAGGCAGCAACTGATCCTGCACGAGCTGGCACACATGTTCCTCCGCCACGACGAATCGGACGACCTTGAGGAACACATGAGTCGATTCATTCCGGACCTCCCCGGGGTGCGCGTCTTTGCGCGCTCATCGTTCCACGACGAGCTCGAGCTCGCTGCCGAACGACTCGCTGATACGCTCGCAGCGCTCATCAGGTCCTCAAGTCGCGAGCCCGGCTCGTTCGAGGGCATTTGGGGATGATCTCCGAAGTTGTTGCCGCGTTCCTGTGGGCACTCGTCCTCGCGCAACTCCTGCGTGCTCGACGTCGCAAGAATCACAGCGTCTTGTACTCGGCGCTCACGATCACGGTTTCGCTCACGCTCAACATCGACAGCGTCTACCTCGCCGTAGACGCCGTTCTCGGCGGACGCAACCTGGCCGACCTCATCGCCAACGCTCTACTCATGACCGGCCTCTACTTCTTGTTCCTGGCCGTCATCGGGGCAGCATGGACGGTAGGTGCACGCTTTGTCCGAACCCCATTGCGGTGGTTCCTCGCCGCATCCCTGGCCGTCATCACGGTCACCTTCTTCTTCATCGATGCCCCACGCTCGTCGACGTCGTTCATGATCGACTACGGGGCGCAGCCTGCGGCGTCGCTGTACTCGATTCTCCAGTTCGTATTCATCGGTGTGGTGACTGGCACCGGCGCCTATGTCTGTGCGGTCTATGCCTGGCGCATGAACCGCTGGTCATACCGAATCGGCTTCTCGCTCGTCGGTGTCGGCTGCGTCTTTGCTGTCGCTCTGTCCGCCCTCGTTGTAGCCATGGACGTCGTCCACGTCGCTGGCGATGCGGCCACCCTGGGTGAGTTGCAGAGCTGGTACTGGCCGCTTTACGCGCCAGCCCTCGTGGCCATGTCGATCGGCGCAGCCCTTCCGGCAGTGATGGGGTAGGTCAGTGCCACTCGCACCCGCTACCAACTCGTTCGCAGCCTCGTTCCGCTCGAGGAGCTCTGGCAACAGGTTCAAGCGGCCGACTACGAGCTCCCAGCCGTGCAGGCCAGCGCACTCGACGAACGTGTGCACAGGTTGCACGTTGAGGTTCGCGATGCACTACTCCGTCACCCGGATATCGAAGCCTCCCTCCGCCCAGATCAGCAGGCGCTGCTAGCTCGCGTCGATCAGACGCTCCGCCGTCACTGATGCGCACACGCTACTGGCTCCCTGTTGGCTTCGCCATCACCGTCGCCGGCGTGACAACGCTCCTTGCTCGAGCAATCACGCGAGTCACCCCGACCCGTCGGCGCGAAGAGCTCCTGGCCGTCGACCAGAACAAGATCACCTTCGCGAGCACCCACACCACGCGCCTACCGGGCCGCTATGCCGTCATCGACCCGGACAGCGGGGCACACGCGCAGCTTGGCGCCGTCATTCACGACGACGGCAAGCGAGTCACGCGTGAGCTCGAGAACACCACCGGCCGATTCACGCCTGGACCCGTGCGCTGGTCCGGGGTCTACCACTCCACGCCCGGCCAAGTAGGGCAGCACCGTACCGTGGAAATTGCAGCGACGTCCGGGATACTCGACGGGTGGATCTTCAACGAACGAGCCAAGAGCAGCACCTGGGCGGTCCACATTCACGGCCAAGGGGCGACCCTCCACAGCGCACTGCGGGGAGTGCCAGCCTGTACGCGCGCCGGCCTCACCTCGCTCGTGGCGCCCTACTACGGAGACCGGCGAGCTGCCGCTGACCCGCACCGGACCACGTTCGGTGCCCTCGAAGGACGCGACGTCCACGCAGGTATCGAGTTCGCGCGCAGAGCCGGCGCGAGTCACGTAGTTCTGGTCGGTTGGTCACTCGGGGCTCACGTCGCACTCGGGCTGGCTCAAGCAACGAACCTTCCAGTGCGCGCGCTCGTACTCATCGACCCACCCCTGGACTGGCGAGGCGTCCTCGAGCATTACAGGCGTCGCGGCCGATTCATCCCGCGTCCCTTGTTCGCGGCCGCACTCGCACTGATTCAAGCACCCATCCTGCATCGAGCAGCGGGCATCCCGGTCCCTGTTCCCTTGCATCGCAACTACCTCGACCTGCCGATGGAGACGAGCATCCCCGTGCTCGCCATCACGAGCGACGGCGATCGAGACGTGCCGACGATGCAACTCGAGCACTTCGCACGACTGAACACCAGCGTTCGCGTCGAACGATTCCCGCACGTGCCCCACACTATGGAATGGAATCGTGACGCCGAGCGCTGGGACTCGATCGTCGCTGAGTTCTGCGTCAGTCACTCGCGTCCCGTCGCGGACTAACCAGCCTTCGGCTGGGTGCCACAAAACCGTGCTGCGCCCGCTTTTGCGCCCTCGGTTTCTGCTGCCGAACTTCTCGACTGGCGCGGGGTTCGGTTGCGCCAGGGGATACGTCGCCTCATTGACAGAGAGGGGTGTCCCTGCGTTTACCCGTAGAGCCATTCCCATGCAAGCAGCGGCAAGCCCTGGGTGTCACTATTGGTGAGCATGACGGAAGTCGACGCGCCAGGGGTGCCGAGGATCTGCGCGAACGAAGCGCGGTCGTCCGGCCCCAGGGCCTCCTCGTGCTCTTGCCAGGGGGCCTTCCCGCCGATCACGTAGAACGCCTCGATCGTGCCGACCACAGCCTCGCCCCAGGGTGCCGCCGGCTCAAGAGACATGGACAGCACGGGGGTCAAGTGCAAGTCGACGGCCCGAGTCCAGGCCGCACGAAGTTGTGTGAGGTTCGGCTCGCCGCCATCGGTCGTGGTTTCGACTCTGAGTGTTAGGTCCGCGTGGGTGTCAGCTTCACCGAACCACTCCCTTGTCGTCGGCCAGAGCTGCCCCACGCATGGGAACGGCATTCCAAAGTCCCGGTGCCACCGACCGAGAAGTGGTCGCATCCAGGTCGGCACCGCGGGATTCGGGCCCTGCGGATCTGCTCGCATCGCCAGGTGCCACTGCCACCAAGCCTCAGATGGCCAACGGCTGAGGTATTCATCGTCGACTCCGGCCGCCTTTTTGAGCCATCCCAGCGACTCAAGCAGGCGGTGCCTATTGATGTCCGGGCTCTTGTTGTTCGCGGCTGTGCTCATGCATAACAAGTTACATTAAATGTAAGACGGTGGGGTGGGCTGCGCCAGAAACGATCGTTTCCGACGCGGCAGTCGTCGAGTCTGTTGACGTCAATGACACGCCGGTTCCGAGTGCGCCGAAACTCCGCGTCGAAACCAAAACGCGCCGAAAGGTGGTAGTCACCGTTTCTGACGCACAGCGCTACGCTCACTTCATGACATCGACCATCGGATATGCGCGCGTCTCCACGCGAGCCCAAAACGTGGACTCGCAGGTTGCCGAGCTCGAGGCGGCAGGGTGCGTCAAGGTCTTTGTCGATCACGGCGAATCCAGCCGCATCGCCAATCGGCCTCGGTGGCGGGCGTGCCTCGAATACTTGCGCGAAGGGGACATGCTCACCATTCGCGCACTGGACCGAATTGCAGGCACGGAACAGATGGCCCTCGAGGAAATTCGATCGCTCGCGACGCGGGGTATTCGACTCCGCAGTCTCACGGAGCCGTTTCTCGACATAGACGCGACCACTCCCATGGGTGAGGCAATGCTTGGGTTCATGGCAGTGCTCGCGCAGCTGCGCGTCTCAACGATTCGCGAGAACACAAAGCGAGGAGTTGAACATGCGCGCCGACAAGGCCGGGTTGGCGGACGCCCCACTGTCATGAACGAAGACAAGACCCGGGAAGCGCTGCGAATGCGAGCTGAGGCCGGCATGAGCTTCCGGCAAATCGCCAACATCCTGAGCGTGGGGGAGGCATCCGTTCGGCGGGCCGTCGCACGCGAAGCCAGCAGCGAGATCGTGCTGACGCCTGATGTTGCCGCGGGGTTGCATCCACCAGTCCTCCCCGGGATCTAGGGCGTGTCTGATAAAGCCCTGCTCCAAGCGATGACTGCGTTCAGGGCGGCGGCTGCGCGGTAGACGAGGGCGAGCTTGTCGTGGCGGGTGGCGAGGCCTCTCCATTGCTTGAGGTGGCAGAAGCGACGCTCGATCACGTTGCGTCCGCGGTAGTCGTCCCGGTCGTAACCGACGGGGCGACCGCCGCGGGAGCCTCGTCGTTTCCGGTTCCTTTGCTGGTCGGCGGGCTCCGGGATCACCGACCGGATCCCGCGCTCACGCAGGTGCGCGCGAATCGCCCGCGAGGAGTAGGCCTTGTCACCTAGGACCGCGTCGGGTCTCGTCCGAGGACGCCCGAGCGGGCGAGCGACGCGCAACTGCTCGAGCAGTGGCAGGAACATCGGGGAATCGCCCGCCTGGCCTGGCGTGACCTCGATCACCAACGGCAGTCCGGACCCGTCCACGAGCTGGTGAATCTTGGTCGAGAGG
>NZ_JBNAFM010000033.1:0-12693 GCF_049707175.1 Pseudoclavibacter helvolus | reverse complement strand
TCCGGACGGGGAGTGTGAGAACTTCCATCCTGGAAGGCCTCGACCTCTCTTCGCGCAACGACGCGCTACCCGCTCCTGCCCACTACACGACTCTCGACAGAGAGCCGATCCCCGCCCAGAAACGGCAAAGAACCCGGAACGACTACTTATGCCGATTAACCTATGGAACCTACGGAGTGTAATTAATGTCCGTGGTCAAGGGACCCCACGCCCGAGCCATATCTAGTGTGACCTGTGCAATACCAGCTGGAATTGGGCCGTTTCCCGCCAGTGCGTCCGGGCTACGGATGACTGTGGCACCGATGTACCGAGTTTCACCGGGGAGCAAGTCGGCGGTCAAGTAGAACGTTGCCCGCACGGTGTTTGGACCGATGCTCTCGACTGGACCCACGGTCTGCTGTAGGGTGATGGACGACACGAGCCGTGTGTCAAAGGACACGTAGATCGGGGTGCCGGCCAAAACCGGAGAAGCGCCGGGGTTCAAGTCTAGCCGGTAGACAGTCGGAAGCGAATAGTACAGCGACGCCCCGCTTGACGCATCGGTCCAAGTGTTTGTCGTGATTCCAGCGAAGTTCAGCGCGATACCTCGTTCAGTCTCCTGGGAGGCGGAAGCGAGCGGTGACGCAACGGCGAACGCAAGGACCGGGGCCGCCCAAATGGCGCCCGTTACTGCTCGGCGTGTCGGGTGTGCGTCTCCGGGGTGGTTATCGGTCATGTTTGCTTCCTCTCAGTGAACTGCGCCAGAATCGTCGCACTGCAGCCCTGCACACTGGGGGGGGGCATGGGCCAGCCTTCGTGTTGGCAAACACCGTGAACGCTTCACAAGGTCAGGCTGCACGCAGCAATGAGCACCTGGGCAGGCTCGGCGCGGATTGAGTATATCGCTCATGCGGGCGCAAATCACGCTACACTCGACCTCCTTAACCAGGTCAAAGTTGCAGCAAAAAACTCACGACCTAGTGCAGCTCGTCGCGCCTAAAGTACCCGCTCTCCTGAGCAGCGCGGTGGAAATCGACCTTAGTTTTCAGTGGACGACCGACCTGTGCATATTTGATTTTCACTCTCGCGAGGTACTTCTTTGCCGTGTCCGGCTTCACACCGATAATGGCGGCAACATCGTTCAATGTGAGACCGGTTGCGTAGAGAATCATCGCTCGCTCTTCCTGCTCGCCCAGTTTTGGCCTGCCTGGATCCCGGGCAATGACGCTCGCGAGCTCGGTCGTCATCCACTCTTCATCCTTCAGAACAGCGCGGGCAGCCTCAAGGATCTCCGCCTCAGAGTCGCGCTTGCCTACAACGCCGCGCACTCCTGCCGCCAGGACAGACTTGACTAACTCGGGCGACGCCATAGCGGAGAGTACCAATATGCTCATGTGCGCACTGAGTTCGCGCACTAGTTCGGGTTCCGCATCCGTTCCCCGATCGACCATGAGGTCAAGCACAAGCAAGGACGGCCACAACTCCCGACGCTTGCTCCGCAACCAGGCAACGAGCTCGGGCAACGACTCGACGCTGACGACCACGTTAAATCCATCGGATTCAAGGAGCTCTACAGTTCGTCGTCGTTGCAGGACGTGGTCTTCAACAACCGCCGCACGGTACTCCGGTACTGCCCCTTTCCCCACCGCAGTCACTTTCCACCCCTCTACCCTGCCTCTGGGGCAGCACTGGATCGCTTTTACCCGATTTGATCGGCGAAACGAACTTGGAGCACATCGTGCCCGTCGACCGTGACGAGCTCGATTTCACCTTCAAACGAGTCTGGCACGACCGCGTCGTGTACACGAATAATCGTGGGCGTTGCGCCGACAATCGTGCACATCAGCCCTACATCAAGCGAATGGACCGACACAAAGACCTCCGCCCCGGGTGGTGTGGCGGTCACACACGCCAGCACCAATCTGCCGAGTTCCTGCGCCAAGTGCTCGTCATCGGTATCTACATCGCCAACGCTTAGACGCAGATGATTGCGTCCGGTATAGCTCGCGTTGAGGGCTTCCACTAACCAGGTGCCGAGATGAACCGACTGGGTGCTGATCTGGAGAATTTGTCTAAGGTACGACTCTTCGCCAGCGCACTGGTCGCGTACTGAAGGGTCATTCGGGTCCGCGCTCCCATCCGCAAGGGCGGAGAGCAGCACCCGAACCTCCCGCAGGCGCACCCGCGTCCAATAAGACCGCCTACCAAATAGCGAGCTCTGGAGTTCGGCGTCAACACTGGCCGAGTATGTCAGCTCCTGCTGCCTCGCCACCGTAGCGGCAATCTCGTCCACCACACCCTGGAAGTAGCGCCATGCGAGCACGAACCCGATTCCTACTATTCCCGCGAGTAGCACGATCGACGCGCTGAGAACGGAGGTCCCCGCGACGATCATGGCGGCGACACTGACTGCTCCGCCGTAGATTCCCGTCGTCCACCGGACAGCACGTCCGGTCGCCTGAAGCGTTGTGACGAGAACTAGGCAGGCCGTCGGGCCGAGCGCCTGCCACAGCACGGCATCGCGGGCGCCAAAGTCGACGGCCGAAGCGGAAAGTATGAACGTAGCGACGCTGATGGCGAGGAGTGTGCCCACCAGGAGCCGCTTCGTAAGCTCAGAAGTTGGCCGTCCCGAACGTGCAAGAACGACGCCGAGCACATTGAGTGCGAGCATGGCATACGCGCCAGTCATCTCGCCCGATCGATTCAGAGCCTCCAGAATGACCCCGACGGCCGTGACACCGAGCGCCCAGACGGTCGCCGCGCGACTGTGCAGGGCCGTCGCGAGCGCATGGGCGTCACCCGTCGCTTTGGTCGAGTTCCCGTCATTGGTGCCCCGTCGCTGGAACGGCATCCGGAGAACTCCTGAAGTCCCCACGCCCGGTGAGGCACGCACCTCAACAGTGCCCCCGGCATCCTCCATGCGCGCAATGACAGAGTTCGCCAGGCCACGGCCGGGTCGGGGACGGCCATCGAACCCGCGACCACGATCCGCAACGGCGACCACGAGAGCATCGACCGATTGCTTGGTTTCAACCTCAATAAACGGGACTCCGCTGTGCTTCGCAACATTGCGCATCATCTCCTGGGCGGCTCCTACCAGTGCCATAATCTGCGCGGGCGAGAGGTTTCGTGAGCAACTCTCAAGTTCCTCATCGCTCAGCCCGGTGCGTCGAATCGGCAGTGGCGTATTCTCAAACAACTGCGCAAGCCGTGGGTCAGCGTGGTTCTCGGGCGGCGCGGATCCGAGGATGGTGTTGAGTACGTGCAAATCTCGAACGCATTGCTCACGAACCGCTGCGGTGTCGCGCGTCGCCGCCCCACCACTCGCAATGGAGCCGAGCGTATTGACCACTGTGTCGTGGAGCGTGCGCGCGCTCTCCGCGAGTGCCCGTCGGTGCTGGGCACGAACTTCCAAGGTGCGCCGTTCGAGACGCGCATCCGTCGCCTCGCGGTCTGCGTTCCGCGCGAATCGGTCGAGAACGCCCAGGCCCAAAAGACCCACTATCAGGATAGCGAGCTGAGTTACCAGGACCGCTTTCGGCAGGTCTGGTCCCCAGTGCGGGTTCAGAACCCAAAGCAAAAGCGGCAACGTGCACGCGGCAGCGCCAACCACGAGAACGGACGGGACCGGTCGCAAGGAGAAAACTGCAGCAATAGCGGAAAGGTTAACCAACCAGCATGCTGCGAAAGTCAAAGGTGCATTGATATCTCCCGAAACCACCCAGTCGGCCAAACCGAGGCCGTACGCGAGCACTAAAACTGGCCAAGCCGAGATGGTTCGAGGAGAACACCAAATCGCCAGCACCGCAACGGTGCCATGAAGGCAAAGTGAAATCAGTAACGGTAGCAAGTCGAGGCCAGCCATCAGAAGTACAAGCAGCATGACCAGATTCCAGACCGCGAGACCGATCAGGACCGCTCGACGCATGGAGAGCCGCAACGCGAGTGCGGCCGAGTGCGAATGCTGGTCCGAGTCCGGAGATCTCAGCGAGCCGGTCGTCACCAGCGCGTGCACGAGAGCCACCTTTCCGCGCAGAAATTAAAGGTTCACGCGCGGCGGTACCGAAATGCTCACGCGGAGTACATCTGTTGACGTCCTTACGGCACATCCTAGACACATCCCAAACACGTCAGCAGACCCTGGGCTGAAGTCACATAAAAAACAGAGTTTCTTGACATTAAAGAAGACCCTCGAGCAGCCTGCTTAGGGGCCGCCGAAGAACACGAGCGTCCAGACCTCCAAACGTAGGTCAATTCATGCTGGACGCTGGACATTTCGTACATTTGTGCCAACCTGTGTCCTGTCAACTGTTCACGCTGGGATAACCATTGCGTGCTCTCCGGCACCGCAGAGCACGCAACAGCCAGGAAGCTCATGTGTGTATCAAAATGTCGGAGGCCCTAGTAGTGCAAGACTCATCCACCCCACAACCACCTGAACCCGGACAGACTTCTCGGCGTTCAGTGCTCAAGACCACCGCATGGAGTGTGCCAGTCATTGCGGTTGCAACTGCCGCACCCCTTGCGAGTGCATCCGGCGACGTCGTCGTGGAAAATCCCAACCCGTTCCTCGCCGCAGCGTGCACTGAAGCCCGCGGCCTTTTCCTGACTGCAACAAACAACGGCAACCCGGCTGCTGGAGTCCAAATCGAAGTGACACTGCCTGCTGGATGGTCCTGGTCTTCTGGCGTTCCCGGTCCCAGAGTGTTCACGACAGGTGCGTCTGGCGTCGTTGAGATCACGGGCGCAATCGCCGGGAGCGGCAATGGGAGCACGAGCATCAGCGTCAAGGCACTTCCCGCGGGTCCCACCACGAGTATCCCGGTCGAAGTTACTGGCACAAATGCCAGGCAGTACGCGTTCTCTGCTAACGAAGCACCCGTCTACCAGGAGATGCCCGGAGTTCCGGACGGGTCGACGGCAGTTGCATGGAACACGTACCTTGCTCCGGGCGGGGTCCTTTATTCCTACCACCCGGCCACTGGTTACCGAATTGCCCAGACAGGCGTAACTTCAGTGAAGAGCCAGCACTACAGCGGCGGTTCGGGAGCCGGACGGCTCGAACAGGACATCACGACATTCGTAGCTGGTACTGTCGCCAACCACTTCACCTCCGACCTCCCAAATCCCGCGCTAGGATCGCCCAGTTCAGTTCCGGCGGGAACACGCGCAGTCGGGTGGGAGACGTTCCTTTACCCGAGTGGCGAGCTGTGGACTAGCAGAAACATACGTGTGAACGACCCGCTCACCGGAGTCCCCACATCGACGGTCTCGTCGGCGGTCGTGCGCCATCTGCAAGACAGCGGGACAACGCCACCAGACGTTGTCGCCGATTACATCGCGTACGTCGACGCGACAGGAGCTCACGTCGTCAGGCGCACCGGCGCGGGAGCTGTCTCCGGCGCGAGCTACCCGAGCGTCCCACTGGGATCGACGGCCGTTGGATGGAACACGTTCCTCTCGGCATCCGGAGACTTGTACTATCAAAACACTGTGGTAGCGACGGGAGTTGTTTCCGCGACGGCTCAGCACACAGTCACCGATAGCGGACAGGCCAGTGACAAGATCACATGGGTCACCGCTGCCGGCGTCGGTGCCAGCGCCGTGTACGGGTTCGGTGCAGGATCGGTTACCTACGCCACGAATTTTGGCCCCAATGCAAAGGTTGTTGGCTACGAGGGGATCCTGACTCAGTCGGAGGAACTCTGGCACGGAGACACTCTTGTCGACACCGGGGTCTTGAGCGCAGACGCGTACCAGGAACTCGATTTCTACGGTGTTCCCAAGAACGTGTTCGCGTGGACACGCAGACAGCAGTGCTAGGCGTAGACGGGGCGAGTTGTAAATTCGTGGAATATCCGACGCTAAGCGTGGTGTTTGCGCTCAGGTGTTGTTGAGTCGGTTGAGCCAGGTGGTGAGGAGCTGGGTTTCGGCGCGCCCCAGGACGTCGGGGTGTGCGGTAACGTGCGCGACGATTTCGTTAATCTCCTGCCTGCGCGGTTTCTGGGTGGACGTGGTGTTCACGCCGGTGATGGCGGCGATTGTGGCTTCACGGATGGCGGAGGAGAGGGCCAGGTCGGCGGTGGCGAGCACGATCTGCCGGAGGGTTACGCCGATGCTGGTGGCGAGGATGTGCGCGGCAGCTTGTTCAGCTGGAACGATGAGCCGGTTTTGTGCTGCTGCTTGCGTGGCGAGGTGGATCAGGATCGCGCTTGGCCTGGCCTGGGGGGCGGGCGAGTATCCGGGCCGGATCTTTCCGTACATGAGGGTGTAGAAGCCGGGATTTTCGAGCCCGAAGATGACGTGCGCGTCCCACCCTTCCCGAATGTCCTGGATGGGGTCGCCGGTGGGCTCGTGTGCTTCCTTACGAGAGAGGTAGAGGTCGAAGCCGCGTTCGATGACGGATTCGATGAGGCCCTGCTTGTTGCCGAAAAAGTGATACAAGGTTGGCATCTTCACGCCGACCCGGTCGCAGATCGCGCGCAGGGACACGTCCTCACCGGGGGCGGCAGCGATCATGTCCGCGGCGGCATCAAGGAGCCGCGTCCGCGTATCATTTCGCACTTTCGCTGTCATACCGCTATATTATCGTGTAGCGCCGATACGCCACGGCGTAGTGCTGACACAGGAATACGAAAGGGTCTTAACCATGACTACTCACACCCTCGAAGGTAAGAATGTTCTCGTTGCCGCTGGCGCGAAGAATCTGGGCGGGCTCATCTCCCGCCAGGCTGCGGAAGCGGGCGCGAATGTGGCGATCCACTACAACTCTGAGGACACCCGCCCGCAGGCGGAGGAGACGCTGGCTGCGGTGCGAGCAGCAGGTGGGAAGGGTGTCATCCTCTCGGGCGATCTGACCGTTCCGGGGAACGTGGAGAAGCTGTTCGAGGATGCAGAGGCCGCGATCGGGAAGATCGACGTCGCGGTGAACACGGTCGGCAAGGTGCTCCGCAAGCCGATCGCGGACACTACCGAGGATGAGTACGACGCGATGTTCGACGTCAACTCGAAGGCGGCGTATTTCTTCATCAAGGAGGCCGGTAAGCACGTCGCTGACGGCGGCAAAGTGATCACGATCGTCACCAGCCTGCTCGCGGCGTTCACCGACGGATACTCGACCTATGCGGGAGGCAAGAGCCCGGTGGAGCACTTCACCCGCGCCGCGGCGAAGGAGTTCGCCGAGCGCGGCATCTCGGTGACCGCGATCGCCCCGGGCCCGATGGACACGCCGTTCTTCTACGGTCAGGAGACTCCGGAGCGGGTCGAGTTCCACAAGTCCCAGGCGATGGGCAACTCTCTGACGAAGATCGAGGACATCGCCCCGATCGTGACCTTCCTCGCCACCGAGGGCTGGTGGATCACCGGGCAGACGATCTTCGCCAACGGCGGGTACACCACCCGCTGACACCCGCAACCGTCAGGAGAAGCACATGACAGAACTCAACATTCCGGAACCGATCGCGGCGTTCATTGCCGCGGTCAACCGGCACGACGAAGCTGCATTCCTCGATTTCTTCACTCCTTCGGGTGCCGTCGATGACTGGGGCCGCACGTTCACCGGACGCGAGCAGATCAAGGCGTGGAGCGACAAAGAGTTCATCGGATCCAAAGGCGTCCTCACCCCCACCGAGATCACCACAGATGGTGAGCAGGTGAGTGTGATTGGGGACTGGCGAAGCAACCACGCCAACGGCCTGAGCCGTTTTAGCTTCGACATCACGGGTGACTCAATCAACAAGATGACCATCCGCGAAGGGTAACCCGGACAGTTCGCCGTTGCGGGTGCGGGGTCGACCAGCCGAACTGCTGGGCGACCCCGCACACCTATCTCCCACCGTCTGATCCGAAAGAGGACCTCAATGACATCGCTTCCGACGCGGCATCTGCGCCGCATGCAGCCCCGCGACCCCCACGAGCAGCATCGTGCGGCGAGCCCGCTGGAGTTGTTCTTCGACCTCGTGTTCGTTGTCGCCGTCGCGTTCTCCTCACAGACGTTGCACCATATGGAAGCGGACGGGCACCTGGGATCGGGGGTCTTGGGATACCTGATGGTGTTCTTCGCGATCTGGTGGGCGTGGATGAACTTCACCTGGTTCGCGACCGCGTTCGACACCGACGACTGGCTCTACCGGGTCATGACCATCCTCCAGATGGCCGGTGTTCTCGTTCTTGCCGCCGGCACCGGACCCGCGATGGAGCACCACGACTTCACCCTCGTGACAGCCGGTTACGTCATCATGCGCCTCGCCCTCGTCGGGCAATGGGTTCGTGCAGCCCTTAGCCACCCCGAGCTGCGCACCCCTGCGCTGCGCTACGCCACCGCGATCACCGTCGTGCAGGCTCTCTGGGTCGCTCGCCTCTTCCTTCCCGGACAGGTCGGCTTCATCGCCTTCTTCGTCCTCGTCATGGCTGAGATCGCGATCCCCATCTGGGCCGAATCTTCTCGCCCGACACCGTGGAACGCGCACCACATCGCGGAACGGTTCGGCCTGTTCACCCTCATCCTGCTCGGCGAATCCATCCTCGCCTCAGCCAACGCCGTTCTCACTGCAATCGAGGAGGGCCAGCACATCCCGGACCTGCTCACGATCTCCGCCGCCGGGCTCATCATTGCCGCGGGCATGTGGTGGGTGTACTTCGCTCGTGAACAGCACCACCACATCACCAGCCTGCGATCATCGCTGACCTTCGGCTACGTCCACTACCTGATCTTCGCCGCGGCCGGCGCCTTCTCCGCCGGCATCGAAGTCGCCATCGATAGCACCGACGGGCACACCGACGCCCCAACGACGATCGCATCCGCAACCCTCACTATCCCTGTCGCGCTCTTCGTGCTCGGAACCTGGGCCCTAACCCTCCGCCACACCATCGGCCGCGCCGCAACCGGGCTGCTGCTCACCGGAGTCGGCGTCATCCTCACCGCCACCTTCCTTCCCGGTACCGGAACAGTCATAGGCGTTGCAGCAGGAGTCACCCTCGCCGCGATCGCCACCGAACGACACCAGCAGCAGCAAGTCAAGTCGTAACGCCAGGCCAATCAGCCAACGAAGCTCCCGATCGGGAACGATCGTTCGACGGACGGGTATCCACCCGTGATCAGTACGTCGACGGCCAGCGGGATGCTCTAGAAGACGTCGGATGCGAGATGGTGTTGGTCGACTTGGCATCAGGCAAGCTCAGTCCCGGCCCGGGTTGGAGAAAACGCTACCGTCAGCAACCCGCGCCGGCGATCAGCTCGTCGCAACGAAGCTGGACCGGCTGGGCCGTTCGCTGGAGAACCTGATCGAGCTATCCAAGCGGCTGCAGGGGCCGGGCGTCGACCTGGTAGTGCTCGATCAGGGCATCGACACGTCCACCCCGCTGGGGACGATGTTCTTCCACCTTCTCGGTTCGATCGCCGAGTTCGAGCACGCGCGCATGGCCGAACGCACCCGCGACGGCCTCGCGGCCGCCCGGGCGCGAGGCCGCACCGGAGGTCAGAAGCCCAAGCTCGGGGCGCGGCAGGTCAAGTTGACGCGGCAGATGTATGACGAGGACGGGAAACGGGCACACACGGTGGCGCAGGTCGCGGCGGAGTTCAAGGTGAGCCGGCCCACCATCTACCGTTACCTCTCCGCATCATAGACCGGCCCACTCGGTGGCTCGTCGCGCTCTGCTCACACCCCTTGAACGCGCCCAAATTCTCGGCCTACCTGATGATGACGAGGGGATTGCACTGTTGTGCACGGTCGATGAGGCCGACATTTCGCTGATCCGTCAGCAGCGCGGGGATCCGGATCTGCTGGGTTTCGCGTTGCAGTTCGCCCTGCTGCGCGGCCCCGGGATCGCGCTAGGCCCAGGCCGCGCCATTCCAGACGCGGTGATCGCCCGGATGGCGTCGAACCTCGCGGTGGCCCCGACGGTGTGGGCCGAGTACTCGAGCCGTGAGGAAACGATGCAGGAACACGCGCGCGAAGCGCGCGTCTACCTGGGATTGGCCTCTTTCGGGATGAGCGCCTTCCGGGGGCTCGTGGACAAGATCGACCTCGTCGCCGCGCACACCGATCGTGGCCGAATGCTCGTGGAGGCCGCGATCGCGTCGCTGCGCCGTGCAGGCATCGCGTTGCCGGCAGTCGAGGTGTTCGAGTCCGCCCGCGCGCAGGGATTGACCCGTGCGAACCGCCACCTACACACGGTGCTGAGTGAACCGCTCAACGCTGCGTAGCGTAGCCGGCTCGATGCCCTGCTGCGACGCCGCGCAGATGGCCCGTTGACGCAGATCGGCGGGTTGCGGCAGGCCCCCGCCCGACCCAACGCGCAGTCCACGCTCGAGCACGCCTACCGGCTGACTGTGTGGAAGGCTCTGGAGCTGCCGTGGTCCACGGCGAAGCTCGTGCACCGCAACCGGCTCCTGAAACTTGCCCGTAAGGGGGCATCGATGACGGCCGCCGATCTTGCGAGGTTCGAACCCCGGCGCCGCTATGCGACGTTGTTCGCGATGCCTGTCAAGGGAATGGCAACCGTCACCGACGAGATCATCGAGATGCACGACCGAATCATCGGCCGACTACTGCGGGCCTGAATAAAGGCGAAGTCCGCAACACCCTTGCCCGTGCCGTGTTCTTCAACCGCCTCGGTGTAATCCGATACCGCTCCTTCGAACCACAGCGCTACCGCGCCTCCGGCCGCAACCTCTTCACCACAGCGATCGTGGTATGGAACACCGTCTACCTCGACTGCGCCATCACCCTCACAAGCACCAACAACCCACCCGAACCGGAGCTGCTGCGCTACCTCTCACCCCTGAGCTGGGAACACATCAACCTCACCGGCAACTACACCTGGCCCCGCACCACACACCGACCAGGCCGCTACAGCCCCCTCCGACGCGAACGCCGGGCCTAGCGTCGGATATTCCACGAATGCACACGCCACCACTAGACCCAGATATGCCGATGGCGACGTTGCGCACCCGGGCAGAGTTTGCCCAAGTGCGCAACGTCTCCGATTCCGAACACTCCGGCAATAGCGCGAGACGCGATCAGAAGCAGGAGCACTTAGAGGTGCAAGGAGTGGGTTTCATGATCGCCGTTAAATGACGCTGGAATTGATTTACGCGCAACTGATCCGGGGCAAAGTGACGGCAATATCGTCAGCGGAAAGTGTTGTCGGAGTAGCCGCGCCTGTGAACCAGGAGAACCTGAGGACCTGTGCGCCGCTGGTAGTCGGCGTGTAGGAAACCGAGTAAGGGGCGTAGTTCGCGTAGTTGTTACCCGTTGCGTTCGACGGCAGCACGATCGCCGAGCCCTGGTTGGGGCGTGTGGCGGCTCGCCAGAGGTAGCCCGAGGAACCGATTTCGAACGTAATCGTCGCAGCGCGAGACGTAGATTCCACTAGGTTTCCGTAGTTGGCCCCGGCGAACCAATCGATGTTGTACGTACGACCCGCGACAAAATCGATGGAAACGAACACCGAGATCCCGACAGCGGGTCTGGTCGGAGGGAGACCCTCCGCGTAGCTCCAGAACTCTTCGACAAAGGGGCTTGGCGCGGACGTGGGACGCCTCTCGACGGTGCCATCACCGACGGCCGGATCTGTGAGCCACGCGGTGGTCCACGCCGATCCCGAGGGAACAACCGGGCACTCCGGCGAGGCCACGGCCAGTGGAACTGAGCTTGTCGCAAGGATCGTCGGCACTGACCAAGCGGAGGCCTTCAAGATCATTCTTCTGTCGACTGCGCGTACTTCATCCATGCGGACTGCCTCTCAGCGTTGGGGAATGCTGAAAATTTAGCACGCCATTAGCGCCGTGTGGGGTTGCACTTTTTACCGGAGACGTGCACCTGCTTCATCCATGACGACCGAACTTCGATCACGGATGCAACGGGTGACGACGCTCAAGCCATCGTGCCAGTGCGTAGCTCCGGTTCGGGGCGCCAACCCACGGCACATCGACGGTGCAGTGGGGTGCCGGTGATCCGGACCCATGAAAAGACGCGGCGACGGCATCCCCCGAAGCTCGCCGCCGCGCCACCGCTGACTGGGGCGTGCGTTCCACAACACAATCTGCAGGTCTATGCATGTTGGCATATGTCAGAGCTTCCGAGACGCGCATTCCTGCGTCATGAGACGCTATTTGCAATATAGACCCCCAAAAGTAGGTCCATAGAAATGTTGTTCGGATCGATCGAGACTTAAATGAACCGTCTCGGGTTCCGTGCCACTCCTGTGCGGGGATCGTCTAGGTTTCAAGAGTCCCGGTAGCGGGTCGGCTCGTAAGCGCCGGGGCTGAACGTGCCAGGGTTTTCGTAGAGGGTTTGGTGCAGGAGCAGCTGACAGTTCTGGTCAGGCAGCGAGGGCCAGTTTGGGGTCTGCTGTTGGTTCGATTGAGGCCCTGACCGCATGATTCTGGAGAGAGAGTCGTGCTGGAAAATGGCCATCATGCCGAAGGTCTACTCAGATGAGTTCAAGCGAGACGCGGTCGCGATCGTGGAGTTTAGGCTCGCGCAGAAGCAGGTATACAAGGAATCGTGCGTCTCGAAGACTGGCCTTGACCCTCAATCGTGGACACGGTGTCGGTTGGGTTATGCAGAATCGTTCCGGGTTCTTTGCCGTTTCTGGGCGGGGATCGGCTCTCTGTTGAGAGTCCCGTAGTGGGCCGCCTGGCCTGGCGTGACCTCGATCACCAACGGCAGTCCGGACCCGTCCACGAGCTGGTGAATCTTGGTCGAGAGG
>NZ_JBNAFM010000032.1:0-15954 GCF_049707175.1 Pseudoclavibacter helvolus | reverse complement strand
ATGTCCTCGCGTACTTCGATCATCCCGGCACGAGCAACGGACCCACCGAAGCGAACAACGGGCGCCTCGAGCACCTCTTCTACACTCTGGAATGCGATCAGCCTGTGAGAGGAGGAGAGTCATTGGTCCTGTCTTGCTTTCGACAACAAGGAGAGGGTGCCGGCCTCACGCGGGCACCCTCTCCTTGTTCCTGGCGCTTTACATGCCCCAGTCTTCGGTACCGTCCGGGCGCTCCTGTGTGAAGCCCAGATGGCGCCAATTCGCTATCCCAAAGTGAGTGCTGTCTGTTCGATACAGGCTGCCGTCAGTGGTGTTGGAGATCCATGCGGTTAGGGCGGAGAGGCCATCGTGCCGCGTGGGCTGCCAGGCCACCACAGGTGCGTAGTAGCGTTGCTTTGACGACTCAGGCTCACTGGTTGAACGGAAGATGGCCCACCAGTTGGACGCTGGCACGGGATCTGCTGGGGGTGAACCAGTGAAGCCGTCTCCGACGACTGAGGTCCAGGAGCCAGGCGCGAAGGCGATGATCGAGCGCTCCGAATCCGTGTCGGGTAGCCCGTCGAGGACACTTCGGTCGTACACCCGAGCGGTCACATGAAGCGTGCCGTCCGCAAGGCTGACAGCTTTCGGCCAGTACATTTTCAAGCCCTCATCGAACGTCTGGTTTTCTACCGACATTCCGAAGAACTCGTGCACGTCACCGGCGGTGGTGACCACTGTAACCCCAGGGTACGGATTGATCGAGACTCCCGGCCCTGCGGCGTCGGCATAGTCTGCGGTTCCGGCCCATCGCTTCTTCATGTTCATTCTTCCCCTTCGGTTTGATGAGATGTGTGGTGGAGATGGGGCGAACGTAGCGAACGCCTCCACGGATTACTGTGTGCGGCGGCTCGAAGTGTTCGTGTGTCCTGCTCCACCAGTGCCTCGTAACGCAACTCGGTCAGGGTGGCGTCCTCGAAGCCGGCCGCGCGCATGCGTTTCAGTCGCCGCAGCTCGTCGAGTGTGGCCTCTTTCATCTCTGAAACCCCTCGCTCACGCTGCCAGGTCGCCAGCGCTCGACCGCCAACGAGGAGGGTTGGCCAGGCGTGCCGTAGAGCGCCCGAGGCGCATCGATACGTCGAGTGCGGCGAACAGGAACTCGGGTCGCGGCTTCCCGGGGCTCGCCGTGGCGAGTAGGCCAATGACGTCCTCAGAGAGGAGGTTGAACGTCGACGAGAGCTGACCGCCGAGGGCGAGCGAGTCGACCTCGCCGCACCATTCGTCAGCGAGCTCCGCGGCGCGAGGGTTGAAATGCGTGGTCGATGCGCGCCGAACGATCGGATCGACGCGCTGGAGGTGCTGCGCGACGTGCGCAACAGAGGCCAGGCGGCGCTCCATCATCGGCCTGCCGCTCGCGCGTCGATCGCGCTCCGCTCCGGAGAAGCTGCCGCGTCATGGGCGGCTTTCGCTGCGGCGTGCGAGCTTCCCCATTTGGCGTCGCGCGCGGGAGAGTGTGGGGCTGCATGCTCGCGCTGAGCTGCGGCGACCACGTATTGCTGCAAGTTGCGGAGGGCCACCACGGCGTCGGTTTCCTCGAGGTCGTGTGTTCCGTCAGGGAGAACCGGGATGTACTCACGATCGGCCGGCTGATGCGATTGCGCGGCGACGATGTGCAGTGCTGACTGCGACGCTGCCGGTCCGCTGTTCGCTGCCGCCGAGACGCGGGCCGCAGTGAAGTGCGCGATGTGATCGGTGTTGACGAGTTCCGTGCGCTCGCCCCAGACCTCCGTGAGTGTGATGTACGCCACCGCTCGCCCCTTTCGTTGAATGTATGGACTTACATTAAGTGTGAGTCCTCTGTGTCAGAAGATGTGTGAGAGGGACCAGTTTTCGCCGTCGAATTTGAGGTCGTACAGCTGCGGCTCGTCGCCACTTCCATCCCGTATTGCGCTGACTTTCCAGAAGGCATCGTCGAGCCTTGCCATCGACCCTGTGCCGTGCCACCAGGGCGGCTTGCGGCGGTAGAAGAGCAGTGGGGGGCGGTGACCACGTACGGGAAGCGCTGCCACCAGAACACCCGAGGTTCGTCATTGCTCAGCTCGACACTGATGGGGTCGTGGACGATTGTGGACATGTGTTCGAGTGTCCCTCATGCTGCTGACATTCGATCACCCGGGCGGGTGATAGCTTTCCCTATCAATCGTTGATAGGGTTGCCTATGAGGTGGGCCGTCTCAGTGCTCGCCGGGAGGTGAGGAGTCCTCATGACCATCACAAACATGCCTCCGGAAGTTGCGGAGCTGAATCAGATGCGCGCCGAGCGTGAAGTGCTCGACCTGGACATACGCCGGAAGCTCAATTTGGTCCGACGCAAGTCCTGGACGCAGCGAGAAATCGCTGACTGGACGCACATCGCGCAGCCTACGCTTCACGGTCTCTACCGCACCGCTGAGAAGGTGGCGGACCCGCTGGAGGGCTTCTCGGGTGCCACCCCAATGGAGATCTGCTTGCGCCACGCGGCCGGCGAGCTCGAGCGGGATCAGCTCGTCGATGAGCTCGCGCGGTTCCCGTACGCCGACATGGATGCGCCGGATGACGTTGACGGTTTGATGGTGAACCCGGCTGGCACTTGGAGCGAGGTGGTGAGCGCGAAGCGACGAGGCCTCATCGACGCTGAGATCTACGCGGCCGTCTTTGAGCGCCTGCACGGCTCGACTGCCGCGTGAGCGATCCAGACGTCGCACGCCACATGGAGCTCGTGCGGGAACTCTCCCGCGAGGTGCTGCACCGAGCTTCCCCGCACTCAACAAAACGCAACCCGGAATGGTGGCGCGGAGACGCACCGACCCCCGCCCGCCAAGCGCTGCACGAACGCATCACGGCCGAGCTCCTCGAAGAGGCGCCCGCGGTGGAGTTCAGCAAATTGGTGCTCGTGATGGCCGGGCCGCCTGGAGCTGGCAAGGGCTCTATTCGCAGGCACATTCTGGGCGAGGACGAGGAGAAGTTTCTCGTCGTCGACGCCGACAAGTTCAAGGAGAAGCTGCTTGAAGCTGCCGTCGCTGATGGCAGCTTCGATGCCTGGATCAAGCCCCAGGAGATTCGCGAGCTCGAAGCGCGTGGTGAGGTGTTCTACCCGTTGGAGTTCGCGGCGCTCGTGCACGAGGAATCCAGTTACCTCGCCACGCAGCTGCGCGACGATGAGATGGAACGCGGCACCAACATTGTGATCGACACAGTTCTGGCTGACCCCGCCAAGGCGGTCGCGCTCGGAGAGCAGCTGGAGGCCGCCGGCTACGGCGTGCGCGTCGTCGATGTCGAGGTGTCGTACGAGGTATCAGAGGCGCGCATCCGCCAGCGGTGGGAAGAGCGGTATACCGAGGCGGTCGCCGGGAAGGACGTGCTGGGTGGTCGCTGGGTCCCCAGTACCTACGCGCGCGAGGTCTACGCCGGCCCGGGGTGCTCGTCCATGCCCCGAGAGAGCGCACGCAGACTGGCGGAGGAATGCCAAGCGGTCACGCACTACCGCGTGTACTTCACCTCGCCTGAGGAGGCGAAGAAGGTGAAAGCAGTGCCGACCCTTGAAGTCAATCAGGCGCGCAACATGTCTGATGAGGTGCCCCGCGCGCTCCGCGACGTCGCACCTTCGAAGCAGTCGCCGGCTCGACCGACCAAGCCTGCGGCGCCAGCGCCGCCACCGCGACGTGCGCTGCCCACAGAGCGCTCCGCAGGTCCCGAGCGCGGCTGAGTCGGTTCGCCGAGTTCGACAGAGAATCTCCCCCGGTTGATAGCTCAACCGGGGGAGATTCTCTTCGCCGTGTCGTGCCTATCAGCGCTCCAGGCGCTCCTTCGTGGGGGGAGGGCTGCACTCGAGCCTGGTTGTGTGCCGACGCGACGGCGGCATCACCGCGACTGGGCCTCGCGGCCGCCGCCAGCGGCGCGTTCGTGAAGTTGGCGGCGCGAAGCCGGCTGATGCGGTCCAGTGTCTCGTCGCGCGCTACGGTGGGGCTCGGTTCGGCAGGGCTTGGGGCGTACGCTTTCACCATCTGCGCAAGCGCTGGCTGGAGGTGTTCCACGAGGCGATTCACGTCCTCATTGCTGAGGTAGAGCCGGTCGCGGAGGCCACCCAGCTCGCGCGCTTCAACTGCCCGCTCGTTTCCGCTGAGGTCGAAATTCACGACTTCGAGACGGCCTTGCTCTGCACCGTTCAGACTCACCTGAAGCACGACGGGCGGCGGCGTGTTGTCGGCCTCGAACGGTGGGACGCGCTGCACCTCGACGCGCGCTTGCAACCCGTTCGCGCCGCTGTTCATGTACGGCTGATCGAACGCGAGGTCATCGCCCAGGGACGGGATCTTGTAGACCTCGGCAATCGCCTCGTCCACGACGTTGGATGGCATGACCACCTCGGGTGATGCGCTCACTGAGGTTGCGACGTTGGCTTGCTTAGCCCACCGCATCAGATCTTCTGATTGTGCGAGCGTCCACCCCGCCCCTTCGTGCGCCTGATCGCTGACCTCGACGCCAAACGCGGCGGTGCCATCGCCCTTCTGGCAGCACCGCTGCTCGCCGTCGGGTTGCTGTTCCCGCTCATGCTCACGAGCTCGTCCACGATGGACACCTGCAACCCCACCGCAGGCAGCGCCTCCAGCGTCACCATCGACCCGTCCAGCATCCCCAACGTCACCATCGACGACTTCGGCCCCGATCGCCTCATCAATGCCGCCTACATCGTGCAGGCCGGCAAGGCACTCGGCCTCGGCGCGCGCGACCAGACCATCGGCGTCATGACCGCCATCGGTGAGTCCTCACTGGAGGTCAAGGACTACGGAGACGCCGTCGGCCCCGACTCACGCGGCCTCTTCCAACAGCGCGGCAACGGCGCCTGGGGCAGCTACGAAGACCGCATGAACCCGACGATCAGCGCCACCAACTTCTTCAAGGCCATGCTCGTCGCCGTCCCCGACGCCGAATGGCAGACCGCTGCCCCAACCCTCGTCGCGCACCGCACCCAGGGCAACGCAGACCCGTACCACTACGAGACGTACTGGGACACCGCCGTCCGCATCGTCGACACCCTCAGCGGGGTCAAGACCGGCCTCGCGACCGGCACCGGCGGACAAGCGTGCAGCGCCACAGGCACCCTGCCGGGGCAAGTCAGCAAGGACGGATGGGCCAAGCCCGCCGACGGTCCCAACACTGACGGATACGGCCCCCGCAGCTGCGACGGATGCTCCTCATTCCACCGCGGCGTCGACCTCGCCCCCGGATGCGACGCACCGATCTGGGCCGCGCAGAAGGGCGTGGTCACCTTCGCCGGCTTCAACAGTGCCGGAAACGGCACCATCAAGCTCGACCACGGCGGCGGCATCGGCACGAACTACCTGCACATGTACGAGAGCGGCATCCTCGTCCGCGAGGGCGACACCGTGAACGCGGGTCAGCAGATCGCCCGCGTCGGCAATACCGGCCAGTCCACCGGGTGCCACCTCCACTTCGCCGTCGTCCAGAACGGCGAACTCATCGACCCCGCGCCCTTCATGGCGCAGTTCGGCATCTCGCTCAACTAGAACAGGAGCACGCTCATGGTGGAACCCACCGCTTGGCCTCGCATCGACGCCGAAACCCGCGACGACGGCACCGGCACCTACGTTATGGAGGGCCGCAAGACCCTGATCCACGCCGCCGATGCCGCAACCGCGACGGCCCAGATCATCGACATGGCCGCCGACACCGCCGCGCAGATCAATCGCGGCGTCACCGTCCACGCGACCCACGGGGACACCACTGTGGAGCTCGCCGTGTACCCCGACAAGACGACGCGACAGATCAGCACAGGCCCGGCCACACCCTCACCCGTGCTCCGCGAGACGCCTGCACCGGCAACGCCACCCGCGCCGATCGCCGCCGCTCCCCAGCCGCCGGCAGCCCCGCAGTACCACGCGCCCACACCGTCACCGGCACCCGTGACCGCGCCGACGCCACGCACATACGGCGCCCTCCCGCCAAGCACACCGCCGACTCACGCGCCCCAGGTGGTGCTGTCGCGGCGCGAGGCACGCACCTCGTTCCTGCAAGCCGAGCAAGCCGAACGCGCCGCGACACGAGGCGTCCGCGGGCTCCTCGCCCGCAGCGGCATTCGTGTCTCGCCCAGCAGCCGCGAGCTCACGGAGCGCACGTACGAGAAGGTCGTCAGCCAGCACTGGGCCGGACCCCGCACGATCGCCGTCGTCAACGGCAAAGGAGGCGCGGGCAAGACCCCCGTAGCCATCAACCTCAGCTCCACGTTCGCGCGCTACGGCGGCGCCGGCGTCCTCGCCTGGGACAACAACCAGACCAGAGGCACCCTCGGATGGCGCACCGAGCAAGGACCGCACGACAAAACGCTCCTGGACCTCCTGCCGGAGGTCGAACGACTCCTCGGCCCCCGCGCCAAGGCGTCGGACCTCACGGCGTTCGTGCACCACCAGACGCGCGACAAGTTCGACGTGCTGCGCTCCAAGCCCATCGCGCTCGCCCAAGACCAGCGCATCACTCCCGACGACGTGGACGCCATTCACCGCGTCGCCTCGAAGTTCTACCGCCTCATCATCATGGACTCCGGTAACGACGAGTCCGACCCGATGTACCGGCGAATGATCCACCACACGGATCAGCTCGTCGTCGCGACGTCGACGCGCGCCGACCACGCCGAAGCCGGCGCACTCCTCCTCGAGGAGCTCACGCGCCAAGGCGGGCGAGCAGAGCACCTGGCACGCCACGCGGTCGTGATCGTCAGCAAGTCCGATCCCCGCGCTTCGTCCAAGGACACCGCGGCAATCGTGCACGGCTACGAAAACCTCGCCCGCGTTGTCGTGGAGGTCCCCTTCGACCCCGCGCTCGTCGACGGACAGATCATCGTCGAGAATCTCCGCCCCGCGACCCGCGCGGCATGGCTCGAAGCCACCGCCGCAGTCGCCGTCGAACTCGGAGATCCCCGACCATGAACGCCGTGCGATCCCGCACGGAGAGCAGCTGGACGACGCTGCGGCACCGCACCGAACCCATCGTGCTCGCCATGGACGTCACCGCCGTCTTCCGCGCCTTCGGCCTCGTCGAGCAAGCACGCGCCCAACGCGAGCAACTGCACGAACAAGCATCGAACGCGCGCGCCGCCGACGTCAACGAGCTCGCCATGCTCGCCCTCCAGATCGCACAGCTCGCCCAAGACGACCAGCGCGACTACCTTGCCGCGTTCCAGCGCGCCGCAGGCACCGTCTTCCGAGAGAACGGCATACTCGCGCCGGTCCACGCCATCGACACCAGCGGCGACACCAGCGGCCTGTTCCAGTACGACAACCCCTTCATCGAACGCCTGGCGCGCTTGGCACGCACACACACGCCCCTCCCGATGACCGGCAGGCCCGCAGGAGCCCATCCTGGTTGCATCGCCGCATGGCTCACTGACGCACACCTCGACTACCGCTCCCGCGCGGTCAGCGCCCGCACGCAGCACCGCGAGGGGCAGGCATGACCATGACCCTCGAACGCCCCCGCGTCACCGTCGCCGTGTGGACGCCGCCACAGCTGCGCGTCGCAGCTGCCCGGCAGATTCAGTTCCGCCCCACTCGTCTCCCTCGCATCGCCTGGGCGCTCGCCAACCCGCGTGTCGACGAGACAGCTGCGAACGCCAGCGCGGCACTCGGCGTTGACGTCACCTACGAAGAGCTCGTAGCAGCGTGCCACTACGGGCAGATCGTCACCGCGATCGGCCAAGCGCTCCGCGCCCGGCCTGGCGGCCAGTCAGGCGTGTTCCTCGTCGTCGTGGACGCCGCATGACCGATCGTGCGTCCTGTTCACGACCACGGCGTGTCCAAACGTTTTCCGTAATGGATATCCGCCATGCTTTCGTCCATGGGACGACCGAGCAAGGGGCACCGAGTGCCGATCATGGCGAAACCTCTCGCACCCCTCGCGGAGGTTATCAAGCAGAAAGCCGACGCGATTGGCCTCAGCTACGGCGAGTACATGACGGCCTTGGCAGCCGACGCACTCGGCATGCCCGAGTACGCCCCGCGCCCGAAAACCACCCACACCCAGCTCAACTTCCCCGAGGAGCCAGCCACGAACGCAGCATAGACAAATGCGAAACCCCCGCCTTTGGCAGGGCGGGGGTTTTCGAAGATGAGGCCTGATCTGACGAGTTTGGCGACCAGCTCAGATCAAGCGGAGCAAGAACCGGGGTGGCACCCGGACCTTATTCGTGCAATCGACTAGAAAGCAGGACGATCATAACAGCCGACTCCGATAACGGAAGTCTCGGCACCCTCAGCGAGTTCTGGGAACTCACTGAGGCGATCAGCCCGAGGCCCACCGTGCGTGTGGCCGCCGCCGACGCCTACGGCACGGTACTCAACGAGTACCGACCAGGCGGCGACCGCCGCGTCAACGACGACGCACCACAACGCCCCTGGGCCGTCTACCTCGCCGGCAACGACCACCGATACCGGCTCCTCGCATTCGACCTCGACGCCAAGACGCCAGACGCCGCGTCCGACGCCGAGCGCGACGCGCTCACCATCGCCGCCACCCTCGCTGACGCCGGCCTCGCCACCGTCATCTGCGCATCCGGCCCCACCGGTGGCCGGCACGTCTGGACCGCACTCCGCGAAAGCGTCGACGCCGACACGATCGCGACGCTGGCACGGCTCCTCCGCCACCTGTGCCCAACCCTCGACCTCGCGCCCCTCACCAATCCCGCCACAGGATGCGTGCGCCCACCCGGCGCCCCGCACCGGGCCGGCGGCAACTCCCGCGTGCTCAGCGGCGACACCGCGGCGCTGTCCGCGCCACGCGGCACCGCACAACAGATCCGCGCCGTCATCGAGAGCCTGGCCGCGCGCATCACCCCGGACTCCGACGCACGCCCGAACACCCCGCACGAAATCCCCGTGGACGCTCACCAGCGCCTGTACCTCCCCGGCCCGCGCCGCCCGCTCCCGCCCGCCAGCGCAGCCGCCCTCGACGAGCACGCCGCTCACGGCGACGCTTCGTCGACGCTCTGGCGCGTGCTCATAGGCGCTGCCGGTGCGCGCTGGCGCCACGCCGACGTCGCCGCCCTCGTCGACCAGCACGCCGGCCTCGAACACCTACGCAGCCGCCGCGAGGGCTCGACCCGCGCCCCACGCAGCTCCGCAGCTGCGGCCGCGATCCTCCGCCGGCAATGGGACAAAGCCGTGCGCTACGTCGCCAACAGCGACCGCAGACGCGGCACCGACCCCACCTTCGACGCACGCGCGGCCGACATCGCCGCGCACGTCAGACTCGTCCAAGAACGTGCCGACGCTGCCGCAGGCCGATGGAGCCGCGGCGGTGGCCCAGCTGACCGCCGCGTCCTCGACGCCCTCAGCATCCTCGCTCTCCAAGCCGTCAACACGGTCCTCGAGGCCGATATCCGCCGCCTCGCGTTGCTCGCCGGCATCGGCCGCGAGACGGCCCGCACGAGCCTGCTCCGCCTCACCGCGGACGGCTGGATCGCGCGCGAAAGTCGGGCCGATGGGCCGCGCGGAGCTCGCTGGACCATTGACCCACAGAGAGTTCTCCACAGGAACCCCGGACTAACCCGGTCACAAGCGGACCCGCGCCCCGGCACCACCCCCGCAGCCGGAGCCGCCCTCCGCCGGCTGCTCCTCGATGAGCTCAGCGCTCGTGCCACCGCCGCCCGCCACGACGTATTCACCTACGGCCGCAGCCTCGGGATCTACGCCGGCAACATCTACGCACGCCTGAAGTCCACGCCCACCCCCACCGCTGCGCTCGCGTCCCGGACAGCTGACGACGCAGCTTCCCTCTCCCTTCCCTTGTACGCCCTCTCCCGGTACGGCTTGGTGCAGGACAGCGCGAGGGGGTGGGTCGCCACGGACCTCGAACGGCGAGATGCTGCCGCTGCCGTCCTCGGTGCCACCGGACGTCTCGATGCCCGCCGAGCTCGATACAACCTCGAGCGCGAGCTTTGGGCGTGGTGGCAGGCAGAGCAGACCTGGATGACGAGCCGGCGCACGCAGAAGCGTCGACGCCACCACCCCACCCAGTTCGCTCTCATTCCTGACGCGCAGCTGAATCGCCATGGAGGCCACCCCCGCCGGCCAGACGGCCGCGCTGACTATCGAGTCGCGCGAACCTACGTGCGGGTCGCGAATGGCGAGATCCCACCGCCTTTGATCGCCCCCGTCGATACGGTCGCCGCAGGCCCGCTGCGCAAGGCATTCGAGCGCGCTGAGAAACGCGCGCGCGTGATCTTCCAGGCCTCGCCTACTCCGTAGCCGCGGCCGACTTTCGGCGCCGCACGCATCGAGCGCGCGACACCGAAGGCGGGCACCCCCTGACCACCTGTGGACGACCGAGCTTCGCCCGGGCTCACTCGCCCACAGGATGGACAGCCGGACCCGCCACCAAGGCACGGTCCCTCGACGGAGCGTCACCAAAGTACGGTCCCCCGACCAGGCGTTTCTCTGCGTAGCCCTCTATTTCAGAGCGACAGAACGTCGACGCGGCTGCCCCGCTCTCCGAACGAAACCGAGCGCGCTGCGCGCGCACAGCGCCTCCCCCAGCACGACCCCGTACCGGGCTCGAGCTTCGGCGCCGCACGCATCGAACGTGCGACACCGAAGACGGGCACCCCCTGACCACCTGTGGACGACCGAGCTTCGCCCGGGCTCACTCGCCCACAGGATGGACAGCCGGACCCACCCGCCAACACGGACTCGTCCTGACCACCGCCGCCACTTCGTCATCCCCGCCTCGATCGGAGATGACTACGCCACGGCCATGGACAGCACGACGCAACCCCATCCCCCCGAGGGCAAGACCGCGCAGCGGGCGCGGCAGCCCTCGTCGCAAACCTCCCCCCCTGGGGAGCGCAACCGCCCCACGCGCAAGGTCCCGTCGCCCGCACGGATCTCGACGCTGCCGCGTCTCCGCCCCCGGTCCATCGCGTCCACGCGCACGACCAGGCGTCACCAAAGTACGCGGCCCTGACCAGGTCTTTTCGCGCTATCGCTCTCAAACAGAGCGGAAAGCGGGCGACCCCGCCGGGTCCCGTCGCCACCGCTCGTCACCCCTAAAGAAACTGGTTCGACGGCCGCAAGCGGCCGACTCTGCCTCGCCACCCCTGCGGGGCGGCGTTTCTTTGCCGGAAGCCTGCGGCAGTCTACGGTCGCTCGGCTCCGCACAAGCCCGCTGCGCGGGCCGGTTCCTCCGAGACTTTCGGCACGCGCTCGCAAGCTCGCTGATTTCGCGCCGAAACTCTCTCCCCCACCGCCCTCCGGGGTTGCTGCTCCGCTGCCGCTCCCTGACAGGCACTACGTGCCTTCCGGCAAAGAAACGCTGAGAGAGATAGGACACACAATGACCACCACAACCGCAGGCACGCTTGAGCACCTCGACCCCAGCACGCTCGTCTTGGAGACGAACGTGCGCACCTCTGCCGCGATCACACCGGAGTTCCTGGCAGACATTGAAGCGCGCGGAGTCCGCACCCCCGTCGAAGCCTGGCGCGACGCATCCGGCACCGTCCACGTCCGCGCGGGCCAGCGCCGCACCACCGCCGCCCAACAACTCGGACTCGCCACGATCCCCGTCTACATCATCGACGCCGCTGACGACGACACCGCATCCCGCATCATCGATCAGCTCAACGAGAACGAACACCGCGCCGCCCTCAACGACGGCGACCGCATCGCCGCCTGGCATCAACTCGAAATGGACGGCCTCACCGTCGCAACCATCGCCAAGCGCGCCGGAGTACCCAAGAACCGCGTTGCCAGCGGCCTCGCCGTCGCTAAGAGCGACACCGGCACGCGCCTGGTGCACGAAGTCGCGCTGACCCTCGACCAGGCATCGGACCTCCTCGAATTCGCGGACGACACCGACCTGGTAGACGAACTCAGCGAGACAGCGGCCACCGACCCGACCCACTTCCCCGTCGCCGTCCAGCAGGCCCGCGACGAGCGGGAGCGGCGAGCGATCATCGAAGCGGCCACCATCGCAGAGGAGGTCAAGGGGCACATCGTTCTCGCGCAGAACGATTGGAGCGAACCTGGCCAGCGCCTGTCCGCGCTTCTCACCGCCGAAGGCGAATTCGTCACCGCCGACGACGTGCAGGGCAAGAAGGGGGTGAGCGTGCGAATCCGCACGACCCGCGACGACGACACCAAGGAGACGACCGCGCAGGTTACGCACTTCATCTCGAACCCCGCCGCGCTCGGCTTCACCATCCGCCCCGGCTACGCAACAACCCCCACAGGGCCGATGACCGACGAGCAGAAGGCCGAGCGCAAGACGCTCATCGCCAACAACAAAGAGTGGCAGGCGGCAGAAACCGTCCGCCTCGAATGGCTCACTACCCTCATGGCGCGCAAGGCCCTCCCGAAGAACGCGGCACGAGTGATCGCGGACGGCCTCACCACCCACCGATTCAGCATCTCCCAGGCCATGAACCACGGCAACAGCGTCGCCGCCACCCTCCTGGGACTCACGAACAGCTACGGCACGAACGTCCTGGCCGACTACCTCGACAAGCACCCAACCCGAGCCGCCCACGTCTCGCTCGCCGTAGTCCTCGGTGGCATCGAGTCCAGCACCAGCAAGAACAGCTGGCGCAACCCGGACGCACGAACGGCCGCGTACCTCGAACTGCTGGCTGGCTGGGGGCACACCCTCTCCCCCGTCGAGCGCATCGCCGCGAAGATGGACACGGAAGCGACCAGTTGACCGCCCGCTCCGCCAGTTATGCCGGTATTACCGGCATAACTGGCGCTCTCCCCCTCGCCCCGGTGGGCCGGGAGCGCAGCGCCGGCGACGGAGGCCGGCGCTGCGCTGCTGGTTCGACGGCTGTGCCGCCTCACGAGCTGGCGGCCGCGAGCGGCCGGCTGCATTCGCCCCTGCGGGGCTCGTTTGTTGCCGGAAGCCTGCGGCAGTCTACGGTCGCTCGGCTCCGCACAAGCCCGCTGCGCGGGCTGCCTCGTCGAGACTTTCGGTACGCGCTCGCAAGCTCGCTGATTTCGCGCCGAAACTCTCTCCTTGCCGCCCTCCGGGTTGATGCTGCGCTGCCGCTCCCTGACAGGCACTACGTGCCTTCCGGCAAAAAACGAGGGGAAGAGAAAGACACATGAACACCACCACTGCACCCGCTGGCTACCGTCCCGCACGCGTCACCATGCACGTCGACGACTACTCCCCCGAGTCCATCCTTCCCGCTTACCTCCCGGCCCCCTGGCGAGGTTGGAACGGGTGGGAGCTGCCCGTCTTCGACCTCGCCACGCTCGCGCGGCACCACGACGCACTGCGCCGCCTGTTCCCTGCCGGAGGACTCGTGCTCACGTTCGACGAGCACGGGCACCCCAGCATCACCGACCCCGACAACCCCGAAGATGGCGACCTTGTGAACCGCACGGAAGACAACCGAGCAACACTCGGCTACGCCAGCTTCACCTGGGAAGAAGTCACCCAAGCCTAATACCGGCATAACAGGTATAACTCGCCGCTTGAACCCCAAGGAACACATGACCAAGCGCACGAACCGAGCCGACGCACTCCCATCCGGGACCCGCGTGACGGCGTGGCGCGGCGGGTACAGCGAGCCGATCCGGGGCCACGTCGTTCGCCACATCGATGCGAACAGTCTCGGACGCAAGCACCCCGCCCACGTCGTCGTGAGGAGTGACCACGGAAGCGAGCGGGCCTACCCGCTGCGCTACACCAACGCGATCGCCACCCGGCCGTGAGGACCCGCCGGTAATGCAGGCATTACCGGCATAACTCGCGGTGAGCGGTCCCTCAATAGCCGACCGCCGCACGTTCGCAGGGCGCGGCGGCTCTCACCAGGTCAGAGACGTCCGCGAGATTAAATGAGCACTGGTGACCCCCAGCTGCCGTCTCGCGCAGCACCGCCGACGGAGGCCGGCGCTGCGCTACTGGTTCGACGGCTGCGCCGTCTCACGAGCTGACGGCCGCAAGCGGCCGGCTCCACCCTCGCACCTACGGTGCGTTTTTACCTGGAAGCCTGCGGCAGTCTACGGTCGCTCGGCTCCGCACAAGCCCGCTGCGCGGGCCGGTTCCTCCGAGACTTTCGGCACGCGCTCGCAAGCTCGCTGATTTCGGGCCAAAACTCTCTCCCCCACCGCCCTCCGGGTTGCTGCTCCGCTGCCGCTCCCTGACAGGCACTACGTGCCTTCCAGGCAAAAACGAGGGAAGAGAGACAGGCACATGTACGGGAACGACGACGAGATCGGCTACGAGAACACCATGTCCGCCGAGGCCTACGCCTGGGGGTGCGCATGCACCTCCTGCCGTACCGAGAGTCGCGACTACATCGAGGGCGAGCGATGCACCGCAACCCGATACGCCGACAGCTTCGCGTAATACCGGCATAACCCGCATTCCCAGTAAACAACGAAAGGACCCAGACATGCTCACCATCACCCACACCCACGAAGACGGAACCCTGATCGGCGGCACCAGCCGAGGCGACGGCACCGGCGACATTCTCAAGCGCTCGGGCTGGCGCTGGGGGCGCAGCATCGGCGCGTGGTTCGTCCCGATGAGCCGCGACCGCCGCCCGAAGCACCACGTCATCAACCGCACCGTCGAGGCCCTCACCGCCGCAGGTTTCGAGGTCATCACCGAGCTCGACGAAACGATCCGCACCACCGCCGAAGTCGAAGCAGGCAAGATCGCCCGCCAGGCGGACCGCGTAGACGCGCTCGCCGCCAAAGCTGAACGCAAAGCCAGCGACGCCGACGCCGCCGAGGCACGCCGCCGCCGCGACCTCGAGCGCCTGCCGGAGGGCGGGGAACCCATCAAGATCGGCCACCACTCCGAACGAGGCCACCGCCGCGCGATCGACCGCGCCTGGTCCAGCCTGGGAAAGAGCGTCGAGGCGGACCGAGCGGCCGACGAGGCCGCGCGCAAGGCCGAGACGGCCTCGCACACCACCGGCGCCCGCTACAACCCCGTGACCGTCGCCAACCGCATCAAGAAGCTCACCGCAGACAAGCGCCGATACGAACGCCAGCTCGTCGAGAAGTTCTGGGACAACTCGACCCCCAGCGTCTACCGAAGCCCGAACGAGGCCGAGACGGAACGCCAAGCACGACGCCTCGCGCCCCTCATCGAGGAAACTGCCGACCAGCTCGCCTACTGGGAAGGCATCCGCGCCGAACAGGTCGCCAGCGGCCAAGCCACCAACTACAGCCGCGAGAACGTCAAGAAGGGCGACCAAGTGAAGATCCGCGGCCACTGGTACACCGTCGCCCGAGCCAACGCTCAAACCGTCGCCGTCGAGACGGAGTACACCTGGACGAGTAAGAGCCCCTGGCCCGAGGTGCAAGCCCACATCACCGCAGAGGCCTACGCCGAAGCCCTCGCTAAGCGCAACGCCGAGTCGGCGCCAGCCGCCTAACCGCCCGCTTCACCAGTTATGCCGGTATTACCGGCATAACTGGTGCTCTCGCCCCCGGCCCCGGTGGGCCGGGAGCGCAGCGCCGGCGACGGAGGCCGGCGCTGCGCTGCTGGTTCGACGGCTGTGCCGCCTCACGAGCTGGCGGCCGCGAGCGGCCGGCTGCATTCGCCCCTGCGGGGCTCGTTTGTTGCCGGAAGCCTGCGGCAGTCTACGGTCGCTCGGCTCCGCACAAGCCCGCTGCGCGGGCTGCCTCGTCGAGACTTTCGGTACGCGCTCGCAAGCTCGCTGATTTCGCGCCGAAACTCTCTCCTTGCCGCCCTCCGGGTTGATGCTGCGCTGCCGCTCCCTGACAGGCACTACGTGCCTTCCGGCAAAAAAACGAGGGGAAGAGAAAGACACATGAACGCTACAGACCGCGAGCCAGTGGCCCAAGCCATGTCGGCCCTGGATGCGCTCGTAAGCGCGCTAGTTGTATTGACCTGGGACGTTGTGAACGCTTGATGGTTTGAGGGAAACGAAAACCTCCGTGAGGATGTGGGT
>NZ_JBNAFM010000031.1:0-20605 GCF_049707175.1 Pseudoclavibacter helvolus | reverse complement strand
CAAGCCCTCATCGCCCTCGCGAGACGACGCTGCGACGTTCTCTACGCAATGCTCCGAGACGGCACCATCTACCAACCACCCCTAGCCCTTGCCGCTTGACAAGACCATAGGGACACCCCCCTTCGCGAAAGGCGCCACATGCCAGCCACTGAGCTCTTCGACCTGTCAGATACGCGTGTTGTCGTCACGGGCGGCACCAAGGGCATCGGCTTCGGCATCGCGAGCGTCTTCGCGCAGGCTGGCGCGCGAGTCGCCGTCAGCGGTCGCTCCCGGGAGGGTGTGGATGCGGCCGTCGCGGCGCTCTCGTCGGCTGCGCCCGGCCGAATCGCCGGCTTCACCGTCGACGTCGCCGACCCCGATTCGTGCCGCGCGCTCGCAGCATCCACCATCGAGGCGCTCGACGGCATCGACGTGCTCTGCGCTAACGCGGGCATCTTCCCGCAGGCGGACCTCTCGACGATGACGCCAACCCAGCTCGACGAGGTGCTCGACGTGAACGTGAAGGGCACGGTCTACGCCGTCCAGGCCTGCCTCCCGGCCTTGCAGGCCTCAGGTCGCGGGCGAGTCGTGCTCACCTCATCCATCACCGGGCCCACGACGGGGTTCCCGGGATGGTCCCACTATGGCGCCTCCAAGGCCGCACAGCTTGGCTTCATGCGCACGGCCGCTATCGAGCTCGCGAAGCATGCCATCACGGTCAACGCGGTACTGCCGGGCAACGTCGAGTCGGCTGGACTCGAGGAGATGGGCACCGACTACCTGGCCTCGATGACCAGCGCCGTTCCCCTGCGCCGGCTCGGGCGCGCCGAGGAGATCGGCTACGCCGCGGCCTTTCTTGCCACTCGGGAAGCGGGGTACATCACCGGCCAGTCGATCGTCGTGGATGGCGGGCAGACGCTGCCAGAGTCCCCGGATGCGGTGGGCTGACAGCGGAGACCATATGCCATTTCCCAGGATTAGCTAGCTAACCTAACTATCCGATCACCCCCTGAACCGAGGAACACCATGAGCCTGCTCGAGATCCCCCGCGAGTCGACAACCCAGCCAACCGCAGAGGCGACGCCTCGTCGGCTCCGCTGGTTGTCACCTGCGAACGGACTCTGGGTGGCGATGCGCGAAACTCCCGCGGGCGACGACTTCGCCGGTTTCGTTGAGCTCGTCCAGGGCGAGTTCCGTGCCCACGACGGGCAGGGCACCTTCCTCGGCGCGTTCGCGTCTCGAGAAGCTGGCCTCGACGCCATCGAAGGCGCCCGCCGCGGCTGAACGACGCTGAACCTGGAGGGCCGGCCCCAAAAACCGACCGGCTGGTAAAGTTGGGCGGACCAGACACCAACGACCAGCGACTCCCCCGTCGCCGGCCGTCACGCGCCAGGGCCGAGCCCGCGCGAAGCGGTCCGCCGAGGATGCTGCTGGCCTACCGCGAGATTGGATCCCATCCCGCATGCCTCTCCTCACCATCCTCATCGGTGCCGCCCTCGTCGTGACCGGTGCCGTCGCGTACTTCGTCAGCGACACCAGCAGCCTCACGGCGCTCATCCCGGCCGCCGTCGGCCTGCTGCTCGTCATCGCGGGCCTCATCGCTCGCACCCCGAAGCTCCGCAAGCACGCCATCCACGCCGCTCTCGTCGTCGCTCTGCTCGGCGCGATCGGCTCACTCATGAACGTCGCGCAGCTCGGCGACCTCTTCGCCGGAACAGCGGAGCGCCCCGGCGCCATCATCAGCAGCACCATCATGCTGGTCCTGCTTGTGGCCCTCATCACGGCCGGCGTGCGCTCGTTCATCGCAGCCCGGCGCGGCCGCCAGGCACCCGCAGTCACGCAGAGTTAGCCAACCTCTCGCCGCCCAGGTTCTCGTGGACGCGGCTGAGATCACCATCGGGGTCCGCCAGAAGCACTTGGCGGACCCCGATCCGCGTCGTCACGACCCGCCGCCGGCGGGCCCGTGCGAGCTCGTCGAGCTCGGCTGATGCCTGTCCAACATCCGGAACAAGACAGCACTCTCGGCGACCACCGCATCCGCGACGCCTCGTGCATCCCGGAACTTGGCCAGGCCGCCGACGATCGGCTCGGCGGATCAGCCCTCGAGGTGCCGCCTCGGACCGAAGAACGGCAGCGCAATGGGGCTGAAGACGACACCCCTCGAGGCCTTGACCGTGCCGATGATCGAGAACACGATATGCGTCACGGACACCGCGGCCCAGATCGTGATCGGAATGCCGATCGGGAAGAACGACGACGAGTACTCATCGTCGAACACCATGAGGAACGCGATGTGCAGGGCGATGAGGATGATCGACGAGATCAGATAGGTGAGGCCCCAGTTCGCGGCGTTGGTGCGATTTCGTTCGCCCGCCGGCGTCGCAGGTGAGCGTGCGCGCCCCGTCGCCACCATGACAATGCCCGCCGTGATGGCGCTCACGAACGGGAACGGGATGAGCGCGAGCAATCCAAGGCTCCACTGCACCGCACCGTTCGCGAGCGGCCTCGTCAAGATCACGTGCGGTCCCGGATGCGCCGCGGGCGTCGTGAACCCCGGATGCGCCGCGGGCGTCGTGAACCCCGGCTCGACGGGCGTCGTGAACCCAGGCTCGACGGGCGTCGTGGAGTCAGGCTCGACGGCAGGAGGCTGCTGCGGCGCTCCCGTCGGCGCGAAGAAGAGGTGGTTGGCCCAGGACCCGGACCCCGTGAGCTCGTCAAGCTTGTCGGCCGGCTGGTCGAGCGCGTACCGGATGAGCGAGTCGACTCGCGCCTCGGTGCCGTGCAGCATGCCCTGCGCCTCGGTGAGCATCTCGGGGAATGGGTCATCGTGGTTGGTCACGCCGAGCACGTGGATCTCGGCCACCTCGAGCAGGAAGTACCTGCCGCGCTTTGCCGGATCGCTCAGCGCATGCCGCGCCTCCTCGACCTGCCGCCGCGTCTCCTCGTCGTCCGGGAGCTGCGCGAAGAGCCGTTCGAGATTGGCGATGCCCTGGTCGTAGTCGCCCAGGATCGCGACGGCCGGCGCATCCCAGATGGTTGATGGGACCAGCCGCCCCGACCCCGAGACGAGCAGCTCGTACACGAGCGGCACATCCCACTTCCACTCCGCGAGACCGGAGACGCGCGTGAGCGGAACCCCCTCGCGCGGCACCTCGTCGACCACGTACAGGTAACTGCGATTCGCCATGGCACGAGCCTAACGACCGATGCCCGCACCCCGGGGCGCTGGCAGCGACCGGGGTACGGGCATCGAGAGGGAGCTCAGTCTTCGTCTTCCTCCGCCAGCTCGGCCTTCTTCTCGACCTTGGGAAGGCAGTTGAAGAGGGCGAAGCCGATGAGGCCGACGACGATGGCGGAGATGATCGCCGGGTGGAGGAGCGTCGCCTCGGCGCCCTCGATGAGCCAGGGCTGCACGAAGATGAGCCCGATGATCTGGGCGAAGACGAGCACGAAGGCCAGCAGCAGGAAGACGATCATGCCGATGCCGAAGAGTGGATGCAGGATGCGGTGCAGTGCGTTGCGCATGGGTTCAGACTCCTATCCGCCGGGAACCGGGACGATGCCGAGGGCGATCAGGACGCCGAGCACGAAGAACGGCACGACGTAGTAGATGATGAGCGGCACGAACGTCGACTCGGGTTTGGCGCCCGTGAGACCGCTCGCGACGAAGATGGCGCCGGAGGCCGGCGGGGAGGCGCCCTCGGTGGAGGCGAACACGAGGATCGCGATGACCGCGAGCAACGGGTCGATGCCTGCCGCGATGAGCGTGAACAGCGAGACCTGGCCGACGGCGGTGAGTGTCGCTGTCGACGAGAGCGGTCCGGCGACGAGCACGATGAGGAGCCCGATGAAGGTGACGAGCAGCCACAGGGGAATCTCGATGCCGCTGAGGAGGCTGTCGACGTCTTCCGCGAGACCCAGCTCGGCGAGCACCTCGCTCGCGACGACGGCGAAGAAGAGCAACGCGACGATCGTGTAGAACTTCGGGGCACCGCTGGTGACGAGTTCCCACCAGCCGCGGGGCGAGCGGGGCAGGTCCTTCCAGGCGACGATCGCCGCGAAGAACATGATGAGCACCGGGATCCAGATGATGAGCGAGATCGAGCCCATGGCCTCCGACAGCGCGGGCGACGCCTTGAGCGCATCCGCCAACGGTCCGACGGAGATGGCGATCGGGATGATCGCGCCGAGGAAGATGAGCGTCGACGTTCCACCGCGCTTCATCGCGCTCCGCCACGGGAGGATCTCGGGCCCGGAGGCGGCCTTGATCTTGTCGCGCTTCACGAACCAGCCGATGAGCCCCATTCGGAACACGAACTGGTAGATCCCGGCGACGAGCAGCGCGAGGTACACCTCGCTGGTCGTCACGAGGGTGCCCGCGAAGCCAATCATGATGACCATGGAGGCACTCGGAGGGAGGGCCGTTCCGAGGCCCGCGTTGCCGGCGATGACGGTAGCCGCGCGCGAGCGCTTCCACCCGGTGCGCACCATCCACGGCCCGGTGATGGCGCCGGACGAGGCGGCGTTTCCGGTGTTCGAGCCGCCCGCGACGGCTCCCATGGCACCGGATGCGAGCGTGTCGACGATGGCGGGCCCGCCGGGGAGCTTCCCGAAGAGCGACGACAGGATGGCGATGAGGCGGTCGATGACGCCGGTGCGTTCGACGAAGTGCGTCATGAAGACGAACGCGACGGCGGCGTAGAGGACCTGGTTCTCGGACGCCTCGACCACTGCGGTCACGGCGTACTCGGGGGCGTTGAGCCCGGCGAACGCGAGGGTGACGAGGAAGCCGAGGATCATGGCTTCGGCCATGTTCCGCTTGACGACGACGTTCCAGATGACGATCGTCGCGATGAACGCAACGAGGGCGATCAGTGCGATGGGCATGACCCTCCCTCATGTCGGCGGGGCGGGGGCCCCTGGTGGATGGTGCTCATGGCAGCTCCTTTGCTGTCTATGGTCTGATGCGCCGGGTCAGGCGCGGGAGTTCGCTTCGGCGCGCTGACGCAGGATCTCGGTGCGGCGACGCGCCTCGTCTGCCAGCACGGCTCGTCCGGCTCGAAGCGCCGCCGCGGCACGCTCCGGGGGAAGCACGAGCACGCCGTCTTCGTCGGCGACGACGTAGTCGCCGGTGGAGCAGATCGCTCCACCGAGGGACACGGTCTCGCCGACCCTGCCCGGGCCGGACTTGTAGGGGCCCGCTGGCGAGACGGCGACAGCCCACACGGGCAGTCCGATCTCGGCGATGGCCGACACGTCTCGCACGGCGCCGTCGACGACGATGCCGCGCACGCCCGCGTTCACGGCCCGGTCGGCGATGAGCTCGCCGAGCAGGGCGCGCTCCTCGTGGCCGCCGCCCGCGATGACCAGCACCTCGCCGGGCTGCACGACCTTGAGCGCCTCGTGCAGCGCCTTGTTGTCGCCCGGGTTGACGAGCACGGTGCGAGCCGGTCCCGCGATGGGACCGGAGTTCCAGATCGGCTTGATGCGCGAGTTCGCGAAGCCGAGGCGGTCGCCGCCGTCGCCGAGCGCCGCGGTGGGCACGGTCTCGAGCTCGGCCGCGAACTCGGGCTTCGCAGCGAAGGCCAGGTCGAGGTGCCGGCGGCGCGCCCCCTCGGTGACCGGCCAGTTCCCGGGGAACGCGCTCAGAAGCTCGAGGCTGTCGCCGAGCTCGTGGCTGCGGCGGTCCGCGTGGATGCGCGTGCCCTCGTCGAGCCGGGTGGTGGCCGCTTCGCCGTCGGCCAGCGACTCGACAATTTGCGCGCGCATCCACGCTTCCTCACCTGCCGCCCGACCCGCGTCCATGGCCTCGCTGATGAGCGCGCCGAGGCCCTTCATGTAGATGCTTCGCAGGAGCTTGCGGCCGGATGCGTCGCCGATCGTGTCGCTGACCACGTCGGCCGTGGCGCCTATGGAGCGGAGTACGCCTGCGGCTGCCTCGGCGTCTGGCCCCGAGAGGATGACGCGCACCTGCGCCCCGAACTTCTTCACCGAGCCGATGACGGCACCGTCGACGAACTTCGCCCGCGTGCCGATCTCAGCGGCAACCGCCTGCTTGAGCTGCGGCGACCCGGCGTTCAGGTCGAGATACACGGCGGAGGGCGCGAGGTGCGGGGCCGCGTCGCGAGCGGCACCCGCGGCGTGGGCTGCCGTCGTGAGGCCGAGCACCGCATCCGCTCCCTCGACCGCCTCGGCGATCGAGCTTGCGCTCGCCATGCCGGGGATCTCGACGCTCCGAGGGTCGAAGCCGACGACCTCCCACGAGGCTGCGACGAACGCCTTCGCGTACATGCTTCCGGCTTCACCGAGGCCAAGGACAGCGATTCTCATGAACGACTCCGTTGTCATCAGGCAGAGACTTCTATCACTCTGCGCAAGTTGATTTCGCGTAACGATAGCAGTTGCGCGCGACGACGGCCAGAGTCGACCGCACACGAGCGCCGATTGCGCCCGGTGGTACGTTGAAGAACCAGCTGGCATGGAGGGCACACAGAGTGAGCGTTGAGCGCGTCAATCAAGGCCGAACGCTCGAACGAGCGCTGGACGTCATCGAATGCGTCGAAGCGTCGCGCACCCCGATGAAACTGACGCAGATCTCCAAGGCCACCGGCCTGCACATCACGACCACCCAGCGCATCACGACCACACTGGCGCGACGCGGCTACCTCAGCTCGACCGAGGCCGGGTACACGCTCGGCCCCGTGGTCCTCGCGCACGCGCACGCGTTCATGCTCCAAGACCGCCTCGCCGCCGTCTCGCACCCGGTGCTGCAGAACCTCGCCGAGACCACCGGTTTCACCGCATCCGTCTACGTTCGCTCCGGCTGGTCGCGCATCCTGGTCGCGCGCGTCGAACCGCCAGAGTCGCTGCGCTACCGCTTCCCGATCGGGCAGCGACTCGACCTGGATGTGGGCGGCGGCAAGGTGCTGCTCGCAGCGGTCACGCCTGACGAGCTCGACGAGTTCCTTACGGCATACCAGGGGACCGCCCTCGCTGACGGCCGCCAGCAGACGGCCGAGTCACTGCGCGAAGAGCTCGCCGAAATCGCCGCCACGGGCACCTACGAGAGCCACTCGGAGCGATACCCAGGAACCGCGAGCCTCACGGCGGCCATCACCGACTCCCGCGGCAACGTCATCGGCGCCGTCAACCTCGTGACCACCGAGGAGACCATCACCGACGACGGTCTCGCGAAATTCAGGTCACGCATCATCCAGGCCGCACGCGTCATCGGCGAACAGCTGTAGGCCCGCCTCGCGGCGCGGGGCGCGCGGAGCGCGGGGCGCGGGGCGCGGGGCGGTCTCCGCCCTGCGTGGCCAACTTCCGTGACGGATGCACCGATCGCGGGCGCAAGAGGCGCGGTACCCCCAATCCATCACGGAAGTTGGTCAGCGGTTGATGCCGGCATGCGCGAGGCGACGCCGGTCCACGTGGCCACGATCAGGTGGTGCCCGCTATTTGCCGAAGAGGTCTCCGAGGCCGGGAATGTCGAAGCCGAAGTTGCCGGCCTGCTCGCCGACGTCGCCGAGGAACTGCTCGCCCGCGCCGGTAACCTGCTCGCCGGCACCGGTGAGCTGCTCGCCGAACCCGCCGACCTGCTCCGCGAACCCGCCGACTTGGTCGCCCAGACCGGAGACGGCGTCATCGATGCCCCCGAACTCACCCAGGTCGGCCGTGAGCCCCTCGAAGCCTTCGATGCCGGATGCGGCGATGCCGTCGAAGTCGATGCCGGATGCCATCGCGTCGCCGATCAGGGGCAATGCGACGGAGCTTGCCACGGCTCCGCCAACGACGCCGAGCGCGATGACGCCGAGCGCGCCAGCACCGGCGCCGGCCGCAGCCGCACCGGCCACGCCCATCCCCCGACCGAAGCGGGCAGAGCCCCCGCGGCTCGAGCCCGGCGTGAAGTTCCCGCCGCGAGACCCCGCGATGCGCTTGCCCGCGCCCAGCACCTTGGCCATGAAGCCGGGGCGCTGCACCTCACCGCGCGTCGCCGCGCGAGCAAGGTCATCCGGCGAGCTCGACTGGGGGCGGTCGTACGGGCCGGATTCGGCGCTCAGGCGCTCGCGCACCTGATCACGCTGCTCCGGGGTGAGCCGTTGGAAGGCCTCACGGTGCGCCTGCTCGAGCTGGTCGGGCGCCGCCGTCTTGAGAAGGTAGTCGTACTTCGCGATCGCGGCCCTGTCGGCCGCGGTGCCGGAGCCCGCGCGCGCACCGGGACTCGAGCCGTAGTTCGGAGCGGACGGCGGACGCTGACCCGGGGAGTTCTGGTGACCCGAGTAGCCCTGCTGGCCCGAGTGACTCTGCTGGCTGTACCCCTGCTGGCCGTAGCCCTGCTGCCCGCGCCCTTGCTGGCCGTGCCCCTGCTGCCCGTCGCCGGTCACCTGGTCGGCGACCTTGCGCACCATGTCCTTCCAGTCCCCTGACCCGCTCTTGCCGCCCCGGTTGGTGCCGGAGTTCCCCGAGTTGCCGAGGGCCTTTGAGGCCGCGCCGAGGATCTTGTTGAAGTCAACCATGCGCTTATCGTCACGCATCGTTCTATGGAGAACGTAGGGAACGCATCCGTGTCCGCCGTGAGCGTCGTCAGCGGTCCTGTCCGGCGGAGCGTTCCCACCAGTCGAGCACTCGCGTGGCCTGCAGCGTCACCCACTTCGACGGCTCACCCTTCGGGGCGTCAACGTGCACCCAGACGTCGCCGAGCAGGCGATGGCCTTGCAGCCAGCGCCCATCCGGTTGCCGTTGCGCTCGGATGAGGTCGATGGCCTCGGTCATCCTCGGGTCCGGCCGGGTGCCGTCCGCGAGGCTCGCGGCGCGGAAGTAGTCGGCGGCTGCGAGCACCGAGTACCAGGCTCGTCGCGGGTAGGCGAGGCTCGTGGCGTGCTCGAAGAACGGTTCCCCGGTGGAGCGCCTGCGGAAGAGTGAGCGCTCGAGCAGGTACTCCTCGCCTCGGCGACGGGATGCGCGTACGCGCTCGGCGTCTCCGCTGGCGAGCTGAGCGTCGAGCAGGCCGATGAGCGAGTTGAGGGTCGAGTGGAACGACGATTTGGTCGATCCTTCGACCCACTCACAGTTCCACCCGCCGTCTTCCTGCTGGTGGTCGAGGAACCAGGTGACGATGCCGTCGACGTCAGCGCCCAGCCAGAGGCCGTTGGAGAGCGTCCACGAGTTGATGCAGCAGTCGACCTCGCCGTGCCAGTAGGGCAGGTCGTCGTATTCCCAGGTGACCGTCTCGAGCTTCCGAGCCGTGCCTTCGAGTCGCTTCGCATCGAGGCCCCACTCGCGGAGGTCCTTGAGCACCCACGTCGTGGTGGTCCACGGCTGCGGTTCGTTGTTCTCCCATCCCCAGCCTTTGGGGAAGAAGGGGCCGCCCGCCCAGGTGCCTGCTGGGTCCTGGTGCGAGAGCAGCTTCGCCCCGAAGCCCTCGGTCGCGACGAGCGAGCGAGTTGCTGTCCACTGTGCTTCGGGCGCGCCGAGCAGGTCTCGCTCGACCTGCCATCGCAGCGCAGGGTCGGAGTCCAGTAGCCAGGCCTCGAGCCGTGTATCCATCGGTCGCTCCTCGTTCTCGCACCGACCATAGCCCCGCCGCCGACCGATTTCGAGGGGGTGGATGTGGATGCGCCGCTCGCGGCACGCGCCGGCCGAACGTCGGCGGCACGCGCTACGTTGACGCTATGCAGTCGAGCATCCGCATCCACGCCTTGAGGGCGAGCATCCGATGATCAGGCGCGCCGTGCGGGCCGGAGCGGCCACTGAGGTGCTTGGGCCGTACCTCGAGCGGCTTCGCACCGAGCTTGAGATTCCCGTCGAGTACCCGGCCGATGCGCTCGCCGAGGCGGAGGCGGCGGCCGCGCGCTCGTTCGAGGCAGGCGCCGGCGCGGCCCGAGTCGACCTGCGCGAGCTGCCCTTCGTGACACTCGACCCGGTCGGCTCGCGCGATCTCGACCAGGCGTTCTTCCTGCGACGGGTCGACGGCGCGGACGATGCAGGCCGGGCAGCCGACGCAGACCGGGCAGCCGACGCGGCCAGCGTCGACGCGGCGCCCGGGCGAGGCACCGCAGCCTTCGAGGTCTTCTACGCGATCGCCGATGTGGCCGCTTTCGTCGACCCTGGCGGCGCGCTCGACGCGGAGACGCACCGGCGAGCCCTCACGGTCTACGGCCCCGACGGACGGTTCGGCTTGCACGCTGCCGTGCTGAGCGAGGGGGCGGCGAGCCTGCTGCCCGACGTCGACCGGCCTGCGGTCGTGTGGCGGATGCGCCTCGACGCCTCGGGTGAGCTCCTCGAGAACATCGATGTTCGTCGATCTATAGTCCGCTCGCGCGGGCAGCTCGACTACCCCTCCGTGCAGCGACAGCTCGACGACGGCACCGCCGACGAGCTCATCCGGCTCCTCGCCGAGATCGGCCAGCTTCGCATCGACGCCCAGTTCGCGCGCGGCGGCGCGACGCTCGAGGCGCCCGACCAGGAGATCCAGCCGAGCGACGACGGTGCGCGCTACCGGCTTGTGCTCCGCGAGCCGCTCGCGTGCGAGGAGTTCAACGCGCAGCTGTCGTTGCTCACCGGCATCGCCGCAGCACGGCTGCAACGTCTCGCCGGAGTCGGCATCTGGCGCACCCTCGACCCAGCCCGCGACGAGGACATCGAGCGCCTGCGTCGCGTGGCGTCGTCGCTCGGCTTCGACTGGCCGGCGCACGAGTCGTACGCCGGGTTTGTCCTCACGCTTGACCCGTCACGGCCCGAGTACGCGGCCTTCGCGACCGAGGCGACCCGCCTGTTCCGCGGCGCAGGCTACGTCGCCTTCGGCACGCCAGCCAGCCCCGGAGTGCCGAGCGACGCATCCCACAGCGCCATCGCCGCCGAGTACGCGCACGTCACCGCTCCCCTGCGGCGCCTCGTTGACCGCTACGGCACCGAGATCGCCCTCGCTTTCAGCGCGGGCGAGGCCGTTCCGGCATGGGTCGTGGATGCGCTCGACGCCCTGCCCGGGGAGATGGCCGACGGCGCTCGGCGTGCGAACGCCTACGAACGCGAGACGGTCGACGTGCTCGAGGCGGTGCTGCTGCAACCGCTCATCGGCGAGGAACTCGACGGGATCGTCGTCGAGTCCTCACCGACGGGCAACGCCGAGGAAAACCTGGCGAAGGCGACCGTGCTGCTGCGCGACCCTGCGGTACGAGCGCGGGTCGTCGGCGACGCCGCGTCGCTGGAGCTGGGGGCGAGCGTGCGGGTCTTGGTCAACGCCGCCGACCCGGAGCAACGCACGGTCACGCTTCGCGTCATGTGACCACGGCGCGCGAGTCGTCAGACCGCCCCGTGCGAATCCTGCAGCACCGGCGGCAACAGCTCACCTGGCGTCAGATGGAGGTCCAGGTGAACGAGTAGCCGTTGCCGTTGCGGTGGCACGACTCGGTGATCTTGGTCCACGAGCTGATGTAGGTGCGCTGCACGGCCTGGCAGTCGGCGAGCGAGCCGCCGGTCCAGTACATCTGCTCGGTGCCTGCGTTGGCGATCGCGGGTGCGGAGACGGCGATGCCGACGGCGAAGAGGGCGGCGGTGATGCTTGAGGCGATTCGACGCATGAGAACTCCTTCGACAGGCCCGGCTGGTCCGGGATGTCGGCGAGCGTAGCGCCGCGATTTGGGGCCCTCGCGTGGGGGCTGCGTCAGGCGAGGGCAGGGGAGAACTCCCCTGCCCGGACTGGCGGGCATCGCGGCGAGGTCCTGGGATTCGCCTCCAGAAACGCGACCCCACTCGCAGGCAGAAGTGATAAAGAACCCGGGCGGCCACCGCGGAGCCCCTGCCCGCGCGACCCGGAATAAGATCGACGGGTGCATCTCACGCCCTCCCCCACGCTCGCTGCCGCCACTACATCCGGGGCGCTCCGATGAGGCTGGCCGTCATCGGCGCGGGCCAGATCGTCGCCGACTTCCTGCCCCACGCATCCGCCGTCCCCGGCCTCGAGCTGGCCGCGATCTCCGGCCGGCCCGCGCGCATCCAGCACCTCGAGGCGCTGCAGAAGCAGTTCGGCATCGAGCGCGTCTACACCGATCTCGACGACTGCCTCGCCGACGCCAGCGTCGACACCGTCTGGGTCGCGCTCCCAAACTCGCTGCACTACGAGGCCTCACGCAAGGCGCTCGAAGCCGGCAAGCACGTGATCTGCGAGAAGCCGTTTGTGCTCGAAGCGAGTGAGCTCGAGGAACTTCGGGAACTCGCCACGGCGCGCGAGCTGATCCTCGTCGAGGCGATCACCACGCAGTACCTCGCGAACTACCGGTGGATCACAGAGCACCTCGACCTCGTCGGCAACGTCAAGCTCATACAGTCCGACTACTCGCAGTACTCCTCCCGGTACGACGCCTTCCGCGAGGGCACCGTGCTGCCCGCCTTCGACCCTGCGCAGGGCGGCGGCGCGCTTATGGACCTCGGCATCTACGCCATCCACTTCGTCGTCGGGCTGCTCGGCCGGCCACACGCCGTCAGCTACACGCCGAACCTGCAGCGCGGCGTCGACACGTCAGGCGTCCTGGTGCTCGACTACGGCGAGACGACCGCCGTGTGCGTGTGCGCGAAGGACTCGGATGGGCCCATCCGCAGCAAGATCCAGGGCGAAGACGGCTGGATCGTCGTGGACGGCTCCCCGAACGTCATGGCCTCGGTCGAATACGCGACCAGGGGCAGCGCGCCCGAACGGGTGGACCTCACCGAGCACCCGCACCGAATGATCGAGGAGTTCCTCGAGTTCGAGCGCATCATCCGCGAGCACGACACCGCCGAACGCGACCGCCGCCTCGACCACAGCGCCGACGTGCTGTCGGTGGTCACCGCCGCCCGCGCGGCAACAGCATCCGCTACCCAGAAGGAGACCGCATGACCGCCAACCTCGTCCTCGTCGCGAACGCCGGCGAGGGATCCATCTCCGTGTTCCGCTTCGACGGTGCGGCCCTCGAGCGGCTCTCGGTGGCGGTTGGCCTCACCGGATGCTCCAACTTCGTCGTCGACGCCGCTCGCGACCTCGTGTACGCGGCCGTGAAGGGAAGCCCGGCCGGGATCGTGACCCTGCGCCTCGACCGCGAGTCGGGTGAGCTGACCAAGGTCTCGCGCCGCGACACTCCTCGCGGCGGCCTCAACTACGTGGCCCTCACGCGGGACGGCAGCGCACTGCTCGGCGCGGCCTACTCCGCGAGCTACGGCCTCGTCGCGCCCATCGCCGACGGAGAGGTGGGCGAGCCGACAAGCATCGTCGAGCACCTGCACCTGCACTCGGTCGCGCCGAGCAGCGACGGCCGCTTCGCCTACTTCGTCTCGCTCGGCGACGACCTCGTCGGGCAGTACGCGATCACCGACGACCTGAAGCTCGAGGCACTCGAGCCGGTCGGCGCATCCGCCCCAGCAGGCAGCGGTCCGCGCCACATCGTGCTCAACCGCGCCGAGACCTTCGCCTACGTGATCACCGAGTTCAGCGGCGAAGTGTTGCGCTTCGAGCGCGACCCCGAGAATGGCACACTGTCGCTCACCGACACGGCCAGCTACGCGGATGCGCTACAGGGGCTGCAGCGTGGCGTGCTCGGCGGCAACCCCCTCGAGCCGCGGTCGATCTGGGGTGCCGACGTGCACTGGGGCGCCGACGAGCAGTTCCTCTGGACCTCCGAACGCACGACGAGCACGCTCGCGCCGCTCGCCGTGAACGACGACGGCTCGCTCGCCGACGCCGCAGCGTTCACCGTCACCCAACAGCATCCGCGTGGCTTCGGATTGAGCCCGGATGGCCGGCACCTCGTCGCAGCGGGCGAGGGCGCGACGCAGGTCTCGCTCTACGAAGTTCGCGGCGATCACCTGACCGAGCTGCAGCAGGTCGAGACGGGCGCGGGCGCGAACTGGGTGCGCTGGGTGTGACGCTCGGCCCGAGCGTCGGCGGCGCGGGTCAGTCGTTCGAGACCCGGGCGATGTGGAGCGCCAGGAAGGCGATCTCCTCGTTCGGGAGCTCCTGTTCGTACTCCTGACGCACAAACACGCGCACGCGCTCGGCCGCCGAGATCGCAGCCGGGTACCGTTCGCTGAGGCTGTTGAAGAGGAAGTCGTCGTCGCTCGTCGCGAGTTTTCCGTCGAAGAACCTTCGCGCGAAGTACTGCAGATGCGCCACGAACCGCGCCCCGTGCAGCTCGTTGTTGTGCAGCTGACGGCCTGTCGAGTGCGTCACGACGGTGGCGACCTGGCTGACGAGCTGCACAATGCGCATCGAATCCACGCCAGTGTTTCCCGTGTCCGCATTGACGAGGTGGAAGGCGATGTTCGCCGCCTCCTGCTCCGGCAGCTCGACACCCGTGCGGGCCTTGAGCATCGCCACCGCCGCGACGCCGATGGCGTACTGCTTCGGGTAGATGGTCCGCACTTCCCAAGCGAGCCGGTTGACCGTCGCCAGCCCCTTGCGGTGCCGCTCCACGGCGAAGTGGAGGTGATCCGTGAGCGCAAGATAGATGTGCGGGTCGAGCTCGAGCCCCTCGCCCTCGGCGCGCGCCACGATGGCGCGAGTGAGCTCGATGTACTCGCCCGGGATCTGCGTCAGCAGGTCCTCGAGGTTGCGCTGGTCCCCCTTCGGGAGCGAGACGAACACCTGGTTGGCGCCGTCAGGAACCACCTCTTCGCCCGCCTTGCGGCCGTAGCCGATGCCCTTGCCGAGCACCACGAACTCGGTGCCGTGCTCGTCAACGGCGAGCACGACACTCGAGTTCAGGACTTTTCTGATTGTCTGCATTGCTGTGTCTCCGTCGACACTGCCTGCGCGATGCCCTGCGGCGGCGCGAGGCTCAGGACAGATCTGCTCCGTTCGACGCGATGACCTTCTGGTACCAGAAGAACGAGTCCTTGCGGCGCCGCTCCATTGTTCCACGCCCCAGATCGTCCATATCGACATGGATGAAGCCGTAGCGCTTCGTGATCTGCGAGGTGGATGCGCTGATGCTGTCGATGGGCGCCCAGCTCGTGTACCCGAGCAGGTCAACACCTTCATCCACCGCGCGGATCATCTCCTCGAAGTGCGCGCGGAAGTAGTCGATTCGGTACGGGTCATGGATCGCCCCGTCGGCGTCGACCTCGTCGCGCATCCCGAGTCCGTTCTCGACGATGAACAGCGGCTTCTCGTAACGGTCGTAGAGCTCGATCAGCGAGATGCGAAGCCCCACCGGGTCGATCTGCCAGCCCCATTCGCTCGAGGCGAGGAACGGGTTCTTCACGCCGAGGATCGTGTTGCCTGGGGTTCGCTCCGCTTCTGGGTTCACGGACTCGGTGAGCGACATGTAGTAGCTGAACGAGATGAAGTCGGCCGGGTGCTCACGCAGCAGCTCGATGTCCCCCTCCTCGAACGGAATCTCGACGCCACGCCGTTCGAGCGCCTTGAGCGCGAGGCGCGGGTAGGCGCCACCGGCCTGCACGTCGGTGCAGAGGAACAGCATCCGCTCCTTCTCCTGCGTCGCAGCGACGTCGTCGGGGTGGCACGTGTTCGGGTAGGTGGTCAGCATCGTGAGCATGCAGCCCATCTGCGAGTCGGGGTACAGCTCGTGCAGGAGCTGCGTGGCCCGCGCGCCGGCCACAAACTGGTGGTGCAGGGCCGCGTAGCAGGCCTGCTCGACGCTGCCCTCGACGGTCTCCTCGATGATGCCGCCCGACGTGAACGGGTGACGGATGATGCCGTCGATCTCGTTGAAGCTCAGCCACTTCGTGACGAGGTGCCCGAAGCGCTCGAAGCAGGTGCGCACGAAACGCTCGAAGAGGGGAAGGATGCTGCGGTCGGCCCAGGCGTTGTTCTTCAGCGCGAGGTGCAGCGGCGGGTCGTAGTGCGCGAGCGTGACCAGCGGCTCAATGCCGAGACGGCGCATCTCGGTAAAGAAGTCGACGTAGTGCTGGACGCCCTCTTCGTTGGGTTCGAGTTCCTCCCCGGTCGGGTAGAGGCGGGTCCACGCGATGGAGACGCGCAGCACCTTGAATCCCATCTCCGCGAAGAGCGCCAGATCCTCCGGGTAGCGGTGGTAGAAGTCGATGCCGCGGCGCTTCGGGTAGTAGGTGAGCTCGTCTGGGTCGGCCATCGCGGCCTGGATGCTCTCGAGCGTATTGACGTGGTGAACCGCGTACTGCTTCGGGTCGGCCTTGGGCTTGTACGTGTTGACGTCGGTGACCGCGGGGCCACGGCCGCCGTCCTTCCATGCGCCTTCGACCTGGTTGGCGGCGAGCGCGCCGCCCCAGAGGAATCCATCAGGCAGTGCCATTGGCAAGCTCCTTCTCTTCGTTGGTCTTCGTGGCGGCGATGCTCGCGAGCGGGTCGCCGATCGTGGTGGAGCCCGAGGCGAGAACGGTGACGGGGAACTGCGCCGAGTTCACGACGACGACGGGGGTCGTCGTGTCGCAGCCTGCTGCCCGAATCGCCTCGAGGTCGGCTTCGAGTACCAGCTGCCCCTGCTCGACACGGTCGCCCTGGGCGACGTGGACGATGAACGGGGCGCCGTCGAGCTTCACCGTGTCGAGGCCGACGTGCACGAGCACCTCGACGCCGTCGTCGGACGTGACGCCGATGGCGTGGTGGGAGTCCATGAGCGACGTGACGGTTCCTGCGATGGGTGCGCGCACCGCACCGGATGCGGGCTCGATCGCGACCCCGTGGCCGAGCACACCGCCCGAGAACACGGGATCTGAGACGTCTGCCAGTGGAACGATCGTGCCCGTCATCGGAGCGATCACGGTCGACGCGCCAGGCTCGGAGGCCGAGCGGGTTCCCTGAGCCGGCCGCGACGCATCCGCTGCATCCGCTGCGATTACGGCGTCCGCGGGCTCGTCACGCAGCGACGGCGAGGTCGAGTCCTTCCACGTGATCGCCGAGATGAGGAACGCCACCGCGATGCCGATGAGGGCGCCGATGGCCGCGTGGACGATGTTCATGGGGTGCACCGCGTCGACGAACATGGTGAAGCTCGCGAGGCCCGGTCCGACGAGGGCGAACGCTGAGACCACGGTCAGCCCCAGGTAGGCGCCGCTCGCGAACGCTCCAGACATGACGGCGACGAGCACCTTGCGGTTCTGCAGCGTGACACCGTAGATCGCGGGCTCGGTGATGCCGAAGAGCGCCGAGATACCCGCCGAGACCGCCGTGGCGCGGAGGCGCGTGCTTTTCGTGCGCAGCGCGACGGCGAACATCGCGCCGGCCTCAGCCATGTTGTGGCCAAGGGATGCGACAAGGTAGAACGTGTCCTTACCGGTCTGCGCCATGGTCGCGATCGTCGGCGGGATGAACGCCTTGTGCATGCCGACGGAGATCACGAGCGGGAGAAGCGCGGCGAGGATGGCGACCGCGATCCAGCCGAGCGTGTTGTAGAGGCCGATCATGGCGCCCGTGAGGATCGAGCCGAGCCAGAAGCCGACGGGGCCGAGGACCAGGATCAGCATCGGTGCCACGATCAGGTAGCACATGAACGGCACGAAGAAGACGCGGATGGGGCCAGGCGAGACTCGGTTGAAGAACCGCTCAAGCGGCCAGAGCAGCAGCACCGCGAGGATCGACGGGAACACCTGCGAGTTGTAGTTGACCGCCTGGACGGGGATGCCGAAGAGGGAGACGCCGCCATCCTGGTTGATGAGGGTCGTGAAGTTGGCGAACAGCAGGATCGCGACGACGCCGAGCGCAAGCGGACGGTTGACGTTCAGCTTCTTGGCGGTCGTGTAGGCGACCAGCAGCGGCAGGAACGCGAAGACCGCGTCCGGGATCGCAGAGAGGAGCAGGTACGACTCCGACTCGACCGACAGCCAGCCCAGCGCGCCCGCTCCGACAAGCAGCGACTTCAGGATGCCCGCGCCGGCGATGGCCGGCACGAGCGGCGAGAAGACGCTCACGATGAAGTCCATGAGCACGCCGCCGGCGCGCTTCCACGAGAACGGGCGCTTCGTCTGGCCCGCGCCCTGCGCATCCGCCCCCTGCGCATCCACCCCCGAAGCGCCGCGACGCTCGCGCTCGATGGCGTTGAAGATCGGCACGACATCGCTGCCGATCACGACCTGCGTCTGCGCGCCGCTGCGCACCGCGCCGAGGACGCCCGGGAGCTCCTTCAGCGCGGCGAGGTCGGCGCGGCTGTCGTCGGCGAGCGTGAAGCGGAGTCTCGTGCTGCAATGCGTGAGACCGCTGATGTTCTCGGTGCCGCCGACGCCGGCGAGGATCGCTTGCGCGTCATCCTGTCGAGTCATGGTGGGTCCTCCTTTGGATCCGGGGGTGGGGAAGTGCGTAGACGCCTGCCCGGAAAAACGGCACAAAAAAAGGACCCGATCGCCGTCACGTATGTGAAGCGTTCGGATCCTGCCTGCTTGACCAGTTACATGTCCTGCCGGGAAGCTACCACACGATTCCGGGAGCCCACGAATCCGGTCAGCGGGCTGTTAGCGTCGTGCCGTGAACGCCCCGATCATCCGCCCCGCCTCCCCCGCCGACGTCCCGCAGATCCTCGACCTCATCCACGGCCTCGCCGTCTACGAGCGCGAGCCGGGCGCGGTGAAGACCACCGAGGAGCAGCTGCACCGGAACTTCTTCGGCGAAAACCCGGCCGTGTTCGCGACCGTCGCTGAGGCGCCGCGCGGCTCTGCTGGCGGTGCCGTCGTCGCCGGCGGCGCCCCGCGCCTCGAGGGCATGGCGCTGTGGTTCCTCAGCTACTCGACGTGGGAGGGCGAGCACGGCATCTGGCTGGAAGACCTGTACGTGCGAGAGGATGCGCGCGGCGGCGGCGTCGGTACCGCCCTGCTCAGGTCGCTCGCCCAGGAATGCGTCGCGAGAGGCTACCGGCGCCTCGAGTGGTCGGTGCTCAAGTGGAACAAGCCGTCGATCGGCTTCTACGAGAGCCTCGGCGCGTACGCGATGGACGAATGGGACACGTTCCGGCTCACCGGCGAGCCACTGCAGACGCTCGGCCGCTGAGGAGAATCTCGGCCAGCCACGCCGCGGCACATCCACTCACCGCCCAGCCCAACCCGGCATGCTTCGCACATGGAGAAGCTGCTGCTGAACACCTACATGTGGGTTGCAATCGCCTTCTTCGTCGTCGCGCTCATGGACTTCGGGAACGACGGCAGCGTCTGGATCGTCTGGTTCATCCTCGGCTTGGTCTTCGCGATCATCGCCTACAGGAGGCCCAGGACGAACCCGGAACCCAACTCGCAGAACACCACCGACGACGGAGAGACACCGTGAGCACAGACCTCAGTAAGGGCGACCGGGTGAGCTGGAACACCTCGCAGGGCCGCACGCAGGGCGAGATCGTCGAGAAGAAGACGAAGGACTTCCAGTTCGACGGGCAGAAGTTCACCGCCTCAGACGACGAGCCTGCCTACATCATCGAGTCGGAGAAGACTGGGGCCAAGGCCGCACACAAGGGATCCGCGCTCCGCAAGCTCTCGTAGGCTGGACGGCATGGCAGACACCGCGCTCGAAACCGCCGACCGCCACTACGAGACCTCGCTGGACGGCAACGACGTCCGCCTCGTCGTCGCCGACATGGACGGCACGCTGCTGCTCGACGACCACACCGTGCCCGACGAGTTCTGGCCGTTGCTGCAGCGGATGCGCGAGGCCGGCGTCGAGTTCACCCCGGCGAGCGGGCGCCAGTACGCGACCCTCGCGAAGCTCTTCGAGCGCGACTCTGCGGGCATGTCGTTCATCGCCGAGAACGGGACCTTCGTGGTGCGCGACGGCAAGGAAGTCAGCTCGCTGACGCTCGATGACGCGTTCATTCGGAAGGCCATCGCGCTGCTGCGTGGCCTCATCGATGCCGGCCACGACCTTGGCGTCGTGCTGTGCGGCAAGAAGTCGGCATACATCGAGCGCGGCGATGACGTCTTCATCGCCGAGGCCCGCAACTACTACGAGGCGCTCACGGTCGTCGACGACATGCTCGACACCGACGACGAGTACGTGAAGATCGCCGTCTACGACTTCGCCGAGGTCGAAACCGGGGCCGCGGCTGAGGTCGACGAGCTGCGCGAGTCCCACCGGGTCGTCGTCTCCGGCCACCACTGGATGGACATCATGCCGCCCGAAGCCAACAAGGGCCTCGCCGTGCGCCAGCTGCAGGAGCGTCTCGGCGTCACCGCTGCCCAGACCGCGGTCTTCGGCGACTTCTTCAACGACGTCGAGATGTTCGCCGAGGCCGAGCGTTCCTACGCGATGGCGGGCGCGCATCCAGAAGTCAAGGAGATCGCCAGGTACCTCGCGCCGTCCAACCAGGAGCAGGGCGTCGTCACCGTCGTGAGCGCGCTGCTCGACGCGCGGGCGCCACTGGGCGCCGCGCACGTTCGACTCTGATGGGTTCCTCCAACCGGTGATGGGTTCCGCCGGACCCGCGTGATGGGTTTCGCCAACCGGTGATGGGAATTTGCCCATCACCAGTCGCCGAAACCCATCAAACTCACCGACGGAAACCAAACCAGCGCGACGGACAGTCGAGCGACGAGCGCAGCCCCAAACAGTTGTGGGGGGGGGGGGGGGGGGGGGGGGGGGGGGCGGGGGGGGGCGCGGGGGGGGCCGGGGGGGGGGGGGGGGCGGCGCCCGCGGCGCCCCCCCCCCCCCCCCCCCCCCCCCCCCCCCCCGCCCCCCCCCCCC
>NZ_JBNAFM010000030.1:0-20953 GCF_049707175.1 Pseudoclavibacter helvolus | reverse complement strand
CCACAGACCCCACACCGGGATCGGCGGCCAACGCCCCTCAGACCGTGTTCACAACCTCACGGGTCAATACAGCTAGCCCTGGTAGAGCAGTGCCATGTAGGCGCCGCGCAGCAACTGCACCTCAAGGACAAGCTGCTGGAAGCTCCACGCGCGCGGAGGCCGGCAGGTGATGAGCGACATCGGCCCGTCCCGCAGTTCGAGCAGCTCGACACCTTCGACCTTGAGCAGCGTCTCCGGGCGAGCGCGGGCGAGGAGTGCGCGCACGACCTCTTCGCTCGTGCCCGCGTCTCGCGGCGCGTCGAATTCGAAGGTGAGCGCGTGGATGTCGATGAACAGTGAGTCGGTGTCGTCGAGTTCGTCGCGCTCCCCGGCTTCGCGCGCTTCCTCGCGGTACACGTAGCCGAGCACGTCGTCGCCGGCCGGCATCGTGACGATGAGGCCGCGGCCGGGTTCCAGCTGCTGGCGGAGCGAGCGGCAGACGTGGGCGAAAGCGAGGTCCTCAACGTCGATGACGTCGACGGTGACGTCGACGGCTCCGTCGTCGCCGATCTCGACGCCGTTGGGGAGGGTGTACGTGTTCGCCATGCCGTCAGTCTTCCAGAACGGGAGGGCGCGGATGCGCGCGTCGTCTCACGCGCCGCCCGCGCGCAGGCGCCTGGCCGCTCCGGCCAGCCAGAGCTGGACTCCGTCGGCCATGATGCGTGGGTCGAGCCCAGAGATGGCTGCGATCTGGTCGAGGCGGTAGCGGACCGTGTTGCGGTGGGTGCCGAGCTCGTCGGCGACCTGCGCGATCTGCCCGGAGTGCGCGAAGTAGGCGTCGAGGGTCGCGAGCAGCGTCGAGCCGTGCTCGTCGTCGTGCGCTTCGAGGGGGCCGAGCACCTCGGCGGCGAGCTCGAGCACGGGCACGTCGCGGCTGGCGAGGAGCAGCGACGAGATCGAGAGCCGTGCTGACGTGGCGACGTCGACGTCCTGCGGAGCGTTGCGCAGCGCATCCCTGGCCTCGAAGTAGCTCCAGCGCAATGCGAGGGAGGCGGGGTAGAGGTCGCCGATGCCGACGCGGGCGGCGATCCCCGCCGAGCGCGCGAGCCCGATGAAGGCCTCGGCCGCGGCGGGCATGCGCGTGCGCTCCGGCGTGATGATCAGCAGACGGCCGTCGAAGACGGCGGAGACCGACGACTGCAGCTCGGCGGGCAGGGGGAGGGCGGTGAGTTCTGCCGTGCGGCGCTCGTCTGTCTCGGCCACGAGGACGCGAGCGGCCTGCCCCGTGGCGACGCCGAGCGCGGTGAGGCGGCGCTCGGCATCTTCGACCGTGTAGGTGCCGCGGATGAGGTCGTGCAGCACGTGGCCGGAGGCGTCGCGGGCGGCGCGCACGCGGCGAGTGTCCTGGATGAGCTGCAGGCTGAGCAGCGATCGCGCGTAGTTGACGAGTCCCTCGTTCACGCGCGGGGTCGTGATGTGCAGGGTCGCGCCGGCGGACTGGCCTGTAGAGATGGGCAGCGCATCCCATCCGGTCACCGATTCGTCGTGCACGGCAAGGCTGCCGGCGAGGAGCTCCCCGAGGCGGGTGACGGCGACGCGCGAGTTCGTGAGCTTGGCGAGGCGCAGCGCGAGTCCGGTGATGCCGCCGTCGGAGAGGAGTGCGGTGACGAGCTGCTGCTGCTGGCGGTGCTCGCTCTCGAGGCGCGAGTGCTGCGCATCGGTGCTCGCCTGGGTGACGACCTTCGTGAGGGCGGCGAATGGGGTCTCGTAGGCAACCTCGAAGAGGGGCAGACCTGCCTGCTCGGCGGCAGTGACGAGGGCGGCGGGCACGCTGTCGTGGGTGAAGCCCGTGCCCACGCCGAGCGCGACGGTGTCGGCCGCGACCAGGGAGTCGACGAACGAGCGGTACGCACGCGTGCCGCGCAGCCGCATCCCGGTTGTGAGCACCAGCTGGCCGCCGGTGAGGAAGGGCTGCGGGTTCAGGAGCTCGGTGGTCGCCACCCATTCGATGCCGGCCCGCAACGCCTGCGGCTGGCCGGTGAGCAGGGTGAGGCCCAGCGAAGGGTTCGCGAGCAGCGTGTCGACCGTGGCGAGCATGCACCGATTGTACGCACCACCTAGACGAATGCACAGAAGCCTCCTGGGACATCGTGCGCGTGCCCATTCGTCTCGTCGCGGAGAACCGCGTAGCCTTCAGGGCATACCAAGAGGTCGAACCCCGAGGAAGGAAGCACCGTGACGGAGTTCCGCATTGCCCAGGAGCGCAAGCTCGAAGGCGCCATTCCAGGCCCCAAGTCGCAGGCCCTGACCGCGCGTCGCGAGGCGAGCGTCTCCGCATCGCTCGTTCCCGCAGTCCCCGTGTACGCGGCTGACGTCGACGGCGCCATCATCCGCGACGTCGACGGCAACCAGCTCGTCGACTTCGGTGCCGGCATCGCCGTCACCAACGTCGGCGCATCCCACCCCCGCGTCGTCGCGGCCGTGCAGGAAGCCGCATCGCACTTCACGCACACCGCGTTCGGCATCACCCCCTACGAGGGGTACGTCGCCGTCGCAGAGAAGCTCATCGAGATCACGCCGGGCGACCACGCCAAGAAGGCGGTGCTGCTCAACTCCGGCGCCGAGGCCGTCGAGAACGCGGTCAAGATCGCCCGCCACTCGACCGGCCGCAACGCCGTCATCGCGTTCGACCACTCGTTCCACGGCCGCACGAACCTCACGATGGCCCTCACGGCGAAGAACATCCCATACAAGGACGGCTTCGGCCCCTTCGCGCCCGAGGTGTACCGCGCGCCCATGAGCTACCCGTACCGCGACGGCCTGACCGGCGCAGAGGCGGCAGCGCGCACGATCGACGTCATCGAGAAGCAGGTCGGCGGCAACAACGTGGCTGCGATCATCATCGAGCCGATCCAGGGTGAGGGCGGCTTCATCGTCCCGGCCGAGGGCTTCCTCCCCGCGCTCGTCGAGTGGGCGAAGGCCAACGACGTCGTCTTCATCGCCGACGAGGTGCAGGCCGGCATGTGCCGCACGGGCGCCTGGTTCGCGTCGGAGCACGAGCAGATCGTGCCAGACCTCGTCACGATCGCCAAGGGCGTCGCGGGTGGCATGCCCCTCTCGGCCGTCGTCGGCCGCGCTGAGATCATGGACAGCGTGCACGTCGGCGGACTCGGCGGCACCTACACGGGCAACCCGGTCGCAACGGCCGCCGCCCTCGCCACGATCGGTGTCATGGAGGACGAGCAGCTGTCTGCCCGTGCCCGTGAGATCGAGACCATCGTGAAGACGCGCTTCGAGGCGCTCAGCGCCGAGCTCGGCGAAAACACGATCATCGGCGAGGTGCGCGGACGCGGCGCCATGCTGGCGTTCGAGTTCGTCGAAGCCGGCACGGCCACGACCACGAAGAAGCCGAACGCGGCGGCCGTCAAGGCGATCGTGGCGGATGCCCTCCACCAGGGCGTCGTGCTGCTCTCGTGCGGCACGTACGGCAACGTCGTCCGTCTCCTCCCGCCGCTCACCATCACGGACGAGCTGCTGAACGACGGTCTCGACGTGCTCGAGGCAGCGATCCGCGCGCAGGCGTAGGACGCTCGCGCCCCGATTCGGGCGCGCACCAGGCCGCCGGGGTTAGTAGCCCGGCACCAGAATCTCGACGCCCCGGCACATCCCGCGCCGCCGGGGCGTCGAGGTGTCTCTGCGCGCAGGTTGAGAGCTGCACGCGCTGCGTCGTCTGCGTCTGCGTCTGCGTCCGCGCCTGTGTTCACAGGCGCAAACATGCGAAGAATGCAGGTTCGTTGCGAAACGAACCTGCATTCTCCGTATGGATGCACCGGGCGGGGGCAGGGATGCGCGCAGGGAGTGCGCGGGGAGTGCGGGCGGGCGGGGTGCGTGCGGGGCGCGCGGGCGGGGGCAGGGGATGCGCGCGCCGACGCGGTCAGGCGGCCGGGGCCTGCTTCGCCGCGCGTTGGGCTTTGATGGTCTTGAACGCGTTCTGGCCTGCGATGAAGAGCAGGTAGGCGCCGAAGAGGATGCTGCCGAGCCACGGGTCGACGAGGACGGCGCACCAGACGCCGACGAGGCTTGTGAGGGCGGCGGTGAGGCCGATGGCGGCGGCGGCCTTGAGGTCGACGTTGCCGCGCTTGGCGTTGCCGAACGTGCCCGTGATGGTCGTGGGGATCATGACGAGGAGGCTCGTGCCCTTGGCTTCGAGGTCGCTGGAGCCGAAGAGGAGCATGAGGGCGGGGACGAGGATGACGCCGCCGCCGACGCCGATGAGGCCGGAGATGATGCCGGTGATGAGGCCGAGTGCGACGAGCATGAGCGAGGTGAGCGCGGTGATGTCGACCTCGGCGTCGCGGCTCGGCACGGCGAGGAACAGCGAGACGGCGACGCCCAGCAGGAAGACGATGAACATCCACCGCAGTACGAGGAGCGGGAGCTTGCTGAGCAGCCAGGAACCGATCCAGGCGCCGACGATGGCTCCGGCGATGAGGATGAGCCCGGCGATCCAGTTGACTGATCCGGTGAGGACGTAGCCGATGACGCCCACGATGGCCGGCGGGATGATCGCGGCGAGCGAGGTGCCCGCCGCGAGGCGCTGGTCGAAGGCGAGGAGCGCGGTGAGCGCTGGCACGATGATGGTGCCGCCGCCGACGCCGAGGAACCCGGAGAGGAAGCCGGCCGCGAGGCCGATCGAGATGAGCACGACCCAGTCGCGGCGGGTTCGTGCGGTGGCGGGGGAGGTCATGGGGTTCCTTCTCAGCTGGGCGTGCGGAGCTGGGGGCGGATGGCGCGCCTCCGGAGAGCAAGGATAGTGCGCGGGCTCGCCCTGCCCGTCTCGCCGGTGGGCGGATGGGCGGATGGGCGGTGCTGGGCGGCGCGGGTTAGGGGCCGGTGGGCTGCACGCCCGCGGCGAGCCCGAGTCCGTGGATGAGCGCCTCGAGGCCACGTTCGAAGGCGAGTTCGCGGAGTTCCTCTGCCGGGTGCGCGGCGACCGATGCTGCGAGGGTGGGGGCCGTGGCGGCGTGCTCGCCGAGCTCGAAGAGGTCGAGCGGGGCGTTGAGGTCGTAGGCGGAGCCGTAGATGAACGACTCGATCGCGACGACGGCCGGCATGATGCTGGAGGCGGGCCAGCCCGCGCTTCGGAGTCCGGCGGCGACGCTCTCGTACATGGCCAGGGTCTCGATCGCGCCGGCGACCGGCATCTTCGCGATGGCTTCGACGAGCGAGTCGTGTTCTTTCATGACGAGGCGGTAGCTGCGGGCCCACGCCGCGAGAGCGGTGTCCCACGGTTCGGTCTCGAATGCTGAGGCGTCGACGGCGGCCATGAGCCGGTCCTCGATCCAGCGGAGGATTTGGCGCTTGGAGTGGGCGTGGTTGTAGAGCGCCGCGGGGGTCACGTCGAGCGCCTTGGCGAGCTTTGCCATGGTGAGGGAGTCGTAGCCCTCGTGGGTGGCGACGCGCATGGCGGCGTCGGTGATGCGCTTCTGGGTGAGGATGCGCGTGCGGGGTCGCCCAGCCCGCCGCTGTCCGTCAGACTCCACGTGTTCGGTGTTGCTCACAGGCCCTCCTGGTCACCGACCATATCCCCTCGCATTTGCTGCTTGTTCGAGGGGCCGGTGTCGACTAACGTAAATGAATCCTGTTTATTTGGATGCTGCGATCACTTGTGAACGCCATCCTGACTCACTTCGACGGCGAAGCCAGGGCGCTTGGGGCTGTCACAACGGAAAGAGCGGAAATGCAGACCATCGAACGCGACGTCGTCATCATCGGAGCGGGACCGTCCGGCCTCACAGCAGCCCGCCGCCTCACGCAGGCAGGCAAGACGGTCGCCGTGCTCGAGGCGCGAGACCGCGTCGGCGGCCGCACCTGGAGCAACGTCATCGACGGCCAGTTCTTCGAGATCGGCGGCCAGTGGGTCTCGCCCGACCAGACGGCGCTCCTCGCGCTGCTCGAGGAGCTCGGCAAAGACACCTTCTCGCGCTACCGCGAGGGCAAGTCGGTCTACATCAGCCCCAAGGGCGAGCGCACCGTCTACGAGGGCGACACCTTCCCTGTCAGCGAGCACACCGCCGCCGAGATGGACCGCATGATCGAGATCCTCGACGGCCTCGCCGCCGAGATCGGCCCGACCGAGCCGTGGGCACACGCTAAGGCGCGTGAGCTGGACACCATCTCCTTCCACCACTGGCTCCGCCAGCAGTCGAGCGACGAGGAGGCCTGCAACAACATCGGCCTGTTCGTTGCCGGCGGCATGCTCACGAAGCCGGCTTTCGCATTCTCGGCCCTGCAGGCGGTCCTCATGGCCGCATCCGCCGGCTCCTTCTCGAACCTCGTCGACGAGAGCTTCATCCTCGACAAGCGCGTGGTGGGCGGGATGCAGTCGGTGAGCCAGCAGATGGCCGCGGAGCTCGGCGACGACGTCGTCTTCCTGAACAACCCCGTGCGCTTCCTGCACTGGGAGGACAACGGCGCTGGCCAGGCCGCATCCGTCACCGCGGTCGCCGACCACATCACGGTCACGGCGCGGCACGCCATCATGGCCGTGCCCCCGAACCTCTACTCGCGCGTCTCGTTCGTGCCCGCGCTCCCGCGCACGCAGATGATCGTGCATCAGCACATCTCCATGGGCCTCGTGATCAAGGTGCACGCTACCTACGCGACCCCGTTCTGGCGCGAGGAGGGCCTGAGCGGCACGTCCTTCGGTGCGGGGCACCTCGTGCAGGAGGTCTACGACAACACCAACCACGAGGATGAGCGCGGCACGCTCGTCGGCTTCATCACCGACGAGGCCGCGGAAGCGATGTGGGCGCTCGGCGAAGACGAGCGCAAGGCAGCCATCCTGGCCGCCATCGCTGAGTTCCTCGGGCCGAAGGCCCTGGAGCCCGAGGTGTTCTACCTCTCCGATTTCGGCGCGGAGGAGTGGACGCGAGGCGCCTACGCCACGAGCTACGACCTCGGTGGCCTGCACCGCTGGGGAGCCATTCAGCACGACCCGGTGGGGCCGATCTTCTGGTCGAGCTCCGACCTCGCTGCCGAGGGATACCAGCACGTTGACGGCGCTGTGCGGATGGGCGAGGCTACGGCCAAGCGCATCCTCGAGTCCTGAGCGCCCTCGGCATCTGAGATCGGAGAACCAGCATGACGCAGCGTTTTGTAGTGGGCTACATCGCGAGCGATCGGGGCCATGACGCCCTGGCACTCGCGTCCTTCCTCGCCAAGGGCACGGACACGGAGCTCATCATCGCGATGATCACCCCTGAGACGTCGCCGTACAGCGGCACGCATCCGCTTCCCCTCGATGACGCGGACAGCATCATCGGCAAGCAGATCGAAACCTGGATGGATGAGGCCCTCGCGCAGGTGCCGGAGGGCATCGTCGCGCGGGGCGTCGTGCGCAGCGCCTCCGGCGAAGCGCAGGGGCTGATGGATGTGGCCGCGGAGTTCGGCGCGGCCGCCATTGCCATCGGGGCCGCCACGACGGCGCTGCTGCGGCAGTTCACGGTCGGCACCGTCGCATCCACGCTGCTCCACGCCTCCCCGCTGCCCGTCGCGCTCGCGCCGGCCGGGTTCGCCGAGGAGGGCCCCGTCACCCGCATCACCACGCTCTTCGGGACGCGCTCGGGGGCCGCAGCGCTCATCGGCACCTCGGTGGAGAGCGCGCTGCAGCGGGATGTGCAGCTTCGCTTGCTTTCGCTCGTGCAGCTCGACCGGGTGCCGCCGAGCCAGGTGCAGGAGGTCGACGAGTTCGTGCGTGAGTTCGGCGGCGCGGTGCTCGCCGGTCGCGCCGAGGCGCTCCTCGAGTCAGGCAAGGCCACCGTCGAGACGGTCGAGGGCGAGAGCCTCGAAGCCGCCCTCGAGCGCGCCGACTGGAAGTCGGGGGATGTCGCATTCGTCGGCTCGAGCCGACTCGCCCAGGGCGGTCGCATCTTCCTCGGCGCCCGCGCGCAGCGCCTGCTTCGCGTGCTGACCGTGCCGATCATCGTCGTGCCGCGCGCCGCGCAGCCCGCAGAGTCAGGAACAGGGCAATGACCCAGACATCGAACGACACGGAGCGCGGTGGGCTCAGCTCGAAGGGCCTGTCCGCAGGCAAGGTCGGCGTCATCGGCGCCACCGTCATCGGCGTCTCGTGCATCGCTCCGGCGTACACGCTGACCTCGGGGCTCGGCCCGACCATCTCGCAGGTTGGCCTGCAGACACCCGCGATCCTCTTCATCGGCTTCATCCCGATGGTGCTCGTGGTCTTCGGCTACCGCGAGCTCAACTCGGCGATGCCCGACTCCGGCACGACCTTCACGTGGGCGTCGCGCGCGTTTGGGCCGTGGATCGGGTGGATGGGCGGATGGGGGCTCATCGCGGCCACCGTGCTGGTGCTTTCCAACCTGGCGGCCGTCGCCGTCGACTTCTTGTTCATCCTGCTGGCGCAGATTTTCCAGAATCCGGAGCTCGCCGACCTCACGACCGTGCTCTGGATCAACATCCCGGTCACCATCCTCTTTACGGCGCTCGCCGCGTGGATCTCGTACCGCGGTGTCGAGGCGACCGAGAAGATTCAGGTCGGGCTCGTCGCGTTCCAGCTCATCGCGCTCGCCTGGTTCATCGTCGCCGCGTTCATGCACCTGAGCAACAACACGGCCTTCGACCCGACGCCGGTCGAGCTCTCCTGGTTCAACCCGTTCGAGCTCGGCGACATGGCGGTCGTCGCCGCCGGCGTCTCGCTGTCGATCTTCCTCTTCTGGGGCTGGGACACGGTGATCACGATGAACGAGGAAGCGAAGGACCCGAAGAAGACGCCGGGTCGCGCCGCGATGCTCACCATCATCGTCATCATGGTCATCTACCTGCTCACGACGCTTGCGGTGCTCGTCTTCGCGGGCATCGGCACGGAGGGGCTCGGCGCCGGCAACCCGGAGAACCAGGAGAGCATCTTCGCCGCCCTGGCAGGTCCGGTCATGGGACCGTTCGCGCTGCTCATGTCGATTGCGATCCTCTCGTCGTCGGCGGCCTCGCTGCAGTCGACGATGGTGTCGCCGTCGCGCACGCTGCTTGCGATGGGCCACTACGGGGCGCTGCCGAAGCGGTTCGCGGCCGTCAGCCCGCGCTTCAAGTCGCCGTCGGTCGCGACGCTCGCTTCGGCGATCGCCGCCGTCGCCTTCTACGTCGTGATGCGCCTCCTCTCGGAGAACGCACTGTGGGACACGATCGCGGCCCTCGGCCTCATGATCTGCTTCTACTACGGCGTTACGGGCCTCGCCTGCGTCTGGTACTTCCGACACAGTCTCTTCGACACGGCGCGGAACTTCTTCTTCCGTTTCCTGTTCCCGCTGCTCGGTGGCATCGTGCTGCTGTACTTCTTCTACGAGACCGCGGTGGCGTCGCTCTCGCCGACCTTCGGGTCGGGGTCTGCGCTCTTCGCGACGAGCTACGACGCCGACGGCATCGCGCAGGATGGCATCGGCCTCGTGTTCGTGCTCGGCATCGGCGTGCTGCTGCTCGGTGTGGTCATCATGGTCGTGCAGTCGATCAAGAACCCCGCGTTCTTCCGCGGAGAGACGATCCAGGTCGGCAACGACCGCGACACTCGAGCCGTCGAGGTGCTGAAGGACTAGCCGTCCGGACCCATCTGCGCGTGCTGACCGTAGCCGGCGGGCACGGTCAGCGCGCGCAGGTGGTGTCCTCTGCGGTCCGGCCGACGATGTCGTCGGAGAGGGTCAGCGGCTCGCTCGGCGCGTCCGCGACCTCCTCGGGCTGCTGCGCGTCGTCCGGCGACTGCGGCGCGGGCGCATCCGCTGCCCCCTCGTCCTGGAACGAGAGCGGGAGGTCGGCGCGGAGCGTCGCGAAGATCGCGTCGGTCTCCTCGATGATCGGCTCGACCCGGTTCGGGTCGGCCCAGTAGGGCGCGACGGGCAGCTGCAGCATGACGATGCGATCGAGGTCGACGTTCGAGAGCGTCTGCGCGAGAGCCACGAGGCTGCTCGGCTGCGCCAGCGCCTCGTCGACGGTCATCGCTTTCGAGGCGGCGTCCGCGAGTCCGTAGAGGGCGCCCGGGTTGGTGAGCGTGCCGGCGCTCGTCACCTTGCGGGCGAGGGAGGCGAGGAACGCCTGCTGTGCCTGGATGCGCCCGAGGTCGCTGCCGTCGGCGAAGCCGTGGCGGGTGCGGAGGAACGCGAGTGCGGCCTCGCCCTGCAGGCTGTGCGTGCCTGCTGTCATGTAGAGGCCCGAGTAGTCGTCCGAGATGTCGTTTTCGACACACACGTCGACGCCGCCGATCGCCTCGGTGATGCCGATGACGCCGTCGAAGCCGACGACGATGAAATGGTCGATGGGCAGGCCCGTGAAGGCCCGCACGGTGTCGAGCGAGCAGAACGGGCCGTTCTCGAGAACCCCGTTGATCTGCACCGCCTCCTGCGCGGGCACGACCGCGCCGTCCGGAGTTGTGCATTCCGGGGTCGGCAGCATCGTGTCGCGAGGGATGCTGATCAGCGTCGCGTCCTCGCGGTCGGCGGACACGTGCAGCAGCATCATGACGTCGGACCTCGCGCCTCCGGCCTCCCCGTAGTCGGCGCTCGTCTGTCCGTCTCTGGAGTCAGACCCCATGATGAGGATGTTAACGGCGCCATCCCATCCCGAGATCTCGGTGCCCGTGCCGTCCGCACGACCGACGGCGTTGTCGGCGAGGTTGCCGACGACCTGGAAGTAGGTCGCCGAGACGAAGCTGATGCCGGCGATCATGGTCACGCAGACTGCGGCCGCGGCGGCGACCATGAGGCGCCGCCTGACGTACTTCGCGCTCGTTCGGCGACGGCCGGCGGCGTGACGGGTTCCGCTGCGCGCCTGGCGGCGTCGCGCGGCAGCGGGGGAGTGCGCCGCGCGGCGAGGTCGGCGCTGGGGTTCGACGTCGTCGCCGCCGTTCAGGAGCGTCTCGATGACGGGATGCGGGTCTGTGGGCCTCTTCATGGTCCCTCTCGTCGGAGGTCGCTGCCCACCATCGATCGAGCGGGGGACACGCGTTGGCAGCTGCCAATGTCTCTCGCGGTCCGCTCGAATGCAAACCGGAGCGCCGTCGCGCCCCTCCGCCGTTCTGTCGATTCACGTCACATTTCCGGGCCGTTTCGGAGCATTGACGGGTCGGAGGCGATGCGTCATCATCACCAAATGACAACATCGGAAACCTCAGCTGCCGCGAAGCTCAACGAAGAGCTGCATGGCGGAGGGTTGAGCGCGAAGGGGCTCTCAGCTGGCAAGGTCGGCGTGCTCGGCGCGGCGGTCATCGGCGTCTCCTGCATCGCGCCCGCATACGCGGTCACCTCGGGGCTCGGGCCCACCATCGCGGAAGTCGGCGTCTACACGCCGGCGATCATGATGGTCGGCTTCATCCCCATGCTGCTGGTCGTGTTCGGCTATCGAGAGCTCAACAACGCCATGCCCGACTCGGGCACCTCGTTCACCTGGGCGTCGCGCGCGTTCGGGCCGTGGATCGGGTGGATGGGCGGTTGGGGACTCATCGCGGCCACCGTGCTGGTGCTCTCGAACCTGGCGGCCGTCGCCGTGGACTTCTTCTTCATCATGCTCGCGCAGATCTTCCGGAACCCGGAGCTCGCCGACCTCACACGCGTGCTGTGGATCAACATCCCGATGACCGTGATCTTCACGGCCCTCGCGGCCTGGATCTCGTACCGGGGCGTCGAGTCGACGAAGAAGGTGCAGTACGTGCTCGTGGTGGTGCAGCTCATCGCGATCGTCTGGTTCATCATCGCCGCGTTCGTGCACGTCGCCAACGGCACCGCCTTCGACGCGACGCCCATCGAGCTGTCGTGGTTCAATCCGCTCGAGGTTGGCTCGCTCGCTGCGATCTCGGCGGGGGTGTCGTTGTCGATCTTCCTGTTCTGGGGCTGGGACACGGTGATCACGATGAACGAGGAGGCGAAGGATCCGGAGAAGACGCCGGGCCGTGCCTCCATGCTCACGATCTTCGTCATGGTCGCCATCTACGTGCTCATGACCCTGGCGGTGCTCGCGTACGCCGGCATCGGCGAGGAGGGCCTCGGTGCTGGCAACCCGGACAACCAGGAGAGCATCCTCGCCTCGCTGGCTGAGCCGATCATGGGCCCGTTCGCCCTGCTCATGACGGTCGCCGTGATGTTCAGCTCGGCGGCGTCGCTGCAGTCGACGATGGTGTCGCCGTCCCGCACGCTGCTCGCGATGGGGCACTACGGGGCGTTGCCGAAGTCGTACGCGAGCGTGAGTCCCCGGTTCAAGTCGCCGTCGGTCGCGACGATCGCGTCGGCGGCGGCCGCCATCGTGTTCTACATCGTGTTGCGGCTCCTCTCCGAGAACGCGCTCTGGGACACCATCGCGGCACTCGGGCTCATGGTCTGCTTCTACTACGGCGTCACCGGTCTCGCGTGCGTCTGGTACTTTCGCCGGTCGCTGTTCGCGACCACGCGCAACTTCTTCTTCCGCTTCCTGTTCCCGCTGCTCGGCGGCTTGGCCCTGCTCTACTTCTTCTTCGAGACGGCCAGGGCGTCGCTGTCGCCGTCGTTCGGCTCCGGGTCGGCGATCTTCGCGACGAGCTACGACGCCGACGGCATTGCGCAGGACGGCATCGGACTCGTGTTCGTGCTTGGGGTGGGCGTGCTGCTGCTGGGGGTCGTGCTGATGGTCGTGCAGTACTTCCGTAGCCCAGGCTTCTTCCGGGGCGAAACCATCAAGACGGGCGCCGATGGAGACGCCGAGCCGGCGCCGGCGCTCCAGTAGTGGGGATGGGGCACTCAGCCGGCCTCGCGATAGGCTGGCCCGGTGAAGATCGCGCGCTTCGAATACCAGGGCCAGCTCACCTTCGGCATCCTCGATGAGGAGGAGAAGGTCTACGTCAAGCTTGCAGGTGATCCCCTCTACCTCGGCTACGAGACGCTCGACGAGCGAATCCCGATCGACCAGGTGCAGCTGCAGTCGCCAGTGCTGCCGCGCTCGAAAGTCATCGGCTTCGGTCGCAACTACGCCGAGCACGCCAGCGAACTCGGCAACGAGGCCGCCGAGGTTCCCATGATGTTCCTCAAGCCCAACACCTCGGTCATCGGCCCGCGCCACCCGATCGTGCTGCCTCCCCAGTCGGAGCGTGTCGATCATGAGGCGGAGCTCGCCGTCGTCATCGGCCAGGTCGCCCGCAATGTGCCGGCCTCCGACGCCGGGCAGGTCATCTTCGGATACACCATCGCCAACGATGTCACGGCCCGCGACCTGCAGAAGAGCGACGGCCAGTGGGCTCGCGCGAAGGGCTTCGACTCGTTCTGCCCGCTCGGGCCAATCATTGAAACCGACTTCGACCCGTCGAGCGGCCGCATCACCGCCGAGGTCAACGGCGAGCTGCGCCAGCAGGGGGACCTCTCGCAGATGATCACGTCGGTCGCCAAGCTCGTGGAATACGCGTCGAGCGTGTTCACGCTGCTGCCAGGCGACATCATCCTCACGGGCACGCCCGCGGGTGTCGGGCCCCTCGCGAAGGGCGACACCGTGACCTGCACGATCGAGGGCATCGGCTCCCTCTCCAACCCCGTCACCGCGCGGTAGCGCCGCCCCTGCTCCCGCCGCGCCTCGGCGGCGCGGCCCAGTGCATCCACGCACCGCTGTCCTTCGAACGGTCCTCTCTGCTCACGCGAGAGGGCCGTTCTGCTGACTGCCCCTGGTGCTCCCGTGCCGGGGGTGGCCGGATGCTCGTGGCTGCGTCCGACGATTTTTGCGGGCCTGGATCGTCGGCGGGGCTTGCGCGGGCATGCGGTGTTTCATACGATGTGTGCAGTTACTGCAACCGCGTTGCAACATATGCAACACATTCCCAACGAAGTGGATGGAACCCCATGAAGCGACGTACGTCGAAGCTGGCCCCGCTCGCGCTCCTCGCGGCGGCGGCCACCGTGCTCTCCCTCTCCGGCTGCGCAAACCGGGCAGGAGGAGACGCTGGAGGCGAGGAGTTCCCCTCGCAGGCCATCACGTTCTACACGCCCACACAGGCCGGGGGTGCGACCGACCTCACAGCCCGCACGCTCGCGACCCAGCTCGAGACCGAGCTCGGACAGTCGATCGTCGTCGACAATCGCCCAGGCGGGGCAGGCTCGGTCGGCATGCAACACGTCGCCGGCCTCTCGCCGGACGGGTACTCGATCATGGTCTTCCCTGTCGAGGTGAGCATGCTCGGCCACCAGGGCTACGACATCGACCCGGCCAACTACGACTTCCTCGGCATCGTCAACGAGCAGCCGGGAACCATCGCCGTGCCCGCAGACAGCCCCTACCAGACCCTCGAGGAGCTCGTGGCTGCGGCCGAAGCGAACCCGGGGAGCGTCACCATCTCGAACGCGGGCCCAGGATCGATCTGGGAGGCGGGCGCGACCGAGCTCGGCAACGTCGCAGGCGTCGAGTTCCAGGGCGTGCCCTTCGACGGCGGTGCACCGGCGGTGACGGCAGCAGTCGGCGGCCAGGTGGACGCCGTCGTCGCCGGAATCGGCGAGACCGCCCCGGCGAACGAAGATGGCCGCCTCCGCGTGCTCGCCGTCTTCACCGAAGAACGCGCACCCGCGCTTCCGGACGTGCCCACCGCCGCTGAGGCCGGCTACGACGTCGTCATCGGTAGCTGGGCCGCCGTCGGCGCACCGACCGGCCTCGACCCGGCCGTCAAGGAATCCCTGCAGGCTGCCCTCGAGACCGCCGCAGGCAGCTCCGAGTACGTCGAACTCATCGAGTCAGGCGGCAACATCCCCGTGTTCATCCCCGGCGACGAGGCGACCGACTTCGTGAAGGCCGAGAACGAGCGCTTCGCAGAGCTGTTCGGTGAGTAGAGACGTGACCGTCATGAACACTCCAGTCGAGGCGAACCCCCTCGATGCGGCGCTCGGCGTCGACGACGCCGCCCCCGACTCGCGGCCCGCAAGCCGACGCAGGGAACTGCTGATCGCCGCCGGTGTGATCGCCGTCGGCGGCGCATCCATCGCCCTGGCCTTCGCCGTCGTCCCCGCAACCGGAGGCGACCCGTTCGGCCCACGCTGGTGGCCAACCGTGCTCGGGGCGGCCATCGCGCTGCTCGGCGTGCTCCTCGTGGGCGTCGCCATCCGCAAGCCCGACGCCCCGAGCGAGGACGCCCCCACCAAGCGCGGACTCGTGCGGATGCTCCTCATGCTCGCGGCGATCGCGGCCTACGGCGTCGCCTGGTACTACGTCCACTTCGTCGTCGTCACGCTGCTCCTCGCGGCGGGCCTCACCTACGTGCTCGGTGGTCGCGGCTGGCGCGACCTCATCCTCTTCCCCGTCATCGTGACGGTCGTGCTCTACGGCGTCTTCGGGCTCCTGCTAGGGGTGCCGCTGTGAACGGCATCACCGAAGGGCTCGGCGCGCTCCTCGACCCCACCATCGCCCTCTGCCTCGTCATCGGCGTGCTGCTCGGGACGCTGGTCGGCGCCATCCCCGGCATCACGGCGACCATGGCCGTCGCGCTCGCAGCCGGCTTCACCCTCACCCTCGAGCCGCTCCAAGGCCTCGCGGTGCTGCTCTCCATCTACATCGCGGCGCAGTTCGGCGACCGCGTGCCATCGATCCTCATCAACACCCCGGGCACGCCAGCCTCCATCGCCACGACCTTCGACGGCTACCCGCTCGCGAAACAGGGAAAGGCAGGCATCGCACTGACGAGCTCCGCGCTCGTCTCGGCCGTCGGGTCGTTCGCGGGCATCCTCATCCTGCTGTTCCTCGCGCAGCCCATCTCCGGCTTCGCGCTCAGCTTCGGGCCGATCGAGATGTTCGCGCTCGTCGTCTTCGGCCTCACCATGATGATCGGCGTCTCCGGCGACCGGGTCATGAAGGGTCTCGCGGCCGGAGCCTTCGGGCTGTGGCTCGGCACGATCGGCAACGACCCCATCTCCGGCGACCAGCGGTTCACGTTCGGCATCCCGGAGCTCTCGAGCGGCATCCCGTTCATCGCCGCGATCATCGGGCTCTTCGGCATCGCCGAGGTCTTCAACCAGGTCGTCTCGTCGAAGAAGGGACCGGAGCCCCAGCCCATCACGCAGCTCGGGAAGTGGTGGCCCACCAAGGCCGAGCGGAAGCTCCTGCGCAAGCCGACCGCCATCGGCACCGGCATCGGCGCGGTCGTCGGGGTCATCCCGGCCGCCGGCGGCGACATCGCCGGGGTCATCGCCTGGGACCAGGCGCGGCGTGCCTCCAAGACTCCCGAGAAGTTCGGCAAGGGCGCCCTCGAGGGCGTCGCGGCCGCAGACAGCTCGAGCACCGCCACCATGGGCGGGTCCGTCACCACGACGCTCTCCCTCGGGGTGCCGGGCGACTCGGTCATGGCCGTCATGCTCGGCTCCATGATCGTGTGGGGCCTGCAGCCCGGCCCGAGCCTCTTCGCGAACCGCCCCGACCTCGTCTTCAGCCTCTCCGCGATCATGCTGCTCGCCACCGTCCTCGCGCTCGCCCTCGCGCTGGTGCGCATGCGCGGCGTCGTCAAGCTGCTCGCGATGCCGAAGCGCTACCTCTCGGTGGTCATCGTCACGTTCTGCATGGTCGGCACCTTCGCGGTCTCCAACTCCGTGTTCGATGTTGTGCTCATGTTCGCGTTCGGGCTGCTCGGCCTCGCCATGCGCCGCTTCGGGTTCCCGCCAGGACCGCTCGTGCTCGGGCTCATCCTCGGACCCCTCGCCGAGGGCAACCTGCGGCGTGCGCTGCTCATCGACGGCTACGGCGCGGTCTTCACGAGCCCCATCGCGCTCACCCTCATCATCCTGAGCATCCTCGCCGTTCTCGCCCCGCGCATCCGCGCCCTGCTGAAAGGACGGTCGTCGCGTGAGCGCACCGAAGAGCCCATTCTCAAGTGAGGCCCCGGCCTCGCAGCACCGCCCCGCAGCCGGCAGGGTGCTGTGCCTGGGGGAGACGATGGCCATGGTCACACCGACCACCGTCGCCCCCCTCCGGGAAGCGGTGAGCTTCGCCGTCAAGGCGGGCGGCGCCGAGTCGACGGTCGCCATGTACCTCGCCGACTCCGGCGTGCCGTCGAGCTGGGTGAGCTGGCTCGGCGACGACCCGCTCGGATGGCGCCTCCTCGACGAAGTGCGCGCCAGCGGCGTCGACGTCGCCGGCGTGCAGCTGGTGGCCGGTGCCCCCACCGGGGTCTACTTCAAGGACCCGGGGGACGGCGCGACAACCGTCTACTACTACCGCGCAGGCTCGGCCGCATCGCGCATGGACTCGACCGTGCTCGCCCAGCTCGACTGGGACGGTGTCGAGGCGCTGCACGTCACCGGCATCACCGCCGGGCTGTCGGCGAGCTGCTCGGGGATGCTCGAAGCGGTCATGCTCGAGGCGCGGCGCCGAGCGGTAGTCGTGTCGTTCGACGTGAACTACCGTCCGGGGCTCTGGAGCGTCGAGGCCGCCGGACCGCGTCTCGCCGCGCTCGCGGCGATCGCCGACCTCGTGTTCGTCGGCCGCGATGAGGCAGAGACGCTCTGGGGCGAAGGGCATCCTGAGACCCTGCACGCAGCCCTCGGGCTGCGAGGCAGGCTCGTCGTGAAGGACGGCAGCGTCGGTGCGACCGAGGTCGCCGTCGTCAACGGCACAACCCTCGTCGAGTTCGTGCCCGCGCATCCCGTCGACGTGGTCGAGGCCGTCGGGGCGGGAGACGCCTTCACCGCCGGCTATCTCGGTGCCATGCTTGGCGGCGAGCCCGTCGATGCGTGCTTGAACCGAGGGCACGGGCTCGCAGCCCGCACCCTCGGCAGCACACACGACTTCGTCCCGGCCTGATCGGAGCACCACCTTGTCCCAGAGCATTCACCGCGCCGCAGAGATCCTCGAATACGTGAGCCTCGCGCCGCGCACCCAATCGGAGATCGCGGCGAAGCTCGGCGTGCACCGATCGACGGCCCTGCGGATGCTGCAGACGCTCACCGAGACCGGGCTCACGCGGCGCCACGCCGACGGCAGGTACGGGGTCGGCTACCGGCTGAGCGGCCTCGCACGCGCCGCGAGCGACCAGTTCGACCTGCGCAACATCGCGCGCCCCGTGCTGCAGGAGCTCGGTGAGGACTGCACGCACACCGTGCACCTCGCCGTGCTCGAAGGCGACCGCATCGTGTACGCCGACAAGATCGAGCAGCCGGGCATGGTGCGGTTGTACTCGCAGATCGGACAGCCCGTGCTGCTGCACACGGCGGGCGTCAGCAAGGCGGTGCTCGCGCATCAGGACGCGGCGAAGACCGACCGGATGCTCGAGGGCTACGAGTACACCGCGTACACGGAGAACACGCTCATCTCACGGGCCGCCCTCGACGCCGACCTCGAGCGCACCCGCGAACGAGGGTGGGCCGTCGACGACGCCGAGTACGAGAACTTCATCAACTGCATCGCGATGCCCATTCGCGACGCCAGCGACACGGTCGTCGCGGCCGTGTCCATCACCGCACTGAAGGCCAGCGCCGACCTCGACGCGCTCGCCACCTGGCAGGAGCGACTGCACGACGTCGTCCTCGCCATCTCCCACGACATCGGCTGGAGGCCACATGACTGACACCTTCGACACCATGTTCGCGGGGTCGCCCGTCATGGCGATCCTCCGCGGCTACACTCCGGAACGCACCGTCGAGCTCGCGAAGCTCGCCTGGTCGCTCGGCATCTCGAGCGTCGAGGTGCCCATTCAGAACCCCTCGGCGCTCGAGGCGCTCAGCGCCGTCGTCCGAGCCGCCGAGCCGGGCGGCCACGCGGTCGGCGCCGGAACGGTCATCTCACTCGAGCACGTCCGACAGGCGAAGCACGCGGGCGCCACCTTCACGGTCGCCCCCGGCCTCGACCCGGCCGTCATCGAGGCGGCGCTCGACGCCGGCCTCGCCCCGCTTCCCGGCGTCGCCAGCGGCACCGACATTCAGCTCGCCGTGTCGCTTGGGCTGAACTGGGTCAAGGCGTTCCCCGCGAGCGTCCTCGGCCCCGAATGGTTCTCAGCCATGCGCGGCCCGTTCCCCGACGTCCGCCTCGTCGCGACCGGCGGCATCAACGCGGCCAACTCGCCCCACTACCTGGCGGCAGGCGCAGACGTCGTCGCCGTCGGCAGCGCCCTCGAAGACGAGGCGCAGCTGCCACTGCTCGCCGCGCTCGGCGCATCCGCAGCCGCGCGCTGAACCGCGCCGCGCATCCACCACACCTCGACAGGAAGAGCCACATGACCGCCCAACTCACTCCCCGCTACAGCCCAGCAGAAGACCGCTACGAGCGGATGCAGTACCGCCGCGTCGGACGCAGCGGACTGCAGCTGCCCGCCATCTCGTTCGGCACCTGGCACGGGTTCGGCGACGACACCCCGCTCGCCAAGCAGCGCGAGCTGCTGCGGCACGCCTTCGACCTCGGCATCGTGCACTTCGACCTCGCCAACGGCTACGGCCCGCCCTTCGGGTCGACGGAGGCGAACGTCGGCCGGATCCTCCGCGAGGACTTCGCTGGTCTCCGCGACGAGCTCGTGCTGTCGTCCAAGGCCGGCTACCCCGTGTTCCCGGGGCCGAACGGCTCGGGCGGCGGCCGCAAGCACCTCATGGGCAGCCTCGACAACAGCCTCCGCCTGCTCGGCACCGACTACGTCGACATCTTCTACAGCCACCGCTTCGACCCTGAGACGCCGCTCGAGGAGACGGCGACCGCGCTTGACGCGATCGTGCGCAGCGGCCGAGCACGCTACGTCGGCATCTCCTCGTACTCGGCGGAGCGGACGACCGAGATTGCGGGACTGCTGCGCGAGCTCGGCACACCGCTCCTCATCTCGCAGCCCTCATACTCGCTGCTCAATCGGTGGATCGAGGAGGGTCAGCCGTCGGTGCTCGAGGCCAACGCGAGCGAGGGCGCGGGCATCATCGCGTTCTCCGGACTCGCCCAGGGGCTGCTCACGAACAAGTACCTCGGGGGAGTGCCAGAAGGGTCCAGGGCAACGCAGGGCAAGACGCTGCGCGACGGGATGCTCAGCGACGAGAACCTTGAGCGGGTGCGGGCGCTCAACGCCATCGCCGAGCGCCGCGGCCAGACGCTCGCGCAGCTCGCGATCGCGTGGGTGCTGCGCGACGAGCGCGTGACCTCGGCCCTCATCGGCGCGTCCCGCACCGCGCAGCTCGACGACCTCGTGCAGTGCCTCGACGCCGAGCCGTTCAGCGACGCGGAGCTCGCCGAGATCGACACGCACGCGGTCGACGGGGGCATCAACATCTGGACGGCGTCGTCAGATGCCTGAGTCGACCGAGACCGTGCCGGTCGAGGCCGCGCCGACCGAGGCCGTGTCGGCCGACACCGCGCCGGCTCCGAGTCTCGAGGCCGCGGCGGCTGCTGACCTCGAGCGCATCCGCGCCGAAGAGGCGGAGCTCGTCTTCCCGCGCTTCACCCGCGACGATGCGTGGCGCCTCGGCTCGCGCCTGCGCGAGGTCGCATCGGAGCGCTCGCTGCCGGTCGTCATCGGCATCGTCGTCGGGCAGCAGCGCGTGTTCCACGCGGCGCTCGACGGTGCAGTGCCCGACAACGACGCGTGGCTCGAGCGCAAGACGCGTGCCGTGCTGCACTTCGAGCAGTCGTCGCTGGGGGTCGGCGCCCTCTTCCGCTCGCTCGGTCGCGTCTACGAGGCGGAGTCGAGGCTCGACCCCACGGAGGTCGCGGCGAACGGCGGGGTCTTCCCGATCCGGGTCCCCGGGGTCGGCGTCGTCGGCGCGGTCGGGGTCTCCGGCCTGCCGCAGGTGGAGGACCACGCCTTCGTCGTGGAGCAGCTCCGAGCGTTCCTCGCCGCGGCGTAGGCGCGCGAAGCGGCGCCGGCGCGATCACGCCGCGCGCCGCATCCGCTGGTCGCTGCCAGCCGAATGGCCCTTCCCGCAGGTGCGAGAAAGGCCTGTCATGTCGCAGGACATCGGTGACAGTTCTGTGTCAGGACATCGGTGACAGTTCCGGGGGTTTTGGTGGTGACACT
>NZ_JBNAFM010000029.1:0-32719 GCF_049707175.1 Pseudoclavibacter helvolus | reverse complement strand
TCACCGATGTCCTGAGACATCAACTGTCACCAATGTCCTGATACAGAACTGTCACCGATGTCCCGAGACATCACAGGTGCGAGAAAGGCCATTCGGCTGGCAGCGACGCCGCGTGGGCGCCGTGTCGGGGGGCTCGGGGTCAGCCCTTCGCGATCTCGGTCGCGGTGGCGAGCTGCTCGACGAGCGTCGGCAGGAAGAACGGGATGGAGAGGGCCGTCGGCGAGATGGCCGCGCCGTTCTCCTCGCCGACGAGCGCTGCGACGGCGCCCTTCGAGACCGCCGGGATGAGCTTCGTGCGGTCGGAGGTGAGGAACGTCTGGAGCTGCTCCTCGGTCTCAGTCTGCGTGAAGACCACATCGGCGTCGATCTTGTCGAGGTTCTCGCTTGACACGGTCGTCGAGAAGGTCGACTCGCCGGTCGCGAGCTCCGCGACTGACGGCGCGCTCGTGAAGCCGAGGTCGGTGAGCAGCTCGACGCGGGGGTCATTGGCGAGGAGCAGGTAGAACGTGTCGACGTCTTCGGAGGCGTAGGCGATGGTGGTGCCCTCGAACTCCGGGTGCTCGGCGGCCTGGTCGGCGACCTGCTGGTCGAGGTCGGCGAGGATCGTCTCTGCTTCCGGCGCGAGGCCGAGCGCCTTGCCGGTGTCGGTGATCACATCACGCCACGGCGTCGACCAGATGGCTTCCTCTGGGGCGACGACAGGCACGCCTGCTGCGGTGACGGCGTCGTACTCCTCCTGCGTGAGCCCGGAGTAGGAGGCGATGAAGACGTCGGGGTCGGTGGCGAGCAGCGCCTCGACCGAGAGCTCGTAGGTGGCGTTGTCGAGGATGACGGGCGTCTCGCCGCCGAGTTCCTCGATCTTGTCGGAGACCCACGGGGCGATGCGGTCCTCGCCTCCGCCGTAGTCCATCGATGCCATGGCGACGGGAACGATGTCGAGCGCGAGCACCGCGTCGGTCACACCCCAGCCCCACGTTGCGACGCGGGTCGGCGCCTCTTCGATGGTTGTGGTGCCGTACATGTGCTCGAAGGTGACGGGGAAGCTCGAGGCATCGCCGGGGGCTGCGCCCGCCGCGGTGTCGTCGGCGGCGGTCGGGGCGCAGGCGCTGAGCGCGAGCGCGGTGACCGCGACCGCGGCGGCGGCGATCGGTCGGAGGATGCGGTTCATGGGTGGTTCCTTTCGCGGATACAGGAGGGGAGAGCGGATGCGCCTGCCAGGGGCGAGGTGCCGCCTCGTGGCCGTGCGGGTTCGTGGCTGGGCGCGTTCGTCGTTATGCGGGTTCGTGGCCCGTGTGGGCGCCGCCCGGCACAGGGACGACGAGCGGGGTCTTGGTGAGTGGGTCTGGCATGACGAGAGCGTCGAGTGCGAAGGCGTCGGCGACGACCTCTTTCGTGAGCACGTCGACGGGGGCGCCGCTGGCGACGATTCGGCCTTCGCGCATGACGATGAGCTCGTCGGCGTAGCGCGCGGCGAGGTTCAGCTCGTGCAGGACGACGACGATGGTGGTGCCTTCGCGGCGGTTGAGGCTCACGAGGAGGTCGAGGACCTCGAGCTGGTGGCTGAGGTCGAGGAAGGTGGTCGGCTCGTCGAGGAGCAGCACCTGCGGGTTCTGCGCGAGCGACATCGCGATCCAGACGCGCTGTCGCTGGCCACCGGAGAGGTCGCCGACGGGACGGTCCGCGAGTTCGGCGACGCCGGTGCGCCGCATGGCCTCGTCGACATACCTGGTGTCGGCCTGCCCCCACCGGTCAAAGAAGCCGCGGTGGGGGTGGCGTCCGCGTGCCACGAGCTCGGCCACCGTGAGGCCGTCTGGGGCGGTCGGGTGTTGGGGGAGCATCCCGACGGTCTGCGCGAAGCGGCGCCTCGGGATGCTCGTGACGTCGACTTCGTCGAGCAGCACGCTGCCCGCGAGTGGGTTGGAGATGCGTGCGAGCACGCCGAGGAGTGTCGATTTGCCGCAGGCGTTGGCGCCGATGATCATCGTGATGCGCCCTGGCGTGATGTCGAGGTCGAGCCCCTCGATGACGGTGCGGTTCGGGTAGCCGGCGGAGAGGCCGCGCGCGGAGAGGCGCGGGCCGGCTGGGGAAGCGGGGGCGGCGCCGGTCACAGCTGGCGTCCTTTCGTTGAGGCGAGCAGCCAGAGCAGGAACACGGCGCCGATTGCTCCGGTGACGACGCCGACGGGCAGCGAGGTCTCGGGGATCGCGAACTGGGCGACGAGGTCGGCGCCGGCGAGCAGGGCGGCGCCGGTGATGGCGCTCGTGCCGATGGCGATCGAACCGTGCCCGAGGAGGGATCTGGCGATCGCGGGGGCGCAGAGCGCGATGAAGGAGATGGGGCCTGCGAAGGCGCAGGTGACGGCGGTGAGCAGCACGGCTGCGATGACGGCGGTGAGCCGCACGCGAGTCACGCTGACCCCGAGGCCGGCGGAGGTGGCCGCGCCGAGTTGCGCGATCGGCAGCCATCGGGCTGAGACGACGACCGCCGGGAGGGTCGCGGCGGCGACGGCGCCCACGACGAGCAGATGCCACCAGGCCGTCGAGGCGAGCGAGCCGGTCACCCAGAGCAGCGCGGCCTGCGCGAGCTCGACCTGGCTGCGCACCATGAGGTAGTTCATGATGGCCACGCAGAGGAACGAGATGCCGATACCGGCGAGGATGAGCCGGAACCCGGCTTCGCCCCGCTTGCCAGCCGCAAGCAGCAGCACCGCGGCGACTGCGAGCCCACCCACGAAGGCGGCGATGGCGAGGGAGGGGCCCGTCACGCCGAAGGTGAGCAGGAGGAAGACCGCGGCGACGCTGCTGCCGCCGCTGATGCCGAGCAGATCGGGGCTCGCGAGGGGGTTGCGCAGCACGCCCTGGAGGAGCGCGCCGGCGACGCCGAGGCACGCGCCGACGAGGACGCCCATGAGGACGCGGGGGAGCCGCACCTGGAACAGCACGTAGGACTCGAGGCGGTCGCCGCCGCCGAGGAGCGTTCGACCGAGCTGCTCGAGGGTGAGCGGGTAGTCGCCCGTCGTCACGCCGACGATCACGACGGCGACGAGGGCAGCGGTCACCGCGAGGGCGACGGATGCGCGGCGTCGGCGAACGCGCGCCCGGACCGTCTCGAGGGGCGATCCGCCGTCGTCACCGGTTCCACGCCCCGTGGGGGCGACGGGGGCCGCGGCGCGCGCATCCTGCTTCGTCACAACGCCACCTGCTTCCTGCGGAGCACCAGCGAGATGAGCACTGGGGCGCCGACAAAGGCGACGACCACGCCGACCTGCACCTCGCCGGGGAGGGCGATGACGCGGCCGACGATGTCTGCAATGAGCAGGACCGCGCCGCCGAGGGGCGCTCCGATGAGCAGGAGGCGCCGGTAGTCGTCGCCGATGATCGCGCGCAGCGTGTGCGGCACGAGGAGGCCGATGAACACGATGGGGCCGGCGATCGAGGTGGCGCCGCCGCAGAGGAGTACGGTCGCGAGGATGCCGAGGGCGCGGGTGCGGGTCACGTTCTGTCCGAGTCCGGCCGCGGTGTCGGCGCCGAGGGCGATGAGGTCGAGGCCGCGTGCGCTCGCGACGGCGATGATGCCGCCGATGAGCAGGGGGACCGCGACGACGGCGACTGTGTCGAGGCCGCGGGACGTGAGCCCGCCGACCTGCCAGTAGCGGAACACGTCAAGGGCGACGATGGAGGTGGTGAGGATGAGCGTCGTTACCGCCGTGAGGCCCGCGGTGACGGCCGCGCCGGTGAGGGCGAGCTTCGCGGGGTTGTCGCCGTCCGGCCCCCTCGTACCGACGAAGGCGACGACGACGGCCGCGATGGCGGCCCCGGCAAACGCGAACCAGACGAACCCGGTGGGCGCGGAGATGCTGAAGAAGGTGATAGCCACGAGCACCGCGACGGACGCGCCGGCGTTGATGCCGAGCAGGCCGGGGTCGGCGAGGGGGTTGCGCGTGATGCCCTGCATGAGGGTCCCTGCAACCGCGAGAGCCGCGCCGGCGAGGATGCCGATGAGGGTGCGGGGGATGCGCTGGTCCCTGACCACGATGTGGTCGGCCGTGTTTGGATCCGGCGCGAGCAACGCATCCACCACCACCGCCGGCGCGATGGGGCGCGCTCCGACGAGGAGGCTGACGACCACGGTGACGACGAGCAGCGCGACGGCACCGAACGCCACGAGGCGGACACGGCGCGCGCGGGCGCCCGTGATCATTCCTGGTGCTCGGACTGGCCGAGTCGCCAGTAGCCCATGAATGCGACGCGCTTGCGGTCGACGCCGCGCACAGAAACGAGCTGGCGGCGGAGCGTCTTGATGGTGGCGGCTTCGCCGGCCATCCAGGCGTAGAACTCGCCCTCGCCGTCTTCGGGGGTGTCCCAGAGGAGGTCGACGTCCACGTCGATGTCGGCGATCTGTTGCGGTCGGGGTGCCGCGGCTTGGGCGAGCGTCTCCGGGGACGCGTCGCACCAGCTGGTGAGGGCTTCGATCAGCCGTGCGCCGTGGGCTGCGCCGTCGCGGGGCAGCCAGGTGATGCGGAAGTTCGACGGCACGTCGATGGGCACGATGTCGGCCGCGGTCGGCACCTCGAGCAGCGCGTCAACCTCGCATCGATCGCTGAGCGACTCGAGGATGGAGCCGATCGCGGGAACCGCGGTCTCGTCGCCGGCGAGCAGGAGCTTGCGGGCGGTGCCCGGGTGCCAATCAGCGCCGAGGTGCGCGTGCTCGCTGCGCTGGTCCGGGCCCACGATGACGAGGTCATCGCCCGGCTTCGCGCGTTCGGCCCAGGAACCGGCCGGGCCGGCGCCGTGGTGCACGACGAAGTCGACGTCGACCTCGCGCGCATCGGGGTCGACGCGACGAACCGTGTAGGTGCGGAGCGGGCTGCGGCGCTCGGTCGGCGTCTCGCGCCAGCGCTCGTACCAGAGCCCGGCGTCGAGCACCTTCTGGTCGCGCTGCCCGAAGTCGCTCGTGGTTCCGTCCGCCATCGGGAGGATGAGCTTGATGCGCTGGTCGAGGCCGGTGGTGCCGAAGTTCTCGAAGTCGTCGCACGTGAACGTCACCCGGGTGAAGGAGGGCGAGAGGTGTCGCACCGCTCGGACCTCGGCACAGTAGGGCCGGTAGGCGGGACGGGTCAGCACGGCGGGGGAGGTCACCCAGCAAAGATAAGCCTTGCCTTACCGCCGCGTCCAGTCGGCGAGGAGAATCCCCGTGGATCGTTCGTTTCGGAGAGGGCAATGGCCGATCGCGCGGGCGAATTGCGCGCGAGCCGGTGGGGCGCGAGTCGGTGGGGGGAGAGCGGCCTCCTGCCGCCACGCCGCGCGCTTGATCGCCCCACTCCTCGGCCGATATCCTGGCCGGCTGCGACGCCGCAGCTTCACCGCACTGACAGGAAGCGAACCGATGTCGTCCGACGCCCCCGCCACCCCCGCCGGGTTCACCGCCGAACCCCTCACGATTCCAACCTCGCTCGGCGACGACTCGGCGGAGCCCTTCCGCCAAATGACCGAGCTGCGCAACGCCGTCGCCCGCGACACCTACCGGGGCAACGATTTCGTGCTGCCCGCCGAGGTGCTGTTGCCCGGGTTTGCGCCGAGCGAGTACGAGCGCCGCGACGGTCGCCTCATCCGGGAGCACGGCCACCTCGTCGGTCGGGTGCTGTTCGATTTCCCGCTCACGGAAGACCTCGAGATGGCCAAGATGATGCTCGAGATCCACCCGGATGCTCGCGGTCGCGGCCTCGGTGCCGCGGCCTACGACGTGGGGGAGCGTGTGGTGCGGGATGCGGGGCGCACCGACATCCGCATGTGGGTGGTGCACCGGGAGGTGGAGGGTCCGCGCATCCCGTCCCCAACGGGAGTCGGCGACGTGCCGGCGCTTGACCCGGCGGCCCAGATGCTTGTGCAGCGCGGCTTCGAGCTCGGCCAGGTCGAGCGGATGAGCGTGCTCGAGCTGGGCGGGGCGCACGACGACGAGCTGCGGGCGCTGCGCGACGAGGCCCGCGCGATCGCGGGCGGCGACTACCGCTACGTCTCGTGGTCGTACCCGACGCCGGACGAGTACGTCGACGGCTACGCGCGGCTCAAGGCGCGCATGAGCACGGACGCCCCGCAGGGGGAGCTGGTGGAAGACGAGCAGGAGTGGGACGCGAAACGCGTGCGCGACGAGCTCGAGGCCACCTCGATCGCGCGCGGCGACCAGGTGCTCGTCGGCGCGATCGAGCATGTGCCGAGCGGCGAGCTTGTGGCGTTCACGGAGCTACAGCGCCTCGACGACGGCACGAGGCGCGCTGATCAGGAGGACACGCTCGTGTTGCGTGAGCACCGAGGGCACCGGCTCGGCCTGCTCGTGAAGGCCGAGAACCTGCTGGCCTGGCGGGAGGTTTCGCCCGAGACGGAGCGGGTGTACACCTACAACGCCGAGGAGAACCGGCCCATGCTGAACGTCAACGAGGCGCTCGGCTTCCGGGTGTTCCTGAGCGAGGGGGCCTGGCGGAAGGTGCTGGCCTGAGGCGGTTGCCGGCAGCGGCGCCCCGGTAAGCTGAAGCCCTCATGACTGCATCCTCTTCCTCGCTTGTGACCACCGCCTCGGGCAGCGATGTCCGCGTCCGCTTCTGCCCCTCGCCGACGGGAACCCCGCACGTTGGGCTCATCCGCACCGCCCTTTTCAACTGGGCGTACGCGAAGCACACGGGCGGCACCTTCGTGTTCCGTATTGAGGACACCGACGCGGAGCGCGACTCCGAGGAGAGCTACCAGCAGATCATCGACGGCCTCGGCTGGCTTGGGCTCGGCTGGGACGAGGGCGTGAACGTCGGCGGCCCGCACGAGCCGTACCGCCAGTCGCAGCGCACCGACATCTACCTCGACGTCATCCAGAAGCTCCGCGACGCCGGCCACCTGTATGAGTCGTTCGCGACGGGCGAGGAGATCGAGGCGCGCAACATCGCCGCCGGTCGCGACCCGAAGATGGGGTACGACAACTTCGAGCGCGACCTGCCCGCCGACGAGATCGCGCGCCTCAAGGCCGAGGGGCGCGAGCCCGCCCTGCGCCTGCGCGTGCCCGACACCGACCTCTCGTTCGACGACCTCGTGCGCGGCGAGATCACGTTCAAGGCCGGGTCGTTCCCCGACTTCGTGCTCGTGCGCCCCAACGGCAAGCCGCTGTACACGCTCGTGAACCCCGTCGACGACGCCCTCATGGGCATCACCCACGTGCTGCGCGGCGAAGACCTGCTGTCGTCGACCCCACGCCAGATCGCGCTCTACCACGCGCTCATCGACGTGGGCGTCGCCGAGTTCATCCCGCGCTTCGGCCACCTGCCGTACGTCATGGGCGAGGGCAACAAGAAGCTCTCGAAGCGTGACCCGGAGTCGAACCTCTTCCACCACCGCGACCGCGGCTTCCTGCCGGAGGGGCTGCTCAACTACCTGTCGCTCCTCGGCTGGTCGATCGCCGCTGACCGCGACGTGTTCACCATGGACGAGATGGTCGTCGCGTTCGACGTCGAGGACGTCAACCCGAACCCGGCGCGCTTCGACCTCACCAAGGCCGAGGCGATCAACGGCGAGCACATGCGCCTGCTCGGCGCCGACGACTTCGCGCGGCGGCTCGTCGCCCCGCTCCAGCTTGCGGGGGTGCTGTCGCTCGAGCCGACGGATGCGCAGCTCGAGCTGCTCGGGCGCGCGGCGCCGCTCGTCCAGGAGCGCATGCAGCTCCTCGGCGAGGCCCCCGAGATGCTCGGCTTCCTGTTCGTTGACGCGGCGGACCTCGAGGTTGAGGACACGGCCGTCGGTTCGCTCAAGGGCGACGTGACGGCAGTGCTCGACGCCTCGCTCGCAGCCCTCGAGTCGCTCGACGCGCCGGAGGCGTGGACGACCGAGCAGATCGAGGCAGCCCTCCGCGGTGCCCTCATCGCCGGGCTCGGGCTCAAGCCACGGGTCGCGTTCGGCCCGATCCGCGTCGCCGTCTCGGGCCGCAAGATCTCCCCGCCGCTCTTCGAGTCGCTCGAGCTGCTCGGGCGTGAGCAGTCGCTCGCGCGCATCCGCTCGCTCGTCTCGCGCCTCGCCGCGTAGCCCTCGCGCGGGACTCGGCGCGTACCCCGGTCTCGAAGCCCGGCGCGGGACTCCGCTCCCACTGTGCCCGGCGCGGGACTCGGCTCACGCTGTGCCCGGCGCCGAGCATCCGCTCTCCGTCTCGGGATGGCTTTCTCACTCCCGGATGGGTTTCTACCCATCCCGAAGTGAGGAACCCATCCCGAGACGTGCCGGCGGGGGTCGCCGCTCGCACGCGACGACGGGTGAGGCTAACCTAAGTGGATGCCCGCGTGCGTGAGCTCGCGGGGGTGAGATTCCAGGAGGATCGCATGACCGAGGCGCTGGGCACGCACTACGACGTCGTCGTCATCGGCGGCGGCCCCGCCGGGCTGCAGGCGGCGCTGATCCTCGCCCGCCACCGCTATTCGACGTTGGTGCTCGACGGCAACAGGCCTCGGCACTCGGCGACGCTGGAAGCCCACGGCTTCCTCACCCGCGACCACACGGCGCCAAACGAGCTGCGGCGGCTTGGCCGCGAGGATGTCGAGGCCTACGAGGACGCCGAGATCCAGTTTGCGCAGGTCACGCGCGTTCGTGCGCTCACGCCGGAGGAGTCTGCGGGCGCGGATGCGTCGCAGGGCGCCGCCTTCGAGGGGTCGTTCGCGTTCGTCGCGGGGTCCGACGCCGGCGACCCGCGTGAGGCGGCGTCGCGTCGGCGGGACGGGGTGCGCATCCCCTACCGCTTCGCGGTCGAGGCGAAGGGGGTGCGCGGGACGCCCGCGCGGGCCGTGTTTGCCCGCTCCGTCGTCCTGGCGACGGGCCTCACCGAGGTGCTGCCCCAGCTGCCGATGCTGCGCGCGTTCTACGGCACGAGCATTCACAGCTGTGTCGAGTGCGACGGGTGGACGCAGCGCGACCGGCGCGTGTCGGTCATCGCGGCGCCCGGGGTGACGGACCTGTACGAGCGGGCCGTGCAGCTGACGCGGTTCAGCGCGGCGCTCACGGTGTTCGCGGGGGAGGGGCAGCTCGGGCCGATGCAGGAGCTGGACCTCGTGGAGCGTGGCGTCGTCGTGGAGACACGCGAGGTGGTGGATGTGGAGGGCGGTCCGGGCGGCGTGACCGGGGTTGCGCTCGCCGATGGCGAGGTCGTGACCGCGGAGGCGGTCTTTGTGCGCCCCAACTACGTCGCGAAGCTCGACTTCGCCAGCGAGCTCGGTATTGAGTTCGACGCGCTCGGCCTCGTGTCGGCGGATGCGCTGGGCCGCACGAGCGTGCCGGGCATCTACGCGACGGGGGAGTTGACGGGGCCGGGCCCGCAGATGCTGATCGTCGCGGCCGGCAACGGGGCGCAGACGGGCATGGCGGTCGACCGGGATCTGCTCGGCCTCTGAGTCGCAGATCGACGTGGGTGGGGGCTCGGAACCGCGCGAATTCGCCGGTTCTCCGGGGCTCCCACGGGTCTGTTCGGCGGGCGACGCCTGCGGTAGCTTGACAGCGTCGGCACCTTCGCCGTCCCCCGTATACGGAGGGCTGCGGCCCGCCTGTCCTGCTCGAGACGGGCTGCGCTCCTTCGGAAAGGAGCCGTCCATGAGCACCGGCACTCCCGCATCCGCTGCCTCGCACGACCTCGTGGGCCGCCATGGCCAGGGCCATGGCCAGAGCCAGAGCGCAAGCCGGGGCCAGACCCCGACCGCAAGCCCCGGCACTGCACCAGCGAAGCCGAAGGGCTCAATCTCGCTGCTGGGCGGCACGGCGATCGGTGTCGGCGGCATGATGGGCGCTGGCCTGTACACGCTACTAGGGCTCGCGGCGACGACGGCCGGGGTGTGGATCCCCGTCGCGTTCATCGTGGGTGGCGCGGTCGCCGCGTTCAGCGTCTACTCGTACGCGAAGCTCGGGGCGAGGTTCCCGAGCCGCGGCGGGGCTGGCCAGTTCCTCATCCGCTGCTTCGGTGACACGGTGGTCGCGGGCGGGCTCAACATGTTCCAGTTCCTCGGCTGGATCATCGCCATGTCGCTGTATGCGGTCGGGTTCGGTGGCTACGCGGTGAGCATGCTGCCGTTCGATGCGCCCGAGTGGGCGGCGAAGGCCTTCGGTGCGGGGCTCGTGCTGCTGGTCGTCGTCATCAACCTCGTCGGGTCGAAGCTGGTGGGGCGGTCGGAGCAGTTTGTCATCGCCATCGAGCTGCTGATTCTGCTGGCGTTCATCGTGGCGGGACTCTTCAAGGCCGACCCGAAGTTCATCTTCGAGGAGGCAGGCCAGGGCGGGATGCTCGGCGTGCTGTTCGCGGCCGGGCTGCTCTACGTGACCTACGAGGGGTTCGGGGTGGTCACGAACTCGGCGGCCGACATGAGGAACCCGTCGAGGGAGCTCCCTCGGGCGATGTACCTGTCGCTGATCATCGTGGTCGCGGTGTACGTCGTCGTCTCGACGCTGGTGGTGACGATCTTGTCGCTGCCCGAGGTCGAACAGCACCAGGGGCATGTGCTCGCCGAGGCGGGCCTGTCCATTTTCGGCAAGGTCGGCTTCGTCGTGATCGGAGCGGCCGCGCTGCTGGCGACGGCGTCGGGCGTCAACGCGACGCTCTTCGGCGACGCCAATCTCGCGTACATGATGGCTCGGACGGGTCAGCTGCCGCGGGAGTTCCAGAAGAAGGTGTGGCTGGGCGGCACCGGCGGACTCTTCGCGTCGGCCGCGCTGACCATCGCGTTTGTCGCGTTCTTCCCGCTGGCGGCGGTCGGGCAGATGGCGAGTCTCGCGTTCCTCATCATCTACGGGGCGGTGAGCGTCGGCCACATTCGGGTGCGCACGCACACGGGCGCGAAGCTGTGGCCGCTTGTCACCGCGATCGGGTTGAACGCGGCGCTCTTCGCGCTGCTGCTCGGGTACACGATCTCGACCGGTCCGGCGAGCACGTGGATCACGCTGCTGGTGGTGTTTGTCCTGAGCTTCGTGCTCGAGTACCTGGTGCGTCGGGTCACGGGGCGCCGGCTCGTCGCAGACCCCGTGGAGAGGAAATTGGCGCGGTCGGGTGGGGAGGGCGGGAGCACAGGCCGGTAGTCGAGGTACATCTCGTGCCGCGACGCGAACCCATGCGTTGATTTGTCCACCATCGCGGAGTGCGCTATGCTCTCTGAGGCGCTTCGGTGCCATTGGGGTATGGTGTAATTGGCAACACGGAGGTTTCTGGTACCTTTGTTCTTGGTTCGAGTCCAGGTACCCCAGCAATAGCGAACACTGCTCCTCCTCGGAGTTGAGCATGTTCTCCCGCGAAAGGCCCCGCAGTGCGGGGCCTTTCGCGTTTGCGACCGCGTCGACGTGCCGTCCCGGTATCGGTGGTGGCTGAATCCCCTGAGCCCCTGGTTCCACGGGGATTCGCGCTGTCTGCACCGCTGCTACTTTCATCGTTGGGGGGTGGCGTTCGCGCCTCGAGGGTGAGGGAAGGACTTCGCGTGCGTTCAATGCTGAAGCGTGTGGTTGTGGCCGTGTGCCTGTCAGGGGTGCTCGTGGGCGGGGGTGCACTCGCCCCGGCGGTTGCCGCTCCATTAGCGCCTCCTGTCGAGGTGACTGAGCCAACCGAGACGCCGAGCCCGCCACCTCTGGTCGGCGAAACGATTCCACCCGCGCCGGACCCATCGCCTGAGGTGCCGTCGCCGTCGCCGTCGCCGTCGCCGTCGACCCCGGGGCCCGAGGCGCCGCCGAACCCAGCGGCGCCTCCGGTACCGACGTCGCCTGAGCAGGAGCCGACGCAGGAGCTCACGCCGTCATCCCCGACGGCCACTCCCACGCCGACCGGCACGCCGACGCCGACCGCCACGCCAATCGAGCTTCCTCGCGCGGCCGCGCCGAACACGGTGCAGTGCTACGGCGACTCGATGATCAACAGCCTCTGAGCGACGGGTGTCATGGGGTCGGCGCTGCCGGGCTTTACGGTCATCAACAACGCAGATGGGGGCATGACGAGTCCGGCGATCGCCACGATGGCCGGTGTCTACCAGCTGTCGCTCGCGCGCGACGTCACGATCCCCGCCTCGGGCAGCGTGCTGCTCGGCCAGCCTTCTGGCATGCCGGTCTCGGCCGCCGACTTCGGGCGGTTTGTCATGGACGTCCGCATCAACGGAGTGGACGGGCGCATCACGCACCGTCCCGATCTCAGTGAGCAGTCGCTGCAGTGGAGGTTCACCCGCACCTCCGCGGGTGCCGCGACTCTGGCCAAGGCCGGGACGGCGCTGGAATCGCTCGACAAGCCGCTCGCTGGCGCCGCGTCGATCATCTGGGCAGGCACGAACAACCTGCTCGCCCCTGAGCAGATCAAGCGCGACATCGCAGCCATCGTGAACCTGCACAAGAGCATCTCGAACGCCCCGTACTACGTGGTGACCGTTCCACCCGCGTGGGAAGGGCACGGAGCGATCCGCACGCACAACCGCATCCAGGTCAACAACTGGATCGTGCAGAACTTCGGCTCGCAGACGATTCCGCTCTCCGACTACCTGTCGAACGGCGCGCTCTACGATGCCGGCATCACTCGTGGACAGTCTGACCTGAACGCCATCGCCAGCGGGTTCAACCCGTCGTCGTTCTGGGCTTCGTCGATCGACAAGACTCACTTGAGCCCGGTCGGCCGCACCATCACGGCCAAGTACTTCGCGTCCTTCGTACGCGATGGCAACACCTATGGCAAGGCCATGGCGCGCTTCGACGCGACGTCGACGATGGACGTGCGCGTGAGCGGGCACAAGGTGACCGTCTCGGGTACGGCATTCGACTACTCCGATATGTTCGACTCGATTCCGGTCGGTGTCACCATCAACGCGACCTGGATGGGCGCGACCATGGCGTCGCAGCCGTCGACGCACCTGTTCCAGTACGGCATCCCAGGGCAGCACACCTACTCGTGGACGTTCGACCTGCAGCCAGGCTCCCACTTCATCTGTGCTGTGGCGGTGGGCTTCGGGGCAGGCAACCACCATTACCCGGCGTGCAAGTCAGTGACGGTGGCGCAGCCCACGCCACCGGTGGGAAGCATGGCGATCGCCGACATCGGCAACCGCACGACCGCGGTCTACGGCTGGGCGTACGACCCGGACCGTCTGCGGGATGCGATCTCCGTCGCGATCCTCGTCGACGGCAAGTGGGTGACAGCGGTCTCCGCGAATGGCCCGACTCCCTACCTCCCGTGGATTCCGGGGAACCACTCCTTCTGGGCCGGGGTGAAGCTTGCACCCGGTGGTCACGCGACGTGTGCGGTGGCGATCGCGGGCAGCGGTGCGATGACGAACCTCGGCTGTAAGGCGTTCACCGTGCGATAGCGTGCCACGCCGCCTGGCGCGCTGCACTTTGGGGTCGAGCGCGTGAGGGGGACTTCACTAGGCTGGCATGACTCCGCTGTTCACCGTCGAGAGGATCTCCCCGTGCGAGTACTTGTCACCAGTTCCCGGAACACGTTTGCGCTCGATATCATCCGCAAGCTCGGGAGCACCGGGCACACCGTGTTCGCGAGCGACACCTACGACGGGGCGATCGGGAACCACTCCCGCTTCCTCGCAGGGCACTTCGTGACGAGCTCGCCGAGGTTCCAGACGGACGAGTTCATTTCATCGCTGACCTCGTGAACATCGCGGAGGAGCACAAGATCGACGTCATCATCCCGACGTTCGAGGAGGCCTTCTACCTCGCGGCGCGCGGTCACGAGCTGCCGGACGGCACGAGCGTCTTCACGGGCGGGTTCGAGCAGCTCGCGAAGTTGCACGACAAGGCCAGCTTCAAGCGCCTCGCCGTCGAGGCCGGTGTTCCCGTGCCCGAGACGATCGTGGCGAACAGCCCCGAGGAGCTTCGGGCGGCCATCGACAAGTACCCGAAGTTCTTCGCGCGCGCGGCGTTCTCGCGCGGCGGCGTCGGGCTGCTCACGAACACGGGCCCGCTGGCGGGCAAGATGTCGGTCGACGACGCCGTGCCGACGCCCGATCAGCCGTGGCTTGTGCAGCCCTTCGTCGACGGGCCGATGATCTGCACGTACAGCATCGTGGTCGACGGCCGCGTGACCGCGCACTGCACGTACCGTGCGCCAGAGCAGTGGGCGCACAGCACGGGCATCTCCTTCGAGGCGATCGACAGCACGGAGACCCTCGACTACACGCAGAAGCTCGTCGACACGCTCGACCCGAGCTACACCGGGCAGCTGTCGTTCGACTTCGTCGACAATGACGGCGAGCTGTTCGCCATCGAGTGCAACCCGCGCCCGACGAGCGGCGTCATCCTGCTTGAGGCCGAAGAGGTCTCGGAGGCGTTCACGGGCTCAAACCCTGAGCCGTTTGTGGTCGCGCCCGGCGTGCAGCGCCAGGTGAAGCTGGCGGTGCTCGCGGATGCGTTCGCCGAGCCCATCAAGCACCTGCCGAAGTCGCTCCACGACCTGCTGCACGTCCGCGACATCGGGGCGGGCTGGCACGACGAGCTCGCCATGCTCTGGAGCCCCGCGACGATCGTGCACGGCGCGGAGCTTTCGAAGGGGGAGCGCAAGGAGCTGCTCGCCGCGCTCGGCGCGGACATCGTGTGGAACGGCGAGCCGATCGACGGGATGCTGCCGGAAGATCGCGAGGCACTTGAGGCGGTGCACGCGCAGCGCGTCTGACCGAGGCTTGGCGTTAATCCGGTGTGTGTCCGGCGTGCGAAGCCACCTGGCGTGCGTGCCGGTGCTCGCGGATCGACAGGTAGATCCGGTGGGCGAAGATGACGAGCGCGAGCCATGCGGCGCCGAGCACCCAGCCGGCGAGCACGTCGGTGAACCAGTGGTGGCCGAGGTAGACGCGTGAGAGGCCGACGGTGATGGCGAAGACCACGGCGCCGAGGGCGATGAGCACGCGGGCTCGTTTCGTCTGCCGCCGCAGGATCAGCAGGTAGGCGATGATGCCGACGACGGCGACTGCGTTGAGGGTGTGCCCGCTCGGGAACGACGCGGAGTGTTCGTAGGGTGGGACGGCTTCGGCCTGGTCGGGCCGCACCCTTCCGATGAGGTTCTTGCCGGCGACGGTCATGAGGAGCGACCCGCCTCCCGCGGCGACGATCAAGATGACGGGGGTGCACGATCTGCGTCTGATCGAGAGCACGAGGAGCGTGCCGACGGCGATGATCGGCATGCCGATCTGCCCGGCGATGTCGGTGTACCCGGTGATGATGGCGTCGGCGACGGGCGAGCGGAGGGTGATCGCGTAGTCGAGGAGGGGCTGGTCGAGGCCGGCGACGCCGTCGCTGTCGGTGACGCTCTCGTAGATCTCGGTGGCGAGCACGCTTAGGCCGACGATGATCGCCAGCCCGAGCGCGAGCAGCAGGAGCAGCGCACCGTTGGGTCCGACCTTGTCCCCGACGACCTGTACCCCGCGCTCGACGGAGCGTCCCGCCTTCGACGTCGATGGCTTGCGGGCGCGGTTATCTATGGTGGTGTCCTGGGCAAGTTCGCCTCGGACCCCCTGCGTCGGGTCGTCGTGGTGGGTCACCGCACCAACACTAGGCCCGGCTCCTTGGGCGTAGGCCGGGCCAGGCATGCGGTGCCGGGCGGTGTCCGCAGCACGGTATCCGGCGCGTCAGTTCGAGAAGAGCCCGACGATGCGGTTCTGTTCGACGATGGCGCGCCCGTACCCGTCGAGGAACTCTTCGCGGGACGGGGTGCCTTCGACGTGGTGGTCGAGCGCGTAGACCGTGAAGAAGTAGTGGTGCTCGCCGTGGCCGGCTGGTGGCCGCGGACCCATGTATTCGCGCTTGCCGGCGCTGTTCTCGCCGATCCGCACGTTCTCGGCGTCGAGGTCGACGGGGCCGTCGTGGGCGGGGAGGCCGTACACGATCCAGTGCGTGAAGCCGAGCGGCAGGGGCGCATCCGGGTCGTGCACGATGAGCGCGAGTTCGATGGCGTCCGCGGGCACGCCGGTGATCTCGAGGCGCGGCGCGACGTTGCCGCCTTCCGCCGTGAACTCGTCGGCGAGGCGTGTGCGCGGCTCGAAGTCCGGGCTGCTGATGGTGAGGTCGGCGATGTTGAGGGGCATGAGGGTCCTCTGCATTCGGGGGAGGGAAGGGGGGATGGATGCGGTGCGCCTCGCGAGAGGCGCGTGCGCGGTTCGCGGCCAGTCTGGCAAGGCAGCCTCCGAAGTTCCTCGGCCCTTCGGGTAACGTTGCACCCCGTTTGCCTTCCCCCGAGAGATCCTTCCCCCGAGAGAAACGGACATTCTTCGCGCTATGACCTCACAGGACACACCACCCTCCTCGTCCGGACCGCAGCCCACCTCGTTCGGTCCGCAGCGCCGACCGGTGTCGCGCATCCTGCGGGAGGTCATCGACCCCGGCCCGATGCATCCCGCCCTCGTTCCTGGCATCGGCGTTGAGCAGACCGGGCGGTCGTTCCGCACGAACTGGTCGGTCTTCGGCATCGCCGGGGCCGGCGTCATCGCGGTCATCGCCTGGGCGCTTGTTTCGCCCGACAGCCTCTCGGCCGTGGGCACCGCGTCGCTCGACTGGGTGACGGGCAGCTTCGGCTGGCTGTTCTCGGTGCTGACGATCGCCGTTGCGGTGTTCATGCTGGTCGTCGGCTACGGCCGCACGGGCGGCGTGCGCCTCGGCGCCGACGACGAGGAGCCGGAGTTCACGATGGTGTCGTGGATTGCGATGCTCTTCTCCGCAGGCATCGGCATCGGGCTCCTCTTCTACGGCCCCATGGAGCCGCTCACCTATTTCCTCGCGCCGCCGCACGGCTTCGACGTCGAGTCGGCCACGGTCGACGCGATGCACACGGCGCTTGCGCAGACGGTGCTGCACTGGGGGCCCATGGCGTGGGCCTACTACGCGTTGGTGGGCGGCGCGATCGCCTACGCGTCGTACCGGCGGGGGCGGGCGCCGCTCATCTCAGCGCTCTTCGAGTCGGTCTTCTCGCAGCGCACGCAGGGCTGGTTTGGTCCGATCATCGACGTGTTCGCGATTCTCGTCACGCTCTTCGGCACGGCCGTCTCGCTGGGGATCGGTGCCCTGCAGATCGCGTCGGGCGTGCAGGTCGTGACCGGCCTGGGTGAGCTCGGCAACGGGTTCTTGATCGCGACGATTGCCGTGCTCACCGCCCTCTTCATCCTCTCGGCGGTCTCGGGCGTGAAGCGCGGCATCCGAATGCTCTCCCACGTCAACATGGTGGTTGCGGGACTGCTCGGCGTCTTCATCTTCATCGCAGGTCCCACGCTGCTGCTCCTGAACCTGATCCCCGCATCCGGCGTCGCGTTCTTCGGTGAGCTCGGCACGATGCTCATGCGCAACGCGGAGATGGACGGCGACACTGAGGCGTTCATGCAGGCGTGGACGACCTACTACTGGGCGTGGTGGGTCTCGTGGACGCCGTTTGTTGGCCTCTTCATCGCGAAGATCTCACGCGGCCGGACGTTGCGCCAGTACGTGACCGTCGTCATCGTGGTGCCGTCGATCATCTGCATGCTGTGGTTCGGCGTCGTCGGCGGAACAAGCATGTGGATGGAGTCGCAGGGGGTGCCGATCAGCGAGGCCGGTTCGCCGGAGCTGATGCTGTTCGCGCTGCTGCAGGAGCTTCCGTTCGGGCTCGTCACGAGTCTCGTTGCCCTCGTGTCGATCGTGATCTTCTTCGTCACCTCGGCCGACTCGGCGTCGATGGTGATGGGGTCGATGAGCCAGCAGGGCAAGCCGGTGCCGTCGCGTTGGGTCACGATTTTCTGGGGCCTCATGCTCGGCCTTATCGCGGCCTCGCTGCTGTTGGCCGGCGGGCGGGATGCGCTCTCCGGGTTGCAGGCGATCATGGTCGTGACGGCGCTGCCGTTCGCGTTTGTCGTGATGGGCATCATGTGGGCCTGGGCGAAGGATCTGCGGATGGACCCGTACATGATGCGCCGCCGGTACGCGAAGGAGGCCATCGACGAGGGGGTGCGTGCCGGCATCGCCGAGCACGGCGATGACTTCGTCTTCGGGGCGAGTGTCGTCGAGGCGGAGCACGGCGCTGGTGCGTGGCTCGACTCGGAGGATCCGGCGCTCACCGAGTGGTATACCGAGGCGACGACGGGGATGCTCGATGTCGTGAAGCCCGAGGAGGGCAGTTCGGTGGCGGGATCGTCATCGAACGAGCCGGCGCCCCGCGCCGCTGGCTCTGGCGGTGCTGAGGCCATCGAGTCTGGCGGTGACGGGAAGCAGGGGCGCATCGCGGCGCCGCCGGTGCGGGACGCGATCGAGTAGCCGGGCCGGTCTGTCCAGAGGGGCGGGGGTCGCAGCCCGCCCCTCTTCGCTAGGTGCGCGGCTAGTAGAATGGGCGCTCGTGACCCAGACTCGAATCGCCTCAGTGAACGCCCCGAGCACCGTGCAGCTCCGTGATGAGGAACTCGCCTCGCCGGGCCCAGGCGAGGTGCTCGTGCGCATCCGCTACTGCGGGGTCTGCGCGACCGACACGCACGGGTACAGCGCGCCGCAGTTCATCCCGAAGGCCGTCTTCGGCCACGAGTGGACGGGGCGCGTCGTCGAGGTGGGCGAGGGGGTTGCGACGGTCGCGGCCGGCGACCGAGTCGTCGCGAGCGTGGGGCCCGCGTGCGGGGCGTGCTCGATGTGTCGCGCCGGCCACACGGAGCAGTGTGACACGGCCTTCGCCGAGGCGAACGGAATCGACCCGGAGGCGCCGGAGCACGGCGGGTTCGCCCAGCACCTGCTGGTCTCCGAGCGTCGCGTGCAGCGGGCGCTCGACGAGCTGTCCGACGAGCAGCTGGGCCTCGTGGAGCCGACGGCCGTGACGTTCCACGCCGTGCGACGGGCGAAGCAGGAGCTCGGCGCGGTTGTTGTCGTGCAGGGCGCGGGCCCGATCGGGCTGCTCACCGCGCAGCACGCTCGGCACGCGGGCGCGGGGGTTGTCATCGTGGTCGAGCCGTCGGAGGCGCGCCGCGAGACGGCACGGTCGCTCGGCTTCACCGAGGTCTTCGAACCAGGCAGCGAGTTCCAGGCACGCGTGCTCGCGGTCACGGATGGGCGGGGAGCGGATGTGCTCTATGAGTGCACGGGCGCCGCGGGACTCTTTCAAGCCAGCGCCGAGCTCGTGCGCCGCGGCGGGACGCTCGCGCTGCTCGGCTACCCCATGACCGAGTCGCAGGTCTCGTACGGCGACTGGCAGTCGCGCGAGCTGACGGTCATCGGGTCGCTCGCCTACACGCACAGCGATTTCCTCGGGGCGATGCGGGCGCTCGCGGACGGCGCGGTCGAGGCCGGGCCGCTCATCACGGGCGTCATCACGCTCGATGAGCTGCCGCAGCTCCTCAACGAGCTCGAGGGTGGCAACACGAAGCACGCGAAGGTGCTCGTCGCACCGAACGGCTGAGTCGGCTCGGTTCCGTGGCATGCTCGATCCTGATAATGCCTGCCGTGCGCTGCCGACCATGAAAAACGGAGCGCCCGCCCACTCGAAGGAGCCCCCCATGACTGAACGCACGAACATTTCCTCCGGCTCGCCCTACGAGGCGACGGTCGGCTACTCGCGGGCCGTGAAGGTCGGTAACCAGGTCTTCGTGGCGGGAACGACGGCGCCCGGTGTCGACGCGGAGGAGCAGGCGCGGGAGATCTTCGAGCGCATCGGTGCCGCGCTCGAGCAGGCAGGGGCTAGCCTCGCTGACGTCGTGCGCACCCGCGTGTTCCTCGTCGACATCGAGCGAGACTTCGAGGCCGTCGGCGCCGTGCACGGCGAGGTCTTCGGTGACATCCGTCCCGCGTGCGCGTTCATCGGCACCGCGGGGCTCGTCGCGAAGGACCTGCTGCTCGAGGTCGAGGTCGACGCGGTCATCGGCGCGTAGCGGGCGTCGGCCCAGTCGCTACCTCTTCGCGGTCGTCGCGGAGGCGAGTTTTTGTAGCCACTCTGCGAGGAGCCTGGTTTCGTTGGCGCTCAGGGTTCCGGGGGTCGCCGCGGCCATCTCGAGTGCCTGGTGCGTGATCGTCTGCTCGGGACCGGGTGACGGTGACGCTGAGGTGCCCGTGATCGCTGCGATGGCACCCTCGCGGACGTTGTTGCTGAGTGCCTGGTCGGGTTGGGCGAGCACGATCTGCCGCAGGGTGACGCCGATGTTGGTGACCAGGATGTGCGCGGCAGCTTGCTCGGGCTCGACGACCAGTCGCCCCTGTTCCGCCGCGCGTTGCGCGAGCGACAGCAGCTTCAGGCTCGGGCCCGACTGTGCTGCGGGGGAATGCCCGGGCCTGACCTTCCCGTACATCAAGGTGTAGAAGCCCGGGTTGTCGAGGCCGAACTCGACGTGCGTATCCCAACCAGTCCGGATCTCCTGGATGGGGTCGTCGTTCTCGGGTTGCGCGTTCTTCTGGCGCATGTAGAGGTCAAAGCCGCGGTCGATGACGGCTTCGATGAGTCCGTTCTTGCTGCCGAAGAAGTGGTAGAGGGTGGGCATCTTGACACCAACCGCATCGCAGACTGCGCGCAACGAGAAGTCTTCGCCCGGCGCTGCGGCGATGAGGTCCGCTGCGGCGTCAAGGAGTCGCTCTCGGGTATCGAGGCGCGGGAGCTCTGACATATTGCTATAGTAATCGCTGTATCTCTGATACACGAAAATATATAGTCGATACATCATGGGGGGATCCATGTCCAACATCACACTCGAAGGCAAGAACGTTCTCGTCGCCGGGGGCGCCAAGAACCTTGGCGGTCTCATTAGCCGAGAGGCCGCCGAAGCCGGTGCAAACGTCGCTATCCACTACAACTCGGAAGCCACCAGGGGAGCCGCGGAGGAGACCCTCGCGGCAGTTGAGGCGCTCGGGCGTCGAGGCGTCATCCTCACCGGAGACCTCACGAACCCCGCCACAGTTGAGAAGCTCTTCGTCGATGCCGCTGCGGCGCTCGGCACGATCGATGTGGCCGTCAACACGGTCGGCAAGGTGTTGCGGAAGCCCATCGTGGAGACTTCCGAGGACGACTACGACTCGATGTTCGACGTCAACTCGAAGGTCGCCTACTTCTTCATCAAGGAGGCCGGCAAGCAGATTGCGGACGGGGGGAAAATCATCACCGTCGTCACGTCGCTGCTCGCTGCGTTTACCGATGGCTACTCGACGTATGCCGGAGGAAAGAGCCCGGTCGAGCACTTCACGCGCGCAGCGGCGAAGGAGTTCGCGAGCCGTGGTATCTCGGTGACGGCGGTCGCACCCGGGCCCATGGATACGCCGTTCTTCTATGGTCAGGAGACGCCGGAGCGCGTTGCTTACCACCAGTCGCAAGCCCTCGGCAATCAGCTCACTCGCATCGAGGACATTTCTCCGATCGTGACGTTCCTGGCCACGCAAGGCTGGTGGATCACTGGGCAGACCCTCTTCGCGAACGGTGGGTACACCACTCGTTGAGAGTCGTTGAGACTGCACGAGATCAGCGTTCTCAGAGGAGAGGTCATGACCGCACTACACATTCCTGAACCCGTTGTGTCGTTCATCGCCGCCATCAATGGCCAGGACGAGATCGCGTTCCGTCGTGCTTGGAGCCGGCACGCCTTTGTCGACGACTGGGGGACGAGGTACGAGGGCATCGACGCGATCGTGGCTTGGAGCGACCGAGAGCTGCTCGGGGCGAGCGGCACGTTCACACCCGAGCGTGCTCACCACGATGCAGAGACGATCACGGTTGTCGGCGACTGGCGCAGCTCCTTCGCGAATGGGTTCTCGCTCTTTCGGTTTGTGGTCGACGGCGACAAGATCGCGTCGATGACGATCCGCGAGGGCTGAGGCCGATCCTCGGACGAGGCGTGCGCACGATGCGTCCAGCAGTGTGCGCGCGCCGGGGCTACGGCCGGATCGTGCTCTCGATGAGGGTGGCGGCTCCGAGTAGCTCCGGGATGCGCGCGGCGAGTCCTCGGCGTGGCAGCCGGTTGAGTGCGGCGGCCGCGCCGGGGAGCGCGTGCTCGCGTCCCCGGACGAGTGCGCGGATGGCGTTCAGGAGCGCCAGCGGATGCGATTCGAGGGCGGAGTGTCCGTTCTCGAGGTGCACGAGCACGGCGTCCTGGGCGGTCGCGGCGACGCCCCGCGCGATGGGTGGCGGGGTGCGCAGGTCTCGGGTGCCGACGAGGAGCACGATCGGCCACGAGAATTTGGGGGTTTCGGCGCCCAGGTCGAACGGCTCGCCCGCGAAGGTGGGGAAGAGGTCGGCGATCTCCGAGTAGGTGAGGGCGGGGTCGAGGGGGAGGCCGTCCGGGGTCCCGCCGTAGCCGAGCTCACGGAACCCGATGACGCCGGTGAGGTCGAACTCGTAGATGCCGGGGAAGCGGGCGATGGACCGGTCGCGGGTGGCGTAGAGCTGGAGGGCGCTCCAGGCGGCCGTGTGCGCGTGGTTCGCGCGCTGGCGGAGCACGGGGAGCAGCAGCTCGTCGCCGCCGAGCTCGTAGGCGGCGCGCGCCACGTCGAGCAGGATGCGCGAGTCGACGCCCTGGTCGATGAGCACGTGGATTGCTTCGGCGGTCGCGGTGTCCGCGTCCCAGAAGAGCTCGCGCACTGTGCGACGTTCGAGGTTCAGGGAATCGGCCGACTGCAGGGCCGAGTCGAGGAGCATGCCGGCCACCCGCTCGGGGAAGCGGGCGCCGAACGCGGATGCCAGGTAGGTGCCGTAGGAGGCGCCCACAATGTGCGCCGTTGCGATGCCCTCGTGGTCGAGCACGGCCGCGATGTCGTCGAGGACGTCGCTGATGGTCATCGCCGACGCGGGCAGGTCGCGGCCCCGTGTGTCGGCGCGTGAGAAGCCGATGCCGCGGTGCTCGACCATGATCACGTCGAGGCCGCCCTGCGCGGCACGCCTGCGAAAGCCGAGGTACGGCAGGAGCGAAGCCAGGCCTGGGCCGCCGGGGATGACGACGACGGGAGTGGATGCTCGCGGCCCGGATCGCGTGTACGTCAGGTCGAACGCGGGCGTGGTGTCGGTGGCTGGGCGGCGCAGGTGACGCGCGTGCCGGTCGGCGAGCTGCGGGGGGATCTGCGGGGCCACGGGCTCAAGCTAGCAGGGTGTCGGCTGGGTGGTGCCGGATGCTCCACGCGTTCGCTTCGCGTCGAGCGGTTCGCTCTGCTGCGGCGTGCGACCATCCACCCGACGAGCACGGTCGAGGCGACGGCGGCCAGCCACGCGACGAGGTGGGTGGGGTTGCCGGCGAAGCCGAGGTGGGACGTCTCGCAGCGCGTCAGCGCGGGGTCGACCGCATCGTAGCAGGTCGTGGAGGTGAGCACGGGGGCCAAGGCGAGCGAGACCAGGATCACGACGATGGTTGTCCACAGCCAGATGCGGGCGGTCGACTTCGGTTCGTTGAAGGCTGGCATGATTCCTCTCGGCGGCGGCGGCGGCGGCGGCGGGTGCGGTGGGTGGTCGACGTGGTCGCCTCGATCAGCCGCCCTTGAAGCCGCCGTTGCTCGAGAGCACCTGTCCGTTGACCCAGGCACCGGCGGGAGAGAGCAGGAACCGCACAAGGTTCGCCGTGTCGTCGGCGGTTCCGAGGCGACCGGCAGGCGTCGCGTCGGTGCACCAGGCCCTGGTGGCGTCGTCCATCCACCCGGTGTCGATCGGCCCGGGGTTGATGACGTTGGCGCGCACGCCCCGGTCGGCGAGCTCGAAGGCGGCGGCGGTCACGATGCGGTCGAGGGCGCCTTTGCTGGCGCCGTAGGGCAGATTGTCGACGGTGTGGTCGCTGGTGAGGGCCACGATGCTGGCGCGAGCCTCGCCGGCGTCGGACACGACGGGCAGCTGTTCCGCGAACGCTTTGATGAGCAGCCAGGTCGCCCGGGAGTTGACGGCGAAGTGGCGGTCCCAGCTTTCGAGGGTGGTCGTCAGAATCGAGCTGTCGACCGATTCGGCGTGCGACAAGACGAGCCCGGTGACCGGGCCGAGCGCGCTGGCCTCGCCGACGATCGCGGCGGGTGCCGCGGGGTCGCCCAGGTCTCCTTCCATGAGGGCGACGGATGCGCCGAGGTCGCGGCAGAGGTCGGCGACGTCCCGAGGGTCGTCGGGGGAGCGGTCGAGGCCCACCCGGTTGTCGTACGGCTGCCAGAAGTTGAGTGCGAGGTCCCATCCGTCGCGGGCGAGGCCGACGGCCAGGGCGGCGCCGATGGAGCGCCTCCGCCCGACGCCGGTGATGAGCGCGACCCTGCGTTCCCGTGCCTCAGTCGCCTGCGTCATGGCACCACCGTACGCGTGCGAGGCGGGCGGGGGGGTCCCCGGCGCGTCCGCGAGTCCGGCAGCACCCGCCCTCGGCTACGGGCGGGGCGCATCCACGTCGACGAAGGCGATGTCCGCGGCGACGTTGCGGTCGTCGGTGCGCAGTTCGCCGGGGGCGGGCTCGATCCAGACCGCCGACTCGGGGAGCACAAGCGCCGACGTGCCCGGTGAGGAGGGGTGGGGGAGGTCGACGAAGCCGCCCCCGGCCCGGGCGGCCGCGAGCAGCTGGGTTCGGAGCTCCGCGATGGCCTCAGCGGGGACGGTGAAGTCGCGACCGTTGATGTGCACTCGGTACGACAACGGGGACCTCCGGGAGGATGGTGGTGTGGTCTGGGGTGTTCTCGGATGAGACGGGCCCACCCAACCCCGAGGTGGACGCGACGGCAACCGCATTGACAAGCCGGTCGCAGGTCGGCTACCGGATGCTGTGAGCTTGGGTCGCGGCATGGCAATGCGGCCTGGCGCGTGCGAGACTCCGAGGACACCGGTTTCCCCCTGCCCCTCGTTCCTGCGTTCGGGCGCACACCGAGTGGTCGAGTCGGATCCTCTCGCCTTGGTTTCTCACAACCCAGAGGTGACCCCATGGGATTCATGTACTACGGCAGTCAAGGGCACGAGCTCGAGATCGACGACCGTCCGCTCGTGCACCTGAAGATCGCGCTGCTGAGCCTGCTGCGGGCCGGCCACAGCGTCGCGTTCTCGATGTCGCGGCCGGCCAGCCAGGGCAGCGGGCGGGAGACGCTGTGGATCAGCCCCGCAACGGACCTTCGGTTCCGCTTCATCGGCGGGCGGCTGCCGGCCATCAACGACGAGTGGGTGCGCGAGATCATCGGCTCGGCGAACTCCCCGTCTGGCGTGCGGATCTGCCAGGAGCCGGTGCGCACTGGCGTGCTGGCGCGCTGAGGCACTGGCGCGCTCTCGCACCGCTGACTCGGGACGGAGTCTCCCGGTCTGCTTGAGGTGGCACGGCTGGTGCGCTCGCCGGGGAATTCCCGGCCCGCGGAACCATCTAGGCTCTCTGTGTGACCGCGAGCATGGACGAAGCAGGCCAGCAGTCGGAGCTGATGCTCCGCGTGCGTGAGGCGTACCTGCGAACGAGGGAGTTGCGTGCGCGGCTCGCTGCCCTCCGCAGCGAGGACCTGCAGCTTCCGGACTCCCAGTCGCTGTCGCTGCGGGAACGCGCCGACCGGCAGGCCGCCGACCGAGAGCGGCTCGAGGCTGAGCGGGCGACGAAACTCGAGCTGGACGCCGCGGAGCGTGCCCTCGCGGACGCCGAGGAAGCCGTGCAGGAGTCGCTGAGCGGCAACGGCGACGAGTGGATGCGCGAGCCAGGTACGCGCTGAGCGGTCTCGGGTGCTCGAGGCCAGTGGTGGGCGTCGCGCATGGTGTGCCGGTCGCCAGAATTTACCCCGCAACAATCGTCCTGCGCTGACCGGCGGAAGCGGACCCTTCGGGGTATCGCTGCGCTAGCGTCTGCAAGAGGTGAACGCTCCGTCAGTCCGGGGCCGCGGAGCTGGCTGCGGTGACTGGGGTGCGGACGCGTCGGGGGAGGGGTGTCAGGTGAGCGCTGCTGCATCGCGTGCTGCAGGTGTCGGAGGCGATCCGTCGGGAGAGGGATCGCTTGCGAGCGGCGACCGAGAGCGAGCTGTCCTTGCGCACTGGGGTTCGGTGGTCGAGGGCATTCCTGGGGCCCCGTCGAGACGGTTGGCATTCGCGAGGCTCGCGCCCGTGCACCGCGAGAGCGTGCTCGCGCGCTACGTGAACGGAGCGCCGGTGGTGGCACGCGAGCATCCGCATCCACGCCTCTTTCCTCTCCCGTTCAACCTGAGCCAGCGGCAGGCGGTGGAGCACGCCCTCTCGTTTCAGGTGTCGGTCGTCGAGGGCGGGCCCGGGATGGGAAAGACGCAGGTCGTCGCGAATGTCGTCGCGAACCTGCTCGCACAGCCCGGCGCCAGTGTGGCCGTCGTCGCGGCCGACGACGCCGGTGTCGAGGAGGTGCGCGAACGGCTGCGGGAGGCTGGCATGGGCGTCGCGCTCGCGGGCCTCGGAGCGGCCGAGCGGCGGGATGCGTTCTTCGCGAGCCAGGCATCTGGCAACGAGGCGCTCGCGGAGTTCCTGGCTGCGGCGAGCCGGGGCGCGGCGCCCGGCGGAGTCGGGTCGGCATCAAGCAGCGGGGCCGGCGCCGCGGCGGACGCTGCCGGAAGGCTCGCCTGGGTCGACGAGCACCTCCTCGAGGCGCAGCGGGCGGAGCGGCGGCGTGCGGAGCTGCACGCGGAGGTCGCGGCCTGTCGGCTCGAGCTGGACCGCTTCCGCGAGTCCGCCGCAGCGGGACGCGAGCCGGATCTGACCGTGCTGCCTCGGCTCGCGGCGGCGCATCCCGAGCTCGCGGAGCTTGTGCCGCGCGAGGGGGATTCAGAGCAGGCGGCGCGGTTCTCGGGCATACCGTTCTTCCAGCGGGACGCGTCGGCGTCCGATCGCGGGGACGCGTCGGCCTCCGATCGTGGGGGCGCTCGGCCGCTGGTCGAGGCGCAGGCGGAGTTCTACCGGTGCAGGCTCGTGGAGCTCGAGGGGCAGCTCTCGGTGGCCGCGCAGGCGGTCGAGCGCATGGGGGCTCCGGAGCTCGTCGACGAGCACCTCGCGCTGTCGGCGGGGGTGCTCGAGGCGGCGCTGCGGCACCGCTACGAGGGTAGGGTGCGCAGGGACTACGCGGCGGCGAGCTACTGGAAGGAACTCGAGGCGTTCCTGCGGGACTACCCGGTGGTGCTGAGCTCGAGTGCGGAGCTCGCGGGGAGCCTGACGCGTGGCGTCATGGTCGATTCGCTGGTTGTCGATGGCGGGTCGGGGCTCGACCTGCTGACGGCGGCCGGACTCCTGGCGTGCACCCGGCACCTCGTCGTGGTCGGGGGTGGGGAGCCGTTCGCGCTGGCCCGCGAGGAAGCGGGCGCCTACGAGGCGGCACCACGCGCGGACGTCGGCCCCTACGACGTCGGCCAGTACAGCCTGCAGTCGTCGCTGGTCGCGCTCTACGGGGCGTCGCTGCGGAGGGTTGAGCTGCGGGCCGACTAGGCGAGGCCGGCCGCACACCCGCTGAGCGAGGGCATGCGGCCGGCGGCTCGTGCTCGGCCCGCTATTCGACCCCGCACCACTCGGCGATGAAGAGCGCGATGGATTTCGTGATGCGGCGTACCGACTCGAGGTTCACCCGCTCGTCGTAGCCGTGGATCGCTTCGGAGACGGGGCCGTACACGAGCGCCGGGGTGTTGGCGTACTGCACAAAGACGCGACCGTCGAGGTACCCGGGAGTGACGAACGACTCGAGCTTCGCGCCGCCGAAGGCGGCGCTGTGGCTGCGTTCGAGGGCCTGCTCGGCGGCGCCACCCTCTTCGAGGACGTAGCCCTCGGCGAAGAAGCCGGTCTTGGTCGCCGTCGTGACGATGGCGTTGCCGTTGCCGTCCACCGTGACGGCCGCCAGCGCATCCGTGATCTCCGACCAGGCCGCATCCGCCGTGATGCCCGGGTACAGGGCGACGCGCACGTCGACCTCGCACCAGGCGGGCACGCTCGACCCCCAGTCGCCACCCTGGATCTTGCCGACGTTGAAGTTGATGGGGTGGTCGAGCTCCTCGAAGTAGCGGTGCTGGCCCTGCTGCGCGTTCCAGGCAGCTTCGAGCTTCCGCAGCTCGCCGATGACGAAGTAGGCGGCGTCGATGGCGTTGAATCCGGTCTGCATCTCGCGGGGATGCGTGGGTTTGCCGTCGACGCGGAGGCGGAACCAGATGACGCCGGTGTTGGCGCGCACCAGCATGTCCTCTTCGGGCTCCGGGATGAGCACCGCGTCGGCCGTGTAGCCGCGGAGGTGCGCGGAGAGGGAGCCATTGCCGGTGCATTCCTCTTCGACGACGGACTCGAAGTGGATGCGCCCGGACGGAGTGAGCCCCGCGGCGCGCACGGCGTCGAAGGCGTACAGGTTGGCGACGAGGCCGGCTTTCATGTCGCCGCTGCCGCGCCCGTAGAGCCAGCCGTCGCGCACCGTCGCGTCCCAGGGGGATCTTGCCCAGTGGCTTTCCGGCCCTTCGGGGACGACGTCGATGTGCCCGTTGAGGATGAGCGAGTTGCCTCGTTCCTCGTTCGGGGCGAAGGTGCCGACGACGTTCTCGAGGCCGTCGTAGGAGATCTCGACGGCGCCCCCGCCCGGGTGGGCGGTGAGCTCTTCGGGGTCGAGCTGCCAGCGGTCCATGGTGAGGCCGCGGCCGGCCATGGCCCCGTAGAGCAGGTCCTGGGCTGAGGACTCCTTGGCGCGCAGCGAGGGGTGGCGGACGAGTTCCTGCGTGAAGGCGACCTGCTGCTCGAAGGCGGCGTCGACGGCGTCGAGGATGCGCTGGCGCTGTTCCTCGGTCAGGTTGCTGGCGGTCGTGGGCGTGGCGCTGGAGGTCTCTGGGGAACCGGTGGCGGAGTTCGGGAGTGAGGTGGTCATGGTCGGGTCCTGCTTTCGCGTGGAGGTTGCGCGGGCTGCTGTGCCCGGGATGAGGGGCGGATGCGGGTGGGCGTTCAGGACGCGTTCTCGTCGATCTCGACGACGTCGTCGCGCAGGCGCATCCGCTCGCCGAATGCGCCGCCGATGACGGTGACGAGGCAAATGCCGATGAGGACGAGCACGGCGGGCCAGGAGGATCCGTCGCCGACGGTGATGAGGGCGGTGGCGACGAGGGGGAGGAAGCCGCTGATGGCGCCGGCGAGGTTGTAGCCGAGGGAGACGCCGCTGTAGCGGAGGCGGGGTGGGAAGAGCTCGGCGAGGAGGGCGCCGGTGACGGCGTAGCTGAGCGTGATGAGGGCGATGCCGATGCTGACGGCGGCGATGATGGCCACCGGGCTCTCGGTGTCGATGAGCCAGAAGAGCGGGAAGGCTGCGACGGCGGTCGCGGCTCCGCCGACGACGGTCATGCGCCCTGGGCCGAAGCGCTCGGCGAGGCGGCCAGCGAAGATCGTGACGCCGATCTGGAGGACGGCGGCGATGAGGGTCGCATTGACCATGACCTGCCGGTCGACTTCGAGCACGTTGGTGCCGTAGGAGACGACGAAGGTGGTCATCATGTAGAAGCCTCCGACGCCGAGCATGGCGGCGGCGACGGCGACGAGGAGGCGCAGCCCCGACTTGCGGAAGAGCTCGACGACGGGAACCTTGACCTGCTCGCCGGCGGCGGCGAGCTCCTGGAAGACGGGGGACTCTTCGACCTTGAGGCGGATGTAGAGGGCGATGCCGAGGAGCGGGAAGGCGAGGAGGAAGGGGAGGCGCCAGCCCCAGGCGTCGAAGACCTCGGGCGGCATCATGAGCACGAGGGCGAAGGCGCCGGAGGAGACGAGGGTGCCGACGGGGGAACCGATCTGCACGAGGGCGGCGAAGCGGCCGCGCATCTTCTCGGGGGAGTGCTCGATGGCGATGGTGGTCGCGCCGCCCCATTCGCCACCGACGGCGAAGCCCTGCACGAGGCGGAGGACCGCGAGCATGATGGGGGCGGCGATGCCGACCGCGAGGTAGTCGGGGAGGACGCCGATGAGTCCGGTCGCGCATCCGATCATCACGATCGTGGTGAGGAGGGCGGGGCGGCGGCCGTAGCGGTCGCCGATCCAGCCGAAGACGACGGCGCCGATGGGGCGGGCTGCGAAGCCGACGCCGAAGGTGGCGAAGGCGGCGAGGGTTGCCCCGGCCGGGTTGAGGTCGGTGAAGAAGAGGCGGTTGAAGACGAGGGCCGCGGCGGTGCCGAAGAGGAAGTAGTCGTACCACTCGAGGGCGGTGCCGACGAAGGCAGCGAAGGCGATGCGCCTGGCGTCTTTGAGGCTGACCTTCGGGGCGACGACGGGGCCGCCGGGCGTTGGGAGGGGCGGGGGCGATTGGGTGTTGCTGGACATGGTGGCTCCGATGTTGGGGGAATGGCCTGCATGTGAACGTGCACGTCAGCGGTGACGTTGGTGTGTCTATGGAACCCCGACTTGACAGCGTTCGGCAATCGCCAGGCCCACTCGATTGGGCGCCTAGAATGGGCAAATGCACAATATGGATCGGTTTTTCGATGGTGAATGACGCGTCTGTTTCGGCGGCGTTGCAGCGCGGTATCAGTTCGTGCCTCGAGGATCTCGACGAGATCACTGCGTCGTACGTGCGGCAGGTTCGTACGCTCACCGGCTATGTGGAGTCGGTGGTCGCGGAGCGTGACGTGCACGGCACGGCGTTCACGACCCTCGGGCTCATGTTCCGTCAGCTTGCCGGGGAGCGGCTCGAGGATGAGCTGCGGGCGCATTCGCGCGACATCGGCCGGAAGCGGGTTCGCCAGGGGGTGCCGCTGGAGTCGCTGCTGCGGGCGGTGCGCATGGATTTCCGGTTCATCTGGCAGGCGCTCAACGATCGCCTGCCTGGTGAGGCCGATCGGCTTTCGGACGACGTGGTCGCGATCTGGGAGGTCGTCGAGGCGCACACGACGAGCGTGCAGTCGGGGTACATGCTGGAGCTCGGCCAGGTGAAGGCGGAGCTTGAGCAGGAGCAGGCGTTCCTGTTGCGGCGTCTGCTGCGGGGCGGTGTCGATGACTCGCAGTTGCACGTGCAGGCGGCGGAGGCGCTGGAGATTCCCCTGGTCGGCCCGTACTGGGTCGTCGTGGCGCATCAGGATGCGGCAGCCGGGTTCGCGGCGGATGTGCGGGCCGTGTTCCCTGATGCGGTGTGCCTTCGGCTGGACGGTGTGGAGTTCGCGGTGATCGCTGGTGCGGGTGCGGGTGCGGGTGCTGGTGCTGGTGCTGCTGGTGCTGCTGGTGCTGCTGGTGCTAGTGGTGGCGGCAGGTCGGGTGCGGGGCCGGGTTCGGGGGCCGCTGTGTTCGCGGCATTGGCGGGGCTGCAGGTTGGGGTGTCGCAGTCGGCGGCGACGTTGTCGTCGTTGAGTGTGATGTGGCGGTTGGCGAGCGAGTTGGCGGAGTTCGCGGTGCCGGGGGAGGCGGCGAGCTTGGCGCAGCATTGGCCTCGCTTGGCGGTTGGGCGCCTTGGGCCTGTGGCGGTGAGTTTGGCTGATGACGCGCTGCGGGACTTTTCGCAGCTGCACGCGTCGGAGCGGTCGCTGCTCGTTGAGGCGGTTGAGGTGTACTTGGGTTCAGGGTCGGCTTCGCGGGCGGCGAAGGCGCTCTTCTGCCACCGGAACACGATCATGAATCGGCTTGCGAAGTTCGCGTCGGTGACCGGGCTCGACCCCACGGTGCCGGACGATGCGGCGACGATCCGGCTGGTGCTGGCGGCGGCGAGGAGCGCGCCGGAGCAGCTCTTCTGATTGGCCTCGCCTGCCCTGCGCTGTGCTGCCCGGACCTGCCAGGTCCTGCCCTGCGTCGCGCTGCGTCGCTCCGCGTGGCGTTACTCCGAGCCGCTGTGCCCCGCGCTTCCTTGGTCCGCCCTCTGTCTCCCTGCGGGGTGGGTGCTGATGATGGGAGGGGCGTCGGGCGCGGTTGAGTGCGGGTGCTTCCGGTTCCTGTCGTTGCATGTTCTGGTGCATGTTCGGGTTCATGTTCTGGGGTTCCAGTCGGGTCGTGGTGCGTCGGTGCGCGCGGGGAGGCGTCGTCGTGGCCGTCGGCGTCTGACGTAGTGGCCGACAACGGCGATGACTCGCCATCGGCCGTCCGGTCCGTGGGTCACGTTTAAGTGTCCGCGGTGGACTTCGTGGTGGTGGAACGAGCACAGCAGGATGCCGTGGTGCACGTCGGTGGGTCCGCCCTCGCTCCAGGGCTGGGCGTGGTGGGTTTCGCACCACCGGGCGGGGGCCCTGCATCCCGGGGCTCGGCAGTGCTTGTCTCGTATGAAGATCGCTCGGCGTTGGGCGGTGGTGAAGAGGCGCCGTCGCCGGCCGAGGTCGAGGATCTCCCCGTTCGGGGCTTGGCGGGCGACGCGCACGAACCCGTCGCACAGGAGCTTCGCCGCGAACGACGCGGGCACGGGCTCCCCGGTGTGCTCGAGATGCGGCACGTCTTCCGGGCGGGTCGCGGTGCCGGCGATTCCGGCGTCGGTGGTCACGATCACGAGCGTGGGTGCTTCCCCACCGATCCGGGGCGCGTTCGGCGACTCGGCGTAACTGGCGAGCACGGACGCGAGCGCGTCGATGCGCCGCTGCGGGGTCGTACGAGTGTCCTCGAGCGGAGGATCGTTCTCGGCGCTGCCATCGCGGATGTTCGTGTCGCCGTCGACACTGACGCCGCCGCTGCCAGTGTCGTCATGCCCGTGCACGTCGCCGTCGGTTCCGGCGCCGCTAGACGCTCCCTCCGCGCCCAGTGCCGGTGCGACAGGCTCCCCACACCCCGTCGCTGCGGAGGCGGCGGGGAACTCGACCGCCCGTCGGGGTGAGAGATGCGCATCCAGCACCGAGATCAGCTGGTCGCCCTGCTCGGGCGTCGCGACGAACTTCCCCGTGATCGCGCCGTCCGAGCGCCGCGACCACCACAACCCACGCTCCGCCGCGATCTTGTC
>NZ_JBNAFM010000028.1:0-37412 GCF_049707175.1 Pseudoclavibacter helvolus | reverse complement strand
TGGTGAGTGTGGTAACCCACATCCTGCACGGAGGTTTTCGTTTACGTCAGCCGGTCACAACGTCCCGAGGCAATACAGCTAGCCCTTCAGCGCGTCGCTGAGCTTGACGCGCCCGCCGATGCGCAGGATCGAGTTCTCGTAGATGCGTGCGCCGATCATGATCGAGACGGCGCTCGTGGCGATGAGGATCACGAGGGCCAGGATCGGCTCCCACCACTCGGCCTGGCCGAGCACGACCCGGAGCGGCATCGCGATGGTGGCTGAGAACGGGATGTAGCTCAGGATCGTCATGAGCAGCGCGTTGCTGTTGAAGAGGATCACGAGCATGTACGGCACGAGCATGAGCATCATCAGCGGGGTCGTGACGCTGCCGACCTCTTCCTGCCGCGAGACCATCGCCGACGCCCCCGCGTAGAGGGTCGCGATGAGCACGAAGCCGAACACGAAGAGCACGAGGAACCAGATGAAGCCGGGGCCGATGAGCGAGAACAGCGCGCCCTGGCCGGTCGCCGCGAGTGCTATCGCGGCCGCCGCGAGAATGGCTGCCACCTGGATGAGCGCGAGGATGCTGTTGCCGATGACCTTGCCGGCCATGATGACGCGCGGTGTGACGGTCGAGAGCAGGATCTCGACGATCCGGGACTGTTTCTCTTCGACGACGCTCTGCGCGATCGTGTAGGCGTAGCCCATGGCGGCCATGAAGTAGAGCACGCCGAACGCGACGGCCATGATGTAGCCGAGCGCCGGGTTCACCTCGGGCGCTTCGAGCGAGAACGAGGGCGGCACCTGGGCGAGCGCCATGGTGTCCTCAGTGGGCACGCCCTCGAGGCCGATCAGCACAAACGCGCTGTCGCCGAGGTCACTGGCGGGCTGCCCGTCTCCGGTGTAAAGCTCGAGCCCGCGGGCGTCCGTGGGGGTCAGCACGGCGTACTCGACCTCCCCGTCGCGGACGAGCTGGGCGGCGGCTTCAGCGGATGCGACTTCGGTCGTCTCGAGGCCGGCGGCGGAGGCCACGGACTGCGTGCCGGAGACCGTCGCGACCTTGGTCGAGCCGCCGCCGATCGCGTCGCCGAAGATGGAGATGGCGACGATGCCGCCGGCGACGAGCAGCAGCGTGATGAGGAACGAGATCTGCTGCGCACGCGAGCGTGCCTGCACGAGGATCTCGCGTTTGGCGATGAGCTGGATGCCCTTCGCGGAGCTGAGGCCGAACTGTCTCGCGCGCGGCGCCGCGTCGGCGCGCTGCGAGGTCTGTGGCTGCTGGGTGCTGGTCATGCGACGACCTCCCGGTAGATGTCGGAGAGCTTCACGATGTGGCGGCCGAAGCCGAAGACCGCGCCTCGGTCGAGGGCGGTGCGGAGGACTCGCTGGGCGGTCTCTCCGGAGTCGGCGACGAAGATCGCGTCGCCCCGGTCGAACTCGAGCACCTTGATGCCCGGTTCGTCGCGGAGCCAGCCGGCGTCACCAGCGAGCGAGATGCGGTGCATGCCGGCCGAGTGCCGCTCCTGCAGCTCGTGGCGGTCGCCGCTTGCCTTGATGGCGCCGCCGGAGATGATGACGAGGTTGTCGCTGAGCCGCTCAACGACGTCGAGCTGGTGGCTGGAGAAGAGCACGGGGACCCCGCGGGCCGCGAACCCCTGCAGGGTCTCGAGGACCACCTCGACCGCGAGCGGGTCGAGGCCGGAGAAAGGCTCGTCGAGGATGAGCATCTCCGGCTCGTGCGCGAGCGACGCCGCGATCTGCGCGCGCTGCTGGTTGCCGAGCGAGAGATCTTCGACGTTGTCGTTGATGCGCTCGGTGAGGCCGAGGTCGTCGAGGAAGCGATCGGCGTTCCGCGCCGCATCCTTGGCGCTCAACCCGTGCAGTTCGGCGAAGTAGCTGACCTGTTCCTTGACCTTCATCTTGGGGTACAGGCCGCGCTCTTCCGGCATGTAGCCGAAGCGTGCGCGGTCGGTGACGGCCACGGGACGGCCGTCGATGGTGACCACTCCCGAGTCCGGCTTCACGACGCCGAGGATCGTGCGCATCGTCGTGGTCTTGCCTGCGCCGTTGCCGCCGACGAAGCCCGTCAGCTTGCCGGGTTCGACGGAGAAGCTCACGTCGTCGAGCACTTTGCGGTCGCCGTAGGTCTTGGAGATGTTCTGGATCTCGAGCATCACCCCTCCTGTCTCGCGCGGCCTTCGACGCCGCACCGTCTCTGGGTATGCAAGAAACGCTACGGACCCCGGCGACGAGACGGATCGGCCACGCGACGGAACTCGGCGGCGGGCACGTTCATCCGCTCGGGTGAGTGCTCTACTCGACGGGCGCGACGACCCCGACGTTGTAGGCGAAGATCACGGCGTGAATGCGGTCTCGCACCCCGATCTTCGCGAGCAGGTTCGAGACGTGCGTCTTGACGGTCGCCTCTGAGACGAACAGTCGCCCGGCGATGTCGGCGTTGCTCAAGCCTTCGGCGATGAGGGCCAGCACCTCGCTCTCACGCTCGGTGAGGTTCGCGAGGGCGGGATGCGGGGCGGGGGCTGTTGCGCTCGCCTGGAGCTGCTGCGCGCCGCCCTCGGGCTCGGGTTCGGACTCGGGTGCGTCGTGAAGCATGCCGGCGATGACACCTCGGGTGACCTGCGGGTCGAGGAGGGCATCGCCCGAGTGCACGACCCGGACCGCCTCCACGAGCGTCTCAGGGGGCGAGTTCTTGAGCACAAAACCGCTCGCGCCCGCCCGCAGCGAGTCGCGCACGGCGGCCTCGTCGCGGAACGTGGTGAGCATGAGCACGCGCGGCGCGATGCCGTCGAGCTGCATGATCTCGCGGGTCGCGGCGATGCCGTCGACGACCGGCATCTGCACGTCCATGCAGACCAGGTCCGGCTTCAGCTCCGAGACCACTGCGATCGCCTCTCGGCCGTCGGTGGCCTCGCCGACGACGACGATGTCCGGTTCTGACTCGAGGATCAGCTTGAAGCCCATGCGGACGAGCTGGTGGTCGTCGACCAGCACGACGCGGATCTGTTCAGACACGTGGCCTCCCTTGGCTCCCGCAGCTGCGGTGTCGTTCTCGTGACCGTATCCGGGCGAGGTTACCGGGAGTTGGCCGATCGGTGCTGGGACCTCGGCGCACGCCTCAGACCTGCCGTTCGTAGGGGACGCGCAGGAGTACCCGGAATCCGCCCCCGCTTCGCGTGCTCGTCGTGACTTCGCCACCGGCGGCGCGAGCGCGCTCGCGCATGCCGACGAGCCCGAGCCCGCCGGAGCCGCTGATGCGCTTCGCCGCCGCGGCATGGGCGAACGAGGCCGGCCCGTCGTCGGTGACATCGAGCTCGACGCCGCTGTCGAGGTAGCGCAGCCGCACATCGGCCGGGGCCTCAGCGCCAGCGTGCTTGCGGGTGTTGGTGAGCGCCTCCTGCAGCACGCGGTAGACGGCGACGCCGGTGAGCGGGGACACCGGCTTCGGGTCGCCGAAGGTGCTGAACTCGACCCGCATGCCCGCGCCGCGCAGCTCGTCGATGAGCGCCGGCACCTGCTCGATGGTGTGCGTTGATGGGGCGGATGCGCCCGCCGAGGCCCCGGACGCGACGCTGTCGGGATGCTCGTCGCCGTCCGCCGCGTCCGCGCTGCGGAGCGTCGTCAGCAGGGAGTGCAGCTCCTCAATCGCGACCCGAGCGCTGTGCTCGACCCCGAGCAGCGCCTCCTGGGACTTCTCTGGCGACGTCTCCGCGGTACGCCGCGCGGCCGCGGCCTGCAGCCCCATGAGGGAAACGTGATGCGCGACCACGTCGTGCAGTTCGCGGGCGATGCGAACCCGATCGAGGCGAATCGCCTGTTCTTCCACCAGCCTGCGCTCCTCCGCGAGCGCCGAGGAGTATTCCTCGAGCTCACGCGCACGCTCTTCGAGCGCCGCACGCTGCCCCGCACGCCGGTAGTCGGAGTTCCCGAACCAGAACGCGCCGATGAAGTACAGGACGTTGATGAGCAGGGTGTACGCGCCGAACACGCTCGAGATCCAGTTCTCGCTGTCGCTCCCGTCCGAGAACGTGAACACGAGGGTGGCTCGGGTGAACGAGTCGATGACGGCCCAGACGATCATGCCGACCGTGATCGCGATGCGAAGCAGCGTGACCATGGTCCGCTGGTTGCTCCAGGCGCCGGCCGTGAAGATGAGCAGGAAGTATCCGATCTGCGTGACGATCGTGTCGAGGTACGTGAACGCGTACGCCGAGACGAACGCGACCGTGCTGAGCACCAGCATCCACAACGGGAACCGGCGGCGCAGGGCGATGGCCACGCCGTACATCGCGGGCACGAGGATCATCCCGACGAGGGCCGTGGTCGGATCGTTGTCGTGCAGGATGCTGCCGAGCTCAGCCGGATCTGCGCCCTTGCGCAGCTCGAGCACCGCCCAGTTGGAGAACGCCATGAGCCCCACGGCGATGAGGGCGACGACGACGTCGGTGCGCAACGCACGCCTCGACGGGCCGGGGCGTTGCCAGTCGACCGGATGCTCGGCGTCGGTTCCCTGCAGGCGTTGCCACAGGTCGCTGCCGCGCGCTGACGAGATCATGCGTTCAAGGCTAGGCGGCACATCCGACATTCGGCGAACGGGCGCCGTCGCCAGCCCGTCGCGACGCCCGCGACGGCATCAGTCGAGCAGCCCCGTCGGCTCCGCCGGGAGGCGGCGCCAAGCCGCGTGCAGCCAGATCGCCCCGACGACGGCCGTGCCGAGGCCGACGACAAGCTGGACAGTGCCGGTCGCGCTCGCCCCGGTCACGGCGAGGACGCCGGTCAACAGGAGCCCGGTGACAGCGAGCACCGAGAGGATGCTGCCTGCGGTCCGCGCACCCTCGGCGCGTTTCCGCTTGGGTGAGCCGAGGATCTTCCAGATGGCGCCGTAGCCGATGATGACGACGACGATCGAGATCACGAGACTCGGCACGCTCGCAGATCGGAACTCGGAGTCCTGCTGCCAGCTGGCGAGCGCGCCAGCGGCGATCATGAGTCCCAGCAACAGCGTAAGCCTTCGGAGCTTCGAGACCCGAGACGGCGTGAGCGATCGCTCCGGCTCGGCAGGACGCGGGACGTCGTAACCCGGACGCGGTTCTTCGAACGGAGTTGAGTCAGACATGCGTCAAGCCTCCCACGCCGAGCTGACCCCGCCCGCTCTGGCGCGGAGACGACGCGCGCGCTCCACCAGCACGGGATCCTCGGAGCCCGCCCCGGCTGTCGCGAGGGCTCGCAGTGCCCCTGCCAGCGCATCCGTCCCCACCTGCCTCGCGGCCGCGTCGTCGGCGATCAGCTCGATGAGCAGGGCGGTCGCGCGCGACAGGTTCTTCGCGCCCGCGTAGGTCGGGAGGCAGGCCTCGTTCACCTCGGCCAGGCGCTGCGCCAGGGCGTGGAAGCGGACGAGGTGGCACCGCTCGTGCGCCACGACTGCCTCCAGCTGCTCACGGGTGAGGAGCTCGGCGAGCCCGCTCGACACGATGACGACCGGCGCGGGCCCGGCGGCCGCGAGGGCGTGCGGAACCGGCGAGTCGACGAAGCGCACGAGCGCACCCCGGATGCGCTCATCCCGATAGGACAGCACGCGCGCCGCATCCCGCAGCTCGTCGTTGGCACGCCTGCCGTCGGCGAACGCGCGCCCAGAGCGGCGCGTGACGATGAAGCCCCAGCCGAACATCGCGATGAGTCCGGCGCTTGCGACGACCGATGCGAGCGCGATCTCGAAGCCGCTCAGCCAACTGCCCTCGTCGTGCTCCCAGGTGAGCACGGCCACGACCGACAGCGCGACGGCGGCGAGCAGCGCAAGCGAACCGCCTCCGACGGCGCCGTGCCACAGGCCGAGCGCCAGCTGCGGATGCCGCACCTGCCAAGTCCCCCTGGTCAGGAGCGACGGCGCCGCGAGCATCGTGAACACGGCGAAGGCGAGGCATACGAGCGCAGGGATGATCCACACGTCAGGTCACTCGCGCGCCGGGTGCGGAACCCGGTCGGCCTTTCGCAGGCATGGTGAACGCCAGTCCGGCTCCGGCTAGCTCGCCGCCGCGGCCCCTGAGGCCCCGGCAGGCGCGTGCTGCAGGGCAGCGCGCAGGAGGTCGGCGTCGCGGGCGTCGAGGTTGCCGGCGAACTTCAGCAGCGCGGCCTCACGCCCGTCGATCGTCTTGAGTGCGTTGAGCATGGCTCGGGATGCGTGCTCGGCCTCGGTCTGCGTCGCGGCGAAGCGGATGCCGCGCTGCTCGTGGCCGACGCGGGCGACGTCGCCCTTGGCGCGGAGCCGGTCGAGCGCCGTGAGGATGGTCGTGGAAGCCGGGACGCGGCCGGGGAACCGGTCCTGGATCTCGCGCGCGGTCAACGGCTCGTCTGCGGCCCACAGGAGCCGCAGCACGACGAGTTCGAGCTCACCCCGTGCTCGAGTGCGAGTTCCTGGCATTGTGCTGCTCCAATTCTTGCCGCGGAGCACCTCTGGGTTCGTGTCCAGGGCGACCGCGAGTACCTAGGCTATCAAGCCTCACGAGGAGTCGCGCGGCTCGCTCTACATTTTGTAGACTTGGGGCAGCCCGTGACCCCAGCGGGACCGTATCCCGCTGAGGGAAGGCGTGGAGCCCAATGAGAAACGTCAGCACTCGACTGCTCATGAGCTGTGCCGCGATCGGCGTCGCAGGCGGCGTGGTGTTCACCGTCAACGCCTACATCGGCGGAGCAGTGTCCAACCTGCTCCCCCTCGTCTACGGCCTCACCATCGGCTTGTACTTCATTCCGGGAGCGCTCGCGCAAGCCCTGTTCCGGCGGCCGTGGGTTGGTCTCATCACCTCCGCGCTCGCTGGTCTTGTGGCGAGCCCGTTCCAGCCGATCGCCTTCGGTGCCTTCCTCATCGGGGTCGGTATTGGGGTGCTGCAGGAACTTCCGTTCCTCATCACCCGATACCGACGCTGGCCAGCGTGGCTCTTCCTCGCCGGCTCCGGGTTCGCCGGCCTCATCATGACCGTCGCCGCGTTCCGCATCCTCGGGGGCGGCGACTACGACGCCATCGGCACCGCCCTCCTCATCGGCAGCTTCTTCATCTCCCCGCCCCTCTGCACCATGCTCGCGCTGTGGCTCGCGAAGCAGCTCGAGCGTGCCGGGGTCGGCCGCGACCTGCGCCTCGCGGAAGACCGCAGAGCACGCAGGTGACGACCCCGCTCCTTCGCGTCGAGCATCTTTCCGTCACCCACTTCGACGCAGCGGCCCCGCGACCGCACGACGTCTCGTTCTCAATCTCGAGCGGCGAGGCAGTGCTGCTGCTCGGCCCGTCCGGGTGCGGGAAGTCGACGCTCGCGCGAGCGCTGAACGGACTCATCCCGCAGTCGCTCGGCGCCGAGGTGACCGGGCGGGTGCTGCTCGCGGACAGCGACCGAAGGGTGGATGCAACGCCCGCGCCGGAAGGGCACTGGCACGACGTCGACGACCTCGGCGTCGCCGCGGCAGGTCAGCACGTGGCCATGGTCTTCCAGGACGCGGACGCGCAGATCGTCACCGGCCAGGTCTTCGACGAGGTCGCCTTCGGGCCGGAGAATCTGCGCCTGCCGGTCGAGGAGATCGAGGCACGCGCCGAGACCTGGCTCTCGCAGCTCGGCCTCTGGGCCAGGCGCGACGACGCACCCGACGTGCTGTCAGGTGGAGGGAGGCAGCGGCTCGCCATCGCGAGCGCCCTCGCCATGGGCTCGCGGCTGCTTGTCCTCGACGAGCCCACCGCCAACCTCGACCAGGCGGCAAAGCACGCGATCTACCTCGCGCTCGGAGAGCTCGTGCGGGCGGGGACCCACGGCCTCCTCCTCATCGAGCACGACCTCGACGAGGCCTTGACGATCGCGACGCGCGTCATCGTCCTCGATGGCGACGGCCGCCTCGTGCTCGACGGCACGCCCAGCGAGGTCTTCGGGCAGAACGAGCGGCGGCTCCGCGAGCTCGGCGTGTGGTTCCCGGTGGCGCACGAGGCCGCTGCCCTGGTGGCCGAAGCCGGCTGGGACCTCGGCCCTGGCCCGCTGCCGCTCCTCGGGGCCGAGCTCGCACGGCGGCTCGAGCACGCGCATCCGCCCCATGAACGCCCCGGCAGCGTGCGCGACGCGACCGTGACGACTGCGGACGGGGCCGAGGCCGAGGCCGCGGCCGCTCGCGCGAGGCACGATCCCGCGTCAAGCCCCGCGGAACATGACGCACCGATTCCCGACACGCGATCGAACGTGCCGCGGCTCGAGGCACGGGCGCTCACCGTGGCCCGCGGCCGCACCAAGGTCCTCGGGCCCGTCACGCTGAGCATCCACCCCGGAACCATCACCGCCGTCGTCGGCCACAACGGCGCAGGGAAGTCGACGCTCCTGCAGGCGCTCGCGGGAGTGCGACGGGCGCCGCGCGGCACGGTCCTGCTGGACGGGCAAGACACGGCCCGGCTGCGCGCCGGCGCTCTGCGCGCCCGCGTCGGCTACGTCTTCCAGAACCCCGAGCACCAGTTTCTGACCCACACGGTGCGCGGCGAGCTCGCCTTCGAGCTCGGGCGAGGGGCAGCGGATGCGCGTGCCCGCGTCGACGGCATGCTCGAACGCTTCGGCCTGGCTGAGCACGGCGACCGCCACCCGTTCCTGCTCTCCGGAGGCCAGAAACGACGGCTCACGGTTGCCGCGGCGCTGCTCGACGGCGCCGACGTGCTCGTCCTCGACGAGCCGACGTTCGGGCAGGACAAGGCGCGCGCCGATGAGCTCGTGACCCTGCTCCGCGAGCTGCACCGAGACGGCGCCACACTCGTGCTCGCAACCCACGACCTGCAGCTCGTCACCGAGCTCGCCACGCACCTCGTCGTCCTCGAGCACGGCGGCATCGCCGCGCACGGTGAGGTGAATGAGGTCATCGCGTCTGGAGCCCTCGACGCGGCCGGGCTCGGACTCCCCCCGCTCGCCCGGACGCTCGCCTCCTCCGGATCGCCCTGGCTCACCGGCATCACCTCGCTCGCGCAGCTTGCAGCGGTGCTCGAACGCACGCCCTCCCTCGATGGAAGCTCGACCCCGTGAGCGCGGGAAGCAACGCGCTCGTCTCCCGGCCGACCGTCGAACGCGCGCGAGCCGCGCGGCTGCCCTGGCTGCACCGCCGCACGCCCCTCGTAAAGATCGCCGCGACGCTGCCCGCGATCATCGCCATGTTCGTCGTCCGCGACGCACTCAGCCCAACGCTCCTCATCGTGCTCTGCGGCATCGCCATCCTGAGCGGGACGCGCATGTCGCCCCGCGGAGCCCTGCTGCTGCTCGTCGGCACCCCCATCGTGCTGGCCGTCCTGTCGGTGTCGCTCGGCGTCTGGGTCGACCCGAACGTCGCGAGTGAGACCGCGAGCGCGGCACCCCTCGTCGCCACCCTCGGCCTCGACGGCGCCGCAACCATCTTCGAGATCGCCGGGCGCCCGTTCACCGTCGCCGCCTGGGCGACGGGGCTCGGCACCGCGCTGCGGCTCGTCGCGATCGTGCTGCTCTCCCTGGTCGGCGGCATCGCGACCGCTGGAGACGACTTCGTGCGCTCCCTGGTGCAGCACCTGCGCGTGCCCTACCGCTTCGGCTACGCGGCGATGGCCGCGTTCCGGTTCGTGCCGCGGTTCCGGTCCGAACTCGAGGTGATCCGGGCCGCGCGAAGAGTGCGCGGCATCGACCGCGGACGCGGGCCGATCGCCTGGCTCCGCTCGCAGCTCGACGTCGCGATCCCCCTGCTCGCGGGCGCGCTCAGGCACGCCGACCGCGTGGCCCTGTCGATGGATGCACGCGCGTTCGGCTACGCCCCGACCCGCACCGAGCGCCACGTGCTGCACACCGACGCCGCAGACTGGGCACTCCCGCCCATCGCGTGGGCCGCGACGGCCGCCTGCCTGCTCGCGCCCAGCATCCTGAACTGACGCGCTCGCTCGCACGCACGCGCGCACGCGCCGCTCCGGCGGCCTTACCCCCGCACGAGACCCGTGGGCTTTCGTCTCGGGATGGCTTCCTCACTTCCGGATGGGTTGATAGCCATCCCGAAATCAGAAACCCATCCCGAGACCGGCGCCCGCGCGTTGGCGAGCGCTACTCGCTGGTGTTCTGGCCGAAGTTGCTCTCGGCGACGCCCCACTCGTCCGGGCCGTCCGCGAAGCGCGTGTCGTGCTGCTCGGCTTCCTCGACCTCGGCTTCGAGTTCGTCGGGCGTGTCGACCTTTTCCGGCTCGAACAGCGAGCCCGCATCCGGGAAGAGCTTCCCGTCGCCGTGCGAGCGCTCGTTCTCGAGCTGCTCGGCGCTGATTCGTTCCGCGGTCGAGGCGGCCGCGCGCTCCCCGCCCGAACCTTCGCCGTTCGCGGCCGCGTCTTCGCCCGCACTGGCCTGGTCTGCCCGCGCCTGCGGGTCGTTCGCGTGCTGTTCGCTCATGCGCGCAACGCTACGCGGCGATGTTCAACGTTTCGGGTGCGCACAGAACGCGGGATGCCCCGCGCAACGGGTCGGTCCGTTGCGCGGGGCATCGCGCTGCAGGTGCCTGGAGCAGCGTCAGTCGGCGTAGGCCATGAACGCGTCGAGCTCGGCGCCGCCCGGGCGGGCGGGAATCATAGGCGCTTCGATCTCGGCGCGGTCGAGGAGCTCGGACATGCGCCGGCGCCGCTGCTTCGGGATGACGGTGACGACGGTGCCGCGCTGACCGGCCCGGCCCGTGCGGCCAGAGCGGTGCAGGTACGACTTGTACTCCTCTGGCATGTCGGACTGGATGACGAGCCTGATGTCATCGACGTGGATGCCTCGGGCTGCCACGTCGGTTGCGACGAGCACGTTCACCTTGCCGCTCGTGAGCAGACGCAGGTTGTGCGTCCGGCGCCCCTGCGTGAGATCGCCGTGCAGCGCCGCCGCGGGGACGCCCGCCATGGAGAGCTCCGTGGCGAGCCCTTCGGCCGCGACCCGCGTCTTGGTGAAGATGAGCACGCGCCCGCCGGACCCGGCGAGCTGCTCGATGACGGCGCGCTTGTCGTCGCGGTCGACGATGAGGACGCTGTGGTCGATGTCGGTGTGCTGTTCCTCTTCACCGGCCACCTCGTGCACGGACGGCTTCTTCAGGAACTCGGTCACGAGTCGCTGCACGGCGGCGTCGAGGGTCGCCGAGAAGAGGAGGCGCTGCCCGCCGGGCATCGTCATGCGCAGGATGCGCTGGACTGGCTCGAGGAACCCGAGGTCGCACATCTGGTCGGCTTCGTCGAGCACCGTGATCTCGACCTGGTCGAGGCGGAGGAAGCCCTGTCGTTCGAGGTCCTCGATGCGGCCGGGCGTGCCGATCACGATGTCGACACCGCGGCCGAGGGCCGTGACCTGGCGCTGCTGCGGCACACCTCCGTACACCTGGGTGGTGAAGAGGCCAACGCTCCGGGCGATGGGCTGGATCGTGCGGTCAATCTGCAGGGCGAGCTCACGCGTCGGCGCCACGATGAGCGCGCGGGGTGCCCGCCCGATCTTGCGCTTGCTGGCGTCGGCGTCGCGTCCCCGCGAGATGCTCAGCCGCTGCACGAGCGCGGCGCCGAAGGCGATGGTCTTACCGCTGCCCGTGCGACCGCGTCCGAGAACGTCGCGCCCCTGGATCGCATCAGGGATGGTCGACGCCTGGATGGGGAACGGGCTGGGGGCCCCGAGGTCGGCGAGGGCGTCGACGATGTTCGCGCCGAGGCCGAGGTCGCCGAAGCTCAGGCCGTCTGCGTTCTTCGCGCCGACGGCTGTCGGGGCGAGGCGCTCGAGCACGCGATCTTCCTCGTGCGACGGGGCCCGCCCCGCGGCCGACTGGCTGTGGCTGCGGTAGTCCTGAATCGCCCCGCGCTGGGGCTGGTTCGCGCCGCGTGCGGTCGGGTCGAAGTGCTTCGCGCTGCGGTCGCCGCGCGAGCCAGCCGCGGGCTGGCGACCGTGCGACTGGCGCAGCGCGTCGTGGTGGTGCCGGTCGATGCGCTCGTTGCGGTCGGAGAACTGGCCGTCTCGCCCACGGCCGCCCCGCGCCGGAGCTCCGGCCCGCGCTCCCGCGCCGCGGCGGGTGCTGTAGCGGTCTTCGCCGCGCGGACGACTCTGATCGGAGGCGCGTGCGTTGTCGCGGCTGCGGTCAGAGGAGTCAGCGCGACCGGATGCGTCGTAGCCGCCGCGCCGGTCGTCACCGGCACGTGAGTTTCCGCCGTAGCCGCCTCGGCGGTCGCCGCCGGCTGCTCCCGCGCCTCGTCGGTCGTCGCGACCGCCGTAGCCGCCGCGGCGGTCGTCGCCCGCAGCGCCGTCACGGCGGTTCTCGCTCGCCCAACGCGGGTTGCCGTTCGCACCGGCGCCCCCGCCGGCGCGCGCGGGCCGTTGGCCGCGGCCCGAGGAGTCCTTGGGAATGTAATTGCTCGCGGGCTTGTACCCGCCCTTGGCTTTGCGCTTGGGCATGTGTGCCTTCTCCAGATCCGGCACGCTGCTCACACAGAATTCGGCGCATGCCCAACTTGCCAGACTAGCTCACGGGCAGCGACCTGACCAGAGCCATGGGCTGCTTCGCTGGCTCGACGCCGTCATCTGTCTGCAGGCGGCTGCGCTCAGTCTCCGCCGCGGCGGAGACGGGCGTTGGAGGAGTCCGGCCCGCCGGTGACGACGCGCCGGACGCCGCGCATCCCTTCGATTACTCGACGCTGGCGGCCGCCAGCTCCTCCTCGACTCGGGACTCGCGACGCGCACGGCGGCGTTCCAGGGGACCTTCGACGATGGAGTAGAGCGCGGGCAGAACAAGCAGCGTGAGCACCGTTGACGACAAGAGACCGCCGATGACGACGAGCGCGAGCGGCTGCGAGATGAACCCGCCGTGACCCGTGATGCCGAGGGCCATCGGGGTCAGCGCGAGCATGGTGGCGAGGGCGGTCATGACGATCGGGCGCACGCGTCGCGCGCCGCCGGCGATGATCGCCTCCCGCACGGCGAGCCCACGTTCCCGGAACTGGTTCACCAGGTCGACGAGCACGATGGCGTTGGTGACAACGACGCCGATGAGCATGAGCACGCCGATGAGCGAGGCGACGCCAAGCGGGACGCCGCTCACGAGCTGGAGCAGGATGGCACCCGTGGCCGCGAAGGGCACCGACACGAGCAGCAGGAGCGGCTGGAGCAGGCTCTTGAACGTGGCCACCATGACGATGTAGACGATGAGGATCGCGGCGAGCAGCGCGAGTCCGAGCTGCTGGAAGGCGGCGGCCTGGTCGGCGCTGACGCCGCCGAGCTGCGCCGTGGCCCCCTCCGGGAGAGTCAGCGTGTCGAGCTGCTCGGTGATAAGCGCGTTGGCGGAGCTGAGGTTGTCGTCCGTTGGTACAACGGTGACGGATGCGAGGGGCACGCCTCGCTCCGAGGAGACGGAGACGGGGCCTTCGACGATCTCGACGGTGGCGAGACTGCTGAGTGGCACGGGGCCGAGGGCTGTGGGGATGCTCGTCGCGCGCAGGGCGTCGATGTTGGCCGGCGGCTCCGACCCGAGCAGGACGACCTGGACGCTCGAACCGTCGACGGTCAGCGTTCCGACCGGCGTGGGCTGGAGCTGCTGCGCCACGATGGCGCCGATGGCGGTCTGGCTGAGGCCGTATTGCGCGGCGGTCGCCTGGTTGATGTCCATCTGCACGAACGGGCGGGTCTCGTCGAGGTCGCTCGTGACCTCGCCGAGCTCTTCGATCCCGCCGAGCACGGCGACGACCTGGTCGCTCGCTTCGCGGAGCTTCTCGGTGTCCGGGGCGGTGAGGTCGACGCTGATGGCGCTCGAGAAACCGGCGCTGCCGCCGCCGCCGACGGAGATCTCGCCCGCTTCCTCGGGCAGCGCGCCGAGTTCGTCTCGGAGCGCGGCCTGGATGGCGTCCGAGTCGGCATCGGTCGATGTGGTCACCGAGAAGCTTGCGCGTGATGCGCCTCCCCCGGTGAAGAGCGAGGCCGCTCCGCCGCCGCCGATAGTGAGCTGCACGGTCTCGATGCCTTCCTTGGCGCGGAGGATGTCTTCGACCTGTGAGGCGGCTTCTCCGGAGGCGGCGAGGGTGAGGTTGGGCTCGAGGGCCTGCGTGACGGTGAAGCTGTTGCTGCCCGTATTGCCCAGGAAGTTGGTCTTCATCAGGGGTGCGAGGGCACCGGTGACGACGAGGATGAGGAGCGCCGCGCCGAGGGTGATGAGGGGACGGCGAAGGGTCCAGCCGAGCACCGGCTCGTAGCCGCGCTGCAGCCAGCTCGACTCCTCGGTTGCGGTTGCGAGCTCTGAGTCGGGCCCGTGCTCCGCTCGCCCGGCGGCGGCGGCTTCGTGCTCGGCCTGGCGGCGCATGGCCCGGCGCGGGTGGAGCTCTTCGTCGTCGCTGCGCAGTCCGAGCGGCGCGAAGCGGCCGGCGTCTCGCCGCGCGCGCTCTCGTCGTGGCCGGACGCGCACGGCTTCGACGGGCGTGTCATCCCTCGCCTCGCCTGCTCCGCTCGGCTCCGGCGCCGTCCGCTGTTCAGCGTCGTCGGCGGCTTCGCTAGCCAGCACCTGCTCGCGCGCCGGCTCCGGCTCGCCCGAAGCGTGGGCTCCACCAGCACCCGACCAGGTCTCGGCAGTGCCGACCCTGGCCTTGCGCTGCAGGTGCCGGCCGCCGAGCATCCAGTACGCCAAGACCGGAACGATCGTGAGCGACACGAGGAGCGAGGCGAGGAGCGCGATGACGCTCGTGAGAGCGAAGGGGCGGAAGAGCTCGCCGGAGATGTCGCCGACGAACGCGATGGGCAGGTAGACGGCGACGGTTGCGATGGTGGCGCTGGTGACGGCGGTCGCGACCTCGCGCACGGCCTCCGTGATGACGCGCACACGCTCGCTGCCGCGCAGGCTCGCGGCCGGGTGCATCGACATGTGCCGCTTGATGTTCTCGATCACGACGATGGAGTCGTCGACGACTCGACCGATCGCGATCGTCAGGGCACCAAGCGTGAGGATGTTGAGGGAGTATTCAGCGGCCTGCAGGCCGATGAACGTCACGAGGAGGGACGTGGGAATCGAGATGGCCGTGACAATCGTCGCGCGGAACGACAGCAGGAACACGAAGATGACGATCACCGCGAAGACGAGGCCAAGCAGGCCCTCGACGACCAGTGTGTCGATGGACTGCTGAATGAACGGGGCCTGGTCGAAGACGATCTGCAGGGTCGCGCCCCCGCCGATCGACGCCTGCAAGGCCGGCAGCGCATCCCGGACCGCCTGGGAGACCTCGACGGTGTTGGCGTTCGCGAGCTTGGTCACCGAGACCGTGAGCGCGTCTTCGCCGTTGACGCGCGAGATGGAGGTGGCTGGCTCCGGCCCGAGCTCGAGGGTGGCGACCTCGCCGAGGGTCGTCGTGGCGGGGTTCGCACCGCTCAGCGGGAGGGCGGCGATCGCGTCAACGTTCTCGAGCAGCGTGCCGGCCTGCACGGTGAGGGCGTCGTCGCCCTCGGTGATCTGGCCGATGGGGATGAGCGTGCCCGCCGCATCGAGGGTGTCCCGAATGTTCTGGATGCTGGCCCCGGCGCCCGCGAGCGCGGCCTGGTCTGGGGTGATCTCGATGCGGGAGACCGGGGCGCCGCTGACGGCGGCCTCGCGGACGCCGTCAAGCTCGGTGAGTCCGGGCACCGTCGAGCTCTCGAGGCTGGCGGCGAGCTCTTCGGCGCTCGTCCCGCCGGTCGCGGCGATCTGGATGACGGGGAAGTCGTCGATCGACCCGCTCAGCACGGTCGTTTCGGTGCCCTCCGGCAGTTGGCTCTCGATGCGGTTGAGGGCCTGCTGGATGCGCTGCTCGGCGTAGACCGTGTCGGTGCCGTACTCGAACTCGACGGTCACGGAGGAGAGGTTCGCGCTCGACGTGACTTGCGTGGAGGAGAGCCCCTGGAGGCCCTGCAACGACGTCTCGACGAGCCGGGACACGTCCTCGTCGACGATCTCGGGCGAGGCCCCCGGGTACGAGGTCACGACCGACACGATGGGCAGGGAGACCGACGGAATGAGCTCCTGCTTGAGGGAGGTCATCGACAGTCCGCCGAACAGGAGCACGGAGAGCGTCACAAGGGCGATCAGCGCGCGGTTTCTCAAGCTCATCTCAGCGAGTTTGTGCACGCCGTCAGTCTTGCACGCACCGCCGAGAGCAACCGGAACCCCGCTGAGGGCTCCCCGAACCGACGATCCGGGAAGCGCTCAACGGCTCAGCGTTACCTTAAGGCGCAGCGCTCACGACAAGAGAGCTGTAGCCGGTGGATTCCCACACCACGGTCTCGTCGACGCTCTCCCCGCCACTTCCGAGGGCTCGAACCCCCATGGCCAGGCCGGTCTCTGAGCTGAACACAAGCTGGTGCTCATAACCAGTGCCCTCGTCCACCGCGACGGCCACTCCCTGGCGGCCGGAGAAATCGACAGGCTCGTCGAGCAGGCGGACACCCGGAATGAGTGCCGCAGCTTCGATCAAGACCGCCCGTGTCCCGGCATCCACCACCCCCGGTTGCAGTAGGTGTCCGATCGCGTTCAACGCGCCCATCTCTCGACCAACGCTGAAACCCGTCAACTCATAAACCTGTTGCAAGGCGACCTCTGGATCCTTCGACCACTCGATACCCGCCTGCTGAAAGTCCTCGAACCGAGTCGTGAGGAACGCGCCCCCCGCTGCACGCTCGTAGCCAGCATCCAGACCCGCTGCCTCGTACATCTCTGCCTCGCCCTCCTGGAACGTCTCGATGTCCGCAGCTACGAGCGCAGCGTCCGCGCCTGCGGCCTGCTCGTAGCTGACACCGACGAGCGTCGTGACCCACTCGGCACCTCGGTCGGCGGGAATATAGAAATCTCGAATCGACGAGAAGTGCCAGTCTGGGCGACCGCCCGCATGTCCCTGCGGAGGGAGCTCATGCCCCTGCAACGTACGAACCTCCACCTTCAGGAAGTCGCCTGGACCGAGCACTGGGTCTCCTGCTGCCCGTGCGCGTCCAGCCGCACCGGCCAGGAAGTCTTCAGCTGTGCTCGCTTCCGTTGCACTCACCACCGGGGCTTGTGCCACCACGGGCCTGTCACCCGAGTGCAACGCGATCGCGACCACGAGAGACACGATCGCTGCCCCCGTCAGCGCGATCGTTCCGACAGCCCAGGTCGCCAGCGAACCTGTTCGGCGATGGGTATCACGCGGCTTCGCTCTTCGCCCCGCTCCCCGCGCTGCCCGCTCGAGGAGCGCATCCCGGCCGGCCGCAACGGCGGAGGAGCTCGGCTCTGCCTGGTCAGCGCGCACTCGGCGCAGCACTTCGATCTCGTCCATTGCTCGTCTCCAATCCTGTCGCGGCCTGCCCTCGTGGGTGCCGGCGTTCCTGCAGTTCGGTGGCGCGCTGGAGTTTCCTGCGCGCGCGGTTGAGGCGTGAGCGGACCGTCCCGACGGGGATGCCCAGCGCTGCGGCGACCCCTTCGTAGTCGAGCTCGCCGAGCGCGTAGAGGAGCAGCGCATCCCTGTCGCCTTTCGACAGCGACGCAATCGCGCCGCCCAGGTTGCGCATCCGCGCGCCCGCATCGAGCCGAGCCTCGGCGGCCGACGTGAAGTCGCCGTCCTCCGCCGCGGCCGCCGCGTCAGCGGCCGTGAAACTGCGCCACTCTCTCGCCTCGAGGCGACGATGCTTCCTGAGGAGCGTCGTCGCGATGCCGAGCAGCCACGACCGCACTTCTCCCCTCGTCGTATCGAACCTGCTGCGTTGTTCGAAGGCCACGAGGAACGTCTCCGACATCACGTCGTCGGCGATCTCCGCGTTGGTTCGTCGAGCCGCGTAGCGGTGCACGAGCCGGTGGTGTCGGTCGTACAGCTCTGCGAAGGCCGCGGGCTCGGCCCGTGACCGCTCGATGATCTGACTGTCGGTGCTCACAACAGGTATTGCAGGATCGGGCGGACAGAGTTCACGCGAATTTTCGGGCATCGGTCAGCAGCGCCGCGGGCAGCCGGGTCGCCGCGTACAGCACCGGCCAGCTCAGACCGGCCCGAGCGCGAACCAGAGGGTGAGCGCGGGCAGCGGTACCGCGAACAGCAGCCCGGCGAGCAGGTTGATGCGCCAGTACCGCCTGAGGATGGCGGCGAACTCACGCAGGATCGCGCTCGGCCAGTAGTAGCGGGCGACCGGAGCCTGCACCGCCTGCGCGTCGACGCCGAGCTCACGGGCCAGCATGGCCGCCCGCATCGCGTGGTAGTTGCTCGTGGCGATGATGCCTGGCCCAGTGATCCCTTCGCGCTCCAACAGGGCAGTCGTGAAGCGCAGGTTCTCCTCGGTGTTCACCGACTCCTCTTCGCTGAGGATGCGCGGCCCGGCTTCCCTGACCACGCCGTCACCCGTGCTGAGCTCGCGGCGCGCGTTCGCGGGATCAAGCGCCCACTCGCGCATGGCCCGCCCCTCGGCGAGCGCCTCGTCGCTGCCCTGCCCACCCGACATGACGACGACCGACGCGCCGACGCGACTCGCTGCATCCAGACCGGCGCGGATGCGCGAGGCGAGCAGCGGAGGCACGCGCCGACCGCCGGAGAGCCCGGAGCCGAGCACGATCACCCAAGTGCCGACGGCGCGGCGCACGAGCCGTGAGTACAGCCACGAGTAGCCGATGAAGAGGGCGAAGGCCGCGCCGAGGTAGGCGGCGCCAAGCGCGAAGAACAACGTCACCGCAAGGAACACGTCGCTCTGGAGGAGCATGGCGACAAACGGGAGCACCGCAAGCGCCGTGAGCAGCACCCCCAGCGCGAGCGAGAGCAGGTTACCGAGGGAGCGGCCCTCGCGCCGAACCATGAGCGCACCGTTCGCGTAGAGGATGACGATGAGCAGGAACAGCAGCAGCGGTGAGAGCAGGAGCGGCAGCCAGGTGAGCAGGCCGACCATGGCCGCGATCTGGCCGTTGAAGCTCGAGAACGCGGCGAGCAGCACCACTGCGGCGGCCACGATCCACACGCCGTTGCTCAGGCGCCTCGGCTCGCGCCGTGTGCGCCGGAACGCGACGAGCGCCAGCGCGGCACCCGCGAGCAGGGCCACCAGCGTCGACACCAATGTCAGGTCCTGCGTGATGATGACGCCCCCTTGTGCTGTCCTGCCGGGCCGTGCCGGCGGATGCGCACCAGTATGCCGCACGCGCGCATCCGCGCTCAGGGCGTGGCGGGGGCGCGTCGCGACAGGTCGGCGCAATCGCGATATAGCGCGAACACCCAGACTCGCGATATAACTTGACTCGCAGCTGCCCGGCTCAGCGCCGGGCGCTCGACATTAACACCCCTTCCGAGGAGCAGCAGTGGCTATTGAACAGTGGATCGTGGACGGGCCCCGCGTCATCGACGTGCAGACCGTCCGCAGCGTTCGCGCACGACTCGCGGGCGGCGCCATCAGCGTGCTCGCGCACGACGAACCGAGCACCCGAATCGAGGTGTCCAGCATCACCGGGCGAGACCTCAAAATCGCCATCGACGGCGACAAGCTGCTCATCGACCATCCCCAGCTCTCGTGGACCGACGTCCAGACCTCCGCGAAGACCATCTGGAACCAGCCGACCGTGGTCGTCAGCGTGCTCGTGCCCGCCGGCATCGACGTCGACGTGCTCGGCGTCAGCTCGGAAGTGCTCGTCGCCGGTGTCAACGGCCGCATCGACGTCAACACGGTCGGCGGCGAGCAGTTCCTCGACGCCACCCGCGGCGAAGTGCACCTCAACTCGATCGGCGGGGAGATCAGCGTGCGCGGTCACGAGGGCAAGGCGGTCGTGAAGACCGCCTCGGGCGACGTGACGGCAACCGGCCCCCTTGTGAGCTTCGACGGCAGCACCGTCTCTGGCGCGACGATCGTCGACGTCACCTCCGGCTCGCCGAGCCTGATCGCCAATAAGTCCGTGAGCGGGTCCACGACCGTGCGACTCCCCGGCGACACCCACCCCAGCTACCAGGTCTCCACCGTCGGCTCCTCCGTGCAACTCGACGGTCTCCACCTCGAGCCGCTGCGCGGGACCACCTACCGCTCCGAGCCGAAGGACGGCGAGGTCACCGACGTGCGCATCAGCACCGTCACCGGCCGCGTCTCCGTCATGCTCTCCGCGCGCATCCCACGGGCCGGCGACACACCGGCCGACTTCGACCAGCGCATCGACGCACGCCTCGCCCCGAACGCCGCCCCGGGCGACGCGGCCGCCCAAGACCCACGAAGCACGACCGCCGACGCGGCCACCACGACGGGCGCCGACGCCGAACCCGGCGGCGGCATCGAGGGCGACGCCAGCTCCGAACCAGAAGCAGACAGCACCAAGCCGGGAGGCACCGAGTGACCCCGCCAGTCTTCGCACACGGCCACCTTCGCCTCTACCTGCTGAGCCTCCTCGAGGAGCAGCCCCGCCACGGCTACGAACTCATCCAAGCCCTCTCTGAGCGGTTCGACGGCACCTACTCGCCAAGCGCCGGCACCATCTACCCGCGCCTCGCGAAGCTCGAGGAGGAAGGGCTCGTCACCAAGCACAACGACGGGCGCAAGAGCGTGTACCGCATCACCGAGGCGGGCCGCCGCGAACTCGACTCGCGCCGTGAGGAGCTCGCGTCGATCGAGCAGGATGTCGACTCCTCCGTCCGCAGGCTCGCCGCCGACGTGCGCCACGGGCTCGCGAGCGCTCGAGAAGAGCTGCGCGCCGAGTTCGCGAAGCTCGCGCAGGAGTTCGGGCCGGATGCGCGTGCCGGCTTCGAGCGAGCCGCGAGCGCCGGAGCTGCAGGCGCGGCCTCCGCGCGGGGCTTCTTCGCCGGAGCGGCGAAAGGTTGGAACGAACCACGCGAGAACCCCGCAGAGATGCCGGACGACACTCCTCCCGGGTTCGTGCCGCCTGGCTTCAGCGGCACGCCAGGCGCAACGGGCGAGCCCCGCCCGCAGGACCCGCCGCAGCCGCCGCCTGCACCGCGCGCCCCAGAGGGGCCGAGCTCCGCTGACGACGCCGCCTCCGCGCAACGCACGCACGGGAGGTTCGACACCTGGTCCTCGGCCAGCAGCTCGCGGGTCTGGAGCCGGGGCACCACCGGCGGCGGCGCCGCGGACAACGACGGCACTCCCCCTCGCGGCGACGACGCGACGAGCACCGCTGGCGGCCCGAGCACGCCCCACCACGAGGGCGGGCGCGAGCAGCTCGAGGCGATGGCACAGGCCGACCTCGTGCTCAACCGGTTCCGCCACGAGCTCCGGCAGGAGATCCGTGCGGCGCAGAGCGAGCAGCGATTGTCGCCCGGCATCGTGACGTTCCTCGATCAGGAGCTCGAGCGCGTGCGCGAGCGCATCACCCACGCCCTCGGCGCTCGCGATCGGGGCTCGGACACCTCCAGCACGCCGTAGTCCGCTCGTCTGCCGTCGCGCCGCAGCCGCAGCGCCGCACGCCGAGGCTGAACCCAGGGCCGCTTCCCATCGGAAGCGGCCCTGCTCGTGTGCGCGTGCGCGTGCGAGCGTGCGCGTGTCCAACATCAGTGCGCAAAGCAGGCCGACGGCCGAGTTCGCACGCCAAACGCCTCGATTCCACACGGAAGATGGACACCACCGCGGCACCTGGCCGCGGGTGCGGCGCGTTCCGGGGTGGACGCGGGGTGGATGCGGGGCGGATGCGGGGTGGATGCGGGTGCGCCACGACCAGCGAACCCGATGAGTGAACCTGAGGACTGCTGGCGACGCACGCCGCGCGAGGAGTAGCGTTGCGGCGTGCCCACGCCCGCCCGTCTCCTGCTTGCCGTGTTCATCGGTGGAGCCCTGGGAACGCTCACCCGGTTCTGGCTCGGTTCCATCGTCGCCGCCGCGACGATGCCGCAGGGGTCCGTGGACCTTGCCGAGGTCTCGGCGGGGAGCGTGCACGTGCTCGACTCCGACCTCGTCGCGGCCCTCATCGCCAACCTCGCAGGATCCCTGGCGTTGGGCGTCATCGCCGGCGCGCACTGGCCAGCGCGCCGCGCGATCTGGCGGGCCGCCCTCGGCCCGGGTTTCTGCGGAGGGTTCACCACGTTTTCGCTCATCGCCCTCGCGCTGGCCCTGGTCTTCTCCTTCTCAGCCTGGGCGATGACGGCGTTTGTGCTCGGCACCGTCGGTGGCATCGCCCTCGTGTTCCTCGGTCGATCTCTCGGCCGACGCCTCGCCCCACCGCCGACCGACGCGCCCCGCGCGGAGGGGGAGCCGTGATGGGCATCGGCCTGGTCCTCGCGGTCGCGGTCGCGGGCGGCTTGGGCGCGTGCATCCGCTACGTCTCGGTCGAGGGCTGGCCGCGCAGGCCGGAAGCGCTCGGGAGCGGGCCAAGCAGCGACCGCGGGGCGCCGCCCGCGCTGACACCTCGACGTCGCCTCGCACCTGAGTGGCGCCTCATGATCGTCAACGTGGTGGCCTCGTTCATCGCCGGCTTCGCCGCGGGGCTGCTGCCGTTGCCAACGCTCACGTCGATGATCGTCATCTCGGGCTTCTGCGGGGGCATGAGCTCGTGGAGCTCCGTCATGCTCGACGCGGCAAACGCGCTGCGGGCGCGTCGCCTCGGCATGCTCGCCATCATCGTGATCGTGCAGATGCTCTGGGGCGTGCTGGCAGCTCTTGTTGGCCTGACGGTCGGCCAACAGCTGGGCGAGGGATTGGGCGTCGGCCTGCTCGGCCTGTAGCCAGGCCCGCGCGCCGCTCGCACGGCGCGTGTCATCCTCGCGAATGATCTGCGCCGGGCAAAGACCCCCCAGAGGAGGGGGCGGATGCGCCCGCAGGCGGTCGAGGCGCGAGGGCCCGGGCGGGCACCTTGGAGGCATGACTTCGCACCCAGCTTTCGAGACATCGGCCAGATCGCCGCATCCGCATCCACAGCACAACGGCTACGCGCAGCCCGCGGCGCACGCGGCGCAGCCCTTCGCCTCGGTGGGCTTCGCGCAGCCCCGACCCGTGGTCGGGCTCAGCCCCGCAGGGCACCCAGAACCGGGCACGGTTCTCGCGGCGCGCTCGCTCAGCAAGTCCTACGGCGCTACGACGGCGCTCGCCGAGGTGAGCATCGCCGTCCGAGCCGGTGAGGCACTTGCCATCATGGGCGCCTCCGGGTCGGGCAAGACCACGCTCCTGCACAGCTTGGCGGGCATCATCACGCCAGATTCCGGGCGCATCGACCTGTACGGCAACGGCGACAGCCGCGAGATCACCGCCCTGTCGGAGGCGAAGCGCACCGACCTGCGGCGCAGCGAGTTCGGCTTCGTCTTCCAGGAGGGCATGCTGCTTCCCGAGCTGACCGCACTCGAGAACGTGGCCCTCGCGGCGATGCTCTGCGGCGTCGGCCGGTCGAGTGCCGAGCAGGCCGCAGCCCAGTGGCTTGCCGCCATGGGCCTCGGTGGAATGGAGGGCCGCCGCATCGGCGAGCTGTCCGGCGGCCAGGCGCAGCGTGTGGCGATCGCCCGGGCCCAGGTCACGGGTGCGCGCATCGTCTTCGCCGATGAGCCGACGGGCGCCCTCGACTCCGCGACGAGCGCGGACGTCATGTCGGCGCTGCTCGCAGCAACCGCACGCGCCGGGCGCAGCCTGGTCGTTGTCACCCACGACCCCGACGTCGCAGCTCGATGCGACCGAACGGTCCGGATGCGCGACGGTCGCGTCCTCGATGACACGGCGGCCCGCGCATGAACGCCCAGCCTCGACTCGACGATCACCTCGTTGGCGACACGCGCCCGACCGGCGCCGTGCAGCAGCTCGCCGCATCGCCAACGGTGACGGCGGGGGCCACGCCCGTCCCACCTGCCGCCGCTCCCCCGCGTGGGGGCGGGCGCGTCCCGCTCCTGACGCTGCTCCGGATGCTCACCCGCCCCGACGCGGTCGGCATCGCCGCGGTCGCCCTGCCCGCGGTCGCCTTCGCGGTCGTGACGGCGATCACCCTCGTCGTCGTGGGCGGCACGATCATGCTCTTCACCCCGCCGCCCGGCATGGACTCGCACGGCTTCTTCGCCGTGTTCGCGCTGATGCTCCTCACCGTGCCGTTGCTGACGCTTGGCGTCGCCGCGGCGCGCTTGTCCGCTCGACGTCGGGACGACCGGCTCGCGACGCTGCGGCTCCTCGGCGCATCCACCAGGGTCGTGACGCTGCTCGCCGTCGCCGAGGCGACGCTGATCGCACTCGTCGGCATCCTCGCTGGAAGCCTCCTCTACGTGGCGCTCCTGCCACTGGTCGGCCTGCTGCACTTCTACGGCGGACCGGTTGGCGCCGCATCCATGTGGGTTGGGTTCCCGATCCTGGCCATGACCGCCGCCGGCATCGCGGTGCTCGCCGCCGCGAGCTCGTTCGCGGGGCTCGCCGCGGTGCGGGTGACACCGCTGGGCGTGCGCAAGCGCGACAAGGCACCCCGCGTCAAGTGGTTCGCGCTCGCAGCCGGCGTTCTCACCTTGCTCCTCGCCGTCGGCCTCATCGCCGTCTCGCAGGGCCTCATGACCGCCTTCGGCATCGTCGGCATCTTCCTGGCGATCTTCGTGCCGTTCGCGATCGGGATGCTCGCCCTCAACCTCATCGGCAGCCCCATCGTCGGACTCATCGGCCGGCTGATGGCGAAGCGCGCGAAGACCCCGGCACGGCTCATCGCAGGTCGGCGCCTCGCGGAGGCACCCGGGGTCGCCTGGCGCAGCGTCTCGGGCATCGCGATGATCGCCTTCGTCTCCGTCATCGGCGGGAGCGGCCTCGCCCTGCTCGACATGGCGAGCGGCAGCGCAAGCATCTCGGCTGAGGAGCTCATCCTGCTGACCGACCTGCGCACCGGGGTGCTGCTGACGCTGCTCATCGCGTTCCTCATGCTGGCCTGCACGGTCGGGGTCTCGCAGGCCGCGGCGATCCTCGATGAGCGCAGGCTGCTCATCTCGCTCGACCGGGCCGGCATGCCTCGGCGAGTGCTCGAGCAGGCGCAGCGGGCGCAGGTGTGGGCGCCGTTGCTGCTCGCTGCGCTCGGCGGCGCTGGCGCCGCGATCGCCCTGGTCCTGCCGCTCGTCGGCGTCTCGCTGCTGATCGCGCCGCTCGCGATGCTCACGATGCTGCTCTGCTTCGTGCTCGGGTTCGGCGCGGTTTGGGTCGCGCTCCTCGGAACACGACCCGTCGTGAGCTCGGTGCTCGCGTCGCCGCAGCGGATGTAGGTCCGGCGTGGGGAGCGGCGGTTAGCGCGGGACCGTCGCCGCGACCCCGGCCCACTTGACGTCAGCGGGCGTCTCCCCGAGGCGGTCGAAGACGCCCTCGGCGAGCCGCTCCGCGTCGAGCCTCGCGGCGACCGGGTTGCGTCGGTTCGTGCCGTACCCCAGCAGCGCGACGCGGTTGTCTCGCCGACTCCACCCGTCGCGCAGGCGCGCCATGCCGCCCTGCTCACGCAGCTGCAACGGGGCGAGGTGCCGCATTGTCGGCCGGTTCCCTGTCGCCCAGACGATCGCATCCGCCTCGAACCGATCGCCGCTCGCGAACGTCACACCCCCAGCCTGGATGCTCGCCAGCGGCCCCCGAGACACCAGCAGGCCTCGCTTGATCGCCGCCAGCGTGCCCCGCGACAACGGGATGCCTCGAACGCTGACCTCGCTGGGCAGCCGCTCGCCGCGCTCGACGAAGCGCACAAACTCGGCCTCGTGCTTCGCATCCATCTCACGCTGCCTCGTGTCGGTGCGCGAGGGCAGGGTCAGGCGGGGCAGCTCGTTGAAGTCGGGCGAGCGACGCGTCGACCAGGCCGTAGCGGATGCGATGGGCTCCAGCTCGCGCAGGATCGTTACGGCAGAGCGCCCACCGCCGACCACGAGCACCCGCTTGCCAGCGAAGCTCGCGAGCGACTCGAGATGCGCGGCGGGGAGCTGCTCGCCGGCGAAGTCGAGCACCCCCGGGTACCACGGCACGAACGGCGACGACCAGTCGCCCGTCGCGTTGATGACGAACCGGGTCGTGATCGTGCGCGGCGGACGGTCACGGACCTGGAGGTGCACCGTCAGCAGCGGCGACCGCCGCGTCGCCTCCACCCGCAGCACGCGAACGGGGCGCGCCACGTAGAGGTCGTACGCGTCTTCGTACCGGCGCATGAGCGGCGGCATGATGTCGCGCACGATGGCCTCTGGGTCCTGGTCGCTCAGCCGGATGCCGAGCTCCGACAGCCCGGGCGGCCCCGTCAGCAGCGGCGTGTGCCCCACGGTCTGGAAGTCCCAACCCCGCCCCCACGAGCCGCCAGGCTGCGGCTCGGCGTCGAAGACGACAAAATCTCGCAGAGGGCGAAGGCCCATCTCGGCGAGCGTCGCAGCCACCGTCACGCCGGGCACGCCCGCGCCGATGACGACGAGGTCGATATCGGTCTTCACGGCGAGCACGTTCGGCTTCCTGTCGATGCGGAGGGGGTGCACCTGAGCGGGCGCTCGGACGACGATGCGCTTCCGTCCGGTAGGGGTCAGTCTAGGGACGCGGAGTGACGCGGCCGGGTCGGCGCACCGAAGATCCGCTCGCCCGCCGTGGTAATGTGAGCGTCAGATTTTCGTTAACGACTTGCGACCGGGTGGCCATTCCTGCCCGGCCCGACTTATAAGGGGGTTACGCATGGGGCGTGGCCGTCAAAAGGCGAAGCACACCAAGGTCGCCCGTGAGCTCAAGTACTCCGTACATGAGACGAACTATGACGCGCTGGCTCGTGAACTCTCCGGTGGCTCCTCGAGCTACCCGGCGACTCCGCCAGCCACGGATGAACCGAACGACGACATCCTCTCGAAGTGGTCCGAGTACCTCGACGATGATGACGCCGACGAAGACGACGACGCGAGCGGCTACGAGCAGAAGCGCGCCTAAGCGGCAGCGCACGACTCCCCCGAGTTGTGCGCGCACCGTTCTCGCGAGCTTCCGAGCCGACCGCATCACGCTGTGATTGAACTTCAGCCGCCGAGCTTCCCCGCCGCAATCGCCGTGGCCGTCATCTTGATCGTCGGCAACCTGGTCAGCATGCTCACGGTTCGCTGGGGAGCAGATGGTCGCCTCGACCGCTGGGGCTACGCGGGTCTACGAACCGCCGCGACACGCGCATCCGACGAAGCCTGGCGCACCGGGCACGCGGCAGCGCTCCGCCCTGCCAACACGGGGGCCGGAGCCGGCATCGTCTTCGCGGTCGTGTCGGTGCTCTCGGCAGGAACCGTCGCGCCCTACCTCGTCGCGCTCGCGCTCGCCGTCATCGCGACCCTGACCGGCGTCATCTTGAGCTTGGTCACGGCGCACCGAGCGGCGAAGGGCGTCACCGGCGCCTGAGCGCGCGCCGCGAGTCACACCCCGTCGCGGAGGTTCCTCGCGAAGCTCGCGGTGCGCGTCCGCAGGTTCTGCGTCCGCTGCTCGCGGGCCGCATCCCGGTCGTAGCCGATGTAGGCCGACGGCGGCAGACGGCGAACGTTCGCCGAGCACTCGAACTCGGCGCACACCAGCGTGCCGACCGTGTCGCCGCGGCGCCCCGCGTCGCCCGTGCGCTTCGCACTGTAGAAGACCACGTCGTTCGGCAACGTCACGTCCTCACACCACGAACACATCGCCCGCCGCGTCGGCAGCTTGCGCGCACGCTCGAACATGATCGCGACAAGATCGTCGTCGACCGGGATCACCGCGTACGCGCGGCGACCCAGCTTCGGATCAGTCCACCCCAGGAAATCCCGGCGCTCCCAGTCGACCTCATGGAACCCGGGTGGGAGGGTCAGGTCGCTGACCTCCTTCCGTGAAGCGTTCACGAACGCGTCCCGGATCTCAGACTCGGTGAGCTGTTGCATCCTCCGAGCGTACCCAGCCGGACCTTCAGAGACCGTCAGCGAACTCCACAAGCGCCTTCGCAAGCGGGTCCGGGGCCCCGATCGCAACATAATGGCCGCCCGGAATCACAACCGCCTCGACCCCCGCCCGGTCACGGGCATGCTGCTTCGCGAACTCAAGCGGAAAGAACAGGTCGTCCTCCGCGGCGATGAAGCCCGTGGCAACGGGCCGCCCAACACCCGGCCAGGCCGCATCCATCCACGACCCCGTCTCCTCCCGCACACGCGCCTTCGCGTCGACGATCAGGTCGTCGGGCACCATGTTGTAGAAGACCGCGTCGTCCTCCCCGTCGACGCCGAGCGCGGAGTGGCCGGTCGCCTCCCACCACTCCTGCATGGTCTCGCCCGGCTTCGGGATCATGCCCGCGACGTAGACGAGCCCGTCTGCGTCGAGGCGCTCCGCCACCAGGGCCGCCGTGAAGCCGCCGAGCGAGTGGCCAACGATCAGCAGCTGCTCGTTCTGGCCGTCACCGTCGGAGCTGTCGCCCCGCGCCTCGTCGAGCTGCGCGGAGACCGAATCCGCGTAGTCGACCAGCGACAGGCCCGGCTCGTCGATCGGCAGATCGACCGCAACCGCGCGATGCCCGGCCTCCTCGAGCTTCGGCGCCACCAGATGCCAGTCCCAGCCCGACGAGCCTCCACCGTGGATGAGCACAAACGTTGCCATGGGTTCCCCGTCTTCGCGCAGTCAGTTCGAGCGCGGGTGCACACGCATCCGCCCTCCCACCCTGAGGCCATCACCTGGGCTTTCGCCTGATGGCCTCGCCCGACGCCGACGCCCGGCGCTCGCGTTTCGGGATGGATGCCTCATCTCGGGATGGGTTGCAAGCCATCCCGAGATGAGGAACCCATCCCGAAACGAGACAGGCGGACGGGCACGGGCGCGGGCGCCGGCGTCGGCGTCAGCCGAGGCAGGCGGATGCGCCGAGAGCGCCGCGCGCTCAGCTCGCGACGAGCGGGCGTTCGTTGCGGTCGGCGGCGACGAGGGCGGTCGCGAGCACGTGGATGCCGACGGCGATGTCGTCGGCTTCCGTGAATTCCTCGGGCACGTGGCTGCGCCCGCCGACGGATGGCACGAAGATCATGCCCATGGGGCCGAGGTGCGCGAGGTGCGCCGCGTCGTGTCCGGCGCCGGATGGCACGGCCTCCCACGTGTAGCCGAGCGCGTCGGCGGCCTCGCCGAGGAGGCGTTGCACGTCGGGGTCGGCGGCGACCGGGTCCTGGTCGTTGAGCCACTCGATGGCGGTCGTGACGCCGCGTTGTGCCGCGCCGGCCGCGATGTCGTCTGCGACGCGTCGCTTCGCACCGTGCAGCCACGACGCATCCACGCTGCGCATCTCGGCCCAGATGCGGGCCTCGTCCGGGACGATGTTGAACGAGCCGGGCGACGACTCGATGCGGCCCGTGGTCGAGACCCCGTGGATGGGGGCGCCGCAGGCTTCGCGCTCGATCGTGAGGATCGCTTCGGCGGCGGCGATAAGCGCGTCCTGCCGGCCCTGCATGGGCATGGTGCCCGCGTGATCGGCGCGGCCTGAGAACGCGGCCATGAGCCGTTCGATGCCCGCGATGGCCGTGACGACGCCGATCTGCCTGCCGCTGCGCTCGAGTTGCGGCCCCTGCTCGATGTGCAGCTCGAGGTACGCGTGCAGCGAGCCAGGGGCCCATGCCTGGCCGAGCGCGCCGCTCGTGTCGAGGCCAAAGCCGGTCATGGCGTCGCCGAGCCGCAGCGCCGAGTCGCCGTTGGTGCGCTCGAGATGCTCGGGGAGCAGCAGCCCCGCGATGGAGCGTGAGCCAATGCAGGACACCCCGAACGCGTTCGCTTCTTCGCCGAGGAAGTCGACGACGTAGAGGTCCCGCGACAGCGTGATGCCTTCCTCGCGCAGGCGCCTCGCGACCTCGATGCCGCCGAGCACGCCGACGATGCCGTCGTAGCGACCGCCCGCGTGCACCGTGTCGGTGTGCGAGCCCGTCATGAGCGGCTTCAGCGACGAGTTTCCGCCCCGCAACACGCCGACCACGTTGCCTGCCGGGTCGATGTGCGCGTCGAGGCCGGCCGCGCGCATCCGGTCGCGAACCCATTCGCGCCCCGCGCGGTACGCGTCAGAGAACACTCGCCGCGAGAAGCCCGGCTCTGCGCTCTCGACAAGCGCCGCGAGCTCGGTCAGGTCGGCGAGCACCCGCCCCTGGTCTGGCCTGAGGCGCGACGGGTCGACGGCGCCGAGCAGCGCATCTGCGGTGTCAGCCGACATAACCGACCGTCCCGCCGACGAGGCCCGAGTCGCGGTACTTGAGGAAGTCGATGCCCATGATCTGCTCGATCTCGGCCAGTCCGGATTCGTCGATCGCCGACGACGACACCGGCAGCGCCGACGCGGGCACCGAGATGAGCACAACCTCTTCGCCCTCGTAGGCGTCCTTCACCGCGACCGCTTCGCCGAGCTTCGGGTCGAGGATGATGATCGTGTCCGGGTAGGTCGCGACGCGCTCGCCGCCGGACTCGATGGCCATGTACTCGTTGAGGTACGGCACGGTGAAGTCGCCGATGCGGAACGTGCCGTGGTCCCAGCCGCCGTGCGTGTCGGTCGGCACTTCGAAGCCGAGGGGGCCACGCGAGACGACGGTGCCACCAAGACGCTCGACGACTGCCTGCACAAACGCCTCCTGCTTGCTCGCGCCGCGCTTCTTGAGCGCCGCCGCCATGTCACGCCCGAGGTCGAGGGCGAGCGAGATCGAGCCGTGCGCGGCGTGCTCGCGCACGTAGCTCAGCTCGACGGGGTTGCGCGCGGCCGCGATGAAGCCGCCGGTGCGTACAGAAATGTCGCGCAGCACGTCGTCGCACGTGTTGATCGTGCCCTTGTTCACCGACAGGAAGTGGCCGTGCAGGGCGCGGTTGCCACCGGAGACGACCTGCGTCGCCACGTAGCCCTCGCGCTCGGCGAGACCAAGCGAGCCGAGCTTGCCGGTCGGGTGCGCGCGCACGTCGCCCGCCACATCGAGCACCTTGACGCCGAGCACCGACGACTGGATCCAGCCGTTGAGGGTCGTCGAGTAGCCGTTCTGGGCGGTCATGACGGCCGAGATCGGCACGTCGGTCGCCGTGATGAGCTCCTGCAGCGCGTGCACGTAGTCGACGGGGCGGATCTCCCAGTTCTTCGCCGCTGGGGCGCCGATGGCCGTGACCGTCGCCACCCAGCTGTCTTCCGGGAGTTCATCGACGCGCGCGAGCACGGGCCGGTTCAGCTCGGTCGCCATGCGCCCCATGAGCTCGCCGTGGTGCTTCCACCCGCCGCCCCCGCACGCGAGCACACCGCCCCCGAGCACTCCATGGACGGCGTCTTCCTGGGTCAGTTCACGCACGGGCGTTCCCTTCGTCTGGGGTTGAGGTGGCTGGGGATGCTTGGAAGTCAGGGGCATCAGCGGGTGTAGCGGGGTGAGCGGATGCGCCGCGCGCGGCCAGCCCGAGGGCGGCGATGGGTGCATCCCCGGTCTCGCCGCCGCGCTCGATCGCTGCGCTCGCCTCGTCGTAGCCGGCCGCCGCGTGGCGGATCACGCCGAGCCCGGTGTCGAGGTCGAGCGCGAGGCGGAGGCGCTCGAGCGTCTCCGGCTTGCCGTCGGCGACGATCGAGACGCCGGCCGACTGCATCCACCCCGTGTACCCGCCGCCACCCGAGTGGATGGCGACGAGGTCGGCGCCGGCCGTCGAGAGCAGCATGGCGTCGAGCAGGGGCCAGTCGGTGACCCCGTCCGAGCCGTCGCGCATGCCCTCGGTGCCGATACGCGGATGCGTCATGCCCGCTGAATCGAGGTGGTCGCGGCTGAAGAGCACCGGCGCGGTGAGGCGTCCGTCGGCGACGAGCTCGTTGGCGGCCTGCGCGAGGCGCGAGCGCTCGCCGTGCCCGAGCCAGCAGGACCGCGCGGGCAACCCCTGCTGCGGCACATGCACACCCGCGAGGGCAAGCCACTCGGCGACTTCAGGACGCTCGGGGAAGAGCGACGACGCGAGCGCATCCATCGTCAGCTGGTCTTCGACGTCGCCGGACAGGCACACCCAGCGGAACGGGCCGATACCGCGCGCGAAGAGCGGCCGAAGGTACGCCTCCATGAAGCCCGGAATGCGGTTGACGCGCTCCGTCTCACCCTCGCCGAGGTATTCGAGCGCCTTGACGCGCAGGTTGTTGCCGTTCTCGAAGGCGATGGAGCCGCGCTCCTGCAGCGTGAGCATGGCCTCGACCTGCTTGGCCATGGATGCGCGCGCCAGGGCCTCGACGCGCTCCGGCTCGGTCTCGCGGGCCGTGAACCACTCGTCGAGCGTGTACTCGAGGGGCACGTAGCCGTAGCGGGCGTCGTGCGCCGCGGTCTGATCGGTGACGATGTCCGGGGTGACGCCGCGCGCAGCGAGCTCCGCAAACACGGCCGCCGCGTTGGCGCGCAGGGCCACGGCTGCCGGGACGCCCTCGGCGCGGGCCGCCTCGATGAGCGCGAGCGCGTCGTCGAGCGACGGGGCGAGCACGTCGATGCCGCCGACCGCGAGCGCACGGTCGATCTTCACCTGGTCGATCTCGACGGTGAGCGACGACAGGCCGAGGATGCGCGCCGAGATCGGCTGGGCCGACCCCATGCCGCCGAGACCGGCCGTGAGCATCCACCGGCCCTCCGCCCGCGCGTCGTAGTGCTGGACCAGCACCTCGCGCAGCAGCTCGTACGTGCCCTGAAGCACGCCTTGGCGACCGATGTACTGCCAGGCGGCGGCGGTAAGGCCGCCCCAGATGGTCTGACCGGCGCGGTACCGCTCGTAGAAGCGGTCGCTCGTCGCCCAGTTGCCGACCGTGTTGTTGACGGCGGAGAGCACCATGGGCGAGTCGCGCTTCGTCGACATGACGCCAACCGCGGCACCGGTCTGCAGGATGAGCGTGTCGGCCTCGTCCAGCTCGAGCAGCGAGTGCACGATGCGGCAGGCCTCGTCCCAGTTGCGCGCGGCCTTCCCGAGCGACGCGTAGACGATGAGCTCGGCGGCGTTCTCGCCAACCTCGAGCACGTTCTCGAACATGCGCAGCAGCCCCTCGGCCCGCCAGTTCTTGGCGCGTAGCTTCGTGCCGCGCTGGGCCGTGATCGGCTGGGTACCGCGGGCCAAGATCGGGCTCGCGAGGGGTGCGGATGCGGGGGGCGGCGGCGTGCCGATGTCGCCGGTGGGTGACGCTGCGGGGGTCGCGGCTGATTCAGGCACTCTGGTCGCTCCAGACTTCGAGGTCGACGTTCGATGGGAGTTTCGCGGCGAGCTCTGCCGCCCCCTGCTTGAGGAGGGCGATGCGCTCGTCCAGGGCTCCAGTCTGCCGCTCGTCGCCGACAAGCGACAGGGAGCACAGCGCCCGGCCGCCCGCGAAGACCGGGACGCCGATGCCGACCATGCCCGGCGTGATTTGCCCGTACGAGACCGCGTGCCCCTCGGCTCGCACCTGACGCAGGTAGGGCTCGATCATCTCGGGGCTCATCGTCGCCGTCGTGTACGCGCGCAGGCCGCCAGAGAGCAGCTCGCGCACAACCTTCTTCGGCGCGTAGGCGAGGAGCGGCAGGGCGGTCGCGCCGGCGTACAGGCTGCGCACCTTGCCGCGGCCGAACGGGATGCGGTGCTGCGGATGCGCGTACGACACCTCGAGGCACACGGCGGTGATGTGGACCCGCACGGCGAGGATGGCGGTCATGCCCGTGAGCTCACGCAGGCGCCGCAGCACGGGCGCCGCGTACCGCACCAGGTGCGGCGACGCGTCGTCGGTCTCCGCGAGACGGCTCGAGGGCATCAGGTAGCCGTCGATCTCGATCGCGAAACCCGCCTCGCGCAGCACCGTGACGTAGCGGTACACGGTCGACAGCGGCATGCCCAGCTCGCTGCTGATCTCAGAGATCTTCAGGCGACCCCGCCCCTGGATGAGCTGCAGGATCTCGAGGCCGCGGTGCAGCGACTTGTAGGCCGCACCACCTGCGCCGCCGGTGGACGTCACTCCCCCTGAGATGTGTCGCCCGCTCGGGTCCGCCTTCGGTCGAATGTCGCTCATGGTCAGACCAGCACCTCTCCCCTGCCCGCAGCGGCGAGAAGCCCCGCCGACTCGGAGTACACCAACTCGCCCCGCGCGAACGTGTGCGTGACGCTGCCACCCGGCGACATGCCCTCGTAGGGCGTCCACCCGGCGTTCGACAGCATCCGGTCGAGCTCGATAGCCGCATCCCCCGGCGTGAAGACGACGATGTCGGCGTCCTTGCCCACCTCCAGCGAACCCTTGCGGGCGTCCAGGCCGTACCGGCGTGCTGGCGCGATCGTGAGCGCATCCACTGCCTGCGACAGCAGCGACTCGCCCGGGTCGCGGCGCAACGCGCCCCCCAGGGTCGCCGCGACCAGCGTCTGCACCCCGGGGGCGCCGGAACTGTTGTCGAGCATGACCTCATGCTCCTTCAGCTCGCGGGACCACGGCGCGTGGTCGGAGCTGACGACGCTCACGGCGCCGCGGCCGATGCGGTTCCACAGCCCCTCCCGGGCCGCGGCGTCGCGCAGCGGCGGGTTGATCTTGAGATGCCCGCGCTGCGTCTCCAGGTCGTCCGCCGTGAAGGTCAGGTAGTGCGGGCAGGTCTCCAGCGTCACGTCGGCGCCCTGCGAGCGGTACCACTCGACCAGGTCGACGCTGCGGGGCAGCGAGAGGTGGCACACGTGCAGTCGCGCGCCCGTATCGGCCGCGACCTCGAGCGCCGTCAGCACGCCAAGGGTCTCCGACACCGGCGGCCGCGACCGCGAATGCGACTGCGGGTCAGTGCTGCCCGCCGCACGCTCCTCCTGCAGCAGCGCCTGAATGATCTCGTTGTTCTCAGCATGTGTGCAGAGCGTGCGGCCCGCATCACGGACGGCGGCCATGACGCTCAGCAATTCACGATCGTTGATGCGCGGGAAGCGCGTCTCGTGCGTGTGGAAGAGGGAGACTTTGAAGCCGACGGCGCCGGCCTCGGCGAGGTCGCCCGCGGCGCGCCAGCCACCGCCGGGCGCGAGCGTGCCGAGCAGCGCGACGTCGATGTGCGCCTCGTCATTTGCAAGGTCCTGCTTCGCCCGGAGGCGATCGAGGCTGTTGATCGGGCCAGTGCCGTCGTACGGCATCTCCACAATCGTGGTCACGCCACCCGCCGCTGCCGCACGGGTCGCCGCCGCGATACCCTCGCCGCCGTGCGAGAGCGAGTGCACGTGCGCATCCACCGCCCCTGGCAGCACGTAGGAATCGCCAACGTCCACCACACGAGCACCCGCCGGCGCCGGGGACCGTGAAGCACCCGCATGCACGGCGACAATGCTCGGCCCGGCCGCCCAGACCTCACCGGGCCCCCACTCGCCACGCGCATCCCGGATCCGGCCGCGCACGATGAGGGTGGCGTCGGGGTCTTGCTTCGGCTGCACGGCGGGGTCCATGCACACAGAATAAGAACGCCGCGCCCGATTCGGCTAGAACGTTCTTAGTTCACGGGACGAACTGGGCGCCAGCGGTCAGCGTCAGCGCGCAGCGGTCAGCGGATGCGGTGGTGGTCGAACACGATGCTCGTGCGAGTGGATGCGACGGCCGGGTGCGTCGACAGGTTCGCGACCACAAACTCCCGCACGTCGTTCGAGTCGCGCACCGCGACGTGCACGATGAAGTCCTCTGAGCCGCCCAGGAAGAAAATCTGCACCACCTCGGGCAGCGACCGCATCTCCTCGGCGAAGTGCGCGAGCTCCTGCCGCTGCCCCGAGCGGATGTTCACGCTGATCAGCGCTTGCAGTGCAAGGCCGAGCTGTGGCAGCCCGACGTCGGCCGTGAACCTCGTGATGACGCCGCGGTCGACCAGCGACCGCACGCGCGCGATGCACGTCGACTGCGCGATGCCGACGGCGCTCGCGAGCTGCGTATTCGACTGTCGCGAGTTCGCCTGCAGCAGCTCGACGAGGCGCCGATCGATGTCGTCGAGCCCGCCCTCGTCGATGCCCCGAAGTTCCTTCGGCGTCCCGGCCACCCCAACCCCCTTCGGTCACAGAATTATGCCAATTCTCCCCCACCGACAGAGGATTCTGCGGCATTCACCCTATTCGAACCACGATCTGCGCATGATTTCTGCAGAACTGCACCGACAGAGCACGAACACAAAGGGGTAATCATGCGCATCGGGGTCCCAGCGGAGATCAAAAACAATGAGAACCGCGTCGCCATCACGCCCGCCGGAGTGCACGAACTCGTGCGGCACGGCCACGAAGTCTTCATCGAGGCGGGAGCGGGACTCGGCTCCGGCACCACCGACCACGCCTACGAGGCCGCAGGGGCGAGCATCCTCTCGACCGCCGACGCCGTCTGGGCGCGCGCCGAGCTGCTGCTCAAAGTCAAGGAGCCCATCGCCTCCGAGTACCGCCACATGCGGCCCGACCTCGTGCTCTTCACCTACCTCCACCTGGCCGCCGACCGCGCACAGGCGGAAGCGCTCGCAGGCGCAGGCACCACCGCGATCGCCTACGAGACGGTGCAGCTGCCGAACCGCTCGCTGCCACTCCTCACACCCATGAGCGAAGTCGCTGGACGCCTCGCGACCCAAGTCGGCGCCTACCACCTCATGAAAGCCGCCGGCGGGCGAGGCATGCTGCTCGGGGGCGTTCCCGGCACCCCGAAAGCGAAGGTCGTCGTCATCGGCGGCGGCGTCGCCGGAGAGCACGCGGCAGCCAACGCCGTCGGCATGGGCGCCGACGTCACCATCATCGACCTCAACATCCCGCGCCTCCGGGAGCTCGAAGTGCAGTTCCAGGGCAAGATCCAAACGCGGGCCTCGTCGGCCTACGAGATCGCGGCGCAGCTCGCCGAAGCCGACCTCGTCGTCGGGTCGGTGCTCATCCCGGGCGCCGCAGCCCCGAAGCTCGTCACCGACGACATGGTCGCCAGCATAAAGAAGGGGTCAGTGCTCGTCGACATCGCCATCGACCAGGGCGGATGCTTCGAGGGCTCGCATCCCACCACCCACGACGACCCGACCTTCCCGGTGCATGACTCGATCTACTACTGCGTCGCCAACATGCCGGGCGCCGTCCCCGAAACCTCCACGCGCGCCCTCACCAATGCGACGCTCCCCTACGTGACCGCCATCGCCGACAAGGGTTGGAAGCGCGCCATGCAGGAGAACCCCGCGCTCGCACTCGGCCTCAACGTGCACGGCGGGCACATCACCAACCGCGGCGTCGCGACCGCGCTCGGGCTCGAGTACCGCCCCGTCGACGAAGTCCTCGCCGCCGAGTAGGGCCCGTCGGGGAGGCAGCGCCCGCAGCCGAGGCAGCGCCCGCCGCCGAGGCAGCGCCCGCCGCCGAGGCAGCGCCCGCAGCGGAGGCAGCGCCCGCCGCGGAGTAGTCGAGGCGTGGCGCCGCACAGTAGTCGAGGCGTGCCGCCGCGCAGGCGCCGGGCGGCCGACCGAGTTCCGTCCGGCCAGGATTGGCCGAGGCGAGTGCTCGCGATCGCTGCCAGCCGAATGGCCGCTACGCCGCTCGGTCACGCAAACGCTGCCAGTGAAATAGCCCTTCTGGACAGCTCAGAAGGGCCTGTGATGTCTCGGGACATCGGTGACAGTTCTGTATCAGGACATTGGTGACAGTTGATGTCTCAGGACATCGGTGACG
>NZ_JBNAFM010000027.1:0-39734 GCF_049707175.1 Pseudoclavibacter helvolus | reverse complement strand
AATCACCACAGACCCCACACCGGGATCGGCGGCCAACGCCCCTCAGACCGTGTTCACAACCTCACGGGTCAATACAGTTAGAGGCCAGGCCCTCTGTTCCAGGGGTGCTGGACGGGTGCCAACCCGCGGCCGTGGAATCTGGATCGCAGCCCCAGGCGATGAGGAGAGCAATGACGGATGTGGACCGGGACCGGATCGCGGCGCGGACCATCGGCACGCCGCCGCATGTGCTGACCGACATCGCCATGCGCCGCCCGGATCTGCACGCCAGCATCGCGTCCAACCCGGGTGCGACTCCCGAGCTGCGACGGTGGATGCACGGCGTGCGTTCGGTCCGTGCGCCACAGCCCCGCCCGCCACAGATGGTGCAGCGCGCCAGTGTCCCGCAGTATCCGCAACCCGGACGCCTCCCCTACGCACCGCCCGGGGGTGCTCCTCCGTACGGGCCTCCTCACGCTGTCCCGCAGATGCCGCGCAAGAAGGGCAAGGTCGGTTGCTGGTTCGCCGGGTGCGGGTGTCTCGTCGTCGTCGCGTTCATGGGCTTGTTCGCGTTGGCCGGTCTCGGCGCGATCCTCGGGCTGAGCGACTCGGGCACCACGCCAGGCCCCTCCGTCGAGGCGGCTCCCGAGAACACGGACGCGGCCGACATTGCCTCGCACATCGCACTGTTCGAGCAGGAGCGGGCGAAGATCGATGAGCTGTCGGTCGAGCTCGACGGGAATCCAGTCAAGCCGCTCGTGGCCCTGTTCGACTGGATGGAAGACCAAGACGCCAAGATGGCCGACCCGAACCTCACCGTGTACTCCGCGGAGAGCATTGCCACCCAGATGAGCGAGTTCCGCGCGGACCTCGAGCAGAGCATCACTGCCGCGCAGGGTCGCCGAGCGAACGTGAGCGGGTCCGTGAGCGAGGGCTTCGTCGATGCCGCCGGGAACGGGTTCATCGATGTGCAGTACGACGCGGAAACGGCCTGCAAAACCCATGAGTGGGCCGACCAGGGCTACCGAACCAGCGGGTGCGTCAAGGGTGGGAGCCCGTTAGTCGTGCACCTGCTCCCCGTGGGAACCCTCAATGAGTGGCACAGCAAGATGAACGTGGCCCACGAGCTCGCGCACGTGTTCCAGCGGGCCGATGATGTCCGGTACCCGGACGACAACGGCGGATACAAGGCGCTCCTCGCCCAGGGGTTGTTCCAGGGCAGCGAGGAGGCGATGGCCGACTGCTACGCCCTCACCTACTTCAACGAGTGGACTCTCAGCGACGGGGTCACCGAGAGCGGTTACGGATACATCTGCGGCGACAGCGAACGCCAAGCGATCCGAGACTGGGCCATCGGTATGAACGCACCCATGACCTGATCCAGGTCGGGATGAGATGTTCCGCGATCGTCAACCTCGCAGCGTGCAGCTCAGCGCTCCGCGCGAATTCGGCACCGTCCGGGTAGAAAGAGTGGTGGGCCCTGCCGGGATCGAACCGACGACATCCACGGTGTAAACGTGGCGCTCTACCAGCTGAGCTAAAGGCCCTCGGCGAGCAAGTGTAGCGCGGTCGCATGGTCCGAACGAACGCGTGCCTCCCCTGGCCGGGCGGATGCGACGACGCGGTAGCTTCCGTCACCCTTCACCAGGTAGGACGTGCGAGTTGCCGTACCGGTAGATGCGTCGAACGCTCCGTACGCGCGAGCGGCAGCTCCATGCGGCCAGAAATCGCTGCATCCACTCACCACCGCGGCGACGCCGAGCTCGTGCAGCCACGCGCGGAGCGTCGCGGAAGTGTCGGTCGACACGACGAGCACCTCGGGAGGACCGGCGGCGGAGCTCGCCCTCGGTGCAGCTGCGGTGAGCTCAGCGAGGCTCACGATCTCTTCGGCGCAGACCGGCGTGAACGCCATCGGCACGAACACCACGAGCCGGCCGGTCGACGCCGGCCCCGCCACGATGCGAACGCCGCCTCGGTGATCGACAAGCGAGATCGGTTCGTTCGACGCCGTGAACTCGCTCACGATCAGTGCCTCTCTGCCGTTGATGTGCACTTGTGCGCGGTTCGACAAGGAATGCCCTCAACCTGCGTGTGCATCGCACAAACCATAGATAGGCTAGCGGACGGACTGCGCGTCATAACCTGGCGTGCGCCATTGACGTGACGAACCCGGAACGAAATGAGGTCGACGGTGGCTGTGAACAACCAGGATCCGTACTCAGAGCATTACGTTGACAGCGACCCCGAGGAGACCGCCGAATGGCGCGAATCGCTCGATGCGGTCGTAGACGCGCAGGGACCCCAGCGCGGACGAGACATTATGCTCAGCCTTCTTGAGCGGTCTCGGGAGCGCCACCTCGGCGTTCCCATGGTTCCAACCACTGATTACGTGAACTCGATTGCGCCCGAGGATGAGCCCGAGTTCCCAGGTGACGAGTCGCTGGAGCGCACCTATCGCTCATGGATTCGCTGGAACGCGGCCATGACGGTGCAGCGCGCGCAGCGCGAAGGGGTCGCGGTTGGCGGCCACATCTCCTCCTACGCCTCGCAGGCGACGCTCTACGAAGTTGGTCTCAACCACTTCTTCAAGGGGTACGACCACGCTGAGGGGCCCGACCAGGTCTTCTTCCAGGGACACGCCTCCCCCGGCAACTACTCGCGTGCGTTCCTCCAGGGCCAGATCAGCGCCGACGACCTCGACGGCTTCCGCCAGGAGCAGTCGGCCGCCCCGCACGGCATGCCCTCGTACCCGCACCCCCGCCTCATGAAGGACTTCTGGCAGTTCCCGACGGTCTCGATGGGCATCGGGCCGCTGAACGCGATCTGGCAGGCGCAGTTCAACAAGTACCTCACCAACCGCGGCATCAAGGACGCTTCCGGCTCGCACGTCTGGGCCTACCTTGGCGACGGTGAGATGGATGAGGTTGAGTCGCGCGGCCAGCTCCAGGTCGCTGCTAATCAGAACCTCGACAACCTGACCTTCGTCGTCAACTGCAACCTCCAGCGCCTCGACGGCCCGGTGCGTGGCAACGGCAAGATCATCCAGGAGCTCGAGAGCTTCTTCCGCGGCGCAGGCTGGCACGTCATCAAGGTCGTCTGGGGCCGCGAGTGGGACTCGCTGCTCAAGCGCGATGACAAGGGTGCGCTCCGCACACTCATGAACGAAACGCCGGACGGCGACTTCCAGACCTACAAGACCGAGTCAGGCGGGTTTGTCCGCGAGAATTTCTTCGGCCGGGACCCCGAGGCACTCAAGCTCGTCGAGAACTACAGCGACGACGAGATCTGGGGCCTGAAGCGCGGCGGCCACGACTACCGCAAGGTCTACGCGGCCTACAAGGCAGCGACCGAACACAAGGGTCAGCCCACGGTCATCCTCGCCCACACGATCAAGGGGTACGGTCTCGGACCGCACTTCGAGGGTCGCAACGCGACGCACCAGATGAAGAAGCTCACGCTTCCCGACCTGAAGGCGTTCCGCGACCAGCTGCACATCCCGATCTCGGATGCTGCCCTCGAAGCCGACGTGTACCAGCCGCCGTACTACCACCCCGGTGCCGACAACGAGGCGATCCAGTACATGCAGGAGCGTCGTCGTGAACTCGGCGGCTTCGTGCCCGAGCGCCGCTCGAAGTACACGCAGATCGCAGTTCCGGACGACAAGACCTACTCGTCCATCAAGAAGGGCTCCGGAACCCAGGAGATCGCTTCGACGATGGCGTTCGTGCGCCTGCTCAAGGACCTCATGCGCTCGAAGGACTTCGGCTCGCGCATCGTCCCGATCATCCCGGACGAGGCACGCACCTTCGGTGTCGACGCGTTCTTCCCCACCGCGAAGATCTACAACCCCAACGGCCAGCACTACATGTCGGTCGACCGTGAACTGCTTCTCGCCTATCGCGAGAGCGAGCAGGGCCAGATCAACCACGTCGGCATCAACGAGGCCGGCGCCATGGGCGCGTTCACCGCAGCAGGCTCGTCGTACTCGACGCATGGCGAAGCCATGGTCCCGATTTACATGTACTACTCGATGTTCGGGTTCCAGCGCACCGCCGACGCCATGTGGGCGGCTGCCGACCAGCTCTCGCGCGGATTCCTCATCGGAGCCACGGCGGGCCGCACAACGCTCGCTGGCGAAGGCCTGCAGCACATGGACGGCCACTCGCCGATCATCGCCGCCACCAACCCGGCAGTCGTCACGTACGACCCCGCGTTCGCCTACGAGCTTGCGCACATCATGCAGGCCGGTATCGAGCGGATGTACGGCCCCGACTCCCAGTCGGAGAACCCGAAGCAGGACCCGAACGTCATGTACTACCTGACGGTGTACAACGAGCCGATGGCCCAGCCCGCCGAGCCGGAGAACGTTGACGTCGAAGGCATTCTCAAGGGCATGTACTACCTGAAGGGAACCGAAGCGTCCGGCCCCCGCGTGCAGCTGCTCGCATCCGGTGTCGCGGTGCCGTGGATCCTGGAAGCCCAAGAGCTACTCGAGAAGGACTGGGGCGTTGCAGCCGAGGTCTGGTCGGTCACCTCGTGGAACGAGCTTCGCCGCGACGGCCTCCGCGCCGAGGAGCACAACTGGACGCACCCGAACGAGGAGCCGAAGGTTCCGTTCGTCACGGACAAGCTCCAGGCCTCTGAGGGCCCGGTCATCGCCGTGAGCGACTTCTCGCACGCGGTCCAGGACCAGATCCGTCCGTTTGTGAAGAACGACTTCACGACCCTCGGCGCCGACGACTTCGGCATCTCCGACACCCGCCCGGCAGCTCGTCGCTACTACCTAATCGACAGCCACTCCGTCGTCGTCCGCGCCCTCGAGCGCCTCGCGACGCAGGGCAAGCTCGACCGTTCGGTCGTGCAGGAGGCCATCGACAAGTACGACCTGCACAACCCGAAGGCCGGCACGAGCGGCAGCGCGGGCGGAGACGCCTAACAGCGCCTCTCCCCTGCTCGCCTTCTCACAGTTCGGAATCATGCCCGCTCCACGCACAAAGGACCAGACGCTCAACTGGCTGCGATCGATCTCGGGAGAGCTTTCGACCGCGACCGTAAAGCGCTTGGAAGAGACCCTTCCCTGGTTCGGTGACATGCCCCCTGGGCGACGAAGCGCCGTCGGCCTCGTCGCCCAGTCGGGTATCTCGTCCTTCATCGCCTGGTTTGAAGACCCGACCGCGACCCCATGGGTGGCTGCCGACGTCTTCGACTCGGCTCCTCGAGAGCTCCTGCGTTCGGTGAGCCTGCAGCAAACGCTGCAGCTCATTCGAGTGGTCGTGGAGGTCGTTGAAGAGCGCACGAAGTCGACGGACGGCGACGTGCGCGAAGCGGTGCTGAAGTACTCGCGCGACATCGCCTTCGCGGCTGCGGATGTGTACGCCCGCGCCGCGGAGGCGAGGGGCCTGTGGGATGCGCGATTGGAGGCGCTGGTCGTCGACTCGATCCTCACGGGCGAGCATGATGACGAGCTTCCCAGCCGCATCGCGGCGCTCGGCTGGCACGGGCACGGCGAGGTCAGCGTGCTCGTCGGGACGACCCCGAGAATCCTCGAGGTCGATCAGATCCGCCGGACCGCGCGCCACAACAAGGTCGACCTGCTGGTCGGCGTCCAGGGGGGCCGCCTGGTGCTGGTCATCGGTCGCGCTCACCCGAACGGTGAGGGCGACGAGACCGAGCAGGTGCCCTTCATGGAGATCGCCGAGCGACTGGAGCCGAGCTTTGGCGACGGTCGGCTCGTGCTGGGCCCCCCGGTTCCGAGCGTCGTCGAAGCCTCACGCAGCGCCCGCGCTGCCCTCGCTGGCTTCGCCGTCGCGGGTGCGTGGCGGAAAGCGCAGCGTCCAATGCTCGCGGATGAGCTGCTTCCGGAGCGTGCGCTCGCCGGCGACCCGCTGGCGCGCCAGACGCTGGTCGCACGCGTCTTTCGGCCCCTCGCGGATCACCAGAGTGACCTGCTGACGACCCTCTGGTGCTACCTGGACAACGGCCGCTCGCTGGAAGCCACCGCCCGGGAGCTGTTCGTGCATCCCAACACCGTTCGCTACCGCCTCAAGCGCGTCAGCGAGGTGATCGGCTGGGATGCCACGGGCCCGAGAGAAGCTCTCATCCTCCAATGCGCCCTCATTCTCGGCAACATCGCCGAACCGAAGCAGCCAGAAGCACGGCGAAGCCCAGGCACCGCACCGTCCGCGAACGTCCCTCGGCGCGGCCGTCGCACGTCTCACTAGAAATCCTCTAATGATCTTTCGAGTTCTTGGGACTGTTGCTACAGGGCTGAGTGCTGAGGTGCTGTCATGATGGAATCCATGATTGTCGTCACCTGCCCAGGCCAGGGTTCACAGACTCCAGGTTTCCTGCTCCCCTGGATCGAGGACACCAGAAACCGCGACACGCTCGAGCAGCTGTCGACGTCCGCTGGAATCGATCTTGTCAAGCACGGCACCGAGTCGGACGCCGACACGATTCGCGACACCGCGATCGCGCAGCCGCTCATCGTCGCGGCCGGCATCCTCGCCTGGAACTCGCTCATGGAGCTCCCAGGCGCGGCTTCCGCGATCAGCGGGGTCGCGGGCCACTCCGTCGGTGAGATCACGGCCGCCTATGCCGCAGGCATCTTCGATGCCGACACGGCGATGCGCTTCGTCGCCCGCCGTTCCCAGCTCATGGCGCAGGATGCGGCTGCGACGCCGACCAGCATGAGCGCTGTCCTCGGGGGTGACGAGGAAGCAGTGCTCGCGCGCCTCGACTCACTCGACCTCACTCCCGCGAACTTCAACGGCGGCGGACAGATCGTCGCAGCGGGCGCACCGGAAGCGCTTGACGCGCTGCGCGCCGAGCCGGTGCCCGGCACCAGGGTCATCCCACTGAAGGTCGCGGGCGCGTTCCACACTCGCTACATGGAGCAGGCGCGCACGGCGCTCAGCGCAGACGAAGCGCTCTTCGAAGCCAGAAACCCCGTGCGTACGATCTGGTCCAACGAGACCGGCGGCACCGTCGCAGACGGCACCGAGTTCCGCGGAGCGCTCATCCGCCAGCTTGCGCAGCCCGTGCGCTGGGATGCCTGCATGCGCTCCTTCGCCGAGGCCGGCGTCACCTCGCTCATCGAGCTCGCACCGGCTGGCACACTCAGCGGGCTGGCCAAGCGCGCCCTCAAGGGTGTTCCGACGCTCGCGCTCTCCACGCCCGCTGACCTCGACGTCGCGCGAGAGCGCATCGCCGCCGACTCCTGATCACCGCACTGCCCTGCACCGCCCTCAACAGCCCGGGCATCCTCGAGAGGACTCGTATGACCACAACAACACCAACCCTTGTGCAGTCCACGGGCGCGCAGTTCACGCGGATCCTCTCCATCGGAGCAGCGCGCGGAGAGCGCGTCGTGCCGAACTCGGAGATCATCGAGCCGATCAACTCGTCTGACGAATGGATCCGCCAGCGCACCGGCGTCATCACGCGCGTTCGCGCGAACGAGGACACGAACGCGCTCGACCTCGCGGTCGACGCATCCCGCCAGGCGATCGAGCGCTCCGGCATCGACCCCAGCCGCATTGGCGCCGTGATCGTCGCGACGATCAGCAACGAGATGCAGACGCCATCGCTCGCGGCACGCCTCGCCGACCTCGTGGGCACCACACCCGCGGCCGCCTACGACCTCAACGCCGCGTGCGCCGGCTACTGCTACGCCGTCGCGCAGGCGGACGCGCTGGTCCGCAGCGGCGTCGCCGAGCACGTGCTCGTCGTCGGCACGGAGAAGCTCTCGGACCTCATCGACCCGGCCGATCGCACCATCTCATTCCTCCTCGGCGACGGAGCAGGAGCCGCGATCATCGGCCCGAGCGACGTTCCGGGCATCTCCAAGTCGATCCTCGGTTCCGACGGGTCGCGCTGGGAAGCCGTCTCGATGAACGCGAGCCTGCAGGAATACCGGCGGGGCGGCTCGGCATGGCCGACACTGCGCCAAGACGGCCCGAGCGTCTTCCGCTGGGCAGTCTGGGACATGGCCAAAGTTGGGCGTCGTGCGCTCGAGGAGGCTGGCGTGACCGCCGACCAGCTCTCGGCCTTCATCCCCCACCAGGCGAACATGCGCATTGTCGACGAGTTCGCCAAGCAGCTCGCACTTCCCGAGCACGTGGTGATCGCCCGCGACATCGCCACGACCGGTAACACCTCGGCCGCATCCGTGCCGCTCGCAACCCACCGCCTGCTCGAAGAGAACCCAGAGCTCTCCGGCGGGCTCGCGCTGCAGATCGGCTTCGGCGCCGGCCTCGTCTACGGCGCGCAGGTCGTCATCCTCCCGTAGGGGCCCAAGAAGTCCCGCACGCCTCCACCACGCACACCCGCCGACCAATACACTTGGCTCGGTCATTGACAATCAAGGAGAAACACCATGGCACTTACCAACGACGAAGTTCTCGCGGGTCTCGCTGAGCTCGTAAACGACGAGACCGGAATCGCGGCTGACACGGTCACCGTTGAGAAGTCTTTCACCGACGACCTCGACATCGACTCGATCTCCATGATGACGATCGTCGTCAACGCTGAAGAGAAGTTCGACGTCAAGATCCCGGACGACGAGGTCGCAAACCTCAAGACCGTGGGCGACGCCGTCAACTTCATCGTCGCAGCGTCCTAAGGACCACCCTCCACTTCGAGTGGGCGGCGTCTGCCGCCCACTCTTAGTGACTGTTTCACCTTCGCCCCAGTTCATTCAGGAGCAGTTGTCATGACCAAGAAAATCGTCGTCACCGGAATCGGCGCGACCTCACCGCTCGGTGGAGATGCTCGCAGCTCGTGGAACGCGCTCCTCGCCGGTGAATCCGGAGCTCGGACACTCGAGGCCGAATGGGTCTCGAAGTACGAGATCCCCATCGAGTTCGCCGCGACCGCGAAGGTCCCGGCCAGCGAGGTGCTCCCCCGCCACGAAGCGAAGCGCCTCGACCCATCCAGCCAGTTTGCGCTCATCGCAGGACGCGAAGCATTCGCCGACGCCGGCCTGAAGGTCGGCGACATTCCCGCGGAACGCCTCCTCGTCGACTGGGCGACCGGCATCGGAGGCGTGTGGACGCTCCTCGACGCCTGGGACACGCTGCGCGAGAAGGGCCCCCGCCGCGTCATGCCGCTCACGGTCCCCATGCTCATGCCGAATGGGCCCGGGGCAGCGATCGGCATGGACATCCAGGCCCGCGCCGGGGTCCGCACCGTCGTCTCGGCCTGCGCGTCAAGCACCGAAGCCATCGCAGACGCCTACGAGCACCTGCAGCAGGGCCTCGCCGATGTCATCGTCGCGGGTGGGTCGGAGGCGGCCATCCACCCGCTCCCCGTCGCCTCGTTCGCGGCTATGCAGGCGCTGTCGAAGCGGAACGACGACCCCGCGCACGCCTCGCGGCCCTACGACGTGAGCCGCGACGGCTTCGTACTCGGAGAAGGCGCGGCGGCCCTCGTGCTGGAGACGGAGGAGCACGCGCTCGCTCGCGGCGCGCGCATCTACGCCGAGCTCATCGGCGGCGGCGTGACGGCGGATGCGCACCACATCACCGCGCCTGACCCCGAGGGCACGGGCGCGGCCCGAGCGATCAAGGCTGCACTCGAGCAGGCCGGCGTCGCAGTCGACGACGTGACGCACATCAACGCGCATGCCACGTCCACACCCGTCGGCGATATCGCCGAGTTCACGGCCCTGAAGTCGGTCTTCGGGGATCACCTCGCCTCGATTCCCGTGTCGGCCACGAAGGCATCAACCGGCCACCTGCTCGGTGGTGCCGGCGCGATCGAAGCAATGTTCACGGTGCTCGCGCTGTCGAAGGGCACGCTGCCCCCGACGATCAACCTCAACGAGCAGGACCCGGCCATTCACCTGGACGTCGTGACCGAGCCGCGCCCGTTTGAAGCATCCGGCAAGGTCGCCATTTCGACCTCGTTCGGCTTCGGCGGACACAACGCCGTCGTGGCCTTCCGCGGCGTCTGAGCGACGCCCTCCGACACAGGAGACAGCGCTGACAAAGAACTGTGGCCCCCCAGGTGAGAACCTGAGGGGCCACAGTCATTGGAGTGTCGAGAACCGCTTCCGACCCGGGCCAAGCCAGGTCGTCCACATGATGGCCTCAGCCGACGCGGTGCTGCATCCACACGACGGGACTCTCGTCGCCGGCGATGCGGAACGGCTCCAGCTCGTCGTCCCAGGCCTGCCCGAGTGCGAGGCGCAGTTCGCGGTGAAGTTCTGAGGCGTTGCCGCCCGCGATCTCCATCGCGTACCGAACGCGTTCTTCCGGAACCACGACGCCGCCGGAGGCATCCGTCTGTGCATAGTAGATACCGAGCTCAGGCGTGTGCATCCAACGGCCGCCATCGACGCCAGGGCGTGCGTCCTCGGTGACTTCGAAGCGAAGGTGAGCCCATCCGCGTAGCTGCGATGCGATCGCCGCTCCCGCGCCGGGCTCGCCTTCCCAGGTGAACTCCGCACGCAACTGCCCAGGAATGACCGGTTGGTCGATCCAAGGCAGGTTGACCGCGTACCCGAGGGCGCGACCGACACCCCACTCGACGTGCTGGCAAAGCGCCTTAGGAGAGGAGTGCACGTAGAGCACCCCTCCTGCGTTCGGTGCAACCATGAGTTCTCCTCCATTCGTTTGGTGATTCGTCTTCCCCAACGATCACGTCATGAATGGATGCGAACTGCATCGTTTGCCAGTCGTCGACATTTCTGTCGTCTCTTGAATTATGCCCGACGGCGGCGCCGAATGACAAGCCTGTCATTTCTGCCGCCGCCACCGTCAGACATACTGCCTGCTTAGCCGGGCAGTCTGACGAGACCGAGCTCCGCCGGAGCCTGCAGGTACGCGTGCTTGGGCTGCACCCGAACTGTGTAGCCGAGCCTGCCCGGCTGATCGACGGGAATCTCGACTGCGAAGTCAGTCGAGCCTTCCAAGACCGGATGCATCGCAGCGATGCGCGGGGCTCGCAGCTCGCCAGATTCGTCTGGGACGCCAAAGACGGCCTCGACAAGCACATCGTCGGGGGTCAACTCACCGAGTGCGAGTCGAGCGGAGAGACGCACGCCCCGGCCCGTCGCGGCCTCGTCTCCCGGAGCGGTCACCGACTCCACTCGGACACTCGGCCAGGCGGCACGAACGTCGCGGAGCCAGCCAGCGAACGCACGGGTCGACTCCAGGTCGGATGCGACGCGCGCGGAGCGCCCTGCGGGCAAGTAGAGGTCGTTGATGTAATCGCGGACCATGCGTTCGGCGGCGACCTTCGGACCGACCACGGAGATCGAGCGTCGCACTTTCTCGACCCACTCGGTGGGCAAGCCGCGTTCGTCGCGCTCGTAGAAGAGGGGCGCGATCTCGTGTTCGAGGATGTCGTACAGCGCGCCTGCCTCGAGGGCGTCGCGAGTGCGTTCGTCGACGCCGTGGGTGTCGGGGATGGTCCACCCGACGGCGTCGTCAGCCATCTCGTCCCACCAGCCGTCCGAGATCGAGAACGTCAGGCACCCGTTCATGACCGCTTTCATTCCGGACGTGCCAGAAGCCTCCTGCGGCCGAACGGGGTTGTTGAGCCAGACGTCGCTCCCGGCGACGAGGTGCTTGGCGATCGTGACGTTGTAGTCGGGGAGGAAGACGATCCGGTCTCGAACCCCGGCCTCATCAGCGAAGCTCACCAGCTGCTGCAGCAGCTGCTTGCCGCCCATGTCAGCCGGGTGCGCCTTGCCTGCGATCACGAACTGCACCGGGCGTTCCGGATTGTTGAGGATGCGCGCCAGCCGTTCGCGATCCTGGAGCATCAGCGTCAGTCGCTTGTAGGTCGAGACGCGGCGAGCGAACCCGATCGTGAGCCGGTCGGGATCAAGCACGTCCCGCACCCAGCCGAGCTCCGCATCCTGTGCCCCGCGCGCCTTCCAGGAGGCACGCACCGACTCTCGCGCTCGCTTGACGAGCTCGCCTCGCAGCTCCCCGCGGATGCGCCACAGCTCGTCGGCGGACACAGCGTCTGGATGGTCCCAGGTGTCCGACGTCGCAAGTGCACCGCCACCGTTCATGGCCTCGATGACGGTCATCATCGACGGTCGAGTCCAGCTTGGGATGTGCACGCCGTTGGTGATCGAGCCGATCGGCACTTCCTCGGCTTCGACTCCCGGGTAGAGCTTCGCGAACATGCCTCGCGAGACGACGCCGTGGAGCTTCGCGACACCGTTGGCGTACTGCGCCAGTCGAAGCCCGAGGTGGGCCATGTTGAAGCGGCCCGGGTCGTCTTCGGCGCCGAGCTCCATGATGCGCGCTGCCGGGATAGCAGGGACCAGCGGGTGACCCGCGGATGCGCCGAGGTAGCGCTGGACGAGATGCGAGTCGAAGCGGTCGATGCCGGCGGGAACCGGGGTGTGCGTCGTGAAGACCGTGCTCGCGCGCACTGTAGCAAGCGCGGTCTCAAAGTCCTCGCCGCCGGCCATGAGCTGGCCGATGCGCTCGATGCCAGAGAACCCTGCGTGGCCCTCGTTCAGGTGGAAGACGGTCGGATGCTGGCGTCCCCGCAGCCGCGTGTACGCCTGCACGGCCCGGACTCCACCGACGCCGAGGACAAGCTCTTGGCGGATGCGGTGCTCCGCATCGCCCCCGTACAGACGATCGGTGATTGCACGGAGGTCTTCCGGGTTGGTGGGCAGGTTGGTGTCGAGCAGCAACAGCGGCACGCTCCCGACCTGCGCCTCCCACAGGGCGATGTCGACAGCGCGACCGTCGGGGAAGGCGAGCGAGACGTGCACTTGCTCGCCGCCCTCGTCGAGCACCGGGTCGACGGCGAGGTCGGTGGGCGGATGCTCGGAGTAGGCCTCCTGTTGCCAGCCTTCTCGCGAGAGCGTCTGCGAGAAGTAGCCGTAGGTGTAGAGCAAGCCGATGCCGATGATCGGGGCACCCAGGTCGCTTGCGCTCTTCAGGTGATCACCTGCGAGCACGCCGAGCCCGCCCGAGTAGACCGGGAGCGACTCGGTGATGCCGAACTCCATCGAGAAATAGGCAACGCTCGTCGCTGCGTCCTCGCTGCCGTGCGTGTGCTGGTGGAACCACCGCTCGCTCTCGAGGTAGGCGGCGAGGTCCTCGGCTTCGCGGCGAAGGCGTTCGAGGAACTCGTGGTCCTCTGCGAGCTGCGTGACACGAGACGCTGGAAGTGACCGCAGCATCACGACCGGGTTGCGACCGCACGAGCGCCACAGTTGCTCGTCGATGTCGGCGAAGAGGCGCTCAGCGCTCGGGCGCCACGACCAGCGCAGATTCTTGGCGAGGACCCTCAGCTCTCCGAGTTCGCGAGGGAGGATGGTGGACACTGGCAGCGAGTCATAAGCCTTCACGCCGTACAGCGTAGTGGGGAAAAGCTCCTGGACTGCGTCGCTCAGATGAACGTCAGCGCACCGAGGAAGTGACGGACGCGATGATCTCGCGCGCCGCAGCGGCACGACCCTGGAGGTCCTGCCAGATCCAGGCCGCGGAACGCGCATCCACTGGCACGAAGCTCGTCAGTGTGCCCGTGGGGTTGGAGATGCGGACCTCGTAGCCGCCGACGACCCGGTCTTCCTTGACAAGCAGGAAGAGCAGGCTGAAGATCGTCAGCACGAAGAAGCCCGCGATGGCGACGATGATGGCCCAGGTGGGGATCGCGCGTTCGACGCGCGACATGTTGGTGACGAACACGGTCGACCCCTCGGTGGGCAGGGAGCCGTATGGCCCTGCGATCCGCTCGGGGGAAACCTCGAGTTCGCCGAGGAAGACCCGGTTGAGGTTCTGGGGCTGGTGGTCGATGGGCAGTGGGGTGCTGGTCATGATCGTCCCTCCTTCATCTTCCAGAAGGCTACGCGCAGCGCCTCCGAAAGCGCGTCATCACCTGGTCTGATCTTGATCTCGGGTACGTCCCCGCGGCTCAGGCTCGAATCTGCCCGTCGCCGGTGACGACCCACTTCGTCGTCGTGAGCTCTTCGAGCCCCATGGGGCCTCTGGCGTGCAGCTTCTGCGTCGAAATGCCGAGCTCGGCGCCGAGGCCGAACTGACCACCATCGGTGAATCGCGTCGATGCGTTGACGATCACGGCGGCCGCATCGACTTCGGCGGTGAACCGCTCTGCAGCCCGAAGCGAGCTCGTGACGATCGCTTCGGTGTGCCCAGTGCTGAATTCGCGGATGTGCGCGAGCGCCTGATCGAAGTCGTCGACCACACGCACCGCGATCTCGTAGTCGAGGTACTCGGTAGCCCAGTCCTCGTGGGTAGCCTCGAGCACGTCGACCCCAGCAGGAGCGGATGCGCGCACGCGGTCGTCGCCGTGCAACCGGACACCGCGTGCGCTGAGCTCGGAGAGGACGGTCGGCAGGAAGGTCGCGGCGGCGTCGGCGTGCACGAGCAGCGTCTCGGCGGCGTTGCACACCCCGACGCGATGCGTCTTGGAGTTGATGACGATCTTGAGCGCCATGTCCACGTCAGCGGTGCTGTCGACGAACACGTGGCAGTTGCCGACTCCGGTTTCGATGACGGGCACGCGCGACTCGCGGACGACGGTCTGGATGAGCCCGGCGCCACCCCTCGGCACAACGAGGTCGACGTGGCCGCGGGCACGCATGAGGGCCCTCGCTCCGGCACGGCCGTACTCGTCAATAGACTGCACAAGATCAGCGGGGAACCCACTCGCTTCGAGCGCAGACCGTAGCGTGGCGATGATGGCCCCGTTCGACGATTCGGCCGCCGACCCCCCGCGCAGCAGAACCGCGTTCCCGCTCTTCAATGCCAGTCCGGCGACATCGACGGTGACGTTGGGGCGAGCCTCGTAGATGACCCCAACAACGCCCATCGGCACTCTGAGCTGACGAAGGCGCAGCCCGTTGGCGAGCGTCGACCCGCGCACGACCGCGCCAACCGGGTCCGGCAACGCCGCGACCTCCCGCAGCGAGGCGGCGATGGCATGGATGCGCGGCTCATCAAGGGCAAGTCGATCGAGCAGCCCGCCGGACATACCCGAAGCGCGCCCCCGCTCGAGATCCTGCGCGTTGCCGGCCAGGATCTCCGGGGCAGCGGCCACGAGCGCGTCGGCGAGCGCGAGGAGCGCTCCGTCCTTCTGCGCCCGCGTTGCCTGCGCCAGCACCCTGGACGATGCCCGCGCGCGCCCGGCGAGCTCGACAATGGCTGCGCTCGCCGCCTTGTCGGAATCGCCTTGGTCTGCCGTCAATGCGCCCTCACCCTGCAAGATCGTCATGACAGATGATTCTATGCCGCGGGCGCGGCGCTGCGATGCGTTGCTCTTCAGTCGACGCGCAGTCCTTTCGGACGCACGAGCACCAGGTCGTCTCGGTGAATGACCTCACGGTCGTAGCCGGAACCGAGCGACTCGCGCAGGGCACTCGAAGACTGCCCAAGCATGTCGGGGATCTCGACGGCATCAAAGCCGCTCAGTCCTCGCGCGATGACCGAGCCGCTCTTCGAGACGAGCTCGACCGGGTCGCCGGCGACGAACTCACCCTCGACGCCCACGATGCCGGCCGCGAGCAGCGAGGCGCGACCTCCGAGCACCGCATCCACCGCACCGTCGTCGAGCACGAGCTTGCCCTGTACCCGAGCCGCGTGCGCGATCCAGAGGCGCTTGCGCGACGAGCGCTTACCCGTGGGCGCGAACCACGTGCCGACCCGCTCGCCGGCGATCGCCGCCCTCGCGTTCTCGGCCTTGGTCAGCACAACAGGAATGCCGGACCCCGTCGCGATCGAGACCGACTCGAGCTTCGTGAGCATGCCGCCGGTTCCGACATCACTCCCCCGGCCGGAGACCTCGATGCCCTCGAGATCACTGGGGCCGAGCACCTCGGAGATACGACGCGTGCCCTCGCGGCTGGGCGGACCGTCGTACAGGCCGTCGACGTCCGTCAGCAGCACGAGCGCGTCGGCACCGACGAGCTGCGCGACGAGCGCCGCGAGGCGGTCATTGTCCCCAAACCTCAGCTCGTCGGTGACCACCGCGTCGTTCTCGTTGACGATCGGCACGACCCCGAGCCGGAAGAGCCGCTCCAGCGAGCGCTGCGCGTTCTTGTAGCGCGTGCGACGCACGGTGTCCTCGGCGGTGAGCAGGATCTGCCCCACCGTGATCGCGCGCTCGGCGAATGCCTCCGCGTACCGGGCCACCAGCATCCCCTGCCCGACGGATGCGGCGGCCTGCGCGGTCGCGACGTCACGTGGCCTCGAGGGCAAGCCGAGCGGGCCGATGCCGGCGGCTACCGCGCCGGAGGTCACTAGCAGGGTCTGCAGTCCGAGGTCGTGTCGGTCTGCGATGACCTGCACGAGCGAGCGCAGCGCGTCGAGGTTGAGGTGCCCGTCGGCGCCGGTCAGCGACGACGAGCCGATCTTGACCACGATGCGGTGGGCGGTCGAGAGCTGGACACGGGCGGCGATCGGATGCATCCGTCGATTCTCTCTCAATCCTGGAGGCTTGCCGAATTGCGTCCCACGGTTGTGCGACGCAGGCGACCGCGAGACAGCGCCGCGCTGCTGCGCGGCGCCGTCCGGCTCAGCTCGCTGCGGGCGAGGCGGCGAGCGCCTTCTTCCGCTCGACGGCCTCAGCCTTCCGCTCCGCCCGGGCCGCGCGCTTCGCGGCCCGACGGTCGGCGCGCCGCTCGACGCTCGAATACAGCACGGGCACCAGCACCAGCGTGAGCAGTGTCGAGCTGATGAGCCCGCCGATCACGACGATGGCAAGCGGCTTCGAGATGAACACGCCTCCACCCGTCAGGCCGAGCGACATCGGGATGAGCGCGAAGATCGTTGCAGCCGCCGTCATGAGGATCGGTCGCAGGCGCAGCCTCGTGCCGTGCACGATCGCGTCGTGCACGCTCGCCCCGCGCTCCCGGATGTGGTTGATCAGGTCGATAAGCACGATCGCGTTGGTCACCACGATGCCGATCAGCATCAGCAGACCGATGAGCGAAGGCAGGCCGAGCGGCGTGTCCGTGAGCAGCAGAAGCGCGACTGCACCCGTCGCCGCGAACGGCACCGAGACGAGCAGGATGAGCGGCTGCATGAGGCTGCGGAACGTCGCGACCATGATCAGGAACACGAGGACGATCGCGAGCAGCATCGCCATGCCGAGCTGCTCGAACGATTCGTTCTGATCGGCGGATGCACCCCCGACCACGAACGTCACTCCCGCCGGCAAGGTGAGGCCGTCCGTCGCTGCGTACACAGACTGCGTGACGGTTCCCAGCTGGCCTTCGGCGGGCGTGATCGAGACCGTCACCTGACGGGCGCCATCGTTGCGAGTGATGGCGCTGGGCGTGGCCTCCTCGCGGACCTCGGCGATGTCGCCGAGTCGAATGGGGGTCGCCGGGGTGTCGGCGAGGCCTTCTTGCCTGGCTTGCGTCTCTTCAGCCTCGAGCGTCTGGGCGGCCATATCTTCTTGCGCCTTCACCGCAGCGTCGACACCGGCGTTCGCCTGCTCGATGCCCGACTCCGCTTGCTCGATGGCCTCTGCAAGCGCGGCGATCTGAGCATCCCGTTCCGCCTGAGCGGCCTGCTCCGGGGTCATGCCCGAACCCGCATCCGGGACCATCGGCGTGAGGGGCGCGGTCTGCAGCGTCGCCAGCTGTCCCTGCAGCTCGGAAAGCTGCGTCGACACCGAGTCGCGCGCCTCGACCGCGTCGTCCACGGTCTGCTGCATCTGCTCCTCAGCCTCGGCCTGCTGCTCCTCCGCCTTCGTCTTCTGCTCGTCGGCGAACGCATCCGTCGCATCCTGGATGGCTCGCTGCTGCTGGACCGCGGTCACCGGCAGCTGCATGAGCGCAAGCTGGTCGAGTGCGACCGCCCCCTGGGTCGGAGCGATCACGATGTCGCGGTCGACGCCCTCGAGGCGAACAGAACCGAGTGGCGTTCCGTTGAGCGCGGCCGAGACGGCCTGGCCGACCGTCGCCTGGGTGTAGCCGTAGCCTGCCGCCTTGCTGCGGTCGACGTCGACCACGACGACGTTGCCGCCGGTGCTGAGATCGTTCGTGACCGCCGTCACACCGGGGAGATCCTTGACCGCGTCACCGAGCTGCGTCGCCGCCTGGCTCAGCGCGTCCGGGTCGTTGCCCTGGATTGCCAGCTGCACGTCGCTCGCGAGCGACGAGGACGCAGCCGTCGTCACGGTGACCTCGCCGACGTCGCTCAGCCCGCCGAAGTCGGCCCTGAGTGTGTTCGCAACCGACTCGGCATCCTGACCCTCGATCGGAATCACGGTGATCGAGGTGTCTCCCCCGCCGCCGCCGAACGCACTCGCTCCGCCCGCCCCGATCGAGCTCACGAACGTCTCGACGTTGTCCTTTGTGGCGAGAACCGCTTCGAGCTTTTCCGCGCTCGCCAGGCTCTGTTCGATAGTCGTGCCCTGCGCGAGCTTCTGCTCGACGACGATGGTCTCGTCGCCCATGCTGCCGAGGAAGTCGCTGCGGAGCGCGGTCGCCCCCACGCCCGTGAGGAGCAGGAGCGCAAGCGCAGCCGCGATCGTGCGCCGAGGGTGGCGCAGCGTTGCGTCAAGGATCGGCACGAAGGCGCGCTGGAGCGCATCGTACGGCGAGCCCTCCTCGCCGTCGCCACGTGCGTGGACCACGCCCGTCGCGGACGCGGGCACCGGGATGAGGGCCTTGCCCCGCTGCTCCCGCTTCGTGTTCTTGGCCTCCAGCTTCTCGCTCTGACGCGCGAAGCGACGTTCGGCGGCCTCTTCCTGTCGCGCCGTCCAGGCGGGCTGGGCTGCACGGGCACGTACGAACCGCTCGCGCTTCATCGGCTTGGACGGGCGCCGGAGCATCCAGTACGCGAAGACCGGAACGATCGTGAGCGCGACGACGAGCGACGCGATGAGCGCGATCGAGACCGTCACCGCGAAGGGGCGGAACAGCTGGCCGACGATGTCGCCGACAAAGGCGATGGGGAGGAAGACGGCCACCGTCGTGAGCGTCGACGCCGTGATCGCGCCCGCGACCTGGCCCACGGAGCCGACGATGCCCTCGATCGTGAGGGCACCATCCCCCTGCCGTCGCTTGATGTTCTCGATGACGACAATCGAGTCGTCGACAACACGGCCGACCGCGATCGTGAGCGCGCCAAGCGTCAGGATGTTGAGCGAGTACTCGCCGAGGTTCAGCCCGACCATCGTGATGAGCAGAGACATCGGGATGGAGATGGCCGCGACGATCGTCGACCGGAACGAGGCGAGGAACAGGAAGATGACGAGGACCGCGAAGATGAGGCCGAGCCCGCCCTCGACGGAGAGGTCGTGGATGGACTGCTCGATGTAGGGCGCCTGGTTCTCGATCTCCGTGAAGACGACGTTCGAGGGCAGCGTCGGTGCGATCTCGGCGAGCTTCTCGGTCACGCCGTGCGCGACCGAGACGGTGCTCGCGTCCGCCGCCTTGGTGACGCTCAGCGTCAGCGTCTCCGCGCCGTTGACTCGGGAGATCGACGTCGCCGGGACCTCCTTGACGTCCACGTCCGCGAACTGCGACAGCAGGACCGTGGAGTCTTCCGTCGTGAACGGGAGCGCGCGAATGGCGTCGAGCGTGTCGAGCTGCGATCCGACCTGCACGGAGATCTCACCGCTGCCGCTCGTGACGTCACCGGCAGGGAGCACAAGACCGGCCGCCGTGAGCGTCGGTTCGATCATCGACGTGTCGATCTCGAGGGCATCGACGTCGGCCTGGCGGAGGCTGATCTCGACGCGTTCCTCGCGGGCACCCGAGACCTGGACGTTCTGGACTCCGTCGACCTGCGAGAGCGCCGGCACCACGGTGTCGGTCAACGTCTTGGAGAGGGCCGCTGTGTCGGTGTCAGAGGATGCGCCGAGCGTGAGCACGGGGAGCGCGTCGAGCGAGAACGTCATCAGCTCGGCGGTCGAGGATTCCGGCCGCTGCGCCTTCGTCGACTCGACGGCAGCTCGCAGATCGGCCTCGACCTGCGTCTTGTCGGCGTCGAAGCCCCACGCGACGATGATCTGCGCGAACCCCTCAGACGTCGTCGACGTCACCGACTGCACTTCGGAAACCGCGCGGAGCGCGTTCTCGATGGGCTCGGTGACCTCGGAGACCATCACGTCGGGAGAGGCGCCGTCGAGGGTCGCAGTGACGAAGCCCTGAGGGATCTCCATCGACGGCATGAGCTCCTGCTTGAGCTGCGCCGTCGAGATGATTCCCGCTGCAGCGATCGCCGCGGTGAGCAGTCCGATCAGAATTCGATACTTGAGACTCAAGCGGGTGAGCACAGACACAGAGGGCCCTTTCGACGCGACGTGGCGCCGACGATCTGGCGCCATCCAATCTTGTCGGCCGAGAAACTGCTCCGAATCACCCGAAAGGACTGGTTCGTCCTTCTCCGCCCCCTACTCGAGACTGATATCCATCGATCAGTCGTTCCGCGCGCCGCTCCGGTGCGAGGCGTCTGCTATGTGCGGCACCGCACGGCCCGGGCCAGCCCGGGCGAAGGCGGCGTCAGGACAGCGCGGCCCCGCGTCCGGGTGCGGCGAGCGTCACCCGGTGCACCGCCCACATCTCTCGTACTCGTTCGGCGATACTCCTGCCGTCGTTCAGATCGTCGATGAGGAGCTGGATGCCCACCAGGTTCGCCAGGATCTGCCAGGCTGCTGCGTCGATATCGATGTCGTCGCGCAGCGTTCCGGAGTCGCGAGACGCCTGCAGCGCCTCCTTGGTGATGTCAAGCCAGTGGTCGAACGGGCGCGGCAGCTCCTCCTCGATGAGCTCGCGCTCCCGAACCAGCCTGATCGTCGCCCGGATGAGCGCGTCGGACTGGAAGCGCTCGGCCATGCGGATCATGAGTGATTCGAGTTCGTCGAGCGAGAGTCCCCGAGCGCGAGACGCTGCGATCTCCTCATCCCACATCACCGACCAGTTCGCCGTGACCGCCTGCGCAAGCAGCGCCTTCGTGGGAAAGTGGAAATAGACGGTGCCCTTGGTCATGCCAAGACGATCCGAGATATCGCTGAGGACCGTCGCGGCGTAGCCGTTGGCCTCGAACTCGAGCGATGCCGCTTCGAGCAGCGCCTGCCTCGTCTGCGCTCGCTGTTCAGCTCGCTTCATCATCCCCTGCTCTTCATGCATCTGGGGTCGTCGTCGACCCCGCTCGTGGTGGATCAGTCTAGACCTGCACGCACCAGGCCGATGCCCTGCCGCACTCTGCACCAAAATCTGGCTAGAATCGACAGCGCTTGGGGCGGTAGCCAAGCTGGTTAAGGCATCCGGCTCATAACTGGACGATGCGTGGGTTCGAGTCCCACCCGCCCTACTCAGGTGAGCGCGAGACGCGCTCCACATACTCGTTCTGCACGCCCATCTCGCGCCTCCGCGTGGCACGATGGGGAACATGATCGTTGCGTTCTCCGTAGCCCCCAGCGGAACCCCAAGCCCCTCTGCCCCCTCGCCAGGAGAAGGTGACGCGTCGCTGCACAACGCCGTCGCCGCGGCAGTCGCCGTGGTGCGCGCATCCGGGCTCCCCAATCGCACCGACTCGATGTTCACGACCATCGAGGGCGAATGGGACGAGGTGTTCGCCGTCGTCAAGGCCGCCACGGAGGCCGTCGGTCAGTTCGGGAGCCGCGTCTCCCTGGTCCTGAAGGCAGACATCCGCCCAGGCCACACGGGTGAGCTCGAGGGCAAGGTCGAGCGCCTGGAAGCAGCCATCGAGGCGCGCGATCGCTCAGACGGGAAGTAGCAGACACTCGCGGTCACGAGACCAGAGCCCGCGTCAGCGACATCTCGCACGCCGCCCCTGTCTTCGCCCGAGCAACCGGCCCGTGCAGGGTCAGTCGAGCGAGTGGTCCTGCTCGTTCACCGAGTCGCGCGCGACGTCCTTGACCGAAGCTCCTCGGTACAGCCGTTCGAAGAGCTCGAGGGTGCGATCGATGTCGTGCATGCGAACGAGCTCAAGGCCGGCGCGGCCGAACTCCTCACGCTCGGAGGTCGAGAGCGCGAGCACACGCGACAGCTTGTCTGCCAGGTCCTGCTCGTCATTCGGTTCGAAGAGGAAGCCGTTCTCGCCGTCGTGGACGAGGTGCGGCAGGGCCATCGCGTTCGCAGCGACCACCGGCTGCCCTGAAGCCATCGCCTCCATCGTCGCGATCGACTGCAACTCGGCGATCGACGGCATGACGAAGACAGAGGCACGGGTGTACATGCGGCGCAGCTCCTGATCACTCAGGTACCCGTGGAACGTGACGCGGTCGGCGAGGCCGAGCTGCTTGGCGAGGGACTGCAGGTTCTTCTTCTGGTCTCCTCCGCCGACGATGTCGAGCTGCACGTCAGACGGCAGGAGGGTGAGCGCCCGCAGCAGCACGTCGATCTTCTTCTCGCCCGTGACCCGCCCGACGAACAGGATGCGCTTCGCCGCGCGCGGGGAGAAGTCGAAGGCGTAGTCGGAGGTCCTGATGCCGCAGGAGATCGCCAGCACGTCGGAGATGCCGCCGTTCGCCTCGAGGAAGTCGGCGGCCCGCCTGGTCGGCGTCGTGATCGCCGACGCCCGCCCCAAAGTTGAGCGCGCATCCTTCCACCAAATCTCAGCCGCGATCCCCCGCAGCGCCTGCGGAAGCAGCGAATGATCGACGAGGTTCTCAATCATCAGATGATTCGTGCCGAGGATCCTGATACCCCGTTTCTCCGCTTCGATCGCAACACCACGACCGATGATGACGGCAGATTGGAAATGCACGACATCAGGCCGAACCTCGTCGAGCACTCGTCGGGATTCAGCGCGGATGCTCCACGGCCAGGCGTAGCGGAGCCAATCGTGAGCCCACCACCGGTACGACTTGATGCGATGGGCCGTAATGCTCTGGCCGTCGTACTGCTCGGTCCAGGTGCCGTGGCGTCTACTGGCCGCAGGAACCATGACATGCACATCGTGACCACGAGCTGCCATGCCAGAGGCCAAGTGCTCCGTGAACTTGGCAGCGCCGTTGACGTTCGGCGTGAAGGTGTCACCCGCGATCAGGATCTTGAGCGGCCGCTCGCCGTCAGCTGCGACGGCGGTGGAGCTTGGTGAACGACCTTCATTCGGCACGGGGTGGTGACCTCGATCTCGTCTGGGGGGCTTGCGACAGCTTGTGCCTGTCGCTCGCGGAATCTCAGGTCATGCTACTGGCCGCGCCCTGAGGCGGCGGCGAGGCACACGCTGAAGCGGATCTATTGCTCGGCGACCCTGGCCTCCGCTTCGTAGTGACGCCCCTCGGGGTCCAGAGCGCCACGCCCTTCGACGGCGTTGCGCCGAACCGCCTCGACCTCCGCCTCGGTCTGCCCACGCTCGAGCACGAAGACGCCGGTGACGGCAATGGCTCCCGAAACCACGAAGAGGACAAAGGCGTACCAGGGGGCGGCGTTCGCTTCACCGAGCACGGCAATGGCGATGACGACGGCGATGATCGGGTCGATGACCGTCAGGCCGGCGATCACCATGTCCGGAGGGCCCGACGCGTAGGCATTCTGGACGAAGTACCCGCCGACGCCCGTAGCGACGAGCAAAGCAACCAGGCAGATGAGCGTGAGCCACTCGAAGTTGTCGTGCTGGATGCGGTTGATGGTGATCTTCGCGAGCGTGGCGACGAATCCGTAGATCACCCCGGCACCAAGCACGTAGATGAGTGCCTTGAAGCGCTTGCGAAGCAGGAAAAACGCGGTGCCGAAGACGACCACGACGATCCCAAGCAGCACCAGCACGGTCGCGACCTGCTGGTCGGAGATCGCCTTCTCTTTCGCGAAGAGTGCGGCGACGGTCACAAAAGCGCCGACGCCGAAGACGCAGAGCGCCACGGCGAAGATCTTGATGTTCGGCAGCCGTTGCTTGATGGCCCTTGCCGTGAGGAGCGTGGTGAGTAGCAGGGAGACCACGCCGAGGGGCTGCACGACGATAATCGGCGAGAACACGAACGACGCGAGCTGCATGACGACGGCAAGCCCGAGCATGACGGTGCCGATGACCCAGGATGGGCGGCTCAGCAACGCGAGCAGGTGTTTCAGGTTCAGGCCAGCGGCACCACTGGTTCCGCTCGCCGCCTCCACCTTGCTGACACCCCGGTGCTGGTACATCGCGCCGAGCGACATGAAGACCGCACCGATGAGCGCGAGCGGTATGCCGATCATCTGAACCGGGCTGAGCCCCGGAAGCGCTGCCAGCTCGTGAAGGGATGCGAGGGTCATGATGGGCCATCCTATTGTGCGGCGAGCGTCGTCGAAGGGTGTTCCAGCGAAGATACGCTGATGGGATGACAACTCTCCCAATCCGCATCTACGGCGAGCCCGTCCTCCACGAACCAGCGGTGCCGGTCGTCGAGATCACCGACGAGGTCCGCGAGCTCGTCTCCGACATGTTCGAGACGATGGATGCGGCGCCCGGCGTCGGACTCGCAGGTCCGCAGGTCGGCGTCGGCAGCAGGCTCTTCGTGTACTCGTATGAAGAAGCGGACGGCACGGTCCGTCGAGGCGTGGCGATCAACCCCGAGCTGTACGTCACCCCCACGGAGCCCGAATCGCTGCTGGAGCTCGACGAAGACCTCGAGTCGGAGGGGTGCCTCTCGTTCCCGGGTGAGCGCTACCCGCTTCGTCGGTCAGAGCGCGCACTCCTGCGGGCCACCGACCTCGAGGGCGAACAGTACGAGATCGAGGCCGAGGGGTGGTTCGCCCGCATCCTGCAGCATGAGTTCGATCACCTCAACGGCGTCATCTACGCAGACAGACTCGAGCATCCCTGGTATAAGGATGCGTTCAAGGTCATGCGCAAGCGCAGCTGGGGCGGGCCGGGGAAGAGCTGGCTGCCCGGCGTGGACGACCTCGAGGGCTGACCGCCTCGGTCATTGTCGGTGGTGCCTGCGAGGGTGCCGACATGACCACAGTGCTTGACGACCCCATCGAGGTCGAACTCGTCGACGAGTTTCCGTCAGTTTTCTGGTGGGAGCGGTTCGCGTACGTCGTGCACGGGCTGCCGCAGGCGTTCTACCGCCGCGTGCAGCAGCGCTGGTGGGCGGGCGAGGGTGACCCATCTCGACTCGACACTGAGTTCTGGCGGGTCAGCGCGAGCCGAGACGGGCACGTCGGCGAACCCTGCCTCTACGACCTCCGGCGAGACCCCGACGGCTGGCGGTTGGTGCTCCGATGGGAGTAGCGGGATCACGGAACCGCGCCGCGCGGGCTCTAGGTGACCCGCTCGCCTGCCAACCAGACCGCCTGAGTGAGGTGCATGCCCGGGCGGTAAGCGAGGTGCGTGACCGAGGGCGCGTCCAGCACCTGCAGGTCGGCCCGGAACCCCGGCGCGAGGGCCCCGATCGGCAGTTCGCCCTCGTGGCGGCGCAGGGCCCGCGCGCCGCCCATGGTCGCCGACCAGACCGCCTCCTCCACCGTCATCTGCATCTGCAGCACGGCGGTGGCCACGCAGAAGGCCATCGAGGTCGTGTAGGAGGTTCCGGGGTTGCAGTTGCTGGCAAGAGCCAGGGTCGCCCCCGCGTCGATCAGGCGCCGAGCAGGCGGAAATGGCTGTCGAGTCGAGAGGTCACAGGCCGGCAGCAGCGTGGCGACGGTCGACGAGGTGCCGAGCCGTTCGACGTCAGCGTCGTCGAGGAAGTTGCAGTGGTCAACGCTTGCCGCGCCGAGCTCCACGGCGAGCCTCACGCCCGGGCCGTGGCCGAGCTGATTGCCGTGGACGCGCAGCCCGAGCCCGGCGTCCGCGCCGGCCTCCAGCACAGTGCGCGACTGCGCCTCGTCGAAGGCACCACGCTCGCAGAAGACGTCCATCCAGGCCACGTGCGGGCGCACGGCATCGAGCATGGCTCCCGTCACGAGCGCGACGTAGTCGTCGGCGTCCCAGCCGTCTGGCACGACGTGGGCGCCGAGGAACGTCACGTCCTCAGTGATCTCTGCCGCGAGCCGCGCCGAGCGCACCTCGGTCTCGACGTCGAGTCCGTACCCCGTCTTCGTCTCGAGCCACGTCGTCCCGCCGAGGTTTGCAGATCGAACGCGCTCGGCCATCAGCACGCGCAGCTCGCTCGAGCTGGCAGCGCGGGTGCGTTCGACCGACACCTTGATGCCACCAGCGGCGTAGGCCTCGCCCGCCATGCGAGCTGCGAACTCCGCAGAGCGGTCGCCGGCGAACGCGAGGTGCGTGTGCGAGTCGACCCAGCCAGGCAACATGGCGCGGCCGTCCACGTCGACTCGCTCGTCAGCGGCGGGAGCACTGGCGCTCGGGCCGATCCACAACACACGTTCGCCTTCCACGACGAGTGCCGCGTCGTGCAACACTCCCTCGCTGCCGTTGGTCGTGAGTTCGCCGATGTTCGTGAAGACTGTCGAACTCATGAGGTCACCTCTGCTCCGGACGCGGGATCGTGGGCGAAACGGGCGATGTCGGCCGCCGCCCGGGCGAGCCGCGCTGAATCCCTGCTGCGATCGTAGGCAACTCGTCCAGCCACGATCGTACGGACCACGTCGCTCGCGGTGCCGCTGAGCGGCAGCTGCTCAGCGAGCGAACCGGCGGTGCGCACAGACGCACCGTCCACCTCAACGAGGTCGAGCAGCCCACCGATCTCACCGGGCGCTGAACGCCCCAGCGATGCGTATCCGGAGCGCGTGCCGATGCCCACCAGCTCCGCCGGTGTGAATCTGCCCCGTGTCTGCGAGCGCAGCCGCTCCCCCGCTTCGAGTCCGCGAAGCTCGAGTAGTGGATCGACGACGGCATTCTGGTCGGAACCGACAGCCAGGCGTGCCCCCGCATCGACGAGTTCCCTCGCCGGCCCGATCCCGTCACCCAGGTCCGCCTCCGTGGTCGGGCAGAACACAGCGTGCACACCAGCCGCCCCGAGCAGCGCGATGTCACCCTCTGTGAGATGGGTTGCGTGCACGACGCTCAAGCGACTCGAGAGGACACCGGCATCCGCGAGCACCTCGGTCGGGCTCTGCCCGTACGCCGCGAAACTCTGCTCGTTCTCCGCCACCTGCTCCGACAGGTGGATGTGCAGGGGCACGTCCACGGGCAGTCCGCGGGCGATGGCTGCGATTGCCGCGGCAGGCACGGCGCGAATCGAGTGGATGGCAGCGCCGAGCACGACTTCCGGGTGGTCAGCAGCGAGGCGATCTCGGAGCGCGAACCAGCGCTCGAGCCAGCTGGCCGCGTCCCCGTCCCCGAATCTCAGCTGCTCCGATGCGAGGCCCTCTCCGATGGAGCCCGCGAGGTAGCAGGTGTCGAGCAGCGTCAGGCGGATGCCAGCGGACCACGCGGCACGAGCCAGGGCCATCTCCATGTCGTGGTCTGGGTACGGTACGCCGTCATTCCTGTGGTGGACGTAGTGGAATTCCCCGACGGCACCCCACCCGCTAGAAACCATCTCGGTGAAGCTCGCGGCGGCGATCCGCTCGAAGCTGTCAGGAGCCAGCGCGCCGGCGATGGCGTACATCTTGTCTCGCCACGACCAGAACGTGCCGCCGTCCGCATGCGTGCGCCCGCGAAGCAGACGATGGAACACGTGGGAGTGCGCGTTGCCGAACGCCGGGAAGGCAGTTCCGATCAGGAGGTCGGAATCCTGCGCAGCCACGCCCTGCTGCTCATCGACGAGCACGCCTGCCTCGTGCTTGAGCCGCACAGAGCGCAGCGTGTCGCCGCCCCGCACGAACGTATCGACCCAGATCCAACCCGCGTTCATCGGAGCACCGACTTCAGCGCCATCCGGAGGGCCTCGACGCCCGCGAGGACGTCTGCATCGCTCGCCCCTTCGCTCGGTGCGTGCGAGACCCCGGTCGGGTTGCGGACGAAGAGCATTGCGGTCGGTACATGCGCCGCGAGGACCCCTGCGTCGTGGCCGGCACCAGTCGGAAGTGCCGGCACGCCGCCGAGTTCCTCGGCGAGCTTGTCGCGCAGCGCGGGATCGAATCGCACCTCGTCGCTGTAGGACTCTTCCGTGATCGAAAGCTCGCAGCCTTCGTCGAGGGCGGCTCCACGCAGCTCCGCCTCGATCTCTCGCACAATCTCGCGCGTATCCTCGACGCGCTCCGACCGCACGTCGAGCCAAGCCGACACGCTCGAGGCGATCGCGTTCGAACCGCCCGGCACGGGAACGAGCTTGCCGACCGTGGCGCGCGCGCCCGCTCGCGCCGCCGCGGAGCGCCGGGCAGCGAGAATTCCAGCTGCGGCGGGAACGAACGGGTCGTGCCTGTCCGCCATAGCAGTGCTTCCGGCGTGGTTGCCCTCCCCGCGGATGTCGATGCGCCAGCGTCCGTGCTCCAGGATGCTCGACGCCACACCGATCGACCGTCCGAGGGGCTCGAGTGCCCGCCCCTGCTCAACGTGCAACTCGATGAAGAGCCCGATGCGCGCCAGGGCCTCGCTGTCTTTGCCGATGTGCCGGACATCGAGGCCGAAGTCCGCGGCGGCGTCACCGAAGGTCCGGCCGTCGCCGTCGCTCAGGGCCACGGCGCGCTCCGGTGACAGCTGCCCCGTCATGAGACGCGAGCCGAGGCACGCGACCCCGAAGCGCGCACCCTCCTCCTCAGCAAACACCACGATCGCCAAGGGGCGGGACGGCCGGTACCCCTCGGTCTGCATGAAGGCCACCGCGTCGAGCGCAGTGGCGACGCCGAGCGGCCCGTCGAGCGCCCCGCCGCCGGGAACGGAGTCGAGATGGCTCCCTGTCACCACCGCATCCGGCCCCGCCGCACCCCACCAGGCCCAGATGTTGCCGTTCCTGTCGACTTCCAGGTCGAGCCCGAGCCCGAGCGCGCGCTCAGTGAACCAGTCGCGCAGCGTGCGCTCGGCGTCGTCGAAGACATGCCTGGAGAACCCTCCGCGCTTGACGTCGACGCCGACGTCGGCGATCTCGTCGAGCAGCTGGAGCGCGGTGCGCCGCTTGGTCACTCGCCCTCCCCCATCGGCACGCGCAGCCCACGCTCCCTCGCGATGTCGGCTGCATGCTCATAACCGGCGTCGACGTGGCGCATGACTCCAGTACCCGGGTCGTTGGTGAGCACGCGTTCGATCTTCTGCGCCGCGAGATCGGTGCCGTCGGCGACGATGACCTGACCCGAGTGGATCGACCTGCCGATGCCAACGCCGCCTCCGTGGTGCAGCGAGACCCACGTGGCACCGGATGCAGTGTTGAGCAGCGCGTTCAAGAGTGGCCAGTCGGCGATGGCGTCGGAGCCGTCCTTCATCGACTCGGTCTCGCGGTAGGGCGATGCCACCGAGCCGGAGTCGAGGTGGTCCCGACCGATGACGACCGGGGCCGAGAGCTCGCCCGAGGCCACCATCTCGTTGAACTTCAGCCCGGCAAGGTGGCGTTCCTTGTAGCCGAGCCAGCAGATGCGCGCTGGGAGCCCCTCGAAGTGCACCTTCTCCCCCGCGGCCTTCACCCAGCGGTGCAGGCGCTCGTCGTCGGGGAACAGCTCAAGGATGGCGCGGTCGGTCGCCGCGATGTCTGCCGGGTCGCCCGAGAGCGCAGCCCAGCGGAACGGGCCTCGACCCTCCTCAAACTGGGGGCGGATGTGCGCGGGCACGAACCCGGGGAAGTCGAACGCCCGCTCGTAGCCGCCGAGCTTCGCCTCAGCACGGATGGAGTTGCCGTAGTCGAAGACCTCGGCGCCGGCGTCTTGGAACTCGACCATGGCCTTCACCTGCTTCGCCATCGACAGGCGCGCGCGTTCCGTGAAGCCGGCCGGGTCGCGCTCTGCCTCGGCCTTCCATTCCTCGACGCTCACACCCTCCGGCAGGTAGGCGAGCGGATCGTGCGCGCTGGTCTGGTCGGTGACCATGTCGATCGGGACGCCGCGCTCGAGGAGCAACGGGAAGATGGTCGCCGCGTTGCCGACGACTCCGACGGAGAGCGGCACCTTCGCAGCCTTCGCGGCAAGGACGCGCTCGATGGCGTCGTCGAGGTCGAGCGTCATCTCGTCGAGGTAGCCATGCTGCACGCGTCGCTCGAGGCGGCTCGCGTCGACATCCACGATGAGAACAACGCCCTCGTTCATCGTGACGGCGAGCGGCTGGGCGCCTCCCATGCCACCAGCTCCACCCGTCAGCGTGAGCGTCCCGGCGAGGGTTCCACCGAAGCGCTTCTCGGCGGCGGCCGCGAACGTCTCGTAGGTGCCCTGGAGGATTCCCTGCGTGCCGATGTAGATCCAGGACCCCGCGGTCATCTGCCCGTACATCGTGAGGCCGGCCGCCTCGAGACGTCGGAACTCGGGCCAGTTGGCCCAGTCACCGACGAGGTTCGAGTTGGCGATGAGCACCCGAGGCGCCCACTCGTGGGTGCGGAAGACGCCAACCGGCTTGCCGGACTGCACGAGGAGCGTCTCGTTCTCCTCGAGCGTTGTGAGCGTGCGGACGATCGCGTCGTACGCCTCCCAGCTCCTCGCGGCCTTGCCGGTACCGCCGTAGACAACCAGGCTCTCCGGGTGCTCGGCGACCTCCGGGTCGAGGTTGTTCATGAGCATCCTGAGCGGCGCCTCCGTCTGCCAGCTCTTGGCAGTCAACTTCGGTCCGCGTGGTGCCCTGATGTTTTCGTGTGCGGTCATGTGGGATCCTCTCGATGCTCGTGCGCTCGACGGTGGAATGAGAAACGTGGCGCTCAGCGCAGAGCGTCACGTTGCGGTGGCGCCGCGGAGCCGAGGGCCTGTTCGATCGCGGCCGTCGCATCCATCAGCAGCTGACCGAAGCGCTTGACGCCGGGCTTCGTGATCCGGTAGCTCGGCACCAGCACACTGATCGCGCCGAGGACACGTCCATGCGCGGAGACAGGCGCTGCGATCGCGGTGACATCGAGTTCGACCCCGCGCTCGACGACGACGTAGCCGACTGCGGGCGTCGCCCCTCTGAGCACCTGGCCGGCGGCCGTTCCTTCGAGAGGAATCGTGCGGCCAACCCAGTTGGCGTGGCGAACGGAATGGGTTCCTTCATGAATCGCGACATAAAGGGCCTGCTCGGCGTGGCCGGCCACGCTGAGGTACACGGACTCTCCCGTCGCCTCTGAGACCTCGCGCATCACGGGCTCGCACGCGCGAACGAGGTTGTCGTTCGACAGGGCCTGTGCGCCCAGTTGCACGATGCGGCTGCCTGCACGGAAGTCACCAGCCTCGTCGCGTCGAACGAACCCAGCAGCCTCGAGCGTGCGCAGCAGCCGCAGCGACGTGCTCGGCGAGAGCTCCGCGCGTCGTGCACTCTCGGCGAGGCTCAGCGGGTCGCCCTCGCAGACGAGCGCGAGCAGCGAAAGGGCTCGTTCGACCGTGCGCGTCGAGGCCTCAGCCATCTCTTCTCCCTTGAAGGTGGGTGCATTCTTCGAGCCGCGCTGAGCGCGGACCAGCGATACCACTGAGTAAAACCTATCTGCCACTCAGCGGCAACTCGAATCTGAGTGCACCTCGCCACCGCACGCGACGCAGTGTGCCTGCGTCTGCCCGATCCGCGCCCGGCCGCTCACGTGAGCCGGCGCACCACCGCGAAAACCCCAACTCCCCCGAACCGCTGAACCTGCCCGACACCTTCCAACAGGACCGTGTCGAGAGGACCGAGCTCGTCGCCTCCGAGACGAAGGGAACCGTCGAGAACCACGACAGCGACCGCGCCTTCCCCCACCTCGTCGGGGTGTCGGACGACGGCAACCTCGAACAGGGGGAATGCCTCCCGAGCGATGACGTTCAGCACCCGCGCCGACGATGCCGAAGCGGAGCCGGTCACCTGCTGATCGCCAGAGAATCGCACCTGCTCTCGAGGGCCCAGGATTGTCTCGACGCCGTCGATCACGAGCTGAACGCTTTCGATCGCAAGCTGCACTCGCTGAGCTCGAGGCATGATCGAGAACTCTGCTGGACGCTCGAGCGTCGCGATACTCAGCGCCCAGCCACCGCCGTCCGACATGGGACGTATCGTGCGAGTCACACCCAGGCCGTTGCGCCAGAGCTTCGACTCGAGCTGGGCGAAGCGGACGACACGTGGAGAGGTCATGGCCCCATTCTCCAGCTGGCCGCGGAAAACGCCCTCGCTACCCGCCAGTCGAGCTGCCTCCGCCGCCCTTGCCCTTCACAGTCGACCCGAAGCCGGACTTGCCGGACGCGCCGAACCCGTTCTTGAGCGGCGCACGCGAGCCGACCGTCGCACCAGCCGGGGCCTTCTGCGCAACATCCGAGTGGGCCGCCGACCCCGGCGCCGCGAAGCCTCCTGAGGTGACCGGCGCCCACGAAGTGACGCGAGGGCTGTTCCAGCGAGAGGATGCGAAGAGCACGGGCCCAAGCCAGAGTGCCGAGCTGTAGTGCGTGCCGTAGCTGCTCGAGGACTCGCACAGCGACTCGGCGTCGCCCTCGACCTGCTCCCCCTCCTGCTCAAGCAAGCGAATCTGCTCGTTCACATCCGCGAGGCAGTCTTCCTTCGATGCGTAGGTCGGGCGCTCTGCACCTTCTGGGAGCACGTAGTTCTCGCCATCGGCGCCCTCGACGACGATCCCCTCGTCTGGCACCGTGCTGCAGCCAGCAAGGAACATCAGCGCGGCGGCGACGCCCATTGCCCCGACCGTCTTGGGCGCGGAAGGCCGCGAGATGCCGGACAAGCTGACGCCGCTACTGCGGCGAAGTTTCGGTTCGTAGGTCACGGCCGTTCCTCCCGATCAGAGATGTAGTGCGGCACGAACTCAGCGAGGTCGCCCGTGATGGGCCCGCTCGTCTCGCGAACGTCGATACCCGCGGGCGTCTCCCCAACGACCCAGGAACCGATGATCGCGGTCTTGCCGTCGATGCTGGCCAGCTGCGCACGTTCCTGGTAGACGAAACCCTCCGCCCCGTAGTCACCGCCGTTCTCGGCGGTCTTGCGTCCGACGAGGTCGTAGATCGTGACGTTGGCCCCTTCCCTTCCCAGCTTCGGCTTCTCGACGTAGGCCTTGCCACGCAGACGCTCCGGGGTCGCGTATGCCGCCAAGAGGAACGGATGGTCAGGAAAGAGTTCCCAGAGCACGACGAGAAGCTGCTTGTTGGAGAGCAGCATCTTCCAGATCGGCTCCACCCAGGCAGTCGTCGCGCGCGTGGTCGGGAAGTACTGCGCGAACTCCTCGCGCACCATCCACTCCCACGGCTACAGCTTGAAGATGCGCTCGATCCGCTCGCCGTCCGCGTCGACGAAACCGTGCGAGGCCTCGTCAAACTGCACATCCTCCATGAAGATCTGCTTCACCTCGAAACCGGCGAGACGCGCCGTCTCAGCCATGTAGCCGACCGTGTCCGCGTCTTCGACAATGAGCTGCCCATCCCCGTCATCGTGCAGCGAGGCGAGGTGAAGGCGCGCGCCCTGCGGCAGAAACCAGCGTTGCATGCGGATGTGCACCCACTGCTCCACAAGCAGCTCGTGCAGGAGGTTGAACTGGTCGGCGCGCTCCCCCCGCGTCTCGACGAGCCACTGCCACTGCGCCGCCGCAGACTCGACGAGCGACGTAGGCGTGTCCGCGTTGAACTCGAGCAGCTTGATGGTTCCAGCACCGTCGTACGCGAGATCGAACCGTCCGTAGACAGTCGGGTCGTCCTCATCCCAAGACTTCTCGACGAGGTCCCACAGCTCGACGGGGATCCCGAACTCCGCAAAGCGGCGATCGCGCACGACACGCTCACATGCCTCCATGCAGAGCCTGAAGAGCTTGCCGGTCGCGTCCTCGAAGGCGTCGATCTCAGCGCTCGAGAAACCGTAGGCGGCCTCTTCCTGCCAATACGGTCGACCGTCTTCCGATTCCATGTCGTAGAAGGTGAAACCGATCGAATCGAACTTTGAGCGCCAGTCGTCGCGCGGGGCACTGTACGTGCGGATCACAGCTGGTCTGTCCTCGGCTCTCTCGATTCTGAGCGGAACCGATCGGCCGGCCCCCACCAAACTCTAGAGGCCCGCCCCCTGGAACCGCCGCAGAATCACACCAGCTCGACTATCGGATCGTGAAGTCCTGACATCCCAGGTTCGTCATGTTGCTCGGAGACTCGATCGCAACGGCACACACAGCGTGCTTCCCCACCGGCAGCGATGCCGCAGTCCAGAACGCGTGCTGGCCGGGGACGGAGTTCAAATACGGCGTCGGACGATCCGCCGACACGACATGATGCCATCTCCCGTCGATCAGAATTGCCACCGGCAGAGACCGGCCGGGCGTGCTCGGTGCATACGTCCAGCCGTAGAAGACCTTCGTGCGCCCTCCCGCATCCGCGACCGCCAGCTGACCGATCGGCGCGGCCTGCTTCTCGACCACAACGTTTGCACACGGCGGGTAGCTGTGCTGGCCGGCGCCGAAGCCGACACCGACGGTGCAGATGAGATAGCTGCCTGGCTGCAGGTCGAAGGTCATCGAATAGGCATGCGAACCCGGCACCCCGTAGGCATACAGGTGTGGCGAGCTCCCGCTGGCCATCGTCGCGTTCCAAGCCCCATTCACCGTGATCCCGACTGGAATGGAGGTGTACATGTCGGAGAGATCGAAGGCGTGCCCCGACACCGTCACCCTGCTCCCACTCACTCTGACATTGGCGTTCGAGTTCACGTCAAAGCGCTTGACGGCCTCCGTGTAGGTGTAGTTGTCCTTCACCCAGCGAGACAGGTACTTCCCGACGGTCGTCATTCCGAGCACGTTCATGTGCGTGGAGTCGTCCGGCGCCATCCAGAAGGTCCGCGGCATGAGCCCAACGGCCATAGCCCCTCGGTCCGCGCTGGTCGCGGCACGGCCAGCGTCGTACAGCGCGCCATTCAGCAGGTAGTCCGAGACCGGGATTGCCCGATCGCCGTACGTCTGGCGGATCCAGGCGTTGACGTGATTACGGTTGTTGTTGAGGGGGTTTGAGTAGTCCCATCGCGGGGGAAGCTGGATGACGTAGGCCTTCGCGCCGACAGCGTCGTGCGCTGCGACCATCTTCTGGATGACCTCTTTGACCCGTTCCGAGTCCTCGATGCCATTGGCACCGACCCAGAGCACGCTCGACGAACCTGGCAGCGGCTTCTCCAGGGAGTTGATGGGCGTGTTCTCGCCAACCCAGAGAGGATTCCCGGTCCCTACGCGCGTGAACTTCCAGTGCAGGCTAGAGTCCGCAAGGTCCGGGAAGTGGGTGATCTTGCCGCGAATTCCGCCGATCTCGACATCAAAGGTGATGCGGCCGAGGTACTTCGGATCCATCGGGAGCCCCCGAACGCTGCCGAGGTTGACCGACCCCGAACCGGGAACGAGGATCGTCTTCGCCAGACGGGTCTGATACACGCCTGCGATGGTTCCGATGGCGACTGGGCCGATCGATCCAACGCCGTGGTTGAGTACTGTCCACCCCGGCATGTGCTTTCCGAGGTGGCCGCCGCCACAGAGGTAGTCGATCGACGATGACCCGTAGCACTGGACCGCGGTCGGACTGGACGGGCGAGACTCTGGAGCCGCGCTCGGGACCGGTGGGGCACTCGGCACCGGTGCTGTCACGGTTGGAGAGGCCATCGGATCGCTCGGCGACGTTGTGTCCGGCCCCGGGGCAGCCGGACTCGAAACGTCTGCGGTCGGCTGGGGGCTCGGTTCCGGGGCGACCAGCGTCGACGGCAGGTCAGGAAGCGGGCTCACCGAAGGAGCAACCGGGGCCTCCGGAGTGGGCGTCACCGCGGTCGACGTCGGCGCCGGCGTCGAGTCGAGCGGCCAGGGCGAGTTCCCCTCGGAGGGGGCGTCGGAGCTCGGAGGCGGCGCCACCGGGTTCGCCGTAGCGGGCGCCAGCGGTGCAGCGAGCAACGCGCACGCCACGACCGCGACCATGACCGATTGCTTCAGCGCCGATCGCATCCTGAATTCCTTTCGTCGTGCTGGAAGGACAGCACGACGAGAGCCGACGATGGCGCCGACGTAAGGAGCGGAGCGGCTGCTCTGCGCTGCGTGACGAGCTGTCACGCGGGCGCAGGTGAGTCCGCCGTTCCCCTGAGCTATCCCCCAAAGCTCGGAGCACCGCAATGGATGGACCGAACCAGAAGAGAAGATAGCAAGCAATGGCGCGCCGACGAACACCCGGGGAGTTCACCAAGCACAAAGTGCCGACAGTTTTGGGCGAATGCACCCACCCTCAGCTCGCTCGCGGTGGTGGACCGCTCGCGAGCCCGCGCGTTCGGCGCGCGCCGGAGCTCAGCTCGCAGGCGTGGGAGCGGCGCTCTCGGAGGTGCTTTCCTCCGGTGAGACCGGAGGGGTCGGGTCTTGCGACGGTGAGGGCGCAGGGCTGGGCGTCTCCGGTTCGCCACTTGGGGTCGGCGACACGGAAGGTGGTGGTGTTTCCGAGGCGGGCGGTGTTGGTGTCGTCGTCTCTGGCGACGATGGCTGATTCGTCGGCGACGTCGAACCTGCTGGCGAGGGCGGCGTCACCTGCGTCTCTGGGATTTGGTTCGTTGGCGGAACCTGCGTTCCAGGCGGGAGCGTGTAGCCGTCATTCTCGGCTGGGTTCCCCGAGGGCGGGGGCATGGTCGGCGCGTCGCCGAAGATGTCGATGGCGGCCCCGTCCGCGTATTTCTTCAGGAACTTCTGCGGGTCAACGTGGGTGCCGTCGACGATGGTCTCGAGGTGAAGGTGTGGCCCGGTGGATGCGCCCGTGTTGCCGAGGAGGCCGACGAGCTGCCCGGTCTTGACCTCGTCGCCGACCTTGACAGCAGGCGAGCCTGCCACGAGGTGTCCGTAGACCGATCGGACCTGCAGGCCGTCGATGCGGTGCTGCACGACGACGTGTGCCCCGAGCCCGGCGCCGTCGGTGGGAACTGAAGCGATGACGATGCCGTTCGCGATACTGCCCACCCTGGTGCCCTGCGGACCCGCGAGGTCAAGACCGCGGTGATTGGAGGAGCATCCAGAGCACGGAGAGTTCCGCGGACCAAATCCGTCGGAAACACGAACCAGCCTCATGTCCACCGGCCACTGCACCCCCGGAGCGACAGTGCCACTGGCGCCCGCGCCGGTCGCGCTGTGCTGAACGACAGGAACGTCCCTTGCGCCGATGAGCTGCTCCGGCACCGAGCCGGAGACCGTGTACGTGACGGACTCGGCCTCTTTCGAGCTGACGACCGGGACCGTTGACTCGCCGTCATCGACCGCGCCGGTTACCGCAGCGGCCCCAAGCGTCGCAGCGACGATCAGTCCGAGCGTGGCGGCGACGACTGGCACTGCGAGGAGCCGTGCGCGGCGACGCTCCTTCGCCCTGAGGGCACGACGGCCCGGAGAACCTGGTTGGAAGTGAGACGTGGCAATCGACGGCGTCGGCAAAGGAGTCTCCTGCGATTGGTGCTTCGGGGCAACGAGTCCGAGTCTAGAGAGGCGTTCGCGAATGCGAAAGAGCGGATTTCGAAACGCTCCACGGAAATCCCCCCACAGAACACATTCGACAACCCGGAGGGAACCTTAGGCCATGCGACGGGATGCCAAGAATACGAAACTCTAGCTGTCGCAAATTGTGTGTACCAAACCGAATGAATGTCGCTTTGCGGTGTCACACTCGCCGCATTGTCAGCAGAGCAGCGACGTCAGTGCAGCGTGCTGGGGAGCGTTGCGGCGCGGCCAGATCGGGCCGAGACGACACGGTCACGAACGTGGCATCATCGAGTGACAAATCATGCACAAGGGCGGAGCACCGGTCGGGGATGCATCCCGGAGTGCCAGCAGGAAGGGCGCACGGACGTGGGCATCATGACGTACGACGGGATCCAGGTTCGGTTCGATGACCGGACACTCGCCCATCTGCAGGTGATCGTGCTGAAGAAATTCCGGAACCAGGAGTCGTTCGTGGTCTCCTGGCGCAATACGGATACCAGCGGCGATGGACGAAGCACCGTCTGGATGACCCCCTCGTTTCCCGCGCACTTCCATCTTGAGCAGCCGTCACACAAGCTCGACCCGGAGTGGCTCAGTGTCCTCCAGGCGTCGGCCGACAGCGCCACGGGGCTTGTCGTCCGCGATGCGCATGGCGAGATCATCCGTGGCGAGCAGATGTCGCCGACCCTTCCCCAGGGATGACATCCAGCTTCCTCTGCGCGACGGGGTCGACGTCAACCCTGCGATCGCTGTGAGCTTGAGCGCCTAGCGTTGAAGCGTTCCGTGAGGAGGCAGCATATGACGTACACACTCGTGGTGTCCGGCGAGAGCTTTCTCGTGTCGGCGCAGGACGTACCTGGACTCGAGCGCCGCATTCTTGAAGCCGCTCGGTCCGGGGGCGCTTTTGTGTCGGTGGAGACTGCGGATGCCGGATTGGCACGCGTTCTGGTGACGTCGTCGACCTCCGTATTTCTCACTGCAGTGGACCTGCTCTCGAATGAGGCTGGCGCGGCCTCACAACCGCTCGACCCGTCCATACTTCCGAGCCTGGGCCCCGGTTCCTGTACTGGGCTCGAGCTGTAGAACTCCTTGGCCACCCCTCGAACTGGAGGCCACCGATCCAGCGCCGCTGTTCTTTCTCATTGCACTGACATTCTTCTTCATCGGCACTGACGTGTCCGCGGCCCTTCATAGCGTGCATAAGTGAAGGCGGGGACTCCTCCCGCTCTACACGAATGAGGACTATGTCACACGAGAACAATGCGGATGTCGATCGCAGGCCAGCTTCACCCGACGTTCACCGGCGCACGCTCATCAAGGGAGCAGCCTGGTCGATTCCGGTCATGGCGATCGCTGCGGGTGCCCCGATGGCTGCGGCAAGTGGATGCGGGGAGCCGGTTGAGTACATCGCCCCAGGTCCAGGAAACCCAACGCTGCCAGCTGGCGAGACGACCACGTTCCCAGTACCAGACGGTGTCACCTCCATCTCCTACGTCGTGATCGGCGGAAGCGGCGGCGGCCGCTCGACAGCTCTGACCGGCGGCGCTGGTGCCAGAGTCTCCGGAACCATGCTAGTGACCCCTGGGCAGAACCTGTACCTCACTGTCGGCCAGGGTGGTCTTGGTGGCGGGACGAACAGTGCGACCGGCTTCGCCGGAGGCCAGGGGTACGGCAACGGCGGCGCGTCAGGCGCGACGCCCGCGGGACAGCTGAACGTCTTCAACGGCGCATCCGGTGGTGGCGGATCTGCCATCCGGGCCGGAGCAACGCTCGCCACCTCAGAGCCGATCGTGGTCGCTGGCGGCGGCGGTGGTGGTGGAGCTGGTGTTGGCACCACGGGGATCTCGATCCAGTACGCGCCGCCCGGATCGGGTGGGACTGGTGATGCTTCGGCTACCGACGCGGCCTTCGACTGGCCCGCGCAAGCTCGCCGCATCGTGTCACACGGAGGCAGCGCTGCGTCCGGTTCCAGCGCGGGAACCGGAGGGATCGCGGCGACAACTGTCGACGTTACGCCAACTCCCGTTGACAGCCAGACGAACCCGGGTTTCGCTGGAACCGGTCATGTTCCGGCAACCGGCGGGGACGGCGGCGCTGGCGGATCCTCTTGGGTGGCTGGTGGCACCGGAACCAACGAGGGTGGCGCGACCGGAGGCGGAGGCGGAGGCGGCTACGCGGGCGGTGGTGGAGGTAGCTCTCACACAGCGCGCTACGCCGGGAACGTGGCGAGTGGCGGTGGGCTCTTCGGTGTCGCGTCCGGCGGCGGAGGCGGGTCCAGCTATGTCGCGACGGGCACGGTGGCGGGAGTCACGCCGGTACCGGGCGCCACGATCGGCACTGGCACCGGCACCAACCCGACCGCGAATCAGCGCATCTCGGGTTCCATCGTGCTGACGTACGTCGTCTGCCCCTAGCTGTATTGACCCGTGAGGTTGTGAACACGGTCTGAGGGGCGTTGGCCGCCGATCCCGGTGTGGGGTCTGTGG
>NZ_JBNAFM010000026.1:0-40031 GCF_049707175.1 Pseudoclavibacter helvolus | reverse complement strand
ACCACAGACCCCACACCGGGATCGGCGGCCAACGCCCCTCAGACCGTGTTCACAACCTCACGGGTCAATACACCTAGTGGTGCGACAGGTGCTGGTGCACGGCCGCGTGGATGCCTTCGATGTCTCCTCGCTCGGTCAGGCTGACGAGGGCTTCGTGGTGCGCGCTGAAGTCTCCGAGGGGCGGATGCACGCCGACGGAATGCGCCGAGCAGATGAGCGACTCGGTGGCGATTGTCGCGTAGGCGCGGGCCAGCCTGGAGTTGCCTGCGCTCTGCACGAAGCGGCTGTGGAACTCGTGATCGAGGCGGAGTGCCTTCGCGTCGTCGCCGTTGGCGATGGCGGCGTTGAGGTCGCTCACGACCGACGAGAGGGCGGATGCGATCGCCGCGCGCTCCTGGGCGGGCTTCGCGGCGATGACGGCCGCGGCGGCGCACTCGAGCACTTCGCGGGCGGCGAAGATCTCTGCCGCGTCCTCCTCGGTGAGCTCGCGAACGAAGACGCCGCGGTTGCGTCGGCTTTCGAGCAGCCCCTCCTGCACGAGGCGCTGCAGGGCCTCGCGGACTGGTCCCCGTGAGACCTGGAACTCGCCGGCGATGCGGGCTTCGTTGAGCTGCGCACCGGGCGCGAACGTGCCCTCGACGACCCGGTCGCGCAGGTGGCCGGCGAGGATCGCCGACGTCGGCTGGCTCTGGATGCCTGGGACGGGAGTGATGGTGAGGTCTGCCATGTCTGATGTGCTCATGAATGCAACTGCCCCGAGTGCGCCTCGTGGCCGACGTGGGCGGCGGGCTCGACCTGGAACGTGCTGTGGCTCGTCTCGAAGTGCCCCTTGAGGCACGCGTCGAGCTCGCACAGCACGGCGTCGAGTCCGCGTTCGTCCAGGGCCTCCGGGGCGACGACGACATGGGCAGAGAACATGGGTACGCCCGAGGTGATGGTCCAGGCGTGCACGTCATGCACATCCACGACCCCGGGAACCGACCGCAGGTGCTCGCGGGTGGCGTCGAGGTCGACGTTCTTCGGCGTCGCCTCCATGAGCACGTCGACGACCTCGCGCAACAGGCTGATCGCCCTCGGGAAGATGAGGAGGGCGATCAGGATGGACGCGATCTGGTCGGCGACCATCCATCCCGTCACCCAGATCACGACGGCAGCGATGATGACGGCCACGGAGCCGAGGAGGTCGCCGAGGACCTCGAGGTAGGCTCCCCGCACGTTCAGGCTTTCCTTCTGCCCGGAGCGCAGGACGAGCAGTGAGATGAGGTTCGCGAGCGCGCCGATGACGGCGGCGGCGAGCATGATGCCTGATTCGATCTCGACTTCCTGCCCGAAGCGGCGGATCGCCTCGATGAAGATCGTCACGGCGATGACGCCCAGGATGAGCCCGTTGATCAGGGCGGCGAGCACCTCGGCGCGCTGGAAGCCGAAGGTTCGCTTCGACGAGGCGGGCAGGGTCGCGACGTAGCTCGCGAGCAGGGCGACCGTGACGCCGGCGGCGTCGGTGAGCATGTGGCCCGCGTCGGCGAGGAGCGAGAGCGAGTTGGATGCGATGGCGCCGACCACCTGCACGAGGAACACGCTCGCCGTGATCGCGAGCACGATGACGAGCTTCTTGCGGTGCTTCCCCGTTGCCGTGGCGTGATCTCCGAGGCCGTGGCTGTGGCCGTGCCCCTCGGCTTCCGAGGGGGTGCGGTCGACGCACGGATGCGCGGGGCTGAAGGCCTCGCCGCCTTCGTGGTCGTGGCCAGCGGCGTGGTCGCCGTGGTGGTGGGCGCCTTCTCGCTCTCGGGGGGTTGGCATGCGCCCAGCGTAGCCCCGTCGTAGATTGTTGACAATCTGCAGTTTTGCTCCGCGAACTGCGACTACGTGTTTCTCGCGAGCGCAACCCCGGCGCTAGGCTCCTGGCATGTCTTCATCGAGCGAAGCCCCCGCACTCCAGAACGAGGACGTCGATGGCGTCGCGAGCACCGCATCCGCTCGCGAAGCGGACGTCACGAGCCCGCCCCAGGCCGCAGACGAGGCCGTGATGCGCCGTCTCACCTCGATCCGCGGCAGCATCGACAACATCGACGCCGCGCTCGTGCACATGCTCGCCGAGCGCTTCAAGTTCACTACGCTCGTCGGTGAGCTCAAGGCGGAGCACGGCCTCCCGCCGGCCGACCCGGAGCGGGAGCGCCGCCAGATCCGTCGCCTCCGCGAGCTCGCGGAAGAGGCGCACCTCGACCCGGAATTCGCCGAGACCTTCATCAACTTCGTCATTGCCGAGGTGATTCGCCACCACGAGCGCATCGCCGAGCAGGGTTAGCCTCAGCGCACCTCGCGGGCGGCGAGCGCATCCGCCATGCGCTGCACGATCTCGGAGAGCACAGGCTTCGGCGTCGCGAACACGATGCGCACGTAGTGCTCGAAGTCGGCCCCGCACGATGCCCCCGCCGTCAGCGTGACGCCGGCGTGCTCGAGGAAAAACGCGGCAGGCGAGCCCTCGAGGCCGAGCTCCGAGACATCGAGCCACGCCACATACGTCGACTCTGGGACGATCGCGCGCACCCCCGGCAGGTGCTCGGCGACGAGCGAGAACAGCAGGTCGCGATTCTCGACGAGGGCGCCGTTGACCTCGTCGAGCCACTCGTCGCTGTCGCTGTAGGCGGCCTCGGCGGCGAACGCGCCGAGGATCGAGGAGCCCCAGACGACCCCGAAGCCGAACCCCCGGTAGCGTTCCAGGTCGTCGTCGTTGGTGAAGATGATCTGCGCCGACTTGAGTCCGGCGACGTTCCACGCCTTCGAGGCCGCCGTCGAGGTCACCGAGTGGCGGGCCGCCGCGTCGGAAATCGAAGCGTAGGGGATGTGCCCCGGCCCGTCGAGCGTGAGCGGAGCCCAGATCTCGTCGGCGAAGACGCGACCGCCGCCGCGCTCGACGATGTCGGCCAGGCGTAGCAGCTCGTCGCGGCTGTAGATCGAGCCGGTCGGGTTGTGCGGGTTGACGAGCACCACGTTCGCGGGCCCGCCTGCGAACGCGCGCTCGATGCCGTCGAAGTCGAGCGTCCAGCGGCCGTGCTCGACGACACCAGGCACCTCGATGGTCTCGCGCCCCTGCAGGGCTTCGGTCACAAGGAACGGCATGTACGCGGGCGTCGGCACGATGATGGGCGTGCCAGGCTCGGTGAAGTGCCGCACGAACACGTCGAAGGCGCCCATGACGTCGGCGATGTGGTGGATGCGCTCGGGCTCGACCGTCCACCCGTAGCGTCGCTCGAAGAACGCGGATGCGGCGGCCGTGGTCCGCGCCCAGGTGGGTGGCGCGAGGTAGCCCAGCTCGTCCTTCGCGACGGCGCCGAGGATCGCGTCCCGCACGTTGGAGGCGGTGCCGAAGTCCATCTCGGCGACCCACGCGCCGATGGTGCCCTCGTTGAGGCTCCACTTGCGGCTGTCAGGGCGGTCCAGCTCCTCGCGGCTGACCTCGTCGAAGCGTCCGGTGGTCTCGTACTTGCGTGTGGGCGACGGCATGGGGGAAGCGTAGCCACGTCAACGCCCGCGGTCCTCCGCGTATTTCCAAAGATTTCGCTGAGGCTCCACAAGGTGACGCGAGTTCCGTACGTTGACCCTGTGGCCATTGAAGAGCGAAACGAACAGACCTTTGCGACCCGGCAGATCCACGCCGGTGCGGTCGTCGACAGCGACGTCGGCGCGCGCGTGACCCCGATCTACCAGAGCGCGGGGTACGTTTTCCCCTCCTACGACGAGGCCGAGGCCCGGTTCTCCGGTGAGAGCGTCGGCCGCGCGTACTCTCGCGGCGACAACCCGACGAACGTGGTCGCGGGCAAGCGCATCGCGAACCTCGAGGGCGGCCGGAACGGCCTCGTCGTCTCGAGCGGGCAGGCGGCCATAGCCATGACGCTCTTCTCGCTCGCCGCATCCGGTGACCACATCCTCTCGACGGCCAGCCTCTACGGCGGCACGCGCCAGCTGTTCGACGGCAGCCTCACCCGCCAAGGGTTGAACTTCGAGTTCCTCGACGCGGACGCGACCGAGGAGGAATGGCTCGCGCGCGTGCGACCCGAGACTCGGGCCGTGTACACGGAGTCGGTGCCGAACCCGAAGAACGACGTCGTCGATCTCGAACTCCTCGGGCGGGTCGCGAAGCGGGCAGGCGTGCCGCTCATCGTCGACAACACCGTCGCAACCCCCTACCTCTGTCGCCCCATCGAATGGGGCGCCGACATCGTCATCCACTCAACCTCCAAGTGGCTCTCGGGCCACGGCTCGGTCATCGGAGGTGTCATCGTCGACGCCGGCAAGTTCGACTGGGCCGCCAACGCCGACCGCTTCCCGCACTTCACGAAGGGGTCGTTCGAAGGCGCTCCGTCGTTCATCGAGCGCTACGGCGCCGACACGTTCATGAGCTACGTGAAGTCGGTGACCGTGCTCGACTACGGCCCGACCGTGCCGCCGACGAGCACCTTCCTGCTGCTCCACGGCATCGAAACCCTGTCGCTGCGCATGGAACGCCACGTCGCGAACGCCCAGCGCGTCGCCGAATGGCTCGAGTCGCGGCCAGAGGTCGCCTCCGTCGACTACGCCGGGCTGCCCTCGAACGCCTACTACGAACTCGGGCAGAAGTACCTGCCGGACGGCGCGGGCTCGGTTGTCTCGTTCGACCTGCCAGGCGGGCCGGATGCGGCGCGCAAATTCGTGGAAGCTCTGCAGTTGGTCAGCCACATGACCCACATCGGCGACGTCCGCACGCTGGCGCTGCACATGGAGTCGACGATCTTCAAGCGGTCGTCGCAGGAGCAGCGCGACGAGGCCGGCGTGACGCCGGGGCTCATCCGCCTGTCGATCGGCATCGAGGGCATCGACGACATCCTCGCCGACCTCGAACGCGGGCTCGAGGCGACGAACGCGTAATTCAGGTTCGGCGCACTCTGATGGGTTCTGCTGCGGAGTGTGATGGGTTTCGCTGACTGGTGATGGGTCCTTTCCCATCACCAGTCAGCGAAACCCATCACGTGTGCGCGAGGGCATCCCCGGCGCATGCCCTCGTGGCGGAGGGATGCTCAGCGGTGGATGCTCACCCCGCGGCGCGGGCGCGGTGCCGGCGAACGGCGGCCCGGTTCGCGCACCTCACCGAGCAGTAGCGCTGGCGCCCGTTGCGGGTGGTGTCGACGACGATGTTCCTGCAGTCGTCGCCGGGGTCAACGCCGGCGGCGCACCGGCTCAGGCGATGCATGCCCCTCGTCGTGAGGTGAAGTGCCGTCCCAACCGTGATCACGGCCAGCAGAATTTGCGGCAGTGACATGTTCCAGTCGCGGTAGTGCAGGTGCCAGCCCTCATTGTCGTGGTTCGTGAGGCGCGGGTATGCGGTCGCGGATGCCATGAGGGTGTTCAGGACCTCGGCGCGGTCTTCGTCGGTCGGAGCGTCGACGACCCTGAGCCAGTCGTCGATCACGGCGCGAGTGCGCGAGTGGTCTGCTTCCTCTGGTGGGAACGGCATCGTCATGCCGAACTCGCGGGTCCGCGCGAGCAGCGCGGGGCGGTCCTCAGGCCAGTCGTTTGCCAGGGACGCGGCCAGCTCGACCGCGTATTCACCGTAAGGGTTGAGATGCATAAGACTATTACACCAGGCTCGAGTGCATGAAGAAACTCACCCCCGCAGACGACTCCGCCACCCGCCCCATCGAGCTTCCGCGTACCAACGCAGCAACCTCGCCAGACGCGCCGCCGCATCGAGAGCATGGCTGGGTGACCGCATCCCGCCACTCGACCTCGCTCGGCGTCGTTGTCTACAGCGTGTGCGCGAGCTGCGGGGCGCACCGCGCGGAGCTACACGAGCCGCAGAAGCTGTTCCCCGAGCCCATCTCGCGCCCATCGACACGAAACCCGTACGCATGCCCGTAACTCCGGCGCATCCGCCTGTCGGATGATGAACTTCAGTACTTCGGATGACGCGATCGACCCGGTCCAACGCGTAGTCTCGACGTCGTGCACCCCCGTCGTATTGTGAGCTTCGCAGCCCTCGGTGTGCTCGCCGCGCTCTCGCTGTCGGCCTGCGCCGCCCCGGAACCCGTGCGCCTGCTCGATCACCTCGAGGTCAACGAGCTCTCGGCGACCATGAACATCGACGAGCTGCTGCCCGACGACGCATCCGGGTTCGTGCTCGGCTGCCCGTACAGCGACGTCGACGCCCTCGCCGCGGAGACCGGCATCGAACGCGACCGCTTCCGCATCGGCGAACGCGATCTCCCTGGCCTCATGACCGACGGGCCGGTCGCGCTGCTGCCGATCGTCGACGGCAAGGTCCGTCCCGGCGAGAGCTACGACACGCGCGACGTGTCGATGTTCGGCACGCACAACACTCCGGTCATCGAACGTGGCTCGACGCTGACCTTCGCGCAGGACGGCTACGGGCAGTGGTTCGCGGTCTCCGTGCAGCCAACCGCCTAGAACCGCCGAGCACCCGCCCGAGGTGCGGCGGCGCAGCGGCGCGGCGGCGCGACGATGTGCATGCGGTGAGGTCCCCGATCCCGCCCTCGGCGCCCGGCCAGCACATGGTGATGAGGTGTCCTGCGTGCGCGGTTCCCGGTGAGGGATGCTGGGCTGAGGTGTGACGGCCGAAGCCGTGACGCTGCCCACCGCGTCGACAGGTGGACTGGAAAACCGCCAGCCCTCGGTGTGTGCTCGCGCCGTGCGCCTACCGACTCACCGCGTGATTCGTGTCGCAGCTCGCTCGTCCGAAATCAAGCCTCCAGGAGCTCAACCTCCCAGTTCGTGCGCTGAATAACCACATCGAGTTCGCGCAGCGCCTGCGCGACCCCGTCGGCCTTGGCTCGCACGTCGCGCACGGGCAACGCCGACATCTGCCGCAGTTCGCTGCGCATCTGCCGCTGCCCCCACGACCCGGCCGCCGCATCCGCTGCCCGAACCAGGATGCTGTGCTGACTGCGCAGCGTCTCGCGCGCCGCGAGGAGGGCCGTGATCGAGCGCCCGTCCTCCGTGGCAGCGGTCGCGTTGGTGATGTTGATGGAGGTCACGAGGCGCTCCAGCTGCAGGAGCCGGGTCGCGCACTCGTCGAGGAGCTCAGCCGCGTCCTCTGTGGGCTGCTCGCCCTCCTGGTAGGAGGCGTTCGCGACGATGCGAGCCTGCAACGACTCGACGCGCTTCTGCAGGTCAGCGCGCTCGAGCAGCGCTTCGGCGAGTTTCATGCGACCAACGATCTCACGCGGAGGCTGGCTCGATGTACAGCGGCTGCGCCTTCGTCGACTCCTCAGTGATGGAGACCGTCACCGTGCCCGTGACGCTGGCCGGAATGTCGAATCGCTCGGCCAAGTCGACGGAGCCGGGGCCGCAGCTCGGATAGCTGCCATCGACGGCGGCGGCTCGGTAGTTGACGGAGATCTCCGAGGGGTTGAGCACGATCAGCTCGCTGGGTAGGGAATTGCATGGCTCCAGCGCGTCGAACCGGGCGATCGTGAAGGTGCTGCTGTCGCTCGCGACGAGCTTGGGGTGTCGGGGGATGGTCTTGTCGCCAGTCATGAGCGCAGACTCCTCGGCTGTTGCAGGCCTGGCAGGAACGTCGGCGAGCGCGGTGCTGCTCGAAGCCGAGCCACCGACCGTCGAACCCAGATTCGGGGCATCGAAGGTCAACGGCTGCGAGGCCGAGTGCGTGCTCGTGATTCGCACTTCGAGCCCGACTGGATCCACACCGGGCGGCACCTGGAACTCGTCGACGCGGGGCGTATCTGACAACAAGCACGACGCGAAGGGATAGAGATCCTCGTAGGTGATGAGGATTGTGGTCGAGTCGAGCAGCATCAGGCGCGTGGGCGATTCGCCGCAGGAACCGCTTATGGATTCGGAGCGCACGAGTCGGAAACTCTGCCCGTCCTCGTTCAACACCGCCGCAATCCTCCGAAGGAGGCCGTCCTGAAGAAGCAGGCCGAGGTCGTCCGCTGTCGCTGGCTCAGCGACCGCGAGCTCGAACTCCTCGAGATAGGCGCCGGGGCTCACGGTCGCCGCCGCAGCCGGGCTCTCACTTGGTGCGCCCGCCGGCGCGCATCCGGGCAGCACCGTCGCGCACAGGAGAACGGCTGAAGCCACGGCCACTCGGTGGCGAGATCGCGACGCCTGGAGGCTGGTCATGCGATCAAACTATTGCGCCGTGCGCCAAGACGCCAGTGCACAGGTTGAGCACAAAGCCGGGCGAGTCCGCCAGAGGTCGCTAGCCTGGCCGCATGTCCTGGATCCACGCCGCCGCCTTCTCGCCGGAGCCCCTGTACCTCAACACCGCATCGATGGGCCTGCCACCGAAAGCGACGACGGATGCGCTCACCCGCGAGCTCGCCGGCTGGAGCGCGGGGCGGCGGCAGGCGAGCGACTACGACGGCACCGTTGGCCGTTCGCGCGCCCTGTACGCGCAGCTCGTGCGTGTCCCAACGGAGTGGGTGGCGATCGGCAACCAGGTCTCGCCCCTCGTGGGGCTCATCGCCGCGTCGGTGCCCGACGGCGCGGAGGTGCTGTTCGCCGAGCACGACTTCACGAGCGTCAGCTTCCCGTTCGCGGCGCACGCCGACCGGGGCCTTCGCCTGCGCGAGGTGCCGGTGCATCGCATCGCCGACGAGATCGGGCCAGACACCGCCTGGGTTGTCGTCTCGGCGTTGCAGTCCAGCACCGGCGCGGTCGCGGACCTCGAGGCCATCGAAGCCGCGGCCAGGCGGCACGGCACGCGGACGCTCATCGACCTGACGCAGGCGGCGGGGTGGATGCAGGTGGATGCGAGCCGCTTCGACGCGACCGTGTGCGCCGCCTACAAGTGGCTCCTTTGCCCGCGTGGCACGGCGTTCCTGACGCTCACCCCTGAGCTGCACACGAGCATCCGCCCCCTCGCCGCGAACTGGTACGCGGGGGAGGACCCGTGGGCGAGCATCTACGGGCTGCCGCTGCGGCTCGCGGCGGATGCGCGTCGCTTCGACGTCTCGCCCGCCTGGCACGCGTGGGTGGGCACGGAGGCGTCGCTCGAGTTCCTGCTCGGCATCGGCGCGCGAGATCTGGAGGCGCACGCGCTCGCGGTGAGCGGCGCTTTCGCGGCCGCCGCCGGGCTCCCGGATGCGCGCTCCGCGATCCTCGCGCTCGCCCCGGCGGACGGGGCCGCCCAGCAGATCAGAGACACGCTGGCGCGCTTCGACGTGATGGCCGCGAACCGCGCCGGTAACTTGCGGCTCTCCTTCCACGTGCACAACACCGCCGAGGACGTCGAGCCGCTCGGCGCGGCCCTGCGAGGCCTCGTGCACATCGTCTCGGGGCGCTGACGCGCACCCCAACGCGGAATTAGACTCCGGCCGTGCGCGGTAAGAACTTCTTCGACAACCTGGCCAGGAAGGTCGGCGGCAAAGCCCCGTCGTCAACCGTGGGGCGCCGCGCGCAGCGTGCCCTCATGGCCGAGCGGAGCATCCGCGAAGTCCTCGAGTTGGCCGTCAGGCTCGGCGAGACGATGCTCGCCCTCGGCGCCTCCGCCACCGACGTGACCGACGCCATCCGCCGCACCACGAAGGCTTTCGGTGTCGACTGCCAGATCGACCTCACGTTCACGTCCATCCTTGTCGTGCACGACGGCGCTAATGACGGCGCGGGCATCAGCCTCCTGCGCGTCGTCAACAGCAGGCTGCCAGACTACGACCGCCTCACCCGCGTCATGGAGCTGTCGCGCGAGATCGCCGCAGACCCGAACGACATCGATGTCGCCGAGACCATCGACGACCCCGCGAAGCTCGAAGAGGCGCTGAACCAGCTCGAGTCGTTCCACCAGCGCCTCGACGAAATCCTCGTCGCCCCGCAGCGCTTCCGCCGCTCGATGGTGACCCTGTGGCTGGCCCTCATGGCCGGCGGCGTCGGCTTCCTCCTCGGCGGCGGCCCGCTCGTCTGCCTCCTCTCCGCCGCGACGACCGTCGTCGTCGACCTCGTCCTCCAAGCCCTCGGCCGATGGGGGCTGCCCGCGTTCTTCCTCCAGATCGCCGGCGCCGCCATCGCGACCGGCGTCGCCGTCGGGCTCCTCGCCGCGCTCCCCGTGCTGCCCGTCGAATTCGCCGCGCTGCCCCCGGCGCTCGTCGTCGCATCCGGCCTCGTCGTGTTGCTCGCCGGAATGTCGTTCGTGGGCGCGGCCGACGACGCCATCAACGGCTTCCCGATCACCGCCATGGGCAGGCTGCTCGAGGTGGTGCTGCTCACGCTCGGCCTCATCGTCGGCATCGCGATCGTGCTCGACGTCGCCCGCGGGCTCGGCATCGACCTGCGCCTCGTCGAGCGATCCGTGCAGCCGTGGCCCTCCGCCGTCCAGGTCTTCGGCGCCGCCGTCGCGGCCGCCGCCTGGGCGCTCGCCTCCTACGCGACCATCCGCACCGCATTCGTCGTCATGATCTTCGGCGGCATCGCCTACCTCGTCTACGACGTCCTGGCGACGGCCGGCACCGAGCCCCTCGTCGCCACGGCCGTCCCCGCCCTCATCGTCGGGCTCCTCGCCGAGTCCCTCTCGCGCAAGCTGCACATCCCCGCCACCATCACCGCCGTCTGCGGCACCGTGCCCCTCCTACCCGGCCTCGCCATCTACCAGGGCATGCTCGACATCACGTCCAGCGACTCCTCCGACGACGGCGTGCTCCGGCTCGTGCAGGCCGGATCGATCGGCATCGGCATCGCAGGCGGCGTCACCCTGGGCCGGTTCCTCGCCAGGCAGTTCCGACGTAGCCGCCGTCGCCGCCAGGGCACGATCCCCGAGCCGATGGTCATGTCGAAGCGCCAGTTCCGCGGCACCGCCAGCGCCGGCCCCGAGACGCGCGCGCTCTACATGATCCCCGACGAGGTCGCCGTGGGCCTCGAGACCGGCATGCTCCGCATCGTGTCCGTCGACGAGGTCGTGGATGCGGCTGCCGGTTCCGCAGGGCCGGCAGGGAAGCCGGCGCCGCCGACGAACCCCAACGTCGCCCTCAAACGCGGCGACCTGAACGCATCCGGAGAGTGAATGTCGGCGGCGAGGCATAGAGTCTCCTCCGTCCCACTCGCCCCGAGAACCCGGCGCGGGCGGGGCCACGCACTCCACGAACACCCCGAAGGAGCACCTATGACGACCGCAAAGGCCTACGCGGCCCCCTCAGCCACCGAACCGCTCGAGCCCACCACCATCGAGCGCCGCGCCGTCGGCCCGAACGACGTGCTCATCGACATCGCCTACTCGGGCATCTGCCACTCCGACATCCACACCGTGCGCGGCGAATGGGGCCGCGTGCCCTACCCGCTCGCCCCCGGCCACGAGATCGTCGGCACCGTCGCCGAGGTGGGCGGCGATGTCACGAAGCACAAGGTCGGCGACCGCGTCGGCGTCGGCTGCATGGTCAACTCGTGCCGCGAGTGCGACAACTGCAAGGCAGGCTCCGAGCAGTACTGCACCAACGGCAACGTCATGACGTACGGCGGCAAGGACCGCGACGGCAGCATCACGCAGGGCGGCTACGCGACGAACGTCGTCGTCGACGCCGACTTCGTGCTCAGCGTGCCCGAGAGCATCCCCTACGAGAAGGCCGCGCCGCTGCTCTGCGCCGGCGTCACCACCTACTCGCCGCTCGCCCACTGGCAGGCCGGCCCAGGTAAGAAGGTCGCCGTCGTCGGCATGGGCGGGCTCGGCCACATGGCCGTGAAGATCGCCGTCGCCATGAGCGCAGAGGTCACCGTGCTCTCGCAGACCCTCAGCAAGCAGGAAGACGGCCTGCGCTTCGGCGCGAAGCACTACTGCGCAACGAGCGACGAGGCCACCTTCACAGAGCTGCGCAACACGTTCGACCTCATCATCAACACGGTCAGCGCGAACCTCGAGATCGACCAGTACCTCAACCTGCTGACGCTCGACGGCACCATGGTCTACGTGGGTGCGCCCGCCGAGCCCATCCCGGTACGCGCGTTCACGCTGTTCAACAACCGCCGCTCCTTCGCCGGATCAACGATCGGCAGCATCCGCGAGACGCAGGAGATGCTCGACTTCTGCGCCGAGCACAACATCGCTCCGGAGATCGAGCTCATCGAGGCGGCCCAGATCAACGACGCCTACGAGCGGGTCCTTAAGTCCGACGTCCGCTACCGCTTCGTGATCGACGCCGCGACGTTCTAACCCGCGGCTGTCCCGGGCTGTTCGCTGTCCAGCCGCGCGTCGTCTCGGGATGGGTTCCTCATCTGTGGATGGGTTGCAACCCATCCCGAGGTGAGGAACCCATCCCGAGACCCGGGCCGAGGTGGCGGATGGAGCGCGGAGCCGGGCTACGCGCGGGCGGGCACGTCGTGCCAGCGGCCGTCCTCGATGGAGGCTTCGGCTGCTTCGACGATCTGCGCCGCGACGAGGCCGTCGGCGACCGAGGGGGCGACCTGGATGCCCGTGGCGACGCTCTCGAGGAAGCGAGCTGCCTCGATGGTCTTGAGGTCGTCGAAGCCCATGCCGGTGCCGCCGCCCGGCTGGAAGCGGTGGAACTCGCCGTGGCCGGGGGACATGTAGACGGTCGTGTAGCCGTAGGGGGTGGACGAGTCGAGGCAGACCTCGAGTTCGTTGAGTCGCTGGAAGTCCCAGCGCATCGAGCCCTTGGTGCCATACACCTCGAGGGCGTACTCGGCGCGAGGGCCGCGCATGATGCGGCTCGAGTCCATGATGCCGATGGCGCCGTTGTCGAAGCGCATGAGGAGGGCCGCGTAGTCCTCGTTCTCGACGGGCTTGAGCTCGCCGGTTCCTGGAGCCGAGCGGTCGACGATGCCGGTGCCAGGCGCGGGGCGTTCCGTGATGAACGTCTCCGCCGTCGCCGAGACGCTGCCGATGCGGCCTACGACGTGCTGCGCGAGGTCGAGGCCGTGCGAGAGCAGGTCGCCGAGCACGCCAGAGCCGGCGCGTTCGCGCTCGAACCGCCAGGTGAGCGGGGCGAGGGCGTCGGACGAGTAGTCGGCGAGCAAGGCGCCGCGCACGTTGGTGACGCGGCCGATCGCGCCCTCCTCGATGAGCTGCTTCATGTACGCGATCGCCGGTGCGTTGCGGTAGTTGAAGCCGACGGCCGTCACGATGCCGGCAGCATCCACGGCGGATGCGATGCGTCGTGAGTCTGAGGCGTAGCGTCCCATGGGCTTCTCGATCCAGAACGGCTTGCCAGCCTCAGCCGCCGCGATCGCCATCTCGGCGTGCAGGAAGTTGGGTGAGCAGATCGAGACGACGTCGACCTCGGGGTCGGCGAGCACCTCGTGGTAGTCGGCGACGGTGCGCTCGTAGCCGAGGCGCTCTTCGGCCTGGGCGCGGGCTTCTGGCACGGGGTCGGCGGCGACGACGAGGCGGGTCTTGATGCCGAGCTCGGGGAAGTGGTCGGGCACGGCGCGGTAGGCGCGCGAGTGAAGCCGGCCCATCCAGCCGACGCTGATGAGGCCGACGCCGATGGTGCGTGGGGTGGCGGTCTGGTCGGTCATGGGAACTCCTTTGTCCAGGTCGACGCTGTCATATGTTCGGACAACGAGACATTTCTACTCGCTTTTGGGTCGTCGTAGCTTTGCGTAACCTTGCGTTACCTGAGGCACCCAGCTTCGGCGTTCCAGCAGGGGTCATGCTGGTCTGATGGGCTTCGCCGAGGGACACACCACCGTTGGATACGCGCCGACCGAAGCGCCAGCCAGGGTGATCGTCCGGGGCGCTCGTGAGCACAACCTCCGTGACGTCGACGTCGATATCCCGCGGGATGCGCTGGTCGCCTTCACCGGGGTGTCTGGGTCGGGCAAAAGCTCGCTCGCGTTCGGCACGCTGTACGCCGAGGCGCAGCGACGCTACTTCGAGTCGGTCGCGCCGTACGCCCGCCGCCTCATGAACCAGGTGTCGCCACCCGACGTGGACGCCGTCGAGGGGCTTCCTCCCGCGGTCGCGCTCCCGCAGCAGCGAGGCGGTGGCAGCGCGCGTTCGACGGTCGGCAGCACCTCGACGCTCGCGAACGTCGTCCGCATGCTCTATTCGCGGGTCGGTGACTATCCGGCGGGTGCGCCGATGCTGCTCGCCGAGGACTTCTCGGCGAACACCGTGCAGGGTGCGTGCCCGAACTGCCACGGACTCGGCAGGGTTTACGAGGTGCCGGTGTCGCGCATGATCCCGGACGAGTCGCTCACGATTCGTGACGGAGCGATCGCCGCCTGGCCGACCGCGTGGCATGGCAAACAGTTGCGTGACAGCCTCGTCTCGCTGGGGTACGACATCGATATTCCCTGGCGTGACGTGCCCGCGGACCAGCGGAGCTGGCTGCTGCACACCACCGAGAAGCCGCAGGTACCGGTCTTCACGGGCAAGACGCCGGCGCAGGTGCGCGCGGCCGTCGCGGCGGGCGACGAACCGTCCTACATGAGCACGTTCGTCGGCGTGAAGCGCTACGTGCTCGACACCTTCGCGAACTCGAAGAGCGAGCGGATGCGCGAGAAGGCCGCCGCGTTCCTGGAAAGCGTGGTGTGCCCGGCGTGCCGCGGCACGAGGCTGAAGCCGGATGCGCTGGCAGTGACGTTCGAGGGGCTCGACATCACCCAGCTCGCCGCGATGCCACTGCGCGAGCTGGCCGCGCTGATGGATCAGGTGCTCCAGCCAGGATGGGCGCCTGCACACGTCACGGGGCGGCTCGCGCCCGAGCAGGTGCTCGCGGCGCGACGCCTGGCGGGTGAGCTGTGCGCACGGCTGGCACCGCTCGTCGACCTCGGGTTGGGGTACCTCTCCCTCGATCGGCAAACCGGCACGCTCTCCGGCGGGGAGCTCCAGCGTCTGCGGCTCGCGAACCAGCTGCTGTCTGGCCTCTTTGGGGTCGTGTTTGTGCTCGATGAGCCGTCAGCGGGCCTGCATCCCGCCGACACCGAGGCACTCCTCGGCATCCTGCGAGGACTGCGCGACCGCGGCAACACCGTCTTCTATGTGGAGCATTCGCTCGACGTCATCCGCGAAGCCGACTGGATCGTCGACATCGGCCCCGGCGCGGGGTCGTCCGGTGGAGGCATCGTCTACTCGGGCGAGCTCGAAGGGCTGCGGGATGCGCCCGAGTCGGTCACGCGCCGCTACCTGTTCGACTGCCCGGACTCGCCGAGGCCAGTGGCCCGCGCACCGCGAGCGCGCGAGCAGCACGTCGCCCTTGAGGGCGTGACGCGCAACAACCTCCGAGACCTCTCGGTGCAGTTCCCGCTGGGCTGCCTCACCGCGGTCACCGGCGTCTCCGGCTCCGGCAAGACGACCCTCGTGAACCAGGCGCTGCCTGACCTCCTGCGGGCGAGCCTCGCGAGCGAGCTGGGCGGTGCCGACGACGCGCCCGCCGAGCCCGGCGCATCCGCTGGCGACCCGATGCTCGACGTGACGGTCGAGACGACCCGGGGGAGTGCGGCCGGCCCCGCCGAGCGTCTGAAGCGCATCGTGCAGGTCAGCCAGGCACCCATCGGGCGCACGTCGCGCTCGAACGTCGCCACCTACACGGGGCTGTTCGACCGCATCCGCTCGCTCTTCGCGGCCACCGATGAGGCGAAACGGCGCCGCTACAGCGCTAGCCGCTTCTCGTTCAACGTCGCGAGCGGCCGCTGCCCGACCTGCCGGGGCGAGGGCACCATGGAGGTGGAGCTGCTCTTCCTCCCCACCGTGCAGGCGCCGTGTTCCACCTGCGGCGGGAAGCGCTATAACGCGGAGACGCTTGAGATCGAGGTCGAGGGGTTGTCGATCGCCGACGTGCTGGAGCTGAGCGTGACCGCGGCCAAGGAGAAGTTCGCCGGGCGCCCCGACATCGTGCAGCACCTCGATGCCCTCATCGACGTCGGGCTCGGCTACGTGTCGCTCGGCCAGCCGGCGCCCGAGCTCTCCGGCGGGGAAGCGCAGCGGGTGAAGCTCGCAGCCGAGCTCCGGCGCGCGCAGCAGGGCGACACGCTCTACCTGCTCGACGAGCCGACGTCGGGCCTGCATCCCGCCGACTCCGACCGCTTGCTCGCGCACCTGCACGACCTTGTCGACCGCGGCAACACCGTGATCCTGGTCGAGCACGACCTTCGTGTCGTCGCCGGCGCCGACTGGGTCCTCGACCTGGGGCCCGGCGCCGGCGACGAGGGCGGCTCGATCGTCGCGCAGGGCACCCCGCAGGAGATCGCCGCGGCCCCGGGGAGCGCGACCGCGCCGTACCTGAAGCTCGCCGTCGACCGGCTCGCGGCGTCCGCCGTGTGAGCGGCGCGGGCCGGCTGCACTAGGTGCGCTCGGCGGGCTCGGCGGGCTCGGTGGTGTGGGCGGATGCGGTGGGTTGCCCGGATGCGGTGAGCCTGCCGGGTGCGCCCGACGGTTCGCCGACAGGGTCCGCGGGGTTCGGGTCCACGTCGAGGTCACGCACCTCCGTCCTGAGGATGCGCATCGACTGGCCCACGCTCTTCGCGAGCGCGGGCAGCTTCGACGCGCCGAAGATGAGCAGGATGATGGCGAGCACGGCGAGGCCGTGCCAGCCGGTGAGGTTCGCGAGCATGGCGGTCTCCTTGTGGATGCGGGGATGCGGGCGTCGGTGTCGGTGAACGCGGCTCAGTTGCCCGGCCCGCCGGGGCCGCCCGGGCCGCCTGCGCCTCCTGCGCCGCCGCCCGAGGGGGCGGCGCCCGCGGTCGGGGCCGTGGTGGTGTCGACCCGCACGGTGAGCGCGACGTTGTAGCCGCTCGTCGCGTCACCCGTGACGGTCGCGAGCTGCAGGGCTCCGCCGTCGTCGCCGAAGACGTTGTCGGAGTCGAGGCTGACCTGCGCCATGTTGGAGGCAGAGCCCTCGTACCCTGACAGGGCGTAGACGGCGTTCGAGGCGTATTCGGGTAGTGCGACCTGCGAGGTCGAGATGGCGTTGGTCGACTCGGTGATGTCGTCGATGGTCGGGTACACCTCGAAGTGGATGTGTGGCCAGCGCCCCGTGTAGCAGGCGGGGAAGATCGAGGTGAAGGTGACGCTGCCCTGTGCGTCCGCGACCTGCACGCCCCGCAGGTAGGTCTCGTTCTCGATGCCTTCCGAGTACATGGAGTAGCCGCCCGTGGCGTCGCAGTGCCAGACGTAGACGGCGACGTTCTCGAACGGCCTGTCGCCGTTTGCCATGTCGAGGACCGTGAGAGTGAGGGTCATAGGAACGCCGGCCGCGGTGGTGCCGCTGCCGATGCTCGAGCGGATGTCGCTGCGCACGACGCCCGACTGCTCAAGCACATCCGCCCCGTTCGACCCATCGCCCGGGTAGGGGCCTGCGGTCTCGTCGGGGATCTCGCTCGCGGGCAGGGCGGCGGCGGTCGCAGCAGCGCTCGCGGAGGGGCTGGCGGTGGTGGATGCGGTCGCCGCCGCGGTGCTGGATGCGCCCGACCCCATCGGAGTACAGGCGGCGAGCGCCACCGTTCCGACACCCACACCAAAAATGCTGAGGAGTCCACGCCGCGACATGAGCGTGCCGAGGTCGAAGGCGACGCCCTGGTCGACGACCTCCTCGTCGGCCCGGTCGAGGAGCCTGCCCTCGTAGGCGGGGCCTTCCGGCGTGAGGTCGGGTTCGGGGATCTTGATCATGGTGACTCTCCTGCTTTTGTCGTCTGTCTTGCACCGTGGAACGGGAGTCAGCCTGATCTGACAGCCAAGCAGAGCGCTATGGCGTTCCTATGGCTGAGCTATGGCGGGCATCCCAAGCTGAATGTCCGTGGCTCGTGCTTAGCTATGCGCACACTTCGGCGATGGCGAGAGGGTGGGGCAGCGACGTGACTCAGCAGATCGGTGTTCGGGGGCCGCAATCGGGCCGCGCGGCTGGGCCCGGGCCTGCAGGCCTGCGGCGCGCATCCAAACTTCGCCAGTCGCTCCTGCGGCTCGGGTCGGGGGCGCTCACGAAGACCTACGACTTGTACCACCTGCATCCGGCCATCTGGCGCTGGACCGCCCGCCACTACGTGCCGGCCATGGGCGACTTCGCGAAGTTCAACGCGTGGATGATCTGCCAGCGCGCGAACCTCGACGTGCCTGCCTACCAGCGGTGGCTGCACGAGAACAACTTCACGTTCCGCTGGTGGCAGCTGTCGAGCTACCCGGAGACAAGCAAGGACGACTACGTCAAGCGCTATACGGAAGACGAGCGCTGCTGGGGCGGCGAGATCGACACCGTCGGCACTGTGGTCGACGAGTCGAGCGGCTCGAGCGGTTCGCCATTCAACTGGATCCGCGGGCGGCGCGAGTTGGCGACCATCCACAACAACGTCGCCGGGTACATCACGCTGCTGTTCGGCACGAAGAGACTGTTCGGCATCAACGCGTTCTCGATGGGCGCGTGGGCGACCGGCACTAATACGGGGCACGCGCTCTCAAAAATCTCGATGGTCAAAAACACGGGGCCCGACATCGACAAGATCGTCGACACCATCCGCCACTTCGGGCCCAAGTACCAGTACCTCGTGAGCGCCTACCCGCCGTTCCTCAAGCACCTACGCGACCGGCTCGACGGCGAGGAATGGTTCGACTGGTCGAAGCACCGCCTCAACGGGTTCGTGGGCGGCGAGGCGATGACCGAAGGACTGCGCGACTACCTCGAAGAACGGTTCGGCCGCGTCTACTCCGGGTACGGCGCGTCCGACCTCACCATCGGTATGGCCGGGGAGTCGGATGCGTGCGTGTGGCTGCGCCGAGCGATGTTCGCCGACGAGCGGCTGCGGCGTGCGCTGCTCGGCGACGACGAGTCGCGCATCCCCATGGTCTTCCAGTACAACCCGCTCGAGACGTACCTCGAGACGAACGCGAACAACGAGCTCGTCGTGACCCTCAACTCGTCGGCCGTGCTCAGCCCGAAGCTTCGCTACAACATCGGCGACGAGGCGAAGATCCTCTCGTTCCCCGAGGTGCGCGAGAAGATCGCCGAGCTCGACCCGGCGCTGTCGCGTGCATTCCACCGGGCGTTCGCCGTGCAGCGCATGAAGCTGCCGTTCCTGCTTCTCTTCGGCAGGAAGGACTCGACTATCTCCTACATGGGCGCGAACCTGTACCCGATCGACATCGAGAACGGGCTCTACCGCGACAACCCGCACGCCAGCGACATCGAGTCGTTCAAGCTCGGACTGCTCGAGCTCGCCGGGCACGAGCAGCGGCCCATCGTGCACCTGCAACTGAGGGAGGGGGCCACCCTTTCTGAGCAGGAGCTCGCGAACCTCAGCGAGACCACCAGGGCCGGCATCGTCGCCCACCTCGCCTCCGTCTCACGCGACTTCGCGCAATCGCTCGACGAAGATCCGTCGACCGGCGACCTGCGCATCGAGGTGCATCCGTTCGGCACGGGGCCGTTCACGGGAGGCAACGCGAAGATCAAGAACGTCTACGTCGTCAAGAACGCCGAGTAGACCGTGTTCACCACCGACTTCTCGAAGGCACCCATCCAGGGCCGGGCGCAGGCGCTGGTCATCGTCGAAGGGCGCGGCGTCGACCGCGGTGGCGTCATCTGGAGCCAGCGCTTCCGAGACCGCAAGGTGGCGGGCGAGCTGCTGCTGTTCGAGAGCGTCGACCGTGCGCGTGAGGTCGCGGCGGGCCACGCCGGGCGCACGAAGCTGCTGCTCGCCGAGGCACGCGGCTACTCCAACGGCATCTGGCGTGCCGATGCCGACCCGCCGCCCGGCCAGATGGCGCACAACCCGCACTTCGCGCCGGTCGCCAAAGAGCGAGCCGAGGGGCGCACACCCCCGCTCGTCGCCGAGCCCACGCGCAAGCCGAAGAAGCTCACGACGCCCATCCCGCCGCCGGCCCACACCATCTTCGACACTGCATCGATGTTCGTCGGTGCAACGAGGTACACGACCCCGCTCGCCTGGGCGGTCACGAGCCGAATCTGGGGGCAGATGACCGGCAAGATGCGTCGCATGCCCGACTACTGCTGGCATGGCATCTACTGGGAAGCGCCTTGGACCCTCGGCACGCTGGCGAACTTCACCACGCGCGACGCGTTGCTGCGGTTCGCCCGGATGCCCGAGCATCGGCACCTCATGCAGTGGATTGTCAAAGACACCAAGAACGCCAACGCCGGGTTCATTCGCCTGTTCGCGAGCGAGGAGGAGCTGGCGAGCGTCGAAGGTAGCGAGGTGTCCCAGGCGGATGCGCGCGGTACTGAAGCGGATGCGCATCCGCACGAGATCCAGGTGCGTCGCGTCAGCTCGGAGCTCGAGTTCCTGGAGTTCGTGGAGCTGCCGGGGAGGGTCTCCGATCCGAGCCGCGAGGTGCCAGTGCTCGAGGCGACGCTCCGCTCGTGGTGGGCAGACAAACACGCGCACGAGTCGCCGGTCGAGCTGCTGCTCGCGTACCGCGGAGGTGAGCCGGTCGCGAGGCTCGTCACGCACACGAGCTCCGCGCTCGACGCGAAACTCGGCTCCCGCCTCCAGCTGTTCGGGGCCGTCGCGGCCTCCGATGCGGAAGCGCTTGCCGCGATCCTCGGCGCCGTCGACGCGCGAGCCGCGGAAGCCGGCCGCGCGGAGCTCCTCGGCCCGGTCACGCTGCTCCCGAATCAGGTCGGCGGGGTGATCACGAGCGGCTTCGGTGAGCGGGGCTTCGTGGAAGCCGCGTGGAACCCGGACTGGGTTCCCGATGCCTACGAACGTCTCGGCTTCACGACCTGGAACGAATCGGCGACCTGGATCGCGCGCCTCGAGCAGGGGCGCCTCGGGCAGATCGAAAGTGACGCGTTCAGCGCACCAACTAAGGCCGAACTCGAGGCCGCCGGCATCACCATCCAGCGGGCGTCGCGCCTCCGCTTCCCGCGCGACGTCGCCCGTCAGCGGGAGCTGGTCAACGCCGCGTTTGCTGAGCTGCCGTACTACACGCAGATCTCGCCCGCCCAGATGCGCGAGGCCACAAGCGGACTCATCGCGATCATCGACCCAAGCATCTGGGTGTTTGCGCTCGACGCGAAGACCCGTACGCCGCTCGGCTTCCTGCTTTGCGTGCCCGACGTGACCCGCATCGTGCAGCGTTCGTCGGGCCGCATCGGGCCGAGGCAGCTGCTCGAGATCTGGCGACAGCGCAAAGAACCGAGGGAGGCCGTGCTCACGATTCAGGGGACTGTCCCTGAGGCCCGAGGGCGTGGCATCAGCACGCTCCTCGGTCGTACGGTCGGGGAGGCCCTCATCGAGGGTGGCTACACGGCGCTGCGGTCGACGTACATCGGCCGCGACAACCCGGCGTCGGCCCGCCAGCTGGGCCGGATGGGCGGGCACGAGCTGCACGAGACCGTCTTCTACCGCCGGGCGGTGGGCGCGGGCGCCACTGGGAACACGACACACGAGGGGGAGCAGCGATGACGAGTATCCACACGCTGAACCAGATCATCGCCGACGCGGCGTCGGCGCCTTCCGCCCACAACACGCAGCCGTGGTCGCCGCGGATGATCGGTGAGGGGGAAGCGGTCGAGCTGCGAGTGTCGCGGAAACGCACGCTCCCGGCCTCCGACCCGACGGGGCGAGACACGCTGCTCGGGCTCGGTGCCTGGCTCGAGGCCTTCAGCGTGAGCGCGGCCGCGCACGGGGTCGACTTCGACGTCGAGCTGCTGCCCGCAATCGCCGACCCAGAGGCGATCGTGCACGCGAGGAGCGACGAGCCGGTGCTGCGCATCCAGGTGTTCGGCCTCGCGAAGCCTGCGGACGCGCAGGCGAACGCCGTCGGCGTCGACGCCAACCCGAACTCCGAGCGGCGGATGCTCGCGGCCCGCAAGACGGTGCGGGGCGCACTCGAACCCGCTCGCGGACTGGTGCTTGAGCTGGCCGAGACCCTGCCTGAGTGGCTCCGGCTCGTGCCCGTCGACGCCGACGACCTGCGCCATTTCTCCTCCCTCGGCACCGCCGACACCCTGCGCGAGCCGGCCGTTGCTCGCGAGCTGGCGCAATGGCTGCGGCTGCACCCCGCGCATCCGCGCTATAACGTCGACGGCCTCAACAACAAGGTGCTCGGCGTTCCCGCCGTCGTGTCGCGGCTGGCCTCCGCGTTCACGCGGAAGCGGCGCCTACGCGAGGCGGCCGTGCGCGTCGTGTCGCCGGCCGGCGACCTGTGGCGGCGACTACTTCTCGAGGTGCCGGTCTCTGCGGCGGGCGAGGACGCGCCCGCGGCGGCCACCGCGTTTGTGCTGGTCGCCGACACCAAGCTGCTCGACCTCGGCTCGGGCGCCGAAGCCACCCGCGTGCTCGACGCCCCGCTCGGGCTCCCGCCAGAGCGCGTGCTCGAGGCCGGCCGCGCACTCCTGCGCCTGTGGCTGCGCGCCGCCCAGCGAGAAGCCGCCTTCGCGCCCGCCTCGGAGGTCATAGACTCGTCGCTCGCGCAGGGCGAGCTGCGGTACCGGCTCGGCCTCTCTCGCCGCGACGTGCCACTCTTCGTCACGCGAGTCGGCGTGCCGAAAGACCCGAACCCGCCGAGGGCGCCGCGGCGGTGAGGCAGCAGGCCGACGCAGGTGGCCGTTGCGGTCGGGAGTAACGACCCGCGCGCTCAGCCCAGCCGCCGCATCCACTCGCTGATCGCGTCGATGCCTCGCGCAAACGCCGGGTCGCGGGGGCGGTTGAGGAACGCGTGCGAGCTGCCGGGCAGCACCCGGTACTCGGCGGCGACGCCCGCATCCGCCAGTTCCCGCGCGAAGCGTGAGCCGGATGCGCGCATCGCCTCGCGGTCCGCATCCACCACCAGCGACGGCGGAAAGCCGGTCAGGTCGTGGCCGCCCGGGAACGCGTCCGGCAACTCGAGCACCCGCTCGTCGCCCGCGTAATTCAGATTCATCTGGCCGATCAGCCACGGCGTATGCACGTAACGGCGGCTCCCGCGAAGGCGGCTCAGCAGCTCCGGCGAGCGCGGCGGCAGCTGCGCATGGAAGGTCCCATACGTCAGAAAGAGCCCGCGGATCGGAGAGCTCCCGGCGCGCTCCAGGCGGTACGCGGCGCCCGCCGCGAGACACGCGCCCGCGCTCGCACCACCAAGCACCAACCCCTCCGGCGAACGCGCACCAACGGCCTCCACCACCGCGAGCACGTCATCGAGCGGCACCGGATAGCGCACCTCGGGACGGTCCTTCCGTCGCGACCGACCAGACTGGCGCCTTCCATCCGCGCCGACCGCGGCAGGTGCATCCGCCGCCTCCGCCTTCCCTCGCCCGCCGAGCGTCACGAGCCGATAGCCGACCGTCGTCACCTCGAAGCCCGCGCGCGCAAGCGCCATTGCGACCTCGTGCGTCTCCGGCTGGTCGAGCCCACCCGAGTAGAAGCCGCCGCCGTGCAACCAGACCACCGGCGGCCGTCTGCGGCGCGCGGCGGCGCCAGCCAGCGCGTACTGCCGCGCCGAGACCGGCCCATGCGGGCCCGCGACCTCGAAGCTCGTCGCCTCCACGCCGTGAGCGACCGGGGAAGAGCGTCTGCGCATTCGCCCACACTACGGGCCGCGCCATAGGCTCTGTGGATGCACGAGCTCAGACTCTCCCCAGAAGCGCAGCGCCGTGCCGTCGCCCTCAACGCACGACAGGCGTGGATCAGCATCGGCATGCAGATCCCCATCATGCTGGCGCTCGTCGTCATCTTCTCGATCCAGAACGTGTGGCTCGCCCTCGGCTACGGCATCCTCGTCTCTGTGCTCGTCATCGGCGGCATACCCTTCTCGATCTGGCTCGCCAAGAAGGCGATGCGCGAGACCTACATCCGCTTCGGCGACGGGTGGATCGAACACCACTGGATGTTCCGCACGCGCCGATTCGCGGCGACCGAGGCCACCAGCGTCGTCACCGTCAACCACATGTCGTTCGGCGGGTTCGCGGGCGCACCGACGCACCACCTCATCGTCACCGGACACGACCGCCGCCTCCTGCTGCTCGTCGGGCAGATGTGGACGCAGCAACAGCTCACCGCCATCATGCAGGACCTCGCGAGCCGCGGCGTGCCCTGGTTCGCCGTGCCAGAACCGGTCACACCCGCCCAGTTGCGCGAACGCGACCCCCGCCTCGTGCCCTGGTGGCAGGCGCATCCCATCGCCCTCGGACTCATCATCGCCGGCGCCCTGCTCGTCTTCATCACCCTCGCGGTGATCATCGTCGCGTTCGCCGTCTTCGCCGCGACCACCCGCTGACCTGCCCTTCGCACACCCGCTGGGGGACGCCTGGGCGTCGCCCCCGTCCGGCGTCCTACTCTGAAGTCGTGCGCTCCCTCACCCGTCTCACCGGCCTCGACCGGATCCAGGCGACCAAGCGCGTGCCCGCACTGCAAGTCGCGAAGACCGCCATCGCCGCAGTCGGGGCCTGGCTGCTCGCTGGCTGGCTCATCCCGGGTCCTCTCCCCGTGTTCGCCGCCGTCGCCGCGCTGCTCGTCGTGCAGCCAAGCGTCAACCAGTCGTTCGCCAAAGCACTCGAACGAAGCGCCGGCGTCGTCATCGGCGTCGCCGTCGCCAGCGGAATCTCCCTCATCCTCGGGCCTCAATCGTGGGTGATTCTCCTCGCGATCGTCGTCGCCATGATCGTCGCCTGGCTGCTGCGCATGACCTCAACCACCAGCAACCAGGTCGCCATCAGCGCCATGCTCGTGCTCGCGCTCGGCGCATCCAGCCCCGAATACGCGCTCGACCGCATCCTCGAAACCCTCATCGGCGCCGCCTTCGGCCTCCTCATCAATGCCGTCATCCTGCCGCCCGTGCTCGTCGCGCCAGCACAACGCGACGTCGCCATGCTCGGGAACGAAATCGCCGCATCCCTCGAACGCCTCGCCGACGCCCTCGAACAACCGCAGACCCCAGCGAGCCTCACCGAACTGCTCCTCAAAGCCCGCCTCCTGCGGCCCATGGCCGGCGCCGCCGAAAACTCCATCGCCGACGGCCTCGAGTCGCTCGCCTTCAACCCGCGCAAATCCAGGCACCACGAGGAACTCGTCGAATGCCGGGAACTGCTCGACCGATTCCGCCCCATCGTGACGCAGCTCACCGGCATGACCCGCGCCGTCGCCGAACACTGGGAGCCGACCCTCGCCGAGGAACCGCAGGCCATCGCCATCGCCGAGCAGCTGCGACGGGCCGCGCACGACACGCGCATCCTCATCCCCAGCGAACCAGGGGAGCCGCAGGCGTTCATCCTCGAACCCCCGGCCCTCACCGCACCCCTCGTCGTCTCCGCCCCGAAGGGCGGTAGCTGGGTGCTCATCGGCTCGCTCATCGAAGACCTCCGCCGCATCCACGAAGGGCTCACCGCAGACGCGTGAGGTTGCGCGCACGGCTCGAGCCCCGATTGTCGCGCTTGGGCTAGCTTGGCCCGGCTTGACCAGTAGCAGTGCAGAAACGGCCTCAAATGTGCGAAAACTGCCTCCAGAGCCCGTTATTGCACTGCTACTTGTCACGCGACGCGGGGCCCGCCCGCTGTCCGACTCACGGGAGGATCAGCCCGCGATGCGCCGTTCCGCCCCTCGGGCACGTCTCTCGTCACGCAAGTTGGTCAGGAGCCGCGCGCGGCTTGTTCAGTAGCAGTGCAGAAACGGCCTCAGCTGTGCTGAAAACTGCCTCCAGAGCCCGTTATTGCACTGCTATCGGTCACGCGACGCGGGGGCCCGCCCGCTGTCCAACTCCCGGGATGAATGAGTCCGGGATGCGCCCAGGCAACCACGGGCGAGTCTCTCGTCACGCAAATTGGTCACCGCCCGCGCGGGCGGGCGCCGCGCCGCGCCGCGCCGCGCCGCGCCGCGCCGGGCGGGCGCTGCCCCGCTGGCAGGCAACGCCAGTACCTGGCACGACTGCCCTTCCCAGGCGCAGGCTGGAATCGATCCAATGGGGGAACGGCAGCGGCCGGTGCACCCGACGAGGGCGCACCTGCTCGCCGCCGATTCCCGGAAGCGCAACGAGAGGCACCCATGAAGGCAACGTTCATGTACGCGGCAGGCGACGTCCGAGTCGAGACCGTCGCAGACCCGACCATCCAGCAGCCGACCGACGCGATCGTCCGAGTGACGCAGGCCTGCATCTGCGGCTCTGACCTGCATCCGTATCACTCGATGCAAGCCAGCGAACAGGGCTCCCCGATGGGGCACGAGCTCATCGGCATCGTCGAGGAGATCGGCCAGGCCGTCACGACCCTCAAAGTCGGCGACTTCGTCATCGCGCCCTTCGCGTTCCAGGACAACACGTGCGTGTTCTGCCGTGAAGGGTTCCAGACGTCGTGCATCCACGGCGGCTTCTACGGCAGCCCCGAGGTCGGCGGTCTGCAGGCCGAGCTCGCGCGCATTCCGCAGGCCGAAGGCAGCCTCGTGGTTGTGCCAGGCGTCGACGCGGACGCGCTCGCCCGCGGCGAGAACGCCGACCTCGCCGCCAGCCTCCTCACGCTGTCCGACGTGTACCTCACCGGCTACCACGCAGCCCACATGGGCCGCGTCGAAGCGGGCAAGACCGTCACCGTGATCGGCGACGGCGCCGTCGGGCTCTCCGCGGTGCTCGCCGCCAAGGAGCTCGGTGCGGAGCGCATCATCCTCATGGGTCGCCACACCTCACGCACCGACCTCGGCATCCGCTTCGGCGCGACCGACGTCGTCGCCGAGCGCGGCGACGAGGGCATCTCGAAGGTCATGGACCTCACGAACGGCGAAGGCAGCCACGTCGTCCTCGAAGCCGTCGGCCACATGCCCGCCTACGAGCAGGCGTACGGCATCGTCCGTCCGGGCGGCGTCATCTCGCGCGTCGGCGTGCCCCAGTACGAGGAGGCGCCCATCGGATTCGGCTCGCTCTTCGGCAAGAACGTCACCCTCACCGGCGGCCCGGCACCAGTGCGCGCCTACCTCGAGCCAGCGATCCAGCAGGTCCTGAACGGCGACATCAACCCCGGCCTCGTCTTCGACCGCACGATCGGCATCGACGAGGTGCCAGCCGGCTACGCCGCGATGGATGCACGCGAGGCTCTCAAGGTGCTCGTCCAGATGTAGGCGCCCCGCGGCCGCGCGCGCACGCCGTGCGCGGCCGCGCCAAGGAGCCAGATGTATTCGGAACCGGCGGTCGTGGATGCATCTGGCTCACTCGTGCGCGCAGGGGAGTGTCCCCAGCGAGCTTGCTGCCCGCGCTAGCTGAGTTGCGCCGTGGCGCGCGCCTCCGCGGGGAACTCCGTCGCAGCCCACGACGCGAGCATGCGCAGGCCGTCGGCGCTCGCGCTGCCCTCGGCGGCCGTGTAGACATTCATCGTGAGGCCGGGCTCGCTCGGCAGAGGCAGCGACTCGAAGTTGAGCTCGAGCAGGCCGACAACCGGATGGTTGAGGCGCTTCACGCCGCTGCGGTGGAACTTCACGTCCTTCGCTGCCCACATCTCGCGGAACAGTTCGCTCTGCGTCGACAGCTCGCCGATGAGCTGGTGCAGCTGTGGATCGTGGGGGTTCCTCCCCGCCTCCATGCGCAACATCGACGCGGCATCGGCGGCGATGCGGTCGAAGTCAGGCCAGAAATCGCGCGCGGCCGGGTTCAGGTAGATGTACCTCGTCGTGTTCACGGGGCGCCGCGGGTCGTCGAAGACCGGGGCGTAGAGCGCACGACCGAGGCGGTTGGCAGCCAGCACATCGTGCCGGTCATTGCGCACCCAGGCCGGATCCTCAGAAAACGCATCGAGCATCTGTCGGACCGCCGGGCGCAGCTCGCCGCCTGGCTGCTTCTTCGACGTGCGCCTCGCCGGGGCACTCGCCCGCGCGAGGTTGAACAAGTGCTCGCGCTCCGCCTCGTCGAGCTGCAGCGTCGACGCGATCGCGTCGAGCACACTCTCCGAGGCGCCGGACAGGTTGCCGCGCTCGAGCCGCACGTAGTAGTCGACGGAAACGCCCGCCAGCATCGCGACTTCCTCGCGACGGAGCCCAGCGACGCGACGGTTCCCGCCGTACGCCGGCAGCCCAGCCTGCTCGGGCGTGATCTTCGCCCGGCGGGAGCTGAGGAACTCCTTCACCTGTTCGCGCACATCGTTCATGTGACCAAGCTACGCCCGGCCGTCCTGCCGAGGGAGGTCCCGCGAGTACCTGCCGCTCGCGCGTGAGGGTTTCCCGGTGAGGCGACCGTCAGAGTGACGTCAGGCGGCTCGGTCGTGCGTGCGGCTGCGATCTTTCGCCCACGTCACCCTGACTGTCACGGCCGCAGGGAACTGACACGGTCGCGGAACGAGCGAGAGTCGCGATCGCGGCTGCGGGGAGTGGAGGCGTCTCAGGCGGGGCCGCAGCAGCCGCGGCCATCGCGATCCGACAGTCAGGGTGACGTGGGGTGCGTGTGAGGCAGGTGCTGGTGCGTGCCTTCGCTCACGCCACTCTGACTGGCCAGGGCGAGCGCCAGATGCCGCTCCTCGGGCCCGCGCTGTCCAAGTTTGGGGACCAGATCGGTTGCGGCGCACGTTTCCGGTGTCCGCGAGCGATCTCGTTCCGCGAGTTGGACACTCGGGGAGAGGTCAGCGTCGTGACCTGAGTTCAGCTGCTCGACGACGCGGCTCAGGCCTCTGGGATGGCAATGCCGTACTTCTCGAGCGTCAGCGATTCCGGTTCGGGCCCGCGGCGCACGCCCTTGTCGAGCGCGTCGATCTGGGCGACCTCGCCGGCCGTGAGCTCGAAGTCGAAGATGTCGAAGTTCTCGGCGATGCGGTGCGGCTTGACCGACTTCGGGATCACCGAGCGGCCCTCCTGCACGTGCCAGCGCAGCATGACCTGCGCGGGACTCTTGCCGTGGGCCTCCGCAATCGCCGTGATCGTGGGGTCTTCGAGGGTGCTTCCCCCGTCGCCGTCGCGGTAGAACGTGATGCCGCCGATGGGCGACCACGCCTGGTTGAGGATGCCGTGGCTCGTGTCTGCCTCCTGCAGCTCCTTCTGCTGGAAGTAGGGGTGCAGTTCGATCTGGTTCACGGCGGGCACGACGTCGGTCGCCGCGAGCAGCGAGGCGAGGTGGTCCGGCATGAAGTTGCTCACGCCGATCGCGCGGACCTTGCCGTCGGCGTAGAGGCGCTCGAGGGCGCGGTAGGCGCCGACCGTCTTCTCCCAAGCGGTGGGGAGGGGCTGGTGCAGGATCAGCAGGTCGATGTGGTCGACGCCGAGCTTGGCGGCCGACTTCTCGAAGCCGTGGAGCGTTTCGTCGTAGCCGTAGTCGCTGATCCAGATCTTGGTCTCGACGAAGATCTGGTCGCGGGGGAGTCCGGACGCGGCGATCGCCTTCCCGACCTCGCGTTCGTTTCCGTAGGCGGCGGCGGTGTCGATGTGCCGGTAGCCGACGTGCAGCGCTTCGGTGACGGCGGCCTCGGTCTCCTCGGGCGCGGACTGGTAGACGCCGAAGCCGATGGCCGGCAGCTGGACGCCGTTGTTGAGGGTCAGGTTCGTGGTGCTCATGACTGCACGCTACGGCGCGCGGCCGGGAGGTGACAGGTTCTGTCAGTGCCCGTCTCGAGCCATCCGGCGCGGCAATCGAAGCGTGTTCGGATGCGCGCAAAGTGGCACTTGCGCGCGGATGCGGTCGTGCCTACACTTTCCGCAGGTGCACAAACGATCAGATCTATTTGCAACTTGGTGCACACCCCGACAAAGGAGTCAGAACATGCGGTTTATGTCGCCGCTTGCCGCCCCCGCGGCCAGCACCGTCGAGCGAAGCTCGGCGACCACGTCGGGAGGGCAGCCGGCATGGAAGTAATCACCTGGATCGCCGAGAACTTCATCGGCCTCTTCAACGCCTCCGCCGAGAGCCTCATGGGTCTCATCACGGGCATCCTCCCCCTGCTTCTCGTGCTGCTCACGGCAATGTACGCCGTGACCACGTGGATCGGCGAGGAGCGCGTCACGCGCGCCGTCCGCTGGGCAGGCAAGTACGCGATCACGCGGTACACGGTCATGCCGATCATCAGCGTCATCATGCTGACGAACCCCATGGCCTACACGTTCGGTCGCTTCCTCCCGGAACGCTACAAGCCGGCCTTCTACGACTCCGCGGTGTCGTTCGTGCACCCGGTCACGGCGTTCCTCCCGCACGCCAACGCGGGTGAGCTGTTCGTCTGGACCGGCATCTCCGCCGGTGTCCTCTCCATCGCGCCCGATAAGTACGCGACCCTTGCCGCCCTCTACTTCATGGTCGGCATCGTCGTCATCTTCATCCGCGGCATAACCACGCAGTGGATCACGAAGGTGCTCATCAAGCGCGGTGGCCACGAAGAAGCGTTCGCGCGCTTCGACAAGATGTACGCCGAGGGCCACCTGCAGGGCTCCAAGACCGAAGGCGGTGTCCTGTGAGCACAGACGCTGACAACACCAACGCGGGCGCCGACAACTCCGGCGCTGGCACGACCGACTATAAGGGCGTCAAGGTCAACCGCGGTCGCGGTGGCTGGGGCGCTGGCCTGACCCTCGTCCCGACGGCCGAGAAGAACATCGTTCTGTCGGTGACCGGCGGTGGCATCCACCCGGTCGCCGAGAAGATCGCTGAGCTCACCGGCGCTGAGGCGGTCGACGGCTTCAAGAACAACGTGCCAGACGCGAACGTGCTCTGCGCGGTCATCAACTGTGGCGGCACGGCGCGCATCGGCGTGTACCCCAAGAAGCGCATCCCGACCGTCGACGTGTACCCGGGTGAGCCGGGCGGCCCGCTGGCGCAGTTCATCACCGAGGATATCTTCGTGTCCGACGTGGCGCCGCGCGACGTGGAGGCGCTCGACGCGGGCGCAACCGCGGCCGCTGCCGCACCTGCCGCCGCCGAGGCGGGGCAGAGCCCAGAAGAGGTCGCGGCGAAGGCCAAGGCGGATGCGCGTGCCAGGGTTGCGGCCCAGGGGAGCGGATTCACGGGCTTCGTCGTGAAGTTCGGCAACGGCATCGGTTACTTCATCAACACGCTGCTCTCGTCGGGGCGTCAGGCGATCAAGCTGACGCTGAACACGATCCTCCCCTTCATGGCGTACGTGTCGCTGCTCATCGGCATCGTCACCTACACGGGCGCGTCGGACTTCATCGCAAACGCGGTGTCGCCGCTCGCGTCGAACCCGATCGGCCTGATCCTGCTCGGCGTCATCACGGGCCTCCCGTTCCTGTCGCCGATCCTCGGACCAGGAGCCGCCATCGCGCAGGTGGTCGGCGTGCTCATGGGTACGCAGATCGCGGCCGGCGCCCTGCCGGTGCAGTACGCGCTGCCGACGCTCTTCGCCGTCAACGGCCAGGTCGGCTGTGACTTCATCCCCGTTGGCCTCTCGCTCGGTGAGGCAGAGCCGGAGACGGTCGCGGTCGGTGTCCCCGCCGTGCTGTTCTCCAGGCAGATCACGTCGCCCCTCGCGGTCGTGCTCGCCTACTTCGCCTCCTTCCTCCTCGTCTGACGGTTGCCGGGCGGGCCGCCCCCGGCCCGCCCGCGCATCCACCCCCTCAACTTCTCTCCGAAAGGACCACAACGTGGCCACGACCATCTGGCAGTCAGAAATCGCACGCATCGGACCCGACGCGACCGACATGTTCGAGGGCGGCGTCTACATCCTCTTCGGCGAACCCGTCCCGGACGCCCTCGCCGAGGTCAGCCTCGTGCACAAGGGCCACGCTGGCGAGTTCGTGCCGGTGCAGGCCGGTGACGAGTTCGTGCTCGGCGACAGCGCCGTCACGATCACCGCGGTCGGTGACCTCGCCAACTCGAACCTGCAGGAGCTCGGCCACGTCGTGCTCTACCTGAACGCGGAGGACACCGCGCTCCTCCCCGGCGCCATCCAGGCGACGGGCACCCTCCCCACTCCCACCGAGGGCGCAACGGTCAGCGTGCGCCGGAACGAGGCCTAGATCATGGACTGGAGATTCCCCGCCGTCCTCGTGCTCGCGCTCGTGCTCAGCATGGTCATGTCGGGTGTGCAGATGCGCGCCTATATGCGTCAGGTGAACGAGATCGCGAAGGCGAACGCGGGCAAGAACCTCAACCTCGTCAGCGGACGCGGCAAGGGCGCCTTCCGCGGAGCCATCGCCGTGCTGCTTGTCGACCCGACGACCCTCGAGGTCGTCGAGGCTCGCGCGCTCGTCGGCTTCAGCGTCTTCGGTCGCCTGAAGCCCGCCCCCGAACTCGAGGGGCCGCTCAAGACGGTCTACGCCCGCGCCGAGGCCCGCCACAAGCACCTCGGAACCGCCGTCCGCCAGGCGATCAGCATGCTGCCGCACAAGGTGCGCGCCCAGGTCACGCTGCCGCCCGTCAAGAGCGCGTCGAAGCGCGCGCAGCCGACTGCGGTCAAGGGCGCGGCCCCGAAGCAGTTCGCCGGCCTCTCCCGCGCCGGCAAATAGTCCCCCACGAACCCCGCAAAGAAGGAACGCACATGAACTACACCCAGCGCCTCATCCAGCGCGAAGCCGAACTCGGCCGACCGATCCGCGTCGGCGTCGTGGGGGCGGGCCAGATGGGCTCCGGCCTCATCGCCCAGATCGAGCGAGCGAAGGGCATGGAAGTGGCCGTCGTCGCCGACATCGCCGTCGAGCGGGGTGTGGATGCGTACACGCGCGCCGGCCGCTCAGACGTGCAGGTCGAGAGCGACCTCGACGTCGTTGCCGAGCACATCGAGGCGCGCCGCCCCGTTGTCATCAACGACGGCCTGCAGATTCCGAAGCTGCCCGTCGACGTCGTGCTTGAGGTTTCCGGCGTCACGGAGATCGCCGCGCAGGTCGCCTACGCGTCGCTCCTCGGCAAGAAGGACGTCGCCCTCATGACCGTCGAGGCAGACGTGACCGTTGGGCTGTTCCTCGCGAGCATCGCCAACGCCGGCGAGCAGGTGTACACGATCTGCCGCGGTGACGAGCCCGTCGAGGCGCTGAAGCTGGTCGAGCACGCGACTGACCTCGGCCTCACCGTCGTCGCCGCAGGCAAGGGCAAGAACAACCCGAACCGCCCCACCGACGTTCCCGAGGACGTCATGGAGGAGGCGAAGGCGAAGAACATGAACCCGCGCATCTTGTGCGAGTTCACCGACGGCACGAAGACCCAGGTCGAGATGGCTTCGCTGTCGAACGCGACCGGCTTCCCCGTGAACAAGCCGGGCATGAACGGCCCGGCCGCCGACATTGCCACCCTCGCCACGACCCTCATCCCCGTCGAGGACGGTGGAGTGCTCACCTCGACGCCCGCCGTCGAGTACACGGTGGAAGGTGACGTCGCCCCCGGCGTCTTCGTCGTCGTGAAGTCTGAGGACGACGTCGTCACGCACGAGCTAGACTACCTGAAGCTCGGCAAGGGCCCGTACTACGCCCTCTACCGCCCGTACCACCTCGCATCCGTCGAGGCGATCCTCTCGATCAGCGAGGCCGTGCTCGAGCGCCGCGCCGACTTCCAGACGACCACCTGGCGTACCGAGGTCGCGTCGAAGGCGAAGTTCGACCTCGCCGCAGGCACCAAGCTCGAGGGCATGGGCGGGCACCACGTGCACGGCTGGGCCATCGATGCCGACGAGGCGCGCGCCGACAACTCGATCCCGATCGGACTCATCTCGGGCGGCATCCTCAAGCGCGACATCAAGGCCGGCGAGATCGTCTCGTACGACGACGTCGAGCTCGACGAGACCCGCCCGCTCATCGCGATGCGACGCCTCCAGGATTCGCTCGTCGCCGCCGGGGTCATCGGCGCCTGAGGCTCCCAGGGTCCAGCCGTGCGGCCGCCGCTCGGTAGGATCATGTGAACCGGACCACCGGTGCAACGCCGCAGGTGAGGCACCGGAACGGCTCCCGAGGAGGGCGGAGGCGCGCAGCGCAGACGCCAGCCCCGGGAGCCGCGGTCTTGGGGCACCGCACGCCGAAGCACCCACCGCCGCACCACGACGAAGGAGGAGCCGGGATGCCAGCACCCCGCAACGCCGAGACCCTCGTGCGAGCAGCGCGCCTCTACTACCTCGACGGCCTCTCGCAGAGCGACGTCGCGACCGCCCTCGGCGTCTCCCGGGCGAGCGTGTCGCGCATCCTCTCGGCCGCCCGCGACCAGGGCATCGTCGAGATTCGCATCCATGACCCCCACGTCGTGGGGCGCGTGGGCGAGCTCGAGCAGCAGATCGTGGATGCGTTCGGCGTCACGTCGGCCGTGGTTGTCACCGCGGTCCCCGGCCGGCACCCGCTCGACGTCGTCGCCGGCGCCGCCGCCGAGTACTTCGCGGAACGGGTGCCCTCGGTCGGCTCGGTCGGCCTGAGCTGGGGCAAGTCGATCGACGCGTTCGTCGAGCAGATTCACGTCGAGTCCACGGGCCGCGCCCTCACGCTGTGCCCGCTTGTCGGCGGCATGCCGTTCGACTCGGGACCTGCGGGCAACACGGCCCTCGAGCGGCTGTCGCAGAAGTCCGGCGCGAAGGCGTTCCGCTTCGAGTCGCCCGCCGTCGTCGAGTCGCCACAGACCTGGGCGGCGCTCACTCGAGAGTCGTCGATCTCCTCCGCCATCAAGCGGGCGACGGATGTGCAGCTCGCGTTTGTCGGCATCGGCTCCTACGGCCTCCACGCGTCGCGCCACATCGTCTCCGCCATGCGCCTCAGCGACGCGGAGCGCGCCGAACTCGACGCGCAGCATCCCGTCGGCGACATCTGCGGCCGCTTCTTCGACGCCACCGGCCAGGCCCTCGGCTCGCCCGTCTCCGAACGCGTCATCGGCATCACGCTCGAGCAGCTCGCCGCCATTCCCGAGGTCGTCGGCTTCGCGGCCGGCTCCGAGAAGGCGCCGGGCGTGGCGGGCTCGCTGCGCACGGGCGCGCTCGACAGCGTGATCCTCGACGAAGACCTCGCCCGCGCCCTCGTGGAGCACGTCTAGGCGGTCGCGGCTCTGGGGGAGTCGGGCACTTCCTCGAGGTTGAACGCCCAGACGCGGGTGTGGAGGACCCCGCCTCTGAACGGGAAGCGCTGCTCGCCCGCGGGCGTGAACCCAGCTGAGCGGCACAAGCCGTTCGAGGCGGCGTTGTCGATGGCGGGGTTCGCGAGCAGTCGCTCCCCGGGCTGGGCGAGCGACGCGGCGATCGGGATGAGTAGTTGCACCGCCCGCTTCGCGATGCCCCGCCCCTGCCACTCTGGCACCACATTCCAGCCCGTCTCCAGGGCTGCTTCGTCGTTCTCCTGCGACGGCCACACTCCAATACCGCCGACGGGTACGCCATCTGCCAGGATCGCGAACATGCGCGTGCGCGCGGGCTCACCCGCGCTCGCCCTGAGGTACCGCTCGTGCCGACGGCGCACCTCATCGTTGCTCTCCGGCCCCACGAGGTAGCGCGTCATCTCCGGCGAGTTCGCGGCGAACAGCAGCGGCAGATGCTCGGGCGCCCAGGGGGTCAAGGTCACGACCGTCATGGCGGCAGGGTACGCGCGCACCCTGACGGCCGCATCCGCTCGCGATGCGCATCCACGCGGGCGAACTTGCGCGAGTCTGCGCGCCCCGAACTCCGCGCACACGAACGCCGCCGACCGAGCACACCGCTGACGGGGGAATCAGGATGCGCTCGGCCAGCGGCGTCGCTCGCCGACGACGTTGGCGGCGCCACGAGCGAGGGGCGGGGGACCTCCTCGCCGGTCTATTCGCCCATGACGACGACCTGGCACTTGCGGGCGCGCGCGCGGGTGCGGTCGAAGTCGACGAAGTAGATGTAGCCGGTCACGCCCACGCCGAGCTTGCCGTCGATGACCGCGAACACCTCGCTCGAGCCGAGGATCGTCGCCTTGATGTGCGCCTCCGCGTTGAGCAGTGCCGTCTTGTCGCCGCCAGGCAGGTACACCTCGGCGTCTGGCCACGACTCGACGTCCGCGTAGTGCTCGGGGCCTGGGTAGCGGTACTCGCCCTCCGGTGGCACGGCGGTCTGGTTCGGGGCGATGCGGGTGAGCACGTCGTCGAGGTCTGCCTGCAGGAACTCGGTGCCGTCCTCGAGACGGTCGTGCACGAACTCCTCGAAGAACACGGCGCAGGTCGTGTGGGGCGAGATGACGGTGACGGTGCCGGTCGTGATGCCGCTCGCCGCGATCGCCTCCTTCACCTCAGCGGTCACGTCGATGTAGCTGGGGGTGCCGCCGTGCGACTGCAGCTGGAGGGTGGTCTGGGTGACGGTCATCGGGGTTCCTGTTCTGGTCGTGGATGCGCGTGCGTCGACGAACGCGCGGGTGTCAGTGGATGCGTTGGGTGCGTGGATGCTGCTGCCGCGGCTCAGGCGCCGGGGCGCAGTGCCTGGATGAACTCGGCCACGTCGCCCTCGACCTGCGCCGACACGGCCTTCGCGACCTTGGGGAACAGGATCGTGTTGGGCTCGTCTGCGGCCCGCAGCGCCGCATCCAGTGCCGCCTTCGCCGCGTACGTGTAGTAGTTGATCTTGCGGACGCCGCGCGTGATGGAGCGGTGGTACTCGTCGAGGCTCAGGCCCGAGCCGCCGTGCATGACGATGGGCACGCCCGTCGCGTCGCGCAGCTGCTCGATGAGCTCGTAGTTGAGCTTCGGCTCCTGGTGGTACATGCCGTGTACCGTGCCGAAGGAGGCGGCGAGCGCCGTCACCCCGGTGCGCTCCACGAACTCCTTGGCCTGCGCCGGCTCGGTGTAGAGCGTCTCATCGGCGATGCCCTGGCTGGGATCGCCGTTCTCGTTGCCGGTCATCACACCAAGCTCGCCCTCGACGCCCACGCCCCGTTCCCTGGCGAGCTTCACAACCTCGGTCGTGCGCGCCACGTTCTCCTCGTACGGCAGGGTCGAGCCGTCGATCATTACCGAATTGAAGCCGATGTCGAGGCCGCGGGCGATGTACTCGATATCCTCACCGTGGTCGACGTGCAACACGAACGGTGCCTCGCTGCGCGTGGCGAGGGCCAGCATGGCGGGCCCGATGTCGTCGATCGAGAGGGTGCTCTCGTGCACTTGCGCGTGCTGCAGAATGACGGGCACGCCCGCCTTCTCGGCCGCCGCGATCGTGCCGAGCAGGCCCTCGAAGTACGGGGTGTTGACCGCCGCGATGGCGATGTTGTTCTTCTGTGCGTAGCGGAGCGCTTCGTCGAGTCCGATGAGCATGTGGTGGTCTTCTCTCTGGTGGCTCTGGTGAGGAGCGGGTCAGTTGGCGGGGGAGGCGGTCGCCTGCGCGTCGCGGTGGTCGGCGAGCGCCTGGAACATCTCGGTGAGGATCTCGCGCCAGTCGGGGTGCTTGATGATGCCGCTCGTGCCTCCGGAGCAGTCGGCGCCCTGCTGCAGGACGCGGGTGATGTCAGCGCCGCGGCTCACACCGGCCGCCTGCACGACGAGGATCGAGGGGTCGACGTTCTTGACGATCTGTGTCGTGCGCTCGATGTAGTCGCTCGCATCCATCTGCCCCGTGCCGATGTTGGCGGTGGGCTCGCAAATCATGCCGGACGGGTCGAGGTCGGCGACCGCGCGGCACTGCAGGTCGCTGTCGGCGCACACGATGGTGGCCAGGCCGACCTCTTCGCAACGGCGCATCGTCGCGTCGAGATCGGCCAGGTTCAGGGGATGCTCGGCGTGGTTGAGCACGACGGCCTTGACACCCGCCTCGGCGAGGCCCTCGGCGAGGATGTGGCCCATGCCGCGCCCGGGCACAATCGGGTCGACGTGCTGTGCCGTGACGCAGAGGTTCGTCGTCTCGGCGACGACGGTGCGCAGGTCGATGTGCTGCGCGGTGAAGACGACGTCGATGTCGAAGTCGCCGGCGAGCTCGTCGGTCAGGTGGGCGAGCTTCATCAGCTCGTCGCCCGTCAGGTAGGCCTTCGGGTTGACGATGAGAAACGGGCTCCGTACAGGGATGGGGACAGCCATTGTCAGTTGCTCCTAGCGGATGAATGCACAAAGTTGCACTAAATGATGTACGAACGTGCAATGAGGTAAGTATCGCACCCACGAACAAGAACTGGCAAGAGCGTGCCCGTGGGGCCCACGCCGTACCCGCGCCGCGCGCCGAGTCGTCCCAGCCGGCCCGAATATGGTGGCCTCTCACACCTTGGAGCAGGGAGCCCCATGACCCGCGAGCCCGTCTACACCGCCGCCATCGGAGCCGGCCGCGCGATGTTCGCCGCGCTGAGCGTGCGCCGCACGATCCGAGGAGCGCAGCACCTCCCAGACACCGGCGGCGCGGTCATCGCGATGACCCACTTCGGCTACCTCGAGTTCGCCCTCGTCGAGTGGGCGACCTGGTCGCACAATCGGCGGCGCATCCGCTTCATGGCCAAGCAGAGCGTCTTCGAGAAGCCCGTCGTCCGGTGGCTGATGCGCAGCATGCGGCACATTCCCGTCAACATGAAGGCGGGCGCCGACGCCTTCGCAGCCGCCGCGACCGCCCTGCGCCGTGGCGAGCTCATCGGCGTCTTCCCCGAGGCCGGCGTCAGCGCATCCTTCACCATCCGAGACTTCAAGACCGGTGCCGTGCGCCTCGCCGCGCAGGCCGGCGTGCCGGTGATCCCCGTCGCCGTCTGGGGCGGCCACCGGCTGCTCACCAAGAACCGCAAAATCAGGTTGCGGGAGCGGCTCGGCATTCCCGTGCACTTCGCCTTCGGCGAGCCAATGCTCGTCTCGCCGGACGACGACCCCGCCGTCGCCACCGCCCGCCTCAAAGCCGAGATGGAACGTCTGCTCAGCGAGCTGCAGGCGAGTTACCCCGAAGACGGTGCAGGCCAGTGGTGGCAGCCGCGGGAACTCGGCGGCACCGCCCCGACCCCGGAGGAGGCCGCCGCGGCCGACGCCGCACGCGAGGCGCGGCGCGAGGCGGCGCGGGCGCGGGCGGCAAAGGCCGCGAGCAAGCAGCGCGGGTGAGCCAGCGGCGCGGGTGAGAAGGGTGCAACGCCAGGTTGACGTGACCAATAACAGTGCGATTTCGGCACGTTTGGAGGATTGAGGGCGTCAGGCGCCCGATATCGCACTGTGGCTGGTCAGCGTTGCAGGAGATGCAGGCGGCTGACCATGCGGAACGCGTCGGCGCGGCCAGCTGCCGCGGCCACGAAGTCGTCGAACGACGCGTCGGCGTGGAAGTGCGCCTCGACGTCGTAGTCGACGAGCACATCGACGGCGTTCACGAAGCGCTGCTGCGGGTCGCGGCCGACGGATGCGAGCAGCGGCACGTCGAGCACGTGCCACGTGTCGAAGTCGCGCGCCCACTGCAGGTACTCGAGCGACGACGTCTTCGCGACGAAGAGCTCTGCGAACGTCGCCCACAGCTCGCGTCCGCGCACCGCGGTGACCTCGAAGCTGCGCCCACCGAGCTCGAGCGTCGTCGCCTCGGCCGACGACGGTCGGTCGGTTGTGGAAGCGCCCGGCGCGTGCATCCACGAACCGGTCGCGAATCCCCGGCGCTCGACCGAGTCAGCGCGGGAGCGCCGGTAGTCGACCTCCCCGGGCAGCTCGACGACGTCAAGTTCGCGCTCGATGACGTCGATGCCCGGTTCGAAGATGTGGTGGTAGACGGGATTCGGGAGGAGCCCCTGCGGCGGGTAGTTTGAGGTCGCGACGACCGTGATGCCGTGCTCGAGGGCGTACCGCAGGAGTCCGGTGAGCAGCGTCGCGTGGCCCGGGTCGTGCACGTGGAACTCGTCGAACAGCAGCAGCCGGGCATCGCCGACCAGCTCTCGCACGGCGTTCGCGAACACCGTGTCTGAGCCTCGGTTCGCGAAGATCCGCGAATGCAGGCTGTTGAAGAACGAGTGGAAGTGGACCCGGAGCTTCCGTTCGACAGGCAGCGCCTCGTAGAACGCATCGAGCAGCCACGACTTGCCGCGGCCGGCCGGCCCCCAGAGGTACAGGCCGCGCGGGGCGGTTGCAGCGTCGGCGGCGAGGGTAGCGGATGCATCGGCGTCTTCTGCGTCGGGGGCTTCGTGGTCCGCTGCCTCGCGCTCGACGATCTGCGCGCCGAGGCCCGCGAGACGCTGGGCGACCATCCGCTGCCCGTCGTCGAGCGCGAAGCCCGCAGAAGTGCCTGACGCAACGATGCTCGCGAAGATCTCACCCCCGCCAACAGTTTCGGGATGGGTTTGTGGGGGGGGGGGGGGGGGGGCCCCCCCCCCCCCCCCGACCAAAAAACACCCCCCCCCCCCCCCCCGCCCCCCCCCCCCCCCCCCCCCGGGGGACAACCTCGACAGGCGACCGGTGCGCC
>NZ_JBNAFM010000025.1:0-40238 GCF_049707175.1 Pseudoclavibacter helvolus | reverse complement strand
TCTGAAAGAAGAGGCACGGGATCAAATTGGCATTTGACATAGTGCACGCTGTTGAGTTCTCAAGAATCGAGCGCTTCTCGTTTCCGGCCTATTCGACCATCCCCGAGAGCAACCTCTCTAACCTAGATCAGGACTGGAACAATGTCAACTCGAGCTGTGCGAGTTTCGCAATTGCTACCGGACGTTGTGGTCCTGATGTTCAGTTTCATGCGCTCCCTCTCCGGCTGGTTTCCCTGCCGCTCGGAAGCAACCTGAGTAACTTACCCTCGTTCCGATCCGGAGGTCAAACCCCGTCGAAACCCGGGCGTGTCGCACTATTGCTGCCCGTGCTGTGCGCGGCTAACCGTCGACGCTTCAACGAGCTGCTGGTGCCTCGGCGGTGTCGAGACCGTGGCGCACAAACGCATTGAAGATGCCGTCGTCGAGCACGGTGGTCGTGACCTCGTCAGCCAGCCGCTGCAGCTCCGGCGCGGCGTTCCCCATCGCAACCCCCACTCCGCACACGTCGAACATCTCGACGTCATTCCAGCTGTCGCCGATGCCGATGGCGTCAGCACGGTCGAGCCCGAGATGCTCGAGCACCTTCTCGATCGCGGCACCCTTGGTCGTTCCACGCAGGCCTATCTCCCCGTCGGAACCACCAGGCAGCGGCATGCTGCCACGCACGATGTGAAACCGCTCCCCGAACTCGGCCTTGGCCCGGTCAACAGCACCGGGCTCCTCCGTGAAGAACACGGCCTTCGCGATCTCGTCGAGCGGCGCATCTTCGATCGGCTCGGCAGAGAACCCCGCCTGCGGAGAAGTCTGCGGCTCGGCGCGTTCGGCGTGAGCGTTCGCCAAGTGCTGCTTGATGGCGGCCCGCGTCGTGGCCGATGCATAGACGCGCCGGTTGCTCTGGAGCATGTAGTGCAACCCGTGCTCCTCGAAGTGGGCAATGAGCGCATCCACCTCAAGCCTCGGCATCGTCTCGCCGTGGACGAGTTCGTCTCCGACCACCGCAAACGCTCCCCCGTTGGTCACCGCACCGTCGAACCCGATGTCAAGCACCGCCTCGGGGATATGCCCCGCGGCGCGACCCGTGCAGAGATAGACGAGGTGCCCTGCGGCCCGAGCCTCGCGAACGGCCTGCACCGTCGAGGGAGCGATTCGACGCCCGTGGTCGAGGATCGTCCCGTCGACGTCGAGGAAAGCGATCTTGCGGTGGGACGAGCGTTCTGGCATGTGACCTCTCGATGGTTCGGCAGTACGGGGGCGATGCTCCCCCAAGCCTATTCCGTGCGCTCACCTCAGCGAGATGAGGGCTGGGCGCCGGCGGAGGTGTACACAGGAGAGAAGCCCTCGGTGGATGCACGAAGCCCCGGCCTCGAGCTGGGCTCGAACCGGGGCAACATGGTGGTGGACCCGAAGGGCCATCTTGGCGGACCCCGAAGGGCCATCTTGGCGGAGACGAGGGGATTTGAACCCCTGGTCCCCTCAAAGGGGACTCCACCTTAGCAGGGTGGTGCACTCGGCCGGACTATGCGACGTCTCCAAGACTCGTCCATCGTAGCGGGTCGCGACGCAACTTCCGAACCGAGCGCAAAATTCGAGCGCATGCGGCCACTGCGGGCGCCTCCAACGCGCGCCGGCTCCTACCCGAAGAGGGTCGTCGGGTTCGAGCACGACTCTTGGTCGGCGGCCTGGCCGGCAAACGTCGGGGCGGGCGTGGCGGCGGGCGCATTGGGGTCCACCGGCGCGTTCGGGTCGGCGGGCGCATCCGTCGCACCTTCTCCGGTCGCATCCGCCCCCGTCGAGCCATCGGCGGCCGCGCCGTCTTCACCCGGTGCCCCGGCGACCGAGAGTGGCTGGTCGGCCCTCAGCAGATCCCACATGGCGGTCGCATCCGGCTCGAGCGGCATGACGCGGGCGCCGTCGTAGTCGGCCGTCGGCAGCTGCACGAACGAGATCTTCGACAGGTCGACCTGGTTGAGCGCGGTCGCCATGCCCACGAGCGTCGGCACATCGGCGAGTGACTTCGTCATCTTCATGTTCTGGGTTGCGGCCACGCCAAGCCCGTAGAGCTTGGTCGGGTTGGCAAGCGTGCCGGCGCTCTTCACTTCGCGGATGAGCGACGAGAGGAACACCTGCTGGTTCGCGATGCGCTGCAGGTCGCTTCCTCCGACGCCGTGGCGGGTGCGCAGGAACTTGAGCGCGTCCTCGCCCTGCAACGAGTGCTCGCCCGGTTGCAGGTACAGGCCGACGTAGTCGTCGCTGATCTCGTTGGCCACACACACGTCGACGCCGCCCACGGCGTTCGACATCTCGATGACCCCGAGGAACTGCACCATGGCCGCGTACGGAATGTCGAGGCCGCTCATCGCCTCGACCGTCTCGACGACGCAGCCCATGCCGCCCTCGCCGAGGATGCTGTTCATGGGCACCTCGTAGCGCTCCTCCATCGCGACACCCTGGTCGTTGGTGCACGCGGGCTGGTCGACGATGGTGTCACGCGGGATGCTGACGACGGATGCTTGGGTGCGGTCAGCCGAGACGTGCAGCAGCATGTTGACGTCGTTGAGCACGCCGGAGGCGTCCTCGTCGCCTTCCCCGTATTCGGCACCCTGGCCGGTGCGGTCGTCGCTGCCGACGAGCAAGATGTTGAAGCCGCCCTCGATCTCGTTGAACGCGACCGGCGCCTCGTCTCCGCCCGGGTCCGGCAGCAAGTTGACGCGGCCCAGCAGCCCCGCGACCGCGATGCCTCCGACGGCGAGCGCGCTCACGAGGGCGACCGAGAGGACGACCAGGATTCCCTTGCCGATCGACCCGGCGGCGCTGGTCACCGGCAGCCGACCGTGCTGCGCGACCCCGTCCCGCGCATCCGGGTGCAGGATGCCGTCGTCGCCGGCACGGGTGAAGCGCTGGTCACTGCTTCCCCGTCGTCGAGAAGTCGTCACAGGTGCGGGCCTCCCCCGGAGCGTACGTCGAGTTCGTCAGCATACGGCTCGCGGACTTGGATCAGCTGACCATGCACGGGATGCGCCGGCGGCTGTCCGGGAGCCAGACGAGGGAGGTGCTCAGAAGAGCGAGGTGCTCGCGTTCGAGCAAGACTCCTCGTCGGCGCGCTGGCCCGCGAGGGTCGGCTGCGGCACGGCAGTCGTCGGAGCCGTCTCGACGGGAAGCCCGGTTGCGGGGTCGACAGGGATGCCCGTGGCCGGGTCGATCGGGAAGCCCGTGGTCGGGTCGATCTCCCACCCCGTAGCCGGGTCGATGTTCACAGTCGCGTTCGGGTCGGTCGGTGCGGTCTCAGTGGGTTCCGGCGCACCGGCGACCTCGAGCGACTGGTCGGTGCGCAGCAGCTCCCACATGGCCGAAGCATCCGGTTCGAGCGGCTGCACGCGCGCCGAGTCGTAGGCGGCCGTCGGCAGCTGCACAAACGTGATTTTGTCGAGGGGCACCTGCGAGAGCGCCATCGCCATGCTGACCAGCGTGTTGGGGTCGGTGAGCGAGCTCGACATGGTCATGTTCTGCGTGGCCGCGACGCCGAGGCCGTACAGCTTGACGGGGTTCGTCAGGGTTCCGGCGCTCTTCACCTCGCGGATGAGGGAGGAGAGGAACACCTGCTGGTTCGCGATGCGCGTGAGGTCGCTGCCGTCACCGACGCCGTGGCGGGTGCGGAGGAACTTGAGCGCGTCCTCGCCCTGCAGGGTCCAGTTGCCCGGCTGCAGGTACAGGCCGACGTAGTCGTCGCTGATCTCGTTCGCGACGCACACCTCGACGCCGCCGACCGCGTTCGACATCTCGATGACGCCGCGGAACTTGACCATCGCGGCGTACGGGATCTCGATGCCGCTCATCGCCTCGACCGTGGAGACGACGCAGTTCATGCCGCCCTCGCCGAGGATGCTGTTCATGGGGACCTCGAAGGCCTCCTCCATGGCGACGCCCTGGTCGTTGGTGCAGGCGGGCTTGTTCACGATCGTGTCGCGCGGGATGCTGACGACGGATGCGCTCGAGCGGTCCTCTGCGATGTGCAGGAGCATGTTGACGTCGTTGAGCACGCCGTCGGCGTCAGCCTCACCCTCGCCGAACTCCGCGCCCTGGCCCGTGCGGTCGTCGCTGCCGACGAGGAGCACGTTGATGCCGCCCTCGATCTCAGCGAAGCTCGCAGGCTCCTCGGAGCCCGACGGGTCGGCGATGTCGAACGTCGTGACCTTCGACTGCAGGTTGATCCAGGCGAGCGCCCCGACGAACATCACGCTGACCAGGGCGACGCACAGGGCGATGGTCCCCGTCTTCACGACCGAGTTCGTCGGCGTCGTCACGTGCAGCTTGCCGTGCCGCGCCGACGTCACTCGGGGCGTTTCGTCCTTGACGCCCTGACCCGGGACGTAGCCGCGTCGTGCGCGGGAGGGTCCGGGGTGCGTCACAGGCGGTGTTCCTCACGTCAGGGGCTTGGTGGCGGAGGGCGTGGGATTCGAACCCACGAGACATTGCTGCCCACTGGTTTTCAAGACCAGCTCCATCGGCCGCTCGGACAGCCCTCCAGGATCGCTCACAACGATTCAGTATCGTTTTCGAGCTTGTCGCGTGTCCATGGTAACCGAAAGTCAATTATCTGGTTACCCGGACGTTCGCCGCGACCTTGCGAACGTCACCACCACCCCGCGAGCGCTGCCGCGAGTACTGGCGTGCTGGCTTCCCTGACAGAGCCAGCAGGGACAGGATATCCAGAGCGGTGAAGGCGAGGGTAGTGCTGAACCTGATTTCCTCGTCACCAGCCCACCAGCTCGCGAACTGCAGCGCGATGGAACCCGTCGCATAGAGCAGCAGCGCGATGCGCGCCCAGTTCACGCCACGCAGCACGAGGACCCCGAGCAGGAACGTCGAGAGCACGACGATCGCGCCGACCACGACGGTCACGACCCACACCGGCTGCGCGAGACTCGCCGCATCCGCCTCCTTCACCTCGAAGTCGGTCAGCACCTCGCGCATCCCGTCGGGGCCGACCAGCGCGAGGATGCCGAAGAACAGCAACGCGAGCACCCCGCGCCCGAAGACGACGATCGCCCCGAACGTCGTGGTGATCGGGCGCCCGTGGCGGCGCACCTCCTCAGCGACCGAGTGCTCGACCGGATTCGACACGCTCATGGTCTCGAAGGCCGCGCGCTTCTTCGCCCGACGCCCGTCAGCGGCAGCCACCGCCTGATCTGCAGGCGGCGCCGACGCCGCGAACGCTGAGCGCACTTCGGGCACCGTGGCCGGGCCGTTCGCGAGCGGCTGCAGCACCGGCGAGGCCACCGCCACATGAGCATCCACGGCGCTCGGCAGCTGCAGCACCGGGAGGTCGCCGTCGGTGCGGATGGAGTCGCCGCCGCCATTGCGCGAGTGGTAGCCGGTCGAGAAGTCCTTGAGCACCGCGACTGACGCCCGAGGAGTTCCCTCGAGGACCGTCGCGACGATGTGGTCGCGCTCGATGTCGGTGTCTGCGTCGATCTTGTGTGTCACTTGCAGCGTGAAGAGCGAGAACCCGACGGCGCGGTCGAACGTGCCGGCCGCGAGCCAGTCGACCCTCGTACCGCCGGGGAGCAGCCAGCCGTCGGGGCACTTCCAGAACCGCACATGATGTCGTTTGGCGGGGTTACCCGCCACCTCCTGCTGGTAGGCGAAGTCCTGCTGCCTGCCGAAGAGGAACAGGGGACTCACCGGAGCCTCGTCGTAGCTGCGGCGCGTCACCGTCGACGAGATGATGCCGAGGCTCGTCTTCAGGGAGATGTCGTCGGCGCGCGTCCATCCCGCGGCCCGCATCGCGTCGTGCAGCTCCGCCTCGTGACCCAGCAGGGCCAGGTTGATGGGATCGCCGAGCAGGCCGTCGCTGGTGCGCGCGCGCCCGATGAAGTAGTCGGGCACGTAGACGGTGGTCAGGATGCGGTGGATGCGCGGCAGCACCAGGTAGGCGAGCAGCCCCCAGAACGCGACCAGCAGGAGGATTCCCCACCAGCCGACCTGGAGCGAGTCGTCGGCGACGAGCACGGCGAGCCAGATCGCGGCGAGACCCGCGAACACGAAGAAGAAGCCGTCGAGGGCCTGCCCGATCGCGGCGAACGGCCGTCTCCGTCTTCGTGGCGCGTCGACGACCGTCATGCTCGTTCCTAGCGGAGGGCGCTCAGCGCGACGCCCAGGCCATCGTGGGCGAAGTCCGGGGCAAGCACGGTGCCAGCGTCGATGACCTCCTGTGGCGCGTCGCCCATTGCGATGGCCGTGCCGCCGTTCGCCGCCCACTGCAGCATCTCGATGTCGTTGCGGCCATCGCCGGCGACGACGACGCGCTCCATCGGGATCCCGAGCTCGCGACGCACCCGCTCGAGCGCGGTGCCCTTGTTGACGCCGTCCGGGGCGATGTCGAGCCAGGCGGTCCACCCCACGGAGTAGCTGACCTCATGCAGCCCCAGGCGCTCGATGACCGCCGTGAACTCCTCGATGGAATGGTCGGGCGAGATCACGACGAGTCGGGTCGCTTCGGCGTTCAGGAGCTGCTCGAAGGGCACCTCCTGGCCGCGCGCCTCGAAGCTGCCATCGGGGAAGTGCCCGCTGTACTTGAAAACGCCCTGCGGATCCTCGACCGCGAACATCGCGTTCTCGAGAGCGCCCCGCAGGCTGACCAGCACCTCCGTCGGATCGAAGGTCTCGATCCACCGGGTCGCGTAGCCTCCCTCAGCCGAAGCGTCGCGCTCGAGCGTCATCGCACCGTTCGCAGAGATGTGGAACCTCGAGTCGAGGCCCAGCCGTTCCGCGACCGGGCGAGTGTCGGCCCAGCTGCGACCCGTCGCGAGCATCACCTCGTGGCCCTCACCCCTCAGACGACGCACCTGCTCGAAGGTGGCCTCAGGGATGGCACCGTCGATGCCCAGGATCGTCCCGTCGATGTCAAGCGCGACGAGCATCCGCCCGCCCGCCGCATCCGCCGCATCCACCCGGTTCAGGCCATCGCCGCTCACGCGACCGGCTCCATGACCTCGAGGCCACCGAGGTACGGGCGCAGCGGCTCAGGCACGACCACCGAGCCGTCGGCGCGCTGATGCGTCTCGAGGATCGCGACGAGCCAGCGCGTCGTCGCGAGCGTGCCGTTGAGCGTCGCGACCGGCGTCGTCTTGCCCGACTCGGTGCGGTGGCGCGTCGACAGCCGTCGAGCCTGGTAGGTCGTGCAATTCGAGGTGGAAGTGAGCTCGCGGTAGGCGTCCTGCGTCGGCACCCACGCCTCGACATCAAACTTGCGAGCAGCGGACGAGCCGAGGTCACCCGCCGCGGTGTCGATGACGCGGTAGCTCAGCCCGAGCGACTGCAGCACCTCCTCCTGCCAGCCGAGAAGGCGCTCGTGCTCGGCCTCCGCATCCTCCGGCTTCGCGTACACGAACATCTCGAGCTTGTTGAACTGGTGCACACGGATGATGCCGCGCGTGTCCTTGCCGTGCGAGCCAGCCTCACGGCGGTAGCAGGTCGACCAGCCCGCGTAACGCAGCGGCGCCGCCTCGAGGTCGAGGATCTCATCGGAGTGATAGCCCGCGAGCGCCACCTCGCTGGTACCGGTCAAATACAGGTCGTCATCCTGCAGGTGGTACACCTCGTCGGCGTGCTCACCGAGGAAGCCCGTGCCGCGCATGATCTCGGGCTTCACGAGCGTCGGCGTGGTGAGCATGACGAAGCCGTTCCGGATCGCGACGTCGAGCGCATACGACATGAGCGCCAGCTCAAGGCGGGCGCCGATGCCGCGAAGGAAGTAGAAACGGGCGCCGGAGACCTTCGCGCCGCGCTGCATGTCGATAGCCCCGAGTAGCTCGCCCAGCTCGAGGTGATCGCGGGGCTCGAAGTCGAACGCCGGGCGCTCGCCCACCGTCTTCAGCACCTCGAAGTTCTCCTCACCACCGGAGGGAACGCCGTCGATGACCAGGTTCTGGATGCGCCCGATCGCCTCGTCGGCAGCCGCACTCGCCTCGTTCGCCACCTGGCTCGCCGCCTTCACGCTCGCCGCGAGCTCCTTGACCGACGCGAGGATCGCCGGCTTCTCCTCCTTGCTGGCCTTCGCGACCAGCTTGGACGCCGCGTTCTGCTCCGCGCGCAGGCGCTCGAACTCGGCGATCGCCGACCGGCGAGCCGCATCCGCCTCCAGCGCCGCATCCACCGTCGCCGGGTCGTTGCCGCGCGAGAGCTGCGAGCGCTTGAGGAGGTCGGGCTGGTCACGGAGGAGCTGGGCGTCGATCACAGCCCAAGCCTAGCTGGCGAGGGTGCCACGGGCGGAGGAGCGGTTCGCCGCAGACGCTCAACAGGACTGACTTAAGCTCACCTCATGCCGCACACCGCCCAACAGGGTTCAGACAAGCTCGCCGCCATCGTCGTCAACCCCGTGAAGGTCGACACGGACGCGCTCCGCGCCGCCGCCGCAGAGAGCGCCGAACGCTACGGCTGGCCAGAACCGCTCTGGTTCGAGACCACCGTCGACGACCCGGGTGCAGGACAGACGAAGGAAGCCGTCGCCGCGGGAGCCACCATGGTCATCGCCGCTGGCGGCGACGGCACCGTCAGGCTCGTCGCCGAAACCCTCGCGGGCGGCGACGTCGCGCTCGGCGTCGTCCCAGGGGGCACCGGCAACCTACTCGCCCGCAACATCGGCATCGAGGTCGCCGGGGGCGTGACCGACACCGTCTCCGAAATGGTGCAGAACGCGTCCACGCTGCTGCCCGGCGCGAAGCCCTCGAACCTGCCCATGACAACCCTCGCCCGTGCAGTGGAAGTTGCCTTCGGCGGGGTGGATGCGCGTATCGACCTCGGCTGGGCGACCGTCGAACGAGAAGACAAGACCCGCGAGCGTATGGCGTTCACCGTCATGGGCGGTGTCGGCGTCGACGCCGGCATGATCGCGAACACCTCCGAAGACCTCAAGAAGAAGGTCGGCTGGGTCGCCTACCTGGGCGGCATCGCCCGATCTGTCGCGAACGGCCCGAACTTCCATCTGCGCCTGCGGGTCGACGGGAAGGCACACGCACGGTCCCTGCGCGCCGCAACCGTCATGGTCGGGAACTGCGGGCTCATGCCAGGAGGCCTCCACCTGCTGCCCGACGCCGAGATCGACGACGGCCGTCTCGACCTCGCCATCATGCGCCCCAACGGGCTCCTGGGCTGGCTTCAGATCTACGCACGCATCGTCGTGCAGTCCGGAATCATGCGCCGCACCGATGTGGGCAGACGGATTCTGCTCCAGGGACGCAAGCGCGTGCGAGCCCTGACGTACGCGCAGGTTGAGGAGGTCACCTTCCGCCTCGACTCAGGCCCTGAGGAGTTCGAGGTCGACGGCGACGCGGCAGGCCAGATCACGGCCGCTCGGATCTGGATCGAACCGGACAGCCTCACCGTGCGCACCCCCAAGCCCATTCCCGAGAACGAGGGCCTCCGCACGCTCGCGCGGCGCCTCGGACTCGCGCCAGAAGAAGACACCCCGAGGCCACTCAAGGAGGAGGCTCGGACCGAGGAGGCTCGGACCGAGCAGGCCGCGGCCCGCTAAGCCAGCATCTTCAGCTGCCGCAGTTCCCGCGGCTCCTCTGAGGGCACAGGCCAGATGAAGAAGTCGAAACGCTCGTCGGGCTCGTCGAGGTCCATCGCCCGGCCGGTCGCCACGAGCCGAACCCGGTAGAGACCCGACGCCGACTCGGGTAGCTCGACGTCGACCCGAGGAAGCTACGACGAGCTCGAAGCCGAACTTTCGTCCTCCTCGGCGGCTTCCGCGCGAGCCCGCCTGCGCATCCAGATGACAAACGCGAGCAGGAGCACGACGATCACGGACGACAACACCGCGATCGTCACGATCGCCGCCCGCGGAACGGACTGCTCTCCGGCCGGGCCGGCGCCCAACGTCGTGGTACCCGGCGCCGCAGAGGCATCCACGTTGCGCCCGGCGGTCGGCGCGGGTGTGCTCCTCGGCGCAGCATGGCCGCCCGAAGTCGTCGCGGTCGTCGAACCCGAAGCGGCCGAATGGGCCGGCGCGCCCGAGGCGACGCTGCGAGAGCCGCTGACCTCGTGGGCCTGCGCGGGCATCGCGCCCCAGGGGAGGACCAGCGCGGCGAGCACGGCCGCCAGGAGGAGACCCGAGGCGCGCGCATGAACGTGAAGGCGGTGGCGAGTGGCAGACGTCACGGCTGTCGATTCTCCCGGTGTTGGCGGCGCGCTCAGGCACAGCACTGAGTTCGTACGCATAAGAAAAGGCGGCCCACCCCGTTCGGGGTAGGCCGCCCAGTCTCTCAGATCGGGTTCAACCCGAGCTGGAACCGCGTGCGCTTACGCGTCCTGCTTGCGCTTCTTCTGAGCCAGGAGCAGCGCGGCGCCTGCAAGCAGCACCGATCCGGCGATGCCGAACGCGAGGGCCGAGTCGAACTCGCCACCCGTCGTCGCGAGGGTGTCGTCACCAACTGCAACTGCGGTCTCGGTCGGCGTGGCAGACGTCGACGTCGACGCGGTCGGCGAAGGCGTCACCGTGACCGTCTCACCGGGCGTTGCCGTCGCGGTGGCCGTGGGCTCGGTCGTTGCCGTCGGCTCCGTGGTGGCGGTGGGCTCGGTCGTTGCCGTCGGCTCCGTCGTTGCCGTCGGCTCCGTGGTGGCGGTCGGCTCCGTGGTAGCGGTCGGCTCCGTGGTAGCGGTCGGCTCCGTCGTTGCCGTCGGCTCCGTCGTGGCAGTCGGCTCGGTCGTCGCCGTGGGCTCCGTCGTGGCAGTCGGCTCCGTCGTCGCGGTCGGCTCGGTCGTCGCCGTCGGCTCCGGAGTCGGCGTTGCCGTCGGGGTCACCGTGGTGCCGGGCGTGGGCGTCGGCGCGGCATCGAAGCCGAGCGCGATGCGGATGTTCTTGCGAAGCTCGAGCTGCTCTGCGTTGGTCCACAGGAACTCGAACTTGTCGGCGAGCACTGTGTCACCGATCGGCTGCACGTCGGTCACGACGAAGGCCGCCCAGGTCTCGGCGTAGTCCTCAACGATGTTCATCGCCGCGTAGTTGCTGACGTAGTCCGACTCGTGCGTGGCGAACCAGGCGTTCGCGACGTTCCAGTCGTAGTTGTCCTGCGGGGGTGCCGCGTCGCCGTAGGGCTCCCAGAAGTTCTCGTAGAAGGCGAGGATCTGCGAGTCAGGCTGCGGGCAGCCTTCCCAGAGCTCGAGCTTCTCGCACGATGCGTACGTGAGGTCGACCTCGGTGGTGTTGAGCGAGAGCACGTGGGCGAACTCGTGGATGAGCGTCTCGGTGAGGATGGCCTCGTCCTCAGCCCAGGCGAGGTTGACCTTGAGCTGCCACTTGGACGGGTCAGCCGGGTCCTGGTTCACCGAAGCCGCAGTGTTGCTGCTCGAGTTGGTGTACGTCTCGTAGGTCGACATGTGCTGGCCGATGAACTCGGGCGTCGCGATCTTGACGTAGGTCTCCCAGATGGCGACCTCGTCGGGCGTCGCACCAGCGGGGAGCTCTGCGCCCGGCTGGATGACGTAGTTGCGCACGGGCTCGGTCGAGCGCTTGAGCGACCGGGTGTCGTCGCCGTGGCGGGAGGGAGCCGCAACTGGCTCGGTGCGCGAGCCGGTGAGGTCGTCGCCCGGGGTGTCTGCGAGCGCAGGGGCCGAGCCGAGGCCGGCGGAGAGAGCGACGAGTCCGCCGACGATGCCGATGGATGCGAGCGTCTTGCGGACGCTGCCGCGAGTCGACTTCGAGCGCGAGCCCGCCTCCGACTCAAGCTGTTCGAGCTGCTTCTTCAAGCGTGGGCCCCTTCGTTGGTAGAGATCGTCTCAGTACTGCGAGGCGCTGCGCGCGAGGGGCAGCCGGTGAACCGGCCGAGCATCCTCGCATCGCGACGCCGAACGGTTTTCCGCCACCCCACCGAGTGCGCGCCGCCAGAGCCTGTCTGGTAGCACGAGCAGGTGGGAATCAGCAAAGTGCTTGTCCAACGTAACAGGAACGTGACCTTTTGCAAGGGGCACTTCGCGGGGACTTCTCCCCCTGGCGCGTGGCACGGATGTGCGCTACTCGCGTCGAGTACGTGCGGTTCGGATGCATCGTGTCAGCTGTCGATGCGAAATGTCGGTGGTCAGACCTACCGTTTCGAAACACACAACAACCGCCGCGTGCGACGCTGCCCCGGCTGTGCCGGACCGGGAAAGTCGAACGCACGCGCCTCCAAGAGAGACCGACGCATGATCACACGTTCCGGCCCGCCCACCTGTCCAAGATGGTGCATCGCTCTGCACTTCGACGACGACGACACGCTGCACTATGGGCCCAGCAGGGAGGTCTCAGTGGTCGCGCGGGCACCCACCGCCAGCCCAGTCAGCGCCACCAACCCTGGTGGCACCGCCCGGCACGCCGACGCGGTAGAGACGCTCTTTCTCGTCCAGCATCAGGAGGGCCGCGAGCAGCTGCCCTGGCTCACGCTCCTGCTGCGAGACGGCCCCCTCCTCGACATCACGGTCGACAGTGCTCGACGCCTCGGTGCGAGCCTGCTCGAGTCAGGCGAGGGGTGAGCCGTCGGTGCGCAAGTCAGTCGCGAAGCGAGCGCAGCCAGTCGGCCGCCTCGTTGAAGTGCTGGTCGCCCCACCGAGCGTCGACCACGACCGGCTTTCGGTCGGCCCGCGGGTACGAGCCGAGGAAGATGACGTGCGGACTAAACCGGCGAAGGCCGAGCAACGCATCAGCCACACGCGCGTCGTCGATGTGGCCGTCGAGATCGAGCACGAACCGGTACGAGCCGATGCGGTCCGGCAACGGACGAGATGTGATCATCGAGAGGTTCACGCCCCGAGTCGCGAACTGCTCGAGCATGACCATCAGCGAGCCGGGGAACTCCTCAGGAAGCTCGACGATGAGGCTCGTCTTGTCGGCGCCGGTCCGGGCCGGCAGCTCGCGGTTCAGGCTCACAAGCGCAAAGCGCGTGCGCGCCGTCTTGTTGTCCTGGATGCCCTCGCCGAGCACGGCGACGTCGAAGCGGTGCTCGACGCCATTGGGCGCGATCGCCGCGTCGACCTCGCCGCGCTCATCAAGCAGCGCGTTGACGCTCGAGATGTTGGAGTTCGCCGCCACGTGCTCGTGGCCGGGAATGTTGAGGTGCAGCCATCGGCGGCACTGGCCGTAGGCGACCGGATGCGCCGAGACGGTGCGCACGTCCTCGAGCCGCGTACCCGGCCGCACCACCAGGCTGAACGAGATCGACACCTCGTACTCGCCCGCGATGCGGAGCCCGGGAATCGTGGCGAGCGCATCCTGCGATGCGGTGACGCCACCCTCGATGCTGTTCTCGATCGCGATCATCGCCGCGACGCTACGGCCGGAGGTGACATCGGCGAGAGCCTCTCCAACGTTGCTGACCGGCCGCCAGATCTGCCCCTCAGCGGCCTCGACCTGGCGGAGCGCCGCCTCAGTGAAGGTGCCGGCCGGCCCGAGGTAGGAGTACGTCTCTCGCTCGTCTGGCATCGCGGTGGCATCGGTCATGGAGATCAGCCTATGCCGACGCCCGACCTATGCCGATGCATGAGTTCTGCCCACGGGGCACCTCGCGGTGCCAGACTGTGGACATGCACGATCGCGCTGGCAGCCTCGCCCTTGAATCTGACCTCATCGATCTCGACGCACTCATCGCTGCGTACGCCGAGAAGATCCCCGACCCCACCGTCTCGACGCAACGCGTCGCATTCGGCACGAGCGGCCACCGCGGCTCAAGCCTCAACTCCTCGTTCAACGAGACGCACATTCTCGCCATCACGCAGGCGATCGTCGAGTACCGCGCGGCACAGGGCATCACCGGGCCGCTCTTCATCGGGCGCGACACGCATGGCCTCAGCGAGCCCGCCGAGCGAAGCGCCCTCGAGGTCCTCGTCGGCAACGGGGTCACCGTGCTCGCAGACCTCGACGACGAATGGGTGCCGACCCCGGCGCTGTCGCACGCGATCATCCGCTACAACGCCGACCCCGCCAACACCGAGCAAGCCGACGGTATCGTCGTCACCCCGAGCCACAACCCGCCGCAGGACGGCGGCTTCAAGTACAACCCGCCACACGGCGGCCCCGCCGACAGCGACGCCACCGGGTGGATCGCGAACCGCGCCAACGAGCTCATCGAGGCTGGACTCGCGGGCGTCAAGCGCGGCACCCCCGACGCAAGCAACGTGGGCCGACACGACTTCAAGGGCGACTACGTGCGCGACCTGAAGAACATCATCGACGTCGACGCCATCAAGCGCGAGGGTGTACGCATCGGCGCCGACCCGCTGGGTGGCGCCAGCGTGCGCTACTGGCAGGCCATCGCCGACGAGTACGGCCTCGATCTGACCGTCGTGAACCCGGACGTCGATGCGCGCTGGCCGTTCATGACGCTCGACTGGGACGGCAAGATTCGCATGGACCCGTCGTCGCAGTCGGCCATGGCCTCCGTCCTGGCCCGCCGCCACGACTTCGACATCCTCACGGGCAACGACGCCGACGCAGACCGCCACGGCATCGTCACCCCCGACGCGGGGCTCATGAACCCCAATCACTACCTCGCGGTGGCCATCGACTACCTGTGCGCGAACCGCCCGGAGTGGTCAGCAACCGCTGGCATCGGAAAAACGCTCGTGTCGAGCACGATGATCGACTTCGTCGCCGCCTCGCTGGGCCGCACGCTCGTCGAAGTGCCGGTCGGCTTCAAGTGGTTCGTCCCCGGACTCATCGACGGGTCGATTGTCTTCGGCGGCGAGGAGTCGGCCGGGGCCTCGTTCCTGCGCAAGGACGGCACCGTCTGGACAACTGACAAAGACGGCATCCTGCTCGCCCTCCTGGCCGCAGAAATCATCGCCGTCACCGGCAAGACCCCGTCACAGCGCTACGAGGAGCTCGTCGCCGAGTTCGGCCGGCCCGCATACGAGCGCGTCGACGCCCCAGCTTCCCCGGCCCAGAAAGCCATTCTCGGCAAGCTCGACGGCGACGCGATCACCGCAGTCGAGGTCGCGGGCGACCCCATCACAGCACGCCTGAGCCACGCACCAGGCAACGGTGCCGCGATCGGCGGAGTCAAAGTCACGACGGAGAACGCGTGGTTCGCGGCCCGCCCGTCCGGCACGGAAGATGTCTACAAGATCTACGCCGAGTCGTTCAAGGGCCCAGAGCACCTCAAGCTCGTGCAGGCCGAAGCCAAGGCCATCGTCGACGCCGCGCTAGGTTCCTGACAGCCCTGCGCAGCAGACCACGTCGGCCCCGAGCGATTCACGCTCGGGGCCGACGCCGTCTCAGCAGGGTGCAGGGTTCGTGGCCTCGAACGACACCGGCGTCATCCAGATGTTGTATTGGGCCTGCCCGCTTCCGAGGCCGACCTTGTTCGACCGGAAGGTGACCGTCCACTGCGAGCCCCCGGCGGTGAGATTCACGTTGCCGTGGTTCTGCGTGAACGTGTCGACGCCGAACGTGTTCGGCACGCTGTTCGCTCGCCTCGCCCAGGCCGCGGTCGACCCGTTCCCCGCCAGATACCCGGAGTCCTGCACCGTGCCGCTGCCGCCGTTGAAGAAGACGCGCTCAGCCCCGAGGCCACTGCCGTCACTGGGGTATTGGCCATCGATGTCCACCACGGAGAACGCAGCGTCCGAGACCCCCGAGTACGGCGCGTACGTGGTGCCGTTCGCCGCGTACGTGAACGAGAAGTAGTACTGGATCTCAAGCCACACGTCGCCGGTGTTCACGGCGAACCGGAGCGCAGACGTCGCGCCCGGCACCAGGCCGTAGGTCGATCCGGAAGGCGCGGTGTCGAGGGTCAGGTTCGCGGCGTTGATGCTGCCGGCGCCGGTGCCGATCTTCGTCGCCGCCACGTTCAAGCGCAGCCGGTCTCCCGACGTGAAGACGTCAGTCCACTCGAAGCGGCCAGCACCCGTGCTGACGCGCGTGTAGGTCGCGTTCACGGTGTTCAGCGGGGCCTGCGAGACGCAGCCGGACGCGGACGCCAGGGGGGTGCTCGCGGCCGCGGCGATGACGGGCAGCGACCAGGCCGCTCCGGCGACCACGGCACGGCGGGTGGGGGTCGTGCGGGCAGCTCCTGCAGACAGGTCTGACATGCCTTGCTCCATTCGGGGGGAGTTCGATCAGCGATGGTCAGTTCGATCTCGGCGAGAGTCACAGCGCGACTTTCAGTTCCGCCCGACCAGCGCGAGCCCACACCGAAACGGACCGAACCGGCCAGAATCGGGCGAACAGCGTGGGAACCTGTCCGGGACGCCGAGCACCACTCGCGACCTGCGTGCAGGTCGACGAACCGACGACGAGCCACGGCGACGCTACCTGGCGGGTCTCGCGCCGGGTGCGCCTGGCGGGAATCATCGAGCAACTTGGCGGACATCGTCAGCCACCGACCGTGCCCCTGCCACCACCTCGATCTCGACCACGAACAGAGCACCGCCCCGCCGCCGGGTGGCGATGGGGGGCGGTGCTCTGCGACGGTGGCGAGCTCGGCTACTGCCCTTCGCCGGGCGTGGGGTTGGTGGCGCTGAGGCGGCCGGCCTGCCCGACACCCGCCGAGTACTCGACGCTCACGATGTCACCAGATGCGTTGAAGCACGTCACGCCGGTTTCGAAGGTGATCTCGCACACGAACTCCCCGAGCACGACGGGCGAGTTGTAGGGCTGGATGACGGCGCCCTCGAGCGGGATGTCCTCGGTGAGGCACGGGAACGTGTAGCCGTTGGAGTCGATGCCAACGACGACCCCGGTCGCGCCGGCTTCGCAAACTTGCTCCGGCACCTCGAAGTTCACGGTGTACTGCTGGCAGGCGACTCCGGTCTCCGGCGTGATCTCGCAACGGATGTTGCCGGTCTCGCTGGCGAAGGTGACCGGCGCGAAGTTGGGGTCGGCGACCGCGGCAGGTCCGGCAGGCGGTGCCGGTTCTTCCGTGGGGCTCTGCTCGGCGGCCGTCTCGCTCGCGGCGGGCTCACCGTCGGCCACCGGGTCGTCCCGGTTGGCGCCAACGACGTTACCGATCATGATCGCCGAGATGATCAGCAGAATGGAGCCGACAACCGACAGCGCGATGACGCCGAGGCGGCGACGGTTGCGGTTGTCGAGGCCGCGAACCGCGGCGCCCACACGTCCGCCGCCACCGCCGCTGCCACCGCCAAGTGCCGCCCCAACCCGGTCGAAGGGGTTGCGGTCTGAGGGTTCGAGGTCTGGTTCGTCCGAGGCTCCGACGCCGGACGCGGTGGTCCTCGGCGCAGCGCCGGTCTGCATCCGGGGCGCCCCAGCGGCGGGCGCAGGGCCGCGCGGGGTGCGGGCGTTGCCGGATGCTGCCGCTGCGGGCTGCTCGTCGGCGTCGTCCTCGTCGAACCAGCTCGAGAGCAGCTCACGGGCGGGGTCCTGCTCGCGCCGCGGAGACTTCGGTCCGGTCGGCGTCGAGAAGGCCTGATCTGCCGGCCCGGACGCGACACCCGCCGCACCGGCAGCGCCCGCGAAGCCAGGAGCGCCCGCGACGCCCGAGGGGGCCTCGTCGAACCGCTGGCCTTCGTCGAAGGCGGGGCCTGTGTTTTGCCTCGGCAGCGCGCGAGTCGCGGGTTCGGCCGGGGTCTCGCTCGATGCCTGCGGCAAGCGAGGGGCGGGACCAGCCTGGGCGGCGGGGTCCGCGGGCGCAGCGGCCGCGCCGAACAGCTCAGCCGCATCCTGCCGCTGGGAGTCCTGCGCTTCGCCGAAGCTCTCCCGCTTGCGCGAGGGAAGCGGCACGATTCCGGTCTGCTCGAAGTCGCGCGACACGATCGGGCGATCCGAGTCGTCGAGGACGCTGCCGTCGCTGCGCTCACCGGCCAGCAGTTCGTCGAAGGCGCTCGACGCCGCAGGAGCAGCGCGAGGGGGCTCCCCTGGCACCACGGCGGGTCCGCTCGGGAAGACGGGAGCCGCGGAGGCACCGCGGAACGGGTCGCCCGTCGCGGGCATCGGCGGTGGGGAGGGCACAACGCGGGGTGTCGGCGCGGCCGGTGGCTCGGCGCGGAACGACGGGATGCGTGGCGCGTCGTCGGCCATGCGCGGCGGCACCTCGGCAGGACGCTCCACGGACGGCTCGCTCGGGGGCGTTGCCTGCGCGGCCGCTGCAAGGGCCGCGTCGGCTCGCTCGGGAGGCCGACCGAACTGCAGAGGCGCACCGGCGGGCGCCGAGGGAGCGGGCGCCGACGGAGCAGACGCTGCGGGTGCGGGATCGGCGGGTGCGGAGTCTGCGGGTGCGGGGTCGCCGCTGCCTTCGAGCTCGGAGAACCAGCTGGGCACCTGCCCTCGTTGCTCGTCTTGCGGAACGGCCGGAGCCTGCTCCGCGGCACGCGCGGGTGGCGTGTTCATCGGCAGCACGTCGAACTCGGTCGTCGGCGGCTCGAACACAAACGCGTCGCGAGCAGGGGCCGACGGGGTCTTCGCAGCCGGCGCATCCGCTGGAGCCTCGGCAGGTTCCTCGGTGCGCGCCGCCGTAGGCTCATCAAGGGGTGTCTGCGAAGCCGCGGGTGCCTCGGGCGCGCGTGGCCTCGCCGGGGTGGGGATGACGGGCGGCTGCTGGGCGATGATGTCGCGCTCACCCGTCGCCCGCAGGTCCGGGTTGAACCGGCGCCGGGAACGAAGGTACGACTGGGGCTCCGGCGCTGCCTGCTCCTCCGCCTCGCCTGCCTCGTCGGCCTCTGGTGCGCTCGGCGACGCGGCCTTCGGTCGGTACCTGGCGAAGAAGTCGTCGCCGTCGCTCGGCGCTGCCTGCTGCTGAGCTTCCTCGCGGGCGCGACCGACGACCTCGGCGGGCGGGGTCGGTGCTGAGGCGTTCCAGCGGAACCCGCCAGCGCCGATGTCGGCTGGTCGGCGCGGCGCCACATTGCTGCCGTCGCCCTCAGCGGCGCGAGGTCGCGCGACCGTCAGCTTGGTACCGCATTCGGCACAGAATCTCTGTCCGACCTGCGCTTCGGCACCACACGTGGGGCACGTTGCCATCTCGACCTCCTGGTCTTGGAGTGCTTCTGCGTTCGAAGCTCTGGCAGAACTCTACCGAGCCTCGCCTCTTCAGTACCCCGGCGCCGCGGGAGCGCCGAGGAATTGCTCGTAGGTGGTGATGCCGGCCGCGTGCATCGCGGCTGACGTCTCCGTGCCCACGTAGCGGTAGTGCCATGGCTCGAATTCGTACCCGGTGGTGGCGGTGCCACCGTCGGGGTAGCGCAGGATGAACCCGAACCGGTGGGCGTTGGCGGCCAGCCACTGCCCTCCCGCCGTGGTCGAGAAGCACTGCTCGAGCACGCAACCCTCCCCCTGGGAGGAGATGTCGGCCGCGAGCCCCGTTTGGTGTTCGCTGTAGCCGGGTCGGGCTGAGGTCAGGTCGGCCGCTTCCTGCCCGAGGTCGGCGACGTAGCCGGTGTACAGCTCGGTCTGTAGCCCGTACCCGCGGTACCCGCTGGTCATGTCGAGCGTAAGCCCCGCCTCTGCGCTGGCGGCGGCAAACATTGTCTGCACGGCGGTCGCCGCCTCGGCGCGCAGCGAGTGGCCGTTGGCCGATGGGACTCCGATGTCGGACATGGCGACGAGGTCGGCCGGCGCGTAGTCCGCAGGCGTGAGCGGGGTCTGCTTGTTCACGAGCACGGTGATGCTGTTCGGATCAGAGGTGTTGAGCGCCGCGGCCGGCGGCTGCGTCTCAGTCGGCGTCGGCTCGGCCGTGGGCGTCTGCTCTTGGGTGGGGGCCGGGGTCGCGGTGCCCGTCTCGGTGGGCGTCGGGGTCGTGGTCGGGGTTGACGTGGATGCGATCGTCGGCACGTTCGCGTCGCCGTTCGAGGCGGCGGTGACCGCCCAGTAGACGAAGCCGCCCCCCAACAGCACAACCACCGCCAGCCCGGCGGCGGCGATTCGGCGGTTCCGGCGCACTCTCGCCGAGGCCCGCCGTTTCGTGCGCCCGGCGCGCTCGGCGCGGCGCCCCTGGTCGTCCGGCGATGGGTTGAGCTGCTCCTCGGTCACCGCACAACCCTCGCACAAGCCCGGGTGCCGGGCTTCGGGGCTGGCCGAGCGGCGCGCATCCGGTCATCCACGGCGAGGGGTGGATGCTGAGCTGATCGGGGGCATCACGGCGTACCCTCGGCGCATGTCAAACACCGTGCAGCACCAGCAGGATCGATCGCGTTTCGCCCTTACCGACGACGATGGCAATGAACTCGGCTTCCTGAGCTACGTCGCCACGCCCGACGCGATCGTCATCGACCACACGGTCGTGGACCCCGCCTACCAGGGGCAGGGCCTCGCGGCCGTGTTGACGGATGCGGCGCTCACGACCCTCGGCGAGCAGACCGCCCTCACGATCGTGCCCCAGTGCCCGTACGTGGCCGCGTTCATCCGCAAGCACCCGGAGTTTCAGCAGCTCACGACCCGCTGACCGCACGCGACGGGAGGCGGTTCAGTTGTTCTCCGGGAGGTTCGCCAACTGCACGACGGCCGGGGCTTCACCGCGACGGACGTACTTGCCTCGGCCGGCAGGCATCCGCTCGGCGTAGAGGCGCGGCGCGATCTGCCCTTCGCTCCGGTCGCCCGAGAGCAGCAGCAGCGCCCCGCCCGTGTCGCGGGTGCTCTGCAGGAACGGCGCGTACATGGCTCTGGTCGACCCTGCGACGGGTCGCGTGACGACGATGTGGATGCCCAGGTCGCGCGCGGCGGGCAGGTGCGGCACGAGCGCCCCGAGCGGGTCGGTGCCGCCGGCCGCGACGATGTCGTAGTCGTCGACGAGGAGCACAACCCGCGGTGTCTTGCGGAGCTGCTCGCCCGTGCGGCCGGGCCGCTCGGCGAGCTCGCTCGCGATGGATGCGGCGAGGCCGCTCGCCTGCGCCGCCGACTTCGCGTGCGCTGCCAGGTACGCCTCCGGGATGACCCCGGGAACCTTGCCGCGGGGGTCGACGACCGCGATCGCGAGCTCGTCCGGCGTGAAGCGCTCGACGAGGCCCTTCGCGATGACGCGAAGCGCCGTGGACTTGCCACTCTTCGCGTCGCCGAGCACGACGAGGTGCTGGTCGGCGTCGAGGAAGTCCCAGAGCGCCGAGTCCATCGTGTCTTGACGAAGGCCGAGGGGGATGGCCTCCGGTTCGTCAGCGGCGTCCGGGAGGCTCGCCGCGTCGATGACGTTCGGGAGGAGGCGGATGGGTGCCGCCGCGGGTCCGCTCCAGGAGTCGGCGGCGCGAGCGGCGAGCTCCTGGAGGGCTTCGCCGACCTGGTCTGGGTCGACGGCCTCGAGGGTGGGCAGCGCGAACTGTGCGAGTGTCTTCGCGTCGGTGAGGGCGCGACCGCGGGAGTCTGGCGGCACCGACTTCGCCAGCTTGCGATCGATGGCGGAGTCGGCGGGGTCATTCAGGCGCAGCTCGATGCGAGTGCCGAACAGCGATTGGTGCGCCATGCGCAGCTCGCTCCAGCGGCCGAGCGTCACCACGAGGTGGATGCCGTAGCTCGCCGCCTGCAGCATGAGCTTCGTGAAGGGGCCGTCGAGGTGTTCGAAGTCCTGTCGGAGCGCCCCGTAGCCGTCGACGAGCAGCACGATGTCGGCCGTCGGCAGCTCCGGGAGCTTCCCGGCGGCGTGCATGGCTCGCAGCTGGGCGGTGCTGTCGATGCTGTGGCGTTTGAAAAGCTCTTCGCGCATCCGCAGCATGGCGGTGAGCTCCTCGACGAGTCGCACGAGCTTCGAGTCGTCGCCGCGCGCGGCGACGCCGCCGACGTGCGGGAAGGCCTCGAGCCGTCGGAGGCCGCCGCCCGTGAGGTCCATTCCGTAGATGCCGACGGCGCCGGGCGCTGCGCTGAGGGCGAGCGAGGCGGCGATCGTGCGCAGGCCGGTGCTGCGGCCGGACTGCGGACCGCCGATGATCGCGACGTGACCGCCCGACTTGGTGAGGTCGAGCATCCACGGTTCCTGCCGCTGGTTCGCGGGTTCGTCTTCGACGCCGATGACGAAGCGAAGCGGGTGGCCCTCCTCCGGCAGGACGACGCTGCTCGAGTTCCCCGCACCGGCGTCGGAGCTGGCGGGTCCGAGCGCGCCCGCCGCGAACGCCTCGCCGAGTGAGATTCGCTCGGCGAGGGGTGGGAGCCAGACGGGCCTCACCTTCTGGGGTCGGTCGAGCTGGGAGACGAGGTCGTCGATCAGGGTGCGGCGGGTCTCGGGCGCGCGCAATACGAGCGGCATGTCCGGGTCGCCACCACTCTCGATACCGTTGTAGGTGGGGATCTCGACGATGAGGGGATGCTCGTCGTCGGTGGCAGGGCGAGCCTCGGCGATCTCATCGACCGGGCCGGACACGAAGCCCGCGTGGAAGCGCTGGTAGACGCTCGTGTCGACCTTCAGGTAGCCGTAGCCGGGGATGGGCGGGAGGTGGAAGGCGTCGCCCGAGCCGAGGACCACCTGCGATTCCGCTTCGCTGAACGTGCGGAGCCCGAGCCGGTAGGAGAGGTAGGTGTCGAGTCCTCGCAGCTTGCCGCCCTCGATGCGCTGGCTCGAGAGCAGCAGGTGCACGCCGATGGAGCGGCCGATGCGACCGATCTGCAGGAACAGGTCGATGAAGTCGGGCTCCGCGGTGAGCAGCTCGCCGAACTCGTCGATGACGACGAAGAGGTGCGGCATCGGCGCGAGCTCGGGCCGAGTGCGCCGCAGCTCGCGGTAGTGGGAGATCGACGGCGACGAGTCGGCGGCTTTCAGCAGCTGCTGGCGACGCACCACCTCGCCCTGGAGCGAGGCCTTCGCGCGCACGGTGAGCTGCGGGTCGTCCGCGAGGTTGTCGATGAGACCGGCGAGGTGGGGCAGGCCCTCGAAGGGCGCGAACGCGGCGCCGCCCTTGTAGTCGACGAGGATCATCGCGAGGTCTTCCGGCGGGTGCGAGACGGCGAGCGACAGGATGAGGGTGCGCAGCATCTCGGATTTGCCGGATCCGGTGGCGCCGATGCAGATGCCGTGCGGGCCCATGCCCTGCTGGGCGCTCTCCTTGAGGTCGAGGTGCACTGGGCGACCCTGGTCGTTGACGCCGAACGCGACGCGCAGGAACTCGGCGGGCTGGCGTGGTGCCCAGGCCCGCTCGAGGGCGACGGGCTTGTCGAGGGGCACGCCGAGGATCTCGGCGATGTCCGCCGCGGGCCCCTGGTCGTCCCTGGCCCCTGCGGCGGCGAAGGTGCGCTTGGCGGCGAGCGCCCGCGCGAGGCCCTCGAACGAGGTCGAGCTCAGCTCGTCGGGCTCGAAGCCGAGCGTGCGCTGCTCGCTGCCGCCCGCGCCGTGCGTGATCGTGGCGCCGCCGGCCGCGTCGAGCTCGATGCGCACGTCGACGTCGTCCGGCTCGTGGAGCCGAGTGTCGATGAGGTGGATGACGGTCAGGCCGATCTCGCTCGGGGTGTAGCTGCGGTCTGGCAGCTGGAGTGCACGGGCCGGCTCGCCGTGGCGGTCGTCGACGACGACGAGGCTCGACAGCGTCGTCGCCTTGCCGCCGCGTCGTCTCGCGGCTGCCGCGGTCTGCGTGCGATCGAGGAGCTCGCTGCCGATGACGGACGCGAGCTGCCGCAGGTCGGGCGCGACCCGGCGCGCGGGCACCGGGCCGTCGAAGAGCCTCGGGTTCTGGGCGTGCGGCAGCAGGTCGAAGCCCCGCCAGTCGTCGCCGCGGTCGGCGGCGAAGGTCGCGGCGAGCTGCACGTCGTCCGGCAGCTGGTGGCTTGCGAGCTGCGCGACGAGGCCGCGCGCGAGGGGCACGGTGCGCTCGCGGGGCCCGATGATGGCGACGACGGATGCGCCCCGCAGCTCGGCGATCGCGGGCATGCCGGGGATCTCGGCGTGCGTCTCCGCGAGCAGCTGGGCCTCGCGCAGCAGGATGGGGTCGGCGGGTTCCGTCGGGGAGTCCTCGGCGGAGACGCCCAGCTGGAACCACGGCACGGTCGCGGCGCCGACGCGGGCGTGCAGGTGGTCGGGGTCGCCTCGACGCCGGTCCCAGAGGCGCGCGGGGTCGTGCACGAGCGACGCGAGCCCCGTCCGATCCGGGTGCACGAGCCGTGCGGCCCCGGCTGCGGCGGTGGCTTCCTCCCGCAGCTCGGCTCGCTGCCGCTCGAGGTAGTCGAGGTAGCGCTTGCGGCGGATCCGAAGCGCCCGTCCCGCGCGCCCGCGCGCCGAGATAGCGAAGCCCACGCCGGAGACGATCGCGACGACGAACACGATGCCGGCGATGAAGAGGAACAGCGGCTGCCCGTTCCGCATGACCACCATCATCGTGACCGACGTCAGCGCGCCGACGACCGGCAGCAGGAACTGGAACGGGGTCGCGCTCGCCTCGTCGCTCAGCGTCGGCGGGGAGGCGAGCTGCCGCGGCTCGGGTCTCGGCGCCGGGAAGACGGTGCGGGTGGGCCGGTGCGCGTCGCGGATGCTCACTGGTGCGCTCCTGGCTGCTGCGTGTCGGGTGTCGGGCGGTCGGCGCGGGCCGCGCGGCGCTCTGGGGTGCGTGTGTGAGCCGGGGGCGTGCCGCCGGCTGGGCCACCAGGAGCCGGGGCGGGAGCCGGAGCCGGGGCCGGGGCCGGAGGGAAGACTGGCGGCCGCGGTGCGGCGGGGGTCTGCGCTGCTGAGGCGAGGGCCTGCGCGGGCGGGAAGGCAGGTGCTTGCGCGGGGGCAACGGCTGTCGCGGGCGGGTAGGCACGGGCGGGCGCCTGCGCAGAGGCGGGAGCCTGCGCGCGCGCAGGCGCAGAGGCTGCAGCAGCGGCCGGGACGCGAGCGAGAGCTCCGGTCGCACCCCCGAGCGACGCCGGCGCAGAAGCCGCTGCAGAGGCAGGAGCAACGCCGAACGTGGGCGCCGAGTCCCTGACGGGAACGGGCACCGGCACGGGCGGGCCGGGGATGCCCGCAGCCGCATCGATGACGCGCGCTCCGAGGCGCAGCATCCGCACACCGTCGAGGCCTCGCGACTCGCCGTGGCCCAGCCCTCTGTCGTGACGCACCAGCACCGACGGGAAGGGGAGCCGCCCGACGAGCAGCTCGGTCGCGAGGCCCGCGACGCGCCCCACGTCGACGGCGACGATCACGACCCGGGTGCGCTCCCCGACAGCCGCGGCAACGTCGAGTGCCTGCTGCACGCTCGCCCGGTCGGCCGGCGTCACGAGGCACAGCACGTGCGAGTGCTCGGCGAGGTCGCGGAGGCGCGCGAGCGGCGTCGCGCCCCAGTCCGTCACCGTGAGGTCGTACCGGTCGCTCGACGCGCGGTGCAGTCGCCACCACGCCTCGACGTCGGCCGGCCACTGAGTCGGCGCGAGCTCGAGCGTCTCGACGCCGGCTGCGCCCGTGCCCGCGGCCCCGAACCCGCGCGCGGGTCGAGGGCTCGGGCCCTGGGCGTTCACGAAGCGCACCCGGTCGCCGCGCACCCCCGCGAGGAACCTGGCGAGCTCCACCGCGATCGTCGTGCATCCGGCACCCGTGGCGAGGGATGCGACGCCGATCCGCCTGCGCAGCGCGAGCGGGACGGTCGCTCGCTCGCGCAGCTCCTGCAGCTCGGCGGCCCCTCGGGCCGTGAGCGTGCGCGCGACGTCGACCAGGCGGATCAACGGAACGCCTCGAGGAGGTCGGCGAAGATGCCGAACGAGCCGAGCGCAAGCGGCACGACCGTGAGCACCACGAGGAGCTCGACGATGTCGGCCCATCTCCGCAGCTTCGCTGCGACGACCTCGCTCGGGTGCCAGGCCGCGACGGCGACGGCCGCCAGCGCGACGACGCCAGCGATGAGGGCCTTCTCTCCGGTGCCGACGAGGGACGTCGACAGCAGCCACAGGGCGGCAGGCACGACGGCGGCGGCGAGGAGCGCGAGGCGGGGCGGGACGAGCGGGAACGTGCGCATCCGCAGGAGCGCGACGAGGGCGAGGGCTGCCGCGAGCCCCTGTCGCCACGGGTCCTGCGAGAGCAGCAGCTCGGTGAACGAGAGGAGCGCGACCACGGAGACGGCGATGACCGTCCAGGTGAGCTGCGCGAACGACTCGGCGATCGCGGCGCGGACCTCGCGCGTCGAGGCCCGGTCGCCGCGCATGATGCGGTCGTCGTAGGAGGTCAGCCCGCTGAGCGAGAGCGCCGCTCCAGGCAGCACGCCGAGGGCGGCCACGCTGAGCACCGCCGCGATGACCGCGACGCCGCCGCGGTCGAAGCCCGCGAGGCCGAGGAAGAAGAGGATGCTGCTCGTCAGCAGGCCGACCGCGGCCCCGTATCTCGCGGAGCTGCGCTGGAACCCGACACCCCAGACGACCCCGAGCACGAACCACGCGGCCATCGAGACGACGAGCACCGCGGTCGGCAGCAGCGCCCACCAGGCCGAGCCGACAGCTCCGGCGCCGGCTGCGGCACCGACCTCAGCGGCGAGCCCGAACGATGCCGGCACCGCCAGTCCGAGCGCCGCGCTCGCGAGGGCGACAGCAGCCACGCGCTGGCCCGACCGAGCCAGCCCGGCACCGCCCGCGGCGAACGACGCAACGGCCACGAGCATCCACTGCGAGGGAAGGGCGAGCGCGCCCATCGCCCACATACCTGCCCCCGCAGCGACGACACCCGCAGCGACGGCGAGCGTCGTCCGCGTGTGCCCGGCAGTCCACGCGTCGCGCCTCGCGGCGCCCACCTCGGTGATGGCGTCGGTGATGTCGATGACCTCTGGAGCCTGCGGGGCGTCGTCGGCCGACGTGACGCGCAGCATCGCGCCCGGCCGCACCCCCTGGTCCTCGAGGCTCGCGTCGAAGTCCAGGGAGGCGCCCGTAAGCGTCGTCAAGGTCAGCACGTCGCCCCCGCGCGGCTTCTCCTCAAGGAGTTCGAGCACGTGGGGCAGCAGCGCCCCGACCGGCTCGCCGTTCGGGAGGGCCAGCTCGGCCTTCCGCTCGGTGCCGATGACGGTGAGTCGCGTGTACGACACTCAGTGCTCCTCATGGTTCAGGCGGCCGGCGCGGGTACCGCGGGCAGTGGTGTGGATGCTCATTCGACGACCGTCAGCGTCTGCGGGTCGATCGTGATGCCGCTCGTCGGGTTCGTGTAGAAGCCCGTGGCCGGGTCGATGTACCAGCCGATCCTCGTGTCGATGAGCTTGCCGTCCGGGTCGGTGGCGTATCCCGTTTCGGGGTCGACGACGAAGCCCGTGCGCGGGTCCGTGTACTGGCCGGTCGCCTGGTCGAGCAGGAAGCCGGTCGCCTCGTCCTTCACCACGGTGCCGCCAGGCTGCACGGGGTTCGCGGCCGCGGCGGCCTGGAACGCGGAGATCGCCTCCTGCTGCTTGCGGTCCTCGAGCAGGTTGACGACGAAGCTCGTCCCGAGGCACGCGCAGCAGATCACGGCACCGAGGATGACCGAGCCGAGCATGCGGCCGACGTTGGTGTTCACGACCCGACGCGTGGCCTGCGGGCCGTGGGCGAGCGCGCCGAGCATCCGCTCGCGGTGAGCGCGAGTCGTGTCGATGAGGGTGCGATCCGCCTCGCTCACTGGGCCACCCCCGCCCCGAGACGCGCAGCGCCAGCAGACGCCGCGCCGACGGGGACCGCGCCGGGGCGTCCGAGGCGGACGCGTCGCGACCCGAGCGCCAGCACGGTGCCGAAGGGAACGGTGACGGCGGTCTCGGGCTGGAGCCGCCTCGGGTCGCCGCCGGCGAACGCCCACGTGCCCCCGACGCTGCCGAGGTCGGTCACGAGCACGCCGTCGAAGTTCGGCTCGAGGCGCACGTGCGTGGGGGCCAGGCTGCGGGAGAAGTCGGGGACCGCGACCGGCCGCTGCCCCCTGGACTGCACCTGCGGGGCCCGCCCCACGATGACGACGCCCCTGACGACGTGCCGCGACCCGTCGTCGAAGCTCAGCTCGAGGTCGGGGCTCGAGAACCGCTGAGGCACGCGAGTCGGCGGGGCCAGCTCGATGACCCCGGGGACCAGGTGGAGGGGATCCCGCCCTCCGCGGATGTTCACGGTCTCGCGAGCGCCGGTGAAGGGGTGCGCGGGCATGCCCGTCGAACGTGCCACCGTCCGCAGGCCGAGCAGCGCGTGGCCCGCGCTGGTGCCGAGACTCGCGCGCATCCACCACCATGACCCGAGGAGTGCGAGAGACGCGGATGCGCCGACGAGCACCGCAAGCGAGACGCTGTGCGTCGCGGCGAGGAACGAGAGGGCCGCCGCGATGGCGATACCGAGCGCCACGTCGACGACGACCGACCAGGCGCGCTGGGGGGTCGCCGCTGGGAGATCGGCCGTGTTCCACACGAGTCGCAAGGCTAGTCGGTGGGCCCTGAGCCTGGGAGGGGAGAACTCCCCGGGGAAAAGATGGACGAAGCCGTGCCCGGCGTGCTGAACTGGCGTCTCCGGAGAAGAACGCGCGCCGATCGCGGTGCTGGAGAGGATGCCATGAAGTTCGCAATGGAAGACCAGACCCTGGTCACGCTCGGCAACAAGTCGCAGACCGAATCCGACGACCTCGGCGAGCTCGTCAAGCAGCTGTTCGACGCCGCAGAACCGCTCGCCTCGACCTTCAACGGGCCCGCGAAGGCCAGCTTCAACAACTTCAAGTCGAAGACCGACGAGATCTCGAACGCGCTCAACTCGGCGCTCGTCGGCATCGTGACCTCGATCAGCGGCCAGAACAAGGCGTTCGTCGCCGCGGCAGACGACGGAGCCGCGACCCACGAGGCATCGGCGAACTCGACCGACTTCAGTTCCGAGTCCTTCCTGTCGCGCATCCGCCCGCAGGCGTAGAGCCGCGCGCACCGACAACAGACGCGACGAGAACCAGGAGAACACGCATGTTCACGAACCAGATGGATCGCAACGACTACAACATCGGCTCGTCCGAGGCGACGCAGGCGAACTTCGAGCAGGTCGCCGCACGCCTCGAGTCGGCACTCGACCGACGCGACGCCGACGTGAAGCAGGCCATGGCCGATTACCAGGCCGATGGGGTCTCCGAGGAGTACGCCCACCTCGAGCAGCAGTGGAACACTGCCGGCCAGCAGGTGCGCGACGTCATCGCCGCCATCCGCAACTCGCTCGTCGAGAACGACGATGTCGCGCGCCGCGCCCTGTCGGCGGCACGCGCGTCGATCCCGGGCTGATCACCGGAGCCTGACAGCCGGTCACAGGCGCACAGTCGGAGGCGCACAGTCACGCGGAGACGGCGAGCAACCCACGGGGATGCTCGCCGTTCGCGTTCTCGGCGATGCGGGACGCCTTCAAGACGGCCCCGGCGAGGCAGCTCTCGCAGACGAAGTGCTCACGAGACGTCGGCCAGTTCAGGAGGGTGTCAGAGAGCCAATCCCAGCTGTACTCGTCGTGGCCGCCGAAGCCAGTCGACCAGGTCACGCAGGACGCCCGCGGGATCGCCGACCGCCGCAGTGGCCCCGATCACCTGCAACCTGTCGCTCATGCGCGTCTTCTCGAAGCCGGGGTGCGGCCAGCGATTACCGCTCCTCGCCGACTGCAGTGGCCGCGAACGGTGCTGTGCCTGGAATCAGATGGCCTCGCCCGGCACCCGGTCCGGGCTGATGCCCGACCGCTCCTCGCGGCGCTCGATCTCAGCGTATGCCGGCTGGAGCGCGATGAGCGCCACGCTCGTGTCGAGTGACTTCAGCCAAAGGCGGCCGCCGTTGTCGAGATCCCAAGCGATGTCGCTGCCCTGACGTGCGGATCCCTCACCGAGGATCTCCGCGAGCTCCGCGCCGAGTTGACGCCGGGCACCTGCGACATCGGCGGCACCGCTGGCGTCCGCGCCGCTGAGCTTCACCTGGATCTCGGTCACCGACTCGTCCTTGACGGAAGCCGAGGCGTTCGAGACGCGTTCGGGTGACTCGATGTATCCGGTCCGGTAGCGAGCGCTGCGGCTCGTCGACCGGGCTTCCGACCATCCCAGCGCTGCGGCTACCCCGGTCAGCTCTTGCTTCGAGACCGGCCAGCTGAGCCCCGTCAACACCTCGCTCAGGCGGGCAACGGTGCTACGGTCCGCGATATTCTGCGTCGTCATGGCGTCGTCTACTTCCCAAGCCCGAGGTCGAGCTCATTCGGGTTCAATACCAGCTCGTCGATCTTAACCTTCCCCGTGGGGGTCGCTTTGACCAGTTGATAGGAGACGGTGACGGAGCCGTCCGCGAGCCCCTGCGCAATGTGGGGGTTGTCCCGTAGGTATGCAGCGAGGTTCGGGTCGTTCTGGAAGACGTCGTTGAAGTAGTGGGTCGAGCCCTGCGGTGCGCGAGTCCCGTCGGGCAGCACCCGCCCATCCTTGCTGAGCGTGGCAGTGCCCCCCTTGGCCTCGGTGACGATTAGTGTGGTGCCGTCGTTGGTGAGCCCGACCTGGTCGAAGGTCCCCTTCCCTCCTCCTGAGCCGTCGACGACGACCGTCGCGTCCTGTGAGGCGATAGCGTCGAGCGCAGCCTGATCGCCCATCGCCTCCGACGCATTCACCTGGGTGACGGCCGTATCGCGTTCCTGCCAGGACGTGTCTCTGAGCTCCTCGAGGGCGTCGACGCGGGCTTCGAACTGCGCATCCGTCAGCGAGGTGTCGAGTTCGGCCTCTTCCAGGAGCGCGTCGATGGTGCTGTCGATCTTTCCCTTCGTCAGCCCCTTGGGATCCACATCGACTCCCTGTTCCCCGAGCTGGTCGATGACCGACTGCTGGGCCCCGACGGCCTCCTGGTGCGCCGCGACCGCCTCGACGCGATCCGAGACCGCGCCGTGGTACTCCTCGGAGAGCACCGGTACCGTGTCGTTGACCCCTTTCGTGACTCCCTTCGGATCAATGCTCGACGGGTCGTCCACGCCGCCGGTTGATGCGGGCTTACCCGTTGCATCCGGCGACCGATCGCCAGCTGAAGGCTCCTTGCCTCCGGAACTCTCCTGGGCCGAACCCGGATCCCGGACCTCGGGGACATCGGTCGACACTGTCGAGGGACCTCTGGGCGACCCACCGGGACCATCTGCCACGGGCCCTGCGGCTGCCGACGACGGCCCCGGCTGCCCCTGTCCACCCGGGTGCGCGGGCTCCACTGCACCCGGATGCATCTGCCCGGCACCCGGAGTACCGGTTCCCGTCGGCAGTTCCAGCGTTCCGCCCTTCGGGCCGCCGGGGACCGTGCCAGGCGCATCCAGCCCGAAGTGGGACGAGACGGGAGGCACCCCGCCCGTCGGGGAGAGCGCATCCACGACCCCGGTCGCTCCCACGTACGGCGTGATCTTGAGGCCGTCTGGCGAAAACTTGATGCCCTTCGTGGCGAGGCCGACGGCAAGCGAGCCACCGGGGATCGCGAAGTCGGCGGCGAACCCGCCGACCCGCGTCACGATCGACCCGACCTTGCCCGCGGTCGAAACACCCTTCGCGACGTTCGCGCCCGGGATGAAGAACGTGCCGATATTGGCGATGGTCTCGGTGCCGGTCGCGACCGCATCCTCTTCCCACGCGTGGAAGCCGTTCTCGCCAGCGAGCGCCGCCTGGTGGTCCCAGCCGATGAGGCTGCCCCAGCCGGTCGCCGCGACGTTGACGCGGTCATCGAACCACTGGTCGGCCTCGGAGCCGGGCGCGACGAGCTTCACCGCCCACGTCGTCGGCGAGAGCACCACGGCGGTCGAGAGGGCGAAGTTGCCGAGGCCGCCCCACGCGGCCCCCGCGTTGTCCCAGCCCCACTCGCCGGATTCCGGGTCGCGCCCGATGAGCGACGCGGCGCCCGTCCAGGTGCCGTGCCAGAAGTTGCCCGCGCCGTGCGCCACTGACTCGGAGCAGTTGCGGTCCTCGTCGGCCGGGTAGCCCCACGGCAGCTCGGTGGACGCCATGATCGCTTCAGCCGTGATGGCCTCGTCCTCGGTCACGTAGGTGCCGGTGCTGAGCGTCTCGAGTCCCGCGGCGCACGTCGTCGCGGCGGCCCAGACGGTCTCGATGATCGCGGCGTACTCGGCGAGCAGCGACTCGTTCTTCTCGATGGCCGGGCCGTGCTCGGTCCACGGGATGTGCTCGCTCTTGTCGCCCAGCTTGGTGACGTCGGTGGTCCAGAACTCCGACGAGAACAGCCCGTGCGCATCCCAGATCGTCACGTCGTAGCCGCGCAGGGCTTCCTGCCGGAACGTCGCCGCGCGGTCCTCGAGGTCCTGCAGCGTCGCCTTCACTCCCTGCAGCTCCTCGGCGTACGTGCGCAGATAGCCGGCGGCGCTCGAGAAGCTCGTCTCCACGTCGGCCGCCGCGTTGCTCGCCGGCGTGATCGCCGCGTACACGGATTCCTGCTCGGGCGCCTGATAGGACCCGCCGATGCCGGACCAGGTCGAGCTGATCGTCGACACCTTCTCGACGAGCCCAGTTCCCATGCCCTCGAGCGACGTCGCGGAGGCCTCGATGGCCGACGTGTCGAGATCGGCGCTCTTGCAGACGAACGCCGACGGGTCGATGAGCCCGTCGCCCGTGCAGACTTCGATGGTCATGCGTCCCCCCGGTAGCCGTGCTGCTCGAAGAAGCTGAAGTCACCAGCGGACCCGTCGGCGATGGCGCCCTGGAACTCGAGCGCCATCTGCTCCTGCCCGGTGTTGTACGCGTAGACGGCGTTGGCGACGCCGGTCACGCTCGCGTTGACGGTGTTGCCGACGGCGGTCACGTTCGACTGCTGCTCGGTGAGCAGGCCGGCGAGCGCCTCGGAGACGCCGACGGTGATGCCGCCACCCCAGGCGACGCCGGCCATCACCGCGTTCATCCCGGCTTCCGTGATGACGGTCGCGAGCTCGCCCTGCGTCGTCTGCACGCTGGTGAGCACGGTCTGCACCCCGGTGGGGTCGATCTTCCAGTCCGACATGTCACACCCTCTCTGTCACGGTGCCGCCGAGTGCAGCGGCGATCTGCTCTGCCAGTGCGCGCCCGCCCTGCGGGTTGCTCCGAGGAATCGTCAGGTCCGTCCAGAGCCCGAACGAGGCGGGCGGATGCGCGATCGCGGGCGCCGCGCTCGTCGGGTCGGCGATGGGCTGGCTCTCGAAGACCGTGAGCAGCGACGCCCCCGCCCCGTCGACGGCGTGGCGCACCGCGCCGCCCTGGAAGGAGATGAGCTGCCCCTCGGGGTGCGTCTCGGCGATGGCGCGCGCGACCGCCTCGTCGCTCGGCGCGACCTCGCTCAGCAGGACCAGTTCGATGGGCACGGTCAGCTCCTCCCGACGTTCGCGTCGCCCGTGGCGAACTCCACGGCGAGGGCGGATGCGAGGCGTTCCTGGTCGAGGGCCGTCGCGAAGGCGCGCAGCTGGTACCAGAGCGGGTCGTCCCCCGAGAGCCGCACGATGAGCGCCGGGGCGCGGCGGAGTCCGACGGTGGTGATGTCGTGCTGCTCGGCGAGCGCATCCACGTCGACGCCGAGGTCGCGCACGGCCCGAGCGCCGAGGAGGACCGCGAGCGGCTGCTCCGGGCGCCGGACGCCTGGCAGGCGCCCGAACGAGCCGTCCCGCTGCTCGACTTCCCCGGTCGAGAGCAGGGCGACGCTGACGCGGTTGCGCTCGGCGAGCTCGCGGAGGGTGTCGAGCACGCGCGGGTGCGCGGCGAGGGAGCCGCCCGGCGTGTGCGCGAGGGGTGCGAGGGCCGCGTCGCGAATCGGGACGACGCCGCGAACGTGCTCGAGGATGCCCGCCTTGGTGCGCGAGACGGCGAGGCTCACGGCGGAGCCGTCGTCGCCCGCGGCGTAGTGGCGCTCGGTGACGGGCATCTGCCTGCGCATGGACTCGGTGATGGCGGCGTGCGACCACGGCAGGGCCAGCGGTTCGACGAGGCCCCACCGGGCGAGGCCAGCCCCGCCGAGACCCGTCACGAGCTGGTCGGCGACGCCGCCGACCAGCGTGCGGTCGTCAGCGCGGTCGCGCACGTAGACGTCGAAGACGAACGACGGCGCCGTGCGCGCGCGTTCGACGGAGAGCGTCGGGTGCGGCTCCGCCTCGCGACCGGGCCGGGGCATCCAGAAGTCACCGAAGCTGCGGATGCGCGTGCCCCGGAACGCGTCGAACATCGCGCCGTCCGCCGACACGGCCCAGTACCCGCCTGCGGCCTGGAACGCATCCGCCACGAAGCTCGACACATGCGCCTGGTCGGTGGTCACGAGGATCGGGCGGAGCCTCGCGAACTGCGCATCGATGAGGAAGCGCTGCAGGGGGCGACTGAGCGTCACGCGCTCGGCCGACGCCCAGTAGACGGTGTAGCCGCCGCCGGCGCCATCGGACCCGCGCTCGTCGGAAAGCGGGTCGACAAACGCGGTCATGAGGTCACCCCATGATGCGGGGGGATGGTCGAGCGAGAACGAGGCACGTGATTCCTCCGGGGAATTCTCGGATGAATCGCCAGCGTAACCACGCATCGCGAGAGACGCGATGGGGACTTCTCCCCTGCGCGGGCTCGACTCTCAGGTTCCGCGCCTCAGGTGCTCAGGGAACCCGATGCGTCCACTCGCGCGACGCGAACTTCGACTGCGCGAGCTCCCGCGCCCGCGCCAGCTCCTCGTCCGTCACCTCGCCGGGCGTGCCGCCGTAGTGCTCCACGAACGTCTTCTTGAAGTGGTCGATGATCGCCGAACGCTCCATGCCCGTCTGCGAACGCAGCGGACTCACCCGCTTGTTCGCCGACTGCGTGCCCTTGTCGCTCAGCTTCTCGCGGCCGATGCGCAGCACCTCCGTCATGCGGTCACCGTCGATGTCGTAACTGAGCGTCGCGTGATGCAGCACCGCACCGGAGCCGAGACGCTTCTGCGCGGCCCCGCCGATCTTGCCCGACGGGCTCGCGATGTCGTTGAGCGGCTCGTACCGCGCGTTGATGCCGAGCCCGTGCAGCGCATCCAGCACCCACGAGTCGAGGAACGCGTACGACTCCGCGAACGACATGCCGTGCACCAGGTCGCTCGGCACGTACAGCGAGTACGTCACCACCGACCCCGCCTCCATGAACATCGCACCGCCGCCCGTGATGCGCCGCACCAGCTGCACCCCGTACTTCTCGAGGTTCTCCTGGTCGACCTCGTTCTTGACCGACTGGAAGGAGCCGAGCACCACAGCGGTTTCATCCCACTCCCACAGGCGCAGCGTCGCTGAGCGACGCCCCGCGCCGACTTCCTCCGTCAGCACCTGGTCAAGCGCGATGTGCTCGCGCGGCGTCAGCGGCCCCGGGTGCAGAATCTGCCAGTCATACGCGCGCCAGTCGCGAGCACCGAGCACCGCCCTGCGGACCACGACGCCAACCGCCTCCGGCGTGACGCCAAGCAGCTGCGCATCCGCCCTCAGACCATCTCGAACCGCGGCCGTGATCTCCTCCGCGCTCGCCTCGACAGGCAACCCGTTCAGCGCGCCGTTGATGTCATCCAGCGCCTCATCCGGCTCGAGGAAGAAGTCCCCAGCGAGGTGCGCATCGACGATGCGTCCGCCCTCCACCTCGAGGTCGACTGTGACGAGCTTCCCGCCAGGAACCTTGTACTCACCGTGCATGAGAGCACTCTACGGCTCGCCCCCGAGCCCCCCTCTGCCGAAAAGGTCATTTTCAGCCCCTCGCACCTCCGAAAGAGGGACGAAACTGACCTATTCGTCGAGAGCGCGTGGCGGGATGCGCGCATCCAGCCACGCGACGATGTCGGCGATGACCTCGTCGCGGTTCAGCTCGTTGAGCAGCTCGTGCCGCGCCTCCGGGTAGATCTTGAGGGTCACGTCGCTGAGCTTCGAGCGCTTCCGGTACAGCCGCGCCAGGGCGCGCGGCCCTCGCTCGCCGAAGCCGATCGAGTCCTCGGACCCCGCCATGATGAGCACCGGCACGTCGTCGATCTTCCCCGAGGCTACGCGGGGCGGGATGTGCGCCAGCTGCAGCGCACCCCGCTTCGACCACACCGGCATCTTCGCGATGTCGAAGCACAACTCGTCGTACGCGAACGCACGCCTCGCATCCGGGTTGCGACTCAGCCACATGAGACCGGTCTCGTCTGGCTCGAACTTCTTGTTGAGGTTGCCGGCGTTGATGAACCCGGGCACCGCGAGCGTCGTGCCGGTGAGGATGCACGCGGCGAAAAACGCGGAATCGCGTGCGAGCAGCTGCTGGGCCAGGAGCGACCCCCACGAGTGCCCCTGCAAGATGAGCGGCAGACGCGGATAGCGGTCGCGCACCCACGCAGAGATGTCCTCGAGCGCTTCGAGCGCCGCACGGTTCTCGGTGGCCGGCAGCACGGAGAGCCCATGCGAGTTCAGGCCCGTCTGCCCGTGCCCGAGGTGGTCGTGCGCGACGACCGCGTACCCAGCAGCGACCAGGTCGCGCGCGTAGGCGTCGTACCGCTTCGCGTGCTCACCCGAACCGTGCGACAAGTGGATCACACCGCGCGGCGACGCACATGCCCACTCATAGACGTGCACGTCAATGCCGTGCCCCGTCGGCACCACGAACGTCGCCGGTGCACCGGTCGGGTCAGGATGCGGCGCAGCCGGGCCGCGCGCATCCGCACGCCCCTGCGAGCCACCATGCGAACCGCCGGCAGACCCGCCCTGCGCACCGCTCCCCGGCCCCGGCATCGCTACGCCTCGCGAGTGATGTCGACCTTGACGAACAACTGCGACGAGAACGGGCCCGCGTACACGCCGCGCAGCGGAGGCACGTCGTTGTAGTCACGCCCACGACCGACAAGCACGTGACGCTCGCCGATCGGGATGTCGTTCGTCGGGTCCCAGCCGCGCCACTCGCCGTCCCAGTACTCGATCCACGCGTGCGACTCGCCACTCACCGTCTCGCCGATCTCAGCGTTCGGGCGCGGGTGCAGGTAGCCGGAGACGTAGATCGCCGGAATCCCAGCCGAGCGCAAGGCGCCGAGCGCGATGTGCGAGATGTCCTGGCACACGCCACGCTTGTGCTCCCACGCCTCAGCAGCCGTCGTTCGAACACCAGTCACGCCACCCTCGTAGGCGACGGCCTCATAGATGAGATGCAAGATCTCCATAGCCGTGGATGCGGGGCCGCTGTTCGCGCCCTTCACCTCAGCCGCGAGCGCCATCACGTCCTCCGGCGGCATCGTCAAACGAGTCTGCGCCGTCTGCTCGACCAGCTCGACGCTGCGGAGCCGCTCATGGGCGAGCTCATCCCAGCTGAGCGACAGCTGCCCGGCCTCGGGACGCTGCCGCACCTCGACGAGGCTCGACGCCGTCAGCGACAGCTCCGAGTGCGGGTTGAGCACCTCGAACGCCGTCACCTTCGTGCCCCAGTAGTCGGAGTAGTTGTGCGTCGACGAGTGCGGCGTGACATCGAGATGCCCAAACAGCACGAACTGGCCGTTGTTGGCCATCGGCAGCATGCGGGCCTCGTTGTACGAGGTCGTAACGTCGCCCTCATACCGGAAGCCGGTGGAGTGGCGGATGCGGATGCGGCTCATGAGTTGTCTCCCACCCAGCTCGGGGCTGTGATCGACGGGAAGTATCGCTGGCGGATCGCCTCGGACGCCCTGGAAACCGCATCCTGCACACCATCCATGTAGCGGGGCAGGTCGGCGAGCGTGTCGTGGATCGGTCGGTACTCGAGGTCGGACGAGATCTGGCCAAGCAGGCGCTGGGCCTGGTCGGTGACCCCCACCCGGCCGCCGCGCTCGTGGCGGGGCTGGATGTCGTAGAGGCACGACAGCGCCGTCGACACCGAGTACTGGATCGACCGCGGGAACAGCCGGTCGAGCAGCAGGAACTCTGCCGCGTTCGCAGCGGATGGCATGCCGTGATACGTGCGCAGGTACGACTCGTAGGCACCGCAGGAGCGAAGGATCGTGGTCCAGGATGCGCCAGACGCCTCCGTCAGCGAACGCGTCGCCAGCAGACGCGCCGTCATATCGGCGCGCTCGAGCGAGCGGCCGAGCATCATGAACTGGTACGCGTCGTCGCGGCTCGCGGCCGAGTTCACGACGCCGACCGCGAGCGCCGAGCGCTCACGCACCCACGCGAACAGGTCGTGCACCTTCTCCTGGCGCACGCTGAACGGCATACGCGAGTAGGTGGCGTTGAGGCACTCCCACAGCTCCGTCGACACGATCTCGCGAGCACGGCGGGCGTTCTCACGGGCCGCATTCACCGAATAGGCGATCGACGCCGGCTGCGAGCGGTCAACGGCCATGAGGTTCAGCACATCCGAACGCGTCAGCTCGGCGTCCGGCTGCACATCCGCCGCACCCATGACGCTCAACAGCGATCGACAGGCCGTCGCCTCGTCGACCCACGGGTCCTCGAGAAGCAACTGGAGGTGCACATCCAAGATGCGCGCGGTGCCGTCGGCCCGCTCGACGTAGCGGCCGATCCAGAAGAGCGACTCAGCGATACGGCTCAGCATGCGTCCGTTCCCTTCCGGTTCGTGTGGGCTGCCCCTGCTGGCGCCTGCACGCCGGAGCGCGCCTGCTGCTGTTGCTGCTGCTGGACCTGCTGCTGGTCGCCGCGCTTCGGCGCATCCTGTGGCATGTGGTCCTGGCGGTGCGGGATGACACGCAGCACGCCCGTCACGGGGTGCGGCGTCTCAGAGACATCAGCCTGGTCGTCGAGCAGTTCCTCAACGCCGTGCGGTTGCGGCTTCGAGAAGCTGCGCTCCTGGCCGACCACCCAGGTGTCCTTCGACCCACCGCCCTGGCTAGAGTTCACGACCAGCTGACCCTCGGGTAGCGCGACGCGCGTCAGGCCACCGGGCAGCACCCACACGTCGTGGCCGTCGTTGATGGCAAACGGACGCAGGTCGGCGTGCCGCGGGCGCATCCCGTCTTCCACAAGCGTCGGGATCGTCGACAGCTGCACAACCGGCTGCGCGATCCAGCCGCGCGGGTCGGCGAGCAGGCGCCCCCGCATCTCGTCGAGCTCCTGCTTGTTGGCGCGGGGGCCGATCATCAGGCCCTTGCCGCCGGAGCCGTCGACCGGCTTCACAACGAGCTCGTCGAGGCGGTCGAGCACCTCCTCGAGGGCCTCCGGCTCCTCGAGACGCCACGTGTCGACGTTCGGCAGGATCGCCTCCTCCGACAGGTAGTAGCGAATGAGGTCAGGCATGTACGTGTAGACGAGCTTGTCGTCGGCGACACCATTGCCGACCGCATTCGCGATCGTCACGTTGCCAAGGCGGGCCGCCATCATGAGGCCAGGCGAGCCCAGCATTGAGTCTCGGCGGAACTGCAGCGGGTCAAGGTAGTCGTCGTCCACGCGACGGTAGATCACGTCGACCCGCTGCGGACCGGCCGTCGTGCGCATCCACACCCGCCCGCCGGAGCAGAACAGGTCGCGGCCCTCAACGAGCTCGACGCCCATGAGGCGGGCGAGCAGCGTGTGCTCGAAGTAGGCCGAGTTGTACACGCCGGGCGTGAGGACAACCACGGTCGGGTCTTCGATGCCGTCGGGGGCGGATGCGCGCAGCGCGCCGAGCAGGCGGTTCGGGTAGTCGCCGACCGGGCGCACGCGCATGCGCGAGAAGAGCTCAGGCAGCGTCTGCGCCATCGCGCGACGGTTCGAGATGACGTACGAGACGCCCGACGGCACGCGCACGTTGTCTTCCAGCACGCGCATCTCGCCGTGCTCATCCCGGATCAGGTCGATGCCCGAGACGTGGATGCGCACCCCGTTCGCGGTGCGGATGCCCTTCGCGACCCGGTGGTAGTGCACTGAGGACGCGATGAGGCTTGCGGGGATGACGCCGTCGGCGATGGCCCGCTGGTCGCCGTACACGTCGTCGAGGAACGCCTCGAGCGCGCGAACCCGCTGCTTGATGCCAGCTTCCGTCTTCTGCCACTCGGCCCGCTCGATGACGCGCGGAACCACGTCGAGCGGGAACGGACGCTCCTCGCCGGCGAAGTCGAACGTCACTCCCTGAGCGAGGTACGAATCGGCGAGCGAATCGGAACGGTGCCGGATCTGCTCCTGCGTCATCCCCGAGAGGACATCGTAGAGATCTCGGTACGTCCGGCGCGGATCGAGCTCGCCCTCAGCCGCCTCCCCCATGAACATCTCGTCGAATGGCGGCGACAGCGCCGCTTGGGATTGCCTGGTCAGAGCCTGGCTGTAGCCGTCGAAGAGGTCACCCATGTCCCGAGACTAGTGGACGGAGTGTGACGCGCTTGTTTCACGGAGTTGCCAGCTGAACGGCGCGCCCGACCTCCCGCAAAATTTCCCGTCAATCGAGAGAATTCGCGGAGCGCTGCTGGTGCGAACTCCCCCCGGGGGCGGGGGGGGCGGGCCCCGCCCCCCCCCCCCGCCCCCCCCCCCCCCGCCCCGGGGGGGGGGGGGGGGTTTGTAGTTAATTAGTGGGTTATATAAATGCCGGCATGAGATAGCCAAACACAAACCA
>NZ_JBNAFM010000024.1:0-45178 GCF_049707175.1 Pseudoclavibacter helvolus | reverse complement strand
AGTGTCACCACCAAAACCCCCGGAACTGTCACCGATGTCCTGACACAGAACTGTCACCGATGTCCTGCGACATGACAAGCTCAGAAGGGCCACTTCACTGGCAGCGATCGGTGTGTGGGGCGGGGCGCTAGGCGCTTGTTGTGGCGACGCTCGTGGATGCGGCAGTCGCGCCGGAGACCGCGCCGGCGCCAGAACCGAGCCCGGAGCCCGACCCCGCGCGGGAGCCGGAAGCCGCCTTCGGGCCGCGTTTCTTGCGACCAGGCACGACGAGGCGTCCGAGCAGCGCGAGGAGCCCGTCGACGACAAGCGCGAGCAGCGTCACGAGGATGGCTCCGACGAGCACGCGGCCGTAGTCGGTGACGGCGAGGCCGTCGAAGATGTAGCGGCCGAGTCCGCCAAGGTTGACGTAGGCGGCGATCGTCGCGGTGGCGACGACCTGCAGCACGGCGCTGCGGAGGCCAGCGACGATGAGCGGCATCGCGTTGGGCAGCTCGACCTGCCACACGATCTGCCACTCGGTCATGCCCATGGCGCGCGCCGCATCCACGGTCGAACGGCTGACGTTGGCGACACCCGAGTAGACGCCGGCGAGCAGTGGCGGCACGGCGAGCACCACGAGTGCGATGACGGGCGGGAACAGGCCGAGGCCCATGAGCAGAACCAGCAGGGTCATGAGGCCGAGGCTCGGCAGTGCGCGCAGCACGTTGGCGGTGGCGACGATGAAGGTCGTGCCCTTGCCGGTGTGGCCGATGACGAGGCCCAGGGGGAAGGCGACGATGGCGGCGAGCGCGACGGCGAGGAACGAGTACCAGAGGTGCTCGCCGACGCGGGCGGGGATGCTCGCGGAGCCGACCCAGTTGGCCGGGTCGAGGAAGTAGGCCAGCATTTCGTTGAACATCAGACGTTCCCCTTGCCGATCACGGTGTCGAGCATGGCGGTCTCAGTGCGCTCGTTGGGCGTGCGCTTCGACGCGCGCTTCGCCTTCACGCGGCCGCTGCGCAGCCACGGCGTGGTCGCGACGCCGACGATGGCGATGACCCGGTCGAAGATGAACGCGAGCACGAGGATCGTGATGATGCCCGCGAAGATCTGGTCTGGGTAGTCGCGTTGGAATCCGGCGGTGAACAGCTGACCGAGTCCGCCGACGCCGATGACGGCGCCGACCGAGACGAGCGACACGTTGGTCACGGCGACGACCCTGAGCCCGGCGACGAGCACCGGGATGGCGAGGGGCAGCTCGACCTCAATGACGCGTTTGATCGCCGAGTAGCCGATGGCGCTCGACGCGTCTTTGACGTCGGCCGGCACGGCGTCGAGTGATTCGAGGACAGTGCGGATGAGCAGCGCCGTCGAGTAGAGCGTCAGCGCGATGATGACGTTGAGCGGGCTGATGATGGGCGTGCCAACGATCGACGGGATGACGACAAACAGCGCCAGCGACGGGATCGTGAAGACGATGCTCGCGACCACGATCGCGATGGCGCGCCCGCGGGGGCGGCCGACGAGCAGCATCCCGAGCGGCAGCGCGATGACAAGACCAAGCACGGTCGGCACGACGGAGAGCACGGTGTGCTGGATGATGATGGGCCACACCGTGTCCCAGTTGCTGATGAGCCAGTTCATGACCGGTCGCCGCTCGCCGCCGCGACCTGCGCGAAGACCGCCTCACCGCGCACGACGCCAGCGGCGACGCCCGCCTCGTCGACGACGACCGCGAGGCCCGCCGGCGACGCGAGCACCGCATCCAGCGACCGTCGCAGGTTGTCGTCGAGCGTGACGACGGCACCGACCGGCACCCGCAGGGAACTCGCGCGGTGCAGCCACGCGTCGGGGTGGCCGTTGTCGTCGACCGCGAGCGACCACTCGGCGGTGTGGGGGTCGAGGCTGATGATGCCGGCCACCGGGTCGGCGAGGTGCTCCGCGGTGAGCGACGCCTCACGGAACGTGAGGGCCCGGTAGCCGCGGTCCTTGGAGATCATGCTCGACACGAACGAGTTCGCCGGCCTCGTCATGACCTCCTCGGCTGCCGCGTACTGGTGCAGCACGCCGCCTGGCCCGAAGACCGCGATCTTGTCGCCGAGGATGAGCGCCTCGTCGATGTCGTGCGTCACGAACACGATGGTCTTCTTCAGCTCACGCTGGAGGCGGATCATCTCCTGCTGCAGCTCATCGCGCACGACCGGGTCGACGGCGCTGAACGGCTCGTCCATGAGCAGGATGGGCGGGTCGGCTGCGAGCGCACGGGCCACGCCCACGCGCTGCTGCTGCCCGCCGGAGAGGTCGGCCGGGTAGCGGTGCACGAGCTCGGGGCGCAGGCGGACGCGCTCGATCGCATCCATCGCCTTGGCGCGCGCCTCCTTGGCGGGCACGCCCTTGAGGCGCAGCACCGTCGCCACGTTGTCGAGCACGGTGCGGTGCGGGAAGAGGCCGGCGTTCTGGATGACGTAGCCGATGCCCAGGCGCAGCTGGGTCGACGGCACGTCGGCGACGTCCTTGCCCGCGACCGTGATGCGACCGCTTGAGGCGTCGATCATCTTGTTGATCATGCGCATCGACGTCGTCTTGCCGCACCCGCTTGGCCCGACGAAGGCGGTGAAGGAGCCCTCCTCGATCTCCAGGCTGAGGTCGTTGACCGCGGTGGTGCCGTCCGGATACGTCTTGGTGACGCTCTCGAAGGTGATCATGCTGCTCCTTGGCTGGGGACGGGGTGATCTTGGTGCGAGAGCTTGCAGCTCACGCGTCCTGCACGTGCTCGCTCAGCTCGGCGATGTCGGCGCGCACGCGGTCGATTCGCTGAGAGGTCATGATGGCTGGGTCGTTCAGCGCAAGCGTTTCACGGATGCGCTTCGAGAGTTGCACGACGAGCGGCGCGCGGTCTTTCATGCTGGGCGCCGGGGCCGCGACGCCAACGCCGACGGCGAGGAGCGCCTCGATCGCGAGCAGGCGCTCGGCTGCTTCGAGGCTGTCCTCGAGCAGGCGCACGGCGAGGTAGCCCTGCGCGTTGTGATCTTCGACGCCGTCGCCGACCACGCCGCCGAGGTGCGAAACGGGTGCGGCGAGCTGCTGCAACCGCGCCATGAGCGACGAGGCCGTGTTGGCGAGGATGACGGGCACGAAGGGATGCTCGGCGTCGTCGATCGACAGCACTTGCTCGACGAGCGAGCGCTCGGAGCGCAGACGCCGGATCATGAGGGAGCAGCGTCGCTCGCTCATGATGCCGAAGTGCGCCAGCAGGAGGCGCACGGAGTCGGCCGTAATGGCCATCTGGATGGTCGAGAAGTTGCCGTTCGAGATGATGACATCGTTGTCGACGTCGATGTATGGGTTCTCGCTGCGGGCGTTGAGCTCGACGGTGACCGACTCGCGCAGCACGTCCGCCTGCTCGATGAGGGTGCCGTGCACTTGGGGCACGGTGCGCATGGAGAGCGGGTCTTGCAGGGAGCCTGCGGTCGCGGGCCCGTAGGCGCGGCTCGAGCCGAGGAGCGAGCGGAAGCGGGCGGCGGCTCGGATCTGGCCGGGGTGTGGCCGGGCGGCGACGACCTTCTCCTGGAAGCCCTTCACGCTGCCATTGAGCGCGTCGAAGGTGTGCGCGACCACGAGGTCGGCGGATGCGGTGAAGCGGTCGAGCCGCACCGAGGTGAGGGCGGCGATGCCGACGGAGGCGGCGTTCGCGCCGACCAGCGCAAGCCCGTCCTTCGCGGCGAGCTCCAGCGGGGCGAGCCCTGCCGTGGCGAGCGCTTCGCGGGCGGGAGCCGTCTGCGTCCCGGTCTCGTCGAGGACGCGCCCGCGCCCGACGAGCACGTTGCCGATGGCGGCGAGCATGGAGAGGTCGGCGGCGCCGACGGACCCCTCGGAGGGGATCGCGGGCGTCACACCGCACTCGAGGAGGCATCGGAGGCCTTCAAAGAGCGACGTGGTTGCGCCCGAGTTGCCCTGCGCCATCACGGCGAGACGTGCGAGCATGACCGCGCGGGCCTCGATGGGGGTGAGGTTCTTGCCGACCGCCGCGTCGTGTGAGGCGAGCACAAACAGCTGGAAGGCGTGCTGCAGCTCTTCAGGGATCTCCTGGTCGCGGAGCGGGCCGAGACCGCGGTTCACGCCGTAGGCGGGTTCGCCGCGCGCCATGACGCTCTCGATCACGGATCTAGCCTCCGCAAGCCGGACGCGCACGTGCGGGTCGATGTCGAGCTGCCCGACCGTCACGGCCAGACGCTCCAGGATGCGCGGCGTCATGCGGTCGCGCCCGATGACGAAGCTCGTCTGGGGTAGCGATCCCTCAGCGCTCGTGCCGGCCAGCGCATTCACACCGGCGGACGACGCATCCCTGACGGCCCGCTTGCCCTGCGCCGCGCGCTTGCTTGGGCGCATCGTGGGGCGCACTTGCGGCCGTTCGGCGTCTGCGTGCTGCTGCATCCGGAACTCGCTTCTGGTGGATCTTGAACGCTGGAGGTGAAGTACGCGGGGGAAGTCGGTTCGGGGGAAGCTGCGGGGTGTGGATGCGGGCGGGTCGTCCCCACCCGCATCCACCCTCATAGCCGTGCGGGGTGCAGCGGTGCCTACGCGCCGAGCAGGCCCTTTTCGGTGAGCCAGTCGGTCGCAGCCTTGGTGGGCTCGACCTTCTCTTCGCCGGACACGCGCGTGTTGAGCTCGATGAGCTCCTCAGTGGTCAGCTGCGCCGAGATGGCGTCGATGACCTCGGCGACCTCCGGGGTGAGCTTCTCGGAGTTGCCGACAGGGATGACCTGCTGCGCCGGGAAGTTGTTCTTCGGGTCCTCAAGCACGACCAGGTCGTTCTCGACGATCGCGGGCGACGTCGTGAAGATGTTCGCGACCTGCACCTGACCGCTCACGAGGGCATCGACCGTTGCCGGTCCGCCACCGTCAGCGATGGGGGTGAAGGCGCTCGGCTCGACGCCGTAGTTCTCCTTGAGGCCCGGGAGGCCCTGCGGGCGCTCCTGGAACTCGGCGGGCGCACCGTACGTGATCTCAGCGTTGTGCGCTGCGAGGTCGGCGATCGTCTTCAGGTTCCACTTCTCAGCGGTCTCCTTCGTGACGACGACCGCGTCCTTGTCCTCGGCATCTGCCGGCGTGAGGCCCTTGAGGCCCTCCGCCTCGAGCGCCGCGGTGAGGTTCGTGTTGATCGTCTCCGCGTCGGTCGTCTCAGCCTCGGGGTCGAGGAAGATGAGGAGGTTGCCGGTGTAGTCGGGGATCAGGTCGATCGAGCCGTCGGACAGCGCCGGGATGTACGCCTCGCGCGACCCGATGTTGAACTGCGTCTCGACGGTGAAGCCGGCGTCCTTGAGCGCTTCCGCGTACAGGTTGCCGATGATCTCCGACTCCGGGAAGTTCGCGGAGGAGACGACGATCGTGTCACCGGATGCGGCCCCGTCGTCGGTTCCACCCGCGGCGGTGTCGGTCGGGTTGGAGCATGCTGAGAGCAGGCCGATCGCTGCGATCGCAGCGATGCCTCCCGTGATCAGACGCTTCTTCTGCATTGGGGTTCCCCTATCTTCGGCGGTAGCCAGAACATCAGTGAGTTCGGCCATCTTAGGAATGTGCCCCAAGAATTCGGCACGCGCTTCCCGGACGGCGCGAATTAACTCTGTGTTACGTCGTCAACGTCCCGGACCGCCACCATGTTCCCGGGCCGCACGCGGCGCATCCCCCAGCACATACCTCCGAAGAACGCGAAGTCAACCCTCAGCGCGCGCCCCAGCGAAAACCGGTAGACATGTGACCGTGACGAGCACAGCATCCCTCCCACTCATCTCCGTCATCGCGACGGGCGGCACCATCGCCAGCACGACCACCGCATCGGGAGCGACAACCCCGAGCCTCGGCGCCGATGCGCTGCTCGAGGGCACGCAGGCCCCCGGGGCGCGCCTGCGTCCCGTCAACCTCATGGCCGTCGACTCATCGAGCCTCACGCTCGCCGAGATGCAGTCCATCAGCGACGAGGTGCGCCGGCAGGTCGAAGACGACGAGGTGAGCGCCGTCATCGTGCTGCACGGCACCGACTCCATGGAAGAGTCGTCGCTGCTCACCGACCTGCAACTGACCAGCTCGAAGCCCGTCATCTTCACCGGGTCGCAATTCACGGCCGAGTCGGAGACGCCCGACGGACCCGCGAACCTCGCCGCCGCGCTCGCCGCCGCACTCGACCCCGCCAACCGCGGGCGGGGCGTGCTCGTCGCCTTCGGCGGTCGGCTCCTCAAGGCGTGGGGCCTCACGAAGGCGTCCGCGGACCGAGCCGACGCGTTCCGCAGCGTCACCGACAAGCCGGCGAAGCGCATCCACCTGCCGGCACCCGTCGCCGGAATCCGCGTCGACACCGTCGCCGTCAACCCCGGAGCGGATGCAACGCACCTCCACGCGAGCCTCGAAGCCGGCGTGCAGGGCATCGTCCTCGTCGCCCTCGGCTCAGGCAACGCCAGCCAGAGCATCGTCTCCGCCGCGTGGGAATGCCAGGCGTCCGGCGTGCCGCTCGTGGTGTCGAGCCGCGTGCCCTTCGGCGTGCTCAAGGCCAGCTACGGCGGAGGCGGCGGCGGCCACGACCTCGCGGTCGTCGGCGCCATCCACGCCGCCGTTCTGCGCGCCGGCCAGGCGCGCATCCTGCTCGCAGCCCTCATCGCCAACGAGGCGAGCAGCGAGGAGATCGCGGCCGCGTTCGCCGCCGAGTAGCGGCAGGCGGGGCCGGCGCGCGGCTCGAGGCTCGGCGCGCTGTCGCTGACGCTGTCGCTGTCCAGAACGAGTGCAATATCGGCGCCAGGAGCACCGAAACACCCGCGAAGCGCGCAAATGACACTCTGATTGGTCAGCTCGCGCGGAGATCTGCGTCCGCGTGCCCAGACCTCCCCGTCGTTCGACCGAGGGAGGGCGCCTCGAGTCGCGCCCTAGCCTGCGTAGCTGCCGACGAGGCGCACCGCGCCTCCGTCGACGCCCTTAGCGCCCTGCTCGAAGCCTTCGAAGTCTCGAGCCTCAGTCGAGATGGTGCCGGCGACCCACGACGGCAGGCCGGCGGCCTCGAGCCACTCGACAACGGCGGAGGCGCGCCGCGCGTCGACGACCGCGAACATGCCGATGCCGAGGTTCCAGGTGCCTTCCGTCGACTCCAGGTCGGCGCCGGCGAAGCCTGCGAGGACGCGGAAGACGTCGTTCGGAGACCAGGCGCCGCGGTCGAGCTCGATCCACGCACCCTGCGGGAGGACGCGGGCGAGGTTCGCCGCGATGCCGCCGCCGGTGACGTGGCTGAACGCGTGCACAGCACCATCGAGGGCGGGCTCCGCGAGAAGCTTGACGAGCGGGCCGGTATAGAGGCGGGTCGGCTCGAGGAGCACCTCGCCGACGACGCCGCCGAGCTCCGCCGAAGTGTCCGTGAACGCGAGGCCCTGGTCGGCGATGATGCGGCGAACCAGCGAGTAGCCGTTCGAGTGCAGACCGCTCGACGCGATCGAGATGACGACGTCCCCGTGCTGCACGCGCTCAGGCCCGAGCATCCGGTCGGCCTCGACGACGCCAACAGCGGCACCCGCCACGTCGTAGTCGTCCGGCCCAAGCAGGCCAGGGTGCTCGGCCGTCTCGCCGCCCGTGAGCGCGGTGCCGGTCTCGGCGCAGGCCTTCGCGATGCCCTCGACGATCGAGGCGATGCGCTCCGGCACCACGCGACCGCACGCGATGTAGTCAGTCATGAAAAGCGGCTCGGCACCCACGACGACGATGTCGTCGACGACCATGGCGACAAGATCCTGGCCGATCGTGTCGTGCTTGTCGATGGCCTGCGCAATCGCGACCTTCGTGCCAACGCCGTCCGTCGACGTCGCGAGAATGGGCTTCGTGAACGACGTCAGCCGCGACGCGTCGAAGAGACCGGCAAACCCGCCGACGCCGCCGAGGACTTCCGGTCCGTGGGTCGCCTGAACGGCTCGCTTCATGAGCTCGACGGCGGTGTCACCCGCGCGGGTGTCGACGCCAGCGGCGGCGTAGAGGTCGTTGCCTGACACAGAATGCCCTTTCCTCGGGGGATGCGCCCAACAGCCTAGCCCGCCGCCACGGTTACCCCCGAAGCGAACCCTTCCCTCGCGGGTGCGCGAGGACGCGTCAGCTGTGACAAAATCGGAAAATCGTTCAGGGCCCCTCGTGGCCTCCTTACATTCGTGGCCCTCACGGGCCCGCTTACTCGTGCTTGGAGCTCCCCCAGCGTGTGCGGCATTGTTGGTCACGTCTCGACCAGTCCCGTCAACCAACAGATCTACGACTCCCTCCTCCTGCTGCAGCATCGCGGCCAGGATTCGTCCGGCATCGCGACCGCCGACGGCGACACGTTCCACATCGCGAAAGTCAAAGGTCAGGTCCGCGAGGGCTACCGCACCCGCGACATGCGAAACCTCCTCGGCAACGTCGGCCTCGGCCACGTCCGCTACGCGACCGCCGGCAGCGCGAAGAGCGACGACGAGGTGCAGCCGTTCTACGTGAACGCGCCCTACGGCATCGTCCTCGTCCACAACGGCAACCTCACCAACACGCGTGAGCTCCGCAAAGAACTCTTCAACGTCGACCGCCGCCACCTCAACTCGTCGAGCGACACCGAGCTGCTGCTCAACGTGCTCGCCAACGAGCTGCAGCACGGCATCAACGGCGACGAGCTCACCCCGGACGACCTGTTCGACTCGATCACCCGCCTCCACGACCGGGTCGAGGGCTCCTACGCATCCGTCGCCCTCATCTCCGGCTACGGGCTCCTCGCCTTCCGCGACCCGTTCGGCATCCGCCCCCTCGTGCTCGGGCGCCGCCACGACGAGCACGGACGCGACGAATGGGTCGTCGCCTCCGAGTCGCTCGTGCTCGAATCGGGCGGCTACGACCTCGTGCGCGACGTCGAACCGGGCGAAGCGATCTTCATCACCATGGGCGGAGAGCTCTACTCCCGCCAGTGCGCCGCCAACCCGCGCCTCGCGCCCTGCTCGTTCGAGTACGTCTACCTCGCCCGCCCCGACTCCGTCATGAACGGCATCTCGATCTACGAGTCGCGCCTGCGAATGGGAAAGACCCTCGCCGCGAACGTCGAGCGCAGCATCAGCGCCGGCGACATCGACGTGGTCATGCCCATCCCAGACTCGGGCCGCCCCACTGCCATGGAGATGGCCAAGACCCTCGGCATCGACTACCGCGAAGGGTTCTACAAGAACCGGTACGTGGGCCGCACGTTCATCATGCCCGGGCAGAAGGTGCGCAAGAAGTCCGTGCGCCAGAAGCTCAACGCCCTGCCGACGGAGTTCCGCGGCAAGAACGTGCTGCTCGTCGACGACTCGATCGTGCGCGGCACCACGTCGAAGGAGATCGTCGAGATGGCCCGCCAAGCCGGAGCCAACTCGGTGACCTTCGCGTCCGCTGCTCCCCCGGTGCGCTACCCGCACGTGTACGGCATCAACATGCCGTCGCGCGGCGAGCTCGTCGCATCCGGCCGGTCGATCGAGGAGATCGCGTCGGTCATCAGCGCCGACCGCCTCGTGTACCAGGAGGTCGGCGATCTCTTCACGGCCATCACCGAAGGCTGCAACGTGAAAGAACTCGACATGAGCTGCTTCGACGGCAATTACGTCACCGGCACCGTCACGCCCGAGTACCTCGCCTGGCTGGAGCTCAACACCAAGAGCTAGCTGCGCGCGCGGAGCTGCCCCTGCGTCCGCGCCTGCCCCTGCCCTGCCCCTGCCCCTGCCCCTGCCGGGTGCATCCACACGAAAATCGCATGTTCGTAATCCAACGAGCATGCGATTTTCGTATGGATGCCCCGAGGTTGTGGCGGACGTCGGCGAGGGCGGGGCGGGGAGCGGCGGGCAAAAGGCGGGCCAGATGCGCCGGTAGAGTCCTCTCGTGACCGACGCAGCCCCCGCACCCCACAACCGCACGCGCGATCTCACGCAGATCGCGGTATTCGCGGGCATCGTGGCGGCGCTGGGCGTGGTGCCCGCCATCACGATTCCCGGCCCGGGTGTGCCGATCACGCTGCAGACCCTCGGCGTGATGCTGGCCGGGGCCGTGCTCGGCTCGAAGCGCGGGTTCTCTGCGCTGCTGCTCTTCAACGTCCTCGTGCTTGCCGGACTCCCGTTGCTCGCCGGCGGGCGCGGCGGCCTCGCTGTGCTCGCGAGCCCCACGGTCGGCTACTTCATCGGCTTCCCCATCGCGGCATTCGCCGTGGGCTGGCTCGTCGAGCGCTTCGGCACCCCGTTCCGCCTCCTGCCCGGCATCGTGTCGACCGTGGTCGGCGGCGTGTTGGTGCTCTACATCCCCGGCATCATCGGGGTCGCCCTCGTCGCAAAGATCGGCTTCGGCGCCGCAGCCCTCTCCGCCCTGGCGTTCCTGCCAGGCGACCTGGCCAAGGCCGTCGTCGCAGCGCTCATCGCCCGCGGCGTGCACAAGGCCTACCCCGGGCTGCTGCCGCCCCGACCACGCCGCACGCGGACCGCAGACCCGGCGAAGCCCTCGCCCGCCGTGGATGCGTGAGCCCACGACCCGCGAAGCAGTCCGCGCGCGCCACCCCGCGCATCCACTGCACTCGGGCAGCAGCAGGATCGCGCACCGTATCGACGTGATCGCATGATCGAACTGCGCGGAGTGGACGTCACGTTCGGAGACGGGGCCCAGCGGAGGACCGTCCTCGACGACATCACCGCGACCCTCGCGGAGCAGCGCATCGGGATCATCGGCGCCAACGGGTCAGGGAAATCGAGCCTCGCGCGCCTCCTCAACGGGCTCCTCCTCCCCACGCGCGGAACCGTCACCGTCGACGGCTTCGACACCAGAAGCAACGGTCGCGACGTGCGCCGACGCGTCGGCTTCTGCTTCACCGACCCCGACTCGCAGATCATCATGCCGACCGTCGGCGAAGACGTCGCCTTCGGGCTCGGACGCCGCGGGCTCAGTAAAGCCGAGATCGCGGCGCGCACCGCGGCCGCACTCGAGCAAGTTGGCCTCCGGGCGCGCGCCGACGACCCAGCACACCTGCTCTCCGGAGGGCAGAAACAGCTGCTCGCGCTCGCATCAGTGCTGGTGACCGAGCCGAGCGTCCTCGTCCTCGACGAACCGACCACGCTCCTCGACCTTCGCAACTCCCGCGCCATCGCCGCTCGGATCGCGCGGCTGCCGCAACAGGTGGTGCTCGTGACACACGACCTGGAGCTGCTGAGCGACTTCGACCGCGTGCTCGTGGTGCACGAGGGGCGCATCCGCTTCGACGGGCCACCGCGAGCGGCCGTCGCCCAATACCGGACGCTCATCGACGCACTTGGCCCGCTGTGACCGGGGCGACGGGGGTGCGGTGGTGATGGCGGTGCGGAGCGGGACCGCTAGCGCGGTCGCGGCGACGGCGACGGCGACGGCGAGGGGGACGGTGACGGCGACGGCGACGGCGACGGCGCGGACTGTCGCGGCGACTGCGGAGACTACGACGACTGCGACGCGGCCCGACGATGCGCCTGGGACCGGCGGAAGGACTCCAGCTCGGAGTCGCCGGATCACTCACGTGGCCGCTGTGTCGGATGTCCGCGCGCGAACGGCGGTGATTGATCGGGGCGAGTTCGGTTCGCGGGGTGTTTCTGGCGTGCAGCCCGGGCTCGATGCTCGGCGCGCTCCGATCGCCGGGCGTGCCGGGGATGACAGCGAGACTGGCGTCGATCGGACCTCCGTCCCGGACATGGCGACCACGAGCGCCGCGAATGTTCCGACGTGCCCGCCCGCGTCGTCTGCGACGCCAGAACAACGTCTCGAGGTGCAGTCCTGTGGCTGAGCGAGGCGCGCAGCTGGCTGTCTACGTGCCCGGCGCATCCCCCGTTCACCGGCTGCCCGCGGGACTCAAGCTCCTCGCGCTCGTCGCTGCCGGCGCCGCGGTGCTCGCGATCTCCTCGCCGCTGGCTGCCGGAATCGCAGTCGCCATTGCCCTGCTCGGATTCGCGATCGCAGGCCTCAACCTCCGCTACGCGTGGCGAGGCGTGCGCCCGACCTGGATCTTCCTCGTCGGCATCTTCGCGTTCCAGTGGTGGAGCGCCGATCTGGCCCGCGCTGTCGGCGTCGTCGGGTCGATCGTCGCGCTGGTGCTCGCAGCGACGCTCGTGAGCCTCACGACGCGCACCGCGGCGATGATCGACGCCATCGTGTGGTCGCTGAAGCCGCTGCGGCGTTTCGGGGTGAATCCAGACCGCGTGGCTCTCCAGCTTGCGCTCGGCGTGCGCGCCGTCCCGCTTATCGCGGAGCTCGCCGAGACCGCCAGGCAGGCGCAGTATGCGCGGGGACGCCGCGGCAGCCCGCGCGCGTTTGCCGTGCCACTCGTTGTGCGGGCCTTGCGCCGAGCGGACAACATGTCTGACGCGCTGCACGCCCGCGGCCTCGACGACTAACGGCGTCGCTGTCACTCAGAGTGACGTGGCGGCCGACGAGCGGCATGGCAAGCCGACACCGAGTTCGGACCACGCACTCAGAGTGACGTGGGGAACGCAACGGGGCCTACCGCGCAGAAACTCCCACCCACGTCACGCTGACTGGTCGAATCGATGCCGCGACAGAGCAGCAGCCCCGCTCGCCGCCAACGCGCCGCAGAAACTTCACTCCGATCCACACCGAGACCGAGACCGAGACCACACACCAGCACCGGCACCAGCACCAGCACCTTCGCCGACACCGCAACCGCGCACTCAGAGTGACGTAGGGATCGGAACGGGGCATGCCGCGCAGAAACTCCCACCCACGTCACGCTGACTGGCCGAATCGATGCCGCGACAGAGCCGCAGCCCCCGCTCGCAGCCGCGCAGCCGAGTCGATGCCGCGACCAGGCGACAGCTCCGTGCTCAGCCGACGCGCGGCGGAACATCACTCCGGTCCACACCGAGACCGAGACCACGCACCGGCACCGGCACCGGCACCGTCACGTGGGCCGACACCGCAACCGCGCACTCAGAGTGACGTGGGGAACGCAACGGGGCCTGCCGCGCAGAAAATCCCACCCACGTCACGCTGACTGGCCGAATCGATGCCGCGACAGAGCCGCACCCCCGCTCGCAGCCGACGCGCCGCGGAGGCGCCGCCGCGACCAGGCGACAGCTCCGTGCGCAGCCGACGCGCGGCGGAGGCGCCGCCGCGACCAGGCGACAGCTCCGTGCGCAGCCGACGCGCGGCGGAACATCACTCCGGTCCACACCGAGACCGAGACCACGCACCAGCACCAGCACCAGCACCGGCACCGGCGACTGCGCCAGCACCGCAACCGCGCACTCAGAGTGACGTAGAGATCGCAACGGGGCCTACCGCGCAGAAAATTTCACCCACGTCACTCTGAGTGGCCGAGTCAGGCCGCAGACCGCTCGACCACAAAGCCCGACGCCCGGAGCTCGACGACCGACCGGGAGACACACAGCTCAACGGCACGACCGCGTAACCGCACGGCCATGAGTCCGGGCAACCAGTCTGCCCGGGGCGAGGTCGCTCTAGGTGCGGTTCTCGAGCTCGTCTGCGCGGATGAGCCGCGCGTCGATCGTCTTCTTGGCCGAGACGCGGCCTGCGATGTACCCGGCGAGCCCGCCGAGCGCCAGGGTGATGGGCACGGTGAACGCGAGCAGGAACGCGAAGACCTGGATGCGCGTGAACGCCTCGTTCGGTGGGAACGCGAAGGTCAGGATGGTGACGAGCACGACGCCGACGATTGCGCCGAGCACCATGAAGCTGCCCATGCGTGGAACACGGTGCACTCTGGCGTTCATCTCGCGAACGCCGTCGTCTTCGTCTTCTTCGTCACCGAACTCGGCAATGTCGGCGAACTGCGCCTCGTACTCGTCCAGCTCGCCCGCGGCGTTGGCCGCGCGGCCGGCCGTGGTGTCGTCGCCGTCTTCTGGGCGCGACGGAGTTGGTTCGTTCTCGCGGAGCATGCGTCTATTGTCTCGCAGTTCCTGGTGAGCGCGTGCAGACTTAGGGCTGCGCGGGAGCTTCCGCTCCCCCCGCCTCGTGGGGGGCGTCGTTCAGCGTCGGACCAGCGGCAGCCACGTTGACACGTCTGCGCGTGTTCCGGATGCGCGCACCCGGTTCGCGTCGACGGCTGCCCGCCAGGTGGTGCGTCCGGTGGCGAGTTCGAGCCAGGTGTCGGCGTCGAGCTCGATGACGTTGGGCGGGGTGCCTCGGGTGTGTCCTGGTCCTTCGACGCATTGGACTGCGCCGAAGGGTGGGACGCGGACTTCGACGCTCGCTCCGGGGGCTCGGTCCTCGAGGGCCTGCAGCGTGTAACGCACTGCGGTCGCCGCGTCCGTACGAGGCGTGGGGCGGCCTTCGCTGTGGGCTTCTGCCCACACGGTGATGGCGTCGAGGCCGGTGGTGTCGGCGATTCGGGGTTTCGGCACGTCTCCATTCTGCTCCAGGCTGTGGGGGCGGTGCGGAGCCGCGCCCGGCGCATGGTGCATGCCCGAACCTCCGGAACCACCGGAACCACCGGGGCGGCCCGGCGGACGTCCGTCGGTCATCTGCGTTCACGCGGAAGCGCGAAGCGTCGGCCCCGGTTAGGCTGGTGCGGTGAGAATTCTCGTCCTCGGATCCGGTGCCCGCGAGCACGCAATTGTTGCCGCCCTCCACAGCGAGCGTGCACACTCGATCGTCACGGCGCCGGGCAACCCCGGCATCGCCGCTGAATCCGAGGTGATTCGCCTCGATGTGAATAATCCGTCGCTTGTGACGGAGTTCGCGAAGGACGAGAACTTCGACCTGGTGGTCATTGGCCCCGAGGCGCCGCTTGTGGCGGGTGTCGCCGATGCGCTTCGCGAGGCTGGTATCCCGGTGTTTGGACCGTCGAAGGCGGCCGCCGAGATCGAGGGCTCGAAGACGTTCGCGAAGGACGTCATGTCGCGCGCCGGTGTGCCGACGGGTGGTGCGCGCCTCGCTTCCACGCTTGATGAGGCTGCCGCGGCCATCGATGAGTTTGGTGCCCCGTATGTCGTGAAGGCCGATGGTCTCGCGTCTGGCAAGGGCGTCATGGTGACGGAGAGCCGTGAGGATGCGCTCGTGCACGCCGAGCATTGGCTCGCTGCCGGCCCGGTGCTGGTCGAGGAGTTCCTGGACGGCCAGGAGGTGTCGCAGTTCGTTTTCTCCGATGGCGTCAACGTGCGCGCGCTGCCACCGGCTCAAGATTTCAAGCGTCTCCTCGCGGGCGACGAGGGCCCGAACACTGGCGGCATGGGCGCGTACACGCCTGTCCCGTTCCTAGGTGACCGTTTCGGCGGCGAGCGCGCGTTCTCGAAGCGCATCGTCGATGAGGTCGCGAAGCCGGTCGTCGACGAGATGCGCGCGTCCGGCACCCCGTTCGCTGGCCTCTTGTACTGCGGCCTCATCGTGACGAGCGCGGGTATTCGTGTCATCGAGTTCAACGCACGGTTCGGCGACCCTGAGACGCAGGCGGTGTTGGAGCGCCTCGACCAGCCGCTTTCCGAGCTGTTGTATGCGTCGGCGACCGGCACGCTTGGGCATCTGCCGGAGGAGCTGGCGATCGCGGACAACGCAGCGGTCACGGTGGTGCTCGCGAGCGAGGGGTACCCGGAGGACGTGCAGTCGGGTCGCACGATCACCGGTGTTCCGGATGCGCTCGCCGAGCCGAACGTCAAGGTGCTGCAGGCGGCGACCACCGAGCGCGACGACGACACGCTCGTGACGAGCGGCGGTCGCATTCTCAACGTTGTGGGGACGGGCGCGACGATCGCGGATGCTCGCGCGTTCGCGTACCAGGGGCTGTCGCGCATCCACATCGACGGCGCGCAGTACCGCGCGGACATCGCGGAGCTCGCGGCCCGTGAGCAGCAGTCGTGACCGACGCAGCTGAGGCTCTCGTGCTCGAGGGCTGGTCGCATGTGTCGTCTGGCAAGGTGCGTGAGGTGTACGAGGAGCTCGGCGACGACCGCGTGCTGCTGGTGGTCGCGAGCGACCGGGTGAGCGCGTTTGACCACATCCTCTCCCCCGGCATTCCCGGCAAGGGGGCGCGGCTGACGGCGCTGAGCCGCTGGTGGTTCGATCGCATTGATGTCGCGAATCATCTGCGGGAACCTGCCGGGTGGGATGCGTCGCTGCCGGCGGACACCGCTGCTCGGTCCATGCGGGTCGTGCGGCTCGAGATGTTCCCGGTGGAGTGCGTGGTGCGCGGCTATCTGACCGGTTCGGGGCTCGTCGAGTACCGGGAGCGCGGAACGGTGTGCGGCATCGAGTTGCCGGCTGGCTTGGAGGACGGGGACCGTCTTCCAACACCTATCTTCACCCCTGCCTATAAGGCGCCGCAGGGTGAGCACGATGAGAACATCAGCTTTGAGCGGATGATCGAGCTCGTTGGCCTGGACGATGCGGTCGCGCTTCGCGACCTGTCGTTGCGGATCTTCCGCGAGGCGTCGGCGATCGCCGAGGCGCGCGGCGTCATTCTTGCGGACACGAAGTTCGAGTTCGGGCGCAACGCGTCGACGGGCCAGATCACGATCGGCGACGAGGTGCTCACGAGCGATTCGTCGCGGTACTGGGACGCAAAGCTGTACGCCGACACGTCCCTCCCGGTGAAGCAGCGCCTGTCGTCGTTCGACAAGCAGATCGTGCGCGATTGGCTGTCGGCAAATTGGGACAAGCAGGGCGAGCCGCCCACGCTCCCGGCGGAGGTCATCGAGCGCACGCAGGCCCGCTACGCGGAGCTCTTCGATCGCCTCGGGGTCCGCGCCTAACCTCGCAGCGCTTCCTCCTCATCTTCTGCAGGGTTCAGTCCCGCCCGCCTTCACTTCGAGACTGGACCCAGCCGTGCCCTCTTCACCCGCATCCGTGCCGGGAACGCCCGGATCTTTGGCGATCTCGCCCGAGCAGCGGCAGTCGGTGCTGCGCACCCTGCGGTCGCCGCGCCTCCTCAAGGTGGAGGTCCTCGGCGGCTTGGTCGTCGCGCTTGCGTTGATTCCTGAGGCGATCGCCTTCTCGGTGATCGCGGGGGTTGACCCCCGGGTCGGACTGTTCGCGTCGTTCACGATGGCGGTGTCGATCGCGATCCTCGGCGGCCGGCCGGCGATGATCTCGGCGGCCACTGGCGCCGTGGCGCTCGTGATCGCGCCGCTCATGGCGTCGCACGGGCTCGACTACCTGATTGCGGCGGTGCTGTTGGCCGGCGTGCTGCAGGTGCTGCTCGCGGTGGTCGGCGTCGCGAAGCTGATGCGGTACATCCCGAGGCAGGTGATGGTCGGCTTCGTGAACGCGCTCGCGATCCTGGTGTTCCTCGCGCAGGTGCCGGAGCTGCTCGGCGTGCCGTGGCTCGTGTATCCGCTGACCGCGCTTGCGCTGCTCATCGTGTTCGGCCTGCCGCGTCTCACGACGGTCGTGCCCGCGCCGCTCGTGGCGATCGTGGTTCTGACGCTCATCACGGTGTTCGCGTCGATTGACGTGCCGACCGTGGGCGACAAGGGTGAGCTGCCGAGCACGCTGCCCGGGTTCTTCGTCCCGGATGTGCCGCTCACGTTCGAGACGCTGCAGGTGATCTTCCCGTTCGCCCTCGCGATGGCGTTTGTCGGACTGCTCGAGTCGCTCATGACGGCGAAGCTGGTCGACGACATCACCGACACTCGCTCGAGCAAGACGCGCGAGGCGTGGGGCCAGGGGGCGGCGAACGTCATCACGGCGTTCTTCGGGGGCATGGGTGGATGCGCGATGATCGGCCAGACGATGATCAACGTGAAGGCGTCGGGCGCCCGCACGCGCATTTCGACGTTCCTGGCTGGCGTCTTCCTCCTGCTCCTGGTGGTGCTGCTCGGCGACGTTGTGGCGCTCATCCCGATGGCGGCGCTGGTCGCGGTGATGATCTTCGTCTGCTGGGCGACGTTCGACTGGCACTCGATCCGCCCGTCGACGTTGCGTGGGATGCCGCTCAGCGAGACCGCCGTCATGGTGGTCACGGTCGTCGCGACGGTCGCGACCCACAACCTCGCGATCGGCGTCGGCGCTGGGGTGCTGTGCGCGGTGCTGCTCTTCGCGCGCCGAGTCGCGCACGTCGTTGAGGTGCGCCGGACGCTCACGGAGGGTGGCGCAGTCGCCGAGTACGCGGTGACGGGGCAGCTCTTCTTCGCTTCGTCGAACGACCTCTACGCCCAGTTCGACTACGCCGCGGACCCGGGTCGAGTGGTCATTGATCTCGGGGCGGCGCACATCTGGGACGCCTCGACCGTCGCGGCGCTTGACGCGGTCATCGAGAAGTACGAGGGCAGGGGCACGTCGGTCGAGGTGGTCGGCTTGAACGCGGAAAGCGAGACCAGGCTGCAGCGGATGCGCGACGTGCTGCCCGGCGGCGGGCACTAGTTCGCCAGTCTCGGCGTTCTGCTCCTCGCCCGCGCGCGCACGGTGCGCCATCATGGGTGGATGGAGTTCTCGTTCTCGAATCCGCTGTGGCGCTGGGAGAAGCGGCGCGAGCTGTGGACGTTCGTGAGCCTCAGCGAGGACGCGTCCGACAAGATCGCGGCGGCGACCGAGAACTTCACGCACGGTTTCGGCTCGGTCAGAGTCGAGGCGACGGTCGGCGGCTCCACGTGGCGCACGTCGATCTTCCCGAGCGACGACGCCTACATCCTGCCGATCAAGAAGGCCGTCCGCGAGGCCGAGGGTCTTGAGCTGGATGCGCCGGTCACCGGCAAGGTACGCCTCGTCGACCTGTAGCCCTACTGTCGCGCCAGCGCGCGGTCCAACGCATCGGTCAAGTCGCTGAGCTTCTCAAGCTGCAGCACTTCCCCATCCAGCACAAACGTCGGGGTACCCTGAGCGCCCACACGCTGCGCATCGTCAATATCTACTCGGATGCGCTCCAATGTCGCCGGGTCGGCGATAGCAGCGTCGTAAGCCACCAGGTCGAGTCCCAGCTCATCCGCGTAACCGCGGAAGGTTCCGGATTGCGACTCGGTCCGGGCCGACCAAGCCTTTTGGTTCTCGAAGAGCTCCAAGTACATGTCCTCAAAACGTCCCTGCTGGCCTGCCGCCTCGGCCGCGGGCGCTGCATCCATCGCGTGCGAATGACCGGGGAGAGGGAAGTGCCGCACGACGAAGTTGATCTTGCCCTCGTACTGCGCACGCAGGGCGGTCACGGTCGGGTGGAGCGTGGCACAACTGGGGCACTCGAAGTCGAGAAACTCCACCAGGGTCGGCGCCTCCGGGCCAGCAGCGTCGAGCATGTGCGAGTCAGCGCGGGCCCCTGGGAGCGCACCTTCGACGGACGCGGCCACCGACCCACTTGACGTCCGAGGCCACGCGGACCAAATCACCGCAAGCACAACGATCACCGCGATCCCGATTGCAACCGCCGAGATCACGACTCTCCTACCCCGTGAACTCATGATTCCCCTCCCCGCAGCCCACAGTAGGCGACTGGGAGGCTCGGCCGAGCCTCCCAGTACTCGAACTCAGCACAAAGGCGGAGAGGCACCCGCCGCGTTCCCGCCTAGCCGTGTGACTGGGTGGGTCGAGGCGGGTGCCTCTCTCGTACGTTCCCGATGCGCGCGCGGCGCATCCGGTTCACTGCTGTCAGTGCGCGAGCACCGGCTCGGCTGCGCCCTCGTCCTGGATCTCACGGCTGAGTGACAGCCCCTGGTTTCGGCGGCGGAAGAGCAGCGCCGAGACCACGGCGCCGACGGCGAAGAACCCGGCGCCCCACCAGTAGGCGGCCGCATAGCTGGCGATCATGGCGTCGCCGACCGCATCCCGACCGTGCTCGAGCAGGTAGTCGGTCGCGGCGGTCGCGGCAATCGTGTTGAGGAGCGCGGTGCCCACCGAACCACCCACCTGCTGGCTCGTGTTGACCATCGCCGACGCGACGCCCGCGAACTCGCGGTCAACGCCGAGGGTCGCGGTCTGCATCGATGCGGGCATGATCGTGCCCATCGCGAAGCCGATCAGCATAAGCGGAGGCATGACCTGCCCCGCGTACGTGCTCGCGGCGTCGAGGAACGTCAACCACACCATTCCGGTCGCGGCGATCGTCATGCCGATCGGAACCAGGAGCTTCGGCCCGAAGCGGGGCACGAAGATGTTCGTGCCGAGCTGCGCGGCCAGCACCAGCATCGCGATCATCGGCAGGAACGCGAGGCCCGTCTGGATCGGCGAGTAGCCGAGCGTGAGCTGCAGGTAGTAGGTGACGAAGAGGAAGATGCCGAACATGCCCGCGCCGGCAATCATGACCGACAGGTAGGCGGCGCCGCGGTTGCGGTCGCGCACGATGTGCAGCGGAAGCAGCGGATGCCCGGCTCGGGTCTGCCAGAAGACGAACGCGGCGAGGAAGACCACGGCGCCGGCGAGCATGCCCCACGTGAGCGGGGAATCCCAGCCGTCAGTCTCGGCGTGCGAGAACCCGTAGACGAGGGCGAAGAGGCCGGCGGAGACGAGCAGGGTTCCCGGGATGTCGAGCTTGGGACGCGCACCCGTGCGGGCGATCGACGGTACGAACACGAAGGCGCCGACGAGGGCGACGGCCGCGATGACCACGTTGATGTAGAGGTTCCAACGCCAGTCGAAAGCTTCGGTGAGCACGCCTCCGAGCAGAAGACCGACGGCTCCTCCGGCGCCAGCGATCGCTCCGAAGACGCCAAAGGCTCGGGCGCGCTCCTTCGGAATCGTGAACGTCGTCGTGAGCACGGCGAGCGCGGTTGGGGCGAGCAGTGCGCCGAAGACGCCCTGGAGGGCGCGTGCCGCGACGAGCAGCTCGAAGGACGGCGCCGCGCCACCGAGGGCGGAGGCGACGGCGAAACCGATGAGGCCGATAACAAACGTGCGCTTGCGCCCCAGGAGGTCGGAGAGGCGTCCACCGAGGAGCAGGAGGCTTCCGAAGGCGAGCGAGTACGCGGTGACGATCCACTGGCGTTGACCGTCGGAGAAGCCGAGGTCAGCCTGGGCGGACGGGAGGGCGATATTGACGACGGTCGCATCGAGCACGACCATCAGCTGAGCGAGGCCGACGACGACGAGCGTCAGCCAACGGCGCCGGTCCGGCGCAAGTGTTGAGGTTTCAGGCATGCGCATCAACATATACGAGACTGGCCAGTTTCGGATACACTGAGTTCCGCAATGTGCGCAGCTACTCTGTGTGACGACGAGAGGCGGTTTCAATGACGCAGGCCAACCTCGCCGCGAGCTCCCCCGAAGCAACGGCGACCCCACCCGAGACGCCCGACGCATCCGCGAAGCCACGACTCGGGCGCAAGCGCGACCACACGCGCGACAACGACATCCTCGACGCCGCACTGGACGTGCTCGCCGAGACGGGCTACGACGGCATGACGATCGACATGGTCGCGACCCGGGCGAAAGCAGGCAAAGCCACGCTTTACCGGCGCTGGGCGTCTAAGTCAGATTTGGTACTCGACGCCGTCGCATGCATGAAATCGAGAGACCTGGACCTCGATGCCCTCCCAGACACAGGCACTCTGCGAGGTGACCTCGTCGCCATGGTCAAGCCGCCGAACATCGCCGATGCCGAGCGCAAGCTCAACGTCATGACGGGCGTCGTCTCGATGATCTCGCGCGACCCCGAGATGGCCGCGGCCGCGCAGGAAGCGATCGTCGCGCCCCGTGCCGCGGCGAACCGGGTCATCTTCCAGCGCGCGGTCGACCGCGGCGAGATCGCGGCCGACCTCGACCTCGACACGCTCAGCATGATCGCGCCAGCCATGGCCGCGTTCCGCACGCTGATCCTGCGCAAGTCACCCGATCGGGAGTTCCTCGTCGGCATCATCGACAACGTCGTGCTGCCGGCGGCCCGCCGAGGCGCTCCCACGCGCTGACCAGGCACTTCTGCGGATGCGTGGATGCGTGCGGGCGCGCAGAAGGGGAGGGCCCGTCGGCTTTCCTCGCGAGAAAACTACGGACCCTCCCCCGTTGTCGTCCAGCTGATTGAGCAGTTGAACGCATGAGCCCGGCCCCTCCGGGTGTCGCGACGCGGCGCGGCCGTGCTCAGCTCAGGGTGCGGATGAACCGCGGATGCGGCTACGCGGCCGGCACCAGGATGTCGCGTACGAGTGCGTCGAGCTGCGCATCCGCGTCGAGGAACTGGCGCAGCGTGTTGCGTGCCGCCCCGAAGTCCTCGAACTTCTCTGGCGTCATGCCGTCGACCTCGTAGGCACGGCGGAACTCGCTGAGCGTGCCGAGCTCTTCGAGGATCGCGGCGTCGACGGGCACGTGGATGCGCTCGGAGACCGGGATGGCGTTCTCGTTGATGCGCGCCTGCCAGTCGAACGGCGGCGAGACGACGATGTCGCCTCCGACGAGCTCGGACCACTGCAGCTGGTTGCGGAACGCCGCCGACAGCACGCGGCTGCGGTAGCCGCGCTCCTGGAACACGGCGTGCGCCCGCTTGAGCGCGGCGACGCCCGCCCACTCGAGGATGCCAGGGGTGACGAGGATGCGGTTCGCGGTCGTCCACTTCTTGAGCCAGTCGTCGAGGCGACCGCCCATGATCGTGACAACGTGGCCGAACTCCTGCTCGGGGAGGCCATCCGCGGCACGTCGGTCGAGGGCGCGCTCGAGCGCAGCCCCGACGGCGACGGCCTGCGGCACGGTGAAGCTGAGGGTCGCGTTGATGCTGACGCCGCGGTAGGCGGCCTCCTCCATGGCTTCAATGCCCGTCTTCGTCGCGGGGATCTTCACGATGATGTTTTTCGCGAGCTTCGAGAACTCGACCGCCTGCTCGGTGAGAGCCGCGGCGTCGCGGTGCAGGCGCGGGTCGGTCTGGATGGAGAGGCGACCGTTGCGGCCGCCACTGCGCTCGAATTCAGGCTCGAGCAGCCGCGCCGCCTCGATCGACAGGTCACGTACTGCCTGCCAGCCGATCTCCGACTCACCCCAGGTGGGGTTCTGCGCGGCGATCTCCTTGATGCGCGGGCCCCACACATCCGGGCGCTTCTTGATCGCAGTGAAGGCGATGACCGGGTTGCAGGTCGCGCCGACGGCGCCGAACTCGATCGACTTCGTGAGCTCTTCGGGGTCCGCCGAGTCGTTCCAGAGCGCGGTCTTGGTGTTCTGGGCCGCCCACGCGAGTGGCGCGAGCTTCGGGGCAGGGGCGCCGTTGTCGTTGGAAGGCGCTGTCTCGAGCAGGGTCATGCTGTTCTCCTCATCGGTGGCTGATGGCCGGGTTCGCCGGTTCCGCGGCAGCCACGCATCCCGATTTCTGGGACGCCAAGCCTCGCGGGCCGGAGCCGACAACAGACTCGTCATCGAGCCCAGGCCAGCGACCACCCACCTGCCGCATATGTCCTGACATTATCACAACAGCGTTTGCGTGCAACAGGGTTGAGCGAGCCACGTCAAGACCCACGCGTCGGGGCGCCCCGAGGGGAACGGTCAGCCGCGGTAGGTCGCGCGCTCTCTCCGCGACATGCCCTTCTTCGGCCGCTGCATCCGGATGACGGCCACGAAGACGACGACGAGCAACGCCGCGCTGAGCATTCCAAGGACCCAGAGGATGTCGTACACGTAGCGGTCCCACCAGGACGGCTCGAACTCGACCACGGCGCGCCAGACGTTCACGAACGCCTCGGGCGCACTGTTGGCCCTCGCATTGCCCTCGCCCGCGACCCAGAGCGCAGGCGCGAGGAAGATCAGCATGAGCATGATCGAGAAACTCATGCGCGAGAACCTGGCCTTCGCAAGGCTGCCCTTGGGAGCCTCCTCCGCGTTGAGCTCGGCCGCGCGCGCGGGGTCGCGCCACGAGATGACCGGCAGCACGATGAAGACGAGCCCGACGAGCGCCCCGCAGAGCACCGCGGCGATGCCGAGGAGCCAGGTCAGGAACGCGTTGAGCAGCACCTCGGCAATCGGGCCGTCCGTCTCGTTGAGTTCCGGGACGATGCCGCCGGTGAGCGTGAGGACGAGGAGGAGCAGCGACCCGAGGAACCATGCAGCCGTGAAGAGCAGCGGACCGACGGCCATCGTGCGCACCACGAATCGCCCGAGGAGTGGGCGCTCATCGGAGTCGGGATTCCCGAGCAGCTCCACGATCAGCCAGATCCCCAGGAGCGCGGGAGCACCCATCCCCACGTACGACCAAGTGGATGCGTCGTACGGGAACTGCGTGATGTCGGCGATCGTGTACAGCGTCCAGACCCCGACGAGCACCGCGACGGCGATACCCGCCGTGCTGAGCTCGGCGAGGATGCCCTTCTCCCGGATACCCCGGGTCAGCTGCCCCCACATCAGACGTCGATGTTCGAGCCCTTGGCGCCGGCTCCAGCGGCAGCCGCAGCGTCGTCCTCACCGAGGTCCTTGCGCCACGGCAGCCGCGTTCGCATGTCGTCCGGTGCCGCCTCGTCCTCCTGGAGCTTCTCGAGGGGCTCGTACCAGGCGCGGATGAGGGCCCAGCTGACGGCCGCGACGGGCACGGCGAGGAGCGTGCCGATGATGCCGCCCAGGATCGTGCCGACGGTCAGCGCGATGAGCACGACGAGCTCGTGCAGCTTGAGCGACTTCCCCAGCACGACGGGCTGCAGGAAGTTGCCCTCGAGCTGGTTGACGAGCACGACGATACCGACGACCACGATCGCTGGAACGAGCCCGTTCGTGACCAGGGCGACGAGGGCGGCGAGCACACCGGCCAACGTTGCACCCACAATCGGGATGAACGCGAGGATGAACACCAGCACGGCGAGCGGGAACGCGAGCGGCACGCCAACGATCGCAAGCCCGATGCCGATGAAGACCGCATCCACGAGCGCGACGATCACGGTTCCTCGCACGTAGCCGCCCATGACCTCAACCGCACGGGACCCCATGAGCCGGGCGCGGCGCTTGTTCGCGCCCTTGAGCGGCTTCGTCAGGAAGCCCCAGATGAGCGGCCCGTCTTTCATGAAGAAGAACAGGATGACGACGAACAGCACACCGCTCGTGATGAAGGTCGTGACGCCGGAGATGCCAGCGGTGAGGCCGCTCGCGGCGGCGTTGCCGAACTGGCTCGTGAAGATGAAGTCCTGCGCCTGGCCGATCCACTCGTTGATCTGGTCCTGATTGATCGTGATGGGGAACGTCGCGTTGACCCAGTCGATGGCCTGGTTGAACCCCTGGACCGCCTGGTCAGACAACTCACCCCACTGGTTGCGCACGAGCAGCACGACGGTCGTGAGCGCACCACCGAGGAAGACGACGATCGCGAGCAGTACCGTCACGGTCGCGAGGGCCGGCGGCCACTTCTTCGACGTGAGGAACTTGATGATCGGCCAGGCCGCAGCCGAGACGATGAGCGCGAGTAGTACGGGGATGACGACGATGGTGACCTGCAAGCCCGCGAAAATGAGCAGCGTGGCCGCGGCGACGATGACCAGGCCCTGCAACGCGCGAGTCGCCACTCGGCCGAGCTGGTCTGTCCACATCACACCGACGCTCGTGGGGCGGCGGCCGCGACCCTCACCGTCGTCCGGAGCGTAGGCCTGCACCGCGTTGCCGCCCACCATGACCTCGTCTCGGGCGGGAGCGTCGACGTGCTCGACGGACGACGCTGCTTGGGCCGCGAGCTGCGCTGCGACCGAGTTCGCGGATGGCGCCGGCAACGCAGGGCGAGCCGCCGGCTTGTCGCCGCCGAAGAGGCGCTTGAGCTTGTCGCGCATGGATGCTCCTGGGAGGTCAGCGGGGCGGCCGACGGGGATGCCCGCGGCCGCGAATGTGGGTCAAGGCTATGCGTGTGCACCGACATTCTGGACGAGCCTCGCAGGTCTGCGGCTGACGGTAAGCTGGGGGCGTCTCTTTCCTCCACCGATCGGAGCCGCTCCCGATGCCCAAGATCGTCGTCATCGTCATGCCAAAGCAGGAACTCCTCGACCCGCAGGGCAAGGCCGTCGCCGGCGCGCTCTCTCGCCTCGGCAAGGACCACCTGCACGACGTGCGCGTCGGAAAGCGCTTCGAGATCACCACCGACCGCGACGTCACTGCTGAGCTCATGGAAGAGATCTCGCACGTCGCCGACGAGCTGCTCGCCAACGGCGTCATCGAAGACGTCATCTCTATCGACGTGCTCCCCGACGGCACCGAGTCCGCGGACGACGCCGACGAGAGCGACGACGTCGCAACCGCAGACACCGAAGCCTCCCTCGCATCCGTCATCGCGGCCGAGGTGCAGTCGAAGGGCACCGCTTCATGAGCCCCCGCGTCGGGGTCATCACCTTCCCCGGGTCGCTCGACGACCGCGACGCCCAGCGGGCAGTCCGCCTCGCAGGCGGCGAAGCCGTCGCGCTCTGGCACGGCGAGCACGATCTGCACGGCGTCGACGCCATCATCCTCCCCGGCGGCTTCAGCTACGGCGACTACCTGCGCGCCGGCGCCATCGCAAGCCACTCGCCGATCATGGCCGAAGTCATCTCGGCAGCCAACGCGGGCCTGCCGGTGCTCGGCATCTGCAACGGCTTCCAGATGCTGACCGAAGCGCACCTCCTGCCCGGTGGGCTCATCCGCAACGACCACGGCAAGTTCGTCTGCCGCGACCAGGTGTTGCGCGTCGAGAACAACGACACCGTCTGGACCAACGCCTACGAGAAGAACGCCGAGATCACCATCCCGTTGAAGAACGGCGAAGGCGGTTTCATCGCCGACGACGAGACGCTCGCGCGCATCGAAGGCGAAGGCCAGGTCGCGTTCCGCTACGTCGACGTCAACCCGAACGGCTCACGCAACGACATCGCCGGCCTCACCAACGAACGCGGCAACGTGGTCGGCCTCATGCCGCACCCCGAGCACGCCGTCGAGCTCGGCTTCGGGCCAGACACGGCAACCCACATGGCCTCGGGCCTCGACGGGCTCCCCATCTTCCGCAGCGCCGTCGAGGCGCTGCTCGCGCGCGTCTGACCTCTCGCGACCCGACCAGGTTGGCACGCAGATGACGCAGAGCACCATCACCCCGCAGCAGCAGGCACCCGCCGACGACCGCCGCCTCACACCGCGCATCCTGCTGCGCGCCGTGTCCATCGGCGAGGCCATCACGTGGGCCCTGCTGCTGATCGGCATGTTCCTCAAGTACGTCACGCAGACCACCGACCTCCTCGTGTCCGTCGGCGGCTCGCTGCACGGCGCCATGTTCATGGTCTACCTGGTCGTCACGGCGTTCGTCGGCATCAACCAGCGATGGCCGTGGTGGATGTTCGGGCTCGGCTGGTTCGCGGCCATCCCGCCGTTCGCGACCCTCGTCTACGACTGGTGGGCGGAACGCCGCGGCAGCCTTGAAGGCGGCTGGCGCGAGGCGCCCGCGAAGGGCTTCTCGCTGCAGCGCGTCGTGCGCTGGTTCGTCGACCGGCCCATCACGATGACCGTCGCCGTCGTCGTGCTCGCCGTCGTCATCCTGACCGGCTCCCTCAGCGGGGCCCTGGTCGCGCCGATCGGCAACCACTGAGCAGGCGAAGCAGCACACTTCCAGAACGCAACGAAGAGGGCGGATGCACGTGCATCCGCCCTCTTCGCGTGTCTCGGGTCAGCGACCCTGCGGCCTAGCGGCCGAAGAAGATCTTCGCCTGGTCCCAGCGGTCCTGCGGAACGGTCTTGAGACCGTCGAGCGCTTCCTCGAACGCGACCGTCTGCATTTCAGTACCGCGCAGCGCGACCATGTTGCCCCACTGCTTCGCGTTGACCATGTCGACCGCGTACTGACCGAACCGGGTCGCGAGAACACGGTCGTAGCCGGTCGGAGCGCCGCCGCGCTGGATGTGGCCGAGCGTCGTATTGCGGGTCTCGATGCCGGTGAGCTTCTCGAGCTCAGCCGTGACGTAGTCACCGACGCCACCGAGCAGCGGGCGGCCGGAGACCTCGGTGCCCTGCGACAGCACCTCATCCATACCTTCGGGAATGAAGCCCTCAGCCACCACGACGAGCGGCGAACGCCCACGCTGGTGCACCTCGGTCACCCACTCGGCAACCTGCGTCATGGCGACCTTCTGCTCGGGGATGAGCACGGCGTGCGCGCCAGCGGCCATACCCGAGTGCAACGCGATCCAGCCGACGTGGCGGCCCATGACCTCAGCCACCATCACACGGTGGTGCGACTCGCCCGTCGTGCGAAGGCGGTCCATCGCATCGGTCGCGATCTGCACCGCCGTGTCGAAGCCGAACGTGTAGTCGGTGGCCTGGAGGTCGTTGTCGATGGTCTTCGGCACACCGACGACGGGGATGCCCGCATCGGCCAGGCGCTTGGCGCCGGCCAGCGTGCCTTCGCCGCCGATCGCGATGAGCGCATCCACCGAGTGGCGCTCGAGCATGACTGCGATGTTCTCCGGTCCGCCGTTCGGGCCGTCAAACGGGTTCGTGCGGGAGGTGCCGAGGATCGTTCCACCCTGCTTCGCAAGACCGCGGACCTTGGTACGAGGAAGGTCCATGATGTCGCCATCAATGACACCACGCCAGCCGTCACGGAACCCCACGAACTCGTGGTCATAGGTCTTGATGCCGTGGAGCACACTGCCGCGAATGACAGCGTTGAGTCCGGGGCAGTCGCCGCCGCTGGTCAGCAGTCCGATCTTCATTCGTTCTCCTCAGGGTGTGGCAATACACGCAAACAGCCATCACGGTCGAGTAGCCCACCCACTGCGGGAACGGATTCGATGCAGAAGCGGATTCCTGCGTTGGAAGACGGCTCGACAGCGACAGTACCGGGTCCGGGTGTCTCGCGCGATTTCTGGAGCCCGTCGGACGGCGGTGGCCGCCGGTCGGGCGCGCGGCGGCGCTGGCTTACGCCGTGGCCTTGCCGACCATGCGAAGCGCGAGGATGATCGCGCCGACCATGAGCACGGCGCCGACGGCCGACGTCACGGTGCTCCCCGCGTCGAACGCGTGGAACGCAGAGTCGAGCAGCGTCTGAGCCTGCACCGTTTGCCCGCTGGCCTCGAGCTCGTTCGAGACGTTCACAGCACCCGCGAGCGTCTCTCGGGCAGCGTGCGCCTGTTCAGCGCTCGCTCCCTCGGGCACGACCATGCCGGAGCGATAGCTCGCGGTCAGCACGCCACCGAGCACGCTCGTGCCGAGCACTGCGCCGACCTCGTACGCCGTCTCGGAGACGGCCGAGGCCGCACCGGCCTTCGCCGGCGGCACACTCGCGATGATGACGTCGTTCGAGAGCGTCTCGGCGATGGCGATTCCGGCGGCGAGCAGCGTGAACGCGGCCACGAGCATCCACAACGGTGCCGAGCCGCCCGTGATCGCGAGCGAGAGGTAGGCGACAAACGCGAGCCCCAGGCCGAAGGCCATCGCGACGTGCACCTTGACGCGGCGGACGACCCGCACGATCACGAGGCCCGCGACGATCATCATGACGGTTCCGGGCAGCAGCATGAGGCCCGCTTCCAGCGGCGTGAGGCCGAGGATGAGCTGCAGGTGCTGCGAGAGGAAGAACAGCAGCCCGACGAGGGCGATGACGCTGACCAGGTTCACGAGCACCGAGCCAGTGAAGGCGGGGACGGCGAAGAGTCGCATGTCGAGGATCGGATTCTCTTGCGCCAACAGGCGGCGCACGAACAGCCAGCCGGACAGGACGCCGACGAGCAGCGCGCCGACCGAGATGAGGTCGATGCCGTCGGTCGCCGTGTGCTTGATGGCGAAGACGACGGGCGCGAGCGCCGCCATCGAGAGCAGGATCGCCGGCACGTCGATGGGGCCGGGGTTCGGGTCGCGCGACTCGGTGACGAGGAGCGGAGCGAAGATCAGGAGCGGCAGCAGGAACGGCACCGCGATGAGGAAGACGGACCCCCAGTGGAAGTGCTCGAGGAGCACCCCACCGACGATCGGCCCGATGGCCGTGCCCGCCGAGAATCCCGTCGCCCAGATCGCGATGGCGAGGCGGCGCTGCGCGCGGTCATGGAACATGCCGCGGAGCAGCGAGAGCGTGCAGGGCATGATCATGGCACCGAAGACGCCGAGCAGCAGGCGCGAGAGCAGGAGCATCTCCGCGGAGACGGAGAACGCCGCGAGCACCGAGACGAGCGCGAAGCCTGTGGAGCCGATGAGCAGAAGCTTGCGGCGGCCGATGCGGTCGCCGAACGACCCCATCGTGACGAGGAGGCCTGCGAGCACCAGCGGGTAGATGTCGATAATCCAGAGCTGCATCGCGGCGCTCGGCGAGAGGTCGAGCGCGATGTACGGGAGGGCGAAGCTCAGGACCGTGTTGTCGATCGACACGAGGAGGACGGGGAGCATCAGCACCGCGAGGCCGAGCCATTCCTTCCGGCCTGCGCGCTGTTCGATCAGTGTGGTCATGAGCAAGGACTATACCGACCAGCCGGTACAGTTGGCAACTGTAGGATGGCGCGCATGAGTTCCGCACGAGAGAAGATCCTCGACGCCTACGAGGAGTCACTGACGACCGTGGGCGTTGCCGCAACGACACTCGACGCCGTCGCCCGCATCGCGGGCGTCTCCAAGGGCGGACTCATCTACCACTTCCCCTCCAAGGAGGCGCTGGCGGATGCGCTCATCGCCCGATTCACGGGCATGGCCAGGGCCAGCGCGGACCAGCTGCAGGGAGACGCAGCCACCACGGTGCGGCGCTTCATCGAGATGAGCAGCTCGGTCGGCGACGAGCTCGACACCTCCTGGCTCGCCGTCATGAACCTCTCCCGCAACGGCAACCAGAGCGCGACCCGCGCGATGCTCGAACTGGAACGCTCCTGGCACGACGCGATCCTCGACTCGACCGGCAGCCCGCTCGTCGCGCACATGACGAAGCTGCTCGGCGACGGGCTCTACCACTCCACGTCGTTCGTCACCGAGTCGCGCCAGAGCCTCCCGGAGGCCGCGAAGCTCCTGCCGAGCGACGCGGAGCGCGAGGCGATCATCCAGACACTGCTCGACCTGCTCGACGAGTAATCGCAGTCGACGGCTTGCGCCCACCTCGGGCCAACCCCTGACCAATCACAATGCAATACACGCCCGAATGACGCCCCGAGTGCCAGAGACCCCGGTTTTTGCACTGACAGTGGACGGCCAGCGCCGCGGCGAGCCGACCCTAGGTGGCTGTTTCAGCGCCGCGGCGGCGGACAGCTCGAGGCGCGCGGAATGAGCGTCGGCATCGCGCGGCGGATGACGGGCCCGGATCCGGGCGTGAGCAGTAGCTCGAGCGCGGTCGTGGCGATCTGGTCGAACGAGGTGCGCACCGAGGTGAGCGGCACGGGCAGCGCCTCGGCGAGGGGCACGTCGTTGTAGCCGACGAGCGCGAGGTCGGTGCCGATCTGCAGCCCGCTGCGGTGGGACGCGGCCATGACGCCGAGGGCGAGGTTGTCGTTGGCGGCGAAGATGGCGGTGGGTGGCTCGTCGGTGGCGGCGAGGATGCGCTCGGTCGCGGCGGCGCCGTGTTCGATGCGGAACCCGTCGCCCGCGATGCGGTGCTCCGGGATCTCGATGCCAGCCTCTCGGGCTGCCCGCAGCGCGCCTGCGAGGCGGTCCCGCGCACTCGAGGTGAAGTCGGGGCCGGTCACGAGAGCGATGTCGCGGTGCCCGAGGTCGATGAGGTGGCGCACGGCGAGGTAGCCGCCGACTTCGTCGTCGCCGAGCGAGGAGGGGCTGACGCCGTCGGTGCGGAGGACGAGGGCGAGTGGGATGCCCGATTCCTGGAGCGACTGCGGGAAGCTGTCGACGCGGCGCGACGAAGCGATGATGAGCGCGTCCACGTTGCGGTCGAGCAGCACCTGTGCGGCGCGCTGCTCACCTTCGGCGTCGTCCCCGGTGGTCGCGACGACGGCGACGTAGCCGCGGGCGGCGGCGGCGCGCTCGATGGCCTCGTACATGAGGGCCATGACGGTGTCGCTGAGGCGAGGCACGAGCACGCCGATCGTACTCGTGGAGCCGCGGCGCAGCTGGGACGCAAAGACGTTGCGCCGGTAGCCGAGCTCGTTCGCGATCTCGCGCACCCGCACGGCGGTGGCCGATTGCGATTGTGTGGCGCGCTCGTCGAGGATGCGGCTGACCGTCGAGATGCTGACGCCGGCCTCGGCTGCTACCTGCTTGAGGGTCACGACTCTGCGCTCGCCCGTTCCAGGGGCCACAGCACTGTCGTTTCGCCTCATGCGGAGGAGTGTATCTCGCGTGGCGCGCGCCGATCGGCAGGAATCTCAGACTTCGGGGGTTGACATCGGGAACGTTTGCATCAAGACTTGCAATCGTTCCCGCAAACGTTTGCATCACAACAAAAATCAGCGAACGCCCGGGACCCACCACCTCAACGATGAGCAAAGGAAGACAAGATGTCGATCGATCTCCGCGGCCTCTCCCCCGCCCCCGTCACTCCCTTCACCGAAGACGGCGCCGTTGACTACGACGCAATCCAGCGCCTCGGCTCCTGGCTCGGCTCCGTCGACGGCGTCAAGAGCCTCGTCGTCCTCGGCCACGCCGGCGAGGGCACGTTCCTCACCCAGACCGAGCAGGCGAAGGTCATCACCGCCTTCCGCGAGTCGGTCGACTCCCGCATCCCGATCGTCGCCGGCATCACCCAGGAGGGCAACGACGTCGCCGCCGAGGAAGCCCAGCGGGCAGTGGATGCGGGCGCATCCGCCGGTCTCGTCTACCCGTCCCACGGATGGCTGCGCTTCGGGTACCAGGACGGCGCACCGCAGACCCGCTACCGCGACATCTACGAGGAGAGCGGCCTGCCGCTGATCCTCTTCCAGTACCCCGACAACACGAAAGCCACCTACAACCTCGACACCCAGCTCGAGATCGCAGGTCAAGAGGGCGTCTTCGCGACGAAGAACGGCGTGCGCAACATGCGCCGCTGGTACACCGAGATCCCTGCGCTGCGCGCCGCCTACCCCGAGCTGCAGATCCTCTCCTGCCACGACGAGTACCTGCTGCCCACGATGTTCGACGTCGACGGACTGCTCGTCGGCTACGGCAACATCGCCCCCGAGGCGCTCGTCGAGCTCATCGAAGCGGGCAAGGCGCACGACTACGACCGGGCGCACGAAATCCACGAGCGCCTCCTGCCCGTCACCAAGAACGTGTACCACCGCGGCTCCCACATGGAGGGCACGGTCGCACTCAAGTGGGGCCTCGTGCACCGCGGCATCCTCGACCACGCCACCGTTCGCACCCCGCTGCTGCCGCTCGCCGACGGCGCAGACCGCGAGATCGCGGAGGCATTCACCATCGCAGGGCTCGACCGCGTGACGGTCGCCTCCTAGCAAGGAGGGGCAGCGACAACAGGGTCGCTGCCCCCTACGCTTGACGTCGACTGCACGACGATCGACGACACACGCCGCCCCCGGGGCGGCACTGGAAGCGCCGGTTCCCGCAACCCGCGCGACCCCCAAGTCAATGACGACTTCGCGGCCGGATGCCACGCATCCGCACAGCCGCACTCCACGAAGGAGACCCCCATGGGCGACACCCGCCTCCACTCGACGCCGGGCACCGACCACGCGCGCATCTCGACCGAAGCAGTCCGCACGATCGTCGAATCCAGCCGCACTCGCCGCCGCTTCTGGCAGCAGCTCACCCTCATCGGACCCGCGTTCGTCGCGGGCGCCTGGCAGTTCGGGCCGGGTAACCTCACGACCGCCGTGCAGGCGGGAAGCAACTACCAGTACGCGCTCATCTGGGTCATCGCGGTCTCGACGATCCTCATGATCTTCCTCACCGACATGAGCGTGCGCCTCGGCATCAAGTCGCCGATCTCGCTCATCGCCTCCATCAAGGAGCACCTCGGCAAGCCGCTCGGCGTCGTCGCCGGTGTTGGCGTCTTCCTCATCACGCTCTGCTTCTCGGTCGGCAACGCCGTCGGCTCCGGCCTGGGCCTGTCGATGCTCATCGACGGCTCCTCGCCGGTCATGTGGACCCTCATCTGCACGCTCGGGGTCGCCGCGGTGCTGTTCATCCGCAGCATCTACAACGTCGTCGAGAAGGTGCTCATCGGCATCGTCGCCCTCATGGCGATCTGCTTCGTCGTGAGCGCGTTTGTCGTGAACCCCGACTGGGCGGCGGCCGGCCGCGGCCTCATCCCCACCGCACCCGAGGGCTCCTGGCTGCTCATCGTGGCGCTCGTCGGCACGAACTTCTCGATCAACGCCGCCTTCTACGCCTCCTACGGCACGAAAGAGCGCGGCCGCACCGAAGAGGACTACCGCGACGTCACCCTCGTCGACACCATCCCAGGCATCATCGCGCCCGGCATCATGACGGGGCTCGTCATCATCGTCGCCGCCGGCGCGCTCGGACGCACCGGCGAGACGGCCACCTCCATCACGGGCCTCGCCGCGATCTTCGAGCCCTTGGCGGGCCCCGTCGGCGGGTTCATCTTCGCCCTCGGGTTCTTCGGCGCCGCGTTCTCGTCGATGATCCCCAACGCGATCGCGGGCGGAACGATGCTGTCGGATGCGTTCGGTCGCGGCGCATCCGCCAACACCCTGACCGCGCGCCTCACGAGCGGGTTCATCCTCGCGTTCGGCCTCGGAGTGACGCTGCTCTTCCAGACGTCGCCGGTGGAGCTCATCGTGCTCGCCCAGGCGCTCACGATCCTGGTCGCGCCCATCCTGGCCGCGCTCATCATCATCATGGCCAACCGTCGCTCGCTCATGGGCGAGATGCGCAACAAGTGGTGGCAGAACGCGCTCGGCATCATCGGCCTCGTCTCCGTGCTCGCTCTCTCGGTGCGGCTGCTGACCAGCTTCATCGCCGGGTAGCTTTCGCTTCCGCGGCGTCCTGCCCCGCGACCTGGCCATCCACAGGGCCCGTGCTCAGCTGCTGAGCGCGGGCCCTGTCCAATGACAGTGCGATATCGGTGTAATTCGTGCGTCTTGGCGCCGTCGGGGCCGAATTTGCACTCCGACTGGGCAGCGCCGGCAGGCCCGGTCGCCTCCTAGGATGACCGCATGGTGAGCTTTGCCGACAAACCCGTCCACGACTTCACGATCGAGGAGTGGGAGGCGTTCCTCGAGTCGGGTCCAGACGACGGCGGCGTGCGGCTGAAGCTGCGCAAGAAGCTCTCGAAGGCGCCGGGCATCACCTGGCAGGAAGCCCTCGACGTGGCCCTCTGCTACGGGTGGATCGACGGGCAGTCCGCGCGATTCGACGACGACTACATGCTGCAGGCCTTCACGCCGCGGCGAAAGAACAGCCCTTGGTCGAAGATCAACGTCGGGCACGTCGGGCGCCTCATCGAAGAGGGGCGGATGCGGCCCGGTGGGCTCGCCGAGGTCGAGCGCGCGAAGGCCGACGGTCGCTGGGATGCGGCCTACCGGGTCAAGGGCGCAGAGGTACCCGCAGACCTGCAGATCGCGCTCGACGCGAACCCCGCTGCGCTCGCTTTCTTCGAGGTGATGAAGAAGCAGGAGCGCTTTCAGGTCATCTTCCGCATCTCGAACATCAAGACGCCCGCGATTCGTGCCGCGCGCATCCGGGACGTCGTCGAGAAGGCCGCCCGGGGCGAGCACCACTACAAGTAGGCACCTACGCTTCGCGCAGTCGCTGCCTCGCTGCCTCGGCACCTTGGCGCGTTGGCACAAACACACGAAACGTGCATGCTCCCGGCGGCGGGAGCATGCACGTTTCGTAGGTGTACCGCTGGCGCAGGGCGGGCGAGTGGATGCTCCCGGCGAGGGAGCCCACCCGTACGGGTCAGCGCAGCACGCGCTCCGAGATGAACGCGCGCAGCGCCTGCTCGTCGTCGTCGAGCTCGACAACCCGCTGCGGGGCGTCGAGGAGCTCCTGCGTCTCCGCGTCGACCTCGACCGGCGAGCCGAGGGCCTCGGAGATCGTGTCGGCGAACTTCTGCGGCTTTGCCGTCTCGAGCACGAGCATCGGCACGCCGTCCTCGAGGTGCTCGCGCGCAACTTTCACGCCGTCGGCGGTGTGCGGGTCGATCGTGACTCCGGATGCGTCGTGCACGGCGCGGATCGTCGCGAGGCGGTCGGCGTGCGTGCTGGTGCCGCTGACGATGCCGAACAGCGGCTCGAAGGTGTGCTGTGCCTCGGACAGGTCAATCTGACCGGTCTCGGCGAGCTCGCGCCACGCTTCAGCCGTGCGTCCGCCGTCGCGGCCGAGGAGCTCGAACACGAAGCGCTCGAGGTTCGACGCGCGCGACACATCCATCGACGGGCTCGACGTGGCGAGCGTGTTCTCGGCGTTGCGCGGGCGGTAGAACCCCGTGCGGAAGAACTCGTCGAGCACGTTGTTCTCGTTGACGGCGAGCACGAGCTTGCGCACGGGCAGGCCCATGAGCTTCCCGTACAGGCCCGAGAGGATGTTGCCGAAGTTGCCGGACGGCACCGCGAACGAGACCTCGAAGCCGTCGCGCTCATCCGCCGACAGCTCGTCGGTGGCCCGCAGCCACGCCCACACGTAGTAGGCGATCTGGGCCGAGATGCGGCCGAAGTTGATGGAGTTCACGGCGCCGAGGTTGTTCGCGCGCTTGAAGTCGATGTCTTCCGCGAGGCGCTTGACGAGGTTCTGGCAGTCGTCGAAGACGCCCTTGACCGCGATGTTGTGCACGTTCTCGTCCTGCAGCGAGTACATCTGCGCGCGCTGGAACGCGCTCATGCGCCCCTGCGGCGAGAGCATGAAGACGGAGACGCGCTCGCGCCCGCGCAGCGCGTGCTCCGCGGCCGAGCCGGTGTCGCCGGACGTCGCACCGAGCACGTTGAGCACGAGGTCGCGCTTTCCGAGCACGTAGTCGAGCGTCTGCCCGAGGTACTGCATCGCCATGTCCTTGAACGCGAGGGTCGGGCCCTCGGACAGGCCGACGAGCGTGAGCTGCGCATCCAGCTTCTGGAGCGGCACGACGTCGTCGGACACGAACCGGCCCTCGCCGTACGCGTGCGCGGTGAGCTGCTCGAGGTCTTCGCGCGGGATGTCGGTCGCGAAGAGGCCGAGCACCGCGGTTGCGAGACCGGCGTAGTCGAGCGAGCGCCAGCTCTCGAGGTCTTCGCTCGTGATGCGGGGCAGTACCTCTGGCACCGCAAGCCCGCCGTTCGGGGCGAGGCCTTCGAGAAGAACGTCGGAGTAGGAACCGAGCGTGCCGCCACGGGTAGAGATGTATTGCAAGTTCGCTCGCCTCAGTCGTCGTGTTTCGCCGGGAATGTGCGCCCCCATCGTATCGGGGCGGGTTAGTCGCGCGAGGTGCCCTTGACTTCCTGCGACCGCTCGGGCGTGCGCTGCCGCGATTGCACCCGCAGCGCGCCGGTCTCGTCGACCAGGTCAGCGCGCCGCTTGCCGGCCGCCCCGACTGCGAACTGGTAGGCGACGAGCAGCAGGGCCAGCCACACGGCGCCGACGATGAGCGCGACTCGCGTGTTTTCGAACCAGCCGAGCACGCCGAGCACAAACACCAGGAACCCGAGCGTCGCCCACGACGCGTATGGCCACAGTGGCACGGGGAACTCGGATGCGCTGCGCCCGCCGCGTGCGATGTCGCGCTTCATCGCGATGTGCGAGCAGACGATCATGATCCACACCCACACGGTCGCGAAGGTCGCGATGGACGCGATCACGAGGAACACGTCCTCGGGGATCACGGCGTTCATCCACGCGCCGACCGCGAGCGCCGCGACCATGAGCGCAACGGTCGCCCACGGCACGCCGTTCCGCGAGACCCGCAGGAACACGCGCGGCGCCTGCCCCTGCTCGGCGAGGCCGAAGATCATGCGGCCCGCGCCGAACACGTCCGAGTTGATGGCGGAGAGCGCGGCCGTGATGACGACGAAGTTCAGGATGTGCGGGGCTGCGGGGATACCGAGGCCGTCGAAGATCGAGACAAACGGGCTCGCGTCGCCCGTGATCGTGTTCCACGGCGCGAGCATCATGATGACCGCGAGCGCGCCCACGTAGAAGAGGAGGATGCGCAGCGGCACGCTGTTGATGGCCTTCGGGATGACGCGCTTCGGGTCCTGCGCCTCGCCCGCCGTGATGCCGATGATCTCGATGCCGCCGAACGCGAAGACCACGATCGCGAAGGACGCGATGAGGCCCTCGATGCCCATGGGGAAGAAGCCGCCCGTCGCCGGGTTGAAGAGCGCCCCGATGCCGGACGCGTCCGGTGACTGGTTGCTGAACCCGAAGACGATGATCGCGATGCCGCCAGCGATCATGGCGATGATCGCCGTGACCTTCACGAGGGCGAGCCAGAACTCGAGCTCGCCGAAGGCCCGCACCCCGAGCAGGTTGATGGCGGTGATGAAGAGGATGACGGCGACGATCCACACCCAGCGCGCCACGTCCGGGTACCAGAAGCCCATGTACACGCCGAACGCGGTGACGTCGGCGATCGCGACGACGATCATCTCGAACGCGTACGTCCAGCCGGTGATGAAGCCCCAGCGCGCACCGAGGTAGCGGTTCGCGAACTGCCCGAACGACCCCGTCACGGGGTGCCGCACCGTCATCTCGCCGAGGGCGCGCATCACCATGAAGACGGCGGCGCCCGCGATCATGTAGGCCAGCAGCACGGCGGGGCCGGCGGCCTGAATCGCCGCGGACGAACCGTAGAAAAGGCCAGTCCCGATGGCCGAACCGAGCGCCATGAAGCGGATGTGCCTCGCCGTCAGCGCGCGGGCCAGGGGTCGCCGACGCGTCGCCTCGGTGTCGATGCCGTTCGTCTCGACCGTCTTCATTCGCAGTACGCGTTCCTCGTGGCTCGGGCGGCGCATCCACCCGACCGTCTTCTGCGCCGGCGCGCCACCTGCGGAATCGTAGCGCCTCCCACGGACACGGGAGACGCCCGCCGTAGGCCAGAAAATGCCGAGAACACCCCGAAACGTCCGCGCGCGCATGGCACGTTGCCCTAGGTTGGCGTCAAGCATTTGCCCCGCTTGAGTGGGGCGTCGAGGAGGACACCATGCCAGAGACACTGCCGCTGCCGGAATCGCCCCGCCAGGGCGTCGAGCGCTTCGACCTGACCGCCGTGCCGCTCGCCGTGGCCCGCTACGACAACGTCACCATGGGTGACCTGCGCACGCTCTTCGACACGACCTTCCAGGCGATGGGCGCCGCGATCGGTGCCGACAAGGTGCACCCCGCAGGGCCGGCGCTCGCCGTGTACCACGGCGACCCGTCGCAGACTTTCGACGTCGAGATCGGCTTCCCCGTCACCGAGCCCATCCGCGAGAAGACGATCGTGGGCGACATCACGATCCAGAACTCGACGCTGCCCGCTGGCCCTGCAGCAGGCGCCTCACACCTCGGCTCGTTCGACGGTCTCGGCGACGCGTGGGGGCGCCTGATCCAGGATGTCCTCGACTCCGGCGATGGCCCCGGTTCCATGGTCGAGATCTACGTGACCGAGCCGAGCCCCGACATGAACCCGGACGACCTGCGCACCGACCTCATCGTCTCGCTCGCCCCGCGCCAGTAGCGCGCGGGCGGGCGCCCCGGGGCGGCGCGGGCGTCAGGCCCGGCCGGCCCCCTGCGAGGGGAGCACCTCAAAGGTCACGGGCTCCGCGAAGCCGGCAGCGGCGAACGCGTCGTGGATGCTGCGCGAAATGGATGCGAGATCGTCGCGTTCCACGAGCGCGATCGCCGCTCCCCCGAATCCGCCGCCCGTCATGCGCGAGCCGATGGCCCCTGCAGCGACGGCCGTCGATACAGCGAGGTCGAGCTCGGGCACGGAGATCTCGAAATCGTCGCGCATCGATGCGTGCGACTCGGCGAGCAGCGGGCCGATGCTGCGCGGACCGCTCTCGCGGAGCGCATCCACGACGGCGAGCACCCTCGCGTTCTCGGTGACGATGTGGCGCACGCGGCGGTACGTCTCTTCGTCGAGCACCTGCCGGGCCCGCTCGAGGTCGTCGACGCTCACGTCGCGCAGCGATGAGACGCCGAGACCTGCAGCACCCCGCTCGCACGACGCGCGGCGGTCGGCGTAGCCGCCGTTGGCGTGCGCATGCTCGACCCGAGTGTCGATGACGAGCACCGCGAGGCCCTGCGCCTCAAACGAGAGCGGCACGATCGTTGATTCGAGCGAGCGGCAGTCAAGCAGCACACCGGCGTCGCGCTGTCCGAGCAGCACCGCCGACTGGTCCATGATGCCGGTCGGCGCGCCGACGGCCTCGTTCTCGGCGAGGCGCCCGATGCGGGCGAGCGTCCGCCGGTCGAGCCCCAGGCTCCACAGTTCATCGATGGCCACGGCCACGGCGCCCTCGAGCGCGGCGGATGAGGAGAGCCCGGCCCCGAGCGGCACGTCCGACTCGACGTGCAGGTCGAGCCCGCGCACCTCGCTGAGGTCCGCGCCAAGCCGGCCGGCGGCCCAGATGACCCCGAGCGCGTACGCGGACCAGCCGCCGAGCACATCCGGTGCCAGGTCGTCGATCGCGATCTCCTCGACGCCGTCGCGCAGGCCGCTCGAGACGCGGACGAGCCGGTCGTCGCGCAGCCTGGCGGCGACCACCGTGTGCCGGTCGATCGCGAACGGGAACACGAAGCCTTCGTTGTAGTCGGTGTGCTCGCCGATGAGGTTCACGCGGCCAGGCGACGACCAGAGGCCAGCGGGCGACCCGCCGTGGATGCGCGCGAACGCGTCCGAGGCGGCAGCCGTGAGCTCGGGCCGGGTCATGCCGCATCCACCTTCGCGAGGGCCGCGCGCAGCAGCTCGGCCGTGGCCTCCGGCGGGACGTCGCCGATGAAGGCGCCCATGGCCGACTCCGAGCCGGCGAGGAACTTCAGCTTGTCGGCGGCGCGACGAGGCGAGGTGATCTGCAGCATGAGCCTGATGTCCTCTCGGTGCCGGTTCACCGGCGCCTGGTGCCAGGCGGCGATGTAGGGGGTCGGGGTGTCGTAGATCGCGTCGATGGCGCGCAGCACGCGGCGGTACTCGCGGGCGATCTCGTCGCGCTCCTCCGGCGTCGTCTCGGCCAGGTCGGCGACGTGGCGGTGCGGCAGCATGTGCACCTCGAGCGGCCAACGCGCGGCGAACGGCACGAAGAACGTGACGTGCTCGCCGCGGATCAGGACGCGGTCGGAGGCCTGCTCGAAGTCGAGGATGTCCTGGAACAGGGCGGGCCCATACTGCTCGACCGAGCGGATGAGCGCGGCCGTGCGGGGCGTGATGTACGGGTAGGAGTAGATCTGGCCGTGCGGGTGGTGCAGCGTCACCCCGATGTCCTTGCCCCGATTCTCGAAGGGGAAGACCTGCTGCACGCCGGGCAGCTGCGAGAGCGCCGCGGTGCGGTCGGCCCAGGCCTCGACGACCGTGCGGGCACGGGAGAGAGACAGCGACGCGAACGAGCCCTCCGACTCGGGGCTGAAGCACACGACCTCGCAGCGGCCGACGGACGGTTTCGTGCGGCCGAGGCCGACGGAGGCGAGCTCCTTCAGCTGCGCCGCAGCGTCGACGTCCTCGTCGGCGAGGGTCGGGCCGAACGACGGCGACTTGTTCTCGAAGACGGCGACGTCGTAGTTGCTCGGCACCTCGGTGAGGTTCGCGGGCGACGACGGGGCGAGCGGGTCGAGGTGCTTCGGCGGCAGCATGACGCGGTTCTGGCGTGCGGCGGCGATGGAGATCCACTCGCCGGTGAGCGGGTCCTGGCGCATCTCGGCCACCGGCGGCCGGTCGGCGGGCACGCGGCTGTCGAGGGCGCGCTCCGGGTCGAGCGTCGTGTCGGCGTCGTCGAAGTAGATGAGCTCGCGACCGTCGGAGAGCAGCGTCTGGCGCTTGACGATGTTGTTCGTGAGGGAGTGCACGCTCCGATTACGCCACTTTCGTTTTCGAAAGTCAAGCGCAATCTGTCTTACGAAGGCGTAAGATGTGACCGTGGTAAACACCGAGACGACGCCAGACGGCCCCGCAGCCGCCCGCAGGGCGGACCTTGTCGAGCTCGTGAAGCGTCGTGGCTTCGCCAGGGTCACGGACCTCAGCAGAGAGCTCCGCGTCTCCGAGGTCACCGTGCGCTCCGACCTCACCGCGCTCGAACGCGAGGGCATCCTCGGTCGCGTGCACGGCGGCGCGATCTTCGGACGCGGCCCCGCGGGCATCGAAACCTCCTTCGAGACCGCACGGCAGAGCGCGGCCGACGAGAAGCGCCGCATCGGAATCGCAGCGGCCGCGCTCGTGACGAGCGGGTCGAGCGTGCTCCTCGACGTCGGCACGACCACGACGGCGGTCGCCGAAGCCCTGCTCGCACGCGAAGACCTCGACGACGTGGTCATCATCACGAACGGCCTCTCGATCGCGCTGGCCCTGGAGTCGGCCATCCCGCGCTTCACGGTCGTCGTCACCGGCGGCACTCTCCGCCCGCTGCAGCACTCGCTCGTCGCGCCCTACGCCTCCGCCATGCTCGAGCGCATCCACACCGACCTCGCGATCATCGGCTGCACGGGCGTGCAGGTCGGCGCGGGGGTGACCAACGTGAACCTGCCCGAATCCGAGCTGAAGCGAGCGATGCTCCACACGGCAGACCGAGCGGTGGTCGTCGCCGACGCGAGCAAGCTGGGCCGCGCCCACGTCGGCGTCATCGGCGGCCTCGACAAGTTCGAGAGCGTCATCACCGGGGCCGAAGCCAATGCCGGCGAAGTCGAGACGCTGCGCGCGGCCGGCTGCGACGTGCGCCTGGTCTGACCGCGCCGGCCCGCCCACGCGCATCCACAGCCCTTCGCGCGGGCACCCGCGAACGCCGTAGACTCGTGCGGTGCGGACACGCCCCGACTTCTCCGCATCGCGCCGCCAGAAGGAGCCTCGCCAGTGAGCAGCCAGACCACCCACGTTCCGGATACCGTCGACAACGCGAAGGCGACCCCCGAGAAGGAGCAGCCGTACGGCGCCCTCGGGTTGAAGCCGGACGAGTACGACAAGATCCGCGAGATTCTCGGCCGCCGGCCCACCTCGGGTGAGCTCGCCATGTACTCGGTCATGTGGTCGGAGCACTGCTCCTACAAGTCTTCGAAGAACTACCTGCGCCAGTTCGGCCAGAAGGTCTCGGACGAGATGAAGAAGAACCTCATGGTCGGCATGGGCGAGAACGCCGGCGTCATCGACGCGGGCGAGGGCTGGGCGGTGACCTTCAAGGTCGAATCGCACAACCACCCCTCCTACATCGAGCCGTTCCAGGGCGCGGCGACCGGCGTCGGCGGCATCGTGCGCGACATCATCTCAATGGGCGCCCGGCCCGTCGCCGTGATGGATGCGCTGCGTTTCGGCGACATCGACGAGGCCGACACGGCGCGCGTCGTGCACGGCGTCACGAGCGGCATCTCCTTCTACGGCAACTGCCTGGGCCTGCCCAACATCGGCGGCGAGACGTGGTTCGACGGCGTCTACCAGGCGAACCCACTCGTCAACGCGCTGGCGGTCGGCGTGCTCCGCCACGAAGACCTGCACCTCGCGAACGCGCGCGGCGCGGGCAACAAGGTCGTGCTCTTCGGCGCGCGCACGGGCGGCGACGGCATCGGCGGCGCATCCATCCTCGCCTCCGACTCGTTCGACGAGAAGGGCCCCACAAAGCGGCCCGCCGTGCAGGTCGGCGACCCGTTCGCCGAGAAGGTGCTCATCGAGTGCTGCCTCGAGCTGTTCCGCGAGAAGGTCGTCGAGGGCATCCAGGACCTGGGCGCTGCCGGCATCTCCTGCGCGACGAGCGAGCTCGCGGCGGCCGGCGACGGCGGCATGTACATCGAGCTCGACAAGGTGCTGCTGCGCGACCCGAACCTCACGGCAGAAGAGATCCTCATGTCGGAGAGCCAGGAGCGCATGATGGCGGTCGTGCACCCCGACAAGCTCGACGCGTTCATGGCGATCGTCGACAAGTGGGACGTCGAGACGAGCGTGCTCGGCGAGGTCACCGACACGGGCCGCCTGGTCATCAACTGGCGCGGCGTGGAGATCGTGAACGTCGACCCGCGCACCGTCGCGATCGACGGCCCCGTCTACGACCGGCCCGTCGCGTACCCGACCTGGATCGACGCGCTGCAGGCCGACTCCGCATCCGCACTCCCCCGCCCGCAGTCGGGCGAGGAGCTCCGTGAGCAGGTGCTCGCGCTCATCTCGTCGGCGAACCTCGCCAACCCCGAGTGGATCACGCAGCAGTACGACCGCTACGTGCTCGGCAACACCGCCTTCGGTACGCCGGAAGACGCGGGCATGGTGCGTATCGACGAGGAGTCGGGCCTCGGCTTCGCGATCAGCCTCGACGCCAACGGCCGTTACGCGCAGCTCGACCCCGCCGCGGGCGCCAAGCTCGCGCTCGCTGAGGCCTACCGGAACGTCGCAGCCACCGGCGCGCGCCCCGCAGCCGTCTCTGACTGCCTCAACTTCGGCAGCCCTGAGAACCCCGAGGTCATGTGGCAGTTCTCGAAGGCCGTGGAAGGCCTCGCGGACGGCTGCCTCGAGCTCGGCATCCCCGTCACGGGCGGCAACGTGTCGTTCTACAACCAGACCGGCGACGTGCCCATCCACCCGACGCCCGTCGTCGCGGTGCTCGGCCTCATCGACGACGTCGCCCGCCGCGTGCCATCGGGCTGGCAGGAGGAGGGCGACAACCTCTACCTCCTCGGCACCACGCTCGAAGAGCTCTCCGGCTCCGTCTGGGCGGACGTCGTGCACGGCCACCTCGGCGGCCTCCCCCCGCAGGTGAACCTCGAGCGCGAGAAGGCGCTCGCAGACCTCGTCATCGGCGCCGCTCACCAGGGACTCCTCACCTCGGCACACGACCTGTCCGAGGGTGGCCTCGCGGCCGCGATTGTCGAGTCCTCGACGCGCTTCGGCGTCGGAGCCCGCATTGTCCTCGACGGCCTCATGCACAAGGAGGGGGTGGATGCGGCTACCGCACTGTTCAGCGAGTCGGCGGGGCGCATCCTCGTCTCCGTCCCGCACGACGATGACGTTCGCTTCCAGGCCATGTGCGAGGCGCGCGACTTCCCCGTCACGCGCGTCGGCGTGAGCGACGGCACCGGACCCGACGCGAAGCTCGAAGTGCAGGGGCTCTTCGAGTTCACGCTCGCCGAGCTCTCCGAGGCGCGCGGCGCGACGCTGCCGAAGCGCTTCGGCGACGTGGTCGGGCCAAACTCGGCGCCAATCACCGCTGTCCTGTAGCGGCCTCGATCTAGTCGCCGGCCGCCGCTCTTGAGTCTCGGGGTGGGGTTGTGGGGGGGGGGGGGGGGGGGGGGGGCGGCCCGCCCGCCGCCCCCCCCGCCCCCCCCCCCCGCCCCCGCCCCCCCCCCCCCCCCCGCCGGGGGCGGGGGGGGGGGGGGGGGGGGCGGCCGCCCCCCCCCCCCCCCCCCCCCCCCCCCCGCCCCGCGCCCCCCC
>NZ_JBNAFM010000023.1:0-45383 GCF_049707175.1 Pseudoclavibacter helvolus | reverse complement strand
GACCACGAGCTCACCATCAAGAACCCTCAACAGATCGGTCCGGCCCTCAAGAAGCGCATCCACAACCGCCGTCTCACCAGACGAACCCCTGAATGACTCCGATACCACGATGACCTCCCCCAAGATCACCACCAGCGTAGCGGTAAGGTCATCTCAGATCAAGATCAGACCAGGTCTTTTTCAAAGAAACTAATAACTGTGTTCTAGGCGTTGATCGCGAAAATGCGCTGCGTTGTCTCCAGCCGCTCGCCAGGCTCGAGCCATGCGAGGTCGATCCCCGAGTTAAACGCGTCGGGCGCACACGTCATGGGCTCGACGGCGACCGCCTGACGGTCCCACTCGATGCCCGGCTGGTCGCTCGTAAAGATCTGCACCCACGGTGCGTCAGTGCCCCAGGTCATGCCGACGCCCGTGCCGTCAGGCGTCGTGAGCGTCACCGTGGCGCCGCCGCCGGCCCCGTCGTCACCTGCACCAGCACCGTCCCCCTCCCCCTCGCCGAAGACATCGGTGAACGCGTGGTCGATCTCCATCTCTCCGATGCGCCGCGCCTCACGGAAGTCGAAGGCCCCAGCGACCTCCTCGACCGAGACGACGGATCCCGGGAGCAGCCTCGCGCCATGCGCGTGCATGAGCTTTCGCGCGGGCGATTTGAGGGTCCATTCGTCGATCTGTCCTTCGCCCGCCACAAGGTAGGAGTGTGTGGATGCGCCGGCTGGGGCGGTCCCGGCGCCCACGTTGCGCAGTTCCACGGTCGTCGTGAGCCCGTCCTCGGCGAGACGGTACGTGGTGCGCACCTCGACGCGGAACGGGTAGCCCGTCTGCGGCTCGATGGTCGCGACCAGGACGACCAGGTCGGGGCCCACGTCCTCGGGTTCGAAGTCGAGCCACAGCGCCAGCCCGTGGAGCGCGTGTCCGCGCTTCGGTTCGGAGAGCGGAAGCTGATACTCCTGGCCGTCGATGCTGTAGCGGCCGTCGATGATCCGGTTCGGCCACGGCGCCAGCGTCGCTCCCTTGTAGGCGGGGCGCACCTCGTCCATGTCGAACGTGTGCACCAGGTGCCTGCCGTGATGTGTGAGCTCCCGCAGTGTCGCGCCGATGCTGCTGATCGACGCCTCGTAGCCGCCGTTCGAGAGAAAGTAGGACGAACCGGAACGCGGGGTGATCGACATCTGTGGAGACTCCTCGGTGCTGTCGGGGGAAGGGCGAGGGCAGTCTTTCACGCTCAGGCGTGCGCGCCCGCCGTTGTCCACATCCGCGGCGCCTTCCGACCCGGCATGGCGGGCGCACGCGCAGCACACGGCCCCTCACAGCCCACGTCACTAGCCTGTGGCGATGAACTCAGCGCATCAGCCCTGGCCGCAGACGGCGCTCTGGTGGCATGTCTACCCGCTCGGCTTCGTGGGTGCCGACACGACGGGCAACGATCTCGCCGGCCCGGTTGAGCATCGCCTCGAGCGCATCACGGCGTGGCTCGACGAGCTCGTGGCGATCGGCCTCAACGGCCTCCTCCTCGGGCCCGTGTTCGCGTCGCAGACGCACGGCTACGACACGGTCGACCACTTCCGCATCGACCCGCGACTCGGCGACGACTCGGACGTCGACGCACTCATCGCCGCCTGCCGTGAGCGCGGCATCCGGGTCCTCCTCGATGGCGTCTTCAACCACGTGGGCCGTGACCACCCGTGGTGGAGGGAGGCCGTCGAGGGTGGCCCGGACTCCGCAGCGGCGGCGAGGTTCGCACGGGGCGCGGATGCGCGCGAGGTGGATGGGCTTCCCGTTGACGTGTTCGAGGGTCACGACGCGCTCGTGGTGCTGAACCACCAGCATCCTGAGGTCGTCGAGCTCGTCTCGGGCGTCATGGCGCACTGGCTCGATCGGGGCGTCGACGGTTGGCGCCTCGACGCCGCCTACGCCGTGCCCCCGCTCTTCTGGCGCTCGACCATCGAGCCGCTGCGCGAGCGCTTCCCAGACGCCTGGTTCGTGGGCGAGGTGATCCACGGCGACTATGCGCAGTACGTCGAAGAGTCGGGACTCGACTCGGTGACGCAATACGAGCTGTGGAAGGCGCTGCGTTCGTCGCTGCAGGAACGGAATCTGTTCGAGCTCGACTGGTCGCTGCAGCGACACAACTCGTTCGTCGAGCACTTCCTGCCGATGACCTTCCTCGGAAATCACGATGTCACGCGCATCGCGAGCGCCGTGGACGACGAACGCAACCACGCGGCCGCCATCGCGCTGCTCTGCTTCGTCTCCGGTGCCCCGAGCGTCTACGCGGGTGACGAGCGCGGACTCGAGGCGATCAAGGAGGAGCGCGCAGGCGGGGACGACGCGATCAGGCCCGAGTTCCCAGCGGACCCCGGCGACTGGCCCGAGAACGCCTACTCGGCGGCGTACCGCGACGCCATCGCGTTCCGACGCCAGCACCCGTGGCTCGCGACGGCGCGCATCCGCACCGAGCAGCTCGAGAACACGGCCGCCCTCTTCATCGCAGAGGGCGGCGACGGGCAGCGAGCTACTCTCGCGGTGAACCTCGGCGACGAGACCCTGCAGCTCGGCGGCGCGGAGGTTGCAGCCCACGGCATCGCACGCTGGAGCGACGCCGAGTAGCTGCAACGCACCACGTTCGCAGTGCCACTGTCCAACCTCAGTGCTCGATCACCCCTCCTGAGCCTGATTCGGAACCTGGGGCCCCGATATTGCACTGCAGTTGGTCAACACCGGCCTCAGTGCATCGCGACGAGCGTGTCCTGCTCAGCGGCGGCCGGCTGCATCAGCGGACGCTCCTTCGTGCCCCTGATCATGAAACCGGCGATGAGCGCCGCGAGGAGCATGGCCCCCGCCGCGGCCAGGAACACCGCCGAGTAGCCGTTGGTGAAGGCCTCGAGCTGCGGCTCGCCGGCCTCGAGACCGGCCGCGACGGCGTTCGCGTAGAAGACGGTGAACACCGACAGTCCGATGGAGCCGCCGATCTGCATGGACGAGTTGACGGTGGCCGCTGCCGCTCCAGCATCGTGCGGCTCGACGCCCGTGAGCGCGAGGTTCTGCAGCGGCACGAAGATCATGGCGAGACCGATGCCGAGCAGCACCAGGCCGGGCAGGATGTGCGTGAGGTAGCCGCCCTCGACGGTCACCCCGGAGAGCAGCAGCAGTCCGCCCGCAACGATGATCGGCCCGATGATCATGAACGGGCGGGGGCCGAACTTCGGGAGGAGTCGAGCGCAGACGGGCACGACCGCGAGGATGACCACAGTCATCGCGACGTTCGCGAGGCCCGCGACGAGCGGCTCCATTCCCATGACGATCTGCAGGTGCAGGGCGAGGTACATGGTCGCGCCGATGAGGACGCTGCCGATGATCGCCTGGATGAGGAACGCGCCGCCGCGCACCCGGTCGAGCACGACTCGCAGCGGGAGGAGCGGCTGGGCGACGCGGGTCTCGATCCAGACGAACGCCGCGAGCAGGACGACGCCGAGCGCCAGGAAGCCGATGGTGCCGAGTGAACCCCAGCCCTCTTCGGCGAGGCTGAATCCGTAGACGAGCGAACCGAGGCCGAGCGACACCGTGAGGGTGCCCCAGAGGTCGTAGGTGTTGTCGCCATCTGCCTTGCTCTCGCTGAGCACGATGAGCGCGCCGATGACGCCCACGATCACGAAGAAGACGTTGACGAGCAGGCACCAGCGCCAGCTGGCGAACTCGGTGAGCGCACCGCCGAGCACGAGACCGACTGCTGCGCCGCTTCCCCCGATCGCGCCGAAGACTGCGAACGCGGTCGTCCGCTCTTTACCGGATGGGAAGCTGACGGTGAGCAGCGCGAGCGCGGCGGGCGCGAGGAGCGCGGCGAAGAGTCCCTGCAGGCCACGGGCGAGGATCAGGTCGAAGGCGCTTTGCGCGAAGCCGCCGTACACGGACGCGGCGCCGAACCCGATCATGCCGACGAGGAACGCGCGCTTGCGGCCCCAGTAGTCGGCGACCCGGCCGCCAAGAAGGAGGAGCGCGCCGAACACCAGCGCGTAGGCGGTGACGACCCATTGGCGTTGCACGTCGGTCAGCCCCAGGTCGAGCTGCGCCTGGGGCAGCGCGATCGTGACGATCGTGCCGTCGAGCACGACGACAAGCTGGGTGAGGGCGAGCACGGCGAGTGCCCACCACTTGGAGATGGTGCGTGGTGCGGATGCACGCTTGACGGAGGACGCGGCAGTAGACAAGAAAACCCTCCAGGTTCTCAGAATGCGAGTGCTGGAGGTTTCAAGCCTCGGACCGAGGACGTCGCCGCCTCGACCTACCCGAGCGGCGACGCTCGACAGATCGGCAACTGTAGCAAGACTCGCGCGCCGACATAAGTGGCCTGCCTCGGTCGCCATTGAACGCTGGTCGCCGGCACACACGCATCGCACGCGAACGACAGAACCCCCGGAGTCGAGACTCCGGGGGTTCTGTGTGCACAGAGCCGAACTCTGTCACGCTGGTGCGCGAGGGGGGACTTGAACCCCCACGCCCGAAGGCACACGGACCTGAACCGTGCGCGTCTGCCAATTCCGCCACTCGCGCCAACCTCCGAGAGATTACCAGACACTCCGGCCCAGCGCGAAACCGGTGTGCGGATGCGCGGTGCGGGGCGCTGCTGAAACGCCCGCCAGGCACCCCCAGAGCGTGCATCGTCAGCCCACAGGGAGCGCACGGAAGTCGGACATCCAGGCCAGTGCCGTTAGCATGAAACAGATTCGCGCCACCCGGTGCGGGCTGCGGCGTGCCCTTGAGAACCAGGAGTCATGTGGGAATCCTCGACAGATTTGAGCGTGGGCTCGAGCGTGTCTTCAACGGTGCGTTCGCGAAGACCTTCCGCTCTGGGCTCCAGCCCGTCGAGATCAGCGCTGCGCTGAAACGCGAAATGGACACCAGGGCGTCAGTCGTCACCCGTGACCGCGTGCTGGTCCCCAACCGGTTCAACGTGCAGATGTCGCCGGTCGACTACACGCGCATCTCGCAGGTCGCCGGCATCCAGGACGAGCTCATGCGCATCGTCGAGCAGCACGCCGCGAAACAGGGTTACCAGTTCTCCGGTGGGCTGAGCATCAAGTTCCTCGAAAACGACTCCCTCTCGGAGGGACGCATCGAGGTCGACTCGCGCAGCGTGCAGGGTCAGGTCGCCTGGGCGCCGATCCTCGACGTCGACGGCGAACGCATCCAACTCGGCGTCGGGTCGACCGTCATCGGGCGCGGCTCCGAGGCCGACATCACGATCGCCGACACCGGCGCATCCCGCAAGCACGCAGAAGTTGTCTGGGACGGGAAGCGCGCTGGCATCCGCGACCTTGGCTCGACGAACGGCACGAAGGTCAACGGCCGGTCGATCTCCCAGGCGGGTCTCGAACCCGACTCGACGATTCAGATCGGACGTCACCGTATTGTGTTCCGGGTGATCCCCCAGGCCGACCCGAACGACGACACTGGCTACCTGCCTCGAGTAGGAGGCCGAACATGACCAGTGAGCTGACCCTGCTCGTCCTTCGCCTCGCCTTCCTGGCGGCGCTGTGGATCTTCGTCTTCTCCGTCATCTACTCGCTCCGCAGCGACCTCTTCGGCACCCGGTCCTCCGCGTACAAGCAGGCCATGGAGAAGTCCCGCCAGCAGGTCTTCGCGTCGGCGGACAACGACGACGCACCCGTGCCCGCCCCCGCGGCCCCCGCGCAGGCTCGCCCCGCGGCGTCCGAGAACGCGACCGAGGGCATCCAGCGCCCGTCGACCCCGGTGCCGAGCGCTGCCGCACGTTCCGAGCGACCGAGCAAGCTCGTGATCACGTCCGGCCCCAAGCGGGGCACAGAACTCACGCTCCGCAGCGAGCCGCTCTCGATCGGCCGCTCCGCAGACTCCGACCTGGTCATCCAGGACGACTACAGCTCGACGCACCACGCGCGACTCCTGCTGTGGAACGACGCGTGGATGGTCCAGGACCTCGACTCCACGAACGGCACCTACGTCAACGGCAAGCGCGTTTCCCAGCCGACCCACGTTCCCGTCGGCACCCCTGTCCGCATCGGGACGACGACGTTCGAGCTGCGATAGGCATGCTGGTCATCGCACGCGCCGGCGCTGTCTCCCACGTCGGCAAGGTCAGAAGCAACAACCAGGACTCCGGGTTCGTCGGAACCAACCTGTTCGTTGTGGCCGACGGCATGGGCGGGCACGCCGGCGGTGACGTGGCGAGCGCCATCGCCGTCAAGCACTTCTCCGAGAACGACGAGCAGTACTCGAGCACTGACGACGCCGAGCAGGCGATGACCGAGATGCTGCTCGACGCGAACTCGCTCATCGCGGGCGCCGTCGAGGAGCACAGCGAGCTGCGCGGCATGGGCACGACCGTGAGCGCGCTCAGCCTCGTCGGCCAGTCGCTGGTCCTCGCCCACATCGGCGACTCCCGCGTGTACCGCTTCCGCGACGGCTCCCTCGTGCAGATGACGGTCGACCACACCTTCGTGCAGCGACTCGTGGATGCTGGCCGCATCACGCCGGAGGAGGCGCTCACGCACCCGAGGCGATCGGTGCTGATGCGGGTACTCGGCGACGTCGAGACGCGCCCGGACGTCGACACCGAGGTCTTCGACATCCAGGACGGCGACCGCTGGCTGCTCTGCTCAGACGGGCTCTCGAGCTACGTCGACGAGTCGCAAATCGAGCGCACGCTCGCCCGAATGGACGAATCGAGCCGCGAGATCAGCGACGACCTGGTGCAGCTCGCGCTCGACAACGGTGCGCCTGACAACGTGACGGTTGTCATGCTCGAGATCGGCACGGCCGCGCTCGAGCCCATGAAGACCCGCGTGGTCGGCTCTGCGGCGAACCCGCTCCGCTACTCGGCGAACCTCCAGAAGCGCAGCAACCAGATCATCCCGTCGATCCTGCACCCGCTCCGGCGACCGGCTCCGCGCCCGCAGGACGAGGAGTTCGTGCCGTTCAGCGACGAGGCGCTGCAGGAGCTCATCGCGGAGGACAAGCGGCGCAAACGCGTCAGGCAGTTCTCGTGGCTCGCAGCATCCATCGTCTTCATCGCGGCTGTCGCGGGCGCAGGCCTCTTCGCCTACAACTGGACCCAGCAGCAGTATTACGTCGGCGAGAACGTCGGCTATGTCGCCATCTACCAGGGCGTCCAGCAGGGCATCGGCCCGATCACGCTGCACGAGCTCACCGAGACGACCGACATCAAGATCTCGACGCTGCCCGAGTACCAGCAGTCGCAGGTCGACAAGACGATCAGCGCAGGCGACCGCGAGGCCGCCAACGAGATCGTGGAACGGCTCCGAGATGCCATTCCTGAGTAGAACCAAGCAGAGCGAGTCGCGCGACCAGGCACCCGTGGTGCCCGGCGCGCCGCGCAAGACCGGTCAGGGTCTGCGCAACATGGAGCTCGGCCTGCTGGTCTTCGCGTTCATCATCAACTTCTCCGCGCTGCTGCTGGTGCAGCTCGGCGTGCGCGGCACCTTCGACTTCAACGTCGTCACGCTCTCCGCCATCATCGGCGCCCTCACGCTCGGCGTGAACATCGTCTTGCGGTTCCGCGCGCCGGGAGCAGACCCCTTCATCCTGCCCATCGCGGCGGTGCTCAACGGCCTTGGCATCGCGATGATCTACCGCATCGATTTGAGCAACACTGCCCTCGAGGGCGTTTTCTGGACACCCTCGACGCAGCAGATCGTGCTCACGATGCTGGCCGTCGGCGTGGCGATGGTCGTGCTCATCCTGCTCAAGAACCACCGAGTGCTGCAGCGCTACACGTACGTCTTCATGGCCCTCGCCATCGTGCTCCTGCTGCTGCCGCTCATCCCGGGCCTCGGACGCACTGACGTCGCCGCTCGTGTGTGGATCAGCATCGCGGGCTTCTCGTTCCAGCCGGGTGAGATCGCGAAGATCGCCCTGGCGATCTTCTTCGCCGGCTACCTGGTCACGGCACGCGACTCACTCTCGGTGGTCGGCAAGAAGTTCCTGTGGATGCGCTTCCCGCGCATCAGGGACCTCGGGCCGATCCTCGTGGTGTGGGCGGTCTGCATGGGCGTGCTCGTCTTCCAGCGCGACCTCGGCACGTCGCTGCTGTACTTCGGCCTGTTCCTGGTCATGATCTTCGTCTCGACCGGCCGCCTCTCGTGGGTGCTCATCGGCCTCGGCCTGTTCATCGGCGGTGCGCTCATCGCGGCGAACACGCTCGGCTACGTCGAGTTCCGCGTGCACGCCTGGCTCGATCCGTTCGACCAGGAGATGTATACGGCCGATGGCGGCAGCTACCAGCTGGTGACGGGCCTCTTCGGCCTCGGAGCCGGTGGGCTCATCGGCAAGGGCCTCGGCTCCGGCAGCCCGGGCACCACGCCGCTCGCCTCGAGTGACTTCATCATCGCCGCGATCGGCGAGGAGCTCGGCATGGCCGGCATCTTCGTCGTGCTGCTGCTCTTCGTGATCTTCGTGGCTCGCGGTTTCCGCATCGGCCAGCAGGGCGTCGACGACTTCGGCCGGCTGCTCGCGACAGGCCTCGCGTTCACGATCGCCCTGCAGGTGTTCGTGGTCGCTGGTGGCGTCATGCGCGTCATCCCCCTGACGGGCCTCACGATGCCGTTCATGGCGGCGGGTGGCTCGAGCCTGCTCGCGAACTGGATCATTGTCGCGATCCTGCTCAGGCTCAGCGACACCGTGCGCAACGTCCCGACGGAGGCGATCGACGAATGAGCAAGAACATCCGCCTCGTTGGCGTCCTCGTCATCATCATGTTCATGTCGCTGTTTGTCGCGTCGACGAGCATCCAGGTCTTCCAGGCCGAGACGCTGCGCGACGACCCACGGAACAACCGGACCCGCGAAGAGAGCTTCGAGATCCAGCGCGGCCCGATCCTCGTCAATGGCTCACCCATCGCCTACTCGACCCCGGTCGACACGGAGTACAAGTACCAGCGGCTCTACGAGAACGGGCCGCTCTACGCGGCGGTCACTGGGCACTTCTCGGTCGATGGCGCATCCACCGGGCTCGAGGGGGCACTCAACCCCGAGCTCTCCGGCAACAGCGACACCCAGTTCTTCCAGGGACTCGAGCGCCTCTTCACCGGCCAGGACCCGGCGGGGGCCGCGGTCGAGACGACCATCGACCCCACGGCCCAGCAGACGGCGTCGGATGCGATGGGCGGGTACAAGGGTGCGGTCGTGGCGATCAACCCGGCGACCGGTGCGATTCTCGCGATGTACTCCAGCCCCACGTACGACCCCTCGGCGCTCGCGAGTCATGATGCAACGAGCGTGCTCGAGGCGTACAACGCGCTCCTCTCGGACCCGAACGACCCGATGCAGAACCGAGCCATTGGCGGCGACATGAACCCGCCTGGCTCGGTGTTCAAGCTCGTGGTCGCCGCGGCAGCCCTGGAGGACGGCCTCGCCACGGCGGAGTCGCCCCTACCGAACCCCGCCACGCTCACCCTTCCGGGCACCAACGTCTCCGTGAACAACCCGTCAGCCGGCGCGAAGTGCGGCAACGGCGACACGACGAACCTCCGCATCGCGCTCGAGCAGTCGTGCAACGTGCCGTTCGCCCAGCTCGCGATGGACCTCGGCGCCGACAAGGTGCGCGCCATGGCCGAGGCGTTCGGGTTCAACCACGAGTTTGAGGTCCCGATGACGGCCAGCGCGAGCACGTACCCGACGGCCCTCGAGGACGACGCGCAGCTCGCGCTCACCGGTTTCGGTCAGTTCGACGTTCGCGCGACGCCCCTGCAGTTCGCGATGATCTCTGCGGCAATCGCCAACGGAGGCGAGGTCATGAACCCGTCGCTTGTCGAGAGCATCCAGACTCCGACGTTCCAGGAGATCCAGGGACCCGAAATCTCTAGCTTTGGAAGGGCCATCAGCGAGGAGACTGCGGCGTCACTCCAGTCGATGATGGAGGGCAGCGTGAACTCAGGCGTTGCCAGTAATGCAAGAATTGACGGGATCGATGTGGCTGGGAAGACAGGGACCGCGGAGAACGGCGAGGGCGAGCCGTATTCGCTGTGGTTCACAGGCTTCGCTGAATCAGGCGATACGCAGATCGCGGTCGCGGTAGTGCTCGAAGACGGTGGCGGAATGGGACAGTCTGGGACGGGCAACGGCCTGGCGGCGACGATTGGGCAGCAAGTGATGAAGGCGGTGCTGAGCAGATGAGACCAGCTGCAGGTGTTTCGTTCGGAGACCGGTACAAGCTGAGCTCACGTATCGCCATCGGCGGCATGGGTGAGGTCTGGGAGGCGACCGACCAGGTCATTGGTCGCACCGTCGCCATCAAGATCCTCAAAGACGAGTACATGGGCGATCCCGGGTTCCTCGAGCGGTTCCGTGCCGAGGCGAGGCACGCCGCGCTGGTGAACCACGAGGGCATCGCCAACGTGTACGACTACGGCGAGGAGAACGGCTCCGCCTACCTCGTCATGGAGCTCGTCCCCGGCGAGGCGCTGTCGACCGTGCTCGAGCGCGAGCGTGTGCTGCCGCCCGACCAGGTCATGGACATCGTCTCGCAGACGGCGCTCGCCCTGCACGCGGCCCACAAGGCCGGGCTCGTCCACCGCGACATCAAGCCGGGCAACCTGCTCATCACCCCGGACCGCCGGGTCAAGATCACCGACTTCGGCATCGCGCGCATCGCCGACCAGGTTCCCCTGACGGCCACGGGCCAGGTCATGGGAACCGTGCAGTACCTCTCGCCCGAGCAGGCGTCCGGCCATGCTGCGAACCCGGCAACCGACATCTACTCGCTCGGCATCGTCGCCTACGAGGCGCTCGCCGGCCGACGCCCGTTCACGGGCGAGTCGCAGGTCGCAATCGCGATGGCGCACATCAACGACGAGCCCCCGGCACTGCCGGTGACGGTTCCCGAGCCGGTTCGAAACCTGGTGCTCGCGGCCATCGCGAAGAAGCCCGAAGACCGACCTGCGTCGGCAGAGATCTTCGCCAGGGCTGCTCGTGCGCTCCGCGACGGCAACGTGACCCGAGCCGCGCAGGCCGTGCCGGCAGTCCTCGGGCTGACGGCGGCCGATGAGGTCGGCGACGCGACCGCGCCCCTCGACCGCACGGCGGTTATGGATGAGGGTGCTCGCACGACCGTGCTGGGCACGGCAGCGGGAACCACCGAAGTCATGAAGGACGACTTCGACACGCTCATCGGCGGCTCGCCCGTCGACGACGACGAGGAGTCCACGGCACTCGTCCAGCCCACAACCGAGGAACGCAAGAAGCCTGCGGCCTGGGTCTGGGTACTGATCGGCGCGATCGTGCTGTTCGCGGCCGCGCTCGCCTGGTTTGCGCTCGCGCTCGTCAACAGCAACGCACCCGCGACGACGACTCCGCCGCCGACCACCATCGAGACAACCGCCGTCGAGACGCCCACTGAGGAGCCAACACCGACGGTCAGCACGCCAACCACCGTGTCGATCAGCCAGGGCGACTTCATCGGCCTGGACTACGACACGGCAGCGACGCGCATCTCGGAGCTGGGGCTCACGCCTGCCCGTGCTGTGGGCCCGGTCGCCACGAACCCCGACGATGTCAACACGGTCACCGCGGTGAGCCCGACCGGAACCGTCGACGTCGGGTCCACGGTCACGCTCACGGTCTACGACAGCATGGCCACGCCGAACACCCCGACGACAGCCCCCACGGTGACGGTCAACGCTGCCGGCACGTCAGCGACAATTAGCTGGCCCTCGTTCCAGTGCCCACCAGGACAGAGCCTGTCGAGCTACAACGTCAACGTGTCCGGGGCCGAATCGCCGGGAAGCGTCTCGGGGACCTCAGCCAACGTCGCCGTGAACGAGGGATCGACGATCGTCGAAGCCTCCTACAGCGTGACCTGCGGCTCTGCCAACACGAGTGCCGATTCGCCCACCGGTTCCGCGACCGTCCCGCAGCCGTCGCCCCCGGCGACGAGCGAGCCGACGCCCACCGAGGAATAGTCACAAGATCTCTCAACTCCATGCATCCACATGGAACGCGTGGTTCACAGCTGGGATAGCACCGATCACTCATTCGGGGCGAGATAGGATCGGCAGACTGACGAGGCTTGAGCTTGGCCGATACTGCCAAGGGGAGAGGAGCTTGCTTCCGTGATGCAGGGCGAACGCACGCTCGCGGGCCGATACGACATCGGCCGGCGTATTGGTCGTGGAGGTATGGCTGAGGTCTATCTCGGGACCGATGAGCGCCTCGGCCGCCGCGTCGCCGTCAAGCTTCTGAACACGCAGCTCTCCGGTGAGCCCGACTTCCGCTCCCGCTTCCGCCAGGAGGCACAGGCCGCTGCGCGCATGACGCACCCCACGATCGTCCGTGTCTTCGACGCGGGTGAAGACACCTTCGTGCGCGCCGACGGGCACGAGCTCGTCGTCCCTTACATCGTCATGGAGTACATCGAGGGGCAGCAGCTCCGCGACGTCATGGCTGGCGCGCCGCTGGCCGACACGCAGATTCACGAGTACATGACGGGCATCCTCACGGCGCTCGAGTACTCACACCGCGCTGGAGTCGTGCACCGCGACATCAAGCCCGGAAACATCATGATCACGCCGGAGGACACGGTGAAGGTCATGGACTTCGGCATCGCCCGTGCCATCTCCGACACGGCCGGGACGATCGCACAGACCACCGCCATCCTCGGCACCGCCTCGTACTTCTCGCCAGAGCAGGCGAAGGGCGAAAACGTCGACGGCCGGAGCGACCTCTACTCGGCTGGCATCGTGCTGTACGAGATGCTCACCGGGAAGGTGCCCTTCCAGGGCGACTCCGCGGTGGCCGTCGCCTACCAGCACGTCACCGAACGCCCGATTGACGCGAACGAGATCAACCCGAAGGTCTCGAAGGCGATGAACGCCGTCGTCAAGCGCTCCCTCGCGAAGAGCAGAGAAGACCGCTATCAGTCGGCGTCCGAGTTCCGCCGCGACCTCGATCTCGCAGCGCAGGGCATCATGCCCGCCTTCGCGACCAAGGTCGAGGAAGACGACCGCACGCAGCTTTTCGGGCCAGCCCCGTCGGGCGTGAGCGCCACCGAGTCGGCGTTCAACTCACTCTCGGAGACCGACGACCGCGCACCTCAGGTGCAGCGTCGCCCTCCGGCGATGTGGATCTGGGGTGCCGCGGCGCTCCTCGTCGTCGTGATTGTCGCCGTCAGCATCTGGGTCGCCTCGCTGCAGGACGTCGGGCAGCTACCCGATACCAGCGTCGACGTGCCTGACGTCGTCGGCGAGCAGTGGGACGCAGCCCGAACCACCCTCGAAGAAGCCGGCCTGACCCCGGTGCGCGAGGCGCAGACGAGCGACGAGATTCCCGAGAACCAGGTGATCAGCACGACGCCGGGTTCCGGACTGAGCGTGGCGCCAGGCCAGGAAATCACCGTCGTCGTCTCCACAGGCCCGTCCGCGGTCACGATGCCCGACATCAACGGCATGACCGTCGAGCAGGCAACCGTCGCCCTCCAGGGTGCCGGCCTCAGCGTCGGACAGATCACCTCCGAGGACTCGCCGACCGTCGCTGCGGGCACGATCGTGCGCAGTGACCCCGCGGGCGGTTCCAGCGTCGCAGCAGGCTCCAGCATCAACCTGGTGACCTCTACGGGCAACGTGGCGCTCCCCGACCTCCTCGGCCAGCCGCTCGAATCGGCGACAGCGACCCTGCGGGAGCTCGGCCTGCTCGCCGTCGTCAAGCAGGACCCGGGCTGCCTCGCCGTCGAAGGCAACCCGATCGTGAACATGTCGGTGCCACCAGGACCGGTCGCGCAGCACTCTCAGGTCGAGGTCACCTACTGCACCGCCGAACCCGCACCGACGCCGACGACGCAGACCCCGGACGCGACGCCCAGCTCCGAGCCCACCACCCCACCAGAGGAGTAGGCGGAGCCGATCCGCACCGTGACCGAAGAAGGCCCTTCCCGTGACGACGGGAAAGGCCTTCTTCGCGTTCGGCCGCCCGATGGCCGCGAAGTCAGCCCAGCGCGGGAACGTGCCTCGCAACCCCGAGACCGACAGTCACGTCGTTCTGTGGCGTGATGAGTGCATCCACCCACGGGAAGGCATAGAACACGAGGCCGTAGAGCACCGCGGCGATCACGATGAGCGCGAGCAGGAGCTTGACCGGCCACGGGCCGGGCAGCACTCGCCAGAGGGCGCCGTACATCAGAGACCTCCCTGGTTGGCGACGGATGCGGCGATGGATGCGGGTGGCCCGTCCGCTCGCGGGGTGAAGCTGTCGAAGACGGCGTACCCGATGATGCGCTCCGCCGTCGACCAGAACGGGTTGCAGCTCATGATCATCATGAGCCGATCGGTTCCCGTCTGCTCTGGGTAGCGGGGAACCGAGCCGAGGACATCAACCTGTGTCGGCGCGACGTACTCACCCGAGCGGTAGGAGTACGTGTACCAGCCGTCGGCGGTCTCGACGACGAGCTCGTCGCCGAGCTGGAGCTCGTGGATCTTCTGCATCGAAGCCCCGTACGCGAGACGGTGGCCGGCGATGGCGAAGTTTCCGACCTCGCCTGGCATCTGCGAGTTGGGGTAGTGCCCGATGTTGTGGTCGAGCACCTCGTGCTGCTCGATGCCCTGCGCGATCGGACGGGCGTAGTCGGCGCCCCAGGTGGGCACGTAGAGGATCGCGAAGCGCTCGTTCGTGACGGTGGGAGCGGATGAGATCGGAATGCCGATCGCGGGGTCGGTGGTGGTCACCGTGGTGGCTTCACTGCCGCCTTCCGCCAGCACCTGGCTGAGTTCCTGCCCTGCCTGGTTCTGCTCGTCGCCGACGATAAGGTCGTTCAACCAGTACTTCCAGCCGACGAAGAGCAGCATGACGACGCCGAGCGTCATGAGCACCTCTCCCGAGACCCCGACGACGCTGAGCTTGCGTCTTGGCTTGGTTCGGGCGCGCCCCGCCTCCCGCCGGCCGTGTGTGGCCGACGTGCCACGCTCGCGCGCTTGGTTCTCCTGAGCCCGGCGCTCGGCGCGTGTCTGGTAGCCGTCATCGGCCAGGAGCGACTCGATCGAGGTCGTCCCGTCGTCTCGGTCTGGCCGTTGAGCAGATGGCATAGGAGCAATCATAGATAGGATGGCCCGCATGTCTCGTGAGAAGTCCAGCGGCTCCAAGTCCGACGAGCCGGAGAAGAAGAAGACTCCGGCCGGTACGAAGAAGCACCGTTCATCGGAAGCGTCCGCCGCAGCGGCCGCTCTCGCGGCGACGGAGAAGCAGCGTCGACAGAAGCGTGCTGCGAGTGCCAGCTCGAGCGATAGCGACGAGCGCAACCCGAACCCGGTGTGGTTCAAGCCGCTCATGTTCGGCTTCCTGATCGTCGGGTTCCTCTGGATCATCGTCTTCTACCTGACGAGCGGCGCCTTCCCGATCGCGGAGCTCGGGTCGTGGAACATTCTCGTGGGCTTCGGCATCGCCTTCATCGGCTTCATCATGACCACCAACTGGCGGTAGATCGGCGTTCCACAGCCACGAATTACAGCTGTGTAATTCATCCCCAGGTGTGTATAAGCCTGTGGATAACTTCTGTGGAACGTCGACCTCGCTTAATGAAGGAAGCCGCGCATCCAGTGGATGCGCGGCTTCCTTCGTTGACGGACGAGGCCGATGGGTGCGGAGCGGCGGTCAGCCAGTCACGCCGAGCGGGAGCTGCGAGACGCTCACCGTGGCGCCCACCACGATCAGCACCCCAAGCGCGGCAACAATCCAAAGCCCCTTGCGAGACGGCTTCGCGGCCTTCGACTCCCACAGGAAGAGCCACGAGCAGAGAGCACCGGTGACGAGACCACCGAGGTGCGCCTGCCAGGCGATACCCGGGATGACGAAGCCCATGACGACGTTGATGCCCACGAGCACGATGAGCGACATCGTGTTCATCCGCGCCTGCCGCATCACCACGAAGTAGGCGCCGAAGAGGCCGAACACAGCGCCGGACGCCCCGAGCACCGTCGTGTTCGGAGCGATGAGCGCGATGGCCAACGAACCTCCGAGCGCACTGACGACGTAGAGCATCCCGAATCTCAGATGGCCGTAGACCTGCTCGAGGACTCGGCCGAAGATCCAGAGCGTCAGCATGTTGAACGCCAGGTGGAAGACCGTCGAATGCGCGAACGCCGCGGTGAGCATGCGCCACGGCTCGAAGGCACCGCCCCCGGCGTGGGAGTAGATGCCGTGGTAGACGAGAAGCCCGGTCACCAGGTCGCCCGTCACCTGCTGGAGCAACCAGAGGACCGTGGAGAGGCCGATGATCGTGTAGGTGACCAGCGGCCGCTGATCTTGCCCGAGCCGTCGCAGCCGCGTGCGAGCCGAAGGGCGCTGGGCGGCCTTGGCACGCGCATTCGCTTCCCGGATGCACTCGGGACAGATCACGCCAACCGGCGCGAGCGTCTGGCATTCGGGGCACACGGTGCGCCCGCATCGCTGGCAGAGCACGAAGCTCTGCCGGTCTGGGTGTCGGTAGCAGAAGTTCTCACGCTGCTGCGACAGCTCGGGTGATGTCATTCGGAGAGAGGTGTCCTGTGCTTAGAGCTGCTCGACGGTGACGCTCTCGATGACGACGTCCTTGAGCGGCTTGTCACGGCCGTCGGTGGGGACCTTCGCGATCGCGTCGACCACGGTGCGCGACTCCTCGTCGGCGACACGGCCGAAGATGGTGTGCTTGCCCTGGAGCCACGGGGTGGGGTCCGTCGTGATGAAGAACTGCGAGCCGTTGGTGCCGCGCCCGAGCTGCTTGCCGGCGTTCGCCATGGCGAAGATGTAGGGCTCGTTGAAGTTGAGCTCGGGGTGGATCTCATCGTCGAACGCGAATCCGGGGCCACCGGTGCCGGTGCCCGTGGGGTCGCCGCCCTGGATCATGAAGTTCGGGATGATGCGGTGGAAGATCACGCCGTCGTAGAGGGGCGTGTTCTTGGTCTGGCCGTCGCGAGGGTCGGTCCATTCCAGCTCACCCGTGGCGAGGCCGACGATGGTCTTGACGGTGTTCGGCGCGTGGTTGCCGAAGAGCTCCACCTTGATGGGGCCGTGGTTCGTGTTGATCGTTGCAACTGCAGTGGCGATTGACATGCTGGTCATCTTTCCATAGCCCTCCGACTTCTCTCCTGCCTGTCCGCCGACAGCGTGCGGTGATTCAGCTTGCGTGTGGCAGAAGCGTGCCAAGATATGCAGTACCTACTTGTCAACGTCCGGAGGTACCAATGGCCCTTTCACGGAAGCAGCAGCGTGAACTCAAGCGTCTCCGCAAGGACGCAACAAACCTGTGGAGTGAGCAGCAGTCCGTCATCGAGCACGCTCGCGACATCCTGCAGTCCGCTGGAGTGAGCGCGAAGGGCTTGGCGGAGTCCGAGCTCGTCCCTGCTCTCCAGAAGAGCTACGAGCACAACGTGCGCCCGAGCTTCGACCGCGGCTACAGCGTCGCCCGTGAGAAGTACGAAGACGCCAGCGTCCGCTTCAACGGCAAGGTGCTTCCGGTCGTTGCAGGCCTCTCCGGTTCCGTCGCGGGCACGGTGAGCAACCTCGCCTCCAAGAACCACGACTTCAAGGACGCCGCCGGCACCGCCAAGAAGGTGTCGAAGGAGCTCAGCTCGCGCGCCAAGAAGGCTTCGAAGGCGTACGACAAGAAGTACAACAACTCGGGCGTTGGCGTCGGCGGCTGGCTGCTCATCGGTGCCGGTGTCGCAGCCGTCGCCGCGGTCGGCTACGCCCTCTGGCAGACGTTCCGCGCAGACGACGACCTGTGGATCGCCGACGAAGAGCTCGACGCTCCCGTCACCACGGTGTCGCCCGCTTCGGCTGCGAAGTAACTCGCGCCGAACACGCGTCTGACTGGCCCCGCGCTCACCTGGTGAGTTGCGGGGCTTCGTCGTAGGCATCGCCAATGAGCCGCGCGAGTGCCTCCGCGTTCACCGGTGTGGCACCTCGCCACCACGCGAGTCTGACCTCAATGACCGGGGCATCGCGCAGGAGCTTGTAGACGATCCCTGGGCGCGGATGCTGCGCCGCCGTCGCCTCGCTGGTGACCCCGTAAACGTCCCCGTCTGCGATCAACGTCAGCCACTCGTCGAGCGAGGTCGTCGGGATGAAGCGCGGCGACCGTTCCTGCGGCCAGAGCGACCCGACGGTCGTGCCGGTGCGAGCATCCACCGCCATGGTCTTCCCGGCGAAGTCATCGAGCGCGAGCGTTCTCCTGCGCGCCAGCCGGTCGTCTCGCGCGACCACGCCGACGCGACGCTCCTCACCGACGACGACCGTCTCGATGCGCGAATCTCGGGGCATCGTGCGGAGCACTGCGAGCTCAACCTCTCCGTCGAGCAGACCCGCCGTCGCGGTGTTGCTCTGTCGGAAGACGAGGTGCGACTCGGGATGCTCGGCTCGCCAGCGGCGTTGCACGGCACTCGTGTGCGCGCCGAGCGTTGACCACGCGTATCCGACCCTGAGCTCTCTGCTCGCCTCGGTGACCTCATCCTCGATGAGGCCCACTTCGAGCAGCACTCGCCGAGCGCGGGTCAGGATGCGCTCCCCGAGCGGCGTGAGGGCCACGTGGCGTGTCGACCGCGAGAGGAGCTGTGCGCCGAGCTCCGTCTCGAGGGCGAGGATCGCCCGCGAGACGGCCGCCTGCGAGCACTGCAGTTCGATGGCCGCGTCGGTGAATGTTCCGGCGTCAACGACAGCCGCAAGGGCGCGCAGGTGGCGGAGCTCCAGACTCATGCGCTCAGCGTATAACTCCCGCGTGTCACGCATTTCTCGGCCGCGACGAACGGGGCCACGATGAGGCCATGACCGGAGCCGCAGACGCCAGCACGCCGGGTGCCGCCGCACCGCGGGGAGTGCTCGCGGGCTCCGCCATGCTGACGGCGAGCGGGCTCTCGAACCAACTCGGCGCAGCCTTCGGGGCGTTGGCCTTCGGCGCCCTCGGAGCCCCCGGGGTCGTCGCCGTTCGACAGCTCGTCTCCGCGGCGATCCTGCTGCCGGTCGCGCGGCCGAGGCTGCGGAGCTTCTCGTGGGCGCAGTGGTGGCCCGCCCTGCTCCTCGGCCTGGTGCTCGCCACCATGAACCTGTCGCTCTACGGTGCGGTCGACCGCATTGGGCTCGGACTCGCAGTCACCCTCGAGTTCCTCGGGCCCCTCGCGGTCGCGCTCTGCTCGTCGCGCACCCGGGCTGACTTGGCGCTCGCTGCTGGGGCAGCCCTTGGCGTCTACGTGCTGTTACTGCCAGACGCCTCAAGCGACCTACTCGGGTACGGGATGGGGCTGCTCGCGGCCGCCTGCTGGGCGAGCTACATCCTGCTGAACCGGCTACTCGGCGGACGACTCACGGGTCTGCAAGCACCGGCGACGGCGACCCTGGTCTCGAGCCTGCTGACGTTGCCGATCACCGTACAGCTGATCACCGATGGTCGTTTCCTCGGCTGGCCGCTCCTGCTGGCCGCGCTCTCCGGACTCTTGTGCTCGGTCATTCCGTACTCGATCGACATCATCGCGCTGCGCTGGGTGACCACGAGGTTCTTCGGTGTGTTCATGAGCATCAACCCGCTGTTCGCCGCGCTGGCAGGGGTCGTGGTGCTCGGCCAGGTCCCCGTCGTTCACGAGTGGGTCGGGATGGCGCTCATCGTCGGCGTCAACGCCGTCGCCGTGTCGCGAGGTCTGCGAGGCGTTCGCGAACCCTGAGGGCACCTCGGCGCCGGCTCCGCCGCGAGCTCGTCGGCGTGCTCAGTGCGCCGCGCGGGTGGAACGCAGGTGCCCGTTGGCGGGGCGCTCCGCGTGGAGTCTGAGCCCCACATCCACGAGCGAGACGGTGCGAAGCGCCGAGATCTCGTCGAGATCGAACCAGCGGGCCTCGTCGGTCGAGCCACCACGTTCGTTCCTGAGCTCACCGCTCACGATGCTCGCCTCGTAGACGATGCGCACCGACTGCATCGGCGTCTTGCCCGGCTCGAGCCGGTCACGACCGGCGATGATATGGGAGTCGATGCCGAGCAGGCGGTCGATGGACGCGTGGTAGCCGGTCTCTTCCCAGATCTCGCGGACAACGCCATCGATCGGATCCTCGCCGGGGTCGGTGCCGCCGCCCGGGAGGGTCCACCCCGAACGGCCGCGGTCGTGCCAGTGCGCGAGGAGGATCTGCCCATCGCGCACGATGACGCCATACGAAGCGAGTCGTCGATGCACGGAACCCCCAAAGATCTCTGCCGAAGTCTCGAGGTCGGCCGCACGATGCCTGGCCGACCCGAACCACGGGCGCACGCTATCGTACGCCGACGCGCGCCGGGCCCCCGCTCAGGGAGGCCTCGACGCGCGTTCGGAGCCGGTGCCGCTGGGGCGGACTACCGGCGGAGCGTCTTGCGTGCCAAGAAGTTGCCGAGGAACTGCAGCCCTTGCACGAGAATGACGATGACGATGACCGCAGCCCAGGTGACTTCCGGCTGGAACTGCCGGTACCCGTACTGGATGGCGAAGTCACCGAGGCCGCCGCCGCCGATGAAGCCGGCGACCGCCGACATGTCGACGAGCGACACGACCGCGAACGTGTATCCGAGGATGAGGGGCCCGAGCGCTTCTGGAACGATCACGGTCCACACGATCTGGAAGCGACCGGCTCCGGCCGCGCGAGCGGCCTCGATGACGCCGGGCGAAACGGTCAGCAGGTTCTGCTCGACGAGGCGGGAGATGCCGAAGGTCGCAGCGAGCGAGAGCGCGACGATCGCCGCGTTGGTGCCGATGCCGGAGCCCACGATGAGCCGAGAGAGCGGCTGGACGGCGGCGATGAAGATAATGAACGGGATCGGGCGGAAGAAGTTCACCACCACGTTCATGACGGCGTTGATGATGCGCTGCTCGTAGAGGTTGCCGCGGCGCGTGAGGTACAGCACCAGCCCGACGAGGAGCCCGCCGATGCCACCGAAGAGGAGGCTGAGGGAGACGAGGAGGAGTGTTTCTCCGGTCGCCTCGAACAGCTTCGGCAGAAGGTCGATGACCTCGTTCATGCGGCACCTCCTGCGGTGATGTCGTCGAATTCGGTGACGACCGCGAGGCCGCTGATCTCGTCGAGCGCCCGACGTCGCGCATCCGCGTCTCCCTGGAGCGCGAAGGTGAGGTCGCCGAACGACTTCCCACGGATCTCGTTCATGCCTCCGTAGATGAGCTCGACGGTGATCCCCGCGTCGTGCAGGATGCGCAGCGCCTGGGCTTGGTTCGTCCGCCCGTCGCGGAAGCTCAGTGTCACGAGCGTGCCTGGGTGACGCGCGCTCAGGTCGGCGCGCAGCTCTGCATCCGGAATGCCCTGCACCACCGTCGAGACGAAGCGCTGGGTGGCGGGTGCCCGCGGGTTCGCGAAGATGTCGAAGACCTCGCCCTGCTCGACGACCTTGCCGTGTTCCATGACGGCGACATGGCTGGCGATCTCCTTGACCACGTCCATCTCGTGCGTGATGACGATGATCGTGACCCCGAGCTCCTGGTTAGCCTTCTTGAGGAGCTGCAGCACGTCGGCCGTGGTCTGCGGGTCGAGCGCGCTGGTCGACTCGTCGGCGAGCAGGATGCTGGGGTTCGTCGCGAGCGCTCGGGCGATGCCCACGCGCTGCTTCTGGCCACCGGAGAGCTGGTCGGGGAACGCGCGTGCCTTCTCGGAGAGGCCGACGAATTCGAGCAGCTCGGCGATGCGCTTGTCGCGCTCCGCCTTCGGCGTCTTCGCGACGCGAAGCGGATACGCGACGTTGCCGGCGACGTTGCGCGAGTTGAAGAGGTTGAACTGCTGGAAGATCATGCCGATGCCGGCGCGCACCGAGCGAAGCTTCGTTTCCGTCAGCTTCGTGATGTCGACGCCGTCGACGTGGATGCTGCCGGACGTCGTGGGCTCGAGGGCGTTGATGAGGCGCACCATGGTCGACTTGCCCGCGCCCGAGTAGCCGATGACCCCGTAGATGTCGCCGGCCTCGATGTCGAGCGAGACACCGTCGACGGCTCTGATGACCGGGGCTCCGCGCTTCGGCGACGGATACTCCTTGACGACGTCGGTGAGTGTGATGAGGGCCATGTGTTCGCTCTCGCCTTCTGCACGGTGCAACCGTGTGGTGGTGCTGGTGAGCGGCGCTCAGGCGCCGTTCGATGGAGCAAGCGCGATCGCCGCCCGAGGCCTGATGATCATCATCGGGTCTCGGGCGGCGAACACGCGAGGGTGAATTCTAGCCCTGGGCTTCGATCTCGGCAACCAGTTCGTCGAGCGTCGTCTGCAGCTCGTCGACCGGGGTCTTGGTGAGCACAGCGGTCTCACCGAAGGTCTCCTTGACTGCGGCGGCAACGCTTTCGGAGTTCTGGTAGATCTCGACGAGCTTGAGGTAGTTCTCGTTGTCGGCGTTGTCGGCCGTCGTCACGAAGATGTTGATGTACGGGAACGCGGACTCGTTCTGGGGGTCGTCGCGGGTAAGCGCGTCTTCCGTCGTGAGGCCTGCGTTCTCGACGAAGTCGTTGTTGATGATCGCGCCGGCGAGGTCGGGCAGCGAGGTCGCCGTGACCGACGCCTCCAGCTCGGTCACCGTGACGCGCGACTCGGGGAGCACGTCGTCGAGCGTCGAGAACGGCGAGCCGCCGTCCTTGAGCTCGATGAGGCCAGCTTCCTGGAGCACGAGGAGGCCACGCGCGCGGTTCGACGCGTCGTTCGGCACCGCAACCTCTGCGCCGTCCGGAATCGCCTCGACAGAGTCGTACTGCGACGAGTAGAAGCCGAGCGGGTAGATGGCGGTGGAGCCGATCGGGACGAGGTCATCGCCGCTCGCCGCGTTATGCTGCGCGAGGTAGATGATGTGCTGGAACGCGTTGACGTCGAGCTCACCCTCGGTCGTCGCGGGGTTCGGCTGGTTGTAGTCAGAGAAGTCGACGAGCTCGACCGTGAGGTCCTGAGCCGCGGCTTCCTCGACCAGCACCTCCCAGTAGGGGTCGGATGCGCCCACGACGCCGAGACGGATGGTGTTCTCGTCGGCTGCGCCGGTCGAGCACGCGGAGAGGCCTCCAACGAGGGCGATCGCGCCGACTGCTGCGGCGATCTTGGTGAAACGTGACATGGAGGAGGGTCCTTTCATTGCGGCGTGCACAACGCCCGCCATCCTCTAAGGGTCCAGAGGGCCTCGCAAGAATAAGAGAACAGCGCGTCTCCGCGCCGATACATCCTGACACGTTGCGTAACAGTCCACCGATGGGGTAAGGAACGCAAGATTCTTGCGTTCGCGAGCCCTGTCAGCTCAGGGAAGCAGACCCAGGTGTCTTGCCTTGGCAAGAGCCTGGTAGCGAGAGCTCGCATCCAGCTTGGTCATTGCCGTACCGAGGTAGCTCTTGACGGTGCTTTCCGTGAGAATCAGCTTCGCCGCGATCTCCTTGTTCGAGAGACCGAGAGCGATCTGCCCGAGCACATCCAGCTCCCGAGGCGACAGCCTGATGGGATGGTCGGCGAGCTCGGCCGACGCCGCATCCGCACGATCCCGCGGGTCGCCGTGATCACCAGCGAAGCGCACCAGCCGCTCTTCGATGCTTCGGAGCCTCGCGCGCACCTGCGCATCCCCGAGCATGGACGACACCTCCCTGAGCTCCGAGAACGTGCCACGTAGCTCCTCCAGCTGCGTCGCTGTGAGGCCTCCCGTACCGAGCTCCAACACGCTCGCGGCGCCGACCCGCATCCGCCGGCCCAGCTCATCCCGCAACCGCAGCTCGTCCTCCACCTTCTTCCCGAGCGCGACAGCCGGCCCCAGCGACATCGAGCCCGAATCCGGAGCCGCGCGGAAGCCGCCGTAGAGCACTCCCCGCACGCGCTTGTCGACGATCACGGGCACCGCCATGAGGCTCTGCACGTGCTCGGAGAGCACCTGCACGTCGTAGTCGTGGGTGATGCCGCTGCTGCCGCGGTAGTTGGTCGTGACCTTGGCGCGGCGCTCAAGCATCGCGCGACCCCCGAGACCACGCCCGAGCTGCACGCGCAAGCCGACGAGTCCACGACCCTGGTTGCCGCAGATCGTGTGCACGTCGGTCGTGTCGCGGTGCGTCGGCCCACCGAAGGACAGCGGGCATCCGGTGGACTCTCGCAGGCGAGAAACAGCCTGAGCGAAGACCTCGGCCTCGGTCGCGGCCTCTGGGAACATCATGTGCGTCACTACCAACTTCCGGGGGTAGTTCGATACTTCGTCGTATGCGTAGCGTGGATGCTATCACGCAGGCAATGAGGCTTTCGTGTTCGCAATGATGCGAAGAAGCGCCGCCTTTTGCCGTCGAGGTAAACACGTCCATCTCTGACGAACGCAGCAATGCACTGAGGCAAGGAGGCCCCATGCAGAACGAAACGTCATCACAGCCGCCGGGCGGAATCGACTACGTCGCATTCGAAGAATCCGCCGACTTCAAAGACCTGAAGAAGCGCCAGCGTTCCTTCGTGTTTCCGCTCTCGATCTTCTTCCTCGTGTGGTACGGCGCCTACATCGTGGTCGCCGCATACGCACACGACTTCATGGCCACCCCGGTCTTCGGCAATATCAACGTGGGCCTGCTCCTCGGCATCGGTCAATTCGTGACGACCTTCGTCATCACCATGTGGTACGTCTCCTACGCAAACCGGAGGCTCGACCCCCTCGCGAATGACCTGCGCGTTCAGCTCACCAAGGAGGAGCAGGCATGAGCGGTCACCTCATCGCCCCGCAGGCCAACGCGGTGGCAGACAACGATCCCGTCCTGAATATCGCGATCTTTGCGGCTTTCGTCGCAGTCACGCTCTTCATCGTGATTCGCGCAAGCAGGAACAGCAAGACAGCAGCCGACTATTACGCCGGCGGCCGCTCATTCTCTGGCACGCAGAACGGATTCGCCATTTCCGGCGACTATCTGTCTGCCGCATCGTTCCTCGGAATCGTGGGCGCTATCGCGGTCAACGGGTACGACGGATTCCTCTACTCCATCGGATTCCTCGTCGCCTGGCTCGTCGCATTGCTGCTGGTCGCCGAGCTGATGCGCAACACGGGCAAGTTCACGATGGCGGATGTGCTGTCGTTCCGCCTGAAGCAGCGCCCAGTCCGGGTCGCAGCCGCACTGACCACCCTCGCGGTCTGCTTCTTCTACCTGCTCGCGCAGATGGCGGGCGCCGGCGGCCTCGTGGCACTGCTGCTCGGCATCACCGATGACATCGGCGTCGCGATCGTCGTCGCCGTCGTCGGCGTGCTCATGATCATCTACGTGCTCATCGGCGGTATGAAGGGCACCACCTGGGTGCAAATCATCAAGGCGTTCCTGCTCATCGGTGGTGCTGGCGCGATGACCGTCTGGGTGCTGCTCGTCAACGGCTTCGACCTCTCCGCCCTCCTGCAGGCAGCCGTCGACAAAGCCGCGGCAGACGGTGCCGAAGACCCTGCCGCGATCCTCGCCCCTGGCCTGCAGTACGGCAAGAACCCCATCGACTTCGTCTCGCTCGGCCTCGCGCTCGTGCTCGGCACCGCCGGCCTCCCGCACGTGCTGATGCGCTTCTACACGGTGCCGACAGCCAAGGAAGCGCGCAAGTCGGTCGTCTGGGCGATCTGGCTCATCGGCGGCTTCTACGTCTTCACGCTGGTCCTCGGCTACGGCGCGGCGGCCCTCGTCGGCGCACCGGCCATCAAGGATGCGCCGGGCGGCGTGAACTCCGCGGCCCCGCTGCTTGCCCTCGAGCTCGGCGGCCCCATCCTCATGGGCTTCATCTCGGCGGTCGCCTTCGCGACCATCCTCGCGGTCGTCGCCGGCCTCGCCATCACGGCAGCCGCATCGTTCGCCCACGACATCTACAACAGCGTCGTCAAGCGAGGAACAGCGACCCCCGAGCAGGAGGTGAAGGTCGGCAAGTACACGGTCGTCGTGCTCGGCGTCGTCGCCATCATCGGTGGCATCGGCGTGCAGGGGCAGAACATCGCCTTCCTGGTCGCCCTCGCCTTCGCGGTCGCCGCCAGCGCGAACCTGCCCACGATCCTCTACTCGCTCTACTGGAGGAAGTTCACGACCCGCGGCGCCCTGTGGAGCATGTACGGAGGCCTCGCGACGGCGATCGTGCTGATCTTCTTCTCGAAGGTCGTCTCGGGCGCCGAGACCGCGATGCTCGGCGAGGAGATCAACTTCGCCTGGTTCCCGCTCAACAACCCCGGCATCGTTTCCATCCCCGTCGGCTTCTTCCTCGGCTGGCTCGGCTCGGTGCTTCCGCAGAAGAAGGAAGACCCGAGGGTCGCAGCCGAGATGGATGTGCGCTCGCTCACGGGCTACGGCGCCGAGGAGGCGGTCGAACACTAGCCGCTGCGCGGGGAGACTCCGGTCTCGTCCCACTCGCCCGAAATGGTCGCTCTGAGTCGCTCAGAGCGACCATTTCGGCGTTCTCGTTGTTCCCCGGCCACAACGCACATGTGGTTCCGGATGCGCGTCGGTAGCGTGAGGGCATCCACGAAGCACAGGGAGGTGCGGATTTGTCGCAGTCAGCGCAGGCAGGGTCTCTGATGGGCAAAACGATCATCATGTCGGGCGGCAGCCGAGGCATCGGACTCGCCATCGCGAAGCGAGCCGCCCGAGACGGGGCCAACGTGGTGCTCCTCGCCAAGACCGCGGAGCCTCACCCGAAGCTGCCAGGCACCGTCTACACAGCCGCCGAGGAGGTGCGTGAGGCCGGAGGGAGAGCACTGCCGATCGTCGGAGACGTGCGCGACGACTCCGACCTCCAGCGCGCCGTCGACACCGCGGTCGCCGAGTTCGGCGGCATCGACATCGTGGTCAATAATGCGAGCGCCATCGACCTGCGCTCGACGCTCGACATCGACGAGAAGCGCTACGACCTGATGCACCAGATCAACCAACGCGGAACCTTCATGCTCTCGCGGGCAGCCCTGCCGCACCTGCTCGAGTCGCCGGATGCGCGCATCCTGTCACTCTCTCCGCCCCTGAACCTCGCACCGAAGTGGCTCGGCGCCTACCCGGCGTACATGACCGCCAAGTACGGCATGACGCTCGCGACGCTCGGCATCGGCGCCGAGTACGCCGAGCGCGGCGTGGATGCGAACACGCTGTGGCCGCGGACCACGATCCAGACGGCGGCGGTCGCGAACATCATCGGCGGCGACGAGCTCATGCGTCGCAGCCGCACCCCAGACGTCTATGCCGACGCCTCGCACGCCGTTCTCACGGCCCCACACGGGCGATACCGGGGAGAGACGCTCCTCTGTGAGGACGTGCTCGCAGAGGCCGGCGTGAGCGACTTCAGCGGGTACTCGCCGGGCGTGGACGAGGCCGAGCTCTACACCGACGCGTTTGTCGACTGAGCCGCCGCCGAGAACTTGCCTGCAGACGCAGAAGAACCCCGGTCAGATTTCTCTGACCGGGGTTCTTTGTCGCCGTGGAGCCTAGGAGATTCGAACTCCTGACATCCTGCTTGCAAAGCAGGCGCTCTACCAACTGAGCTAAGGCCCCGTTCGGGGTGGAACCGATACCAACCTTCAGTATCGAACCGTGGGGCTACCAGGACTTGAACCTGGGACCTCTTCGTTATCAGCGAAGCGCTCTAACCGCCTGAGCTATAGCCCCCGAAGCGACTGCCCCAACATACACGAAAAGTGCATCGAAGGGGAAATCGAGTCGTTAGCTGTTCGTGAAGCCGAACACGAGACCGCCAGTGACCTTGACCGCGAGGTTGTACAGGAACGCCGCGACCGCGCCGAGGGCGGTGCCCGCGACGAGGTTCAGCAGTGCCACGACCAGCGAGAACAGCATGAGCTGGGGCAGCGTCACGAAGTCGTCGACACCGACGCCCGCCGAACCGGAGACGTCGTTGAGAAGGCTGTTGACGCTGTTGAGCACGCCCGTGTTCTCGATGACCGTCCACATCAGGAACGTCGCAACGATCGTGATGATGCCGAAGCAGATCGACAGCAGGAACGAGAACTTCACGACGGACCAGAAGTCGATGTGCACCAAACGGAGGCGCACCTGCTTGCTCGCAGTCTTCTTGCTGGACTTCTGGGCCAGCTTGTCAGCAACGCTCGTCATAGATCAGTACCTCAGTCTTCGGTCTCGTCCTGCTCGAACGACGTGACCGAGTCTGCCACAGTCTCACCCGGGGCATTCTCGGCCGGGGTGATCTCCCCGTCAGCGGTCGCCGGAGCGGTCGCCGCCGCATCCTGGACGACATCACCGTCAGCGGCCGCCTCTTCTTCGTTCTCGAGTTCGCGGTCTGCGTTCTGCGCGATAGCGATGACGTAGTCGTTGTCGTCGGGCTTCGCGAACGTAACGCCCATGGAGTCCCGCCCGGTCACCGACACCTCCGCGACGTTGGAGCGCACGACCTTGCCGGAGGCGAGGATGACCAGCACCTCTTCCTTGTCGTGGACGAGCAGGGCGCCGGCGAGGCCGCCGCGCTCCTCGTTGAGCTTCGCGACCTTGATACCAAGGCCGCCGCGCTTCTGGATGCGGTACTGCGACACGGACGTGCGCTTGGCGTAGCCACCCTCGGTCACGATGAAGACGTACGAGTCGTCGCTCGACGTGACCGCCGCTGTGAGGAGGTAGTCGCCGTCGCGAAAGGACATGCCCTTGACGCCGGAGGTCGACCGCCCCATGGGCCGCAGCGCCTCGTCGTTCGCCTCGAAGCGAAGCGACATTCCGAGGTGCGAGACGCAGAACACGTGGTCGGACTCATCGGCGAGCATGGCCGAGACGAGCTCGTCACCCTCGCGCAGGTTCACCGCGATGATGCCCGCCTGGCGGTTCGTGTCGTACTCCGTGAGGGCCGTTTTCTTGACGAGTCCCTCGCGGGTCGCGAGCACCAGGTACTGCGCCTGACGGTAGTCGCTGATGTCGAGGATCTGCGCGACCTTCTCGTCAGGCTGCAGGGGCAGGAGGTTGGCGATGTGCTGCCCCTTCGCATCCCGTCCCGCCTCGATCAACTCGTAGGCCTTGGCGCGGTACACGCGACCGAGGTTCGTGAAGAACAGCAGCCAGTGGTGCGTCGTCGTGACGAAGAACTGCTCGACCACGTCATCGGCTCTGAGCTGGGCCCCCTTGATGCCCTTGCCGCCGCGGTGCTGTGAACGGTAGTTGTCGCTGCGTGTGCGCTTGATGTAGCCGCCGCGAGTGACGGTGACCACCATCTCCTCTTCGGGGATGAGGTCCTCGTCGGTCATGTCGCCGCCGGAGCCGCGCAGGATCTCGGTGCGCCGGTCGTCGCCGAACTTGTCGACGATCTCCTGGAGCTCTTCGCCGATGATGGTGCGCTGGCGCACCGGGTCGGCGAGGATCTCCTTGTACTCCGCGATCAGGGCTTCGAGGCGCGCGGCGTCTTCCATGATCTTCTGGCGCTCGAGCGCCGCAAGGCGGCGGAGCTGAAGGTTCAGGATGGCGCTGGCCTGCAGCTCGTCGACATCGAGCAGCTCCATGAGTCCCGTGCGAGCTTCCTCGACGGTCGGGGAGCGGCGGATAAGCGCGATGACCTCGTCGAGCATGTCGAGCGCCTTGAGGTAGCCGCGGAGGATGTGAACCTCGTCCTCGGCCTTCTTGAGGCGGAACTTCGTGCGGCGCACGATGACCTCGACCTGGTGCTGCACCCACGCCGTGATGAAGCCGTCGATCGCGAGCGTGCGGGGCACCCCGTCGACGATCGCGAGCATGTTGGCGCCGAAGTTCTCCTGCAGCTGCGTGTGCTTGTAGAGGTTGTTGAGGACGACCTTGGCGACCGCGTCGCGCTTGAGCACGATGACGAGGCGCTGGCCGGTACGGCCCGATGACTCGTCGCGGATGTCGGCGATGCCGGTAAGGCGCTGGTCTTTGACGAGCTCGGCGACCTTGAGCGCGAGGTTGTCGGGGTTGACCTGGTACGGCAGTTCGGTGATGACGAGGCAGGTGCGACCGTGGATCTCCTCGATCGCCACGACCGCGCGCATCGTGATCGAGCCACGTCCCGTGCGGTACGCCTCCTGGATGCCCTTGGTTCCGAGGATCTGCGCGCCCGTCGGGAAGTCGGGGCCGTGGATGCGCTCCATGAGCGCCTCGATGAGTTCCTCGCGGGTCGCATCCGGGTGCTCGAGGTGCCAGAGCGCACCCGCCGCAACCTCACGGAGGTTGTGCGGTGGGATGTTCGTGGCCATGCCGACGGCGATTCCGACGGAGCCGTTGACCAGGAGGTTCGGGAATCGGGCGGGCAGCACGGCGGGCTCGCGCGTGCGGCCGTCGTAGTTGTCCTGGAAGTCGACGGTGTCCTCGTCGATGTCCCTGACCATTTCGAGGGCGAGCGGCGCCATCTTGGTCTCGGTGTATCGAGGGGCGGCGGCGCCGTCGTTGCCGGCAGAGCCGAAGTTGCCCTGCCCGAGTGCCAGCGGGTAGCGCAGCGACCACGGTTGCACGAGGCGCACGAGGGCGTCGTAGATCGCCGAGTCGCCGTGCGGGTGGAACTGGCCCATGACGTCGCCGACGACGCGGGCGCACTTCGAGAACGCCTTGTCTGGTCGGTAGCCGCCGTCGTACATCGCGTAGATCACGCGACGGTGCACGGGCTTGAGCCCGTCGCGCACCTCGGGGAGCGCTCGCCCGACGATGACGCTCATCGCGTAGTCAAGGTAGGAGCGCTGCATCTCGAGCTGCAGGTCGACCTGCCCGATGCGGTCGCCGCCGTCGGCGTTGGTGGTTGTGACGCGTTCTTCAGCCATGGAGGTGCCTGTGTGCCTTAGATGTCGAGGAAGCGCACGTCGTGCGCGTTCTGCTGGATGAAGGTCCGGCGGGATTCGACGTCCTCGCCCATGAGGGTGCTGAAGACGGCGTCAGCCGCCTCGGCGTCGCTCACCTTGACCTGCAAGAGCGTACGGACGGCAGGGTCCATCGTCGTCTCCCAGAGCTCCTGGTAGCTCATCTCACCGAGACCCTTGTACCGCTGGATGGCGTTGTCCTTCGGGATGCGGCGACCTGCGGCCTTACCGTCGGCGAGCATCGCGTCACGCTCACGGTCGGAGTACGCGAAGTCGTGGGCGGCGTTCGACCACTTGATGCGGTACAGCGGCGGCTGCGCCAGGAAGACGTAGCCGAGCTCGACGAGCGGGCGCATGTAGCGGAAGAGGAGCGTCAGCAGCAGCGTCGTGATGTGCTGCCCGTCGACGTCGGCGTCTGCCATGAGGATGATCTTGTGGTACCTGACCTTGTCAGGGTCGAAGTCATCACCAAGACCGGCGCCGAACGCCGTGATCATGGACTGGACTTCGTTGTTCTGCAGCGCACGGTCGAGGCGTGCCTTCTCGACGTTCAGGATCTTGCCTCGGAGCGGCAGGATCGCCTGCGTCTCCGGGTCTCGGCCCTGCACCGCCGAGCCGCCTGCCGAGTCACCCTCGACGATGAAGACTTCCGAGCGGGTCGGGTCCTTCGACTGGCAGTCCTTGAGCTTGCCTGGCATGCCGCCGGTCTCGAGGAGGCCCTTGCGTCGAGTCTGTTCGCGGGCGCGGCGGGCGGCGAGTCGGGCAGCGGATGCCTGGCCCGCCTTGCGGATGATGTCCCTCGCCTGGGAGGGGTTGCGGTCGAACCAGTCCTGGAGAGCCTGGCCGACGATGCGCTGCACATACGACTTCGCTTCGGTGTTGCCGAGCTTCGTCTTCGTCTGGCCCTCGAACTGCGGTTCGCCGAGCTTGATGGAGATGACGGCCGCGAGTCCTTCGCGCACATCTTCGCCGGAGAAGTTCTCGTCCTTCTCCTTGATGAGGTTCTTCTCGCGGGCGTAGCGGTTCACGACCGTCGTGAGCGCGGCGCGGAACCCCTCGAGGTGCGTGCCGCCCTCCTTGGTGTTGATGGTGTTCGCGAACGAATGGATGGATTCCGAGTAGGAGTCGATCCACTGCATCGCGAGTTCGAGCGAGATCTTGCGCTCGGTGTCTTCGGCGTTGACCTCAATGATCTCGTCGTGCACCGGCTGCTTCTTGCGCCGGCTGACAAGGTGCTGCACGTAGTCGACGAGTCCGCGCTCGAACAGGTAGGTCTGTGCGCGCTTCTGTGGGATCTCGATGGATTCGGTGACGGCCTTGGGCTCGCCGGTCTCGGTGCGCTCAGCGTCGTCAAGCTCGGCTGCCGTCTCGTCTTGCAGCTCGGTGATCTGCGCGGCGAGGCCATCGCCCTGGAGGGTCGCCTGATCGCGGTCGTCGGCGAGCGAGATACGGAGGCCCTTGTTGAGGAAGGCCATCTGCTGGAAGCGGGCACGCAGCACTTCGAAGTCGTACTCGACGGTCTCGAAGATCTCCGAGTTCGCGTAGAACGTGATGGTCGTCCCGGTCTCCTCGGTCGGCGCACCCTTGCGGATGTTGCCGGTCGGCACGCCGTTCTCGAAGTCCATCTCCCACTCGAAGCCGTCACGCTTCACCTGCGCGATGAGGCGGAACGAGAGGGCGTTGACGACCGAGGAGCCCACGCCGTGGAGACCACCGGAGACCGCGTATCCGCCGCCCCCAAACTTGCCACCGGCGTGCAACTTCGTGAGCACGACCTCAAGGGTGGAAATGCCCTCGACGGGGTGGAGCTCGACTGGGATGCCGCGGCCGTTGTCGCGCACGCACACCGCACCGTCGTCCTGCAGCGTGACCTGGATGTCGTCGCAGTACCCCGCGAGCGATTCATCCACAGAGTTATCCACAATCTCGTACACCAGGTGGTGCAGGCCCTCAGGTCCCGTCGACCCGATGTACATGCCGGGGCGCTTACGCACGGCTTCGAGCCCCTCGAGCACCTGGATCTGCCCTGCGCCGTAGTCGTTCTCGACGCGATCGTTCTGGGAACGGGCCTCGACTACCTCGGCGGGCGCACCGTTCTGGTCCTCAGAAGTGGCCAGACCTTCCGACGTTCCTGGGCCGTTCGACGTTCGAGCGTCGTCTGGCGTCTCAGTCGTGTTCTCGGGGTCGGAAGTTTCTGATGCCATAACTCGGGCGTCTCCTTGCTGTGTGGCGACATGCAAGATCCGCGCCTCGAGCAAACTCACACGACGCGGATCCAGCGACTGTTCAGTCTACCAAGGAACGCGACGCGCGGCCCGGAAAATGGCGCGTGGAGCGACGAAAACGAGGCCACGTACCGTATTTGCCTCGTCAACCGTAGGTATCGCGTGGGCCACGCCCTGGAACCGATCTGGGACCGCGTTTCCACGAGGGGGCACCCGGGTTCAGAAAGCGGATGCGCTCGACCTTCGCTTCCGCGTACCTCTCGGTGAGATTCGTGAGAAGCATCGTCTGCATCCCGCGGAGCTGCGTCGCCCACGCCGTCGAGTCGCACTGCACGAGCAGCACTCCGTCGTCGATGTGCAGCGGAGTCGAGTGCGCAGCCGTCTCCTTGCCGACGATCTCGGGCCACGCATCCATCAGTTCCGCTTGCTTAATCGCACCGTTCCACCCGAACTGCCTGGTCAGTGCGGCGAGGGCGGACCCTGCGGCGACCGGATCGCGACCAAAACCGAACGGCTCGGAGAGCTCCGCGCCCTCGGAGTCCTTGGCCTTCGCCGCGAGTCGGCGGCGCAACGACGTTGTCTTGCCGCCGAAAATCTCCTTGAAGCGGGCGTAGACCTCCGCGCCCTCACTCATCAGCGTCTCCTGGCGTTTCGGACTCGCTCGCGTCGATCGTGCCTGCAGTGATGCGGATCACCTGCGAGCGGAGCCCCGGCGGAACGTCCTCCAGCACTGCGGCGGTGATGAGCACCTGCTCGAAGTCGCCGATTGCTTCGGCCAGACGGGACCGACGAGACGCGTCGAGCTCGGCGAACACGTCGTCGAGGATCAGCACTGGGTCGCCAGCACGCGACTCGCTACGGACGAGCTCAGCCGCAGCGAGCTTCAACGCGAGCGCGAACGACCAGGATTCGCCATGGCTGGCGGTCACTCGAGCCGGCAGCCCGTTGAGCCAGAAGACGGCGTCGTCGCGGTGCGGTCCGACCAAGCTCACGCCACGCTCGAGTTCCCGAGGGCGCATCGCGGCCAGCTGCGCCGTGAACCGCTCCCGGATCTCCGCAGTCGTGACCTCCCCACCCTCGACCTCCGCGCCTTCACCATCGGAGTCACCCATGACGGAGGCGGCGTGCCCGAACGCCGAGACCCGCATCGTGAGCGTCGGCCGGTGGTCAGCCCCGACGAGGCGCTGATACGAGCCTGCGAGGTGAGGAAGCAGACGGTCGCACAGCAGCAGGCGCTCCGCGATGATCTGCGAACCGAGCTCCAGCATCCGCTCGTCCCACACATCCAGCGTCGCGACCATCGCCTCCGATGACCGCGGGCCGCGCATCGAGCGCAACAACGAGTTGCGCTGGCGAAGCACCCGCTCGTAGTCAGCGATCACGCCGCCGAGCTTTGGGGAGTGCGTGACAAGCAGCGAGTCGAGGAAGCGGCGACGGGCGCCTGGCTCGCCACGGACGAGCGTCAGATCCTCTGGCGCGAAGAGCACGCTCGCGAAGTACCTGGCGAGGTCCCGCGACCTGACGTTCTGCCCACCCACCCGCGCTTTGTTCGCACCCGAGCTCGCGATCTGCACGTCGAGGTGCAGCGAACGCGTCTCGTGAGCGAGCTCCATCTTGACGACGGCGAACTCCTGACCAAAACGAACCAGGGCCTGGTCGCTCGAGACGCGGTGAGACCCGAGCGTGGCCAGGTAGCCGATCGCCTCGACGAGGTTCGTCTTGCCCTGGCCGTTAGAGCCGACGAACAAGTGAGCACCCGGCCCCAGCGAGAGGTCGGCCGACTCGTAGTTCCTGAAGTCGTGCAGCTGCAGACGGGTGACGTGCACCGGTTACCGCATGAGCAGATTCGGCTGCAGCAGGTAGCGGTAGTTCGTCGACTCACCCTCGTCTCGCGACGTCTGGCTCGTGAGCAGCACGGGACCAGGCTTGTTGGGGTTCTCTGAGTTCGTGAAGGCGATGCGCACGAACGGCGAGTGGATGGCGCCAACGCCGTCGAGCAGGAACTGCGGCTTCAGCGAGACGACCATGTCGTTGCCGTGCAGCACGGCATCGAGGTTCTCACTCGCCTGCGCCTGCTCGCTACCGAGGGCTTCGAGGTGCAGCCCCTCGGAGGTGAACGTGAACCGCAGCGCGGCCTCGCGCTCGAGGACCAGCTGCACTCGGCGGACCGCGTCGACAATGTCGCTGACGGTGAGGACCGCGTAGTGCGGCGTCTCCGCAGGGAACAGGCGCTCCACCGCGGGGAAGTTGCCCTTGATGAGCAGCGAGGTGACGGTCTTGTTCCCGGCGGAGAAGGCGATGAGCTCACGGATGTCGTCTTTGACAAGCGTGATCGTGATCTCGCCCGCGTTGCCGAGCGACTTGCCAACCTCGGCGAGCGTCTTTGCTGGAACGAGAGCCGTTTCGGTCTCCGTGAGCGAGCTCTGCCACTCGATCGTGCGGACGGCGACGCGGTAACGGTCTGTTGCAACGAGGCTCATCGAGTCGGCCTGCAGCGAAAGGTTCACACCGGTGATCACGGGGGCGACATCCTCGCGAGAGGCAGCGACGGCGACCTGCGAGATGGCTTCCGAGAAGACGTCACCTGCGATGGAACCGCTGGCGCCTTCAACAACGGGGAGGCTCGGGAACTCCTCGATCGGCATTGTCGGGAGGTGGAACGAGGCGCTTCCGCAGCGAATCACAACGCCGGAGTCGTCGCGGCTCAACTCGACAGGAGCCTGCGGCAGCCGGTTGGCGATGTCCGCAAGGAGGCGACCCTGCACGAGGACCGCTCCGGATTCCTGGACGTCAGCGTCGATGCTGGTGCGACTCGAAACCTCGTAGTCGAACGACGAGAGCGTGATGCCAGCATCGCCGACCTCGAGGACAACACCGCTGAGGATGGGGAGGGTCGGGCGCTGAGGCAGAAGCTTGACGACAAACGACACCGCATCGCTGAAGACGTCACGGTTGACCACAAACTTCACTAGGCGTTCCTCTCGTTGGAATGCCCCAATGGTAGCCGTCTCGATTCGGTGTGTTGCGCCCGATCGTCTCGGCCTGCATTGAGGCTGCGAACTCGTCGCTCGGTTCGTCGCGCACGCGAAAATACCAGGTGCTGGAGCCCGAGCAGACCACCGTTCATCGATGTCATCGAGTCGCCCAATACAAAGAGATTTCTTGTCATCATCGTATTAACAGCTGTGCACACTGTGGATAACTCCGGGTTGGCCAGTGACCGCCTGGGAACTACAAAAATGTAAGTTGTGGCGGATCGGTGGACGCCCTGTGCACCCTGACGAGCACTGGGGTGCACAACTTTTCGAACTCCACAGCCCCCGGGACGTTTTCCACAGTCCGTGCTCGCGTGTCGATTCTCCTGTCCACACGTTATCCACAGGCTCTGAGGGCAGAAAAGAGCCCCGCATCCGGCCACTCGGGCGCGAGACGCGGGGCGGAAGCATGTTCAGGCGCGCCCGTTGCCGTTCTGGCGGATCCGCGCAGTGAGCTCAGTGACCTGGTTGTAGACGTCTCGTCGTTCGGTCATGAGCTTCGTGATCTTGCGGTGGGCGTACATCACGGTGGTGTGGTCGCGACCGCCGAACAGCTGCCCGATCTTGGGCAGAGAGAGGTTCGTCATCTCACGGCAGATGTACATGGCGATCTGGCGGCTCGTGGCAATCGCCTGCGAGCGGGACGAACCGTAGAGGTCGTCCACGGTCAGCTGGAAATACGCGGCGGTCTTGTTGATGATGTCGACCGGCGAGACGACGCCCGTGTCCTGATCGGAGACGAGGTCTTTCAGGACCGTGGAGACGAGAGCCAGATCGACTTTCTCGCCGTTCAGGTTCGCGTAGGCGGTGACTCGGATGAGCGTTCCCTCGAGCTCGCGGATGCTCGAGGAGACTCGGGCGGCGATGAACTCGAGTGCGTCGTCCGGAATCAGCAGGTTGTCGACCTGCGACTTCTTCCTGAGGATGGCGATTCGTGTCTCAAGGTCGGGCGACTGCACGTCGGTGATCAGGCCCCACTCGAAGCGGGAACGCATCCGGTCTTCGAAGCCGGTCAGCTGCTTGGGCGGGAGGTCACTCGTGATGACGACCTGCTTGTTGTGCTCGTGCAGCGTGTTGAACGTGTGGAAGAAGGCCTCTTGCGTTGAGTCCTTGCCCTGCAGGAACTGGATGTCGTCGATCAGGAGGATGTCGTTGTCGCGGTACCGCGCTTGGAACGACTGTGTCCTGTTGTTGGCGATGGAGTTGATGAAGTCGTTCGTGAACTCTTCGCTCGACACGTACCTGACTTGGATGCCCGGGTAGATCGACTCTGCGTAGTTGCCGATCGCGTGGAGCATGTGGGTCTTGCCGAGGCCGGAGCCGCCGTAGACGAACAGGGGATTGTACGAACGGGCCGGCGCCTCTGCCACGGCGACGGCCGCGGCGTGGGCGAAGCGGTTCGATCCGCCGATGATGTAGTTGTCGAAGGTGTATCGCGGGTTGAGGCGAGACTCCGGGTCCGGCTGCGTTCGAGCGCCCTGATCCGATGGCGCGTGGATGCCGACCGTTTCGGCTTCTACGACGGTGACCGAGCTTGTCGGCGCGGGCGTCGCGCGCGGCGGGGCGACCTCGATGTAGTCGTGGGATTCGAGGGGATCGCTCGTCGCCGCGCGTGGCGCCGCGTCCGGGTTCACCAGCACGGCGAACGTCTTGATGTCCGACTCATCCAGCTCAGCGATGGCCGCAAGCATAGGCACCCGTGCACGCGTCTCGATCATCGTGCGGGTCATGTCGTTGGGGACCTCGAGGAGCAGCGCGCCGCTCATGACGCCCTTCGCCTCCACAAGTCCGAGGAAGCCGAGCAGGGAGGCGGGGACGCGATCGTCTTCACGCAGTGTGGAGAGCAGTGTCTGCCAAGTCTCCGAAACCGGGTCGGTCACCGAAGTACTCCCCCGTCCCTCTTGTGTACTCCGCAAGACCGCAGCTGAGCGGTCAGGCGTTCTTCGTGTGCTGCGCACGTGCAGCGTGGTCAACGCGCCGGCCGTGTGGCACTGGCGCGCAAGTCATTGTGTTCTACCGCGAGAGATATCCACAACTTCTGTGGACAAACGGGCGGATGCCTGTGCATAACTCCCCGAGGTAGGGGGCTAGCCTACGCTGGATCGCGACGCGCGCCAATTGCTTTCGACGGATTCGGCATGTCATGCCCGTGGCTGAAGCGGTCGTGAGCATAATGCTGGGCCTTTGGCGCCAGTTGACTGCCAGGCGTGGGTCACGTAGGTTAAGGCAGTTGTGCCCTTCGGTAGGGCACTTGTGAAAATCCGTACGGCGTCCGCCGATCGGGTCGTATCTTCCGGAGTTCTCATGTCGAAGCGTACTTTCCAGCCAAACAACCGCCGCCGCGCGAAGACCCACGGCTTCCGCCTGCGCATGCGCACCCGCGCGGGTCGCGCCATCCTCTCGGCTCGTCGCCGCAAGGGTCGCACCGAGCTCTCCGCGTAGCTTCTTGCTTCCCTACGCGAACCGCGTCACGAAGGGCGATGACTATCAGGCCATCGTTCGACGGGGTGTTCGCGTGGGTGCTCGGGGAATCACGGTCAGCGTGCGCGAGCGCGACAACATCGACGCACCTACTCGCTTCGGATTCATCGTCTCGAAGCGGGTAGGTGTGGCCGTTGTGCGCAATCGCATCCGACGTCGTCTGAAGGCCGCGTCTCGGGAGCTGCTGTCGGAAATCGGAACCGGTTTCGACATCGTGTACCGAGTGCATCCGGAAGCCGCTGAGCTCGGTTTCGATGACCTTCGCGAGCGTGCCAGGTTCGGTTCGCTGCGTGGGGTCCGTCGTCTCGCCGCTCCCGCGAGTGCGGATGCGCGTGCGTTGAAGGTCAGCAGCTGACCGTGGGCGTCCTGAAACGAGTCGCGCTTCTTCCCCGAAATGTGGTGATTGCGTTTCTGAACGTCTATCGGGCGGTCGTCTCACCGCTCTACGGTGACGTCTGCCGGTATCACCCCAGTTGCTCCGCGTACTCTTTAAGGGCTGTGCAGGTTCATGGCGTCCTCCGGGGCGGCTTCCTGACCGGGCGACGACTCGTTCGCTGCCACCCCTGGGCTGCTGGAGGCATTGACGACGTGCCTGAGCCAGCACACCGAACCACCACCACTACCGCTCACGGATTCGTAGTCCAGGGCAGGTAGCGGAACTTAAGAGAAAGACGTCACCGCTCTCATGGATATCCTCGGAACCATCTTGTGGCCGATCAGATGGGTCATCGAACTCATCTTGGTTGGTTTCCACTCGCTGTGGACGACGCTCGGACTCAACGGCGCAGACGGCTGGACCTGGATCCTCGCGATCCTCGGCCTGGTGCTTGTGGTTCGTTCCGCCATGATCCCCCTCATGGTGAAGCAGGTGAAGTCTCAGCGCGCCATGATGGACGTCGCTCCTGAGATCAAGAAGATCCAGGACAAGTACAAGGGGAAGCGCGACCAGTTCTCCATGGAGGCCATGCGTCGAGAGACCATGGCGGTCTACCAGCGCACGGGCTCGAACCCGATGGCGGGATGCTGGCCCCTGCTCGTGCAGATGCCCATCTTCTTCGGTCTCTTCTCCGTGCTGAACGGTGCTCAGCACAACACGGTCGGTGTGGGTCTCCTCAACCAGGAGCTCGCGACCTCCTTCTCGCAGGCCAGCATCTGGGGAGCGCCACTGAGCGCGACGTTCTTGAACAACAACGGCAACGTCGGTGTCCAGATTCTTGCCGGCGTCATGGTCGTGGTCATGACGGTCTCGCAGTTCATCACGCAGAAGCAGATCACGTCGAAGAACGTGTCGCAGGCGACCAAGGAGTCGCCGATGTATCGCCAGCAGCAGATGCTGCTCTACATCCTGCCGCTCACGTTCCTCGTGTCGGGCGTCATGTTCCCGCTTGGCGTCATGACGTACTGGCTCATCTCGAACTTCTGGACGATGGGTCAGCAGTACATCATCATCCGCAACATGCCGACGCCCGGCTCTGAGGCCGCCAAGGCTCGTGAAGACCGCCTCAAGGCTCGTGGCAAGTGGGTTGAGCCTGAGCGCAAGGACTCGAAGGGCAACGTCATCGTCGAAGCTCCGGTCCAGCAGCCCGCCCAGCGTGTGCAGCCCGTTTCGAAGAACCGAGCCAAGAAGAAGGCGACCGGCGGCAAGCCCAGCTCGGGTGGGGCTTCCGGCAAGAGCAATCCACCCGCGAAAAAGTAGCGTTCGTCGCACTTCGCCCCACTGTTGTAAGGAATCCGAATGACTGAAGCTACCTCCGAGGCCATCCCCGCAGACGCTGGTGCAGCAGACGCTCGTGATGATGGGGATATCGCGGCCGACTACCTCGAAGAGCTGCTCGACATCAGCGATGTTGATGGCGACCTCGACATCGAGGTTCGCGAGTCGCGGACGTACATCTCCGTCAACTCCGACGGCGACTCGAATCTCTCCAAGCTCGCAGACGGTGAGACGGTCGATGCGCTGCAGCATCTGACTCGCCTCGCGGTGCAGGCTGAGACAGGCGAGTTCTCGAGGCTGATCCTCGACATCGGTGGGTCGCGAGATGCGCGACGCACTGAGCTTGCGGGTCTCGTCGATCGAGCCATCGCTCGCATCGAGGAGGGCGCTTCGTCGGCGGCGTTGCCCCCCATGTCGTCGTACGAGCGCAAGATCGTGCACGACATCGTCTCTGAGCGGGGCTACGTTTCCGAGTCTGAAGGCGAGGCGCGCGAGCGTCACACGGTGATCCGCCCGGTCGCTGCTGTCTGATCCACAGACTTATCCACAGCAGTTTCCACAGGCTCGGGCGGGTGTGTACAGCCTCCCTACCCCGCACGTTGAGAAACACCTGGTCAACAGGGTATTCAAGCGATCTAGGCAAAATACGCCCGTAGGCTCGACGTTTTCCACACAGTTATCCACAGTCCATCGGGCAGTGAGCACTTCGCACCTACGATGTCCGCAGTGAGCTTCGTGCCAGACTGACTTGGAAGCTCCGAGCCTGCCGTCGAGCGGTAGGTCAAAGTACGCACGCAGTGAGAGGGACTTTGTCTATGACTGAGCAGGCGGCAGAACTTGAAGCTGAGCCGGCCGTTGCCGAGCAGCTCTTTCAGGAGCGCATTGACCTCGCGCGAGCCTTCACAGCCGATCTCGCGAAGTACGGTGAGCAGCTCGGTCTTGTTGGTCCCTTGGAGTACCCGCGCCTTTGGACTCGTCACATCGTGAACTCGGTGCTCATGGCACCCCTGCTGCGGCCCGGCCTCGTCGGCGATATTGGGTCTGGTGCTGGACTTCCTGGTCTCGTCTTGGGTATTGCTCGCCCTGACGTGAAGTTCGTACTGATCGAGCCGATGGAGCGTCGAACGGATTGGCTGCAGCGTGAGGTGGATGCGCTGGGCCTCACGAACGTGCAGGTGCGTCGTGCGCGCGCCGAGGAGGTGCACGATGAGTTCACTTTCGATCAGCTGACGGCACGCGCTGTGTCGGCGCTAAGCAAGCTCATTCCCATCACCGTTCCACTCGTTCGGTCCGGAGGGGAGTTGGTGTTCCTCAAGGGGCGATCTGCGGAGGCGGAGATCGAGAAGGCCAGCAAGGCGATCCGCAAGTTCGGGCTGACCGATGTCCGAGTTGAAGAGCTGGGCGAGGGGCTCGACACGGAATCCACGCGTGTCATTCGGGCGACGGTCGACTAACCGTACCTTCTTGGGCTCGCCCGGTCCGGCACCTCAGATACTTTAGATCGATATGTATCGATCCAGACGGTCTCGTCATGCGGTGCCGATCCAAGGGCTGTCGAGCGGGTTTTTAGCGAATGAGTGCGCGTGTTCGCTTCCATCGAGGTGCTGGAGTACCGAAATCTGACGCTAACGGGCTCTGCTCTGCGACTTTCAACACCGAAGATGGAATTCCTTACTATTTGGCCCCTGTTTCACGTGAAACACGGCACATACGGTGTCGCTGCCGAGCACGAGAGCTCACGGTGGTGAGTAGTACTCGGTGCCCTCGCTCCTGACGATGCCGTACCGCTTCATCCAGCGTTCCCATCCGCGGCCCGCGTTTTACTGATGAACGCATCGGAGTAGTGCAGATGCGTGCTCCTCAGCTGGGTTGGAGTTCGAAGGCTAAGGGTTTCACGTGAAACGGCTTGCGAGTGCAGATGACGAACCGGGACAGGTTTCGGTCACTTCGGGCCACTCAGAGGCACGCGCTGCCAGTCATGAAGCTTTGCACTGTAGGAGGTGTTGCCTGCGGCCTGCGGAAGCCTCGCCTGGGCTCAACGCAGCGGGACATCGATCGATGCGGAGAAGATTACCGCAAGTAGGGCTTCGCACTGAGGAACCACCGTTGCTGCGAGCAGGAGACTCGGCGCGCGAGTGTGCCGATAGGTGGGGTGGGTGTATTGGAACTCCCGCAGACCACTCGGGCCCGTATCTCGCCCTGACCAATCTCTAAACTGGGGTTCTTCTACTACCCGCAGGGCCAGCGGCAGTACTCAGGACAAGAGGCAGTGCTCAGAACGACCCGGACTAGGGTTTGTCCACTAACAAGCTTTGGAGTTCGAGAGTGTCGTTCCGCTGGCTCCCGATCCCAGCGCTCCATGGGTCTTGGGCGAGTTCGAGCCGCCGTCCGACTTCGAGGGAGCTGAACTCGCTTTCCCGGTTGACGTGAGCATTCCGATACCTGAAATCGCGTACTCGCCGAGTGCACCCCAATCGCTCGTCATGCGCGCACAGCGATGTTTCACGTGGAACGTGCCTCTTAGAAGCGCATTCTCGCTCTGTGAAGATATCCCAGGTGTGGGGCGGCTCCATAGCGTCGGAGAGATGCGCCAGTGAATGCATGGGACTCGTTGAAATCATGGAAACAACGAGGCCACCACGAATGGAGGCACTCCATTGCTGACCCCTTCCTAGCGGTGTAAGGCGTCGTATTGTGCTGTCGCTCGGTGCGTAACTACTGATGGGGATGCGACCTGCGCTGAGAACTGAGTACATCGTCAGTCGCGACATCTGAACGACGCCGGTTCCAGTCGAAGTTCTCTCAGGGACGTGCGACTAGAGGCTGTGGTCACTGGTCGTTCATACCGAGTAAGGGGTGCGAATGGGTCCGAGGGTTGTGGCTACGCCAGGCTACCCCTGTTGCTCTGTCCCCATGGGGGTGTGAACGGAACATTCGCGCGCAACTGGGTCGTGTGAACGTGAGCACACGCGACAACGCTCGTGTGTAGGAGTCGAGAGGCGTAAGAGACCGTGGGGACTGGAGGAAGCGCGGAAGTCTGTTTCACGTGAAACCATGCGGAACCTGCCGGCGCAACAACTACGGACCAGCCACAACGCTCGTGCACCTAGATCAAGAGATCAGTGTTGGCCGTAAAGAGGTCAATAGACAAATGCGAGCGGCCCGGGATTATCAGCAATGTGAGGAACATTGAGTGACTAAGGTCGTGGAGGTACGACTCCAACGGACGACAACTGTGGAGTTGGGACTTAGAGTGCCTGCTCGCACGAGAGCCTCGGTCTTGGATGTTTCACGTGGAACGCCAGCACGCACTCGTCTCCGGCCTGGGTGTCAGCCTGGACGGCCATACGCCGTTGCCGTACCCCTGTACGGCTAGGGTGCCAGGAATGAGTTTGGCTACAGCCGCGTGTCTCGGCTGTTGTGCTTGCCAGCGAAATGGGCGATCGCACCTGGGCACGTGGTTCTTCTGGCGAACACACCCGCTATGTCGCGTTCGACCACTGGCATCGCGCGGTGGTTCAGAGTCTGAGTTGATGGGCTGTCTGAGTTGATTGAGGATGAATCGAACCTGGGTCGTTTCACGTGAAACACGCTGAGCAGCGATCGCCCCTCGAGTCGCGAGCAATATCAGGTGCGCGATGACGCATGGCTAACGCTGTATCGGACCTTTTCCGGCAAAGTGTCGCAAGGAATGGCAGTGTGAAATCGAATCCTCGGCCATACCTCTGGTCGATGGTCCCGGCCGGGTTCGGTGTTTTGTTTCACGTGAAACCCGAACGAAGTCGACCCAGACTGGCCACTCCGAGGTGATGGCGATGGTTGGCATGCTTGAGGAAGAGAAGGCGACGGGGTGTGTAATGGACGCCATGCCTCATGCCTGATTGCTAAACCCATGAGGCGTCTGGAGACCGGCCGCTAAGCGGAACATCATGCTGCTTACTCGATCCCTTGGGGAGGTCCGGATTGAAAGGGAGAAGTCCCGACTGAAAGGGAGAAGTCCCGACTGAAAGGGAGAAGTCCCGACTGAAAGGGCTTGTGTTTCACGTGGAGCGTCAGTGCATTGTTGTAATGCCGAGACCGTAGTGCTCACAACGGAACCTGTGACCTGCACAGGAACGTTGCAGTACGGCACCTCGTGAGGAGATAGAGGCCAATGCCCGGGCCATTCAAACAGACGGGCGAGAAATGGGGCCAAACGACGAAGGCAGATCCGGCTCTAGTCCAGGCAGTCGAAGGGCGATTCAATGCTTCATCCTCGGTCCCTCGCGAACTGTCGATCGCTAGTGGTTCCTTGTTAGCGGTCGTAGTTCGCAGCTAAACGTGCATCCCGGCCGTCGTGCGACCTGTGACCTGCGACCTTCGCCTGCGTCCTGCTTCCTGCCGTCGGGCCACCGAACCTCTTGCCCTGCTCCCCGCCGCTGTCTGCTCATCGGATCGCGACTGTGGTCCCGGTTCGCGCGGGGTGGGGCCGCGGATAGCGTGGGTGCGCAGCCTGTGACCTGTGCTGGCGTGCGTGGTCAACGCTGAGTATGTCGTTTGGTCCGTTCCTGCTGAGTGGCCTGAGTCTGGGGTTCAGTACGGACGCCTTGTGCTCCGCGACCTGGGACAACTCGCATCGTGGTTCGCGATGCCCTCCTCCTGCAGTGGTCGACTCAGCGTTGCGAACCAGGCGTCGACCGCTGCCATACGGCGGATATCGAGATTGGCTCAGGACCATCCAACACAGAGACGACGATGTCGGAGGGCAGTGCCGGCACCGGCAGGAGTGCTCGCAGTCTTGGTCCAGACGACGGGCGAATAACATCTGTTGCCAGACACGAGTACGGACCCGAGGCCGGACAGATATCGGAATCCTGCGGCAACGGAATGAGAACCCCAGGACGGAGGTGTGTGGGTGGCTTGGTCCGATCTTGCGCCTCGAACGACCTGGTTTGGCCTCCTCGCGTGACCCCCGCGGAACACTGTCTGCAGGAACCACCTAGTCGACATCGAGACACGACAGGACTGCGAGCGGCTGTCTGTTCGATGTTTCACGTGAAACTGTGTGGCTGTGGCTGTGGCTGTGGCTGTGGCTGTGGCTGTGGTTGTCGCCGTGGCCGTGGGCGCAACCGTGGTCGTGGTCGCAGTCGTAGTCCTAGTCGTAGCCTAGATGTATTGACCTGGGACGTTGTGAACGCTTGATGGTTTGAGGGAAACGAAAACCTCCGTGAGGATGTGGGTTAC
>NZ_JBNAFM010000022.1:0-50826 GCF_049707175.1 Pseudoclavibacter helvolus | reverse complement strand
ACCACAGACCCCACACCGGGATCGGCGGCCAACGCCCCTCAGACCGTGTTCACAACCTCACGGGTCAATACAGCTAGTGGCTACTGAGACGATTCTTGACGAGATGAGTTTTCGAGACAAGCTCACCCCCAGATTCTCGGGGGAGTGGTCGCGCTATGAACAAGCTGCCATGGTGTCTCGGAAACCTAATGGTTTACTACACGCCGACATTACCGCCGAGCCATCTAGCTACACCCGGCGCGGGATGCTCACGCTCGAGTTCCAGGAACCGGATCCAGTGTCTTGACAGAACCCGGAACGCGGTCAGCACGCCACCGGTATTTGAGGTGATCAGAATCGGAACCAGGACAAAACTACCTTCATCTTCGCTTCGTGCCGGCGAGGCACTGATGACACCCGCCGGGTCTCGGGTCCAGAGCGGGCCGCGCGACAGTACCGGGTAGTCATAGAGTCAGTCTCCCCATGACCAAAGATCCCGTCGCGACCATCACGCCTTCAGAGACCCCGGACCTCACCAACGACCCCGCCGGACCAACCCCGCAGCGGCCATCATTTGACCCAACTCCCGGCACCAGCGGACCCAGGGAGTTCTCAAAAGATGACTCTGCACGAGTCACCAAGGCGCTTCTCCTGCTCGTTCGCGCGCTCGAGCTCATAACGTTCGAAACGGCCTCAGACCCGCCACCTCAGGGCAGCACCGCAGACCGCCTCTGGCGAAGTGCAGAGAGGGGCTACGCACTTGATGGGTTCATCACCATGCAGTACGCCAACATGTCTGCACTCGACCATGTTCGCGGATTTGTCGCGCTCGTTCGTACCCCTACAGTCCGCTCCACAGCCCTAGCGACGGTCGCGCGTGGTGCCCATGAATCACTCGCCCGCACATGGCACCTTCTCTCACACAGCAGTGACGAGGACTTCATGTATCGGACGCTCTGCTTCCTGCGCTCAGACTTGCGCTACTCCGAGCTCTTGAACGGAACCGTGCACACACGAGACGGGGACCCTGTGGATCCAGCGGCCAAGCGAGCGTTCTACGCCGCCGAACTCACTCGGTTGCAGCTACCTCCACAAGTCCGTACGGACATATCGGTGATGGTTGCAGCCATGCTCGATGCTGAGTTCGGCGACGACGGGGGACGTGAGTACTACTCCGATCTGTCATCCATCGCCCATGCCCACCGTCCAGGCCTCAACACCTTCGTGACGACAGACGACGAGGGCAAAATCTCCGGTCTGAGCGCCCCGCGAGCAGTAGTCGTCGAGCTGGCAGTTCATCTGATCGGAGTCATTCACGGAGTCGGAAGACAGTTCATCGCTTTCTATGGCAACCAGATTCGACACGTGGAGCACATGGAAACAGCAGTACGACGAGCATTGCGCACCGTTGGTCCCGTCGCGGAGAGCGTCTGGCCAAGCACGGACCCAAACCCCAAACGCCGAGGCACCCCGGCCACCTGAATTTCCAGAACCAATGTGTTTTGAGATGTCTCGCGGTCGCTCCCCTGATGCACGCAGTGGGTCACTGCACGTGGGGCCATCGGACAGCTGACGCCAGCTAGGAGAGTCCCTGGATCTCTCGAACCTTCTGATCCGCGACGTCGAACTGCCGTTGAAGGTCCGCCATCGTGACGGCCATCTGGCTCTCACCGTCGACGAAGCCGACGTTGAAGGTCTCGCCTTCTTGCTCGCACCAGATGTCAGCGTCGTTGTCAACAACGAGCGTGTCAACGTAGGCAGCGAGCTCGGGGTCTGACGCGTAAGGATGCCCCGGGAGATAGTCGTAGTTTGCACTCTGGTTCTCGAACACGTACCGGTTTCCCTCGACCCGGACATCATCGAGGTTGAAGCGGTCGTTGAAAGTGCTGTCGAGGTAGAAGTAGTAGAGCGCATCTCCACAAACACTGATCGCCGCGGCGCTGCCAACCTCAGGTGGAGAGGATGCTTCCGGAGTCGCTGTTGCCTCCAGAGCACCTGACGATCCGCTGGACGGAGCGCTCTCAGCAGCTGCAGATGCTGAGGTGTCTTCAGGCTCATCTACCGAGCCGCCTTGAGTACAAGCCACCAGGGAACCAGTCAAGCCAAATAACACGAGGCCAGATGCGACCCTCAATCGGAAACTCATGGCCAACACTGTACGCACGGTAATGCCCTCCTGCGTACGAAGAGTGCAGCGGGTGTAGACGAAGCGAGCCAGCGTGACCGACCCCTGCGCTTTGGCACATAGCCCATAGGTTTCGCGGCGTCTCACTAGAACCTAGAGACCGAGGGAGTGACCGACCAGGCGCGGAACATGAACTCGACCAACCGAGCACGACCGGGAGTGGTGTTGAGTGGGGACATGTCACACCGCCTCCTGGACCCAGTGACCCAAGTTGAGCTCATCGTCCCCGACGGCATCTCAGACAGCGACGCCATCGAGCACGCCCGCCTCCGAAGAGCAGGCGAACTCCGCCACCTGCGCATCTTCCCGGAACGGGGCCTCGACTGCTTCCTATGGGCAGACAAGGGAGCCGTCGACCCCGAGCACTTCAACATCACACCGAAACTGGCTGACCGCCTCCGCGAATGGGCCGCCCATTGGGAAGAGCTAGGCAACCCCTTCACCGAGAGCACCGACCTCGACGCACTGGACACGTGGTGCCAGCGAGGCCTGAGCCTTGCGACCGATCTGCAACGAGAGCTCTACATGACAACTATGGTCATCCCGCAGTTCGGCGGCCGACGCAATCACCGTTGGGAGTTCTCACAACCCTAGAGTTTCGGCCGTTGCGCATGGCGGGGGAGCGAGCGATACTTTCCTAGCGTCTGCCCAAGGCGTCCTTCACTCCTCACGGGGGGCGTCCTGCCCGCAGCATGGCGAGAGTGGCAGCCCGTTTGAGCCGGGCCAGATGCGTGGAGTCTCGTGCTGCGGGCGCGAGGCTCCCACCTCCCTTCACCGCCGCCAGGAGTGTTGCGAAACCCATGGGTTTTGCGACAAGAAGGTTTTGAGACATGCCGGCTGCCGGAACCGCCCCCGGTGCCGATCTCGCAGACAAGAGTTCCTCGGGGACAGCTCGGCATCAACTGGCGGCCACCGTGTCTCGGACTGCCAATAGTTGTTGACACGCGGATAGCCGCGTCCCGCCCAAGGAGATTAGGGCGTCCTCCTTCGAAGGGTGTTTAGGCATCGCGACGGAGCGTCTGTTGTCTTGCGATCCTCTCTGCCACCAGTACGCAACCAATGATCACGGTTCCTGTAATGAGCAGGGGTGGCGTAGTGAGTTCTGTCTGCGCGAGAAGGGCCGTGGGTGTCCAGCTTGCTGTTCCGCCCACTTGGTTGAGGAGGGGCAGCGCGAGGAGCAGGACCACGGACACTGCGAGAGTTGCCGCGGTTCGGCGGAAGACGGTCATGAGCAGATAGCCGATGCTCATGGCCATCGCGAGATACAAGGATGAGGAAACCCAGACTGTTGCGATGAGCGTCGGGGACAGCGGCCCGATGACCGCAGTGGTGACGATGCCAGCACACGCGAGGCCAAGGGTGTAGCTCGCCACCGCCGCGAGCCCGTCGACCCCAAGGCGGGGCACGGTCAGGTATGACAGCGTTCGTACGCGAGTGCGGTAGAAGATTGACGAGCCGGGTCTCGTGTCCCACGTCAGCGATGTGATCGCGGTGGCAACGGACAGGATGAGGCCGAGTTGCATGGCACTCTGGTTGTAGAGCGCGATCCCGTCGGCTGGGGTGGCTGCTGAAGCGGTCATGCTGATCTGTTCGGTATTGGCAGCTGCGCTGAAGATCTCCTGCATATGGGTTGCGAGCACTGGTGCCGACAGGCCGAAGAACATGAACGCGACGATCAGACCCAGCAGGAGCCCCGACCGCGTGAGGCGGCGGATCTCAGTGTTTGCGGAGGCAAGAACGGTCTGTCTCATGAGCGGGTACCTCCGATGATCCGAGCGAATGCGGCGTCCAGATCTCGATCCTGGAGTGAAACCTCGAGGAGTGGCGCGGGCAGCTCGGCGATCAGTCGAGGGAGCTCGGTGTCCGCTTGTTCGAAGCTCGGGAACTGCACCCGACAGATCGCGTCGGTGAGGAACCGGATGTGTGCCGTCGGGAATCGTGAGAGGAGTGCCTCTTCCGATGTGCGCGTTTGCTCTGCGGTGAGCGCTGAGCTCAGCCGAATGTTCCAGGTGGGACTGGCGGCGCGTGTGAGCAGCTGCGCCGTCGTTCCGGACGAGACCAGGCGCCCCTCGTTCAGGACTACCACTTGGTCAGCGAGGTGTTCCACTTCGCTGAGTAGGTGGCTGGAGAGGAGTATGCACCGGTGCTTTCGTTGCTCCTCAAGCACAGCTCGGATGTCCGCACGGCCGATGGGGTCGAGCGCGCTGTTGGGTTCGTCGAGGATGAGCACGTCAGGATCCAGCACCAGCGCAGACGCCAGACCGAGGCGCTGGAGCATCCCTCGAGAGAAGTCCGCGACACGGCGTGCCTCAACCTTCTTCAACCCGCAGAGCCGCAGGGCTTCCCGCGGCGCGATGCTGCTGCGTGCACCGGACATCAACGCGGAGTTTTCGACCACTTCGCGGGCCGTGAGCCACGACTCGAACTCGGGGACATCGGGGCAGTACGCCGTTCGCGTACCGGGTGGCGACACGACTTGTCCGGAATCGGGGGAGGCGAGCCCCGCGATGATGGTGAAAAGGACAGTTTTGCCAGCCCCGTTCGGACCTATGACGGCGGTGACACCCTGACCGTTCGCCTGGAACGTGAGGTCGCGGATCCCCGTGCCGTTGGAGAAGATGCGCGTGATGCGATCGACCTGGAGCGCGACGTTGTTGGTGTTCATCGGAGGTCCTCGTCACTCAGAGGGGCTTCCGAAGTACGGCCGAGAATGAAGTAGGCGATGGCGCCAAACGGGATCACGACGATCGCGATCAGCGCCCAAACCGGTTTGGGCAGATATCGCACCTCGGGGCGCCGAATCAGATCGACGAGACACCAGCCAAGAAGCAGGATCAAGAGGACAAGAAGCGGGAGGAGCGGGACGACCAGGTCGAAGTCGAGATTCATGGGGTGTCCATTCTGGGGAGACGTGGTCAGCTGCCGAGGATGCGGGTACTTCGAAAGCCGCGCGCTATGAGGTGAACCGTGAGCAAGCTGGCTGCCAGGGCGCCGAGGAACATCGCCCCGAGGGCGGGGAGGGCCAGATCCGGGAGAAGCACTATGGTAGGGAGGCCAAGCAGGGAGGGGGCGATCGCAAGAAGTCGTATCGGGCCACCATTCATGCCAGCCCGCGATTCGAGACTGCGCGGGTGGAAGAGAGCGCCGAACAGGGTGACGGCCGAAGACCATAATCCCAACGAGAGCGGGAGGACAATGAGCGCAAGCACGAAGGGGAGCGTCACATCCACCACCGTCGAGGTGACAATCAGCGAAGCGGCGGTCGTCGCCGCGAATGCGAGCGTCGCTGCGAGCCACGACACGGCAGCAAGGACGCAGCCGGCAGCGAGGTAGGACAGGAACAGGTCCCGACGCGGCAAGGGCCCTGCCAGCAACACTTCGATCCCACCGCCCTGCACGTCGTCTGCGACGACACCGGGCAACGTCAACGTCGCGATGATCGAGACAAGGGAGCCCAGGAGAATGGGCGTCAGCGAGAACACGAAGGAAGCCACGGGAAGAACTGCCCCCGCGGAATCTCGCGCCGTCGCCAACTCGGCCAGTCCAGCAGGTATCAAGCCGTCCGCCCCGGACAACGCATTCGCTCCCGGCCCAACTAGGCACGTTAGAAAACCCACCCCAGCCCCGATACCGATCGAGAACAAGAGCAGCGCGGCTCCTTGCTGTATCCAAGCCCGCTGAGTGAACGCGCGGATCGCGAGCGAGCGACGCACCCTTCGCCCCGTCACGCGGCAACCTGCAGATGCCGCAGGATGGTCTGCTCGCTGACAGCGAATCCATCACCGCCGAGCTCCACGATCGAACGACCTCGCACGACCAGGAATCGATCGGCGAGCGCCAACGCCTCGGGCACGCTGTGCGTGGAGTACAGCACAGTTCGCGTCTCTCCCCAAGAACGAAGAAGTGAGCGGACCTGGGAAGCGAATAGAGGATCGAGCCCGGTCAGCGGTTCGTCGAGCACCACGAACTCTGGATCGCTCATGCTCATACGCGCAAGCTCGACACGCTGACGCTGTCCGCGGCTCAGGGACGCCACCCGCCGATGCAAGATCGGCCTCAACTCGAACTGAGCCACAATCTCATCAATCCCGCGCATCCTGGCACGTGCCGATGCACGTGAGATGTCGCGCCAGAACATGAGATTCTGCTGCACGGTCAAAGCGCGAGCCACCGCGAGCTCGTGGCCGAGGTACCCCACTCGCGTCCGTACCGCGGCCCCGTCTGCGATGATTTCGCCCAGCACGGAGATTGTGCCGGAAAGGGCGGGAATGATGCCGCAGATCGTGCGCATCAGCGTGGTTTTCCCTCCGCCGTTTCGCCCAAGAAGCGCCGTCACACCGACCCCGATACGGACGTCCACGGGGTCGAGCACCGGAGTCGTGCCGTACCCAACCACGAGCCCGTCCGCAATTGCGGTGAACTGCCCGATTGTCGACATCAGACACCGTCGATCTCGGGGCGGGGCAGCGTGATCGTCGTCAGCGCGCGACGGCGACGACCCGCACCCGGTTGATTCGCCAAAACCTTCCCAAGCGCTTCCATGACCGATGCGAAAAACGCATCCACTTCCTCATCAGTCGCCCAGAAATCCGCCTGCGCGAAGCTCACCCGATCGTCGATGAGATCCCGCGCCTCACCCTCCACGTACGTATCGAAATCACGAATGACCCCAGAGACGAAGACAGTGAACACCGTCATCAGCTCCTCAGACGACAGCGACCGCAACTCATCCGAACTTGGGTTCGCCAGACTCGCACTAACGCGGTACGAACGCTCACTCGCACCGCGCGCACGACGTTCGTCCGCGACCTCGATGAGCTCGTGCTCGAGCAGGTGCTTGATATGGCGATACAGGGTAGCGATCGGAACATCGCTCAACCGCCCATGCAGTTCGTGAGGCGTCAGCTCGTCACCCGCTAACAACGACTGGACGATACGAAGCCGGATGGGATGGAAGAGCGCAGACGAGGAGACCATATTCAAACAGTATCATTATCAATACTGATACGAACGCTGACCAGCAATGACGCGTCGACTCCAGCACGCAGAGCCCCGCGGTGTTAGCCGCCATCCAGCAACCCACACCCAGACCGACTGGCCCCCGTCCTCAGGTTCGCGAAACAGATGGGCTTCGCGACAGTGGAGTTATGGGACACCCCTGCATGGCGCCGTCTCGACGCAGTCGGTATCTAAGGAATCGGATTCTTCCCACGAAGCCGGCGGCCGAACCGATACCAGCGAACTCGCCAGGTGAGTTCCGGTTCTTTCACCCTGAGCTCCTCTGCGATCCCTTGCAACGCCTGCAGCTCCCGAGTCTTAGCTCGCTCGACCGCAGTCAGGCCCTCATTCTCAGGGTCCGCGTGGACGATCTCAATTGGTTCAGCACCGTAGCGCCGCCACCACTGACCACTAGCATCCCTGAAGATCACCGTGGTCCCAAGGGGCGCCTGAGCGGGATGAACCTCGTTGGTCCAGATGAACTCAACGATGTAGTCAGTTTCGGGCTCCACACTTGGCGCCGTAATGGAGAACTCATCCCAAGTGCGTTCAGAGTTCACCATCTGAACCCGCGCGGGACCAATCAGTTCCTTACTTCCGTTGTGGATCACTACGGTCGTCTGGATGAGTGGGGCAAGCGCAAGGCCTTCGTGCTTCACTGTTCCGTCGGTGCCGGTACTAGCGACGATCTCGACACCCGGGGTGAGGATGCCGACCTGAGCACCATTGGCGTTCAGTTCGAACGTGGCGCCCTTCTCGTGATGTTCGACGTGCGTGAATTTCGAGTAGACGAGTCTCGCTTGTTCCTCGCGCTTGATTTTGCCGTTACGGCGGTACGTGTTCGCCGCGATCAACAAGGCAACCAGACCACCGACGGTCGTCAACCACCCCCGCCAGGCGTCCCATTGATCAGGCGACAGAAGTCCCAAAATCGAGTCGATCATCGTAAGACCACAGTATCTAACCGGAAGTCGCGGGAGCGTCGCTGCAACAACTGCACCCTCGCTGCATCAGGACTTCACGCCCGTACGCACCTCACGTCTAGATTCCTCGGCCCACGGAAGGTCACACCGCGCAACCTCTCGCGTTGCAACTCAACCACCCCCTCCTGGGCGCGTCTCGAAACCCTAGGGTTTCGAGACGTCTCACCTCTGGAGTGACCCCCGGCCCAGTTCCCGCGCGGGGCCGCGCGGCTCGATTCTCATAACTATGTGTCAGAACTTCCCGGCCGGATTCGTGTAGTCGACATTGGTTTTGCGACAGTGCTGAGTGGGTGCGAAAGACACCTTGATCTCGCCATAAGCCTGCGTTCGTAACTTCTCGAACCTTCCACTCAGTGGAAAGCCTCACCCACCGCATCCGCCCGCCGCGCACACTCGTTGCATCCTTCCCAACGACGAGAGGCGTTCGATGACGAGCGACGAGAGCCCCGCCCAGGCCGCCGACACTGGCGCCCGGCAGTCCACGCAGGTGGCGATCATCGGAGCCGGGCCAGCTGGCCTACTGCTCGGCCACATCCTGGGCCAGGCGGGCATCGACTACCGCATCCTCGAGGCGCGCGGCAGGGAGTACGTGCTCGGCCGCATCCGCGCCGGCGTGCTCGAGCAAGACTCCGTCGACCTCCTCGCCAAGTTCGGCCTCGACGCCGACCTCAAGGCCAACGGCCTCACTCACCACGGCATCTACCTCCAGCACGAAGGCGAACGCCACCACATCGACTTCGCCGAACTCACCGGCCGCACCGTCACCATCTACGGCCAGCAGGCGCTCGTCCACCACCTCGTCGAAGAACACGAACGACTCGGCTCGCAACTCGTCTTCGAAGCCACCGACGTGCAGCCGATCGAGATCGACGGCGACCGCGCATCCGTCGCCTACACCGACCCGAACGGCGAGCGCAACACCCTCGACTGCGACTACATCATCGGCGCCGACGGCTACCACGGCGTGTGCCGCCGCAGCTTCCCCGAAGGCACCCTCGACGTCGCCGAACGCGTCTACGACTTCGCGTGGCTCGGCATCCTCGCCGACGTCGCCCCCTCCACCGACGACCTCATCTACGCCCTCCACCGCGACGGCTTTGCCATGCACTCCATGCGTTCCACCACCGTCTCCCGCCTCTACCTGCAGGTCAGCCCCGACGACGACCTCGCCAACTGGAGCGACGAACGCATCTGGGAAGCCCTCCAAACACGCCTCGGCACCGAAGGCTGGACCCTCAAAGAGGGGCCCATCACCGAGAAATCGATCCTGCCCATGCGCAGCTTCGTCGTCTCCACCCTCAACCACGGCCGCCTCTACCTCGTCGGCGACGCCGGCCACATCGTGCCCCCGACCGGCGCGAAAGGCCTCAACTCGGCCATCGCCGACGTCGCCCTCCTCGCCGAAGCCCTCCAAGCCCACTACGCGGGCGACGACACGGGCCTCGAGCAGTACAGCGACAAAGCCCTCGACCGGCAATGGAAAGTGCAGCACTTCTCGCAGTGGATGACCGACATGCTCCACGTGCACCCGGCCGACGGATCCGCCGAACAAAGCGCCTTCGACTTCCAACGCCAGCTCGGGCAGATCCGCTACGTCACCTCCTCGCACGCCGCCCAGGTCAGCCTCGCCGAGCAGTACGCCGGCCTTCCGTTTGTGGATGCACGATGAGCGGCCCGCAGGACGGCGCGAGCGTGCAGCGGGGCGGCGAGAAGCAGCGGCCCGAGCAGCTCGACGGCCCCGTTGACTCCCTCGTGACCCAGTCGTTCATCTCCCGGCAGATCGCCGACACCCACGCGGCGCACGCGGATGAGGCCCGCAGCCACCCGCTGCGCGACTTCGCCCCTTACCGCTCCGTCGCGTTGCGCCACCCCACGCATCAGCTCGTGCGCGCCGACCCCGAGGAGATCGAGCTCGTCTCGCCCGCCTTCGGGCATACCGACGTCGCCGCCGAGGAGTCCGACCTCACGATCCAGCACAACGGCGAACCCATCGGCGAGCGTATCATCGTCTCCGGCCGCATTCTCGATGGCGAAGGCCGCCCCGTGCGCGGCCAGCTCGTCGAGATCTGGCAGGCCAACGCGGCCGGACGCTACGTGCACAAGCGCGACCAGCATCCGGCGCCCCTCGACCCCAACTTCACGGGCGTCGGCCGCATCATTACGGGTGACAACGGCGAGTACCGCCTCACCACCATCAAGCCCGGCGCGTACCCGTGGAAGAACCACCGCAACGCGTGGCGGCCCGCGCACATCCACTTCTCGCTGTTCGGCACGCAGTTCACGCAGCGCCTCATCACGCAGATGTACTTCCCCGGCGACCCGCTCTTCGCGCTCGACCCGATCTACCAGTCCATCGTCGACCCAGCCGCGCGCGCCAGACTCGTCGCCAACTACGACCATGACGTCAGCGAGCACGAATGGGCGATCGGCTACAAGTGGGACATCGTGCTCACCGGCTCGAAGTCCACGTGGATGGAACCGGAGGACGACGACCATGCCTGAACCCACCACAGCTGCGCCGCTCGGCCAGACCCCCTCGCAGACCGTCGGCCCCTTCTACGGCTACGCACTCCCGTATGCGCGCGGCGGCGAGATCGCCGCGCCCTGGCGGGCCGACGCGATCCGCCTCCACGGCACCATCACCGATGGGGCTGGCGATGCGGTGCCGGATGCGATCCTCGAGCTCTGGGGCCTCGACGCCGAAGGCGCCCCGGTCGCGCAGCGCGGCAGCCTCGAGCGCGACGGCTACGCCTTCACGGGCTTCGGGCGCACGCCCGCCGACCGCGACGGGCACTACTCGTTCACGACCATCAAGCCGGGGCGACGGGATGCGGGCGCCGCGCCCTACCTGCTCGTCACGATCTTCGCGCGCGGCCTCCTCCACCACCTCTTTACGCGCGCTTACTTCGGCGACCAGCCCGACGAGAACGCCGCAGACCCGGTGCTCGCGGGCCTCGCACCCGAGCGCCGCGCGACCCTCATCGCGGCACCGGATGCGCCAGGCAGCTACCGCCTCGACATCCGCCTCCAGGGCGACGGCGAGACCGTCTTCTTCAACTTCGGGCAGGAGCTGTGAGCGTGGGCTGGGGTGCGAGCCGGGCGGCGTCCGGCGGCTCGAGCGACGGGGCAGGATTCGGCAGCGGTGACGGCCACGACGAGCTCGTGCGCGGGATGCTCGTGGTCGAGGCCGAACTGCTGCGCGCCTGGGCGGCGCTCGAGACGCGCGACGCGAGCACCGCGGCGGAGGCCGTCGAGTCCGCGGAGCTCGACGCCGACGCCCTCCGCGACGGCCTCGAGGACGACGGGGTCATGGTGCCGGAGCTTGTCCGCCAGCTGCGCGCATCCCTCGCCACCGCAGGCATCGAGGCGCCGCGCCTGCACGCCGGTGCGACCAGCCAGGACATCGTCGACTCCGCCAGCATGCTGCGCGCCCGCGACTCGCTCGCGGCGGTGCGCGCCGACCTCACCCTCGCCGGCACCCGCCTCCAGGGCCTCGCCGACGCCGAACGCCGCTCACCCCGCGTCGCCTACACGCTCGGCCGGCAAGCCGCCGCGAGCACGATCGGCGCGCAGTTCGCGGGCTGGCTCGACGGCGTCACATCCGCCATCGCCGCCATCGACGCGCTCAGCTTCCCCGTGCAGTTCGGGGGAGCGGTCGGCACCGGCGAAGCGGCCGACCGCCTCGGTTCCGGCGCGCAGACCACGAGTATCCTGCGCGCGCACCTCGCCTCGGGCCTCGGCCTCGACGACCCCCGCCGCGCCTGGCACGCCGAACGCACCCCGGTGCTCGCCGTCGCCAGCGCCGCCGCGGCCGTGCTGGTCGCGCTCGGACGCATCGGCCGCGACCTCATCACCGCCTCCGGTGAGCGCGTCGGCGAACTCTCGCTCGCGGGCGGCGGCGGCTCGTCGGCGATGCCCCACAAGCAGAACCCGGTCGCCCCGGTCGTCGTCGTCTCCAACGCCCTGCAGGCGCCCGGCCTCCTGGCCACCGTCGCGTCCGCCGCGATCTCACAAGACGAGCGGCCCGCCGGCGAATGGCACGCCGAATGGGATGCGCTCCGCCGGCTCGTCGAGCTCGCGCGCGTGTCTGCGCGCCGGCTCGCCGCATCCCTCGAAGGGGTGCGAGTCGAGCGCGAGACGGCCCGCCACCACCTGGCCGACTCGGCCATCGCGGGCGCCGACCAGGTCACGCTGCAAGCGTCGAACCGGGTCGTGAACGCGGCCATCAGCCGGTTCCTGTACCAGGACGCAGGCGGCGACGGCGAGACCGGCGACGGTGACCGTGCGTCTGACGCCGCCCCAGCCTCCGCCGCCCCAGCCTCCGCCGCCCCAGCCTCCGACACCGACTTCCGCTCGCGAAACGAGGAACACGCATGACGATTCCACGGCTCCGGGGCGCCTTCGCCCCCGGCACGAAACCAGCGGCGCAGAACGAGCTGCTCGTGCTGCTGCCGTCGCTCGGCACCACCATGGCGCTCTGGGACGGCACCGTCGAAGCCCTGCGCGCCTCGACGCCCGGCAGCTCGCTGCGCATCCTCCGCATCGATCTGCCCGGTCACGGCTCCAGCCCGGCAGCCAGAGAGCCGTTCACGATCGCCGAGCTCGCGGATGCGGTGCTGCAGGTCGTCGACGAAGCCGGCGGCGGCGCGTTCCACCTCGCCGGGCTCTCGCTCGGCGGGGCCATCGCCCTCGAGCTCGCCCTTGCGCACCCGGAGCGGGTGAAGACGCTCGCCCTGTTCTGCACCGACGCGAAGATCGGCACCGCCGAAGGCTGGGAGCAGCGGGCCGCAGCAGTCCGCGCATCCGGCACGGCGTCGCTCGTCACGGGGAGCGCCGAGCGCTGGTTCGCGCCGGGCTTCCTCGAGCAGCACCCCCTGTCTGCGGCGGCGCGCGCGCTCACCACGCTCATCGACATCGACGACGAATCGTACGCCCGCTGCAACGAGGCGCTCGCCGCCTTCGACCGCACCGCATCCGTCGGCGAGCTCCGCGCACCCACCCTCGTCGTCAGCGGCGAGCACGACGCCGTCACGACGCCCGAGGCCATGCAGGCGCTCACCGAGCGCATCCCCGGCGGCTACCACTCGACCATCGCGGGCACCGCCCACCTCGCCGCGCTCGAAGACCCCGACGCCGCCGCGCGCCTCCTCGCGACGCACCTGCGCGCATCCGCCGCGCACGGCCAATCGACGCACGCCGACGCGCACGAACGGGGGATGCGCGTGCGCCGCGAGGTGCTCGGCGACGCGCACGTCGACCGGGCCGTCGCCCGCACCACCGCAGAGACGGCGCCGTTCCAGGACTTCATCACCCGCTCCGCGTGGGGCGACATCTGGGCGCGCGACGAACTCTCACGCCGGGAGCGCTCGATCGCGACCCTCGCGAGCCTCGTCACCGGATCGCACGAAGCGGAGATCAGGATGCACGTGCGCGCCGCCCTCACGAACGGCCTGACCCGCGCCGAGATCGCCGAGGTCATGCTGCACACCGCCCTCTACGCGGGCCTTCCCCCCGCCAACGCGGCCCTCGGCATCGCCCGCGAGGTGTTCGCGGAGCTCGACGCGGACGCGGATGCCGGTTCCGGCGCCGCCGCCGGGACTGGCGCCGCCAACGATCAAGATTCCAGCCCCAACGAAGGAGCAGAACGTGGATAAGACCTACGCTTCCGCGGCGGACGCCGTCGCCGACATCCCGGCGGGCGCGTCGCTCGCGGTCGGAGGCTTCGGCCTCTCCGGCGTGCCGATCACCCTCATCCGCGCCATCCAGGCGCTCGGCGTCGACGGCCTGGAGGTCGTTTCTAACAACTGTGGAGTCGACGGCTGGGGGCTCGGCGAGTTGCTGTCCGAGGGCCGCATCCGTCGCGTCATCGCGAGCTACATCGGTGAGAACAAGGAGTTCGCGCGCCAGTACCTCTCCGGCGAGATCGAGGTTGAGCTCACCCCGCAGGGCACGCTCGCCGAGCGCCTGCGCGCCGGCGGCGTTGGCGTCCCCGCCTTCTACACGGCGACCGGGGCAGGCACGATGGTCTCCGAGGGCGGCATGCCCATCCGCTACAACGCCGACGGCACCGTCGGACTCGTGAGCGAGCCCAAAGAACAGCGACCCTTCGACGTCTTCGGCACCGCCAAAGAGTACGTGCTCGAGACCGCCATCAGCACCGACTTCGGGCTCGTGCGCGCCGCCGTCGGCGACCGGCACGGCAACCTGCGCTTCGAGAAGTCGACCCGCAACTTCAACCCCCTCGCAGGCATGGCCGGGCGCATCACGATCGCCGAGGTCGACCGACTCGTCGAACCCGGCGAGCTCGGGCCAGACGAGATCCACCTGCCCGGCATCTACGTCGACCGCGTCGTGGTGCTCACGCCCGAGCAAGCCGGCGAGCTGCCCATCGAGAAGACCACCGTGCGGCCGCGCACAGGAGGCGGCGCATCCGGCACCGCTGCAGCCGGCGCATCCGCCGCATCCGCTTCCTCCACTGACTCGAAGGGACACGCCTGATGCCGCTCACCAGGAACGAGATGGCCGCCCGCGCCGCGAAGGAACTCAAGGACGGCTCGTACGTGAACCTCGGCATCGGGCTGCCGACGCTCATCCCCAACTACATCGACGACGGCATCGAGGTGGTGCTGCACTCCGAGAACGGCATCCTCGGTGTTGGCCCGTACCCGTGGGAGGGTGAGGCCGACCCGAAGCTCATCAACGCCGGCAAGGAGACCGTCACCGTGCTGCCCGGTGCCTCGTTCTTCGACTCGGCGGCGAGCTTCGGGATGATCCGCGGCGGCCGCGTCACCAACGCGGTTCTCGGGGCCATGCAGGTCTCCGCGAGCGGCGACATCGCCAACTGGGCCGTGCCGGGCAAGATGGTGAAGGGCATGGGCGGGGCAATGGACCTCGTCAACGGCGCCGAACACGTGCTCGTCGTCATGGAGCACGTCGCGAAAGACGGGTCGCCGAAGATCGTCGAGCAGTGCACGCTGCCCCTCACCGGCAAGGGATGCATCGACCGCATCATCACCGACCTCGCCGTGCTCGACGTGACGGAATCGGGGCTTGTGCTCGTTGAGCTCGCGCCCGGCGTGACGGTCGACGAAGTTCGGGATGCGACCGGTGCCGCGTTCACGGTCGCCGAGTCGCTGTCGTCCGCCCTCGCCGGGACTGGGGCTGCAGACCCCGCAGCTTCAGCTCCCGCGACCTCGGCAACCGGCGGTGCCGCGTGACCGAACTCCGCGAAGTCGTCATCTGCTCGCCCCTGCGCACGCCGGTCGGGCGCCTCGGTGGATCGCTCGCACCGCTCTCGGCTCGCGCGCTCGGCGTCGCCGTGCTCGAAGCGCTCGTCTCGCGCACCGGCCTCGACGTTGACGCCGTCGACTCGGTCATCGCCGCGCAGGGCTACCCCTCGATGGAGTCGCCGGCCTTCGGGCGCGTTGCGGCGCTGGATGCGGGCTTCCCGATCACGACAACCGGGTACCAGCTCGACCGCCGCTGCGGTTCCGGACTGCAGGCCGTCATGAACGCGGCCATGGAGGTGCAGACGGGCGTCGCCGACGTGGTCGTCGCGCTCGGCGCCGAGTCGATGTCGAACGCTCCTCTCTATACAGAGCAGGGCCGCCGCGGCACCCCGCCCGCCGGCCTCATGCTGCACGACGCACTCGCCCGCGGACGCGAGACCGTCGGCGGCGTCAACTACCCGAGCCCAGACGGCAACGTCGGCAGCGCCGAGCTGCTGCGCGCCCAGTACGGCATCTCGCGCGACGCGCAGGACCGCTTCGCCCTGCAGTCCCACCAGCGCGCGGTCGCAGCCCAGGAATCCGGCGCGTTCGACGCCGAGCTGGTGCCCGTGACCGTGCCAGGACGCAAGGGTGACGTGCTTGTCGACCGCGACGAGCATCCGCGCGCCGACTCGACGCTCGAGGCCCTTGCCCGCCTGCGGCCGATCCTCGGGAAGAAGGACCCCGCATCCACCGTCACCGCCGGCAACTCGAGCGGGCAGAACGACGCGGCCGCCGCGTGCGTCGTGACGACGCCACAGCGTGCCGCTTCACTTGGGCTCACGCCGTCGGTTCGGCTGGTCTCGTGGGCCGTCGCGGGCAACGACCCGCGGCTGTTCGGGGTCGCGCCGGTGCCCGCGACCTCGCTCGCCCTGTCGCGGGCTGGCCTCGGGCTTGACGACCTCGACGTCATCGAACTCAACGAAGCCTTCGCCGTGCAGGTGCTCGCATGCCTCGCCGACTGGGGCATCGACGCCGAAGACTCGCGCCTCAACCCGCGCGGCTCCGGCATCTCCATCGGCCACCCCATCGGTGCCACGGGCATCCGCATGCTCGCGACCCTCGCCAACGAACTCCCCGCCCTCGACGCCACCCTCGCCCTCGAGACCATGTGCATCGGCGGCGGCCAAGCCCTCGCGGCGGTGTTCGAGCGCGTGTAGGGCGGCGCGGGGCCGGCATTCGCTCCACGCCTACACCCGCGCCCCGCCGCGCCTCGCCTCGACCCGACCCGACCCGACCCGACCCGCCAGTCTCGGGATGGCTTGCTCATCTCGGGATGGGTTGCAACCCATCTTGAGGTGAGGAACCCATCCCGAAACCACATGCCGCCGCCATGGTTCTCTGGCCTCGGGGAGCCCCTGGACGCGGCGCCCGAAAGCCCTGGAAACTACTGCCATGACAGTCACGATTCGTCGCGCCCGGCCTGAAGATGTTGCTGACGTGAGGTTCGTCGGCCTTGTGGCCTGGCCAGCAACCTACGGCCCGCTCGAGGGGCGCGCCTACGTGCTGGCAGGGCTGGACGAATATTGGAACGCCGAAGCGATCTCGGCAGCGATCCAGCGTGGGAATGTCGACGTCGCAGAAGTAGAAGGCGAGATCATCGGCATGACCCATGTGGAATCGCTCGGTGAGGATCTGGTGATGTGGAAGCTCTACGTCTTGCCGGACCAGCAGCACCGGGGCGTTGGGCGATCCCTGGTCGACGCGGCAAAGGCGCGAGCTCGCGCGCGCGGTGGCGATCTCGTCACCGAGTTCGAGCCGAGCAACGAAAGGGTTCGCGGCTTCTACCTGCGAGAGGGATTCGACGTGACCACGGCTCCGTGGCCCGGCACTGACGCCGTTTGGCTCCGGTGGCGAGGCAACTCGCGGCTAGGCTGACGCGGGTTCGAGTCTGGCCCGCGCTCGCCTCCACGCGCACGATTCGGGATGGGTTGCTCATCTCCGGATGGCTTGTAACCCATCCCGAAGTGAGGAAGCCATCCCGAGACTTCGGCCGCTGACCGAGTGACCGCATCACGCGCGGCGATGCTGCGGATCAGCGATCTCGCGTGTGCAGATCACGGCGCGCCTGCTTGGGTTGGGGTGGATGAGCAGAGCCGCGTGCCGAGAGGAGCCCCGTGACAGAGCAAAGGAGCACGGACAGCAGCCCCGGAGCATCCGTTGCACCGATTGTCGTGACGGGCGCCGCGTCGGGCATCGGGGCCGCGGTTGTCGAGCGGCTCCTCGCGGGCGGCATCTCCGTGATCGCGGCGGACCGGGCGTGGCCAGCGGATGCGCCAGACCAGCCAGGCCTGCAGCGCGTCGTCCTCGACGTGCGCGACCCGGTGGGCTGGACGGCCGTCGCCGAGCTCGCCGCTGCCTCGACCGCAGCCGCTGGCGCGCTCGCGGGGCTCGTGAACGCGGCAGGCATCACCCGCCGTGCGAGGCTCCCGAAGGTCACCACTGAGGACTTCGAGCTCGCCTTCGCGGTGAACGCAACGGGCCCGGCCCTCGGCATCCAGGCGCTCGCCCCGCTCATGGGGAGCGGCGCATCCATCGTCAATGTCGGCTCGGCCGCCGCGGTGACCGCGCACTACGCCGTCGCCTACGCCGCGAGCAAGTGGGCGCTGCGCGGCATCACGAAGACGGCGGCCATGGAACTCGGCCCGCGGGGGATCCGCGTGAACATCGTGCACCCCGGCTACATCGAGACGCCGATGACGGCAAGCGCGCCGGAGGCGTTCCGGGACATCAACACTGAGCTGACACCCCTCGGCCGCACCGGTTCGCCAGCGGAAGTCGCGGACGTCATTGCGAGCCTGCTCTCGTCAGCGACGTCGTTTATGACGGGTGCCGAGCTCGCCATCGACGGCGGCCTCACCTCGCACGGCGGCGGGCTGCCGATCGCGCGGGCGATCGGCTAACGGCTCACCTGGCTCCGGCGCCCTTCACCGCGCCTCATTCACTAGCGGTGGTGCACCATTTACCAGCGGTGGTGCACCGCACCCCGGAAGTACCGGTCGTAGATCTCGTGCACGCTCGAGTCGAGGCCCTCGGGGAGTTCCAGCGAGCCGGCGGCTGCGTTCGATTCTGCCTGCGCGCGGTTGCGCGCTCCGGGGATGACGCTGCTCACCCCGTCTTGAGCGGCGACCCACGCGATGGCGGCAGGGGCGGGCGAGACGCCTTCGGGAAGAGCTGCGGCGAAGGCCTGCGCGGCCTCCACGCCGGTCGCGAAATCAACGCCCGCGAACGTCTCGCCCACGTCGAAGGCGCTGCCGTCGCGGTTGTAGGTGCGGTGGTCGTCGGCCGAGAAGGTCGTGTCTTTCGCGTACTTCGCGCTCAGGAGGCCCGAGGCGAGCGGCACGCGAGCGATGATGCCGACCCCGGCCTCGCGGGCCGCGGGCAGCACGCGGTCGAGGGGCTTCAGGCGGAACGCGTTGAAGACGATCTGCACGGATGCGGTGCCCGGACGGGCGATGGCCGCGAGCGCTTCCGCTTCGGTCTCGACGCTCACGCCGTACGCCGCGATCGCTCCGTCCGCGACCAGCGTGTCGAGGGCGTCGTAGACCTCGTCGGTCGAGAAGACGGGCGTCGGCGGGCAGTGCAACTGCACCAGGTCGAGGGTGTCGACGCCGAGGTTCTTGCGCGACCGGTCGGTCCAGGCGCGGAAGTTGGCGAGTGTGAATTCGGCAGGATCCTGCGGGCCCCGCCGGCCCATCTTCGTGGCGACGAACACGTCAGCGTCCGGACGCTCGCGGAGGAACCTGCCGATAATCGCCTCGCTGCGACCATCCCCGTAGACGTCGGCGGTGTCGAAGAAGGTGACGCCAGCGTCGACGGATGCGCTGAGCACGTCGAGCGCGGCGCTCTCGTCGACATCGCCCCAGTCAGCGCCGAGCTGCCAGGTGCCGAGGCCGACGATGGACACGTTGCGGTCAGTGCGACCGAGGGTTCGCTGAAGCATCCCAGACTGTATCGCGCCCGACCTGACGGATGCCCGACGGGTCGGGTTCTGGCCGTGGCCATCGCCTGGTTTGCCCGGCACCTGACTGTCGTCGCTTCGCTACTTCGTCACATTCGGGTGGTGGGTGTGAACTTGTTCCAGGTAGACGACGTCACCGTCGACGTAGAACCAGATGCGGGCATCGCCGCGCAGTGTTGGCTTGTGTTGCCAGCGTGCGTAGACGCGACCATCACGCTGGAGGGTGCCGAGTTCGTCGCGAAGCCGGTAGTTGTTGGGCGTAGTCACTTGGGGTGTCGAGGTGAGGAAGTCCCAGGCATCGGCGAGAGGGTTCCGAATCGTGGCGGCTAAATCTACCCAGCCCTTCCTGGCCGAGTTCGTCGCGAACCGGATGCGGTACTCGCCCTTCTTTGTGGGACGCGGGACCGATGTGTCCTTCGACACCTCCTACGGTCGTTCCACGGTGATATCGGCTTCGAGCCAGTCGGCCTGCACGGGGGTCAATCCCGCTGCGAGCGCCGAAGCTGTTTCCTTCCACGCTGTGAGCTCGGCAATCGCGAGATGAGCTTGGCCAGTCGAGAAGGATGCACGTGATGCGTCGAGCAGATCCTGCGCGCACTTGCGCTGGCCGTCTGGGCTGAGTGCCAGCATCCATGGAAACATCTGCGACATCCGGTGCTCGAGGGAGCCGCGGTCATCGGTCGCCGCTGCGATGAGTTGTGCCGCGATCTCCAGAAGCTGATCTCGAGCGTGTGACTCGCGCTTCGACATGAGGACAAGATCCTCGCCATCACGCCGAGTGACGTCGACGGGATGGTCCTCGGCCGCGGCAAAGACCTTGGTTGCGTTACGGCTGAGATCGGACGAATTGAACGTTCTTGCCTGCGAGGAGATGGACACATGCGGATCATACTTCAGAACTACTTCTGAATTGCACCGCAGGGAAGATCTGTGGACAACTATGTTCCTGCGGTCAGGCGGCGCACCCATCACCAGCCCTGATGCCCGGAATAACGGATCCCGGCTTGGCTGATGCGCCCGGACGCGATTGACTTATGTTCAGAACGCACCGAAGCGTCGTGAATTGGAGACCACCCGTGACAACGCCGTCCGAAGGACTGACCGCCGACTTCGCCCTCGCCCGCTACCGCGTGGGGCACGGCAAGCCGCAGCTCGGACTCGTCGCGGCCGGCCGCATCCGCCCGCTCAGCGCGGCTGAGCTCGGTGCCGATTCGCTCAACGACTTCCTCGCCCAGGCCCCCGAATCGTGGGATCGCCTTGCCGCGCTGGTGGCCGATGGCGATGGCGACGTCGCTGGCGCTGGCGCCGCATGGCTCGACCTCGCCGACGTCACCCTCGAAGCTCCCGTCGAGCCCCGCCAGGTGCTGCAGACCGGCGCCAACTACCGCACGCACGTCATCGACCTCGTCGCCGCTGGCCGCGCGAAGAACGACCCGCGCCCCATCGAGGAGCTGCGCGAATGGGCGGCCGAGATGATGGATGCGCGTGCCAGGGACGGAGAGCCGTACTTCTTCATCGGCCTCCCGACGGCCGTCGCCGGCGTCGACGCGGAGCTCGAGCTGCCCGGCTACAGCGACCAGCACGACTGGGAGCTCGAACTCGCCGTCGTCATCGGCAAGCGCGCCCACCGAGTGTCTCGCGCCGACGCCCTCGACCACGTCGCCGGTTACACGATCGTCAACGACATCTCCACGCGCGACCTGATCTTCCGCACCGACATGAAGGAGATCGGCACCGACTGGTACCGCGGCAAGAACGCGCCGGGCTTCCTCCCGACCGGCCCGTTCCTCGTGCCCGCGCAGTTCGTGACCGACCCGCACTCGCTCACCCTGAAGCTCGCGCTCAACGGCGACACGATGCAGGACGCCGTCACCGACGACCTCCTCTTCGACATTCCCGCGCTCATCTCGGCCGCATCCGAGAACATGCCGCTCCTCCCGGGCGACCTTCTCCTCACCGGCAGCCCGGCGGGCAACGGCATCGTGCACGGCCGGCTCCTCCAGGACGGCGACGTCATGGTGAGCGTCATCGAGGGCCTCGGCACGCAGACCACGAAGGTGCGCGCGGAAACGGTCTCGGCATGACCTCGCTCACGCCGACCACGCCAGAGGCCGCGCCAGCGCCAGCGGTCTCGGAAGCCGGAGTCGCGCCTGCCGGCGCCCCGACCGACAACCCTGCCGACCTCGACCGCACCGACCCGACCACCGAGGTCGCCCGTGCAGCGCACGCCTACCGCAACTGGGGCCGCTGGGGCGACGACGACCGCATCGGCACGCTCAACTTCATCGACGACGCCAAGCGCGCCGAGGCTGCGAAGCTCGTCCGCACGGGCCGCAGCTTCTCGCTCTCGCAGCCGTTCGACATGAACGGCCCCCAGATGGGGTGGCGGCGCCGCACCAACCCCGTGCACACGATGCTCGACACGGGAACGGATGCGCAGCTCGCGAACCAGGGGTTCCCGCACGGGCTCGGCGGGGCCGACGACGTCGTCGCCATGCCGCTCCAGTGCTCCACGCAGTGGGATGGGCTCGGGCACATCTTCGACCACGGGTACGCCTGGAACGGGCGCCGCTCCGGCGAGGTTGTGACCAGCGACGGTGACCTCGTCACGGGCATCGAGCACACGGCCGCATCCATCGTCAGCCGCGGCGTGCTCCTCGACCTCGGCAGGCACCTCCGCGACAGCGGCGAGCTCGAGGACGGCTACGCGATCACGACCGCCGACCTCGAGTCGTGCATCCACGCCCAGGGCGCGACCGCGGCCGTCGGCCGCGGCGACATCGTACTCGTGCGCACCGGCCGCTACGCCCGCGCACTCCGCGAAGGCTGGAACGGCTACGCGGGCGGCCCGAGCGCCGGCCTCTCATTCACGACGGCCGGCTGGCTGCACCGCACCGAGATCGCCGCCATCGCCACCGACACGTGGGGCTTCGAAGTGCGCCCCAACGAGTTCGACGAGGCGTTCCAGCCGCTCCACCAGGTGGTCATCCCCAACATGGGACTCACCATCGGCGAGATGTGGGATCTTGAATCGCTGGCCGAGGCGAGCGCCGCCGACGGCACCTACGAGTTCCTCCTGGTCGCCCCGCCCCTCCCCATCACGGGCGCCGTCGGGTCGCCCGTCAACCCCATCGCTATCCGCTGAGCAGCCGCTCCTCCATCCGCTAGACAGCCCCGCCGCTGCAGGCATCAGACCCGACACCAGACCCTTCATCGTCAACGCAGACGCAGAAAGCAGGCCCCCAAATGAGTGCAGTTTCCAAGGTCGCCATCGTCGGAGGCGGAGTCGCGGGCATGGTCGCCGCGATCGTGCTGGCTGACGGCGGCGTCGAGGTCGACGTCTTCGAAGCCAAGTCCGAGGTCACCGCCCTCGGCTCCGGCATCACGCTGCAGGGCAACGCGCTCCGCGTCTTCGACCAGGTCGGCATCTGGGAGCGCATCCAGGAGCAGTCCTACTCGTTCGACGAGGTCAGCATGCGCGCCCCCGACCCGGCAGGCACCGTCATCGCGAGTCTCACCGAGACGCGCACCGGCGGCCCCGAGTACCCGGCGACGGCAGGCATGTACCGCCCCGACCTGGCCAAGATCCTCGCCGACCGCGCCCTCGAGGTCGGCGCGCGCATCCACTACGGCACCACCGTGACAGGGCTCGAGCAGGACGCCGACGGTGTGACCGTGGCGACGGATGCGGGCAGCACGCTGCGCGTCGACCTGGTCGTCGGCGCCGACGGCCTCAACTCGCCGACCCGCTCGCTCATCGGCATCGAGACGAAGCCCGAACGCACGGGCATGGGCATCTGGCGCGCCTTCGTGGAGCGGCCGGCCGAGGTCACCCACACCGACCTCTACTACGGCGGCCGCTGCTTCATCGCCGGCTACTGCCCGACTGGCGAGAACAGCATTTACGCGTACCTCGTCGAGAAGGCGCAGGACCGCGCCGGCCTGACCCCCGCCGAAAGCGTCGAGATCATGCGCGACCTCGCGGGCAGCTACGGCGGGCCGTGGCAGGAGATCCGCGACTCGCTCACCGAGTCGGCGCGCGTGCACTACACGCTCTTCACCTCGCACGTGGTGCCGGATGCGTGGAACCGCGGCCGGGTCGTCGTCATCGGCGACGCCGCCCATAGCTGCCCTCCGACCATCGCGCAGGGCGCCGCGCAGGCCGCCGAAGATGGCCTCGTGCTCGGCACGATGCTGCTCGAGCGGGCCGAACTCGACCAGCAGTTCTGGGACGACTTCCACGCCCGCCGCCTGCCCCGCGCATCCCACGTCGTCGAGGCATCCACGACCCTCGGCCAGTGGCAGCTCGAAGGCAAGCGCGACGGCAACGTGCCCGCCCTCATGGGCGGCGTCGCTCAGCTCGTGGCGGTGCCCGCATGAGCGAGACCTCCGGCGTGAACGCGGCCGGCCAGGTTGTCGACGTCCACGCGCATCTCCTCCTCCCCGCCCTGCAGGGCGCCGTGCAGGGCCGCGACCCCGAGGGCTTCGCGGCCGCAGGCGAACTCGAAGCCAAGCGCAACGGACCAGAGAGCCTCGCCGCATCCGGCGCCATGATCAAGGCGCGCTTCCCGAAGCTCATCTCGCTCGACGAGCGGCTCGCGGTAATGGATGCGCAGGGCGTGGATGTGCAGCTCGTGTCGCCCTCGCCCAGCCACTACTACCCGTGGGCCGGCGAGGAGCTCGCCGTGTGGGCGGCGAAGGAGGCCAACGCGGCGATCGCTGAGCACGTCGCCGGCGCCCCGGACCGCCTCCGCGGGCTTGGCCTCGTGCCGCTGCAGCATCCGCACCGCCTCGTCGAGCTGCTTGACGACGCCGTGCTCGTGCACGGCCTCGCCGGGGTCGAGCTGTCGTCATTCGCCGGAGACGTCGAGCTGAGCGACGAGCGACTCGACGACTTCTGGCGCCGCGCCGAGGAGCTCGAGGCCATCGTTTTCCTGCATCCGTTCGGCTGCAGCCTCGATGAGCGCCTCGACCGCTTCTACCTCTCCAACACCGTCGGCCAGCCCGCCGAGAACGCCGCCGCCATCTCGCACCTCATCTTCGCCGGCGTGCTCGACCGCTACCCGAACCTTGTGCTCATCGCCGCGCACGGCGGCGGCTACCTGCCCACGTTCATCGGTCGCTCCGACCACGCCTGGGAGGTGCGGCCCGAGGCGCGCACCTGCCGGCGCGCCCCATCCAGCTACCTGCGGCAGCTGCGCTTCGACTCCCTTGTGCACACGCCGCAGGCGTTGCGGAACCTCGTCGCGGCAGTCGGCGCCGACCGCGTGCTGCTCGGCTCCGACTACCCGTTCGACATGGGCGTCGAGAACCCCGTCGAACGGGTACACGACGCCGAGCTCGGGGCCGAGGCCGAGGCGCAGATCCTATTCGGCAACGCCGCGCGGCTGCCCCGCGTCTGGAACACGGTGGAAGCGGCCCGGTGAGATACGCCAGGTGGATGCACGCGGGCCGCACGCACGACGGTGTCGTCGTCGCGCACGACGGCGGCGACCGGGTGCTCGCGTTCGCCGACGGACTCACCGTGCTCGGGGCGACCAAGCTCGGCCTCGAGCGCGCCAACGCGCTCGCGGCGTCGCTCATCGAGAGCGCCTGGGCTGACGGCTCGCTCGGCCGCGCGCCCTTCCTCGCCGACGTCGAGCTGCTCGCGCCCATCGAAGCCCCCAGCGTGCGCGACTTCGTCGCCTTCGAGGAGCACGTCGAGGGCGTCGTGAAGTCCATCGACGGTGACTCCGGCGTCGTCGCCGAATGGTACGACGCACCCACCTTTTATTTCACCAACCCGCACTCGCTCGTGGGCAGCGGGGCGAGCATCCGCCCACCCGTCACCGAACGGCTCGACTTCGAGCTCGAAGTGGCCGTCGTCGTGGGCGCCGTCGACGGCAGCGACGGGGCGAACCTCGACGAAGCTGGCGCCGCCCGACACGTCTTCGGCTACAGCGTCTTCAACGACTGGTCAGCCCGCGACATCCAGTCACGCGAGATGAAGGTGCGCCTCGGCCCTTGCAAGGGCAAGGACTTCGCCGCGACCCTCGGCCCCTGGATCGTCACCGCCGACGAGCTCACCGACGCGCACGACGCCGACGGGTTCCTCGAGCTCGAGCTGCAGGTACTCGTCAACGGCGAGCTGATCGGCAGCGACCTGCTGTCGAACATGGGCTGGTCGTTCCCACAGCTCCTCGTGTACGCGTCTCGCAACTCGCGGGTTGTGGCGGGCGATGTGCTCGGCTCCGGAACCGCTGGCAACGGCGGATGCCTCGCCGAACTCTGGGGGCGCGCCGGATCACTCACGCCACCGCCGCTCACAGAAGGCGATGTCGTCGAGCTGCGCGTCGAGCGCATCGGCGAGATCATCAACGTCATCGGCGCCGCCGTCGAGGCCGTGCCCGTGCCGCGAGCCCGGGCCGCGTCGCGCGCACGAACGAGAGGACGAGTCAGCGCATGAGCGGCACGAGCAGCATCGCCGAGAAGACAAACGAAAACCCAAACGACGTGGTCATCGTCGCGGCCGCGCGGACCCCGCAGGGCAAGCTGGGCGGGCAGCTCTCAACGCTGACCGCGCCGCAGCTCGGCGCCGCCGCGATGAGCGGCGCTCTCGCACAGGGCGGCATCGATGCATCGCTCGTCGACGCGGTGCTTGTCGGCCACGTGCTCTCGGCTGGTGTCGGACAAAACGCCGGACGCCAGGCGGCGCTCGCCGCGGGCATCCCCGCCTCGGCGCACGTCGCATCCATCAACAAAGTCTGCCTTTCGGGCCTGACCGCCGTCATCGATGCCGCTCGCATGCTGAAGACCGGCGACGCGCAGCTCGTCGTCGCGGCCGGCATGGAGTCGATGAGCCAGGCCCCGCATCTCTTGGCGGGCTCGCGCAAAGGTTGGGCGTACGGCTCGGTCGAGGCGCTCGACCACATGGCCCACGACGGCTTGACGGATGCTGCTTCCGGGCAGAGCATGGGCCTGCTCACCGAGCAGCACAACGCGACCCTCGGGATCACCCGCGAGGCGCAGGATTCTGTTGCCGCTCGCTCGCACCAGCGTGCCGCCGCGGCAGTGGATGCGGGGCTCTTTGACGCCGAGATCGTCGCGGTCGACGTGCCGGTGCGCCGCGGCGACCCGATTCGAGTGACGCGCGACGAGGGCATCCGCCCTTCGACAACTGCTGAGTCACTCGCGGGGCTGCGCGCCGCGTTTGCCGCCGACGGCACGATCACGGCCGGCAACGCCTCGCCCATCTCCGACGGTGCCTCCGCTGTCGTGCTTACGACGAGGGCCTTCGCGGATGCGCACGGCTACGACGTGCTCGCCGTCGTCGGTGCCGCCGGGCAGGTCGCCGGACCCGACGCATCCCTGCAATCGCAGCCTTCCCGGGCGATCCTCCGGGCCTGCGAGAAGCAGGGCATTGCCGCTGCTGCGCTTGACCTCATCGAGATCAACGAGGCCTTCGCGGCCGTTGTCGTGCAGTCGCAAGCCGAACTCGGCGTTCCCGACGAGGTCGTCAACCCGCACGGCGGCGCGATCGCCCTCGGCCACCCGATCGGCGCATCCGGTGCGAGGGTCGTCGTGCACGCCGTACACGAGCTCGCCCGCCGAGGCCACGGCACCGCAGCCGTCGCCCTCTGCGGCGGAGGCGGCCAAGGCGACGCCCTCATCCTGACCCGCTGACGCTCAACCGACGTCTGTTTCGGGATGGGTTTCTCACTTCGGGATGGGTTGCAGGTCATCCGGAGATGAGGAACCCATCCCGAGACTTGGGTGGGCGTTTGTCGGTTCTGGTTTTGGGTTGGGTTTCGTGCTTCGTGGTGGCCGATGTTCCGCAACGAGGCGAGGAACCCATCCCGAGAGCTTGCGGCTGCACGTCGTCTGTTTCGGGATGGGTTTCTCACTTCGGGATGGGTTGGAAGTCATCCGGAGATGAGGAACCCATCCCGAGACGGCGCCGGCGCCCGAGACCGCCCGTCCCCGCGCCTACGCCGCGCCGGCCTCCGCCTGCATGTCGGCGCCGGCTTGCGCGAAGAGGCGGCGCATCCACGCGTGTTCTGGGTCGCTGTTGTGGGTGGGATGCCACCAGAGGGCAGCCGAGATGGGGGTCGCGTCGAAGGGTGTTTCGAGCACGCGGAATCCCTCGCTCGGGATGAGCACGTCGGTGAGTCGCTTCTGCATGAGCGCGAGGCGGTTGGTGCCGACGACGAAGTGGGGGAGCACGTGGAAGCCTTCGACGACGGCGGCGACGGTGGGTTCGATGCCGAGCTCTCGGATTTGTCTGCTCGCGGAGGTGAACGCAGAGCGCGACAGGTAGTTGAACACCCATGGCAGTTCGGCGATGTTGTCCATGGTGATGCGTTCGCCGACGTGCGGGTTGTCTTCGGTGCAGATGATGCGCCACTCGTCGGTGAAGAGGTCGGTGTAGGGCAGGTCGCTGAGGAAGCCGTGGGGGATCATCATGGCGTCGACGGAGCGGAGCTGGGCGATGGCGTCTTCGACGATGCTGGGGTTGTGCATCCGGAACCGGAACCGCACGCCGGGCGCCGATTCGGCTGCGAGCTTGGAGACTCGGGTGCCGATTGTGGCGAAGCCGTAGTCGGAGCCAAGCACCGTGAATTCGCGGGTCGATTGGGTGGGGTTCCAGTCGGCTTGGCTGTCGAACACGCGCCGCGCGGAGTCGAGGGCGGTGGCGGTGAGCTCGCTCAGGCGCACGGCGAGGGGGGTGAGTTCGTAGGTGTTGCCGGTGCGGGCGAGGATCTTGTCGTTGAAGTGGGTGCGGAGTCTGCCGAGGGATGCGCTGAGCGCGGGCTGGCTGAGGTGGAGACGCTCGGCGGCTCTGGTGACGCTGCGTTCGGTGAGGAGCGCGTCGAGGGAGACGAGGAGGTTCAGGTCGAGCCTGGAGAGCGGGGTGTCTGTGGTCACGTCGTTGTGCTTCCGGTTGAGGTCCGTCGGGTCAGCATATCCGTCTGAGTGATGCGTGCGGCTGGTCCCGCGCCCTGAGTTATGCGGAGCATCGCAACTACTTATGTGTGTTTTGAGCACAAGACTGGGAGACTGAAGCCAGCTCCGGTACAGCCGGAGGATCTTCGACAACGCTGTCAAGAAAGGCAATCTCATGTCTCACTCCCGTACCCAGCGGATGCGCCTCAGCGCAGCACTCGCCCTGCCGGTTGCCGGTGTCCTCGCTCTCTCCGGCTGCGCAAGCGGCGGCGGCGGCGGCACCGGAGAAGGCGGAGCGACTGAGTTCTCCCTCACGTACGCAACCTCGAACAACCTCGAGAACCCGTACGAGGCTCTCGCCAATGCGTACATGGAAGCGAACCCCGACGTCACGATCACGCTCAACCCGCAGCCGAACGACCGCTACGGCGAGACGCTCCGCACGCAGCTGCAGGCCGGAAACGCGCCGGATGTCATCCAGACGGCCCCCGGCGCAGGTCAGGGCCAGGCCGTGCTCAGCCTCGGCGAGGCGGGCTTCCTCGCGCCACTCGGCGAGAGCGCATCCGGTGTCATCCCCGAGGGTGGCGAGGCGCTGTACACCTACGACGGCCAGGTGCTCGCGCAGCCGGTCGACTTCACGGTCGCAGGCTTTGTCTACAGCAACTCGTCGGCTGAGGCGGCAGGCGTCGCCAGCTACCCCGCCGACTTCGACGAGCTCGTCGGCAAGTGCGCCGACCTCACCTCGCAGGGCAAGTCGATGATCGTCATCGCAGGCGCCGCCGGCCCCAACACGGGCATGACGGCCATGTCGATCTCGGCGACCCGCGTCTACGCGGAGACGCCGGACTGGAACGAGCAGCGCGCGGCCGGCGACGTCACCTTCGCCGACTCGCAGGGCTGGAAGGACACGCTCGAGACGATCATCGACCTCAAGGATGCGGGATGCTTCCAGCCAGGTGCCGAGGGCGCCGGCTTCGACGTGATCACGAACAACATCACGCAGGGCACCTCGCTCGGCGGCTTCCTCCCCGGCTCCTCCGCGAACGAGCTCGCCGAGGCCAACCCCGACCTCGACTTCTCGATCGAGCCGTTCCCGACGGCTGACGGCGGCAAGCCGTACGTGCTCGCGAGCTCGAACTACTCGCTCTCCATCAACGCGGCGAGTGAGAAGCAGGAAGCGGCCCAGGCGTTCCTGGACTGGGTGGCTGGCGACGAGGGCGCGAAGCTCTTCTCCGACGTGTCCGGCGCGCTCCCCGTCTCCGGCATCGACAACTACGAGTTCGAGGGATCGCCGTACGCGAGCGTCGAGCAGCTCCTCACGGATGGCTCCTACACGCCGCTGCCGAACAGCCTCTGGCCGAACCAGGCTGTCTACGACGAGCTGCAGAAGGGCGTCCAGGGCCTGTTCACCGGCCAGACCACGGTCGACAGCGTCCTTTCGGCGATGGATGCGGCGTGGGACAGCTGAGCTGACGGACCGGCCAGCCCCACCCCATCGACACGTAGCAAAGGAACCAGTTCATGACTGCGACACTGCACAGCGACGGCAAGACCGAGACTGCTGCTGAGGGTCAGTCGCCGGTGGGGACGAGCGAGACCGCTCGTCCCCGCCGGGGCCGCCCCCTTCTCCAATTCGGCCACTGGTGGTGGGTGCTGCCAGGCCTCGTGCTCGTGGCCTTCATCCACTACGCCGCCACGGCCGCCGGAGGCTTCTTCGCCTTCACGAACTGGTCGGGCATCGGCTCGTTCACCTTCGTCGGGTTCGACAACTTCGCTGAGATCTTCGCGGACCCCACCAAGATCGGGGCCGTCGGGAACACCCTGTTCCTCGCGTTCGGCTCGGTCATCCTCACCAACGTCGCGGGTCTCATCCTGGCCCTCGCCCTCAACCGCGGCCTCAAGAGCCGCTACATTCTCCGCACGCTGTTCTTCATGCCGGTCGTGCTCAGCCCCCTCGCGGTGGCGTACATCTGGAAGTTCATCTTCGAGTTTAACGGCCCCCTCAACGCGTTTCTCGGGATGCTCGGCCTGGCCGAGTACCAGAAGGCCTGGCTCGCAGACCCCAACTGGTCGATTTGGGCGGTGCTCATCGTCATCGTCTGGCAGAACACGGGCTTCACGATGGTCATCTACATCGCCGGCCTCGCTAGCGTGCCCGTCGAGATCGAGGAAGCGGCCGCCATCGACGGTGCGAGCCTCTTCCAGCGCTTCTGGTACATCACACTGCCGTCCATCCGCTCGGCCGTCGCGATCGCGACAACCCTGGGACTCGTGAACGGCCTCCGCATCTTCGACCAGGTGATGGCCCTCACCGGCGGCGGTCCTGCCGGAGCTACCGAGACGCTCGCGACCGAGGTCTACAAGCAGACCTTCTCGCTCGGCAACTTCGGCTACGGCGCGGCGCTCGCCCTCATCCTCACCGTCATCATCCTCATCTTCGCCGTCATGCAGCAGAAGCTGACGGCCGAACGCCCCGAGAAGGGACGCTGACATGTTCAGGTACACCAAGTTCACGCTGCTGCGGGAGATCGCGGTCTGGCTCGTCGCCATCGTCTTCCTGCTGCCGTTCTACTTCCTCGTGATCACGGCGTTCAAGAGCGACCAGGAGGTCTTCTCGACGCAGGCGACCGAGCTCCCGGCGACGTGGACGGTCGAGAACTTCGCCAACGTCATGACAGCGACCGGCCAGTCGAACGTACTGCTCGGCCTGCTGAACAGCATCATCATCACGGGCGGCACGATCCTCTGCATGGTCATCCTCGGGGCGCTCGCGGGCTACGTCATCACGCGCAGCACGCGCCGTTGGACGCAGGTGTCGTACTACATCTTCCTCATCGCGATCATCCTGCCGACGCAGCTCGGCACCGTCCCTCTCTACATGGGGGCCCGCGCCCTCGGCCTGACCGGTTCGCTGTGGGGCATGATCGTGCTCTACACGGGCATGCTGCTGCCGCTCGCGATCTTCCTCTACGCCAACTTCTTCCGTGGTCTCGGCACCGACTACGAGGAAGCAGCCGCCCTCGACGGGGCGAGCCCCACTCAGGTCTTCTTCCGCATCATCCTGCCGCTCATGGCCCCGGCCACAGGCACGGTCGCGATCCTCGCCGGCCTCATCGTGTGGAACGACTTCTTCACGTCGCTCATCTTCCTCGGCGGCTCCGACTTCCAGACGCTGCCCGTGGCCATGTACTACTACGTCGGCGCACTGGTCTCGCAGTGGAACCAGATTTTCTCGATCGTCATCATCTCGATGGTGCCGATCCTCATCTTCTACCTCGTCGCCCAGAAGCAGTTCATGCAGGGCTTCGCTGGCGGACTCAAGCACTAAGAATCGAGACCTCACATGGCAACGCAAGACACCCTGCTCAGCGAGCAGAGCCTTCTCCCGCATCCGGACGGCGCGGCCCTCAGCCTGCAGCTCCCCTGGTACCGCAGCGTCTGGCTGTCGTCGGTCACGGGCCTCGCGCTCGAGATCGGCGGCGTCCAGGTCGACCCGTCGAAGCTGCGCCTCGAGCTCCGCGGATCGAGCTACACCCTCGACGAGCTCGCCGAGCAGTCTGAGGTGCTGTGGTTCCTGCAGGACCGCCCCCGCCTCATCGTTCAGCTCGACGAGCCCATCGCCGACGGCAGCAAGCACGAGGTTCGCCTCGTCGCTGACCTGCGCCTGCCGTACATGCAGATCAAGCCGGGCAGCGAGACCGAGCCCGGCCTGTATGTGCCGAACCACGTCGACGTGACCCGCACGCTCGTCGCGAGCGACACGGTTGAAGCGGCGACCACGCCGTACTTCGAGGCGTCGGCGGCGGATGCGCTTGGCGAGTTCGCCGAGGCGCGTGACAGCGACCCGTTCAAGCTGGGCCTCACGCTCTACTCGGCGACCGCCGAGTTCGCGGCCGGCTGGTACGACTTCGACTCGCTCCTCGCCCGCGTCGCCGAGCTCGGCGTCGGCCCCGGCATCGAGATCGTCGCCTCGCAGATGGTGCCCACCTACCCGCACGTCTCCGACGAGTTCGTCACCAAGTGGCGCAGCGCGTTCGACAAGTACGGCTTCGACGCCAGCTCGTTCGGTGCGAACCTCGACATGGGCCGCAACCGTTCGCGCGACATGAGCCTCGACGAGGAGTTCGAGTTCACCGAGACGCTGCTGCAGTCGGCGAAGAAGCTCGACTTCCCGCTCGTGCGCATCCAGAGTGCGAAGCCCGAGCTGCTGCGGCGCATCCTGCCCATCGCTGAGCAGCTGGAGCTCAAGCTCGGCTACGAAATTCACGCACCCCTCGGGCCGAACGCCGAGCCGATCGTCAAGGTGCGCGAGGTCTTCGACGAGTTCGACTCCCCGCTGCTCGGCTTCGTCGCCGACTTCTCGTCGACGATGCACAGCATGGCGCCGACGCTTCTGCGCTCGGTGAAGAAGCGCGGCCTCGACGATGCCGCAGTCGAGAAGCTGCAGGAGATCTGGCGCACTGACGTGCCCATGCGCGAGCGTCAGCAGGCCTTCATCGCCTACCTCGAGGGCCGCGGCATCAACCCCGGCATCCTCGGCTCGCTCGCCCACCTGTCGTTCAACATGCAGGGGCGGGTGGATGTGCGCGAGTGGTCGGACATCATGCCCCAGATCCTGCACGTGCACGCGAAGTTCTACGACATCGACGAGCACGGCGACGAGCCAGCGATCGACTACCGCGCGATCGTCGAGGAGTTCGTACGCGGCGGGTTCTCCGGCTACATGTCGAGCGAGTGGGAGGGGCACGCGTTCGCCGACCTCGGCGAGGTCGACCCGCTTGTGCTCGTGCAGCGACAGCACGCCCTCATCCGTCGCAGCATGCGCGAGGTGCAGGCGCTCGCCTGACTTGTCCAAGCCGCCTCGGCCACCTGAGCCGGCGCAACCATTCGAAGAAAGCATGCTCATCACCCGATGAGCATGCTTTCTTCGTATGTCTGCGCCGAGGCGGCTTCGAGCCAGGCGCTGCTCGGAGTCTGCTTCGCGCATCCGCTGCACCTAAGGCGCACATCAGTCTTTCTTATGCCGAAAACCGACATAAGTGCGTAGAGTGGAGGCACAGACACAGAGAGTGAGCAACGATGCTTCTCGAGAGAGACCTGATTCAGTCCGTCGGCTTCCGCAACGTGCGCGACGCCGAAGGCGGCCGGATCACCGGATTCCAGTTCCAGCTCCGCATGCCGTCGTACCGCGGCATGGCCGCATCCCTCATCGACGGGGTCGGCGTGCGCATCCCGGGCATCCTCGACGTCGACCCGACCGTGCCGCTCTGGACCCTTCAGGGGAACAGCTACACGCTCGAGGAGCTTTGGGCGTCGAAGGATGTGCGCTGGCAGCTCGACGAACCCGCCACGGTCACCGTGCCGCTCGAGGGTGGCCTGCCCGACGGCGTGCACGAACTCTCGATCGACCTCCGCCTGCGCATGTCATACATCCCGCTCGAGCACCAGCCGAGCCGCTACCAGGTGACGAAGCACGTCACGCTCACCCCGGAGGCGGCGGGCGCGCAGTTCAAGTACGGGGTCTCCCTCTACAGCTACATGAGCGACTACGGCACCGTCATGGACCTCGAGACGGCGCTGCGATCGATCGCCGACCTCGGCGCGACCGGCGTCGAGATCCTCGGCGAGGGGCACATCCCGAACTACCCGAACCCGAGCGAAGAGTGGGTCGCCGAGTGGTTCGCGCTGCTCGACAAGTACTCGCTCGCGCCCACCAACTACGGCTCGTGGATCGACACCAGGCTGCACTCGAGTGGGCCCGCCGCACGTGACCTCACGGCCGCGGAGGGCGCCGACATCCTGCAACGCGACCTGCGCCTCGCGAAGCGGCTCGGCTTCAGGTTCGTGCGCCCCAAGATCGGTGTCGTCACGAGCGACCTCGTGCCGCACCACAGCTGGACGGAGGCGGTCGAGCTGAGCCTCCCGCTCGCCGAAGAGCTCGACGTCATCATCTGCCCCGAGATTCACTCGCCAACGCCCATCAAGCACGAGGTCGTCGACGACTACATCGCGCTCATCAAGCGCACCGGCACGAAGCACTTCGGACTACTGCTCGACACCGGTATCTTCCAGGACCGGCCGATTCCGCTGCGCCCCGGCGAGCTGCCGGGCAAGCGCCCGGACTTCCTCGACGGCATCGGCGTCGACCCGGCCGACATCGCCGACATCATCGACCACGTCGTCTTTATTCAGGCGAAGTTCCACGACATCGACGAGCACCTCGAAGACCAGCAGATCCCCTGGGAGCCCGTACTCCAGGCGCTCATGGACGCCGGCTACACGGGCTACCTCTCGAGCGAATACGAGGGCGAACGCGAACCGTGGCGCTCGATCGAGCAGGTCCGTCGTCAGCACTCCCTCATCCGCCAGCTCGCCGACCGCCTCTGAGCGCTCGTCACCCGACTCCCTCCGAACCCCGCAAAAAGGACCAAGCCATGTACCAACTCGCACCGAACATCGAACTGCTCTTCACTGAGGCCGGCGACTACCACGACCGTGTCCGCGCCGCCGCAGCAGCCGGCTTCGACGCCGTCGAGATGTGGGGCCCGACGGGGGTGGATGCGCCCGCGAAGCCCAAAGACCTCCCGGCGCTCAAGGCGGCGCTCGAGGAGACCGGCACGCAGCTGACCGCCCAGCTCTCCGAGCCGCGCACGCAGTTCATGATCCCGCCCCGCGACCACTCCGAGTTCTACCGCAAGCTCGACGAAGGCGTCACCATCGCCCACGACCTGGGCTGCCCGCGCATCGTCGTCGGCAGCGGCACGGGCTTCGGCGGCTCGAAGCGCCAGACGCAGCTCGACGACCTTGTCGCGATCTACGAGAAGGCGATCGCGCAGATCGACGGCTCCGGCATCACGCTCGTACTCGAGCCCGTGAATGTCCGCGTCGACCACCCGGGCTCGCTGCTCGACCGCACCTCGGAGGCCGTCTACGTCGCCCGCGGCGTCGACTCCCCGCACTTCGGCGTGCTCTACGACATCTACCACTCGGCGGTCGAGGGCGAGGACATGCAGGCAGAGCTCGCCAACGCCGGCGAGATCATCAAGTACGTACAGCTGGCGGATGCGCCCGGCCGCGGCGAGCCCGGCAGCGGCTCGCTCGACTGGGCCGAGAAGTTCTCGGTGCTGCGGGCCTCCGGCTACGACGGGCCCATCGGCCTCGAGTACAACCCCACGATCGAATCGGCGGCATCTGTGGCCTTCGTGCGTGAAACGGCAGCATCGGCATGAGTCGCTACCCAGCATCCGTCGACGTCGCCATCGTCGGCAGCGGTCCGGCGGGCGCCACCTACGCGCGCATCCTGAGCGAGCTCGCCCCCGAGCTGCACGTCGCGATGTTCGAGGTCGGCCCGACCGTCTCAAATCCACCCGGTGCGCACGTCAAGAACATCGAAGACCCCGAGAAGCGCAGCCTCGCGCAGCGTCGCTCGGAGGGACCGGGCGAGGCGGCGGCGAAGCTCAACAGTCCGGTCGCGCTGGCCCAGGGCAAGCGGCAGTCGCGACCAGGCACCTACCTGCTGCCGGACGGCGACTTCTCGGTCGACGGTGGCGACGGCCTACCCGTCGCAGCCATGTCGAGCAACGTGGGCGGCATGTCCGCGCACTGGACGGGCGCCTGCCCTCGCCCAGGCGAGAGCGAGCGCATCGCCTTCCTAGACAAGGAGTCGGGGACCGGCGAGCTCGACGAGCTGCTGAGCGAGGCCGAGCGGCTCCTCGGGGTGACCACCGACGCGTTCGAGGACGCACCGTTCAGCCAGCTCATCCGCGATCGCCTCGCCCCCGTCGTCGACCCCGGCCGGGTACCCGAGGCGCGGGTGCAGCGTATGCCGCTCGCCGTGCGCCGGCGCGACGACGGCCGGCTCGTGTGGTCGGGCTCCGACGTCGTTCTCGGTGACGTGGCGCGCAAAAACACGAACTTCGAGCTGTTCGACGAGTCCCTCGTCACGATGATTGTCACCGACGGCGGCGAAACCCGCGGCGTCGAGGTGCGCGACCTCTCCGAGGGCGGCGCCCAGCAGACGAGCGAGGTCTCGGCCAAGGTCGTCGTCGTCGCAGCGGACGCGCTGCGCACCCCGCAGGTGCTCTGGGCCTCGGGCATTCGCCCGGAGGCACTCGGCCGCTACCTCAACGACCAATCTCAGGTCGTCTTCGCAGCCCGAATCACCGGCATCGAAGCGCAGGAGCAGGCCGGCGGCAACACCAGTGGTGGCGACGCCCCGGCAGCCAAGGCCGCCGGCGCCATCAGCGAGACGAGTGGAGTCAGCTGGGTGCCCTACACCGACGAGAAGCCGTTCCACGGGCAGATCATGCAGCTCGACGCGTCCCCCGTGCCGGTTGCCTTCGACGACGCCGTCATCCCAGGCTCCATCGTCGGGCTCGGCATGTTCTGCGCGAAGGAACTGCAGCGCGACGACCGCGTGCTCTTCACCGACGGCCACCTCGACAGCTACGGCATGCCCGCCGTGCGCATCCACTACACCGTCACCGACCGGGACCGCGAGGTGATGGACGCTGCCGAGGCAGAGCTGCGCCGACTCGGCGACGCCGTCGGCGAACCCCTCGACGAGCGCGTCATGCGTCTGCCCTTCGGTGCCTCCTTGCACTACCAAGGCACCACACGAATGGGGCAGGTCGACGACGGCGAAAGCGTCTGCTCGCCCACCAGCGAGGTCTGGGGAGTCTCCGGGCTCTACGTCGCCGGCAACGGCGTCATCCCCACCTCCACGGCCTGCAACCCGACCCTCACGGGCGTCGCGCTCGCCGTGAAGGGTGCCCGCGACATCGCGGCCAAGCTCACGGCCGAGCCAGCCCTCGCGTCCACCACCCGCACCGTTTAACCCGCACTTCCCTCGCACTGACAACTGGCTAGGAGGCCACCATGATTCCTGATCGGATCATCGAGCAGGACACGCTCAAGACCAACGGCACACGGACCTCGGTGGAGGTGCGGCTGCCCTGGTACCGCTCGCTCCCCGCATCCTGCATCTCAGAGTTCGGCCTCTCGGTCGACGGCATCGCCGCCCCGCTCGAGTCGCTGCGCTGGACCATGAACGGCAAGACCTACGCACCCGATGAGCTCGCCGGTGATACCAGCGAGTGGTGGTTCCCGACCGACTCGGTGATCGTCGAAGGCGACATCCCCCTCGCGTCGGGCGACGCAGACCACACCGTCGAGGTCGACCTGAAGCTCTACATCCCCTACATCGTGACCGATCACGGTGTGCTCCGAATCGAAGAACACAACTCCAAGACGATGAAGGCGGTCTCCGCATGAGCAGCGAGCTCGGCACTCCCATCCAGGGAGTCACCCTCTACAGCTTCACCCGCGCATTCCACGGTCGCGAGTACGACCTCGAAGGCCTCATCCGCAAAGTCGCGGCCGAGGGCTTCGGGCCCGGCCTCGAGCTCATCGGGTTCTCGAGCATCCGCGGCTTCCCGAACATCACCGATGAGTTCGCCGGCTGGTTCTCCGACCTCGTCGACGAGCTCGACCTCGTGCGCACCTCGCTCGCGGTCAACGCCGACATCGGCATCCACCGCGACCGCCTGCTCTCGCAGGACGAGCTCGTCGAGTACATGACCCGCCAGATCGAGGCGGCCGCCAAGCTCGGCTTCCCCGTCGCCCGCGTGCAGATCTCCATCACGCCCGACTCGATGGAACTGCTCGCGCCCATCGCCGAGAAGCACGGCGTCACCCTCGCCCTCGAGGTGCACGCCGACCAGTACGCGTCGCACCCGCGCATCCTCGCGCTGCGCGACCGCTTCGAACAGGTCGGCTCGCCCTACCTCGGCTTCACCGCCGACTGGGGTGCCACGGTCAAGGGCTTCGCCCCGTCCGCTGTCGAGGCCTACCGCCGCCGCGGCGCCTCCGAGGAGCTGCTCTCCGAGCTCGTCGAGCTGTGGGACGGCTACTACGCGGAAGGGCCGCCCGCCGACCAGGGCGTGCACGGCAAGCGGTTCGGCTCATTCATCGGCCTCGCCGCGAAGCACGGCCGCCCTGACTTCGGCATCGACTTCGCCATCAACGGCACGGGCCTCTTCGGCCCTGCGCGAGTCGAGGACTGGCTCGAGATCATGCCGTGGGTCAAGCACGTGCACGGCAAGTTCTTCGGCATCGACGAGCACGGCGAAGAGCCCTCGGTGCCCGTGCGCGAGCTCATCGCGCTGCTCGTCGAGCAGGGCTACTCGGGCGCTGTCTCGAGCGAGTACGAGGGCTGGCACTGGAACCACTGGCAGAGCCCGTTCGACATCATCCGCGCCGAGCACGCCGTGCAGCGCTCAGCAGCAGCGGATGCGGGGTCGCGCATGATCACCGACCCCGCCGAGGCCCGACGCATCCTCGCCGCCCACCATGCGCTGCCCGTACGCAGCTGACCGCGGCGACGTCACGCAGAACATCAAGGAGAACACCATGGCAGACGGAATCGCAGGGACGGGCATCAAGCTCGGCATCACCCTCTACTCGCTCACGTCGGAGTTCGCGGCCGGCCTCTACACCCCCGAGACGCTCGTGGAGGCCGTGCACAAGGAAGGGCTCGGCACTGGAGTCGAGTTCAACATCGCGCAGCTGCTGCGCACCTACCCGGACACCGACCACGAGTTCGTGAAGTTCTGGCGCGACACGCTCGAGCGCGACGGCCTCGAGCCCAGCGCAGTCGGCACGAACCTCGACATGGGCCGCCGCAAGGACCGCGACATGACACCGGACGAGGAGTACGAGTTCTTCGCCCGTCAGCTCGCAACGGCCTACGACTTCGGCTTCCGCACGGTCGTCATCCGCTCGGCGGGCAAGGAGCTGCTCGCGCGCCTGCTGCCGCTCGCCGAGAAGTACGATCAGCGTCTCGGCTATGAGATCCACGCGCCGTCCGGCCCGAACGCCCCGCAGATCCTCGCGATCCGCGAGATGTACGAGGAGCTCGGGAGCGAGCGCCTCGGCTTCACGGCCGACTTCAGCTCGACGATGCACAGCCTCTCGCCGCGCCTGCTGCGCACGCTCAAGAACATGGGCATGCCCGAGGAGTACTTCCCGGTCATGGACGAGATCTGGCGCCGCCCTGAGCCGATGCACGTGCGCAACCAGGCCTTCGAGGACTTCCTCACCGCGGAGAAGTTCGACTTCGCCCGGCTCGGCCCGTTCACACGCCTCGCCTTCAACATGCACGGACTCGTGCCGGCCGAGGAGTGGCTCGACATCATGCCCCAGATGTTCCACGTCCACGCGAAGTTCTACGACATCGACGAGCACGGCCAGGAGCCGGCGATGGACACCGCGCGCATCGTGCGCCAGTTCGTTAGGGGCGGTTACCAGGGCTATCTCTCGAGCGAATGGGAGGGCCACGCGTTCGCCGACCTCGGCGAGAGCGACCCGGTCGAGCAGATTCGCCAACAGCACGCGCTCATGCGCCGTGCCATCGAGGAAACCGCGGCCGAGGCGAACAGCCTCACGGTCGCCTAAGTCGAGAAAGCGACACATCATGGCAACTCACAACTCTCTCTTCGCAGAGAACGACGTCACCAGGCGGGACGACGGCATCAGCGTCTCCGTGCAGATCCCCTGGTATCGGAGCCTCTGGCTGTCGGCCGTCGACAACGTCGAGGTCAACGTCAACGGGGTCTCCATCCCGAAGGACAAGCTGCGCTTCGTGCTGCAGGGCCGCTCGTACGAGATCGACGAGCTGCCCGAGCAGTCCGAGACGCTCTGGTTCCTCGCGGACAAGCCGGACATCGTCATTCCCCTGAATGAGGTGCCCGCCGCGGGCGACAAGCTCACGGTCGAGGTCGTGCTCACGATGCGCCTCCTCTACATGCAGATCGCCCCGGGCCGCTACGTCACCAACCGCGTGCCCGTCGAGCGTGAGGTCGTGTTCGCGTGACGCGGCCGTTGCGCGTGGCCATGATCGGCTACGGCTTCATGGGAGCCGCGCACTCGGTCGGCTGGCGGCAGGCGCCCCGCGTCTTCGGCCTACCCGCCGAGGTCGAGATGGCGGTTGTCGTCGGGCGCAACGGCGCGGCGGTCGCTGAGGCCGCCGCTCAGTGGGGCTGGCAGGAGTCGGCGACCGACTGGCGCGCGGTCATCGCGCGTGACGACATTGACATCGTCGACATCGTCACGCCCGGTGACTCGCACGCTGAAATCGCCGTCGCCGCGCTCAAAGCGGGCAAGCACGTGCTCGTCGAGAAGCCGCTCTCGAACACCGTGGCTGAGGGCGAGGCGATGGCGGATGCGGCAGCGCAGGCGGCAGCGCGCGGCGTCAAGTCGATGGTCGGCTTCACGTACCGCCGCGTGCCCGCTGTGACGCTGCTGCGCGACCTCATCGCCGAGGGCAAGATCGGGCGCATCCATCAGGTGCGCGCCTCCTACCAACAGGACTGGCTCGTCGACCCGGAGGCGCCGCTCTCGTGGCGCCTGCAGAAGGAGCTCGCTGGCTCGGGCGCGCTGGGCGATATCGGGGCGCACGCCATCGACTTGACCCAGTTCGTTACGGGGCAACGCGTCGAGCGCGTCTCGGGCACGATCGAGACGATCATCGCCGAGCGGCCGCTCGCCGACGGCTCGGGCACCGGTTCGGTGACCGTCGATGACATCGCGGTCTTCACGGGCCGCCTGTCGGGCGGGGCGCTCGCCTCGTTCGACGCGAGCCGGTTCGCGACGGGCCGCAAGAACGCGCTGAGCATCGAGGTGTCCGGCGAGTTCGGCGCCCTCGCCTGGAACTTCGAAGACCTGAACTCGCTGCAGTACTACGACCGCACTGCCGACAGCCGTGCGCAGGGCTTCGCGCAGATCCTTGTGACCGAGCCCGCGCATCCCTACGTCTCCGCTTGGTGGCCGGCCGGCCACATGCTCGGGTACGAGCACGGCTTCACCCACCAGGTCGTCGACCTCGTGGGCGCCATCGTCGACGGAACCCCGTTGCACTCGAGCTTCGACGAAGGGCTCAGTGTGCAGCGCGTGCTCGACGCCGTCGAGCGCAGCTCGGCCGCCGACGGCGCGTGGGTCGACACCCACGCTCGCAGCACCGTTGCTGTCTGAGCAGCGCGGGCACAGCAACAGCATTCGAGAACGCTAGTTAAGAGGAGAAACATGTCTCGTCCTGTCACGTTGTTCACCGGTCAGTGGGCTGATCTGCCGTTCGAGGAGGTCGCCAGGCTCGCGGGGGAGTGGGGGTATGACGGCCTCGAGATTGCCTGTTGGGGTGATCATCTGGATCCGTGGCGGTGGGATGACGCGGAGTACGTCCAAGGTCGGCTCGACATCCTTGAGCGCAACGGCTTGAAGGTGTGGACGATCTCGAACCACCTGAAGGGGCAGGTGGTGTGTGATGATCCGATCGATGAGCGCCACCGGGACATCGTGTCCGACCGGGTGTGGGGCGATGGTGATCCGGAGGGGGTGCGTCAGCGGGCTGCGGAGGAGCTGAAGAACACGGCCCGCCTGGCCGCAGCGCTGGGCGTGAAGACGGTGACGGGGTTCACGGGGTCGAGTATTTGGAAGTACGTGGCGATGTTCCCTCCGGCGACGGAGGCGATGGTGGATGCGGGCTATCGGGACTTCGCGGACCGGTGGAACCCGATCCTGGACGTGTTCGAGGAGGTCGGGGTCAGGTTCGCGCACGAGGTGCATCCCTCGGAGATCGCGTATGACTATTGGACCACGAAGCGGGCGTTGGAAGCGATCGGGCATCGGGAGTCGTTCGGGTTGAACTGGGATCCCTCGCACATGGTGTGGCAGGACATCGATCCGGTGGGGTTCTTGTGGGATTTCCAGGACCGCATCTTCCATGTGCATTGCAAGGACACGAAGAAGCGCCTCAGTAATGGCCGGAACGGGCGCTTGTCGTCGCATTTGCCGTGGGCGGATCCGCGGCGGGGTTGGGACTTCATCTCGACCGGGCACGGGGACGTGCCGTGGGAGGACTGCTTCCGCATGTTGAACGCGATCGGTTACGAGGGTCCTCTGTCGGTGGAGTGGGAGGACGCGGGCATGGACCGCCTCGTCGGCGCTCCCGAAGCGCTCGGCTTCGTGCGCAAGCTGTCCTCGTACCGGCCATCGGAGGCGGCGTTCGACTCCGCGTTCTCCACGAAACAGGACTAGCAGCCGCCGTGCCGCCAGCATCCACGCGAGATATGCAGGTTCCCGCCGGCGGGAACCTGCATATCTTGTGTGTTTGCCGCGGGTGTGGAGGTGGGGAGAGTTGGAGCGAGTGAGAGGCGATGCAGCGCCTCAGCCGATGGCGGCGGATGCACCCTCCGCGATCGCCGTGCGGGCGAGCGCCAGGTGCGCGCGTGTCGCCTGCTCGGGGGTCAGGTCTTCGATCCACTCGTGGCCGCCCCACTCGCTACAGAGTGTGCCAGTGAAACCGACCCGCGCGAGCTCGGCCGAGATGTCGCGGATGGGGTTCGAGATGCGCCCGTCGGTGTCGTCGAGATCCCAGAACTTGAGATGCACCCCGCCCACGAGCGGCAGCACCTCCCGCAGCTCACGCGCATCCGTACGCCCGAAGCGGATGACGAGGTTCATGAACATCGTATGCACCCGGGGTGGAACCGAGCCGTCGCGGAGCGCGCCCTGCACAGCCGCGAGCGTCGCGGGGTTCCGCCAGTCGCGCTCGAGCGCATCCACGAGCGTCGCTTGCACGCCGCCCGCCCGCAGTTTCGCGAGGTAGCTCGGCGGCAGCGACGGCATGAGCATGCTGATGTCGACGAGCAGACGGATGCGGGGATCGCCGATCGCGGCGACCGCTTCGACGGCGGCTGCGTGCTGCGGCTTGTCGGGCGACTGCTGCCCCTGGAGCTCCTCGTACAGGGTCAGGGAGTGCTCGTGCAGGTGGGGGAGGAGTCGCTCGAGCAGTGCCGGGCCGGCCTGGCCGATCGGCAGGCGGATGCCCTCTGCGCCCAGTCGCTGGGCGGCGCGGAGCTGGGGGAGTAGGAACTCGAAGCGCTCGTCTTCGGAGCGGCGTTCGGTCGCCGAGAGCCAGTCGTCGAGGCTCGCGCCGACGATGCTCACCGACGTGCCGGTGGCGTCGAGGGTCTCGCGGATGCGCGCCGTCTCGTCGTCGGTCGGCCGTGGGAAGGTGCGCCACGTCTGCGCGGCCTCGAGCTCGATGACGCTCGCGACGCCGGAGCCCCCGATGGAAGCGGCGATCTCGGGCGAGGTGCGGTCGGCGACCATGAGCTCGGGTGACCAGTTGAAGGCGGAGGCCGCGAGGGTCCAGCCCGTTGGCAGCTGCGCGCTCATGCGGCGCTTCCGACGGTCGCGAGGTGCACGTCGCGGGATGCTCGGGGCGCGGGGAGTGCGGCGTCGAGCTCGAGCCGCCGTGCCGCCGCGAAGGGGAGGATGAGCGGTTGTCCGGGGGCCGCGCCCATGTTCGGGATGAGGAGCTTGAAGGCGACGACGACGTTGTGCTCGCCCGGCGTGAGCTTTGCAGTGGAGCGCACCACGATGCGGTCCTGTACGAACCACCAGGTCGGGCTCGGTGCGCGTTCCGGCAGCTCGACCGCGACGTCGTCGACGGTGACGCGCAGTTCGTGCAGGCTCGACAGTGGCAGCGAGCGGATCCACGGCAGGGAGACGCGAAGCGAGAACCCGTCTTCCTCGCTGTGGAGGGCATCGTCGAGCAAGATCGCGAGACTCACGGGCGGGGTGCTTCCGACGCGCAGTTGCGTGGGACGTTTCTGGGCATGACACTCCTTTGTGACGGCCGCTTAACGGCTTTAGGGGGAAACCTACCCGCTTATGTCGAAAACCGGAAGAAGTGTGTGAGCCGGGCTCTTGTGCCCGTGCCTCCTAATGCGGCAGCTCGAGTCCCTTCAGCGTGGGGCGACCGTCGGCGAACCACCGCGGGAAGGTCTCCTCAAAGAGTTGTTCGCGAACCATCGCGGCGCCACCCCTGATGGGCTCGCGCACGTCGTTGGCCGAGACGACGATGTTGAGGTCCCGCGTGGCCAGTGGCAGCGAATGCTCGTAGACGCGCTGGCGCACCTCGGCGAGGAAGATTTCGCCGGCTCCGGCCAGGGCGCCGCCGACGATGATGACCTTCGGATTGAACATGTTGACCAGGGCCGAGATTGATTCGCCGATAATCTTGGCGGAGCCCTGTGCGAGTTGGATCGCGAGGGCGTCGCCGTCCTCGGCCGACATCGAGATGAGCTCCGGGTTGAGTTTGTCGCCGTCCCGCACCCGGGCCGCGAGCAGGCCTGTGGCGCCGTCGTCAATCGCGAGCTGCGCATCCCGAACCAGCGCCCATCCGCCCGCCACCGCCTCGAGGCAGCCGATCTTGCCGCAGCGGCACTGCACGGTGGCGCCGGGGACCTTGACGTGGCCGATGTCGCCGGCGGCCCCGTTGGCGCCACGGTGGATGCGGCCTCGCGAGACCAGGCCGGCGCCGATACCGGAGCCGACTTTGACGTAGATGAGGTCGATCGACGGCACCTGGCGATTTGTGCGCTCGTTCAGGGCGAGCAGGTTCACGTCGTTGTCGACCCAGACGGGGGCGTCGAAGCGCTGCTCGAATCGGCGTCGCACGTCGAACCCGTTCCACCCCGGCATGATCGGCGGCGCGACCGGCCGACCGGACTCGAAGTCGACGGGGCCGGGGACGCCGACGGCGATGCCCCACACCGGAATCTCGTGTTTCCGCGTCTTCCGGTCGGCCTCGAGCAGCTGGTCGACGAGTTCGAGTGCCGCGTCGAGGGTTGCGGCGGGTCCGCGCGAGATGTCCCAGTCGAGGTGGGCCTGGGCGATGACGTCGCCTTCGAGCTCGGTCAGGCCGACGTGGATGTGCAGGGCGCCCAGTGCGCAGACGACGATGAGGCCGTTCTCACCGCGGAAGCGCAGCGTGCGCGGGGCGCGCCCACCGGAGGATGGTCCAACGTCGCCCTCTTCGAGGTAGCCCATCTGGATGGCCTGCTCGACTCGCTGCGTGACCACGCCTCGGCCCAGTCCTGTGACCGTGCCGATTTGCGGTCGAGTGACCGCTTCGCCGAGGCGAACGAGGTTGACCACGCGCAGCAGGCTCGTGACTTCGTCGGTCTGTGCTCCAAAGCGCAACGTTGACTCTCTCATGCGCGAACCTTACCGAAGATGTCGACCTTGCGCCCGTGTCTCGGGCTAGATATGTTCATCTTCAGCATTCTTGTGCTGAGAAAATGCAAAAGAGCACGAAGGGGTGGTCGCATGTGGGCAGTCGGCGTCATTGGCGCGGGACCCGGGGTGTCCGCACTGCATCTGCCCACCCTGGCTCGCCTGCCTGACCACTTCCAGGTGGTCCACGTCGCGGACTCGGGCAGCGGACGTGCCGCCGAGCTGGCCGCGAGGGTGGATGCGCGCGCGAGCTCGAGCGTCGACGCGCTGTTCCGGGACGAGCGGGTGCAGGTCGCTCTCATTTGCTCGCCGCCCGAAGCGCATGCGGCGCACGTGCGGGCCGCGCTCGAGGCGGGCGTAGTCGGCATCCTCTGCGAGAAGCCCCTCGCGACGACTCTCGCCGAGTCGGAGGAGCTCGTCGCGGAGTGCCGGTCGCGCGGCGTCGCGCTCCTTGTGGGCACGAACCACCTCTTTGACCCCGGCTGGGCGCAGGCTCGCCGAGCGATCGCGGGTCTGCGGGCGCCGGTCGACGCGGTCACGGTCACGCTGTCGTTGCCGCCGAACGACCGGTATCACCGCCTGGTCACCGAGGTTGCCGCCGGGGGCGCGTCGCCGGCGCGCTTCCCGCCGCCGGGTCTCCCGCCGCAGGTCGAGGCTGGCATCGTGCGGCAGCTCGTGTCGGGTCTCGGTGTCCACGATCTTCCCGCGGTCCGTGACCTGCTTCCTGGCTTCGACGGCATGACCTTCGCGAGGTTCGTGGCTCCGCTCGGCTACGCGCTCGGCTATCGCGCCGGGCGGGCGCGGGTTCACCTCCTCGCGGTCATGCGCGAAGAGGGAGCGGATGCGCGGTGGCGGCTGACCGCGTCGGCCGGCGGCGCTCGCGTCGACGTCGAGTACCCGCCCGCGTTCGTGCACGATGGTGCCGCTCGCGTCGTGGTCCGCCACGTGGACGGGTCGGTGGCTGTGCCGGCGCGCGGGCCGCTCGATGGCTACGAGGCGGAGTGGTTGGCCCTCGCAGAGCTGCTCGCGGGCGAGGGTCCGCTCGAGTACGACGAGCTGCTCGAGGATGCTCGTTTTGCCGTCACGCTCGCCGATGCGGCGGAGGCTCACATCGCAGCGAGTGCCGCATGAGTCCGCGCGTCCCGATCTTCCTGTCGGCGCAGGGGCATCGGGCGTCCGAGGCCTACCGGGTCGCGGTCGCCGAGCTGCCGCTGACGGTCGAGCTCGCCGCGAGTCCGGTCGGTGCGGTCGTCGTGGTCGACGGTCGAGCCCCTGGCGGCTGGTCGGCAGAGGTCGACGCGGCGTTGGCTCGCGGAGCCTCGGGGGTCGTCGTTGACGGTGTCGGAGTCGTCGATGTGCCCGATGTGGACGACGTGCTGATGCGTGGCGCCGGGGGGGGGGTGGGCGCGGCGGGGTCGGTGCGCGCGTCACCGAGGATGCCGTCTCCGAGCGCGGCGCCGCCGGGGTCGCTGGTCTGCCGGTGAGCATCGTGCGTCGGTTCCAGCCGCGTGAGCTCATCGCAGCGGCCCGCGACGCTGTTACTGCCCAGGGGTCTCGGCCGCATATCGTGACGGTCGAGGCCGCCGGAGCGGTGTCGACCGGTGTGCTGCGCGACGCGCTCGGCTGGGCGCGAGAGCTTGCCAGCGCCGGTGGTCGCGAGCTCAAGCCCCGCTCGGGTTCGGTCCTGCTGGAGTCTCCCGACGGCGTGCCCGTGGTGGTCACCTGGCTGGGGGCGGCGCAGGTGCCGTGGCTGCGCGTCTGTGCCCTGGGGGCCGTCGAAGTCGAGGTCGAGGTCGATGAGGGCACTGGATGCGCGAGCGTCGTGACCAGGTCGGGTGCGGGCGAACACGTGGTGCGGGCGGGCTTCGAGGAGCCGGCTCGACGCGAGCTGCGCCGCGCGATTGACGCGGCGCGCGCATCCGTCTGGCCGGATGAGCTGACGCCGTTCCTCGCGGACCTCCGGCTCCAGGCATCCATTGTGGCGCCGGCAGGCGCATCCACGACCCCACATGCGCCAGTCACCGACAATCTTTAGTTGTTTTTCAACATAAGTATCGCTAGTCTAGTCGAGACGCAGGGGGTTCCACGAACCCCGTCACCGGCCGCGACGCAGCGACCGAGGGCACACCATGTCGCGTAGATCGCCCGATCGTTCGGGTCCATGTATGCCACTCTCACCGACGAGACTCCGTCTCCTTGTTGCATCCCTCCTCACCGTCTCCTTCCTCGGCGCCCTCGACCACACCGTCGTGTCGACCTCACTCGCAACCATCGCGGGCGACCTCGGCGCGCTCGAGCAGATGGGCTGGGTCGTCGTCAGCTACACGCTCGCCAGCACCGTGCTGCTGCCCGTGCTCGGCAAGCTCGGCGACATCGTCGGCCCACGCTCCGTGTTCCTCACCTCGCTTGCGCTCTTCCTTATCTCCTCGCTCGCTTGCGGATTCGCGCCGAACATGGGCCTGCTCATCGCGGCGCGCGTCTTCCAGGGCATAAGCTCAGCCGGCCTGCAGCTCATGTCGCAGACGATCATCGCCCAGGTCACCAGCCCCCGCGCTCGCCCCAAGTACATGGCGATCATCGGCGCCGCGTTCCCCATCGCCATCCTCATCGGACCACTCCTCGGCGGCCTCATCGCCGACAACTGGGGCTGGCAGTGGGTGTTCTGGGTGAACCTCCCCGTGGGCGTCGCAGCCCTCGCCCTCGCGCTCATCGCCATCCCGAGCATCCCCCGCACCTCCGCACCGCGCTTCGACGTGCTCGGATCCCTCTCCTTCACGCTCGCGCTCGTCGCCCTCGTGCTCGGCGTGACCTGGGTCTCCGACCCCGAGCAGCTCACACCCGCGCTGTCGGCCTTCGGCATCGCGCTCGCCTCCTTCGCGCTGTTCTTCTGGGCGGAGGTTCGGGCAGAGAACCCCGTCGTCCCCCTCTACCTCTTCAGGAACCGCACCGTCGCCGCAGGCACCGCGCTCTCCGCCATCATCGGCGTCGGCCTCTTCTCCATCACCGCCTACCTGCCCACGTACGTGCAGATGGCCTACGGCACCTCCGCGACGATCTCCGGTCTCGTGCCCATCGCAACCGTCATGGGCATGCTCGTCAGCAACCTCCTGACCGGATTCCTCGCCAGCCGCTCGGGCCGCTACCGCGTCTACCCGATCATCGGGACAGCCCTCGGCGCCGTCGGCCTCCTCATCATGTCGGCGCTGCCCGTCGGCCTCCCGCTCTGGGTGCCCATGGTCGTCATGTTCGGCGTCGGGCTCGGCACCGGCTCGTTCATGAGCCTCATCGTCACCGTCGTGCAGAGCGCCGCGCCCAAGGGGGCGACGGGAGCCGTCACCGCAAGCGTCAACATCGTCCGGCAAGTCGGCTCCACCGTCACCACCGCCATCATCGGCGGCGTGATCGGAGCAGGCGTCGCAGCCCTCCTCCCACTCGGGTTCGACGCCGCAGGCCTCACCCCGCAGCTCGTCCACAGCAGCCAACCGGCCTTCCAAGCCACCATCGCGCAGATCTACCGCGACGTGTTCGCGCCCATCTTCATCGGCCTCTCCATCGCCTACGCGGTCGGCTTCGTCGCGGCACTCCTGCTGCCGCCTGGACGCCTTTCCAACGACACCGGCAGCATCCCCGTCGTCGAGGCCCCGAACGTGCCGGCCTCGCGCAGCTGAGCGCATCCCACCACCACCACCACCACTCACTTCCAAGGAGGAAGCACATGACCAGCACCCCAGTCGTCGCGATCGTCGGCAGCGGACCGATCGGGGCCGCTTACGCGCGGATCCTCCTCGAAGCAAGCCCCGACGTGCGCGTCACCATGTTCGAAGCCGGCCCTCAGCTCACCGACATCCCAGGCGAGAGCGTGCGCAACATCGCAGACCCCGCCGAGAAGGAGCGCGCACGCGAGCGCTCGCAGGGGCCGCAGGCCGGTGACTTCCGCGAGTCCCTCGGCATCCCCGAAACGGCCGTCGTCGAAGGCATGTTCACGGCGAGACAGGGCACGCACCTCCTCGACTTTGGCGGCGACGGCTCTGCGCACACCGAGACGTTCCCCGCGGCGGCTGCGTCGACCAACGTCGGTGGCATGGGCGCGCACTGGACCTGCGCCACGCCAGCGCCCGAGTTCAGCGAGCGCGTCGACTTCATCGAGAGCGCCGAGTGGGACGAACTGCTCGCCAACGCCGAGCGCCTACTGCACGTGCAGTCCGCCGCCTTCGCCGACTCCGGGGTTGGTGCCGCCATCAGATCACTGCTCGCCGAGGAGTTCGCCGACGAGCTCCCCGACGGCTTCGGGCCCAGCACCCTACCCGTCGCCGGCGATGCCCAACCCGACGGAACCGTGCGCTGGGCAGGCGCCGACGTCGTCTTCGGCCCGCTCGTCGAGGCAGGCAACCCGCTTGCCGAGCGCTTCGAGCTGCGCGACCTCACCCTCGTCCGCCGTGTCGAACGAGACGGCTCGGGTGACGGGGCACGCGTCACCGGCGTCACCATCGAAGATCTCCGCACCGGCGAGACCAGCTTCTTCCCCGCCGACGCCGTGGTCGTCGCGGCCGACGCATTCCGCTCCCCGCAGCTCCTCTGGGCCTCCGGCATCCGCCCGGCCGCCCTCGGCCGTTACCTCACCGAACACCCCGTCGTCATCTCCACCGTCGCCCTCGACCCAGAAGGCATGGCCCGCTTCGCGTCGGACGCCGACCTCGAAGAGGAGCTGGCTCGCCGCGCGCTCAACCCCGCCGACCCGGTCGGCGCCGTCAACCGCATCCCCTTCTCCGAGCCAGACCACCCCTTCTCCCTGCAGGTCATGTACGCCGAAAACCCACCGTTCCCGCTCGACCCCGCGCATCCGCACGCCGGCAACCGCTGGGGCTACGTCAACATGGGCTACGGCATGCGCAAACACCCGCGAGTCGAAGACGGCATCACCTTCCACGACGACGAACTCGACTACCGCGGCTTCCCCAACATGACCGTCGAATACGCACTCACCGACGTCGAAAAGGCGGAGATCGCCGACGGTGAAGCGCACCTGCGCCGGGCCGGCGAAGCGCTCGGTACCTTCATTGCCGAACCCCGCCTGCTCCCCAACGGGTCGAGCCTCCACTACCAGGGCACGATGCGCGCCGGCGGTGCCGACGACGGCACCACCGTCGCCGACCCCTACTCGCGCGTCTGGGGCATCGACAACCTCTATGTCGGCGGCAACGGACTCATCCCCACCGCCACCACCATGAACCCCACGCTCATGAGCGTCGCCCTCGCCGTCCGCGGCGCGCGCAAGCTCGCGGAAGAGCTCGGGTAGGGGGGTGTCCCTATGGTCTTGTCAAGCGGCAAGGGCTAGGGGCGGTTGGTAGATGGTGCCGTCTCGGAGCATTGCGTAGAGAACGTCGCAGCGTCGTCTCGCGAGGGCGATGAGGGCTTGGTTGTGGCGCTTGCCCTGCGCGCGTTTCCGGTCGT
>NZ_JBNAFM010000021.1:0-58553 GCF_049707175.1 Pseudoclavibacter helvolus | reverse complement strand
CTTCTTCGATGAGCCGGGGTTGGTAGGTGAGTGAGCAGCGATGCTCCTCACCCACCAACCCCGGCTTTTTTGTTCCCCAAAACACGGCCCCGCACACCGTCACACCGAGCGCGTAGCGAGGCACTCCAGGCGCTGCGGTACGGGCTGCAGGCGCGTGGTGCTTACAAGCGACCGGACGCCTTGAGCTCGATGTAATGGTCGGCGATCGCGGGAGGCAGCTGCGACGGAGTTCCGATCACCGTATCTCCACCGAGACGACGGACCGTCTGACGCACCCGCTCCTGGTCCAGCAACGCTCGCTCAGCAGCGGCAGCCGCATACGTTTGCTCGCGCGTCTCCCGCCGCAGCGCCACATCATGCACATCCGGGTTCAACACTGAACCCAGCACAACGACATGCTTGCTCGACAGCTGCGGCAAAGCAGCGATGACGGGCTCAAGTGTTCCACCCGTCTCCAGGGTCGAGAGGATCACGACGAGCGAACGATGCGTCGTGACCCCGCGGACGAGGCCGGGGATTGCTCGCCAGTCGGTCGCGATGAGCTCAGGCTCCACATCCGCGAACGACTCGACGATACGGCTCAAGAGCTCCGCCCCAGAGACCCCCTGGATTCGAGCCCGGACCCGGCGATCCCACGCCACGACATCGACACGATCACCCGCGCGCGTTGCGAGCGCAGCGAGGAGCAGGGCCGACTCGATCGCGGTGTCGAGCCGCGTCTCATCGGCGACTCGAGCGGCGGAGGTGCGCCCGGTGTCGATGACGATGACCACGCGCCGATCGCGTTCTGGTCGCCACGTCCGCACCACCAGGTCCTGCCTGCGAGCTGTCGCCCGCCAGTCGATGGACCGAACGTCATCACCGCGGACGTACTCGCGCAGCGAATCGAACTCCGTGCCCTGCCCACGCACCATGAGCCGTGTCGCGCCGTCCAGCTCACGCAGCCGCGCCAGTCTCGAGGGCAGGTGCTTCCTCGACGTGAACGGCGGAAGGACCCGGAGGACGCCGCGATGCGCGAGGCTCACCTGTCGCGCCGCCAGCCCCATGGGTCCCCAGCTGCGGAGCGTCACCAGCTCGGCTCGGCGGTCGCCCCTGCGTGCGGGGAGAAGGGGGAACTCCGCGAGGCGTCGCTCTCCCGGGGGAACGTCCAGCATCGGACGGCGCGATGAGGCACCGGCCGTCGGCTCCCACCCGTCCCGCACCTGCACGCGCAACCTGCGCGTCCCGAGGTTCGTGACCGCCACCCGGCTCACGGCCGCTTCGCCCAGGCGCACCCGGCTCGGCAGGTCACGTTCGATCTCGACCCGACGGGGCGCGCCCGCGAGCAAGAGATCCGCGATCGCCGCGAGGAGAACAAAGAGGAGCCAGATGGCCACCGTGAGGTAGGCGGACGCCGAGGTTTGCCCGAAGAGCACGACCGGAACTGCACCGACCGCCGTCAGCAGCACAAGACGACCGCTCACCACCATGTGCCCACGCTCCCCATTCGTCGTTTGATCGCTACCTGCGGTATCGCGTGCCGGATCAGATCGGAACCTGCACCTGGGCGAGCACCGAGCGCAGAATCGCGTCGGCGCCGACACCCTCGAGCTCGGCCTCCGGCCGCAGCTGCAGGCGGTGCCGGAGCACCGGCAGGGCCATCGCCTGCACATGGTCTGGGGTGACGGCCTGGTAGCCGCTCAGGTAGGCGAAGGCTTTGCTTGCCGAGAGGAGCGCCGTCGCACCACGGGGTGAGACGCCCATGCGGACCGAGGGCGAACTGCGTGTGGCTCGGGCAATGTCGACGATGTACGCAAGCACATCCGCACGCACGTCCACTGCAGCCGATTCCGCTTGAGCGCGACGGAGCTCATCGGCAGACAGCGCGCTACGGACGCCGGCCCCGCGGAGGTCACGCGGCGAAAACCCAGCAGCGTGGCGTCGCAGCACCTCGAACTCCGCATCCCGAGACGGGAGGTCGAGGACGAGCTTGAGGAGGAAACGGTCGAGCTGCGCCTCAGGGAGCGTGTACGTGCCCTCGTACTCGATCGGATTCATGGTGGCGGCAACGAGGAAGGGCGACGGGAGGGTGCGCGTCACCCCGTCTGCCGAGACCTGTCGCTCCTCCATCGCCTCGAGCAGGGCCGACTGCGTCTTCGGTGGCGTGCGGTTAATCTCGTCCGCCAGAAGGATGTTCGTGAACACCGGGCCCTCGCGGAACTCGAACTCGCCGGCGGCGGAGTCGTACACGAGCGAGCCGGTGATATCGCCGGGCATCAGATCAGGCGTGAATTGCACGCGCTTGGTGTCGAGCGACAGCGTTTCGCTCAGCGTCCGCACCAGCAGTGTCTTGCCGACGCCGGGCACCCCCTCGAGCAGCGCATGACCGCCGGCGAGCAGTGAGACCAGCAGGCCATCCACCGCGCGCTCCTGGCCAACGACCGCCTTGGCGACCTCACCCCTGACTCGCTGCAGTGCTTCACGTACGTCGGTGCTCATGCGTGTCCTCCGGAACTCTCGGCGGTTGTACTCGGATCGTGGGTGGTCTCGCCTGCGCGATTCGGTCGCGCGTGGCCCGGGTCCACCGCGGCGGCGACCTCACGTTCGAGCGTGAGGAGCGCCTGGCTCAGATCGAGCAACTCTGGCTCGCTGCCAGGCACGGCGTCGAGCAGCGTCCAGGCGACGGATGCGCGCCTCGCGCCGAGGAGCGCTGCGCTCGAGGTGATGATCTCCTGCACGTCGCTGGTGCGCGCCAGGCCCAGGGACTTCGCGAGGCGAGTCGTGGTGCCGATGCGGAGATTGTCCAGCGCGCGCAGGCGAGCACGCTGCTGTGCGTACAGTCGGCCCCGGCCGTGCATAGTCTCGGCGGCCTCAACCACCACGGGGAGACGCTCCTCGACGAGCGGACCGAAGCGGCGGCCGCGCCAGACCATGACGCCGAGCAGCGTCGCCAGGGTCATCAGGATGGCCGGCGTCAGCCAAGGGGGCACGAAGGAGTCGAGGGTTGGTTCGACCCCGAAGACAGCCTCGGCGTCGGCGACGCCAGGGACATACCAGACCAGCGATTCCGTCTGGCCGAGGACGGTGAGGCCCATGGCCGCGTTGGCTGCGGACAGCACGTCGCCGTTGCTCAAGTTGTCGGTGGCGCCCAGGGCGCTCACCTGCTGACCTGAGGGAAGGGTCGTCTGCACGTAGGCGAACCGATCCGACTCGGGGTAGCACGCGCTGCCGGTGGCTTCGTCATCAAGCTGGTAGAGGCGCGCTCCGCGCTGTGAGATCTGCGGAGCAAGCTCCCCGAGCGGAGCTCCGCACCTCGCGCCAGCAGTGACGGTGTCCGAGTCTTCGCCGATGGCCCCAACCCCACCGACGACGATCGAGCCCCCGAAGGCTTCGAGGAGTCCCCGGCTCGGGGCGATCAGGACCACTCGATCAGCGTCGAGCTCGGCGATCTGGGTCGCGAGGTCGTCAATGGCGATGCCATCGCGGTCGTGAACGACCAGCGTCGTCTCGCCTGATGCCTCCTGCAACCGCTCTCGCGCCTCGACTTCGCTCGAGGCGGTGCTCGTCGCGATGCCCTGCTCGCCGAGCACGGTAAAGATGGCCTTCGCGCCGTTCGGTCGGGCGGAGTCGACCCCGAGGTAGGGGGCGTTCGCGCTCGCGAGGCCTCCGGCGATGAGCGCGCTCGTGACGGCGATCGCCACAGCTCCTGCCGAGATGAGCAGCCAGGGACGAATGCGCTTCAGGCGTTCTCGCACCGTCGGCGTCTGCTCCTGCACCGTGCTCACGAGGCGCGTCCTGCCAGGTCGACGAACGCGGCGGGCCTGGCCGACGCGAGGGCTGAGTCAAGGTCGCGCAGGTGCAGCCAGTCCTGTTCGGAGGCGCCGAGCCCGAGGTAGCGAGCGGCGTTGAACGTGGTTGCTGCGTGGTGCAGCGACGCGGCCTGCTCGACAAACGCGGCCGCAGTCGCGTCGGCGACCGCCGTGGCGGTCATGCCGGGGCTGAGCGAGATGACGGTCCGGTCGTGCACGGCGCGAGCCAGCGCGCGGAACTGCTCGATGACCGCTGTCTCGTACTCTCGACGACCGGCCGCGGCTGCGGCTGAGGCACGCAGCTCCTGCGCTGAGCGTTCATCGCCGTCGAAGACATCAGCTGCCGGCACGGTCCTCCGGCGCGCGCGCTGCGCGAGGATCGGGCGCCCGACCAGGAGCGCGATGACGCCGAGCACCACGATCGCCCCGATGACGAGCGCAATCGGCGAGAATCCGCCAGGGATCCCGTCGATGGGTTGGAGGATGTCGTTGACCCAATTCCAGAAGTCGTCGATCCACAGGTCGAGCCACGTCGGGGAGGCCTGGGTGTACTCAGCTTGTGCGAGCTCGCCCTGCAGGAGGTCGCGAGCCTGATCCTCGCCGATCTCGAGTGGCGGCTCCGCGGAGCCGGCCCAAGGCCCGCGGATCATCAGCGCGAGAACCCGGGCGCGGTCTGGAGCGGCTGCTCCCGCTGCACGTCGAAGTGCGCGTCCGTGATCTCCAAGCCAGCGGAGGACTGCTCGGCGTAGCGCTGGAGGCTCACGCCGAACCCTTCCTTGCGGATGCGGAGATCGAAGTAGAGGATCGTCGCGTTGCCGCTCGTGAGCACGAGCACGATCGCGCCGAGCAGCACTTGGAGCGCGGAGGTGATGAGCAGGATGAGCGCGAACGCCACGATCGTGCCGGCCTCCGGCGTCGAAGGCTGCCCGCCGTCCAGCGGCACGAGGATGATCTGGCCGAAGCTGACGGCGATCTGCGCGACGCCCGACACCGCGCCGGTCGCGAAGTTCAGGATGACCTGGATGACGACCACGATGCCCAGGATGCGCCAGAAGTTGCCGCCGGAAAGGCCCCAGCTCCTACGGATCGCCTCGATGGGCCCGAGGCCCTCGAGGACGATGGCGCTCGGGGCGAACATGATCTTGATGCCGAGCCAGACCATGAGCACGACCGTGGCGCCGCCGAGCAGCAACGTCAGCACGACGCCGAGGCCGATGGACCCGGCGATGGTCGCCTGGTCTCCGTTGGCACCGGAGAGCACCAGGAACATGATGAACGGAACGAGGAGCCAGCCGACGGCGATGAGCACGAGTGCTCCGATCCCGACGATGAGGGCGTAGCCGATGAGGCGCCAGATGCCCCGCCAACCAGCACGCCAAGCCTCCTTGAAGCTGAGCTTCTCACCGATCGCGCCGCGCGCGACGACTCTCACGAGGATGCCTTGCAAGAGCGCCGACCCGACGCCCGCGATGGCGACGCCGAGAAGCGCGGCCAGCGAGGTGAGCGTGATCGACGAGACGAGCATCGGCGCGATGTCTTCCTCACGTCCGGCGAACGGGATGCGCGTAAACATGAGCATGCCCACGACCACCGGCAGGAGGCTCGCGAAGATGGTCGTGGCGCCCATGACGATGACGGCGCTGCCGAGGATCGTCTTGGGGGAGGTGCGGAAGAGACGGAACGTCGCAGCGAGTGCGTCGCCGAAGGCGAGCGGCCGCAGTGGGAACAGCCCAGGCGTCGGCGCCGGCATCCACTGGCCCCCGGGCTGCTGGCCGTATCCCGGGTCTTGTGGGGGGCCGTACTGCCAGCCGGCCGCTCCGTGCGGCCCGGGCTGCGCGGGCCACGCGCCTCCCGAAGCCGAAGCGGGAGCGCCAGCGTTCGGCGCTCCGTACTGGGGCGGAGGCGCGGGGTGGGGCTCTGGTGCGTGCTCGTATGGACCGTGCGTCACGGCTCCATCGTGGCACACCGCTCGGCGCGCACTCTGGGTTGAGGCTCTGAGGAGGCTCGGCCCGCTACGCTGAGAGAACCGCCGGGTCTCGTGCGGGTTCTTGAACAGGGAGGGCTCTGTGGGCGAACGCATCCTCGTGGTCGATGACGACCTTGCACTCTCGGAGATGATCGGCATCGTCCTCAGGTCCGAGGGGTACGAACCGGAGTTCTGCGGCGACGGCGCCGCGGCCCTCGGTGAGTTCCGTCGGGTCAAACCTGAGCTCGTGCTGCTCGACGTCATGCTGCCCGGGCTGGACGGCATCCAGATCTGCCACCTGCTGCGTGCCGAGTCCGGCACGCCCATCATCATGCTGACGGCGAAGTCGGACACGACCGATGTGGTCCGCGGCCTCGAGGCCGGCGCCGACGACTACATCGTCAAGCCGTTCAACCCCAAGGAGCTCGTCGCCCGCATCAAGACGAGACTGCGCGCGAGCCAGCCCGAGGTGCAGAGCATCATCCGCGTGGGCGACCTGACGCTCAACGTCAACGCGCACGAGGTGCTGCGCGGCGAGGAACAGATCAACCTCACCCCGCTCGAGTTCGACCTGCTGCTCACCCTCGCGGCGAAGCCGCAGAAGGTCTTCACCCGCGAGGAGCTCCTCGAGCAGGTGTGGGGCTACCAGTACAAGGCAGACACGCGACTCGTGAACGTGCACGTGCAGCGGCTCCGCGCGAAGGTCGAGCACGATCCCGACCACCCGAAGATCGTGGCGACCGTTCGCGGCGTGGGCTACCGCGCTGGGAACACCACAGCGTTCTCCTGACGTGAGCGCTGTGAGCCCGCGCGCGATCTCCACCTCCGCTTCTCGGGCTTCCGATGTCGATACCGAGGGCATCCGGGTGCCCTACCGCTGGCGCTCTGCACGCGGCGTGTGGCGCAACCTCGTCTTCCTGTGGCGAACGTCGCTGCCATTTCGCACGATCGCGCTCTCGGTTGCGCTGACGACGGCGACCGTGCTCTCGGTCGGCTTCGTCATGTCCAACTCGATCGCCAGCGACCTCTTCAACTCGAGACTCCGTCCGCTCGTCTCCGAGACCGAGCGTGCCGTGACTGCGGCGCAGACCGTGTTCGCGTCCGGTGAGGAGACCGACAGTGCGGCCCTTGAGACGTTGCAGACGCAGGCGGTGGATGCAGCGCAGGACTCGGCAGCCAACAGCTACGGTGTCATCTTCATGCAGAGCGCGTCGCCGACTGGCGAGCAGTCGAACGAGCTGCGCGCCCTCGCCAAGGGGCCGGTGTCTGCGGACCTGGTCTCGGCGGAGCTGAAGGAGGCGGTGAGCGCCGGAAGCGACGCCGCCGCGAGCGGCACGACCTCGACGTCGCCGCGAACGCACTACCAGTCCATCGCGCTCGTCGACGAGCTCGGCAACGAGGTGCCAGGCATCGTCATCGGCTCGACCGTGACCGTGCAGAGTCTCGGCCAGTACGAGATGTACTTCGTCTACTCGATGGAGGAGACCCAGCAGACGCTGGACTTCGTCCAACGCACCCTCGTTGTCGCCATGATCGTGCTCGTCCTTCTTGTCGCGGTCATCACCGGATTCGTCATGCGCGCCGTGATCCAGCCGATCCGCGAGGCGGCGAAGACCAGCAGGCGGCTCGCCGCCGGACAGCTCGAGCATCGGGTACCGGAATCGGGAGAAGACGACATCGCGACGCTCGCGAGGTCGTTCAACGAGATGGCCGACAGCCTCCAGGACCAGATCGAGCGCCTCGCGAATCTGTCGCAGGTGCAGCAGCGGTTCGTGTCTGACGTCTCGCACGAGCTCCGCACGCCGCTCACGACCATCCGACTCGCTGGCGGCATGCTCTTTGACCGGCGAGACGACTTCGACACCGTCACGGCTCGTTCCGTCGAGCTCCTGCACGACCAGATCGAGCGGTTCGAGATCCTGCTCGCCGATCTCCTCGAGATCTCCCGCTACGACGCGGGTGCGGTCGAGATCCTGCGCGAATCGAACAGCCTCGCGACGGTCGCAGACGACGTTATCGGCGCCATGACCCCGGTGGCCCTCGACCACGGCACGCGGCTCGTGCTGAACGCGCCAGGTGGGTACGGAGAGTCCGAGTTCGACGCGCGCCGCATCAACCGCGTCGTCAGGAACCTCCTCGGCAACGCCATCGAGCACGGCGAGGCGAAGCCGATCGTCGTGTCGGTGGACTCCAACGAGTCCGCGGTCGCCCTCTCGGTGCGCGACTACGGCATCGGCATGACCGAGGCCGAGCGCACGCGCGTGTTCGACCGATTCTGGCGCGCAGATCCCTCGCGCAAGCGCACCATGGGCGGGTCCGGTCTGGGGCTCGCGATCTCGCTCGAAGACGTGCGCCTCCACGAGGGCCGCCTCGAGGTGTGGTCGGAGCCGGGCAAGGGCACGAACTTCAGGCTCACGCTGCCGCGGTTCGTCGGCGGGAAGATCATGGGGTCGCCGCTGCCGCTCGAACCTGGCGATGCGGGGGCCTCGACGATCACCATCGATCAGGAGGACGTCTCCTCTGAGGCCTTCACGGACGAGGACGTGGACACGCAGCCCATCGAGCTGCCCGACCTGGTCGGCATGCGCTCCGCCAATGCGGAGCCGCTGGTCTCGTCGGCCCCGACGAACTCGATGGATGTCATCGAGCAGACCGAGCTGGACGAGCCCGCACAGGTTCCCGCTCCCTGGGATGACGCCGAGGCGGTCGTCGTGACGAGCTCCGCCCCGGAGTCCGTGCCGTCGCTTCCCAGCGGCGAGGACCACGATGACAGCGACAGCAGCGCCGACAGCGACAGCAGCGCCGGCGAGCGTCCGGAAGCCAACCAGGAGGAGGCGAGATGACCCGATCCACGAACGCACAGCGCGTGACGCGAGGTATCGCGGCCGCGTTCGTCGTCCTGGCCATGGTCGTGCTGGCGGGATGCGCGCGCATCCCGACGTCAGGTCAGGTGCTCGCCGGGGAATCCGAACAGCAGGAGAGCGACCAGTCCTACAGCTTCTTCCCGGACGCCCCGCGCGACGGTATGAGCAGGGAGGAGATCGTCGAGGGGTTCCTCGATGCGGGAACCGGCACGCAGAACGACTACGCGGTCGCACGGGAGTACCTCGCAGACTCCTTCCGCCAGGAATGGGACCCGAACGCGCGCATCCTCATCACTGCGTCAGTGCCGAGCGTCGTGGACGCGGGCGCTGACCGCATTGAGGCGAGCTACAAGTCGACCGCGACCGTGGACGCTGATGGGCTCTACAGCGAACTCGGCGGAGGCACAACGGAACGGCTGTCCTTCACCCTCGCCCAAGACGCCGACGGTGAGTGGAGGATTACGGAGGCCCCGCCTGGCATCGTGCTGCTCGCCCAGAACTTCCGGAGCCTGTTCAAGAGCTACACACTGTACTTCTACGACGACACCCTCTCGCGCCTGGTGCCGGACGTGCGGTGGTTCGACGCCCAGCAGACGGCGATGACGCGCATCGCCAGAGCGCTCGTCAACGGACCTGCGCCGTGGCTGGCCGACGGCAAGGTGGTCAGCGCGATCCCCTCCGACGTGACGCTGCTCGGCGCGGTGACCGTCGAGGGCGAGACGGCAGACGTCGACTTCTCATCAAACCTCTCGTCGGCATCGCCGGAGCGGTACTCGCGAATGCTGCTGCAACTCACCGAGAGCTTCGGCGACTTCGAGGCCATCTCGAGCGTGACGATGTCGATCACCGGCGTGCCCATCGACCAGGAGCTTCCCGGTGACGACGACGTCATCGTCAACCGGCAGGTCACAAGCACGCCGCTCGTTTATAAGGCGGGCGAGCTCGGGTTCCTCAGCGGCCCGAACGTCACGGCGTCGGAGGAGACCGCCGCGCTGCAGGGGGCGATCGCCCCACTAAGCCCCCAGAAGGGCGCCTACGCAGCCGACCGCGACGTCGCCTCCTTCGTGACGCCGAACGGCGTCTTCACGACACCCATCGCCGACCCGGACCCGCTGCTGGTCGACGCGAGGCCCGGCCCGCTCGCCATGAGCCTCGACAGCTGGGGCTACACCTGGACGGGCAGCACCGACGGGTCGGGGCTGCGCGCGACCGATGTCGAAGATCGCCAGCACAGCTGGCTCGAGCCCGCTGAGAACGTCGGCGCCACCGGCTACCGGGCCATCGCCGTGTCCAGAGACGGTGCGCGGCTCGCCGTGCTCGAGAACACGTCCGTCGGTGTCCGTGTCGCCGTGATGGCGATCGAGCGAGAGCCGGGCACGAACCGTCCGATCGCCCTGGGAACCCCGCTCCTGCTCGCTCCAGGTGGCACGTCACCCATCGACCTCGCGTGGGTCGACGAGACCTCGCTGGCCGTGCTGGCAATCGGTAGCGAGGGAACCGCCGAAGTGCGGACGCAGACCGTCGGCGGCACCGTGACGGTCAACGGCGCCGTGCTCGATGGCCAGCAGATCACCGGGAGCAACACCCCAGCCGGGCTTCGTGTGCTCGACAAGGAGCACCACATCTACGTGCCGAAGGGCAACCGCTGGCAGCAATCCGACGCGACGGTCGACTTCATCCTGACCCAAGTGTGATCCGAGCTGCGTTTCTCCACAGCGCGGCACCCGAGTCATCCCCGGCGCTGGGGCCACCGCATCCTTGAAGGATGCCGCTCCGCGTTCCACTTCCGACGCTCGCGCGCCAGTGGATACGCGGGGTGCGCATCCACTTGCTCGATGCGCTCGCGGTCGTGCTGCCCGTTACCTGCGCGTCGTGCGGTGCTGTCGACCGGGCGCTCTGCCGCAACTGCGCTCGCCGTCTCGCGGAGGCGACACGGGTCAGAGAGTGCGGTCTGCGCATCGAGGCGATGGGCGGGCGGCGCATTCCGGTGTTTGCCGCGGTCGACTACGACGGGCCGACCAAGGCGCTCATCGCGGCGTTGAAGGAGCGGGGGAGGACCGACGCGGCGCGGCCGCTCGGGGTGCTCCTGCGGAGGGCCGTCGCCGCGCTGGCCACGTCCACGGGAGCGACCGACACCGCCAGCACACGCTCCTGGGTGCCGGTTCCAGCCCCCTCGTCGCCGGGGTCCCTCCGTGCTCGGGGGTACGCGCACCTCTCGATGCTCTGGTCGCTCGCGGTGCCTGGCACGCGCAGCGTCGCCGGGCTCCGGGTCGTGAGGTCGGTCCGCGACCAGGCAGGGCTCTCCGCGTCGGCCCGCGCGGCGAACCTCCGAGGCGCCTACGTCGCCGACCCGCGGCTGGCCGGCGCGAGGGTCGTGCTCTTCGACGACGTTGTCACGAGTGGGGCCACGCTTCGGGAGGCGGTCCGAGCCCTGGAAGCCGCTGGCGCAGCGGTGGTGGGATGCGTCGTTGTCGCGGAGGCCGTGCGTCGGAGGCCGCAGTGAGCGGCGGCTCAGCACGACACGCGCGGAGGGTAGGTCATGCCTGCGAAATCGCAGACAACACGGAGTGAATTGGGGTCTACGATTACCGCACAGCATCACGAGGCAGTGACACCTCGGCCTCGTGCAGAACGACAGGAGAGTGACATGGAAATCACGATCACCGGTCGCAACACCGAGATCCCGGACCGCTTCCGCGAATACGCCACCGAAAAGGCGCTCGCGAAGGTCTCGCTTCTCGATGGCAAGACGCAGGCGGCGGAAATCAAGCTGACCAAGCGAACCGACAGGGCAGGGAACCTTCTCGATAAGGGCAAGGTCGAGATCACCCTCTTCGGTCCGGGGCCGGTTGTCCGCGCAGAGGCAGAGGCCGGTGATAAGTACGCAGCGTTCGATCTTGCGCTCGACAAGCTCGTCGAGCGACTCCGTCGGAACAAGGACCGCAAGAAGATCCACCGCGGCCAGCACACGCCGCTGCGTCTCCAGGAAGCTGCCGCCGAGAACTTCGCGCAGATCGACGTCGTCCCCGCAGACACCGACGCGATCAGGCTGGTCGAGAACGGCGGCACCGCGTCTGAGATCGCGGCTGAAGAGGAATCGCTGGAAGAGCTGTACTCGCCCGTCGTGATCCGCGAGAAGACCTTCGCGCCGAAGCGTCTCAGCAAGGACGAGGCGGTCGACCACATGGAGCTCCTGGGCCACGACTTCTTCCTCTTCATCGAGAGCGAGTCGCTGCGGCCGAGCGTCGTGTACCGCCGTCGCGGCTGGGACTACGGAGTCATCGCGCTCGACGAGAACGAAGTGCCCGTCTCCTGACCCCACGCGTCACGCTCGCCCCGGTCGATGCATCCAGCATCGATCGGGGCGAGATGCGTAGAATCAACGAATATGCACAGCACGGGCTGTGCTTCGCCGTGCGCTCTCGCGCCGCTTGCGTCAACCAGTAGGAGCAGACCTTGGCCTCAGTTCTCGAGAAGATTCTCCGCATGGGCGAAGGGCGCACCCTTCGAAAGCTCGAGAGCATCGCCAAGCAGGTCGGACGCCTCGAGGACGCGTTCAAGGAGTACAGCGACGAAGACCTTCGCGACATCACGGCGTCGTTCCGGGAACGCCACGAGGCGGGAGAGTCGCTGGATGCGCTCCTTCCCGAGGCGTTCGGCGCGGTTCGCGAGGCGGCAGGGCGAGTGCTCGGCCTCCGGCACTACGACGTGCAGATCATGGGTGGTGCGGCGCTCCACCTCGGCAACATCGCAGAGATGAAGACGGGTGAGGGCAAGACGCTCGTCGCGACGCTCCCCGCCTACCTCAACGCGATCGCGGGCAAGGGCGTGCACGTCGTCACTGTCAACGACTTCCTCGCCACCTACCAGTCCGACCTCATGGGCCGCGTCTTCCGCGCCCTTGGCATGACCACCGGATGTATCGTCTCCGGCCAGTCGCCGGCGGAACGCCGCGAGCAGTACGCGGCCGACGTCACCTACGGCACCAATAACGAGTTCGGCTTCGACTACCTGCGCGACAACATGGCCTGGCGGTCTGAGGACATGGTGCAGCGTGAGCACTTCTTCGCGATCGTCGACGAGGTCGACTCGATCCTCATCGATGAGGCGCGCACGCCGCTCATCATCTCCGGCCCAGCGCAGGGCGACGCGAACCGCTGGTACTCCGAGTTCGCCTCCATCGTGCGCAAGCTGAAGGAAGGCCGCGACTACGAGGTCGACGAGAAGAAGCGCACGATCGGCGTCCTCGAGCCGGGCATCGACCGGGTGGAGGATGCCCTCGGCATCGACAACCTCTACGAGTCCGCGAACACGCCACTCATCTCGTTCCTGAACAACGCCATCAAGGCGAAAGCGCTCTTCAAGCGCGACAAGGAATACGTCGTGCAGAACGGCGAAGTCAACATCGTCGACGAGCACACCGGGCGCATCCTCAAGGGTCGCCGGTACAACGAAGGACTGCACCAGGCGATCGAGGCCAAGGAAGGGGTGCAGATCAAGGCCGAGAACCAGACGATGGCGACGGTCACCCTGCAGAACTACTTCCTCATGTACGACAAGCTCGCGGGCATGACCGGTACGGCCGAAACCGAGGCCGCCGAATTCATGAGCACCTACAAGCTCGGCGTCGTCCCCATCCGCACGAACCGCCCGATGCAGCGCAAGGACAACCCCGACCTCGTCTACAAGAACGAGAAGGTGAAGTTCGACCAGGTGGTCGAGGACATCGTCGAGCGCCACGAGACGGGTCAGCCCGTTCTTGTCGGCACGACGAGCGTCGAGAAGAGCGAGTATCTGTCGAAGCTCCTCGCCAAGCGCGGCATCAAGCACGAGGTGCTCAACGCGAAGAACCACGCGCGTGAGGCTGCCATCATCGCGCAGGCGGGTCGCAAGGGCGCCGTGACGGTCGCCACCAACATGGCAGGGCGCGGTACCGACATCATGCTCGGTGGCAACGCGGAGTTCCTGGCTGTCGCCGAGATGACGGCGCTCGGGCTCGACCCGCAAGAGAACGCCGACGAGTACGACGAGAAGTGGCTCGAGGTCTTCGGCTCCATGAAGGAGCAGGTCAAGAGCGAGGCCGACGAGGTCGCTGAAGCTGGCGGACTGTACGTGCTCGGCACCGAGCGCCACGAGTCGCGCCGCATCGATAACCAGCTCCGAGGCCGTTCCGGTCGCCAGGGTGACCCGGGCGAGAGCCGCTTCTACCTGTCGATGACCGACGACCTGATGCGCCTCTTCAACACCGGCGCCACTCGGGCGATCATGGCGGGCGATGGCACCCCAGACGACCTCGCGCTCGAGTCCCGCATCGTGTCGAGGGCGATCCGCTCCGCGCAGTCGCAGGTGGAGTCGCGCAACGCTGAGATCCGCAAGAACGTGCTCAAGTACGACAACGTGCTCAACGAGCAGCGTACGGCGATCTACAGCGACCGCCGCCGCATCCTCGAAGGCGATGACATCGCCGACAAGGTGCAGAAATTTCTCACGGACGCGATCGACGACATCATCCAGGAGCACACCGGTGAAGGCACCGGTGACGACTGGGAATTTGATGCGCTGTGGACCGACCTCAAGCAGCTCTACCCGGTCGGCATCACCGAAGAGGAGCTCTTCGAGGAAGCGGGTGGGCGCAGCAAGCTCACGCGCAAGCTGCTCGAGGAGGAAGTGCTCTCGGATGCGCGGCACGCGTACGAGCGCCGCGAGGAGTCGATCGGCGAGCAGGCCACCCGCGAGCTCGAGCGCCGCGTCGTACTGAGCGTCATTGACCGCAAGTGGCGCGACCACCTCTACGAGATGGACAACCTCAAGGACGGCATCGGCCTGCGTGCCATGGCGCAACGCGACCCGCTCGTCGAGTACACCCGCGAGGGCTTCGCGATGTTCCAGCAGATGCTCGGCAGCATCCGTGAAGAGTCGGTCGGCTTCCTCTACAACCTCGAGGTCACCGTCAAGAAGGACGAGACCCCGTCTGCCAGCGAGACTCCAGACGTGCAGATCGTCGCCAAGGGACTCGATGAGAAGGCCCAGACCGCGCTGAGCTACTCCGCCGCGACCGACCAGGGCGAGGTCGAGGTGCGCAATGAGCGAGGCCAGCTCAACCAGCGGGCGACGGCCGAGGCCAAGCGCAGGGAACGCGATCTCGGCACGTCATCGGCGCTCGATCAGGCGCGTGACGAAGCGGGGGAGGAGCCGGCTGCTCCGACCTCGAGCCGTCCGCAGGGCGGCACGCGCCCTCGCCAGCCTGCCTCGCGTTCGGGCAACCCGGCCAAGCGACAGGCCGCCGAAAAGGGTGAGCCCGCTGCGAACAGCGGCCCCGTCGCGGGCAGCTCGTTCGGCAAGGGCGCGACCCCGGGGTCCGGAAACCAGCCTGCTGGCAACCGCGCGCAGCGACGTCGGAAGAAGTAGCGCGCCGTCCCCTCTGAGCTGCGAGCTGTGAACTGACTCAGCGGGCGCACCCATCCGGGTGCGCCCGCTGATCTGTTGCCGTGCTGTTGCTGTCGATGTCGCTGTCTCGTGCCGAGGTGACGCCAGAGCGCCGTCAGAGCACGTGGATAGCGGATGCACGCCAGCGGCGGTCGAGCCCCTCCAAGCGGACCGTGACCGCTCGGACCCGTGCGCCGAAGTCGAGGACAACGACTGCGTCGACGATGTTGTCGTTGGTCTCCTGGACCCGCAAGCTCAGCTCGTGGAAGTTCGGACGACGCGTCGGGCGCTTCCTCGCCTGTCGTGCTCTCGCGGCGTGCTGCGTGCGGATGAGCAGGTGGCGGAAGACGTCGTCGGTGACCCACCGCGAGAGCTGCTCGATGTCCCTGACCCCGGCGATGACCTCGACGACGCTTCGCGCGAGGTTCGAGATGAGCGGCCTCGGATCAGGGAGGTCGCTCGCGGCCGTCCGCTCGCGCCTGAAGAGCGGATCGGCGTCGATGAGCTCGCCTGCGCCGGACGGCGTCGATGAGAGTGGTGCATCGACGGCGCGTAGCGCCCCGATGCCGCGCGATGGCAACATGCGGCCCCCGAATGGTTCTAGGCGATTCCCCCCGAACCGCCTGGCGTCATGAAACCACGCGCTCCCCCTCCGTCGCCAGGTTCGAACTCCCCTGTGGATAACTTCCGCCGTGGATGCGGCGCACCCTACGCTGACGAGGTGCGGTGGGACGACCTCTTTGAAGACCTCGCGGGCGAGCTGCAGGGAGGGCTCGACGACGAGGCGGCCAGACGCGCCGTCGAAGACGAGCGGCTCCGCGTCGGACGTTTGACGGTCCGCGAACGGCTCGTCGCGCTCGCGGAGCGCGAGCTCGGTCCCGTCTCGCTCCAGCTCTCGGACGGATCGATCGTCGCGGTGCGACCGAGGACCTTCGGCAGCGACTGGCTCTCCGCGGAGCTGCTCGCCGAGTCGGGACGCGCTCGGGTCTGCATTGTCCCGACAGCGGGAATCGCATCCCTCGTCCTCTCCGAGGAGCAGCTGCTCGCGAGTCTGCGTGAGCCGGCGGCCAGCGGCCCGGGCGACCTCTCCGGGCGCCTCGGCCTGGCGTTCGCGCTGCGCGACCTCGGACGCCGACGGCAGCAGTGCGAGTTCGTCGTGACTACGGGGAGCATCGTCGGAACAATCGACCGAGTCGCGCGCGACCACGTCGATGTCGCGGTGCACGAGCGCGGCGTGGCCCGGCGAGCGAAGGACGTCGTGGCCTATCGGATCCTCCCGTTCGACGACCTCCGCCTCGTTGTCCTCGAGGGTGACTGACGTCCGCGCAGCGTCCCGGGCTGAGCGCCGAGCGCGCGAGGGCAGGTCAGAGCAACGGTCGGAGCCTCGGGGTGTCGTCTTAGAGCGGCTCCGAGGCGAGGAAGTCACCCGTGTCGGCGAACGCTCCTTGCCGGAGCGCGGAGACGCGGCGTTGGTACTCGTACTGATCGTCGATGTATTGCTCGAGCACACTGCGCCCGACACGCCATTCACCCACACCGCCGATGCGAATCGCAGGCAGCTCCCCGCTCTGCACGAGCCCGGTCGCCACATCCAAGGTGACGTTGAGGATCTCGCAGACCTCGGCGAGGGTCAGGAAACGGCCGATTGACTGGGGGTCAACGGAAGCGTTCATGCCGTCGATTATCGCGCGGCAACCAGAGAACGGTACAAGTTGTGGATAACTTCTGCGGGGACGCGCCCACTGCGCCACCATGGCTGAGCCGCCGTCACTTCGGCGGGCAACGCTGGGGGAGGCGTAGATGAGTGTGACGAAGACTCGCAGGCCACGACGCTGGGTCGATCCGAGGCTGTTCCTCGGTGCCATCCTCGTCGTCGCATCGGTCCTCGGGGTCGTCGGGGTGCTCGTCATCGGCAATCGCACGGAGATCGCCTACGCTGCCGCTTCGACGATCGCGCCTGGGCAGAAGATCACGCTCGGCGACCTCGTGGCCGTCGAGGTCGCACTTGGGGCGAGCGCAGACGCCTATCTCACTGCGGAGACGGCGCCGGCCGGCGACTTCATCGTGATGCAGGCGGTGCAGTCCGGCGAGCTCGTGCCCAGGTCGGTGCTCGGTGACGCAGATGCCAGCAGGTCCACGGTGATCGTCGAGGTCTCCGGCGGCCTGCCGACGGAGCTTGGGTCGGGCAGCGCCGTGGAGCTTTGGTCGAGCCAGGAGACCACCCCGGGTACCTATGGCGCGCCGGTTCTGACGTCCGCGCACGCGGTCGTCTCGAAGATTCTCCCGAGCGAGGGGTCGCTGTCGTCGATGAGGGAGGAGCGCGTGGAACTGCTCGTGCCGAAAGTTGAGATCCCGGCGCTGCTCGCGGTGATCAACAATGACTCGAGGCTTGCCCTCATCCCCGTCTTCACCGAACAGGGGCAGTGACGTGTCTCGAATCCTGTTGGCCATCGACTTCGAGATCGAGGCGAGGCTGCTCGAGGGCATCATCGCAGCGGGCCACGACATCGTGGACCGAGTATCGGGCGGTCTCGCGGCGTCGACGGCACTCGAGCGACTCAGGCCGGACATCGTCGTGCTGCAAGGAGCTCCGGAGACCCTGACGCCACGCAGCCTCGCGGCCTGCGAACGGCTCGGGGTCCGGGCGGTCGTGATGGTCGGCACCGACCTGGAGCGGCGAAACGCCGAGGCGCTCGGGTCGACCGAGGTGGTGGATGCGGCTGCGAGCTGGAGCGAGATCGAAGTGCTGCTGGCCGCTCGGCGACGTGGTTCGTCGCGCGACGTCGAAACGGGCCCGATCGCGCAGCAGTCCCTCGCCTTCGCGCGTCCCCCGGTGCCGGGACCGCCTCGCGACGGGCTGGCGACGGCGGACTCCACGACGCACCGGGAGGCTGCGACGACCGAGCCGCAACTCGTCCGCTCGTCCCGTGCAGAGTCGTCCCGTGCAGAGTCGTCCCGTGCCGATCGTCGAGCCGGGGCTCGGTCGCGGGAGCGGAACCGTCCGGCGCGTGCGCCGGAACCGAGCACGAAGGGAACTCCGCCGCCGCTTCGGCGCGTGCGAGCGGACGGGCGAGGCCTGCTGCTGGCGGTCTGGGGTCCGCACGGCGCACCGGGCGCATCCACCATCGCTGCGGCCGTCGCCGCCAACGCCGCTGACGCGGGCCAGCGGGTGCTGCTCATCGACGCGGACACCTTCGGCGGATCGCTCGCTCCGATGCTCGGGATCACCGACGAAGCCCCGGGCTTCGCGTCAGCCTGTCGCCTCGCGGGCGCGGCGAGGCTCACGCTCCCCGAGCTGGAGCGCATCAGCGTGTCTCGGCAGCTTGGGGCCGGCGAGCTGCTCGTGCTGACCGGCATTGCGAACCCAGCACGATGGCCGGAGCTCACGCGCGACCGAGTTCTCACGGTGCTTGAGAAGTGTCGCGAGGTGGCCGACCTGGTGGTCGTCGACGTGGGGTTCAGCCTCGAGCGCGACGACGAGATCGCCAGCGACGCCTTCTCCCCGCGCCGATCCGCGGCGACGCTCACGGCCCTCACTGCGGCCGATCGTGTGCTGGCCGTTGCAGACGGTCAGGCAGTCGGGCTGCAGCGCTTCCTGCGCGCGCGGCTCACGCTCGTCGAGATCGTGGGCGACACCGCGGTGGATCTGATCGTGAACCGGGTGCGCGCTGACGCCGTCGGGTTCGGCGCCTCGGGGCAGATCCGGCATGTGCTCGCCAGATTCGCGGGCCTGGAGCCGACCGCGCTCATCCCGCTCGACCAGTCCGCGTGCGATCGCGCCCTCCTTGCGGGCGAACCGGTCACCCACGCGAGCCCACGCTCGGTGTTCTCGCGCGCGATCGGACGGTACGTCGCCGACCTACTGCTGGCGGCGTCGTCGGACGCGTCCGCCCTGCCTGTGCAGCGTGCGGTAGCGGCGAGACGTGGCGCAATTCGTCGATTCTGGCGCGGTCGTGGCGAACTGCAAGCTCAGAACTCCTAAGCTGACCGAGTGTCGAGTCTCTCATCGCAACTCCAGCGCCGCGGAACCCTCAGTGAAACTGAGCAGTCGTGGATCCTGCAGCTGAGCGCCGATTGGCAGCTCCTCACCGATCTTTCGTGCGCCGACGTCGTGCTGTGGGTGCACACGAAGGACGACGACTTCGTTGCCGTCGCCCAGGGGCGGCCGTCGAGCGCCCCCACGCTCTTCTACCGCGACCTCATCGGGCAGTCCGTGCGCGAGCAATGGGCAGTCGCCGTGCGACGCGCCTACGAGGAAGGCATCACCGTCCGGTCGACCGAGCCAGACTGGTTCGACGAGATCCCCACCCAGCTCCTCGTGACCCCGGTCTTCTGCCGGGTCCCCGGCGAAGGCGTCAGCGAGCATCCCATCGCGGTCATCACCAGGCACACCAACCTCGGCAGCACGCGCTCGATCACGCGACAGGAGGAGACCTTCCGTGACTGCGCGGACGAGATCTTCGCGATGATCGAGGAAGGGGCTTTCCCAGACCCCGAGGCGCCGCAGATCTCGAGGCGAGGCGCCCCGCGTGCCTCCGACGGGCTCATCAGGCTCGACAAGGACGGCGTCGTCACCTTCGCGAGCGCCAACGCGCTGAGCGCGATGAACAAGCTGGGCTTCGGGGGCGAGCTCGAGGGGGAGGTGCTCTCCGAGGTGGCCTCCGCGCTGGTCCACGACAAGAGCCGAGTCACCGTCGACGAGGCGCTTCCCCTCGTGGTCACCGGCCGGGCCCCCTGGATGACCGATGTCGAGGCGCGGGACATCACCGTGACGCTTCGTGCCCTGCCGCTCCGCGCGCACGGCGAGCGCACCGGAGCGATCGTGCTCTGCCGTGACACCACGGACGTGCGGCACCAGCAGCAGGAGCTCATCACCAAGGACGCCACGATCCGCGAGATCCACCACCGCGTGAAGAACAACCTGCAGACGGTCGCGGCGCTCCTGCGAATCCAAGCGAGGCGCTCCCGCAGCGACGAGGCACGCGAGTCGCTCACTCAGGCGATGCGGCGCGTGTCCTCCATCGCCGTCGTCCACGACACCCTCTCCGGCGGCTTCTCGCAGACGGTCGACTTCGACGAGGTGTTCCTGCGCGTGATGAAGCTCATCACCGAGGTCTCGGCATCGTCGAACACCGTGGTCCGACCCGTCGTGAACGGCCGCTTCGGCACCCTGCCCAGCGAGTACGCGACGCCGCTCGCGCTCGCCCTCACCGAGCTCGTCACGAACTCGGTCGAGCACGGACTCGCCGGGCAGGAGGGCGAGGTGACCGTCACCGCCGAGCAGACGCCGGGCGGACTGTCCGTCACCGTCGCAGATACCGGGTCAGGGTTCGTCACCGGTCGCATCGGTGCCGGGCTCGGCACGCAGATCGTGCGCACCCTGGTCGAAGGGGAGCTGGGCGGCTCCATCGAGTGGCACTCAGAGCCTGGGCAGGGCACCCAGGTCAAGCTCCGGATCCCGAGCCGATGGAAACGCGAAACGGGCGGCGTCTAGACGCCGCCCGTTGGGCGATTCGCGGCGGAGCCGCGGTTCGGTGTCGCTTAGGAAGCGCGGCGAGCGCGCGCCGCGCGGCGCTTGAGAGCGCGGCGCTCGTCTTCAGAGAGGCCGCCCCAGACGCCGGAATCCTGACCCGTGTCGAGTGCGTACTGGAGGCAAACCTCCGTGACCTTGCAGGATGCGCAGACCGCCTTCGCTGCGTCGATCTGGTCGACAGCCGGGCCGGTGTTGCCGACCGGGAAGAAGAGCTCAGGGTCTGCGTCCAAGCAGGCGGCAGTATCGCGCCAATCCATCAGTGGTGCTCCTTATCGAGTGCGCCTCGCGCACAAAAACGCTCCGCTGGGAGCGAAGTTCGTGAACCCGGGATGCGGTGACTGGCCTATAGACTTGGCCTCGATTTTGCATACCTCCGGGTATCTCTACCTAGAGAAAGATTTTGCCACAGCGTGATTTTCCAGGCAAGGGGTAATTCGTGAGCTCAGGCACCACCAAGCGCCCGGCGACCGTCCTGCTGCTCGCCGGAGTCCTCGCGCTGGAGGCCGCGGTGCTCGCGGCGGCGACGGTGTTCCTGGTGCTCGAGACGGCCGCGCAGGAGGCCGACTTCTTCGTCTCATCCCTTGCGCTTGCTGGCCTCGCGCTGCTGGGCACGGTGCTGCTCGCGCTGGTCGCAGGCGCCGCGTTCCGCATGCGCTCCTGGGTGCGCGGAGCCGCCATCACCTGGCAGATTATGCAGCTGGCAGTCGCCTGGGTGTTCCTGCAGGGGGACATCGCGGTATGGATCGGCTGGGCGCTCGTCGGCATCAGCATCCTCGGCATCGTCGCGGCCGTGCATCCGGCGACCGGCCGTGCACTGCGCCGCGACGATGACGAGGTTGCTCGCTAGACCTCGAGGAGTTTGAGGATGCGTGCGACGTGGCCCGCGGCCCGCACGTTGTACATGGCGTGCTCGATCTTTCCCGCTTCGTCGATGATGAAGGTGGAGCGGATGGGGCCAACGGCGACACGGCCGTACTTATTGCGCTCCCCGTAGGCGCCGTAGGCGGTCTGCACCGCGTGGTCGGCATCGCTCAGGAGCGTGAAGTCGAGGTGCTCGGCTTCACGGAACTCGGCCAGCTTCTCGGGTTCGTCGGACGAGATCCCGAGAATCGTGTAGCCGGCTGCGCGGAGGGGGGCATCGCTCTCGCGGAAGTCACAGGCCTCGGCCGTGCATCCGGGGGTGAAGGCTTCTGGGTACGTGTAGAGGATGACTCGCTTGCCTCGGTAGTCGGCGAGCGAGACGGTGTCGCCATCCTGGTCGGTGAGGGTGAAGTCGGGGGCGCTTGCACCTGGCTCGAGTCGGGCCGGAGTTGATGTCGTCATGTCCCCAATCGTGGCATGTTGGGGCCGATTGGACTTCGTGTTCAAAACAGTGCTATGCTCTCTCGGTCGCCACGGAAACGGAACGACATGCACCTCTAGCTCAATTGGCAGAGCAATTGACTCTTAATCAATGGGTTCTCGGTTCAAGTCCGAGGGGGTGTACGAGATAGGCCCGGTAGCTCTCGCCAGCTACCGGGCCTTCTTGCATGCTCCGGAAGCACGCTCGCAGCGCCGCTCTGTGCCATTCTCGGAGGCGCGGTGCTGGCAGAATGGGCATGCACTGGCTTGGCGCGGATCGCGCCGACGACGAGGAGGCGGATTCCGTGACGAATGCACCCGGTGAACTTTGGGCGAACTGGCCGCGAACCGCACGCGCCAACCCCTCGAGCATCGTCGCCCCGCGAACGGCGGCCGAAGTGCAGCAGGTCGTCGCCGAGGCGTACCGAACGGGCAGGCATGTTCGCCCGGTTGGGTCGAGCCACACCTCGAACGCGCTCGCGGCTGCGCCCGACATCCTGCTGGACACGCGCGGTCTGCGAGGCATGAACTGGATCGACCTCGACCGTCGGCAGGCGTCGTTCGGCGCGGGGACGACCATCGCCGAGGCGGGCGCCCTCCTCGAGACCTACGGTTGGCAGCTCGAGAACATCCCGAACAACCCAGCGGTGACCCTGGGTGGTGCGGTCTCGACCGGAAGCCACGGCACCGGGGCCCGATTCGCCAGCCTCTCGTCGCAGCTCCTGTCCGCAACGCTCGTCGCAGGCACGGGCGAGGTCGTGACGATCAGCGATTCCCAGGACCTCGAGCTGTGGCCTTCGGTCAAGCTGAGCCTCGGCGCCCTCGGCATCTTCACCGAGCTGGTGTTCCGCATCGTCCCCGGCTATCGCATCCGCACGTCGGAAGAGCAGGTGCGCATGACGGAGCTCGTGGATGAGTTCACCGTGCTGGCATCAGGCGCCGACCACTTCGCGGCGAGCTGGCGACCGCACACCGACGAGGTGTTCGTCACGCAGGGGTTCCGTGAGTCCGGCGAGATCGCCGACGAGCCGACCCCATCCCGCCGCTCAGCGTCCTTCGGCGCGCTCGGCGAGATGCTGGCCATCGGACTGTCGAAGTCGCTGCCACTGCTCACCCCCGCGGTCAACAAGCTTGCGAACCGCGTGCATCCGGTCGGCGAGGCGACGCTCGGGCCACTGCGAGCACTCGCCGAACCGGCGCCCGTTCGCTTCGCGTCGCTCGAGTATGCGTTTCCGATCGCCGAGACCCCGGAGGTGCTCCGGGCGCTCGACGAGACCATCGAGCGCGAGCACCTGAACCTGCCCTACGCCGTCCGCATCTCGACGACCGCCGGCGACGACGCCTACCTCTCGAACGCCTACGGCAAGACCGTCGGCAACATCACCGTGCGAGTGCCGTCGACCATCGATGCGCGTCCCATCTTCCGTGCCACGGAGGACCTGTTCCTGCGGCTCGGCGGGCTGCCGCACTGGGGTGCCTTCCACACTGTCCGCGCCGAGGAGTTCAAGCACGTGCTGATGCGCTTCGGTGACTTCCACACGGCCCGAGAACGGCTCGACCCTGCCGGCGTGTTTGACAACGCCCACCTCAGGCGGGTGCTCGGCGGGCACTGATCCGCGGGCGCACGCGCGGCCGTGCGAGCGACCGAGCCAGCCCTGCCCGTGGGCAGCCCGAGCGAGCGTCGAGCGGTGCCTCAGAGCGGGTCGCCGGCGCGGGGGTCGTCCAGGTTTCGCCAGGGACGGTCCCGCCAGCGGAACGCTCCGGCCCGATGCAGGATCCACGCGGCGAGCAGCGCCCCGACGGCGCCAGACGCGCCGCCGGTCAGCAGGGCCGCGCGCGGCCCAAGCAGCTCCACGATCCATCCCATCACCGGGGCCCCGACCGGGGTGCCGCCGAGGAAGATCGCCATGTAGAGCGAGAGCACGCGTCCGCGCATCGAAGGCTCGACGCTGCCCTGCACCAGCGCGTTCGCCGTCGTGATTGCGCTGAGCGACGTGAAGCCGATGGGGACCAGGGCGATGGCGAACAGCCAGAAGGTGGGAGCCAGCGCAGCGGCGAGACAGCTCAGTGCGAAGAACCCGCTCGACAGGAGCAGCACGCGGAAGCGGGCCCGCTCCCGCTTCGCCGCAAGCAGCGCCCCACCGAGCGAGCCGACGGCGAGGATCGAGGACAGGAATCCGAAGCTGTCGGCACCGCCGCCGAACTCCATGGTCGTCATGGTGGCGGTGTAGATCGGGAAGTTCAGCCCGAAGGTGCCGAGGAGGAACACGAGCACGAGGACGGCGATGATGTCGGGGCGTCCCGCGACGTAGCGGACCCCCTCCCGGATCTGGCCGCGGCCGCGTCTCGACGGGGGAGCGGGCAGAAGCTCGGAGGTGCGCATCGCCAGGAGCGCCGCGATCGTCGCCAAGTAGGTGAGCGCGTTGACGAGGATCACCGGTCCGGCCCCGATGAGCACGGTCAGCACGCCCGCAACGGCCGGGCCGAGCATCCGCGCCCCGTTGAACGATGCTGAGTTGAGCGCTACGGCGTTCGAGAGCAGCTTGAGGCCAACCACCTCGGAGACGAACGCCTGGCGCGCTGGTGCGTCCAGGGAGGCGGCGCAGCCGAGCAGCAGGGCGAAGACGTAGACGTGCCAGAGCTCGGCGACGCCGGCGGTGACGATCGCGCCCAGTGCGAGGGCTAGGACCGCCATCACCGCCTGGGTCCAGATGAGCACCTTGCGCTTCGAGAAGCGATCGGCGATGACGCCGGCGTACGGCGCGAGGAGGAGCTGGGGGCCGAACTGCAGTGCCATGACGACGCCGAGCGCTGTCGCGTCGTTGTCAGTGAGCTCCGTCAGGACGATCCAAGCCTGCGCGGTGCGCTGCATCCACGTGCCCACGTTGGAGGTGAGCGAGCCCGCGAACCAGATGCGGTAGTTCCGTTCCCGGAGCGAACGGAACATGGAACTCACGGCAGCTGCTCTCTGAGGGGGATCGCGGTCTTGGGGTGCACAATGTAATAGTTGTGGCCGCAAGTATGTATGTGAAGGTCACAAAATGATCTCACGTACAATGACGCCGGTCGTCGAACCCGAGGAGAGCCGCAATGGCAGACAAGAACCGCGAACACATCCAAAAGCTTCGCGAGGAGGCCAACGCCATCCGCAAGCAGGAGGAAGCGCGCGCCAAGCGCACGCGCGTGCTGACGCAGCTCGGCATCATCGTCGGCGCTGTCGTCGTGCTCGGAGCCATCGTGCTCCTCGCCGTGTTCGGTTCCACCTGGTTCGGCAAGAAGATCGAGCTCACGGCCGACGGCACTGTCGCCGTGCAGCGTCTCGACGGCTCCAGCGTCGAACAGCCCATCGAGGTCGTCGACAACTCGGCGATCGTCGTGGGAGCGGCAGACGCTCCCGTCAAGATCGACTACTACTACGACTACTCGTGCCCGCACTGCGTGGACTACCACGAGCAGACCGGCGCGGTCTACAACGACCTCGTGGCCGCAGGTGAGGCCCAGGTCACCTACCACGCCATCAACATCGTCGCGCCGTACGGGGCTGAGGCGGCGGCGGCCATCGCCTCCACCGTCGCCTACGAGCCGTCCGCGTTCTTCGCGGTGCACGACGGCCTCTTCGGCATCCCCGCGCAGACCCAGTCGAACTGGGGCCCCGCCGACTACTCCTCGGCGCTCAGCCAGCTCGGAGTGACCAACAGCGAGGCACTCGCGGCTGCGACCAACGGAGAGTTCTCCGGGTGGGCCGCCGCGAACACCGCGGCCTCGCGTGAGGCCGGGGTCTCCGGCACGCCGAGCATCTTCATAGACGGAGAGCTGCAGCAAACGCCTCCAACTGCCGAGGACCTCATGGGTCTCGTCGGCACCGCGAACACGGGCGAGTAGCGGCGCAACGTGACGAGCTCACCTGAACTGGCTGAAGCTGCCGAGGACGAGCAGGGTGGCGCATCCAAGCTGCCCTGGCTCGTCCGCACGCCCAGGACCGTCGCGTGGGCGCTCGTCGTCTTCGGCGGCGTCGGGTTGCTCGCAAGCTTCTTCCTGACCGTCGAGTACATCCACAAGTTGCAGGCACCAAGCGAAGCGCTCGTCTGCGACCTCAGCCTCTTCGTCACCTGCGGGCCAGCCATGCAATCCTCTGCTGGCGCGATCCTCGGCTTCCCGAACATCATCATCGGTCTCGTCGCGTTCTCCGTGACGGTCGCGATCGGCGCCGGCATCTTCGCCGGCGCCGGGTACCGCCGGTGGTTCTGGGTCGCCTTCCAGGTCGGCCTCGTCGGCGCCGCTGCGCTCGTGAGCTACCTGCAGTGGTACAGCGCCTTCGAGCTCGCTCGACTGTGCCTCTGGTGCATGATCATCTGGGCGGCGACGATTCCGCTCGTCACGACCGGCACAATCTTCAACCTCGCGCACGGCCACCTCGGTGCCGGCGCGCAGCGTGTGGGGCGCAAGCTCGCACCGTACCTGGTCACGATCGTCATCGTCTGGTACCTCGTTGTGGTCGCCGTCGTCTTCGCGGGTCTGCTGCCCTACTTCGCGCTCTAGTCGCGGTCGCCGCGCACAGCAAAGAACCCCGGTCCGAAACTCGGACCGGGGTTCTTTGCTGTGTGTGGCGTTGCTGTGCGTCAGTGTCTGACAGTGGCGCTCGGCTTAGGCGATCTTGCGCGGTGCCGACGCGTGCGCAGCGATGTCGGCGGGGCGAGGGGTCACTGTCTCGACGAGGTCTTCGAGTGACTCTTCTGGCTTGAGAAACGTCTCGATGGCCCGCTGCCGCTCCTGTTCGCTCACCGGTGCGAGGCGTGCGGGGGCCTCTTGCCCTGCTTCCAGCGCTGCGACCGAGCCGAGGGTGTTCTGGATGCGTCGGACCAGGTCTGCCACCATGATCTCCGAGAACATGGCATCGTCGCCGGGTTCGCGGTCGGGGCGCCACTCGAGCCGGTAGCGGCCCTCGGCGCCGAACATGTCGTCGAGCAGCATCGTGAGCTCTTCGCGGGCTTCGTCGCTCATGATGGCGCTCGGCTCGAGGAGGCGGGGCGGCTCCAGCTCGCTGCTGGGTCGCTCGAGGCCAGAGAAGTTGGGGTGGCCGCCGAGCGGCATGGCCGGACGTGCCGATGGTGCTGAGGCGGCTGGGATCGGGGCCGGGACGGCGCCGGGCTGTGGCTGGGGGAGCGCGGGCGGGACCGCCGCTCCGGGCTGCTGGGTCGACTGCGTCGACTCTGTCGTCGACGGGGCGTCACCCTCGGGGTGTCGCCGCTTGCGGAACCAACCGAACACGGAGTCCCCTTTCTGCACCGGGTTTGTAGGCTCTTGCCTGGGGTCAGATGATCTGGCCCCAGAATGAGACAGCACTAGTCTCGCGTCGTTCGTGCGGCGTGTCGACAGACACGCCGCACGCCCTGCGGAATATTAGTCCAGCTCGAGCTTCTTCTGGTTCGCGTCGTCCATAACGGCGCTGATCGCGAGTGCCGTCGAGATGCCCCAGGCGAGCCAGATGAGCACTGCGCGCCAGCGCTTCGTCTCCATCGACGTCTGTCGGAAGACACTGACGATGCCGAAGACCGACGACAGGATCGCTCCGTTGGTGAGGAATTTGCGCATGGGTTCCGCTCCCTGCTCGTGTCGGGGGTGCGTCGCTGGGACCGCGCCGCCCTTCTGGTTGACGCCGCCAGAGTAGCGGGGTCGCCTGGCCGATTCGTGAGGTCCGCCGCATGTCCCGTGAGGCGATCGGGTCGCGTTGTTCCTGACCGATCGGTTGAAGTCTGACCGTTCGGTCAATAGACTCTGCGGGTGACCGAGCACCCGCGCCCCTCAGAGTCTGCCCAGGATCTCCCTCCTACCGTCGAGCAGCCCGCGCATCCACCCACCTCGCGCCAGTTGCCGACCGACCTGCTGAAGCAGGCGGCACTCGTCGAGTTCGCCGCGCACGGCTACGAGGGTGCCTCGCTGCAAGAGATCGCACGCAAGGCCGGGTACACGAAGGCGAACCTGCTCTACCACTTCGGGTCGAAGCAGGGGCTCTTCGAGCAAGCCGTGCTCGAGGCCCTCGGCGCATTCGAGCAGCTCGTCGACTCGCTGCAGCACCTCGATATCGGGGCTGAAGACGAGCGGCTTGTCGGCCCCTTCGTCGACTTTCTCCTGCAGCACCGCCTCGCCGTGCACATGTTCGTGAACCACCGCAGCACCGGCGCCGGCGAGTTCATCGCCAGCCGCGTCGATCCCGTCATTCAGCGCCTGGTCGACGCGCTCTCCGACGACGACCCGGACCGGTCGCTGCGCATCGCCATCGGCCTCGCAGGGGTGACCTATTGCCTCGCGAACGAGAACATCCCAGGAGGCGCGCGAACGCAGGAGCCGACGCGCGACGAACTCGTCGCCGCACTCACCTTCATCTCGGCCACGCGCCGGTAGTCGACAGGCAGGACACGAACCATGGCTCTCCTCCTCTTCCGAATCGCCAGGGGCTCCTACCGGCGCCCGTGGCGCGTGCTCGGCGCGTGGGTCCTCCTCCTGGGCGTCGCCCTCGGCGTCGGGCTCGGCGCGGGCGGGACACTCAAGGAATCGTTTGCCATTCCTGGCACGCAGTCGCAGGCCGCGCTCGACCGGCTCGGCGAAGTGTTTCCCGAAGCTGCGGGCGCGAGCGCCAGCGTCGTCGTCGTGGCGCCGGAGGGCGAGTCGGTCGAAGACGCCGCCTCCAAGGACGCGATCGACGCCGCCGCCGACCGGCTCGGCGAGCTCGACGGCGTGAGCCAGGCGCTCTCGCCGTTCTCGGAGTACGCGACCGATGCGGTGTCCGACGACGGGCAAGCGGGCATCATCCGAGTGCAGTTCGACGGCACGAGCGAGGACATCAGCGAGGAACTCGTGGTCGAGGTGACCGAGATCGGCACCTCGCTCGAGAGCGCTGGCCTGCAGGTCGGCTTCGATGGGCAGATCTTCCAGAACCTCGAGTACGGGCTGACGCCGACCGAGATCGTCGGCGTGGTCTTCGCGGCGATCGTGCTCCTCGTGACCTTCGGGTCCGTCCTCGCCGCCGGTCTGCCGCTCGCATCCGCCATCGTCGGCGTCGGCGTCACGATGGGCGGCATCCTCTTCGCCGCCAAGTTCGTCGTCGTCTCGAGCGCGACGCCGCTGCTCGCGGTCATGATCGGCCTCGCCGTCGGAATCGACTACGCCCTCTTCGTCGTCTCGCGCCACCGGACCCAGCTCGCGAACGGCATGGATGCCGAGGAGTCGACCGCCACCGCCGTCGGCACGGCGGGCAACGCCGTCGTCTTCGCCGGGGTCACCGTCATGATCGCGCTGCTCGGGCTGATGATCGTCGGCATCCCGTTCCTCAGCGTCATGGGGATCGCGGCGGCGGCGGCGGTGTTCGCCGCCATGGCCGCGGTGGTCACGCTGGTGCCGGCACTGCTCGGCTTCGCCGGCGAGCGGATGCGCCCGAAGGCAGGGTCGCGCGCCTTCCGTCGCGAGACGGGAGCAGACGCCAAGCCGACGATCGGTCGCCGCTGGGTGCGCCTGGTCATGCGGGCGCCGCTGGCCTTCGCGCTCGCGGTGGTCGCCATCCTCGGCACCCTCGCGATCCCCGCGCTCGACCTCAAGCTCGCGCTGCCCTCGGGGGCGTCCGAGCCCGAGGACAGCGTGGCGCACGTCGGCTACGACCTCGTCTCGGAGCACTTCGGGCCCGGAGCCAACGGACCCCTCATCGTCATGGTCGACATCACGCAGGGCGACAACGAGACCCTGCTGGATGATCTGCAGCTCATCGCCGACCGGGTGGCGGAGGTCGACGGGGTCGACACCGTCGGCGACCCGCTGCCCAACCTGACGATCGACTCCGCCATCATCCAGGTCGTGCCGAGCACCGGGCCGGACGACGACGAGACGCTGCGCGTCGTCGGCGAGATTCGCGATCTCGGCGACGAGCTTGAGGCTGAGACCGGCATGGTGACCTCGGTGACGGGCGCCACCGCCATTGCGCTCGACATCTCCGACCGTCTGAATCGTGCACTGCTGCCGTTCGCCGCCGTCGTCGTCGGGCTCAGCTTCTTCCTGCTCATGATGGTGTTCCGGTCGATCCTGGTCCCGCTCAAGGCAGCGCTGAGCTTCCTCCTCAGCGTCTTCGCCGCCTTCGGCGTGGTCGTGGCGATCTTCCAGTGGGGCTGGTTCGCCGACGCGCTGCACGTCGTGCCCGGCCCGATCATCAGCTTTATGCCGATCCTGCTCATGGCGATCATCTTTGGACTGGCCATGGACTACGAGGTCTTCCTCGTCTCCGGGATGCGCGAGGCGTACGTGCGCAGCGGCAACGCCAGGGACGCGGTCGAGACAGGATTCGCAAACGGCGCGCGCGTCGTCACCGCGGCGGCGCTGATCATGTTCTTCGTCTTCGCTGCGTTTGTGCCCGAGGGAGCAGGAGTCATCAAGGCGATCGCGCTCGGTCTCGCCGCCGGCATCTTCTTCGACGCCTTCCTCGTCCGCATGACCCTCGTCCCCGCCATCATGACGATGCTGGGCTCGCGCGCCTGGACGCTCCCGCGGTGGCTCGACCGCATCCTGCCCGACCTCGACGTCGAAGGGGAGCACCTTCGCCACTACCGCCAGAACGTCGAATGGATGCAAGGCCAGCAGGACGGCATCGCCATGGCGAGCCTCGTCGCCGGGACGGAATCCAACGCGACCCGGCCCGTGACCGGTGGCATCGGGCGCGGCGGCGTGCTGCTCGTCGAAGGGCGACTCGCTGAGCGCAGACTGCTGGCCGCGACGCTCGCGGGGCGTATCGCGCCGGTCAGCGGGCACGCGCACGCGCACGGGCACCTCACACCCGGCGACGAGGGCGCGCTCATGCGGCGGGTCGCCGTCGTCGACGCGGCCACGCTCGACGCGAGATCGGCCGAGCTCACCGTGGGCGCACTCCTCGAGGAGCGGCTGCGACTCGGGCGCGGTTCCGTCGCCGGGCCAGTGCCGGAAGCACTCATCCAGCAGGGAGTAGCCGAGCTGGCGGCCGCGGCGACCAGGCTGCGAGACGGCTCCCCGGGTGTCCGCGCGGGAACGACCCTCGGTGAGCTTCGTCCCGCCGCAAGAGGAGTCGCGCTCGCGCGCATCGCGCTCGCCGAGCGACCCGAGGTGCTCATCCTCGACCTCGGTCCGGGCGCAGACCCCGAGTCGACCACCCGACTCGCCGGCGCGCTGCTCGCCGAGACGAGCGCACTCGCCCCGGCAGACACGACGCTCGTGCTCGGACTCCCCGCCGGCCTGGATGCCGCATCCATCGTGGGAAAGGTGAGGCGCCCCGCCGGCCGAATCCGCCTCGACGCCCCGCCACGCGCATCCGCCGACGCGTCGGCCCAAGATCTCGAAGCAACTAGCACGCACAAGGGAGCACTCGCATGAGCGCCGCCGTCCTCCACGCCGTCACGGCCGACCGCACCGCGCTGCGCCGCAGGCGCCTGCGCAACCTGCTCGTCGCGATCCTCGTTCCGCTCTTCGCCGCGGGAGCCTACTTCGCGGGGCTCGCCGGCGCCGAGGCGCGCACCGCGGCGATCCCCGCCATGATCGTGAACAACGACGAGCTGCAGACCATGACCGGACCAGACGGCACGGAGACGACGGTCATCGCGGGACGACTCGTCGTCAGCGCGCTCACCGACCCCGAAACGCCGACCGGATTCGACTGGCAGCTCGCCGACGCCGACACCGCTCGGGCCGCACTCGAGGACGGCTCCGCGTACGTCGTCGTGACGATCCCAGATGACTTCTCGGCGCGCATCGCCGGCATCGCGGACGACGGGGCCACCCCGGCCACGATCGACGTGACCACCGACCAATCGCACGACTACCTGTCGCCCGCGATCGCCAACGGACTCGCGGATGCGCTCACCGCCCAGTTCGGCACGCAGGTCACCGAGATGGTGGCCGTGCAGCTCTTCGACGGCATCGGCCAGACGGCCTCGTCGCTGCGAGACGCCGCCGACGGTGCCGCCCTGCTCGCCGACGGAGGCACGCAGCTCGGCACCGGCCTCGCGCAGTTCTCAGACGGGCAGCGCGAGCTCGGGACAGGGCTCACGCAGAGCGCCGACGGGGCGACCGAGCTGTCGAGCGGAGTGACGACCTACGTCTCGGGCGTGAGCCAGCTCTCGAGCGGCGTCACCCAGTACACGGGCGGCGTCGACCAGCTGTCGGCAGGCATCACGCAGTACACCAGCGGGGCAGATCAGCTCGCGGCGGGCGTCGGGCAGCTGGCCCTGCAGACGCCGACGCTCCGCGACGGCGGGCAGCAGCTCCAAGGCGCCGGCGCACAGCTCGAGGCATACTCGACGGCGGTCACGCAAGGCACTGCCACCTACCAGAACGACATCCGGCCGGTGCTCGTCGCGCTCAACGACTCGACGGAAGGGCTCGTCGCCTGGTGCGCGGCGCTCGCCGACCCCACCCTCAAGAGCGAGTGCGAGGCGCAACTCACCGCGCTCGCGGGCACGACGGGCGGCGTGGACGGCCTCGTCGACACGCTCGACAACGCGACGGGGGAGCTCACCGCCGTCACCGAAGGAGCCTCCGGGCTCACCGAGCTCGGCGCGGGACTCGTCACCCTTGCCGACGGCATCGACCAGCTCAACACGGGAGCCACGCAGCTCTCGGCAGGCTCGAGCGGCCTCACCAGCGGCGCGTCCGACCTCGTGACGGCCGGCGACGAGCTCGAGCGCGGCGCATCCCAGCTCGCCACGGGAGGCACCGAGCTCCAGACGGGCGCCAGCGCCCTCGCCACCGGGCTCGGCCAGCTCCGCGACGGACAGCAGCAGCTCGCCGACGGCGTCGCACCCATCCAAGACGGCGTCGGCGAACTCACCTCGGGAGCGACCCAGCTGTCGACCGGGCTCAACGACGGCGCCGCGCAGGCGGAGAACGCCGTCGGCGACCCAGAAGCGCTCGCGGGCGTCGTCGCGAACCCGATCGAGGCGAACACGACCATGCAGCACGAGGTCAGCTTCGGCGAGATCCTCACCGCCCTCATCCTGCCCCTGACGCTCTGGCTGGCCGCACTCGCAACCACGCTCATGCGCCGGCTCGTGCCGACCGAGGCCTACGCCTCCATGGCCTCAAACGGGCGCATCCTGCTCGACGCGACCAAGCGCATGCTCCTCCCGCTGGCGGTCGTGCTCTTCGCCGTGCTCGTCATCGCCCACGGGTTCCTCGCGGTCCCCGTCATGGCGGCGTTCGCAACGCTTGGGCTCGGCGCCCTGTGCGCGATCGCGCTCATCGGCATCCACCTGCTTTTCACAACGCTCTGGGGCCGACGCGCCGCGGCCGTCGCCTCCATCGGGCTCCTGAGCATCCAGGTGCTCGCCATCAGGGGCCTCGTGCCGCTCGAACTGAAGTCGCCGTTCGTCGAGACGCTGTCGGGCCTGCTGCCGGGAACCCACCTCGCCGCCGGGCTGCAGCTCGCCTACTCGGGCGGCAGCGCATCCGGAGTCGTCACGGCCGCCATCGGCATGATCGTCATCGGCGCCGTCGGGTTCGCGGCCGCCAGTCTCGTCATCGGGCGCAGGCGGCGGTCGAAGCCGGCGCTGGTCGCCGGCCTCGCCGCCGGGCGTCCGGAACTCGTCGCCGCGTAGCACCGCGCTGCGCGGGCCGGCCACGCGTCTCGGGGTAGCGCACGTCTCGGGGCGGCCGCACCTTTTCGGGCCCAGCGCTGTCGTATGCGAGAGCCAAAGTCTCGGGATGGGTTCCTCATCTCGGGATGGCTTGCAACCCATCTCGAGGTGAGAAACCCATCCCGAAACGGGAGTGGGAGACTGGAGCGGGCGTTAGACGGCGTCGGGGACCGCGCGGCCCAGCTGCAGGTGCTCGTGCGCGAAGGCGACGGTCTCCCGAAGCATGCGCAGGCGGTCGGCCTCGTTCTTGGCCTTGCGAGTGTTGACTTCGGCGACGACGTGGCCTGACCAGCCGATCGACGCGAGGTACTGCAGCGTCTCGGCGACGGGCTGACCGCCTTGGCCCGGCGCGAGGTGCTCGTCGAAGAGCTTGTCGTTCGCTTCTGGCGCCTGGCCGTCGCAGAGGTGGATGTGCCGGAGCCGGTCGCCCGCAGCCTTCGCCATCTGTAGTGAGTCGCGCCCGGAGAGGGCGGCGTGCGAGAAGTCGAGGGTGATGGCGTCGCAGTCCATGTCGACCGGGTCGATGCCCGGCTTGTACGCCTGCAAGGCCCGGCCCGAGACCTTCCACGGGAACATGTTCTCGACGGCGATCTCAGTGCCGGTGTCTGCGTTGATCTCGCGGACGATGTCGAGGAAGTTCTCCGCGTACCCCGACTGCCAGCGGAACGGTGGGTGGACAACAACCGTGGAGGCGCCGATGTCGCGTGCCAGCTCGGCCGAGCGCTGCAGCTTCGTGCGCTGGTCCCTGCCCCACACGAACTGCGTGAACAGGAGCACGGGAGCGTGCACGGCGAGCACGGGGAGCTGGTACCTGTCGATGAGGCGCTTCAGCGCATCCACACTGCGTGACGTCTGGTCGGTCGAGATCATGATCTCCATTCCGTCGAAGCCCGCATCGCGAGCTATCTGGAAGGACGTCTCGACAGACTTCGGAAACGTGCAGGAGGTGCTCATGCCGACGGTGATCATTTTCCGGAGATTACTCCTCCCGGCTGTCCGAAAGGTGACGAAGCGCGGAAGCGGTTAGGCGAGGCGGTACTCGAGTTCGGGCCGGCCGGGCGTCCCGTACCTGGGGGTGCGCTCGGCGGCGGATGTCTCGACGAGGTGCTCGAGGTACCGCCGCGCGGTGACCCGGGACAGCGTCAGACGTTCCGAGAGCTCCTTCGCGGAGATGCCCGTCTCGGGTGCCAGGTCGCGGAGCGCGGCGACGACGCTCGCGAGCGTCTCGCTTGTGAGACCTTTCGGCAGGGACGTCTGATGGGTGGCCTGGCGGAGGGACGCCAGGGTCTGGTCGACTTCGTCCTGGCTCGAGACGACATGGTCGAAGAGCCCGGCGCGGTACTCCCTGAGCGCTTCGAGTTTCTCGGCGAAGGTCTGGAACGTGAACGGCTTGAGGAGATAGTGGGCGATGCCGAGCGAGACGGCCTGCTTGACGGTCGTGGCTTCGCGAACGGCGGTGACGGCGATGATGTCGACGTCGTGGCCTTCTGTGCGGAGGCGCCGAGCGACGTCGATCCCCGTCGCATCCGGCATGTTGATGTCGAGGAGGACCACGTCGATGCGCTCCGCGTCGCCGGTGGCGGCCGCTCTGACGGCGAGGATCGCAGCGGATGCGGTGCTGACGACGCCCACGGCGCGGAAGCCCGGGAGTCGGTCGACGTAGGACGCGTGGGCCTGCGCCGTGAGCGCCTCGTCGTCGACGACCAGCACCTGGAGGAGGGAAGCCCGGCCTTCTTGCTCATCGGCCATCTACGATTTGCCCCTCTCTCGCTGGCGCCGCGATGGCTGGCTCCTGGGCCTGCACGGGCAGGCACACGGTGAACGCGGAGCCGTCGACCTCGATGCTGCCGCCCGCCCGACGGACCGCTTGGCGCACGAGCGCGAGCCCCACGCCGCGGCCCTTGCCCGGTTTGCCGGAGACGCCGAACTCGAAGATCCGGTCGAGGAACTCCGGGTCTGGTCCGTTGCCGCTGTCGCTCACCTCGATGAGGACCTCGGCGTCGAGCTCCTCGACGAACACACGGACCGCGGGCGCGGGCGTTGCGCGCGCGGCCTCGAGCGCGTTGTCGATGAGGTTACCGACGATCGTGATGAGGTCTCTCGCCGAGGCGCTCGCGGGAACCCGCTCGGGGAGGTGCAACTCGAAGCGCACGTCCATTTCGTCGGCCTGCGCGGACTTCCCGAGCAGCAGCGCGACGAGGACCGGGTCCTCGATGGCGCGCACGAGGCGGTCGGCGAGCTCTTGGCTGACGTCGAGCGTCGAGCTCGCGAGCCGCATCGCCTCGTCAGGGCGGCCGAGCTCGATGAGGGCGATGATGGTGTGCAGGCGGTTCGCGAACTCGTGCGCCTGCGAGCGCAGCGCCGCCGCGAGGGTCTGCGACGTCTCGAGCTCGCCGCTCAACTCCTCGATGCGCGAGTGGTCACGCAACGTGACCACGGTTCCCGCGAAGCGCGGTGCATCCTGACCCGGCCCGCGGGTCGCGACGGCCTCGCTGTTCACGACGAGCACGTGCCGCTCGGTGACGACGATCTCGTCGACCACGGCATCCGCCCTCAGGAGGACGTCACGCAGGATGTCGGGAACATCGAGATCAGCGACGGGAACGGGGGTCGCCTGCGGGTCGAACGGCGGAAGCCCCAAGTACTCGGATGCGACGACGTTGGTGAGCGCGATGCGCCCCTTGGTGTCGATGAGCACGAGCCCTTCATCGATGGAACGGAGCACGCCCTCGTAGTAGGCGAACATTCGGGCGAGGTCCTCCGGGCCGCGGTTGTCGGTAACCCGGCGCAGATATCGGCTCAACGCCCAGGCGCCTGTGCCGCCGATGAGGAGGGCGCCGAGCGCCGACCAGAGTATGAGGGCGATGCGGGAGCCCGTTGCGACGTGCGCGTTCGAGACGGTGACGCCGGCGGAGACGAGCGCCACGATCTCGCCGTCGTCGGCGATCGGGGCCACGGCACGGACGGAGGGGCCGAGCGTGCCCGTGTAGGTTTCGGTGAACGTCGAGCCGGCGAGTGCCGCGTCGATGTTGCCCTGGAAGAGTCGACCGATCTCCTCGGGGTTGCGGTGCGTGATGCGCACCCGGTCGGTGTCCATGATCGTGATGAAGTCGATGCCGGTGGAGTCGGAGATGCCGATGGCGTACGGCTGGAGGCTGCTGCTCGGGTCGGCGGTCTGCAGCTGCTCGACAACGAACGGGTCGTGGGCGATCGTCTCGGCGACGGCCACGCTCCGCAGCGCGGCGTCGTCCTCTGCCTCGCGACGCGCATCCGCCCACACGATGGCAACGCCGATGCCGGTCAGCGCGAGGATGGCGACGAACTGCAGCACGAACAGCCGCGTGGCGACGCTCCAGCTTGCGAATCGCATGGCGCCTCCTCAGCGTCGATGGGCGGACCACGCCTGCTCCTGCTTTCGGGAGGCGCGGTGAAAACAGTATGAACGCAAGTCGCGAGGGTCGCGTCGGTGAGCGGATGCTCGATCCATAGTTCCCGACGCACATCGCGTCGGATCTCAAAGGAGAGATCTGCCATGTCATCTGCAACTCAGCGCCGTCCCGAAAAGGGACTTCCCGCCCCGCGTCGACGCGGTATCGACAAGACGCACTGGCTCTACATCGCCGTCATCATCGCCGTGGTCGCCGGCATCACCGTCGGCCTCGTCTTCCCGGAGTTCGGGAAGGCACTCAAGCCCATCGGCGAGGCCTTCGTGGCACTCATCAAGATGATGATCGCCCCCATCATTTTCTGCACGATCGTCCTCGGCGTCGGTTCGATCGCGAAGGCCGCCACCGTCGGCAAGGTCGGTGGGCTCGCGCTCGTCTACTTCATCACGATGTCGACCTTCGCCCTGGCGATCGGCATGGTCGTCGGTAACTTCATCCACCCCGGTGAGGGCCTCAACATCGCGAACGCCTCTTACGAGGCGGATGCGGCGAAGAGCGAGGGCACGGTCGACTTCCTGCTCGGCATCATCCCCACGTCGCTGTTCTCGTCACTGACCGACGGCAGCATCCTGCAGGTGCTGTTCGTCGCGCTGCTGCTCGGGTTCGGCCTGCAGAAGATGGGCGCCAAGGCTGCGCCGATCATCGACGCGATCGCTCAGATCCAGGCGCTCGTCTTCCGAGTGCTCGGCATGATCATGTGGGCTGCCCCGGTCGGCGCGTTCGGAGCTATCGCCGCGGTCGTCGGAGCGACGGGCATCGACGCGGTCATCGCGCTCGGCACGCTCATGATCGCCTTCTACATCACCTGCGCGCTCTTCATCGTCGTCGTGCTTGGCACGCTGCTCTGGCTCGTCGCCCGCGTCAACATCTTCAAGCTCATGAAGTTCCTCGGCCGCGAGTACCTCCTCATCGTCTCGACCTCCTCGAGCGAGGTCGCGCTGCCCCGCCTCATCGCGAAGATGGAGCACGTCGGTGTCTCGAAGTCGGTCGCCGGCATCACGATCCCCACGGGCTACTCGTTCAACCTCGACGGCACGGCCATCTACCTGACGATGGCGTCGCTCTTCATCGCCAGCGCGATGGGAACGCCGCTGTCGATCGGCGAGCAGGTCTCGCTGCTGGTCTTCATGATGATCGCCTCGAAGGGTGCGGCAGGCGTCACGGGCGCTGGCCTCGCCACGCTCGCAGGTGGCCTCCAGGCCCACCGTCCCGACCTGGTCGACGGCGTCGGCGTGATCGTCGGCATCGACCGCTTCATGTCGGAGGCGCGTGCCCTCACGAACTTCACCGGCAACGCGGTCGCCACGGTGCTCGTCGGAACCTGGACGAAGGAGATCGACAAGGAGCGAGTCGACCTGGTCCTCGGCGGAGGCGCCCCGTTCGACGAGTCGACCATGAACGAGGACGTGCACGGCTCCACCGACCACTCGCGCGACGCGAAGAGCGCGCAGGTCATCGAGCAGGAGCGCGTCACGGCGTAGCCGGCCGGCTAGCCTCATCCACACTCGGGATGGGTTCGTCATCTCGGGATGGGTTGTTACCCATCCCGAGATGACGAACCCATCCCGAGTTTTCTCAGGCACAAGCGGCGCGCAGCGTGCCGGTGTGCCTACAGCCAGTCGCGCTTCTTGAAGACGATGTAGAGGACGACGGACGACCCGATCACGAGGGAAACCGAGGCGATGAGACCCTCGACCTCGTTGTGGCCGGGGAAGTCGACGTTCATGCCGAAGAAGCCCGTGATGGCGGTGGGTACGGCGATGATCGCGGCCCACCCGGTGACCTTCTTCATGATCTCGTTCATCTTGTTGCCCTGGAGAGCGATGCTCGTTTCGATGGCCGTGGAGATGTGCTCTGCGAGCGTCTCCGACCAGTCCGCGACCAGCCCGGCGTGGTCGGCAACGTCCGCGAAGTAGGGGCGGAGCTGCGACGCGACCTTCTCCTCTCCCTGGTGGATGAGGAGCGAGATGACCTCCTTGAGCGGGAGTGTCGCGTGACGCAGCTTCGAGACGCTGCGGCGGAGCGTGAACGCGCGCCGCTGCACTTCGTTCGTGTCGGGGCGCTCACTGAAGAGTCCGTCGCTGAGGGCCTCGATGACCTCGTCGAGCCGCTCGACGGAATCGGTGTGGCTGTCGACGACGACGTCGAGGAGGCCCCAGGCGAGCCAGGGAACCCCGTGCGTCGACAGCTCCTCGTTCTCGTCGAGCCGCTGCGCGACGGCCTCGATCGGGAACCCGGCCTCATGCACGGTGATGAGGATGCCGGGCAGGATGAACGCGGTCAGCCGCGAGAGCGTGACGGCACCCTCCTCGTCGCACGCCGAGCTCGACAGGGTGAGGAGTAGGTGCGAGTCGAAGCGCGCGAGGCGCGGCCGTTCGAGATGCGACCTCGCGTCTTCGACGGCCAGCTCGTGCAGATCGAGGAGCGACGCGAGCTCGTCGAGCGCTTGGTCCTCGTCGAGCGTGAGGTCGACCCAGATGGTGCAATCACCGGCCGCCCGATGCTCAGCGAGATTCGTCAGCGAGTGCTCACCGCTGACACGTCGGCCGTCGCGGTAGAGCCTCTTCGTCTGCATGCGGCTTATCGTACGGCGGCGCTCGCGGGAGGTCGCCCGTAGCTGAGGCGTCGGATCGCCCACTCCGCGGGGCCGGGCTTCCCGGCGCGTTCCAGCACGACCGCGCCGACCACCGTCACCAGCCCGGCGCCGGTGCCGACCAGCAGTGCGCCGCCCGTGCCGATAGTGCCTCCGAGGCCCAGTGACCAGGCGGGCATGAGGGCGAGGAAGATCACGGACTGCGCGAGATAGCCGGACATGGATCGCTTGCCGAGGGCGGTGAGGCTCCCGAGGAGCACACCTGGGCCCGCGCCGGACCGCTGCCGTTTCGAAGAAAGCAGTGCAAAGAGCGCCGCGTAGCCGGCACCGGCGAGGATTCCGGACGCGGAGTGCAACATGCCTGCGCCCAACCACTCGGGCCCGGGGGTGAACCCGAACGCCAGTCCCGAGGCGAAGGGCAGTCCGGCAACGATCGCACCAAGCACGCCGACGGCCGCGATGGTCGCGACGACGCGGGGGTGCTCCCACGGACGCTCGAGCAGCTGCGCCCTCGCCATCAGTAGCCCGAGCATCATCGGCGGCATCAGGGAGATGGCGAGGATCGGGGAGAACAGGAGGACGCCCGAGAACTCGCCGAGGCGGTCGAGCTGCGCCTGTCCGAGCGTCTCGGCGATCGCCGACGGCATGATGGGGCCGGTCTGGATGTCGAACCCGGATGCGGCGAACGCGTCGTTGCTGCCGAGGAAGACCATGAGCGGCGTGGTCACGCCGAACACGGTCCACAGGACCCAGTTGGGCGCGCGCACGACGAGCACCAGGAGGAAGCCGGCGAGCGCGTAGGTGTGCATGATGTCGCCCATGAAGAGGAGAAAGCCGTGGGCGACACCGAAGACGAGCAGCCACAGGTTGCGGCGCAGCAGCAGCGATCGGGCGACCGGCCACGGAGTTCCGCGTCCCGCCTCGCGGGCCAGGAGCTGGTGCATCCCGTAGGCGAAGAGCAACGAGAAGAGGGGGAAGCTGCGATTGTCGATGAAGAGCGCCCCGACGACGTCCGCGACTCGATCGAGGCCGCTGGCGTCGACGGGGCGGAAGAGGATGCCCGGCTCATGCCCGTAGAGATAGGCGGTGAGGTTGGCGATCGCGATAAAGAGGAGCGCGAAGCCACGCGCCGCATCGGGCGCGAGGGCTCTCGCCGTCGATGCGGTCGGACCGGGTCTGTGCGGCATCGTCATGCAGTTAAGTGTTCCATCTCGCGGACCGGCCAGTTTGGCTCGGTCCAACGACCGCCTCGGCGCACTCAGCGTCTGCACTGCCAACTGACAGGTAAAATGAATTCGTCCACACCGCTGCATGAGCTCCAGGAGGCCGAATGATCGCGTTCCTGGCTATCTTCCTCGGCGCGAGCATCCTGATCCCGGTGCTCCACAGGTGGCTTCGGAACGTGACGTTCCTTGTCGCCGCCGCCATCCCCGCCGTCGCCTTTGTCTGGACTGCGCTGCTCGCCCCGCGTGTTCTGGGCGGCGAGGTGCTGACCGAAAGCATCCCCTGGATCCCGCAGATCGACATCGCCATCGCGATGCGCATGGACGTGCTCGCCTGGATCATGACGCTCATCGTCACCGGCATCGGCGCGCTCGTGCTCATCTACTGCGGCCGCTACTTCAAGCCAGACGAACCCGACATCGGTCGGTTCGCCGCCGTGCTGCTCGCCTTCGCGGGAGTCATGTTCGGCCTTGTGCTCGCCGACGACATCTACCTGCTCTTCATCTTCTGGGAAGCGACGAGCGTGCTCTCGTTCCTCCTCATCGGGCACTACTCCTCGAAGCGCGCAAGCCGCGGTGCCGCCATGCAGGCACTGCTCGTCACGACCCTCGGCGGGCTGGCGATGCTCGTTGGTCTCGTCATGCTGCACGCGTCGACCGGCACCTCGCTGCTCTCTGAGATCATCGCGAACCCGCCCGCGTTCGACGGCTTCACGATCACGGCGGTCATGCTGGTGCTCTCTGGCGCCGTGACCAAGTCGGCCCTCGCCCCGTTCCACTTCTGGCTCCCGGCCGCCATGGCCGCGCCCACGCCGGTCAGCGCCTACCTCCACGCCGCGGCAATGGTCAAGGCAGGTATCTACCTCATCGCCCGCCTTGCGCCCGGCTTCGCGGAGATGCCCGGCTGGCGAGAAGTGCTCATCACCATCGGCGTCGCGACCATGCTCATCGGCGGCTGGCGCTCCCTGCGCCAGCACGACCTCAAGCTGATCCTCGCCTATGGCACGGTCAGCCAGCTCGGCCTGCTCACGATCGTCGTCGCCTTTGGGACTCGAGACGCCGCGCTCGCCGGCCTCGCAATGGTCATCGCGCACGCATGCTTCAAGGCCGCCCTGTTCCTTATCGTCGGCATGATCGACCACCGCACGGGGACCCGCGACATCCGCAAGCTCTCGGGCCTCGCGAAGGCGGCACCCGTGCTGTTCTGGATGACGGCGCTCGCGATCGCCGCGATGGCGGGTGTGCCCCCGATGTTCACCTTCGTCGCCAAGGAGGCCATCCTCACTGCCCTCCTCGAAGCCGGGGAAGCTGGAAACGTGTGGGGATGGATCGCGCTCATCGGCGTCGTCCTCGGAACCATCTTCACGGTCGCCTACTCGGCACGCTTCCTCTACGGCGCCTTCGCGTCGAAGCCGGAGGTCGAGCGGGTCCGCTACGTGCCAGAGCACCTCGACTTCATGTTCTCGCCCCTCATCCTGGTCGCCGCATCGCTGGGACTCGGCTTCGCCTCTGGCCTCGTCGACCCGGTGCTCGCGATGTACGCGGACACGCTGCCGGAGCTCCCCGGGGTCAAGCCCTACTACCTGGCACTCTGGCACGGCTTTGAACCCGCGCTCTTCATCACGATCGGCACGTTCATCGTCGGTGGGTTGCTCTTCCTCTGGCGCGCCCCCGTGGCCCGGGCGCAGGCGAAGGTGCCTCCGCTCATCGAATCGTCCCGGGGCTACTGGACCACGATGCGCGTCGTGGACGTCATCGCAGCACGCACCACCGCGACCACGCAGCGCGGTTCGCTGCCGTTCTACCTCGCGACGATCTTCATCATGTTCGTCATCGCGTCGGCGTTCACGCTGCTCACGATGGACACCCCGATCCCTGCGTTCGAGACCGAGATCCGCTGGCAGGAGATCGCGATCATCCTGATCATGGTGCTCGCCGCGTTCTTCGTAACGACCTCTGAGAAGCGATTCCAGGGCGTCATCCTGGTCGGCGTCACCGGGTACGGCATGGCCGCGCTCTTCGCGCTCTCCGGTGCGCCCGACCTTGCCATCACGCAGGCGCTCATCGAGACCATCACGCTCGTCGTGTTCGTGCTGGTGCTGCGCAGGCTCCCAGCCCGTCACGGGAAGGCGCTCAAGAACCCGCCCTCGTGGCTGCGCTGGAGCATCGGTGGTGCTGTCGGACTCGTGCTCGCGGCCGTCGCCTGGATCTCGCTCGCCTCACGCCAGGCGGTCCCGGACTCGACGTTCTTCCCCGAGTTCGCCTACAAGGGTGGCCACGGCTCCAACATCGTCAACGTCACGCTCGTCGACATTCGTGGCTGGGACACGATGGGTGAGCTCTCGGTGCTGATCGCAGCTGCGACCGGCGTCGCCAGCCTCGTCTACCTCAACAACCGCGGCCGCTCTCGCGTCGATGCCGCTCGCGGCCCGCGCTTCCTCCGCGCCGCGCGGCCCGTGACCGAGCCCATCGACCTTGCGGCCGTCAGCGCGGCGGGTCAGAAGCTCGGCAAGGCCGACAAGCTCCAGGGCGAGCGTCGCAAGGTCTGGCTCATCGCCGGCAAGTCGCTCGCGCCGAACAACCGCTCCATCATTCTCGAGGTCGTCGTGCGGCTCGTGTTCCACGCGCTGCTCATCGCTTCGCTGTTCCTGCTCTTTACCGGCCACAACACGCCTGGTGGCGGCTTCGCCGGCGGCGCAGTTGCAAGCCTCGCGCTCGCCGCGCGCTACCTGGCCGGCGGTCGGGCCGAGCTCGACGAGGCAGTGAAGGTGGATGCGGGCCGCCTGCTCGGCATCGGGTTCCTCCTCGCGACCCTCACCGCCCTCGTGCCGATCTTCTTCGGCCAGGCGCCCTTCACCTCATCCTGGATCGATCAGGACATCCCTGGCATCGGCCAGTTCGTGTTCGTCACGTCGACCGTGTTCGACATCGGCGTGTACCTCATCGTCATCGCGCTGGTCATCGACATCCTGCGCTCACTCGGTTCGGAGATCGACCTGCAGATCGAACAGGATGCCTCACCCGACTCCGATTCGGCGGCCGAGCACGACGGCCTGCAGGGCGAGAACCCCGACGGCGGCGAGACCGGCTTCAACACCGGTGCCCTGGCACGAGTCAACGAAGAGGTCGAGGCTGAGCAGTCCGACATCGAACCCGTCGAATCCGAGGAGGTGACCCGCTCATGACCCTGTCCCTCGTGCTCCTCGTCGGCATGGCCGTGCTTTACGCCTGCGGCGTCTACCTGCTCCTCGAGCGCAGCCTCACGCGCATGCTGCTCGGCATTCTCCTCGTCGGCAACGCCACGAACATCCTCATCTTCTTCATGTCCGGCAGCTTCGGCTTCGCCCCGATCTACGACCCCGACATCGCGCCAGAGGACTACTCCGACCCGATCCCGCAGGCGTTCATCCTCACAGCCATCGTCATCACCTTCGGCGTCACCGCCTTCATGCTCGCGCTCATTTACCGCTCGTGGCGCCTGGCGCAGGCCGACACGGTGAGCGACGACGAAGAGGACATCGCGATGCGCACCGCGGACCTCTCGCAGGACGACGAGGAATTCGACGAGGACGACTCGGGCGACACGGAGTTCGGGCAGTACGCCGAAGCGGCCGTCTCGACGGCGCGCATCAACCTGGGCGAGGGGTCAGACCCCACGTCCGGTCGAGACAGCTTCGCAGAGGCGTCCGTCAAAGCGACCGAGCCGAGCAACCGACACGAGGAGCTCGAGGAGTTCCGAGCCGGCGAGCAGGATGCGGAGGCGGAGCAGGCACCGCAGGTCGGACTCGACTCCGGCTCCGACGACCACGGTGAGCGCGGCAAGCGACGAGACGACAACGCAGGGGAGGAGGACCGCTCATGACCTGGCTCGTTCCCCTCATCGTCCTCGTGCCGCTCATCGGCGCGGCGCTCGCGCTGACCGCCGCCAGGGCCGCGCGTCTCCAGATTTTCATCGCCCAGGCCACCCTGGTGCTTGCGCTCGCCGTGAGCGTCGGACTGCTCATCGCCGTCACGACCTCGGGTGAGGCGCTCGTCGTGCAGGGCGGCGGTTGGCTCGCGCCGTTCGGCATCTCCCTCGTCGTCGACCAGCTCTCCGCGATGCTCGTCGTGGTCACGAGCATCGTGCTGCTCGCGGTCATGGCGTTCTCAATCGGCCAGGGCGCGGCCGACGGCGACGACGAAACCCCCGTCTCGATCTTCTACCCCACCTACCTCGTGCTGTCCGCAGGCGTCTACAACGCGTTTGTCGCAGGCGACCTCTTCAACATGTACGTGGGCTTCGAGATCCTGCTCGTGTCGAGCTTCGTACTCATCACGCTCGGCGGCACGACCGAGCGCATCAAGGCCGGCGTCACGTACATCGTCGTGAGCCTCGTTTCCTCCTTCATCTTCCTCGGCTCGATCGCGCTCATCTACGGCGCGGTGGGCACTGTGAACTTCGCCGAGGTCGCCGTGCGCATGGCGGAGCTGCCGCAGGACGTGCAGCTGATGTTGCACCTGCCGCTCCTGATCGCCTTCGGTATCAAGGCGGCGCTCTTCCCGCTTTCGTTCTGGCTGCCAGACTCATACCCCTCCGCGCCAGCCCCCGTCACGGCGGTGTTCGCGGGCCTCCTCACGAAGGTCGGCGTGTACGCCATCCTGCGCACCGAGACGCTCCTGTTCTGGGACAACGACATCTCGGTGCTGCTGATGGTGATCGCACTGCTGACTATGATCGTCGGCATCCTGGGCGCGGTGGCGCAGGCAGGCATCCGAAGGATGCTCTCGTTCACGCTGGTCAGCCACATTGGCTACATGATCTTCGGCGTCGCCCTCGGCACCGAGCTCGGCGACGCGGCGACGGTGTTCTACATCGTGCACCACATCATCGTGCAGACCGCGCTGTTCCTCGTCACGGGCCTCATCGAGCGCATTGCGGGCTCGTCGTCGCTCACGCACCTCGGCGGAATGCTCAAGCGCGCACCGTTCGTCGCCGTGCTGTTCTTCATCCCGATGCTCAACCTCGGAGGCATCCCACCCTTCTCGGGCTTCATCGGCAAGGTCGGGCTGTTCACCGCGGGCGCAGCCGAGGGCAGCCCGCTGAGCTACGTGCTCATCGCCGCGGGTGCCGTCACGAGCCTGCTCACGCTCTACGCCCTCATCCGCGTCTGGAACCTCGGCTTCTGGCGCACGCAGGAGCAGGTCGTTGACTTCTCGTCGCCCATGACGGAGCGCATCTCGGACACCCCGGAATCGGCCGTGGTCACCGAGACGAAGTCCTCCTCGAGGCTCATGACGATCGCGACGACCACCATGGTCGCCGTGAGCGTCGCCATCACGATCTTCGCGGGCCCCATCTACGAGTGGTCGGAGACGGCCGCATTCGACCTGGTCCCGGCTGAGTACATCAGCGCGGTCTCCAACGCGGAGGTGCTCAAGCCATGATGAAGGTCAAGGACACCAGCGCCCGCAGGCCCAGGCGCCACGCGATCCTCGTGCAGCTGCCCCTGCTGCTCGCGCTCGTCGCGTTCTGGCTTGTGCTCTGGGGCCACGTCGACGTCATCAGCGTCGTCACGGGCATCATCTTCGCGGTTGTCATCGTCGAGGTCTTCTACCTGCCGGCCGTGGACCTCTCAGGACGCATCAACCTGTGGTGGACGCTCGTGTTCTTCGTGAAATTCGTCTACCGACTCGTGAGTGCGTCACTGATCGTCGCTTGGCTCGCCTTTCGCCCAGCCAAGCCGCCCCTCGGCTCCGTCGTGTCGGTGCAGCTCCGCACGCGCAGCGACTTCATCCTCACGCTTACGGCCGAAGTCAACATGCTCATCCCGGGATCCATGGTGGTCGAGGTCGACCGGATGCACTCGGTGCTCTACCTGCACGTGCTCGACGCCTCCAGCGACGAGTCGGTCGAATCCGTCAAGGCCCTCGCGCTGGACGTCGAGGAGGGGCTCGCGCTAGCGCTCGGCACGCGAGACGACATCTGGCGGGTCAACCGTGACCGCGTTCGCCGCGGACTCGGTCCCATCGGCCAGTCGCCCGCGCAGAAGAAGCACGAGGCCGTCCGCGACAAGCAGTTCGCACACGACATGCCCGTCGTGGTGAAGGAATCGGCATCCGGCCGGACCGCAGCGCAGGAGGGAGACAAGTGATGGTCGTCGACGTGCTCATCTGGATCTTCGGCACGATGTTCGCCGTCGCCGCGCTCCTCGCAGTGATCCGCATCATCCGCGGTCCCTCGATCATCGACCGCATGGTCGCATCCGACGCGCTGCTCACCATCCTCATCTGCGTGCTGGTGGCCGACATGATCATCCGCGGGCACACCGACACGCTCCCGCTCGTGCTCGCCCTCGCCATGACCGCATTCATCGCCTCGGTCGCAGTGGCCAGGCACGTCACCAGGCAGGAGGCGAACGCCAGTGAGCGCTTCTGACACCCTTCTCGCATCCGGCGGGCTCCTGAGCGAGACCTCGCTCGACGCACTCGACGTCATCTCCCTCGTCTGCCTCGCCCTCGGAGCGCTGCTCTCGCTGGCCGCAGGCGTCGGCCTCATGCGCTTCTCGGACGTGCTCATGCGCATGCACGCGCAGACCAAGCCGCAGATTGCCGGGCTCATGTTCCTGCTCATCGGCCTCGGCGTGCAGCAGACGCACCTGCCGACGATCCTCTTCCTCATACCGATCATGTTCTTCCAGATGCTCACCACGCCGGCGGGGGCCACGATGCTCGCGCGAGCCGGGTACCGCAGCCGGCAGTTCGACAACGTTCCGCTCTACGTCGATGAGCTGGCGGCCGCGGTCGAGAGCGCGCAGCGGCGGACCGACGACGAGCTGACTCGGGCGCACGCGGTGCGAACCGGGCAGCCGGAGCAGGAGCCGGCACCGGAGCACGAAGGGCTCGGGCACGGCGAGAAGTGACCCCGAGCCGCGGTGCGATCCGATGTCCCCAAGCGCACAGGAGGGGCTTCGTCGCGGCGTAGAATGGCGGGCATGCCTGAGCCAGAGATCGACATCAAGCCACGCAGTCGGGTCGTCACCGACGGCATCGAAGCCACCACCTCGCGGGGCATGCTCCGCGCCGTCGGCATGGGCGACGAGGACTGGGACAAGCCCCAGATCGGCATCGCGTCGTCGTGGAACGAGATCACCCCCTGCAACCTCTCCCTCAACCGCCTCGCGCAGGGCGCCAAAGAAGGCGTCCACTCCGGCGGCGGCTACCCGCTGCAGTTCGGCACCGTCTCCGTCTCCGACGGCATCTCCATGGGCCACGAGGGCATGCACTTCTCGCTCGTCTCGCGTGAGGTCATCGCAGACTCGGTCGAGACGGTCGTCATGGCGGAACGCCTCGACGGCACCGTGCTGCTCGCCGGATGCGACAAGTCGATCCCCGGAATGCTCATGGCGTCCGCCCGCCTCGACCTCTCGAGCGTGTTCCTCTACGCCGGGTCCATCGCCCCGGGTTGGGTGAAGCTCTCAGACGGCACCGAGAAGGACATCACCATCATCGACTCCTTCGAGGCAGTCGGCGCCTGCAAGGCGGGCAAGATGTCCGAGGCCGACCTCAAGCGCATCGAATGCGCCTTCGCCCCGGGCGAGGGGGCCTGCGGCGGCATGTACACGGCCAACACCATGGCGTCCGTCGCCGAGGCGCTCGGCCTCAGCCTGCCCGGCTCCGCGGCTCCAGCATCCGCCGACCGCCGCCGCGACGCGTTCGCGCACCGCTCAGGCGAGGCCGTCGTGAACCTGCTGCGCCAGGGCATCACAACCGGGGACATCCTCACGAAGGAGGCCTTCGAGAACGCGATCGCGCTCGCAATGGCCCTCGGCGGCTCGACCAACGTTGTGCTGCACCTCCTCGCGATCGCTCGCGAGGCGCAGGTCGACGTCACCCTGCACGACTTCAACCGCATCGGCGACAAAGTCCCGCACATCGCCGACATGAAGCCCTTCGGCAAGTACGTCATGAACGACGTCGACCGCCACGGCGGCATCCCCGTCGTCATGAAGGCGCTCCTCGACGAGGGCCTGATGCACGGCGACGCGCTCACTGTCACCGGCAAGACCCTCGCAGAGAACCTCAAGGACCTCGACCCCGACCCGGTCGACGGCGACGTCGTGCACACGCTCGACAACCCCATCCACGCCACCGGCGGCATCACCGTGCTCCACGGCTCGCTCGCTCCGGAGGGCGCCGTCGTCAAGACGGCCGGCTTCGACGCCGAGGTCTTCGAAGGGCCAGCCCGCGTGTTCGAGCGCGAGCGCGGTGCGATGGATGCGCTGACCAACGGCGAGATCAAGGCGGGCGACGTCATCGTCATCCGCTACGAAGGACCGAAGGGCGGGCCCGGTATGCGCGAGATGCTCGCCATCACCGCGGCCATCAAGGGCGCCGGTCTCGGCAAGGATGTACTACTCTTGACGGACGGACGATTCTCAGGCGGCACAACCGGCCTGTGCATCGGCCACATTGCACCGGAAGCGGTCGACCAAGGTCCTATCGCTTTCGTCCGCAGTGGAGATCTGATTCGGGTCGACATCGCGGCTCGCTCGATCGACCTACTCGTCGACGAAGCTGAGCTCGCCTCCCGCCGAGAAGGCTGGGAACCGCTCCCTCCGAAGTTCACGCGCGGCGTGCTTGCGAAATACTCGAAGCTCGTTCGCAGCGCGTCTGAGGGCGCGACCACGGGCTAGCCCTCGGAGCCTCGGCTCCGGCCACCGGGCTCGGCCCTCATCGACTGCACTCGCCTCGACGAGTACGAAGAAGAACGGATCTCATGACGCAGGAAACTGCCGCCCGCATCGCTGCGGCGTCACCCTCCGCTGGGCGCGAGCCCGAAATGCTGACCGGAGCCCAGGCTGTTGTCCGCACCCTCGAGAACCTCGGGGTCACGGATGTCTTCGGGCTGCCGGGTGGAGCAATCATCGAGGTGTACGACCCGCTGCTCGACTCCACGAAACTCCGCCACATCCTGGTCCGTCACGAACAGGGCGCAGGCCACGCCGCTGAGGGGTACGCCTCGGCGAGCGGCAAGCTCGGCGTCTGCATCGCGACGAGCGGCCCCGGCGCGACAAACCTCGTGACGGCGATCGCCGATGCCTACATGGACTCGGTGCCGCTGCTGGCCATCACCGGCCAGGTGTTCTCACACCTGATGGGAACGGACGCCTTCCAGGAGGCCGACATCATCGGCATCACCATGCCGGTGACGAAGCACAGCATCCTCGTGCGCACGCCCGAGGAGATCCCCGCGGCCATCGCGGCGGCGCACCACATCGCGTCGACCGGCCGCCCGGGACCCGTGCTCGTCGACATCACGAAGGATGCGCAGCAGAAGAAGGCGCCGTACGTCTGGCCGGTCAAGCTCGACCTGCCCGGCTACCGTCCGGTGCTCAAGGCGCACGGCAAGCAGATCCTCGCCGCGGCGCAGCTCATCGCGCAGGCCAAGAAGCCCGTTTTCTACCTGGGCGGCGGCATCGTCCGCTCCGGCGCATCCGCTGAAGTGCAGCGACTCGTGGAGAAGACCGGCGCTCCGGCCGTCACGACGCTCATGGCCCGCGGCGCGTTCCCCGACTCGCACCCGCAGATGCTCGGTATGCCCGGCATGCACGGCACGGTGCCAGCGGTGCTCTCGCTGCAGGAAGCCGACCTGCTCATCACGATCGGCGCCCGCTTCGACGACCGCGTGACCGGCAAGGCGGCGCTCTTCGCGCCGAACGCGAAGGTCATCCACGTCGACATCGACCCAGCCGAGATCTCGAAGATCCGCACGGCCGACGTGCCGATCGTGGGCGACGCGCGCGAGGTCGCGATCGACCTCCTCGCCGCCGTCACCGACCACGCGCCAGCAGACACAGCGCGGCTCGACGAGTGGTGGACCTACCTCGACGGCCTCAAGGCCGAGTTCCCGCTCGGCTACACCGAGCCGAGCGACGGCCTGCTCTCGCCGCAGCGCATCATCCAGCGCATCAGCGAGCTCACGGGTCCGGAAGCCATTTACGCGGCAGGGGTCGGGCAGCACCAGATGTGGGCGGCCCAGTTCGTGAAGTACGAGCGCCCGAACGCATGGCTCAACTCCGGCGGCGCCGGAACCATGGGCTACGCCATCCCCGCAGCCATGGGCGCCAAGGTCGCCGAGCCGCACCGCACCGTGTGGGCGATCGACGGCGACGGCTGCTTCCAGATGACCAATCAGGAGCTCGCGACCTGCGCGATCAACAACATCCCGATCAAGGTCGCCATCATCAACAACTCGTCGCTCGGCATGGTGCGGCAGTGGCAGACGCTCTTCTACGACGGACGCCACTCCAACACCGACCTGAACACGGGACACGAGACGGTCCGCATCCCGGACTTCGTGAAGCTGGCCGACGCCTACGGCGCCCTCGGCATCCGCGTCACGAAGGAAGAGGAGATCGACGCCGCGATCAAGCTCGCGCTCGAGACCAACGACCGCAGCGTCGTCATCGACTTCGTCGTGAGCGCCGACGCCATGGTGTGGCCGATGGTGCCGCAGGGCGTCTCGAACAGCTTCGTCCAGTACGCCAAAGACCACAGTCCGACCTTCGAGGGGGAGTAGAACATGTCGAAGCACGTACTTTCGCTCCTCGTTGAGGACAAGCCGGGCCTGCTGACGCGAGTCGCCGGGCTGTTCGCCCGCAGAGGCTTCAACATCGACTCGCTCGCCGTCGGCGCCAGCGAGGTCGAAGGGCTCTCGCGCATCACGGTTGTCGTCGACGTCGAGGAGTTCCCGCTCGAGCAGGTGACGAAGCAGCTCAACAAGCTCGTCAACGTCATCAAGATCGTCGAGCTCGAGTTCGACGCCTCCGTGCAGCGCGAGCACCTGCTCGTGAAGGTCAAGGTCGACGCCGCGAGCCGATCGCAGGTCATCGAGGCCGTCAACCTGTTCCGCGCCCGCGTCGTTGACGTGGCCACGGACGCGCTGGTCATCGAGACCACCGGCGACACCGGCAAAGTGCAGGCATTCCTGCGCGTGCTCGAGCCCTACGGCATCCGCGAGATCGTCCAGTCCGGCCTCGTCGCCGTCGGTCGCGGATCCAAGTCCATGACCGAGCGGGTCTCGCGCTGACCCCGCGTCGCGCGCATCCACCCCGCCCAGTGCCGACCGGCACTGCAGAACCCACACGACAAACGCCAACAATCAAGGAGCACACCAGTGGCTGAAATCCTCTACGACACCGACGCAGACCTGGGCATCATCCAGGGCAAGAAGGTAGCCATCGTCGGCTACGGCTCGCAGGGCCACGCCCACGCGCAGAACCTCCGCGACTCCGGTGTCGAGGTCAAGATCGGCCTCAAGGACGGCTCGAAGTCGACCGCCAAGGCACAGGAAGACGGCTTCGAGGTTCTGAGCGTCGCCGACGCGGCCGAGTGGGCTGACGTCATCATGATCCTCGCGCCCGACCAGCACCAGCGCTCGATCTACACCGACAGCGTGAAGGACAAGCTGACCGCAGGCAAGACGCTCGCCTTCGCGCACGGCTTCAACATCCGCTTCGGCTACATCGACGCTCCCGAGGGCGTCGACGTCATCCTCGTCGCCCCGAAGGCCCCCGGCCACACGGTGCGCCGCGAGTTCGTCGCAGGCCGTGGCATTCCCGACATCATCGCCGTCGAGAACGACGCATCCGGCACCGCGTGGGCAACGGCCCTCTCGTACGCCGCGGCTATCGGTGGAACCCGCGCGGGCGTCATCAAGACGACCTTCACGGAAGAGACCGAGACCGACCTCTTCGGCGAGCAGGCCGTGCTCTGCGGTGGCACGTCGCAGCTCATCCAGTACGGCTTCGAGACGCTCACCGAGGCTGGCTACCAGCCCGAGATCGCCTACTTCGAGGTGCTCCACGAGCTCAAGCTCATCGTCGACCTCATCTGGGAGGGCGGCATCGCCAAGCAGCGCTGGTCGGTCTCCGACACGGCTGAGTTCGGCGACTACGTCTCCGGCCCTCGCGTCATCGACCCAAGCGTCAAGGAGAACATGCAGGCCGTGCTCGCCGACATCCAGTCGGGCGCGTTCGCGAAGCGCTTCATCGACGACCAGGACAACGGCGGCGTCGAGTTCGCAGAGTTCCGCAAGAAGGGCGAGTCGCACCCCATCGAGAAGACGGGCCAGGAGCTGCGCAAGCTCTTCGCCTGGAAGCAGACCGACAGCGACTACGTCGACGGACAGGTCGCGCGCTAAGCGTCACCGTCGTCCGCGGCGTCGAACCGCACAGGGCCGGCCTCGAGCATCCGCTCGGGGTCGGCCCTTCGCCGTGTGCAGGGTCCCGCGTGTTACGGCGGCGTGGGGCGGATGCGCGCCTCGCGATAGGATCGGTTCGGCCTGCGCCCGCAGACTCCCTGTCTCCACTGGAGGATTCTTCACGTGTCAAAGCCCGTCGTTCTGCTTGCCGAGCAGCTTTCCCCCGCAACCGTGGATGCGCTCGGTCCCGACTTCGAGGTCCGCCAGGTCGACGGAACCGACCGTCCCGCGCTCCTCGAAGCGCTCGCAGAGGCCAACGCGATCCTCGTGCGCAGCGCGACCCAGGTCGACGCCGAGGCCATCGCCGCCGCCCCGAACCTGAAGATCATCGCGCGCGCCGGCGTCGGCCTCGACAACGTCGACACGCCAGCCGCGACCAAGGCCGGCGTCATGGTCGTCAACGCGCCCACCTCGAACATCACGTCGGCCGCCGAGCTCGCCGTCGGCCACATCATCTCGCTCGCACGCCACATCCCGAACGCCAACGCGTCGATGAAGGCGGGCGACTGGAAGCGCTCGAAGTACACGGGTGTCGAGCTCTTCGAGAAGACGGTCGGCATCGTCGGCCTCGGCCGCATCGGTACGCTCGTCGTCGACCGCCTCAAGGGTTTCGGCGTCAATCTCGTCGCCTACGACCCCTACGTCACGCCAGCCCGTGCCTCGCAGCTCGGCGTGCAGCTCCTCAGCCTCGAGGAGCTCATGGCGCAGTCCGACTTCATCACGATCCACATCCCGCGCACCCCGGAGACGACGGGGCTCATCGGCGAGGCCGAGTTCGCGCTCGCGAAGCCCGAGCTGCGCATCGTGAACTGCTCGCGCGGCGGCATCATCGACGAGAACGCGCTGCGTGACGCCCTCGAGTCCGGCAAGATCGCGGGCGCCGCCCTCGACGTGTTCGTCACCGAGCCGCCGTCGAACCGCGACCTCCTCGACCAGCCGAACCTGCAGCTCACGCCGCACCTCGGCGCATCCACTGACGAAGCGCAGGAGAAGGCGGGCGTCTCCGTGGCACGTTCGGTGCGCCTCGCGCTCGCCGGAGAGCTCGTGCCCGACGCGGTCAACGTGGCCGGCGGCATCATCGACGAATACGTGCGCCCGGGCATCCCGCTCATGGAGAAGCTTGGCCAGTTCCTGCAGGGCCTCATCGGCTCGTCGCCGGTGGCCCTCGACATCGAGGTGCACGGCGAGCTCGCCCGCTACGAGGTGAAGGCGCTGCGCCTCGCCGCCCTCAAGGGCTTCTTCACGAACATCGTCACCGAGCAAGTGTCGTACGTGAACGCGCCGCTCCTCGCGGAGGGGCGCGGCCTCGAGGTGCGCATGAACGTCGACGAGGACAGCGACGAGTACCGCAACGTGCTCACGCTGCGTGCGACGCTCAGCGATGGCAAGACCGTCTCCGTCTCCGGCACGCTCACGGGTCCGAAGCAGATCGAGAAGCTCGTCGGCATCAACGGCTACAGCATTGAGGTGCCGCTCGCCGCGCACCACCTCGTGATGGTCTACAGCGACCGTCCCGGCGTCGTCGCGGTGTACGGTGCCGCGCTCGGCGAAGCCGGCGTCAACATCGCAGGCATGCAGATCGCCCGCGACGAGGAGGGTGGCCAGGCCCTGTCCGTGCTCACGATCGACGAGCCGGCCAGCGACGAGCTGCTCGCGAACCTGCGCGACGCGATCGGCGCATCCGAGCTGCACGAGATCGACATCGTCGAGAGCTGAGCCTGCTGTCGGCGGCCCGCCGCCTCAGCGAACGCTGCCTGCGTTTTCAACGCTGCGAGAGATCGCAACGTTGGCGACGCAGGCAGCGTTCTGCATTGCGGGGCGGGCTCCGACCGCGGCGTCCGGAATCCGTGAAAGTCGCGGCGCCCGCCTTCCGGGGCGCCTGACCAACTTCCGGGATGCAGGAGGGTCGGCGGGGCTCTGCGAGGCGGTTCTGGCGCATCCATCACGCAAGTTGGACACGGACCGCACCTGCGCGAGCTTCGAAGCGCCGCAGGCCGCGCAATCGCTGCCAGTGAAGTGGCCTTTTCGGTGCGAGGGGTGCTCATCGCCGCCAGATAGATGGCCGCTATCGCTGCGCCAGAGGGGCCGTTTAGCTGGCAGCGATGGGGCCGAGGGGTCGCGCGCGAGCTGCGAAGCCGTGGCGTTCCGGACTCGCGCGCGGTGGGGTGGGCTGGAGGGTGGACCGCGGCGGGCGGCTAGTGGCCGAGGGGCGCCTTCAGCACCGAGATCGCGATGCCGACGAGCGCGAGGGCGATGCCGGCGGCGAAGGTGCGCCACGACGGCTGCTCGCCGCGGATGCGCTGCACGGTGAAGCCCATGCCTGCCAGGCGGGCGATGATCACGATCTCGCCCGCGAGCTGGGCGACCTCGCCGGGCATGACGCCGAGGGCGGCCAGTCCGAGCAGGATCGCGGGCATGGAGGCGGCCGACGCGATCGGCACCGCGTCTCGCAGCTCGTTGAGCAGCTCCTTGGCGTCGGTGCGCTCGCCCGTGCGTGTGCTGTGGCCGACCGCGTCAGCGATGAGGTGCGCGAGCAGGGTTGTGCCGCCTGTCGCGAGGACCGTGATCGCGCCCTGCCCTGGATGCTCGCCCGCGTGGACGAGGCCGAGGAGCGTCGCGAGCACGATGATGTTGCCGTAGACGTATGCGGTGAGCCGGCTTGCGGCGCGCTCGCGTGGCAGCTCGTGCTTGCGGCGCAGGATTGCGGTGGTCATGGGGACAGACGGTAGCCCAGCTGCGGCCTAAACTGGGGGAGCCGCGATCGCCGTCGGCAGGAAAGGACGCTTCGTGTCGGAACGTGCATCCATCGAGAAGCTCGACATCGCCGTCATCCCGGGTGACGGGATCGGCCCAGAGGTCATCGCGGAGGCCCAGCGCGCGCTCCGTGCGGCGCTCCCCGAGGGCGTCGAGCTGAGCCTCACCGAGTACCCGTTCGGCGCAGGTCACTACCTCGAGACGGGCGAGATCATCTCCGACGCCGAGCTGCACACGCTTGCCCAGCACGACGGCATCCTGCTCGGCGCGGTCGGTGGGGATCCCGCCGACGAGCGGCTCGCGGGCGGCATTATCGAGCGTGGCCTACTGCTGAAGCTCCGCTTTGCGTTCGACCACTACATCAACCTGCGTCCCGGCGCGATCTCGCCTGGCGTGAAGACGCCGCTCAGCGACCCGGGCGAGGTCGACTTCGTCGTGGTGCGCGAGGGCACCGAGGGGCCGTATGTGGGCAACGGCGGCGTGGTCCGCGTGGGCACACCGCACGAGATCGCCAGCGAGGTCTCGGTCAACACGGCCTTCGGCGTCGAGCGCACCGTCCGGTACGCGTTCGAGAAGGCGCAGTCGCGCCCTCGCAAGCACCTGACGCTCGTGCACAAGAAGAACGTGCTCGTGAACGCGGGCGTGCTGTGGCAGCGGATCGTCGACCAGGTCTCGGCCGACTACCCGGACGTGGCCGTTGAGTACCTGCACGTCGACGCTGCTACGATCTTCTTCGTCACGAACCCGTCGCGATTCGACGTGATCGTCACCGATAACCTGTTCGGCGACATCGTGACCGACCTTGCCGCAGCCATCACCGGCGGCATCGGGCTGGCGGCCTCGGGCAACATCAATCCCGACGGCGAATTTCCCAGCATGTTCGAGCCCGTCCACGGTTCGGCACCAGACATCGCGGGTCTCGGCAAAGCCGACCCGACGGCGGCGATCCTCTCCGTCGTGCTGCTGCTCGAGCACTTCAGACTCTCGGACGCAGCCGCATCTCTCGAACGGGCCTGCCGCGCTGACCTCGCCTCTCGTGGCGGGGCGCCCAGAAGCACCTCTGAGATCGGCGACGCCATCATCTCCCGACTGACTGCCCAAGGAACAGAAGCATGAGCGACACCAGCACCACCCAAGCGGCCGCGACCGAGGGGGCATCCCTCGAGTTCACCATCGAGCGCAACTTGACGCCCGCATCAGACGAGGTGCGCGAGTCGGTCCTCGCGGACCCGGGCTTCGGCAAGCACTTCACCGACCACATGGTCATCATCGACTGGACGCTCGCCGACGGCTGGCATGATGCGCGCGTCGTGCCATACGGCCCGCTGCAGGTCGACCCGTCGTCTGCGGTCTTCCACTACGGCCAGGAGATCTTCGAGGGACTCAAGGCGTACCGCCACGGCGGGGGAGAGGTGTTCGCATTCCGGCCGGAGCGCAACGCCCGCCGCCTGCAGAGCTCGGCGAGGCGTCTCGCGCTGCCCGAGCTGCCCGAGGAGCTGTTCATCGAGTCGGTGCGCCAGCTGGTGCAGATCGACGAAGCGTGGGTGCCGGCGGCAGGCGAGGGCAAGACCCTGTACCTGCGCCCGTTCATGATCGCCTACGAGAACTTCCTCGGAGTGCGGGCTGCGCAGACGGTGCGCTACATGGTCATCGCCTGCCCGGCGGGCTCGTACTTCTCCGACCCGACGCGCCCCGTCGACATCTGGCTGTCGCAGGAGTACTCGCGCGCCGGTGCCGGTGGCACGGGGGCTGCGAAGTGCGGCGGCAACTACGCGTCGTCGCTGCTGCCGCAGGAGGAGGCGTACGCGAACGGATGCGAGCAGGTGCTGTTCCTCGACGCCTCAGAGAACACGTACCTCGAGGAGCTCGGTGGCATGAACATCGTGCTCATCAAGTCGGACGGCACGATCCTGACGCCGCTGAGCGACTCCATCTTGCCCGGCATCACGAGGGACAGCGTGCTGGAGCTTTGCGAGCGGGCGGGGCGCAAGATCGAGCAGCGTCGCATCACCATCGACGAGTGGCGCGAGGGCGTCGCCGACGGCACGATCGTCGAGGCGTTCGCGTGCGGCACGGCGGCGGTCATCTCGCCCATCGGCAAGGTGAAGTCGCCCGACTTCACGATCGAGAACCCCGTCATCACGCAGGACTCGGTGAGCATGCGCATCCGAGCCGAGCTCACGGGCATCCAGAACGGCGAGCTGCCCGACCTCATGGGTTGGACGCAGCGCCTGGCGTAGCCGGCACGCGACCATGGTCTACGGGTGGGCGGCCCGCAAGGGCGCCGAGTACCAGGAGCGCACCATGGCGGCGCCGTCGAGGCGTGGCTTCGTGCTGCTGGTGCTGCTCGAGTTCGGTCTCGCGGTCGCGCTCGCCGTCTTCCTCGCGCTGGGACAGTACTGGCTGGGGCCCGTCGTGCTCGTGGCCGCCGCCCTCGCAGGGTGGGCGACCACGAGGTTCCTGGCTGGTGTCCCTGCGTGGGTGCGTCGGCTGGTCGTGATCGCGGCGGTGCTCGGGATGCTGGTGCTCGGCGTATTCGCGAAGCCGGTGGCCGCGCTCGGGCTGGTCACGCTGTTCGCGTATTCCGGGGGCTGGTTCCTGACGTTCGCGGTGACTCCAGCGCGAGCGGTTCGCTGGCGTGCGGCGACGCAGGGCCGCCGCTAGCTGTATTGACCTGGGACGTTGTGAACGCTTGATGGTTTGAGGGAAACGAAAACCTCCGTGAGGATGTGGGTT
>NZ_JBNAFM010000020.1:0-63227 GCF_049707175.1 Pseudoclavibacter helvolus | reverse complement strand
GGGGGGGGGGGGGGGGCCGGGGCGGGGGGGGGGGCCCCCCCCCCCACCCCCCCCCCCCCCCCCCCACACCCCCCCCCCCCCCCCCCCACCCCCCCCCCCCCCCCCCCCCCCCGGGCCGCCCCCCCCCCCCCCCCCCCCCTTCTGGTCCATGCAGCTGCGCTTAGTCGTCGCTCCCCGAGAGCGCGGCGAGACGCGCCTCCTCGTCGGCCGCGATAGCCGACTGGATGACCGGCCCGAGCGCCCCGTTCATGACGTGGTCGAGGTTGTAGGCCTTGTACCCCGTGCGGTGATCCGCGATGCGGTTTTCCGGGAAGTTGTACGTGCGGATGCGCTCGGAGCGATCCATCGTGCGGATCTGGCCCGAACGCGCCTCGGACTCAGCCGCCGCGATCTGCTCCTGCTGGTGCGCGAGGAGCCTCGCGAGCAGCACACGCATGCCGGCGGCGCGGTTCTGGATCTGACTCTTCTCGTTCTGCATGGAGACAACGATGCCCGTCGGCAGGTGCGTGATGCGCACCGCCGAGTCGGTCGTGTTGACCGACTGTCCGCCGGGTCCCGACGAGCGGAAGACATCGATCTTGAGGTCGTTCGGGCTGATTTCGATCTCTTCTGGCTCGTCGACCTCAGGGAACACGAGCACACCCGTCGTCGAGGTGTGGATGCGCCCCTGCGACTCGGTGGCAGGAACGCGCTGCACGCGGTGCACGCCGCCCTCGTACTTGAGGCTGGCCCAGACGCCGAGCGCCGGGTCGTTCGCGTTGCCCTTGATCGCGACCTGCACGTCCTTGAACCCGCCGAGGTCGCTCTCCGTCGAGGAGATGATCTCGGTCTTCCACCCACGCTGCTCGGCGTAGTGGGAGTACATGCGCAGCAGGTCGGCCGCGAAGAGCGCCGATTCCTCGCCACCCTCGCCGCCCTTGATCTCCATGATGACGTCACGGCCATCGTCGGGGTCGCGCGGGATGAGCAGCCTGCGGAGCTTCTCCTGCGCAACGCGCAGGTTCTCCTCCAGCACAGGAACCTCTTCCGCGAACGACTCATCTTCCTTCGCGAGCTCCCGCGCGGCTTCGAGGTCGTCCTCGAGTTCCGCCCGGGATGCGTCGGCCGCGAGGATCTGCGCGAGTTGCGCGTATCGCCGGTTGACCTTCTTTGCGCGCGCCGGGTTGGCGTGCAGCTCAGGGTCTGCCAGCTGCTCTTGCAGGTCCTCGTGCTCGGCGCGAAGTTGCCGAACGGAGTCGGCCATCTCGTGTCTGGCCATGACTATGCCTTGGCTGCGCGGATGGGCTGCTTCGCGACCGAAGCGAGGAACTCAGCGTTCGTGCTCGTGCCGGCCACGCGGGCGAGCACTGCCTCGAGGAGGAGGAGCGGGTCGCCGCCGGTCAGGGCGCGGCGGATGCTCCAGGTCGCCTCGACTTCCTGCTGCGTGAGCAGCTGCTCCTCGCGGAGCGTCTGCGAGTGCGAGATGTCGATGGCTGGGAAGACGCGCTTGTCGGCGATGTCGCGCGAGAGTCGCAGCTCCATGTTGCCGGTGCCCGCGAAGGACTCGAGGATGGTGTCCTCGGTCTTCGAGCCGGTGCCGATCATCGCGGTCGCGAGGATCGTGAGCGAGCCGCCGTTCTCGACGTTCTTGGCCGAGCCGAAGAAGCGGCGCACCGGGGTGAGCGCCGAGGCGTCCACGCCACCGGGGAGGATGCGACCGGATGCCGGTGCCGCGAGGTTGTAGGCGCGGCAGAGCTGCGTGACGCCGTCGAGGAGCACGACGACATCGTGGCCGAGCTCGACCAGGCGCTTCGCTCGCTCGATGGCGAGCTCAGCGACGGTGGTCTGGTCGTCGGCCGGAAGGTCGAACGTCGCTGCGACGACCTCGCCCTGGATGGTGCGCTGCATGTGCGTCACCTCTTCGGGACGCTCGTCGATGAGGACGACCATGAGGTGTACATCGGGGCTGTTCTTCGCGACCGCTGCCGCGACCTGCTCAAGAACGATCGACTTGCCGGACTTCGGCGGGGCGACGATGAGACCGCGTGTTCCCTTGCCGATGGGCGCGAAGAGGTCCATAAGGCGCGTCGCAACGCGGTCTTCGCTGGTCTCGAGGCGCAGACGTTCCTGGGGGTAGAGCGCGGTCAGCGAATCGAAGTCGGGACGCTGACGAGGCTCTTCCGGCGACTGTCCGTTGATCGCGTCGAAGCGCACAATGGCGTTGAACTTCTGACGGCCGTGCTGGTTCTCGCCCTCGCGCGGCTGGCGGATGGCGCCAACGACGGCGTCACCCTTGCGAAGCTGGTACTTCTTGACCTGAGCGAGCGACACGTAGACGTCGTTCGGGCCGGGAAGGTAGCCGCTGGTGCGAACGAAGGCGTAGTTGTCCAGCACGTCGAGGATGCCGGCGATGGGCAGGAGCACGTCATCCGCTGCGATCTCGGGCTCGGTGTCTTCCGCTCCCCCGCGTCCCCGCTTGCGGTCGCGGTAGCGGCCGCCGCGGGTGCGACGCTGCTCGTCCGTCTCGTCGTCGGCCTGCGCGTCCTGGGCCTGCTGCCCATCGGTGCGCCCCTGCGCCTGGTCTCCGCCGCGACCCCGCGAGCGTCCGCGCTGGCGGCGTCCGCCCTGCTGCTCCTCGTCCTGGCCCTCGGCGTTCGAGTCGGCAGGAGTCTCCTCCTGCTTGGGAGCCTGCTCGGTGTTGTCTGCGTTCTGCTCGGCATCCGAGCCACGGCCGCGACGGCCGCGGCCACGGCCACGCTTGCGCTGGCCGGAGCGTCCCTGCTCCTCGTCGCGTGCTTCGTCCTGCTCAGCGGCCTCGCCGCGCGCGGGCGGGAGGACCAGGTCGTCGAGCGACAGCTCGGGTGCCGCGGGCGCTGCGTCGTTGTTCGTCGCCGCGGCTGGTGTGTCCGAGGTGGCGGGTTCGGCGTCAGTGGCGTCTGCGGCAGCATCCGGCTGCTCCCCCGCGGCCTCTGCAGCGCGTGCATCCTCTGCACCGGGAGCGTCGACCTCGGGCGCCGGGGTCTCCGCCGTCGGAGCATCTGCCACTGGGGCGTCCGCCGCCGGAGCGTCAAGATCTGGGGCGTCGCCGGCCGGCGTCTCCGCCGCGGCGCTCGCGCGTGCAGCCTCGATGGCCTCGATGAGCGCTCCCTTGCGCAGGCTGCGGGCGCCGCGGATCTGCAGTCCGGCGGCAAGCGCCTGCAGGTCAGCAACCTTCATCGACGTGAGCGGAGCTTCTTGCTCCGAGATGGGTGTTGTGTCAGTCATCTGCTGTGAGTCCTTACCTCTACCGCGGGTTGCGGTGTTCAGATCGAGCGAGCGGGACTTCTCACACACTCTGAACCACATCGACAGAAATCGAGGGGGGTGCGTACTCCGCTGCTCGGAGAGTTGAAGCTGTCGCGCTGTGCCTACACCGAAAGTGTGGCCGCGTCGCCCGACAGCACCTCAACTGTAGCACCGAGGAAATCAACGGCGGGCATGATGGCGTTCCACTGGGTCTGCGTGTTGGCCTCGGCCACGGCGGCCGCCTGAAGCCGCTGCTCCGGACTGTCGCAGAGCACGAGCACGCTCGGCCCAGCGCCGGAGACGACCGCGGGCAGTCCGGCGGCGCGCAGCTCGGCGACGAGACCGCTCGTGAACGGCATCGCCGAGGCGCGGTAGCTCTGGTGCAGGCGATCTTCCGTGGCCTCGAAGAGCAGCTCTGGGCTCTGCACGAGCGCGGCCACGAGCAGCGCCGACCTCGAGAGGTTGAAGATGGCGTCGGCGTGCGGCACGCTCTCGGGCTGGAGGCTGCGCGCGAGCTTGGTCGACATCGTCTCGGTCGGGATGAGCACGATCGGCGAGACGCCTCGGTGGACAAGGAGCTGCTTGGAGCGCGGCCCGTGCTCGCCGACCCAGGCGATCGTTAGTCCCCCGAAGAGGCACGGGGCGACGTTGTCCGGGTGCCCTTCGAGCTCCGTGGCGAACCTGAGCAGCGAGTCCGCGTCGAGCTCGACGTCGTTCGCCACGAGTGCCGCGGCGGCCATGACGCCGGAGACGATGGCGGCGCCCGACGACCCCATGCCTCGTCCGTGCGGGATCGTGTTGACGGCGCGGATGCGCAGGCCCGGAAGTTCGTAGCCGAGGCCCTTCAGCGTGTGCTCGATCGACTGCACGACGAGGTGCGACGCGTCGCGGGGCACGCTCTCGGCTCCGACCCCTTCTACCTCGATCTCGAGCACGCCGCTCGGCGCGCTCTCGACGATGAGGGTGTCGTAGACGGCAAGCGCGAGCCCGAGCGTGTCGAAGCCCGGCCCGAGGTTGGCGCTCGTCGCGGGAACCTTAACTTCGACGCGACGCGCCTGTTCGACCTGCTTCATGCTGCGACTCCTAGGCAGAGGACTGTTGCGGTGGATTGGTGCTCGGCGGAAACGACGGCGGCGCGGTGACGTGCCTCCGACGCTGGCCGGCGCTAGAGCGCGCCTTCGACGCGCAGGACGCCGGTGACCCGCCTCGACGCCTCGTGCGTCTCGAGCGCTTCGGCGAGCGCCGAGAGGGCCCGTTCGGTGGCCGCGTGTGTGCCGATGACCAGGGTAGCGCCGCCCTGGCCGGCATCGTCGCCCGCGTCGGCGTGGGCCGGGGCGCTGCGCTGCTCGAGCGTCGACACCGACACGCCGAAGTCGCTGAACACCTTGGCGATCTCTGCCAGGACTCCCGGACGGTCGTGCACCTCGAGGATGATCTGGTACCTGGTCGTGATCTCGCCGACCTCGAGCACGGGCAGGTCAGCGTGGGTCGACTCCCCCAGACCCGGGCCGCCGTTGACGCGGCGGCGCGCCGAGGAGACGAGGTCGCCGAGCACCGCGGAGGCCGTCTCGACGCCGCCCGCGCCTGCGCCATAGAACATGAGATCGCCCGCAGCCTGGGCCTGCACGAACACCGCGTTGTTGCCGCCGTGAACGGAGGCGAGCGGATGCTGGGCGTCGACCAGTGCTGGGTACACGCGAGCGGAGATACCCTCGGCACCATCGGCGCCTGTCACTCGCTCGCAGATCGCGAGCAGCTTGACGACGTAGCCGGCAGCTTTCGCCCGCTCGATCTGCTCAATCGTGATCTCGGTGATCCCCTCGCGGTGCACGAGCTCGACCGGAACCTCGGTGTGGAAGGCAATAGAAGCGAGGATCGCCGCCTTCTGCTGGGCGTCGTAGCCGCCGATGTCCGCGGTAGGGTCGGCTTCCGCGTATCCGAGGTCGGTCGCGATGCGGAGCGCTTCCTCGAGCGAGTCGCCGCGCGTGTGCATGCGGTCGAGGATGAAGTTCGTGGTGCCGTTGACGATGCCGAGGATGCGCTCGACCCGGTCGCCCGCGAGGCTGTCGCGCAGCGGGCGGATGATCGGGATGGCACCTGCCACGGCGGCCTCGTAGGTGAGCTGCGCGCCGACTCGGCGAGCCTGGTCGAACAGCTCTGGCCCGTGGGCGGCGATGAGAGCCTTGTTGGCCGTGACGACGTCGGCCCCGGTGGAGAGCGCGAGCGAGATGAGGTGCTTGGCCGGGTCGATGCCACCCATGAGCTCGATGACGATGTCGGAGCCCAGGATGAGTCGCTCGGCGTCGTCGGTGAACAGTTCCCTCGGCAGGTCGACATCACGCTTCGCGTCGATGTTGCGGACGGCGATGCCGGTCAGGAGCAGCGGGGCGCCAGCACGCGCGGCGAGCTCGTCGGCGTGCTCGAGCAGGATGCGGGCGACCTGCGAGCCGACGGATCCCGCGCCGAGCAGTGCGACACGGATGGGTCGGTTCTGGTTCATCGGTTCTCCTCAGTTACGGGCGCTCATCGGTGACGGCAGCGGAGAGTCCCGCGTCTCTGGCAAGCAGATCGGCCACGGACTCAGCACGGATCAGCGTGCGAGCTGCACCGTCGCGAACAGCGACGACGGCCGGTCTGCCGATCATGTTGTAGTTGCTCGACAGCGACCAGCAGTAGGCGCCGGTCGCCGGTACAGCGACGAGGTCGCCTGGGGCGACATCGCTCGGGAGATAGTCTGCCAGAACGACGATGTCGCCGGACTCGCAGTGTTTTCCAACGACACGAACGAGCGCTGGCCCAGCCGCTGACGCCCTCGAGGCGAGGCGCACGGAGTAATCGGCCTCGTACAGCGCCGCCCTGACGTTGTCGCTCATGCCGCCGTCGACCGAGACGTAGAGGCGAGACGCGTTGCCGCCGTCGTCGAGCGGCACGCGCACCGTTTTGGTCGTGCCGACCTCGTACAGGGTCGTGCCGGACGGCCCAATGATGGTTCGTCCCGGTTCGAAGGCCATGTTCGGCACGGCGACCCCGAGCTTGGAGCACGCATCCGAGACGTGCGACGCGATGTGCGCCGCCATCGTCCGAATGTCGGTCGGCGTCTCGCTCGGCAGGTAGGCGATGCCGTAGCCGCCGCCGAGGTTGAGTTCGGGCACCGGGCCGCCAGCCAGAAGGCGTGCGTGCACTTCGACGAGGCGGTCTGCTGCCTCGCCGAAACCGTCGGCGTCGAAGATCTGGGATCCGATGTGCGAGTGCAGCCCGAGGAAGGTGAGCGAATCGTGCTCGCGGATGCGGGCGACGAACGCCTCCACCTCGTCGAGTGGGATGCCGAACTTCTGGTCCTCACGGCTCGTGGCGAGGAACTCATGCGTCGAGGCGTGGACACCGGAGTTGACGCGCACCCGAACGGGCTGCCTGACGCCCGCCCTGGCGGCGGCCTCGGCGACTCGCTCGAGCTCCTGCGCGCTGTCGAGCACGATCGCGCCGATCCCCGCCTCGACCGCGGCGGCGATTTCCCGAGCCGACTTGTTGTTGCCGTGGAACCCGATCAGGGTTGCTGGGGCTCCCGCAGCCAGCGCCAGGGCCAGCTCCCCCTCGCTGCAGACGTCGATGGCGCACCCTGCCTCGAGCATCCACCGCACGACCTCAGCGCTGAGGAAGGCCTTCCCCGCGTAGTAGACCTTGGTGCTGACGCCGAGCGGCCCGAAGGCGTCCGCGAACGCGGCCACCGTCTCGGCGGCACGCTGGCGTGCATCCGCCTCGTCGACAACGTAGAGGGGGGTGCCGAACTGCTCGGCGAGGCCGCGCGCGTCCAGGCCCGCGATCACGAGGGCGCCGTCATCACCACGCTGGGTGTTCCTCGACCACACATGGGCGTCGAGGACATTGAGGTCGCTCGGGACGTCGAGGTGTGCGGGCGCCAACGGGTTGGCGCCGGTCACGTTGTCGGCTTGGGGTTCGCGAAGGGCTTCAGGCACCAGAGCATGCTATCGGCTGCCCTCGCCGCAGCACAGGTCGGCCGCCCGCCTACAGACAGTCGGCCACCGCGGGCAGCTCCGTCAGCTTCGCCCCGTCAACCTGCCACGAGAAGGTGATCGCCTCGCTCGAGACGCTCGCGTCGGTGACCGTCGCCTCGAGCTCCGAGTCCTGGCACGTGGGCACCTCGACCTTCTCGTTGGAACCGAACGGGATGCTGGTCCCGAAGAGCGTCATGCTGCTGTCGCTGGTGACGAACAGTTTGCCGTCAGCGGTCTCGTAGCCGAGCTCCGACTCCACCTTGACCTGGAACTCGCCGGTGCCGCTGATGGCCTCGATGTTGATGACGTCGTCGCCGTAACTGATTGTCGTCTCGTAGGAGTCCGTGTTGATCTCGCTCTCCTCGCCCTGCAGCGCGGCCGGGACGCCGTCGAGCACCTCCGTGGCCACCGAGAGGTCGACCCGTGTCGCATCCACGGGCCCGTCCAGCGAAGCGTCAATGCCGGTGAGATCGATGCCAACCGTGATGCCCTCGTCGCCCACGGAGGTCATCGTTGCGTGCTCGATCTTGCCGGTGAGTACCTGCGCGAGGACGCTGAACCCGTCGACCGTGACCTCGTACTCAGTCGGCGCGGCATTCTCGCCGTAGTTGTCGATCACGATCTTGCTGGCCTGCTCCTCCAACGCACTCGTCACGTTCCCGCGCGCGACGACCTCGCCGATAACCAGCCCGCCCACGACCACCGCGATCCCGACGCCAGTCCAGAGCCACCACTGCGCATACCACGGCCTCGGGCGCTTCCCCTGCGGAGCTTGCGCGCCGTTCCACGCGCCAGGCTGCTGGCCGTGCGGTGGCTGGCCGACCCCGCCGAACGCCGGCTGCTGGCCGTAGGCGCCGCCCTGCGGCTGCACGAATGACGGCTGTTGGGGCTGCCCGTAGGCGGGCCCCTGCGGAGGCTGGCCGTACCCGGGGTGCGGCTGCTGCCCATGCTGGGGTTGGCCGTACCCGGGGCCCTGACCGAAGCCCTGCCCCTGCGGGGGCTGCCTCTGGCCCGGATGCTGCTGACCGTACCCGGGGTGCTGCCCCTGACCCGGCTGCTGACCGAAGCCCTGTCCGTTCGGCGGCATGCTCATCTCAGTTCTCCAGTTCCTCGGCGGCGGAGCCGGCGACACGCTCACGGCGAGCCATCGAGCTCAGGGCGGCCATGACGGCGCGGACCCCATCGTCTCAGCTCGAAACTAGTCGCGACAGGTGGAGAACTCCCCGGAATCCGGGATTTCGGCGGAGAGCGCGATGTTTCGCGCCTCGACGCCGACCGTGAGCATCCCCTCCCCGACGCGCAACTCGGAGACGTGCAGCCCCGCTGGCAGGTAGTCGGCCGTGCAGATCGGCACGGCGAACTCGCCGATGTCGGGCAGCGCCTGCGTGAGCGCCTGGCCAAAGGCGGTGCCGGACACCTCGACGCCGGTCGGGTCGATCACGATCTCGCCGTCAACGAGCCGCAGCTGCGCATCCACCGTCAGCGTTCCGGTCGCGCCCAGGAGGGAGACGGTGGACGCGTACGACAGCTTGTCGTCGCCCAACGTCAAGGTCGCGTCCGCGCCAGGCAGCGCAGCGACGCCTTCAAGCGTGGCCTCGGGAATCTCGAGGGTGCCGGTGAGCATCTCCGTGCGCATCCCGTCGAAGATACGGACGCCGTAGGCGTCGACGCTCGCGCCGAGCCTCAAGCCATAGGCGGTCAGCTCCGGCGCCGATACCGTCACGTGGCTCGCCCGCCCCGTCGCCAGCTGCCAGAGCGTCGAGAAGCCGTGCACGCGAGCCTCGACGCCACCCTCCACACCCGGTGGCAGCGTCTCCTGCACGTGATGCGCGATCCGGTCCTGCGCGACGAGTCGAACGCCGACGTCGAGGCCGACGACGAGCAGCAGCGCGCCGAGCGCCCACAGCACGAGCGTGAACCAGGTGCGAGACCTTCGACGGGTCTCGGGCTCGGGCAGCACCCGATCGTCCGCGGCCGGAGTCATCTCGACGTCACATGCGCTCCGGCGCGGAGACCCCGAGCATCGTGAGCGCCGAGCGCAGGACGGTGCTCGTGGCATCGTTCAGCCAGAGACGCGTGCGGTGCAGGTCGGTGATCTCGTCGTCGCCGCGCGGGATGACCCGACAGTTGTCGTACCAGCGGTGGTAGAGGCCCGCGAGCTCTTCCGCGTAGCGCGCGACGCGGTGCGGCTCCCTGAGCTCCGCGGCCGCGGCGACGACCCGCGGGAAGTCCTGCAGCGCCCCGAGGAGCGCAGACTCGGACTCGTGGTCGAGCAGCGACGGCTCGAACGCCGAGCGGTCGACACCAGACTCCGCCGCGTTGCGACCGACGGCGCAGGTGCGCGCGTGCGCGTACTGCACGTAGTAGACGGGGTTGTCGTTGGTGCGCTGAGCGAGCACGTCGAGGTCGATGTCGAGCGTCGAGTTGGCGGACGAGCGCACGAGCGCGTAACGCCCCGCATCCACGCCCACCGCATCAACCAGGTCGTCGAGCGTCACGATGGTTCCCGCGCGCTTCGACATGCGGACCGGCTCGCCGTCCTTGACCAGGTTCACCATCTGACCGATGAGGATCTGCAGGTTGACGCCGGGCTGATCGCCGAACGCCGCCACCATCGCCATCATGCGCGCGACGTAGCCGTGATGGTCGGCTCCGAGCATGATAATGCACTGATCGAAGCCGCGCTCGCGCTTGTCGAGGTAGTAGCCGATGTCGCCAGCCATGTAGGTGGGGCTGCCGTTCGAGCGGACGACGACCCGGTCCTTGTCGTCGCCGAACTCAGTGGTGCGCAGCCACTGTGCGCCGTCCTGCTCGAAGATTTGGCCCTGCTCGCGCAGGCGCTCAATGGCGCGACCGACGGCACCGGACTCGTGCACCGAGTCCTCGTGGAAGAACACGTCGAAGTCGACGCCGAAGTCGTGCAGCTTCTGCTTGATCTCGCCGAACATCTGCTCAACGCCCCTCGAACGGAAGACCTCCTGCTGCGCGTCCCTGTCGAGACCGGCAAGGGTGTCTCCGTAGGCTGCGGCGACCTGCCCTGCGATGTCCGAGATGTAGGCGCCCCCGTAGCCGTCCTCCGGCGTGTCCTCGCCGAGGTACGCGGCGAGGAGCGAGCGGGCGAAGCGGTCGATCTGCGCGCCGTGGTCGTTGAAGTAGTACTCGCGAGTGACGTCGGCGCCGGCCGCGATGAGCACGCGGGCGAGGGAGTCGCCGACGGCCGCCCAGCGGACCCCGCCCATGTGGATGGGGCCGGTCGGGTTCGCGGAGACGAACTCCAGGTTGACCTTCACACCGGCGAGCGAGTTGCCGTTGCCGTACGCGGAACCTGCGTCGACGATGGCCTTCGCGAGGGACCCGGCAGTGGCGGTGTCGAGCGTGATGTTGATGAAGCCAGGGCCCGCGACCTCGGCGCTCGCCACCTGGTCGTCGCGGACGAGCTGCTCGACAATGCTCGCGGCCAGCTCACGCGGGTTCGTACCGACGCGCTTCGCGAGGCGCATCGCGATGTTAGAAGCCCAGTCGCCGTGATCGCGGTTGCGCGGCCGCTCGAGCACGATATCCGTTTCCGGGACGGTGATGCCCTGTGCACCATCGAGCGGGGCGAGTGCGGCGTTGACGGCGGCGGTGAGAGCCGTGACGAGAGCTGGAGAAGTCATAGACCACCCATCTTAGAGCGGCGGCGGGGCTTCGTCAGCGCCTCACGACGCGCCTCAGCCCAGCTGGATGCGCTCTGTCCAGTCCTCGAGCACGAGCTCGCTCGAGGTCGCGTCGACACTGAGCTTGGACAGGCGGAGGTTCGCGATGGTGTTGCTCAGGAACGCGGTGTCTGCGGCGTCGCGGCCGCTCGCGATGCGCTGCATGAGCCGACGCGGCGCCAGGTGGGTCGCATCCACCACGAACCACGCTCCATCCACCAGCACCTCGACAACAGCGTGGAAGTCCATGGGCACGAGTCCGGGCGCGTAGACCGACACGAGCCGCGCCGGAAGGTCGTTCGCGCGCAGGAACGCGATGGTCAGGTGGGCGAAATCGCGGCAGACGCCCTGTCGCTTCAGGAAGGTGTCGCGAGCTCCGTCCGTCGGCGCGCTCGACCCCGGAACGTAGCTGATGTTCCTCGAGACCCAGTCGACGACCGCATCCACGAGCTCGAAGCCCTGCTTGCCTCGGAACATGGAACGCGCCGTTGGCCCGAGCAGGTCAGACTCGGCGTAGCGAGAGGGACGACGGAACTGGATGAGATCGAGCTCCTCGGGCTCGTTCGGCTGCGCCCGACCGATGACCGAGGCGCTGTACCTCATCTCGATGTGCTTTGCCGAGGTGGTCACCCGGTGCAGTCGGCACTCGGAGCGATCGATCGACTCGATCACCTCGAGCGGTTCCCCATCGCCCGTGATCGTGAACACCTCGCTCTCGAGCTCAGCCAGCGTATGGGCGGCAACCGAGAACACGAGGTCGGCTTCCCCGTCGAGTTCAAGGTTAATGGCAGATTCGATCGTTCGCTTCACCAGCGGATTGTGTCACGCCCAGGTGCACCGCGATGCCCCGTCCCGGAGGCCTCCGCAGCCCTGTTAGTATTGGCTCCGCGCTGCGAAGGTCTGCAGCGCTCCGCCTCCGTAGCTCAGTGGATAGAGCGCCGGTTTCCGGTACCGTAGGTCGCAGGTTCGACTCCTGTCGGGGGCACAGACGCACGACATCTGAACGGCCCGGTTCTGCATCACAGATCCGGGCCGTTTCGCGTACGACCCGCGCGCCGACCGCCGCCGTCAGTGTCGGGATGCCCAGTGCGGGCTCTGCATGAGGCCGAGCACGTTGCCGAGGTGAAACCGACGCGACACGTTGTCGTTGACACCTCACGAGCCGCACCGCTACGGTCGGCAGTACCTCGACGAGGGGAGGCAACGATGCCCACCTACACGTACCGCTGCGACAGCTCGCATCGCTTCGACGAGGTCCACGCGATGCATTCGGTCCCGGATGCATCCACCTGCCCGGAGTGCGGAGGCGAGGCGCTCCGGCGCCCCGGCGAACCGCACCTGTCCGCCGCGGGCACGTCTGCCTACGGCCTCATCGATGCCGCCGCCAGATCAGCGCACGAACCGGCCGTCGTGAGCTCGCTGCCCGGCGTCCCGCGCCGAGCTGGCTCCGGCATCACCCGCAACCCCCTCCACGCGAAGCTCCCGCGACACTGAGGTCGTGGGGCTCGCACTGACGAAAGGACCGCCCCATGCCCGACGTGCTGTTCCCACTCGATTCGTCGAAAAAGTTCGAAGACCAGGAGAAGATCGGCCACAACAGGTGGCACCCGGAGATCCCGCCCGTCGCAACCGTCAAGCCGGGCGATGAGTTCCGCGTCGACTGCCGAGAGTGGTTCGACGGCGCGATCGTCAACGACGACTCGGCTGAGGACATCCTGAACGCGCCGCTCCTCACCGTGCACAAGCTGAGCGGCCCATTCCGCATCGAGGGCGCGAAGCCGGGCGACCTGCTCATCGTCGACATCCTCGACGTCGGACCCATCCCCCAGGAAAAGGGCCCGCTCGCGGGCCAAGGTTGGGGGTACACGGGCATCTTCGCCAAGAAGAACGGCGGCGGCTTCCTGACCGAGCAGTTCCCCGACGCGTACAAGGCCATCTGGGACTTCAGTGGCCAGACTGCCACGTCGCGCCATGTACCCGAGGTGTCCTTTACCGGACTGATCCACCCTGGGCTCATGGGCACCGCCCCATCCGCCGAGCTGCTCGCGACATGGAACGCCCGCGAAGGCAAGCTGATCGCGACCGACCCGGGCCGCGTGCCCCCGCTGGCGCTGCCGCCCGAGCCGCAGTTCGCGGTGCTCGGCGCACTCCCGGACTCGGAGTTCGACCGCGTCGCGGGTGAGGCTGCCAGAACCGCTCCGCCGCGCGAGAACGGCGGCAACCAGGACATCAAGAACCTCTCGAAGGGCACGCGCATCTTCTACCCCGTCTTCGTCGACGGCGCGAACCTCTCGATGGGCGATCTGCACTTCTCGCAGGGAGACGGGGAGATCACGTTCTGCGGCGCCATCGAGATGGGCGGATTCATGGACGTGCGCGTGGACGTCATCAAGGGCGGGATGGAGACCTACGGCGTGTCCGAGAACGCCATCTTCATGCCGGGCAACGTCGAGCCGCGCTACAGCGAGTGGATCGCGTTCTCCGGCACGTCGGTGACACTCGACGGCGAGCAGCGGTACCTCGACTCGCACCTCTCCTACCAGCGTGCGTGCCTGCACGCGATCGACTACCTCACGAAGTTCGGCTACGCCCCGGAGCAGGCGTACCTGCTGCTCGGATCGGCGCCCATCGAAGGCCGCCTCTCCGGTGTTGTCGACATCCCGAACTCGTGCTCGACCGTGTACCTGCCGACGGCGATCTTCGACTTCGACGTGCGGCCCTCCGCCGGCGGACCGCACCAGATCGACGCCGGCATGGGAGCGCCGAGGGCAGTCGCCTCGTAGGCGAGCACCTCAGGCCGAGGCCGTGGGCGCGGACGCGTGTGGCGCGTTCGACCCACGGCCTCTACAATCTCGTGTGCCTTCCGAGAATCAAGATCAGACGCCAGCGGTGACGCCAGACGATGCGACCGGGGCGAGTTCCACGCCCGAGCGCATCGACCCTGCCGATCTCGCGACGACCCTGCGCGTCCTCGAGCGGCTCTCCGCCTACGACCGTGAAGACCCTGACTTCGTCACGGTGCGCCGCGCCACAGCTCAGTTCTTCAAGGACGTAAAGCGAGTCGGGCGCGCTGCCAAGCGACAGCGCATCGCGGACGCCGACAAGGCTGTGGTGGCAGCCACCGCGACCGGTGCCCCCGACCGCATCGACGACGAGACCCGCGGTATCCCGATCTCCACCTCGACGACGGCACCGACCGCCGGCGAGCTGCTCAAGCCGCGCGCCTGCTACATCTGCAAGCAGCCGTACACAACCGTCGACGCCTTTTACCACCAGCTCTGCCCGGAGTGCGCCGCCTTCAGCCACTCGAAGCGGGATGCGCGGACCGACCTCACCGGAAAGCGCGCGCTCCTCACCGGCGGGCGCGCGAAAATTGGCATGTACATCGCCCTGCGCCTGCTTCGCGACGGTGCACACACGACGATCACAACGCGGTTCCCGCGGGACGCCGTGCGGCGCTTCTCCGCGCTGCCGGACTCGGCCGACTGGATCGATCGCCTGAAGATCGTCGGCATCGACCTGCGCGACCCCGCGCAGGTGATGGGGCTCGCCGACGATGTCAGCGCGGCCGGTCCCCTCGACATCCTCATCAGCAACGCAGCGCAGACTGTGCGGCGCTCCCCTGGCGCGTACGCTCCGCTCGTCGAGGCCGAGCTGGCGCCGCTGCCCGACGGCCCGCTGCCCGAGCTCGTGACGTTCGGACACACGAACGACGCGCATCCGCTCGCCCTTGCCGAGTCGGTCGCCGCACACCCGATCCTCTCGTCGGCCGCAGGCCGAACCGCGGAGGAGCTGACCGCGGATGCGATGGCCGCGGGCTCCTCGTCGCTGGAGCGGCTCGCCGCCGGCACCGCCATCGACGCTGGCGGGCTGCTGCCGGATGAGTTGCACATCAATTCGTGGACCCAGCACGTCGACCAGGTCGAGCCGCTCGAGATGCTCGAGGTGCAGCTGGCCAACATGACCGCGCCGTTCCTACTCGTCAGTCGGCTGCGCGGGGCGCTCAAGGCCTCTGAGGCTCGCCGCACCTACATCGTCAACGTCTCCGCCATGGAGGGCGTCTTCGGACGTGGTTACAAGGGGCCTGGCCATCCGCACACCAACATGGCGAAGGCCGCCCTCAACATGCTCACCCGCACGAGCGCGCGCGAGATGTTCGAGACCGACCGCATCCTCATGACGGCCGTCGACACCGGCTGGATCACCGACGAGCGTCCCCACTTCACGAAGGTCCGCCTCGCCGAGGAGGGCTTCCACGCGCCCCTCGACCTGGTGGACGGCGCTGCCCGGGTCTACGACCCGATCGTGCGCGGAGAAGCAGGCGAGGACCTATTCGGCGTCTTCCTCAAGGATTACAAGCCCGGCTCCTGGTAGGGCGAACGCGGGCAGCACCCACGACGCGCCAGCTCGAGGTGGCATGCACCCCACCTCGAGCACAGGTTGGCTCAAAGGGCCTCAGGGTGCGTCGGGGCGACCCAGGGTGGCCCAGGGCGGCGAGGGCGCCTCGAGCCCGGCGGCGTCAAAAGATCTGGCCGACTGGCTCGCGCTTCTCGCTCTGGAAGGCGTCCTCGGTGCGACCCGCCGCCCAGTACCCGGACAGCGACAACTGGGCGCGCTCAATGCCCCGGGCGGCGAAGGTCTTGCGCAGTCGCTTCATCTGCTCACGCTCGCCGTGAGCGAAGACCTGGACCGTGCCCTCGGGGAACTCGAGCGCCTCGACGGCCCCGGCAAGCACCTGGCGATCGAAACCGCCGTGCTCGCCGCGGTGGAGCCACGTCAATGTGACGCCCTCTGGCAGCGAGAGATCGATGTGGTCTTCCTCACCAGCGACCTCGACGAGGGCCGCCCCGCTGGCATGGGCGGGCAGCGCTTCGAGCGTGCGCGCGATCGCGGGCAGGGCCGACTCGTCGCCGCAGATCAGATGCCAGTCGGTCTCCGGCTGCGGGGAGTACGCGCCGTGCGGGGTGCTCGCGACGATAACGTCGCCCGCACGGGCGTCCCTGGCCCATGGGCCGGCGACGCCCTCGTCCCCGTGCACCACGAAGTCGACGGAGACCGTACCAAGGGCACGGTCGATGCCGCGCACCGTGTAGGTGCGACGAACCGGCACCTGATCGAGTGGCAGGGTCGCCCGCAGCTCCTGCAGGTCGAACGGGAGCTCGAGCTCGCCGACACCCCCGCCGAAGTGCAGCTTCAGGTAGGTGTCGGCGTGCTCGAGGTCGAAGTCGTCGAGGTCAGCCCCGGAGAAGTGGACGCGAACGAGCGAACGGCTGAGCCGTTCGGTGCGAACCACGGTGAGGCGAACGGTGGGTCCGCGCCTGCGGGGCTTTTGGACGACGGCTTCTGTCACGGCGAGGGCTCCTGGTGGTGGGGGATGCGGCAAGGCTTAGGTAAGCCTAACAAGTTTCACCTGGAGCGGATGCTGGATGCGGTCGGTCACGCACCCCGAGCATCGCTCGGGCCCTGGTTGCGCTCGTAGCTGTCGATGGTCGAGGCCAGCTCTTCGAGGAACGCATCGACCTCCCGAGCCGAGTAACCGCGCTCGTAGACCCGGGACGTGAACTTGACGGCCTCGACCTCGTGGGCCCCGGCGATCTGCGCCGCCTCGGGGCGGCCGGTCTCGTGCGCCTCGAGCGTCGCGGCGGCCTGGTCGAGGAACTGGTCGACCTCCTGCACGTCGTAGCAGCCATCGAACTTCAGCGCGTTGAAGCGCTTGGTGCGTACATCTTCACTTCGCACGTTGAACCTCCTGTGTCTCATGTGAAAACCGGACAAGGAGTGCTTGTCCGGTGCACGACAATTCTACGGAACTCCATGCGGAATCACACATCGACGTGCAATCGTCACCGAGCGCTCACCTGCGGAACGCACCGTTCGCCGCATGTTCACCTGGCAGGCCACCACACCCACAACAATCACGTTCTTCACGGCTACTCCCCGCTAGCGTTACGACGGAGGGCCGTTGATCGGTCGGAAAGGGGTCTTCGTGCGTCGTGCACTCACTCTCCTCGGCATCGCTGCCGCGGCACTCTTCGGAACCGTTGCGCCCGCATCCGCCGAGGTCTCCCCGATCACTTCTTCTGCTTCCACCGCCCACGTAGCCCCCGCCGTCGCTCCTGGCTCCCCGGTCGGCCACATCTTCGATCCCGAGGGGCGTGTCGCCAGCGACGCTGCCGACATCGAGCAGGCCATCTCTGTCCTGGAGGAAGAGACCGATGCCACGCTGTACTTGGCGATCGTGGATCGGTTCTCCAACCCAAGCGACGGATTCGATTGGGCGAGCGAGTTCGCAGAGATCAACGGGCTCGGCTCGGATGCGGTGATCCTCTACGTCGGCGTCGATGACCTCGAGTTCGGTCTCAACAGCGACAGCAGTTTCCCGCTCGGTGACGGTGCACTCCGCGACATCGAAGCGCAGGCGATCGCCCCAAATCTCGATGCCGGCGCCTACGGGCAGGCTGCCATCTCGGCCGCGGACTCGCTCCGACAAGAACTCACCGGGGCCGGAACCGCGCCATCGGGCGCTGGCGGCGGCAGCGTGCAGTCCAGCACGGCGGCCTTCTGGTCGGTCTTCATCTTCGTCGGAGTCATCATTCTGGCGATCGCGGCGTTCGCGTTCTTCATCGGCTTCAGCTCACGCCGCAAGAAGCGCAAGAGCCTCGAGGCGTCGGCTGCACAGCGCAAGGCACAGCTCGAGCAGCTCGCGCAGCGGGCCGCCGGGGAGCTCGTGCGAGTCGATAATCTCGTGACCGCTGCCGATCAGGAGGTGAGCTTCGCCGAGGCGCAATTCGGCGCTGAGCCGGTCGCCGATTACAGGGCTGCGGTCGCGGATGCACGCGAGCAGCTGCGCCGCGCGTTCGACGTCCAGAGTCAGTACCTCGACGCCCAGCCTGAACCGGAGCCCGCGAAGGTCCAGATGAACGAGGCCATCCTCGGCTTCGTCGCCCAGGCAGAGCAGCGCGTCAACGAGCAGGCCGCCCGCTTCGAGAAGCTCCGAGACATGGAGCGCAACGCCCCTGAGCTGCTGAGGCAAGTCCGCGGCGAGCTCGACCGGCTCGAGGGGCAGATGCAAGGCGCCGAGTCGCAGCTCACAGCGCTCCGAGCGCGGTACAGCGCGCAGGCGCTCTCGACCGTCGACGATGCCACGCGGCACGCCCGAGAGCTGCTCGCGCTCGCTCGCACCGAGACGGAGAACGCCGACGGCGGCCTGCGGGCTGGGCGTACCGGGCCGGCAGCAGTCGACATCAGCGACGCACAGCTCGCGCTCGCGCAGGTGAGCTCGGTGCTCGGCTCGATCGGGAGTGCCGCGAACGACCTCGAGAACGCCGAGCAGCTCATTCGCCAGGAGATCGGCGAGTTGGAGGCAGGGCTCGCGCGGAGCGCACAGCTCGTTCAGCAGGCATCGCTGCAGCCGGACGTCGCCGCGGCCGCGGCCGCGGCGCAGGCGTCCGCCCACGAAGCCATCACCCGTGCGCGCTCCGGCAACGCCTCCGCGGCAGACCCACTGCGAATGCTCGGCAGCCTGCGCGAAGCAGACGAAGCGCTGGACACCGCGATCGCATCACTCCTCCAAGAGCACGAGCGCCTCGCGGGGCTCCGCCGCCAGCTTGACGTCGCACTGGCCCAAGCCCGTTCAGCAGTCACCGGCGGGCTCCAGTTCATCGATGGGCGACGCGGCGCCGTCGAGAGCGAGCCTCGCGCGCGCATCCAACAGGCCGAGACCGAACTGCGCACAGCCGAGCAGCTCGCCTCGACGCACCCAGAGGAGGCGCTGCAGCGCGCGAAGAGCGCGATCAGCCTCGCCGAGCGGGCTACCGAGCAGGCCAGGAGCCAGGTGCAGCTGCAGCGCAGCGGGTACGAGCAGAGCTGGGGCATGTCTGCGGGCTCCAACTCGAACAGCAGTTTCAACTCCGGGCTCTTGGGCGGGATCCTGGGCGGGCTCATCAGCAACAGTGGCTCGTCGAGCAGGAGCTCCTGGGGCGGCGGAAGCTCCTGGAGCGGCAGCTCAGGCAGACGCTCGAGCGGCGGCTCCTCCGGGTTCCGCTCGTCGGGCGGCTTCCGCTCCTCTGGCGGCGGCTTCCGCTCCTCCGGCGGCGGGAGGCGTCGCTGAGTCCCGCCACCGCGCTCCTCGCCCCCAGCACTCTTGACCTCTCCGCACGGCCATCCACCAGGGACCACTTGGGCCCGACCAGCAAGAAGGAAGCATCCGATGTCCAACAAGCAGTCCATCTTCGGACGAATCAGCCAGCTCGTCCGCGCGAACATCAACTCGCTCATCGACAACGCGGAAGACCCGCAGCTCATGATCGACCAGCTCATCCGCGACTTCTCCGCGAACATCAAGGAGGCTGAGTCGGCGATCGCGCAGACCATAGGTCAGCTGCGGATGCTCGAGGACGACTACCGCGAAGATGTGCAGGCGGCGAACGAGTGGGGCAACAAGGCCCTCGCCGCGAGCCGTAAGGCAGACGAACTCCGCGCGGCGAACGACGAGGTCGACGCACAGAAGTTCGACAACCTCGCTAAGGTCGCGCTGTCGCGCCAGATCGAGTCCGAGACCGAGGCACGCACGGCGGAGCCGCAGATTCGGGCCCAGACGCAGGTCGTCGAGCAGCTCAAGGGCGGTCTCGACGGCATGCGCGAGAAGCTGCGTCAGCTCGGCGCCAAGCGCGACCAGCTCGCTGCGCGGGCGAAGACCGCCGAGGCTCAGCAGAAGGTCAACGAGGCCCTTGGAAGCATCAACGTCATGGACCCGACCAGCGATCTTGGTCGCTTCGAGGAGAAGGTCCGGCGCCAGGAGGCGCTGGTCCGAGGCCAGCAGGAGCTTCAGAGCTCGAGCCTCGACTCGCAGTTCAACCAGCTCGAGGACCTCGGCAAGCTGACGGAAGTCGAGGCGCGCCTCGCCGCGCTCAAGCAGGGACAGCGCTCGCCTGCCGCCATCGATGCCCCGGAGCAGAGCTACTAAGCACTCCGAGAGCAGCGTTCGCCGCTGAGACCCGTCACACACGGTCGGGTCTCAGCGGCGTCCTTCTCCCGCGCACCGCCGACAGCGAACGAGAGCAGCCACCCGTGAATCCCTTGCAGCGCGTCTTCCTCGACTCCCCCATCTCCAGGCTCGGCTACCACGCCGCGACCGCGGTTGGCCTCGCCGTTGGAATTCCGCTCTCCACGGGGCGCATCGAGGTCCACGACGGGCTGATCGTCTGCCGCGGGCTGCCGAAATGGGCGTTCCGCAGGGGCGGCACCTGCGTCGGCCGCGTGTACCTCACGCGCGACGTCGTCGGCGAGCATGTCTTCCGACACGAGCGAGTCCACGTCGAGCAGTGGAAGCGCTACGGCTTCCTCTTCCCGCCCCTGTACTGGCTCGCCGGCTTCGACCCTCTGAAGAATCGCTTCGAGATCGAGGCGGGTCTGGAGGACGGCAACTACCTGCCGCCACGGCGTCGTCCAGCGGCACGCGGCTGACCTTCCGGCGAGCCCGCTCGGTCACCAGCCAGGTGGGCGGCGGCTCGACCAGTCGAGTTCGCGTTCAAGCTGATCGGCGAGGCGAAGCAGGGTTGCCTCATCGCCCGGCCGGCCGATCGCCTGCACCCCGATGGGCAGGCCGTCAGACCACGCGACGGGCATCGTGATCGCCGGCAGGCCCGTCACGTTCACGTACGACGTGTACGGCGTGAACTGACACTGCTGCTCGAAGTTGCGCTCGCCGTCGCCCTGATCGAACCATCCGAGCTGCCTCGGCGTCGTTGCCAGCGTTGGCGTCAGCACCACGTCGAAGTCCGAGTACGACTCGATGACGTTCCGCTCGAAGGCGGCTAACGATGCGAGCGAGAGCCCAAGCTGCGCAGCCGTCTTGGTTCGGCCGACCCGAACGAGCCAGCGCGTGAGCGGCTCGAGCGTCTCCAACCCTTCATCTTCGACGGGGATCGCAGCGGCCCCTGCCTGCCAGACCGTTCGGAAGGCCTCGACGTAGTCGGGCGAATCGGCGGGGACGACCGGCGTCAATTCGTGGCCGAGCTGCACCAGCAGCTCCTGAGCCGCCTCGAACGCCGCGGCCACGTTGTCGTCGAGCGTGATTTCGTACCGAGACGCCCACGGCGACCAGCTATTGAAGCCGATGCGAAGCCTGCGCGTCGGTGCCTGCAGCGCATCGAGGTAGGAGCGCTCGCCGGGAGGCGCCGTGAGCGCACTGCGGTCCGCCTGGCGGCCATCGGCCCTGCGCGCGATCATGCCGTCGAGGAGGAGGGCCGCATCCGCCGTGCGCCGCGCGATCGGGCCGGAGACGGGCAGCCCCGCGAGGGAGCCGATGCCCGAACCGTCAGGCACGCGCCCCCGCGAGGGCTTCAGGCCGACAAGGCCGCACGCTGCCGCCGGAATGCGGATGGAACCACCCCCGTCAGAGCCGGGCGCGAAGGGCAATAGCCCCGCCGCGACGGCGGCCGCTGCACCGCCCGAGGACCCACCCGCACCGAGGCCGCTCCCCCACGGCGTCACCGCGGGTGGCGCAACCGCATTCTCCGTGTAGGCGGGAAGCCCGAACTCAGGCGTATTGGTCTTTCCGACGCTGACGGAACCTGCAGCGTCCATGGTCGCGACGAGCGGAGAACTCACCTCTGGAACGTGGTCCGCGAAAGCTCGCGATCCGAACGTCGTCCGAACCCCGGCACGCGGCTCGAGGTCCTTGTCAGCCATGGGCATGCCCCAGAGCGGCGACGCGAGCCTGTCGCCGCGCAGCGTAGGGGCTGATGGGTCCTGTTCGAGCTGGCGGGCGCGTTCGAGCGCACGCTCCGGCGTCACGGTGATGAACGCGCCTGAGCGGCCCGCGTCGCTGTCGATCCGGGCGAGGTAGGCGCCGGCGAGGTCCACAGGCGACAGCTCCCCGCTTGCGAGGAGCGCCCGCTGCCGGACGGCCCCGAGCTCGTGCAACTGCTCGCTCATGGTGTGCCTTTCGGTTGCCTGGCCGGTCACCCGAGCCAGTCGTGACTAGAAGAGGTGGGGTTGCCCATTCGGACGAGTCGTCGTCTCGACTCGCCAGTCGACGGGGTCACCGCCCTGCTCGCGGAGCAAGTCATTCACCCGCGAGAACGGTCGGGAGCCGAAGAATCCCCGAGACGCTGAGAGCGGGCTGGGGTGGGGGCTCTCGACCCGCGGCGTCTCGCGCAGGAGCGGGGCCAGCGCCTGCGCATCCTTGCCCCAGAGGATCGCCACCAGCGGCTTGTCGCGCGCGACGAGTGCCTCGATGGCGGCGTCGGTGACCGCCTGCCAGCCGAGATTCCGGTGGGACCCCGCCGCGCCAGGCGCGACGGTCAGCACTCGGTTGAGCAAGAGGACTCCTTGGTCACTCCATCGCGAGAGGTCGCCACCCGCGGCCGGTTCGATGCCGAGGTCGTCGCGGAGCTCACGATAGATGTTGGCGAGGCTGCGGGGCAGCGGTCGCACGTGCTCGTCGGTGGCGAAAGAAAGCCCGATCGCGTGGCCCGGAGTCGGGTACGGGTCCTGCCCCACGATCAGGACACGCACGTCATCGAGAGGGCGCTCGAACGCACGGAGCACCTGCTCGCGCGCGGGCAGGAACCCGGCGCCGGACGCCGCCTCGAGCTCAAGCAGCTCCTCGAGCCGCGTGATCTCGTCTGCGACGGGCTCGAGCGCGCGAGCCCAGCCCGCGTCGAACTCCCCGAAACCTCCGAAGCCGCGCATCCGGGTCATTCCGACGCGCGATTCGACGAAACCGTGACGCCGCCTTCTCCCGCGGTGAGCTGCCAGACGCTTCCGGACCCGAGGATCTCGAGGGCTCCCTCGCCAACCTTCAGCACCGTGTCCTCGTCGATGGCGAGGATGCGCTCGGCGAGTCCCGCCTCGATGCTCGCCGCGCACAGGGCCACAAGGCCCCACTGCGCGGCGTGGGCCTCGATCGTCAGGTCGACGAGACCCAGGCCAGCTTCGAGGGTGACCTCGTCGAGCCCCTCGCCCGCCTCCTCCGGAGCGACCTGGACATCGCCGATGCGCCAGCCGCCAATGATCGCCTCGTCGGCGGCGATCGCGGCACCCGCAGAGTAGCCAAGGTACGAGACGCCCTCGCTCACGAGGCGCCGGAGGTCCGTCGCCAGCGGCGCCAGCGCCGCGAGGTAGGCGGGCGTATGCCCGCCGGCCACGAGGATGGCGTGGGCCTTCGCGAAGCTCGCGAGGTCGATCTCGTCAAGCGGCTCCCCCGCCTCGGTGCTGCGCGCCAGGATAGGGGTGGCCAGCACGCCGGGATCGAGCGATCGCAGGCGGTCGGCGAACCAGTCGGCGATCGGCGCAGGCGCCTCCCCTACTGCGATGATCGCGACAACCGGGGTCTCACCGCCGGCGCGCAGCCGGGCCTCGCTCGCGAGCTGCGAGAGGGCGAGCTCCACGCCGGGGCCGTCGCCCCCGCCCACCAGAAAAATGCTCATTCGCCCGACTCCTTCGAGTTGTCCTTCATCCTGAGTGGCCCGCGGTGCAGCTGGAACTGCTCGCGCTGCGCCACGGGGCGCACGACTAGCTCGTCGACGTTGACGTGCCCGGGGAGCTCCAAGGCCATGCGGATCGTGGCCGCGATGTCATCGGCCGTGAGCGGATGGTCAACCCCCTCATACAGCTTCGCTGCGGACTCGCCGTCACCCCGCATCCGCTTGAGCGTGAACTCGTCGGTGTGCACCATGCCGGGCGCGATGTCGATAACACGAATCGGCTCGCCCCCGAGCTCAAGCCGCAAGACACCGATCATGGCGGCTTCGGCGGCCTTCGCGGCGACGTAACCGCCGCCGCCCTGGTAGATGACGCGACCAGCGGTCGAGGTGACGGTCACGATATCCGCGTGCGGGAACGCGTCTTCGCTGCTCGCCGCCGATGCTCGGAGCAACGGCAGCAGGGCGGTGATGACGCGTTTCGTGCCGAGCACATTCAGCTCGAACATGAGCCGCCAGTCATCGACGCTGCTCTCCTCGACGCTCTCCGTCCCAAACGCGCCGCCGGCCACATTCACCAGCGCTTCGACCTCCCCCAACGCAGCCGCCCGGTCCCGGAGCTGCCCCACGAATGCGTCCTCCGTGACGTCCCCAGCGAGGATCTCTGCGCCGGTCGCCGCGGCGAGCTCCTCCAGCCGGTCTGCCCGGCGGGCCGTCGCGAGCACCGTCCGCCCCGCGGCGCGCAAAGCGGTGACCGTCGCCCTCCCAATCCCGCTGCTTGCTCCCGTGACCACGACCACACGCGTTCTCTGTTCTCCAGGCATGCATCCATCGTGGCACGAGCGCATGTCGCCATCCCTCAGCGCGTGACGATTTGTGTCCCATTCCGTTGCCTGCGGGCACCGCCACTGCCACACTCGGTGCCACCCGGCTGTCCAGTCGGGTCGCGGCCGAACCGGAGGCTACCCATGACCCAGAGCTTTGAGACACGGCAGATCCACGCAGGCTCCGCCCCAGACCCGACGACCAACGCGGTCGTCACCCCCATCTACCAGACGACCTCGTACGTGTTCGACGACGCACAGCACGCGGCCGACCTCTTCTCGCTTGCGCGCGCCGGCAACATTTACACGCGCATCACCAACCCGACGACCGCGGTCCTCGAAGCACGCATCGCCGACCTCGAGGGCGGCAGCGGCGCCCTCGCGCTGGCGTCAGGGCAGGCGGCCGAGACCTTCGCGATCCTCAACATTGCCGGCGCCGGCGACCACATCGTGTCCTCGACCTCCATCTACGGCGGCACCTTCAACCTGTTCAAGTACACGTTCGCGAAGCTCGGCATCGACGTGACCTTTGTCGAGGATCAGAACAACCCCGACGCCTGGCGGGCCGCCGCGAAGGAGAACACCAAGCTGTTCTTCGGCGAGACCATCGGCAACCCTGCCGTCAACATCCTCGACATCGAAGCCGTCGCAAACGTCGCCCACGAAGTCGGCGTGCCGCTCATCGTCGACAACACCATCGCGACCCCCTTCCTCATCCGCCCCTTCGAGCACGGAGCCGACATCGTCGTCCACTCCGCCACGAAGTTCCTCGGCGGCCACGGCGCCGTCATCGGCGGCATCATCGTCGACGGGGGCACCTTCCCCTGGGACGAGCACAAGGACCGCTTCCCCGGGCTCTCCGAACCAGACCCGAGCTACGACGGGCTCAGCTACACGGGGGCGCTCGGCAACGAGAACGCGTTCCACACGAAGGCGCGCGTGCAGCTCCTCCGCGACATCGGCGCATCCATTGCCCCGGCATCGTCGTGGCAGATCCTCCAGGGCGTCGAGACCCTGAGCCTCCGCATGGAGCGGCACGTCTCGAACGCCACGGCGATCGCGAGCTGGCTGCAGGGCAATCCCGAGGTGCAGAACGTCAACTACGCGGGACTCGACTCGAGCCCGTGGAACTCCCTCGCGCAGCGCTACGCCCCTAACGGCGCCGGCGCCATCCTGTCTTTCGAGCTGCGCGGCGGCGTCGAAGCCGGCCGGAAGCTCGTCGACCGGGTGCAGCTATTCAGTCACCTCGCGAACATCGGCGACGTGCGCAGCCTCATCGTGCACCCGCCGTCGACGACGCACTCGCAGCTGACACCCGAGCAGCTGCTCGCCTCAGGCATCAACCCGGGACTCGTCCGGCTCTCTGTCGGACTCGAGAACGTCGACGACCTGATCGCGGACCTCTCGCAGGCCCTCGACTCGCTCCGCGCGTAAGCGCGGACTTGCCGCTAGCCTGGCGCTGATGGACTGGACAGATCACGGCATCTCGCCGCCGAGCGGCAGAATCCCGAACGACGAGCTGCGGGCGGTCTCCCTGAGGCCGCCCGCCTCGGGCGCCTGGCGCGACGGCGACGACCCCGGCCACCGGCAGTTCGCCTGGCTCGGGGCCTTCACCCCCGAGCACGGCGGCGAGCTGCCGCTCATCCGACTCGCCTATGAGACGTGGGGAACCCTCAACGAGGAACGGTCGAACGCGATCCTCGTCCTCCACGCCCTCACCGGCGACTCCCACGTGGAGGGCCTCCTGGGCGGCGGGCATCCGACGGCCGGCTGGTGGCCAGGCATCATCGGACCGGGCGCACCGCTCGACACCGACCGCTACTTCGTCGTCGCTCCCAACATGCTCGGCGGATGCCAGGGCTCGACCGGGCCTGCCAGCCTCGACTCCCGAGGGAATGCCTACGGCTCCTCGTTCCCCGTGCTGACCATCAGAGACCAGGTGCGCGCCCAAGCGCTGCTGGCTGATGAGCTCGGGATCTCGGAGTTCGCAGCCGTTATCGGGGGCTCCATGGGCGGGATGCACGCGCTCGAGTGGGGCATCATGTACCCGGAACGCACGAAGCGACTGGTCGTGATGAGCGCCCCCGCCGCCTCAGACGCGCAGACGATCGCCCAGAATACGCTGCAGATCGAGGCGATCCGTCTCGACCCGAACTTCAACGGCGGCGACTACTCCGACGAGCCAGCAGGGTTCGGCCCGCACCGCGGGCTCGCCCTTGCGCGACGCCTCGCCATGCTCAACTACCGCTCGGGAACCGAGCTCGACGATCGCTTCGGCAGGAGCTGGCAGTCGAATCTCAGCCCCGAGCAAGACGAGGGCCGCTACGCCGTCGAGTCTTACCTCGACTTCCACGGCAACCGGTTCACCCGTCGCTTCGACGCGAACAGTTACATCACGCTCCTGACCGCGATGAGCTCGCACAACGTCGGCAGGGACCGTGGCGGGGTGGATGCGGCGCTTGCGCAGGTCACCGCTTCGACGATGGTCATCGGCATCTCGACCGACGTGCTGTTCCCGCTCGAGACGCAGCACCGCATCGCTGCGGGCGTGCAACACAGCTACTCAGGAGATCGAGCCGTCACGATTCGATCGAATTTCGGCCACGACGGATTCCTGCTTGAGATCCACCACGTCGGCGACGCCATCCGCTCCATGCTCGCGAACGGCTGACGTCCCCGTCGCCCCCGCCGCCGTGGCGGCGGTTGTCGCCCTGCCGACGCCTCGCCTGCCACGCGGCCAGATGGCCCAGAGCGCCCAGATCAGCAGCACCACGAGCAACCCGTTCCGGCCAGCCAGGAGCGCGACGCCTGCGGCGTGGGCGTCGGTCACGAAGTTGTAGTTGCCCGGGTAGATCACCTGCGTGAGCCAGGCGATGCAGAGGGCGATGCCTGCGGGAAGCGCGAAGCGCCTGACATCGACGATCAGCCCAAACACGATGACCGGGGCAAGCCAGGTGATGAACTGCGGCGAGCCGACCTTGTTGAACACGATGAAGGAGAGCACGAGCGCGAGCGACAGCGCTGGGAACAGCCGGGTGAACGGCATCCCCCGTCGCTTCGAGACGAGCGCGAGGAGCACGACACCGAGCACGGCGAGGGCGAGCACGGGAGTGAGCAGGGCGCTTACGAACGCGGTGCCGGGGCCGTCGACCTGGAAGGTCAGAATCTCCATGGAGTAGTAGGCGTCATACCCAGGAACCTGCAGCGAGGCGAGCCACATGGGCACCGTCGCGGCGACGGCCTCGACCTGCAGGCCACGGCCGGTCTGCTCCGTCACGAACGAAAGGACGTTCGCCCCGCCGCCCAGAGCCAGCGCAGGGATGAGCACGGCCGCGCAGACCACGACGGCGCCAGCAGCCAGCCAGAGTCGGTGGCGGAGCACGATGAAGGCCGCAGCGAAGACGGCGGCGGGCCAGATCTTGAGCCAGGCGCCGAAGGTCAGCAGCGCCCCGGCGATCTCGGGGCGGCGGCGGAGCGCGAGCAGGGCGAGGATCGCGATCGGCACGCTCACCGCGTCGATGCGTCCGAGGGCGACCGGACCAAGCAGCGCCATGAGGATCAGCCACCACCACGCCGCAACCTGGCGAAGCCCCGCGTTTCGCGACGAGGGCCGCCAGAGGGTCAGCGCGGCGAAGGCGACGGCGTTGCCAGCTGCGACGACGAGCAGCCAACCGAGACCGTAGTTCGCCTGCCCGCCCACCACGTCAGCCAACAGCATCGGGAGCAGCGAGGGCAACGGATAGACGAAGGTCGTGTCGAGTCCGGGCACCTGCCCGAGCTGCGCCTGGTCGACCCAGCCGCGATACACCTGGAACACGTCGCCCATCGGGTTCGAGAGCGAGTAGAGGTTCACGAGGATCAGCACGTAGTGGACGCCCGCGAAGGCCAACCAAAGCGTCACGATCGAAAGAGGGCCTCGCCAGTGACGGGCGATCCACGACGTAGTCATGCCGGACAAGCTACCCCAGGTCAGGCGCGCGCCTTGGACGCCACGAGCGCACCGACGAGGCGCGGCAGGACCGCGGTCGCGTCGCTGGCCCTGATCGGCGCACCCGCGCCGTGCCGCCTGAGCTCCTCGATCGACCCGAGCTGGTCGGCCATGGCAGCGTTGTTGCCGACGTTCAACTGCGACGCGAGCCAACCGGCTCTCGCGTGCAGCCACACCGCAGCTGCCGCAAGCTGCTGCGGCTCGGGCTGTTCGGCGACATCCCGTTTTGAGGCGACCGCGCTCATGGCGCCCATGGCCCCCGCCAGCACGTCACCCGTCCCCGCCGTTGCAAGCCACGCCCCCGGCGCATCCACGATGATGGTCGGCCCGTCTCCGGCGATGTAGGTGCGGTGTCCCTTGAGCACCAGCGTGCAGCCCAGGCGGTCGGTGACGAGACGAACCGCCTGCTCCGGCTCCTTGATCACGTCCGCGGCCTGCACCTCAGTGTTCTCGAGCTTGGTGATGAGCGCTGCCAGCTCCGCCGCGTGCGGCGTCAGGATGCACCGACGAACGTGGTGGCCACCAAGCACGCGCTTCGCGATCTGCCCGAGGGCACCTGAGTCTGCGATGACCGTGGCATCAAGCTCACGGGCACGGTCGAGCGCCTCGCGCGCCTCGCTGGTCCTGCGGACGTCCTTCGGATCGATCCCGGAGCCCACCACGAGCGCATCAAACGACGCGAGATCGGCGACGACCTCGGGACTCTGCCACAGCACGGCCTTCGTCTCCGCCTCCCCGCCCGAGTAGCGCACCATCCCGATTCCGGTGGCCAGCGCCGCCCTCGTGCCAAGCACCGCCGCCCCCGGGTAGTGCGTCGAGCCGGTCACGAACGCGGCGACACCCCTGCGGTACTTGTGGTCGTCCTCGCGTGGCGCGAAGACACTGCTCGCGGCATCCTGTGCATCGAATTCCCTCACCCGGCCATCCTGGCCCTTCGAGGCCGACACGCCAAGTCGTGGCCACGAGACGGCGGGCCGTCTGCCAGCGCCTCACAGGCTCCCTGCGTCCGTCTACCCCTCAGTGCCGTGCCGTCGCGTCCCGAATCTCGCCGACGAGCTCCTCGATGATGTCCTCGAGGAACAGCACGCCGCGCGTCGTGCCCTCGCGGTCGAGGACCCGAGCCAGATGGCTCCCGGTGCGCCGCATGGTCGCAAGGGCGTCCTCGAGGTCCGCCTCGTCGTGGATCGAGTCGAGGGAGCGGATGCGCTTGGCCGGAATCGGCCGGTCGAACTCGCCCGGCTCGTCGAGGTCGAGCACGTCTTTGAGATGCACGTACCCGGAGAAGCCGCCGTCGCCATCGAGGATGATGTAGCGCGAGAACCCGTGCTCGGAGACGGCGCGCTGCAGCATTTCCGGCGTCGCATCTGGGGGCAACACGACCAGCTGATCGCCCGCGAGAGCGACGGATGCGACCTTCTTGGCCGTGAACTCGAAGGTGTTGGACAGGGTGCCAGCACGGTCCATGAGCACACCCTCGCGCTTCGACTGCTCGACGATCCCCGCCACTTCGTCGAACGTGAAGGCGCTCGTCGTCTCAGCCTTCGGCTCGACGCCGAAGAGCCGAAGGGTCGCGTTCGCGATGCCATTCAGCGCCCAGATGACAGGTGCGAACAGCCGCGAGAAGAAGACCAGCGGAGGAGCCAACAGCAGCGCCGCACGGTCAGGAATCGAGAAGGAGATGTTCTTCGGAACCATCTCGCCGAGCACCACGTGGAGGTACGACACGACGATCAGCGCAATGATGAACGCGATCGTCGAGATCATCTCCTCGCTCAAGCCGGTCGCCGCGAGCGGGATCTCGAGCAGATGGTGCAGCGCGGGCTCGGAGACGTTGAGGATCAGCAGCGAGCACACGGTGATGCCAAGCTGGCTCGTCGCCAGCATGCCCGTCGCGTGCTCCATGGCGTAGAGCGTCTGCTGCGCCGCCTTGCTGCCCCGCTCGGCCCGCGGCTCGATCTGCGAACGCTTCGCGGAGATGACGGCGAACTCGGCCCCGACGAAAAACGCATTGGCCGCAAGCAGAACCACCAGCCACGCGAGTCCTGACCAGTACTCAGCCACGGTGCTCCTTCTCGGCGTGCTGGTCGGCGAGGCGCTGCATGAGCGCCTCCCTCGACTCGTAAGACTCATTGGGCGTGAACGCGACGCGGTCGACCCGGCGCCCATCCATCCGGTCGACGCGGAACGTTCCGACGGGCACCTGCACCTCGTCGCCGACGGCGGGAATGCGCTCGAGCGCGTTCATGATGAAGCCGGCGACCGTCTCGAACGGGCCATCCTCGTCGAGCTCGATGTTCAAGCGGTCGCGGACCTCGTCCGGCCGGAGCATGCCGTCGAACGTGGTCCGCCCCTGTGCCCGGACGACGTCGAGATGCGCTCGATCATGCTCGTCGACGAGCTCGCCGACGATCTCCTCGACGAGGTCCTCGAGGGTCACCACCCCGTTCGTGCCGCCGTACTCGTCGAGCACGACGGCGAGTTGGAAGCCGCCGGAACGCAGCTCCGCCAGCAACTCGTCGAGCCCCAGTGTCTCGGGGACCAGCAACGCATCGGTCTTGATCGCGCCGATCGGCACGGACCGGCGACGCTCGAGTGGGAGTGACACGGCGTTCTTCAGATGGGCGACGCCAACGATCTCGTCGATGTCCTCCCCCGTCACCGGGAACCGCGAGTGTCCGGTCGACTTCGCGAGGTCGATGAGATCCTGCACCGGGGCGTCGACGGCGACTGACTGCACGCGGGGCCTGGGGGTCATGACGTCGGCGGCGATGTGGTCGGAGAAGCGCAGCGTGCGGCTGAGCAGCACAGCCCGCTCGCCCTCGAGGATGCCGACGAGCGCGGAACGTCGGACCAGGCTCGAGAGCTCCTCCGCGGTGCGCGCTCCGGACAGCTCTTCCTTCGGCTCGATGCCGATCGAGCGGATCAGGCCGTTCGCGCTGCCGTTCAGCACCGCGACCGCGGGCCGGAAGACCGTCGTGAAGGCCACTTGCAGGGGGACGAGGAACTTCGCCGTGGTACGCGGCACCGCCAGCGCGAAGTTCTTCGGGATGAGCTCGCCGACGACCATGGAGAGCGCCGTCGCGATGACGATCGCGAGCACCGCGCCGACCGGGCGAACGGCGTCCTCCGGAAGGCCGACCGCCTCGAGTGGCGTCGCGAGGAGCGACGAGATCGCCGGCTCCATCGTGTAACCGGTGAGCAGCGTCGTCAGGGTGATACCGAGCTGCGCGCTCGAGAGGTGCGTCGAGGTGTGCTTGAGTGCGTTGATCGTCGGCGTCAGCCGCTTCTCGCCGCGCTCGCGCCGCTTTTCGAGGTCATTCCGGTCGAGATTGACAAGCGAGAACTCCGAGCCGACGAACACGCCCGTGCCGAGCGTCAGCAACACGCCGATGGCGAGCATGATCCATTCGTTCACCGCGTCTCACCGCCCTCAAGACAAGGGGTCGGCTCGCGCCGTGCGTGGGGAGAGCTCACGCCCCGAAGATGCGAGTGTCGTGGAGGTGCGGATCGCGGAGGATGGTCATCGTCCATAGTTGCCACGCAGTATATCCAAGCCCGCCTCAGCCGACCGCCCCTACCAGGACACCGGGAGGGCCTTGCCTTCTTCGTACCCAGCTGCCGACTGAATGCCGACCTTCGCCCGCTGACGGAACTCGGGAACCGAGTCAGCACCCGCGTAGGTGAACGATGACCGCACGCCCGTCGTGATCATGTCGATCAGGTCGTCGAGCCCCGGCCGCTTCGGGTCGAGCATGATCTTCGACGAGGAGATGCCCTCCGCGAAGAGCAGCTTCCTGGCACGCTCGTATGGCTCCAGGTCGCCGAAGCGTGCTTCGACCGCCTTAGTGGAGGCCATGCCGAAGGACTCCTTGTACCAGTTGCCTGCGGCGTCCGTGCGCACGACCCCTGGTGCCTCGACGGTGCCGGCAAACCACGAGCCGATCATGACGGCAGAACCGCCGGCGGCGAGTGCGAGGGCAACATCGCGGGGGTAGCGGACTCCCCCGTCTGCCCAGACGCGGGCACCGAGGGCGTGGGCAGTCTCGGCGGTCTCGAGGACAGCAGAGAACTGAGGGCGACCGACGGCGGTCATCATGCGCGTCGTGCACATCGCGCCTGGGCCGACCCCGACCTTGATAATGCTGGCACCCGCGGAAACCAGATCGTGCACGCCGCTGCCACTGACGACGTTCCCAGCGACGATCGGGACGCCGAGCTCGGCACCACGGACCGCTTCGAGGGCTCGCAGCATGCTGCCCTGGTGGCCGTGAGCGGTGTCGAGGACGAGCACGTCCGCACCAGCTTCCACCAACGACCTGGCCCGCTCGAGCGCACCGCGCGACACGCCGATCGCGACTGCGACTCGGAGCCGCCCATCCGCATCCAGCGCCGGCTGGTAGATCGTGCTGCGCAGCGCTCCGCTGGCCGTGACGGTGGCGAGTGCGCCGCTCTCGGTCCGCACGGGTGCGAAACTCTCGCCTGAGGCCGCGAACGAGTTGAAGACGGAGCGCGAGTCACGCGCGAGCTCCACCGGGAGCTCATCGACGAAGTGGTGACGTAGGTCGGAGAGCACCGCATCCTCAGGCACACGCGCGAGCGTGGTCGCCTGCAGCACGCCGAGCACGTCTCCGCCGGACCCGAGCACGGCGACGCCGAAGCCCGCGACGGGCGGCACGGTCTCGAGCACGGCCCCCACCGTGGTGTCGCCGGGTGCCGAGAACGGGGTGTCGAGCACCGGGTCCTGCGACTTCACCCAGCGAATCGCCGCCTGCAGGTCCTCGAGCGACAGGTCCTGCGGCAGGACGCCGAGCCCGCCGCGGCGCGCGATGGCGGCGGCCATGCGCGGTCCGGTCACGGCGTTCATGTTCGACGCGACAAGCGGGATCGTCATGCCGGTTCCGTCGTCTGGCGCCAGCGAGACGTTGAGCCTCGAGCCCACATCCGATCTGCTCGGGATGAGGAACACGTCGGAGTAGGTGAGCTCGTGGTGGGGCGCGGGACCAGAGAAGTGCATGACTGCCAGATTACGTGGCCACGTGCCTGAACGGCCCACTTTCGCGCAGAGCGCTCTCCAGGGGCGTTAGGCTGGTCACTCGATGGGGTCGCCGCCCAGATTCGGCGCGTCCCGCATCACTAGACGAACGCGAGACGAACTCAGGTGGCGAGTCATTTGACCAGTGCGGGTACAGACGAAGCAAAGTCCGATTTCGGGGCCAACGATTGGCTCGTCGAAGAGATGTACGAGAAGTACGTCAAGGACCCGAAGAGTGTCGATGAGGCCTGGTGGCCGACACTCGAGCAGTACGCGAAGCAGCAGGGTGCTGCTCCGGCGAAGGCGGCACCGGCGGCTCAGCCCGCGCAGGCCGCCGCAGCGGCTGCGACGAAGCCCGCTGCCGAGGGCGAGGCGCGCAAGCAGGCGAAGACGACTGCAGCCGCCCCGCAGGAGAAGCTGATTCCGGCGGATGCGCCTGCCGCCGACAAGGAGAAGGCGCCCGTTCGCGAGAACATCGTTTCGCCGCTGAAGGGCATGTCGAAGGCCATCGCCAAGAACATGGACATCTCGCTCCAGGTTCCGACGGCGACGAGCTACCGAGAGATCCCCGCGAAGCTCATGATCGACAACCGCATCGTGATCAACAACCACCTGCGTCGCACTCGTGGCGGCAAGGTGTCGTTCACGCACCTCATCGGCTGGGCCCTGGTCAAGGCGCTCATCAAGTTCCCGAGCATGAACGTCTACTACGACGAGATCGACGGCAAGCCGTCAGCGATCGAGCCGGCGCACGTCAACCTCGGCATCGCCATCGACGTGCCAAAGCCCGACGGGACCCGCGCCCTCGTCGTGCCGAGCATCAAGCAGGCGGAGACGCTGAACTTCCGCGAGTTCCTTGGCGCATACGAGGAGCTGATCAAGCGCGGCCGGCAGAACAAGCTCAGCGGCGACGACTACGCGGGCACCACGATCTCGCTCACGAACCCGGGCGGCATGGGCACGCTTCAGTCGGTGCCGAGGCTCATGAAGGGCCAGGGCGCCATCATCGGTGCGGGCGCGCTCGACTACCCGGCCCCCTACCAGGGCATGGCACAGCACGTCATCGACGACCTCGCCATCTCCAAGCGCCTCACCATCTCGAGCACCTACGACCACCGCGTCATCCAGGGTGCAGGCTCGGGTGAGTTCCTCAAGATCGTGCACGAGCACCTCACGGGGCAGCACAACTTCTACGAGGAGATCTTCGCCTCGCTGCGCATCCCGTACAAGCCCGTCGTCTGGTCGCAGGACGTCCACGTCGACCTCGCCGCGGCGATCAACAAGACTGCGCGCGTGCAGCAGCTCATCAACATGTACCGCGTCCGCGGCCACATGATGGCCGACATCGACCCGCTGCAGTACGTGCAGCGAACGCACCCCGACCTCGAGATCGAGAACCACGGGCTGACGTTCTGGGACCTCGAGCGCGAGTTTGTCGCGGACGGCTTCGGGGGAAGCCAGCGCATGCTCAAGCTGCGCGAGATCCTCGGCATTCTCCGCGACTCGTACTGCCGCACGATCGGCATCGAGTACATGCACATCCAGGACCCGGAGCAGCGCGCCTGGTTCCAGGACCAGCTCGAGCACCCCTACACCAAGCCCACGCACGAAGAGCAGATGCGCATCCTCAACAAGCTCAACGAGGCTGAGGCGTTTGAGACCTTCCTGCAGACGAAGTACGTGGGCCAGAAGCGCTTCTCGCTCGAGGGCTCTGAGTCGGTCATCTCGCTGCTCGACACGATCATCCAGGGCGCCGCCGAGGAGGACCTCGACGAGGTCGCGATCGGCATGGCGCACCGCGGTCGACTCAACGTGCTCACGAACATCGCCGGCAAGACCTACGGCCAGATCTTCCGCGAGTTCGAGGGTGTCCAGTCCAGCTCCGGCCGCGGCAACTCGGGTGACGTCAAGTACCACCTCGGCATCGAGGGCACCTTCACCGCCGCCTCCGGCGCGACGATCCCGGTGTACCTCGCCGCAAACCCCTCGCACCTCGAAGCCGTCAACGGCGTGCTCGAAGGCATCGTGCGCGGCAAGCTCGACCGCAAGGCCGACGGCCGCGACGCCGTCCTGCCCATCCTCATCCACGGAGACGCGGCGATGGCAGGCCAGGGCGTGGTCTACGAGACGATGCAGATGTCGCAGCTGCGCGCGTACCGCACCGGCGGCACGATCCACGTGAACATCAACAACCAGGTCGGCTTCACGACGACCCCTCGCGATGCTCGCTCCTCGATGTACTCGACCGACGTCGCGAAGGCCATCTCCGCGCCCGTGTTCCACGTGAACGGCGACGACCCCGAGGCCGTCGCCCGTGTCGCCGAACTCGCGTTCGCCTACCGCCAGCGCTTCAAGCGCGACGTGGTCATCGACCTGATCTCGTACCGTCGCCGCGGCCACAACGAGGGCGACGACCCCTCGATGACGCAGCCGCTCATGTACAACCTCATCGAGGCCAAGCGCTCCGTTCGCAAGCTGTACGCCGAGGCGCTCGTCGGCCGAGGCGACATCACGCAAGACGAGTTCGACGCCGCGCAGAAGGACTTCCACGACCGCCTCGAGCGCGCATTCGCCGAGACACACCAGGCGCAGACGCAGTCGACGCCCATCTCAGCTGCCGAGCTCTCGGCCGTGGGCTCCCGCGAGGAGAACCACCGCTCAGAGCCCGAATCGACGGCGGTGGCTCGTGAGGTCATCGAGACCATCGGCGACGCCCACGCGAACACGCCAGAGGGCTTCTCGGTGCATACGAAGCTCAAGTCGGTGCTCTCGAAGCGCGAGCAGATGAGTCGCGAAGGTGGCATCGACTGGGCCTTCGGCGAGCTGCTCGCCCTTGGCTCCCTGCTCATGGAAGGCACACCCGTGCGCATGTCGGGCCAGGACTCCCGCCGTGGCACGTTCGTGCAGCGGCACGCGCTCTTCCACGACCGCCTCAACGGCCAGAACTGGCTGCCGCTGTCGAACCTGAGCGACAACCAGGCGCCGATCTCGATCTACGACTCGTTCCTCAGCGAGTACGCGGTGCTCGGCTTCGAGTACGGCTACTCGGTCGAGCGCCCTGACGCGCTGGTGCTCTGGGAAGCGCAGTTCGGCGACTTCGTCAACGGCGCGCAGACCATCATCGACGAGTTCATCTCGGCCTCCGAGCAGAAGTGGAACCAGCGCTCGAGCGTCGTGCTGCTGCTCCCGCACGGCTACGAGGGCCAGGGCCCCGACCACTCGTCGGCGCGCATCGAGCGTTTCCTGACGCTCGCAGCCGAGGAGAACATGACGGTTGCGATGCCGTCGACGCCCGCCTCGCACTTCCACCTGCTGCGCCGTCAGGCATACGCGCGCCCGCGCAAGCCGCTCGTGATCTTCACGCCGAAGTCGATGCTGCGCCTGCGCAGCGCGGTCTCGCCCGTCGAGGACTTCACGCACGGCTCGTTCCGCCCCGTCCTCGACGACGACCGCATCACCGACAAGGCCGCGGTGCGACGCGTCGTCCTGCACGCCGGCAAGCTGCACTACGACCTCCGCGCAGAGCTCGACAAGCGCGAGGACACCTCGGTCGCTCTCGTGCGGCTCGAGCAGTTCTACCCGATGCCCGGCGTGGAAATCAACCGGATCCTCGCCGAGTACCCGAACGCCGAGATCGTCTACGCGCAGGACGAGCCTGAGAACCAGGGAGCCTGGCCCTTCATCCGCACGCACCTCGCACCGATGCTCGAGGGACGCACGATTCGTGTGGTCAGCCGCCCCGAGTCGTCGGCGCCGTCGGTGGGCACCATGAAGGCGCACCAGCGCCAGCAGGCTGAGCTCATCGAGGGCGTGCTCGCCGAGTAGTCACACGGCTGCAGACGCGGTCGAAGCAGGCGCCAGTCCCGAGCAATCGGGTCTGGCGCCTGCTCGCGTCGGTGCACCTGCTCGTTCAGCTTGCGCCTGCACGTTGAGCTCGCGCCTGCACGCGGAGTTGGCGCGGCTCGCCTCCGCCCAGACACGCCTCGCGCTCAGCGACCGATGAGCAGCGCCACCGCATCGTCGAGGTAGGGCACGAGCGGTGACGCGCTGGCAGCTCCGTCGGCCGACGCAGCACCGGGTACGGCGCCCCAGTGCACGACGACCTCGCCGTCGCTGACCTCGATTCCCGGATGCGCGTCCCGCCCGTTGGCGTCGGAGAGTTCGAGGCTCGTGGCGTCGTAGTTCACCGTCTCGCCGAGCTCGAAGCCCGAACGCACTGCGGCGAGCTGCACGCGGCGGCGCTCGGCTGCGAGCGTCGACTGCTCACTGTAGTGGTCCGGTTGCTTCGCGACCCTGATGACCGAGCCGACACGGTACACCGAGGCTCGCTCATCCAGCAGCAACTCTCGCAATCGCCACACGCGAGACACGCGGCGCATGATCGGACGGCGCGAGACGCCCAGCAGCGGACGGCGTTCGACGAGTGTCGCGAGCGTCTCGGTCCGCGCACCGCCTGCCTCGAGTTCGGCAACGATGCGCGTCAGGTTCGCTGCGAGGTGCGCCCACGCGGCATCGTCAGCCCCGGCGGTCATCCGCTCCCCACTCGGTCGGCCTCAGTCGTCTCAGTTCGCGACTGGCGTGCCGTGCGAGCGCTGGATGTTGCGCAGCTGCTCGAGCACGTGCAGTCGCAGCTCCTCTGGAGCGCGTTCCTTGCAGGCGCGCTGCACGACCTCCATGAGGGAGCGATTGACGTGGAGCTCGCTCTCGCAGTCTTTGCAGTGCTCGAGGTGCTCGCGGATGTCGCTCGCGTCGGTGCTGGCGAGTTCGTTGCGCAGGTACTCCTCGAGGGCGTCCTTGGCTTTCTCGCAACCGCAATCGGTCATTTCTTGCTCCCTGTTTCCTGCTCGTCCCCGTCAAGGGCCGGAATGATGCCGTTCTCTCGCGCATAGCCGGTGAGGCGTTCGCGAAGCAGTCGCCGGCCGCGGTGCAACCGCGACATGACGGTGCCGACGGGGGTCTTCATGATGTCTGCGATCTCCTTGTAGGAGAAGCCCTCCACGTCCGCGAGGAACACCGCGAGGCGGAAGTCCTCCGGGATCGCCTGGAGGGCGTCCTTCACCGTCGAGTCGGGAAGGTGGTCAATGGCCTCAGCCTCGGCGGACCGCGACGAGGTCTGCGCGGTCGCCGACTCGGCGCCGCCCAGCTGCCAGTCCTCGAGGTCCTCGAGCGCGTTCGCGTAGGGCTCGCGCTGCTTCTTCCGGTACGAGTTGATGAAGAGGTTGGTGAGGATGCGGTAGAGCCACGCTTTGAGGTTCGTGCCCTGCTCGAAGCGCGCGAAAGCGACGAACGCCTTCACGAAGGTCTCCTGCACGAGGTCCTGCGCATCTGCGGGGTTTCGAGTCATGCGCATTGCTGCCGCGTACAACTGGTCGATGTACTGCAGCGCCTGCTCCTCGAACAGCTGCCGGAGTTCGTCCTGGTCTGGGGTCGCCTGCGGCGACTTCTGCTCACTCATTACGCGTGAGTGTACTGCCGTGTACCGTTCGGCGGCTTGACGCCTCGGCGGTGCGAGCGTTGATTGCAAGCGCTTCCCTCCTGTTCGATGCCTGGCGGATGCGGAATATCCGGTGGCATGAGCGCCACTGGCGGTATCGTTGTCAACCAATGGAGATCTTTGGCTATTCCGGACCACGCTTCGACCTGTACCGAGACGATGAGGGCAGCGAGCCGCTGACCCTCGGCGACGGCCCCTGGGAGGCCCCGACGGCGACTTCGCCTATCGATGCGCGCCTGCAGGTTCCGGGTTCGAAGAGCCTTACGAACCGCGAGCTGGTGCTCTCGGCGCTCGGTGCTGAGCCGTCGAAACTGCGGCACCCGCTGTGGGCACGAGACACCGAGCTGATGATCGAGGCGCTGCGTCAGCTGGGCACGCAGATCACCGAGGTGCCCGGTGACGGCCGGTTTGGCAATGACCTCGAAGTCGTCCCAGGCGAGCTCGAGGGTGGCGTCTCCATCGACTGCGGGCTCGCGGGCACGGTCATGCGCTTCGTCCCTCCCCTCGCATCCCTCGCCCTCGGCCCCGTTGCCTTCGACGGCGACGAGGCTGCTCGCCGGCGCCCCATGAAGGGCACGGTGGATGCGCTGAAAGCGCTCGGCGTCGAGGTTCGGGACGACGGCAGGGGCAATCTGCCGTTCTCGCTCTACGGCACAGGCGAAGTGGCGGGCGGCGAGATCACGATCGACGCGGGGGCCTCGAGCCAGTTCGTCTCTGGCCTGCTTATGGCCGGGGCGCGCTTCGCGGACGGACTCACGCTCGTCCATTCGGGCGAGCGGGTTCCCAGCCAGCCCCACATCGACATGACGCTCGCCGCGCTCCGCGACCGTGGGGTTGAGATCGACGCCTCTGTGGCGGGCACTTGGCGTGTCAGCGCAGGCCCGATCGATGGACGCGAGCTGACGATCGAACCCGATCTCTCGAACGCGGAGCCGTTCCTGATCGCCGCGATCGTCGCGGGCGGCAGCGTCTCGATTGAGGACTGGCCCGAGTCGACGACGCAGGTTGGCTCACACCTACAGCACCTGCTCCCGCTCTTCGGCGCGAAGATCGAGGTCGCGGACGGCGTGCTGACCTGCACCGTCGAGCTCGGCATCGCCCAAGGCGCTGAGGTTCCGGGGGTCGATCTCGACCTGTCTGAGGCTGGCGAACTCGCACCAAACCTGGCTGCGCTGTGCGGACTTTGCTCGACCACGAGCCGCATCACCGGCATCGCCCACCTGCGCGGCCACGAGACCGACCGCGTCGCGGCCATTGCGGCTGAGCTGCGCGGCATCGGCTGCGAGGTCACTGAGCTCGAGGACGGACTCGAGATCGTCCCAGGGCCGCGGAGGGCGCACGAGTGGCGCGCCTACGAGGACCACCGCATGGCAACCTCAGGTGCGATCGTCGGCCTCGCGATCGAGGGCATCACAGTCGACGACATCAACGCGACCAGCAAGACGCTGCCCCAGTTCACGCAGCTCTGGCAGGACATGCTGGCGCAGGGCTCGGGCGACTCCCCAGACGAGGGCGAGGACGACGGCAGCGTCGACCTCGCGGCCTTCGCCATCTGACCGTGTCCCGCTCACTCGGCGACGCGTTCGACGCCTACGGCGACTGGGATGAGGACGACATCCGCGTCCGCCCCAACCCGAAGGCGAACAAGCCGCGCTCCAAACAGCGGCCGAAGCACACCGATGCCGTGACCGGACGGGTCATCACCGTCGACCGCGGCCGCTACACGGTGCTGCTGGAGGAAGGCGCTGCGGATGAGCGCACCGTGACCGCGGCGAAGGCGCGCGAGATCGGACGCACTGCGATCGTCACGGGCGACCTCGTCGACCTCGTGGGCGACACCTCGGGTGACGCGGGTAGCCTCTCGCGCATCGTGCGAATCTGCGAGCGGAAGACGCTGCTGCGCCGGAGCGCCGACGACACCGACCAGGTCGAGCGTGTCATCGTCGCGAACGCGGATCAGATGCTGATCGTCGCCGCGACGGCGCAGCCCGAGCCTCGGCCGAGGCTCATCGACCGGTACCTCGTCGCCGCCCTCGACGCTGGCATCCAACCGCTGCTGGTGCTCACGAAGACCGATGTCGCGCCGGCCGACGAGCTTCGCGCGCTGGTCGAGCCGCTCGGCGTGCGCGTATTCGAGTCCCGTCCGGGTGGCGAGCCGATCGACGAGCTCCGTGCAGCCCTCGCCGGGCACACGACCGTGGCCGTCGGGCATTCCGGTGTCGGCAAGTCGACGCTCGTGAACGCCCTCGTACCTGGCACGCTGCGTGAGACCGGGGTGGTCAACGCGGTCACCGGCCGCGGGCGGCACACCTCCTCCTCCACGCTCGCAGTGCGCGTCGAAGACGCCGAGGGGCAGACGGGGTGGATCATCGATACGCCGGGCGTTCGTTCCTTCGGACTCGGCCACGTCGATCGCGACAACGTGCTCCGCGGGTTCACCGAGCTCGCGACGATCGCTGAGGACTGCCCTCGCGGATGCACGCACCGCGCGGACGCACCCGACTGCGCCCTCGACGACGCCGTGCGTGACGGCGCGCTGGACGACGCGGGTGTCGCTCGCCTCGACTCCCTGCGACGCCTCTTCATGTCGCTCGACCAAGCGGCAGACGCGGCCTATTGAGTCGAGCTCTGGCTTAGGCTGGCCGTGTGGCCACTGAACTCCTGCATCCGCTCTCCTCCGACCTGCGCCTCGCGCGGGAGCTCGCCGACATCGCAGACAAGATCTCGATGCAGCACTTCAACTCGCGCTCCCTCGGCGTGTACGAGAAGGAAGACCGCACGCCCGTGACGGATGCGGACCGGGCAGTCGAGCAGGCCCTCCGAACTCGCCTCGCGGAGACTCGACCTGGCGATTCGATCCTCGGCGAGGAGTACGGCTCCCAGGGAACCTCGCGCCGCCAGTGGATCATCGACCCGATCGACGGCACGGCGAACTTCATGCGAGGCATCCCGATCTGGGCGACGCTCATCTCGCTGGTCATCGACGGCGTACCGGAGGTCGGCGTCGTCTCGGCACCGGGACTCAACCGCCGCTGGTGGGGAGCGACGGGCCAGGGCGCCTACCTTGACGACGACCTCAGTGACAGCGATGTCGCCACCGACCGCCGCATCCAGGTGAGCGGCGTCGACCAGCTTGAACGCGCATCCCTCAGCTACAACAGCCTGAAGGGATGGGATGAGGCGGGCCGTTCGGCGCAGCTGCTCGAGTTCAGCAGGAGCGTGTGGCGCACCCGGGCCGTTGGCGAGGTCTGGTCGTACATGCTCGTGGCCGAAGGGGCGCTCGAGATCGCGGGCGAGTTCGACCTGCAGCCGTACGACATGGCCGCGATCGTGCCGATCGTCGTCGAGGCCGGCGGCACGTTCACGAGCATGGACGGCGAAGAGGGACCCTGGCACGGAAGCGCCCTCGCCACGAACGGGTTGCTGCACCAGCAGGCGCTCTCCGCACTGTCAGCCCGGTAACCGGGACCCAGTGCTGGGCCGTCAGTCTGCGGTCAAGTGCGCTGATTGGCGCCTGCGGTGGCCGACGAGGTCGACGATCGCGACCACCAGCGTGAGGATGGACAGCCCGATGACCACGAGCAACCCACCGGCGACCGACGCACGGTAGGCCTCCTGCACCACGGGCGAGCTCGTGTCGGGGCCAGCGGAGCCCATGACCTGCAGGGCGGCTACCCCGGCGAAGAACACCGAACTTCCGATCGCCAAGCCCATCGCGTTCCCGAGACGCTGGCCGACCTGGGCGAACGACCCCGCGATTCCCGCCTGCTCGACGGGCACGTGGAGGAGCATGCGCATCTGGTTCGCGCCCATCACAAGGCCGGCCCCCGCGCCGGAGATGATGAGCGACGCGCTCACGAGGTAGGGCGCGAGCTCCGCGTCGGAGACCTGGGTCACGATGAGGACCACGGCGTACCCCGCTGCGAAGAGTGCGACGCCAACGGCGACCAGTGTGGCCCCGTGCTGGAAGGTCCACTTGCCTGAGACCGCCGCGACCACCGCAGACGTCAAGGCATACGGAACGGACACCGCCCCGACGAGGACGGCGGGGTGCCCGAGCCCCTGTTGCAGGAAGAGCGTCACGAGCAGGAACCCCACCGGCATCGCGGCGAAGAAGAGCGTCGTGATGAGGACCCCGTAGCGGTACGACGGTGTTCGGAACAGGGCGAAGTCGACGACCGGTGTCTTGCCGACGCGGAGATATCGCCGCTCCCAGAAGATGAAGGCGACGAAGAACGCCAGGGCCGGCACCAGCAGCCACCACCGCGCAGGGTTGTCGGTGCTCTGCCCGGAGGTCAGGACGAAGGGCAGCATCGTCGTCAGCACGGCGATGCCGAGCAGCGCGACGCCGAAGAGATCGAGTGTCTGCCCGCGGGCCACGGTCTGCCTGGACGGGAGCAGCCTCCAGGCGAAGGGCAGGACCACGAGCGCGAGCGGGACGTTCATGGCGAAGGTCCACCGCCAGCCAGCCTCCTCCCCCAGCAGCCCGATCAGCAAGCCGCCGATCGTCGGCCCGAACGCCGTACCGAGACCGACAATTGCGCCGAAGATGCCGAACGCGCGCCCACGTTCCTGGCCTGTGAAGAGCTGCTGGATGAGACCAAGGACCTGGGGCATGAGGATGCCCGCCGCGAAGCCCTGCAGGATGCGCCCGACGATGAGCATCTCCGTGCTGACGCTGAGCGCACACACGAGTGAGGCGAGCCCGAAGGCGGTCAGTCCGATCAGGAACAATCGCTTACGGTTCCAGAGGTCACCCAGCCGACCGGAAGGCACCAGAAGGATACCGAACGCTAGGACGTAGCCCGCCACGATCAGCTGCACGTCCGAGGACGCCGCTCCCAGGGTGTGCTCGATCGGCCCGAGGGTCACGTTGACCTTCGCGAGGTCGAGGATCGTGAGCACCGCCACCGCGGAGCACACGGCAAACGCCGGCCAGCGCGACGCCTGCGAGCGAGTGCTCACCGCATCCGCCGCTTCCGGGTGCCCCTCACGGGGTGTCGATGACTGCTGCGTGGGGGAAGGCGCGTCTCTTGACATATGAAGCACATGCTACGCCGATCGCTCCCCCGGTCCGACGGGTCGCCCGAACCGGTTCTGTGGTGTTCCTCGGGAAGCCCGCCATAGACTTGGCGCGCCGCGTCGTCACGAGCGGCCAGGAGCTCTGACCCAGTTCACCCCCTCGAGGAGCAACGATGCGAACCGCCGTCCGAAGCGCCGCAGGCGCATCCCTGGGCCTCGCCGCCCTCCTCATGCTCAGCGGATGCACTCTGGTGACCACACTCGCTGGCGGCGCCGACCCAAGCGTCACCACCGAGACCACGTCGACCTCGGAGTCGACGGAGTCGGCGTCGCCGACCGAGAGCGCCACCCCCACGCCGACCCCTGAGCCGACGTTCGTCGCCGGGACGATGACCGGCATTGAGGACCTCCTGGTCGGGGACTGCTTCGATCTCGAGTCCGGCGCGGACGACGCGGAACTCTTCCCGAACTGCGACACCCTGCACACCTACGAGGCCTACCACTCCGAAAACATGTCGGGCGGTGACACCTTCCCCGGCGATGCTGCGGTCGACACGGCGCTCGAGGACATCTGCTCCGCCGCGTTCACCGGCTTCATCGGCGCGGAACCGCGCCTCACGAGCTGGAACTACACGGGGATCGTGCCGAGCGCAGAATCGTGGGCCGGCGGCGATCGCGAGGTTCTCTGCATCGTGACTCCCGTCGACGGCCAGCCGACAGCTGGCACCGCGGAGGGTTCCGCCAGCTAGCCTGGTCTGGTGGCCTACCGATTCTCTGCATCGCTCCTGACTCTGCTGCTCGTGGGAGGTGCGCTCGTAGCGTGCAGCGGTTCGTCGGAGGCGCCGCGGGTCGTTCCGGTCGCGGAGCTCGCCGTCGGCGACTGCTTTTCGTCAGACGCCGAGCGGAAGCTCGCGACCCTCGAGGAGACCTGCGAGTCGCCGCACCTGTACGAAGTGCTGTCGGTCACGCCGACCTCGCTCGGCGATGCGTTTCCCGGGGATGCGGAGCTGGCCACTGAGGCGGATGCGCTGTGTGCGGCCGACTTCGCAGCGCTTGGGGCTGACGTGACTGCCGGTCTCGTACCGCTCCACCTCGTTCCGAGCGAGACCAGCTGGGCGGCCGGTGACCGCGCGATGGTGTGCCTCGTGGCCGACGCCGGCGGGGCCGAGCTGACCGGGTCCCGACTGCCTCGCGACAGCTGACGCTTGGCGCGTCCCCGCCTGTGGATGGACGCGCCGGGTGTCGGTGGCGCCGAGTAGCGTGCTCAGCACAGCAAGTTCTCGATCAGTGCCGTCCGTGCGCCTCCCGGTCCACGGAGATTGCAGGATTCCGCGTCCCGAGAGGAATTCCCATGCCAGCAACCACGACATCGTCGGATCTCGTCATCGGTGACGACGGCCTCGCCCGCCCACGCTGGGCCAGTCAGGATCAGCTGCTCATGACCTACTACGACACCGAGTGGGGCATGCCAGTCACCGATGAACGGGGCGTCTTCGAGCGGCTCTCGCTCGAGATCTTCCAGTCGGGCCTCTCCTGGCGGCTCATCCTGCAACGCCGACCGCTCCTTCGCGAGGCATTCGCCGGGTTCGACGTCGACACCGTCGCGCGGTTCGACGACGACGACGTGCAGCGACTGCTGCTCGATCCTGGCGTGATCCGCAACCGCCTGAAGCTGTCCTCGATCATCAAGAACGCGCGAGCCACCGTCGCGCTTCGCGAAGACGAGCCACTGCAGGAGGTCGTCTGGGCCGCCAAGCCACACGTCACCCCACGGCCAACCTCAGCGGCGGAGGTGCCGAGCACCAGCGCCGAATCGCGGCTGCTGACGAAGCGGCTCAAGGCCCGTGGGTTCAGCTTCGTCGGCCCGACCAACCTGTTCGCGCTCATGGAGGCCATTGGCATCGTCGACACGCATCTGGTCGGCAGCCACCGGCGCGGCACATCCGGCGTATGGCCTCGCGACTGAAGCTCCGCATCCCCTGCGGCAAGCGCTTCGGCCCGAACACCGGACCAGCCGGGACCCACCGTGAACCAATAAGGCCCCGGCCCGCCAGCGGTGTGCTGGCGGTCGGGGCCTGTGCTCATGACGTGGGTTTCGTGGAGATGGGGGGAATCGAACCCCCGTCCACAACTACGAAACCGCGGCTTCTCCGGGTGCAGTCTGTCTACTGTTCTACTTGGCTCCGATCATGGGGACAGACACCTTGATCGACGAGCCCAGTTCCAGTGCAAGTCCCGCGGTGCCCTGAAACACAACACCGCAGCAAGTTCCCTTAATGACGCCAGCTACCGGAGCGGGAACACCCCCGGGCTGACGGACTATCGGACTCGCTTAAGCAGCGAGGGCGAAGTCGGTGCGCTTAGCGTTAGCACCTATGTTTTGCGAGGGGCGTTAACGAGATAACCCCGCATCCTCGACCCGCTTCACGCCGATTCACCAGTCATGTCGAAACCGATCATCCCCGTGAGCCGAGTCTCCTCGGCGGCGTTCCACGTCATGAGCACTGTTGAGTTACAACTGCCAAAACCGGCAGCTCCTAAACATACGTCAAGATGGCCGAGAAATCTACGTCCTGGGAGGCTCAGGGCAAGCCTGAAGGCGATTCCCGGGAGGACCAGTACCCTGAACCCCATGAGCGGCAATGACTTTGAAGGATTCGGGCGCCCGAATTGGCAGAAGCCCGAGCACGGCGACGAACACGCCCAGGAGTCCGGGGGCGAGTCTCAGGAGACACAGGCCGGTGACCCGGCGCAGCCCGAGCAGTCGGCTGCACCGGAGCCGTCGGAAACGAACGTGAACGCGAACGCAGCCGCGGATGGCGAAGCGACAGGTGGCGACGCGACGGGGCACGAGGGCTTCGGCGCCCACTTCGGCCGTCCGGCCGAGCCGCACGCCGAGGCGGAGCAGGTGCCGGAGCCGGAGCACGCTTCCGCCGAGGCCCCCTTCGACGAACAGCCCGGCACAGAGCAGAACAGCACCGAGGTTCTTGGTTTCGGTGAGACGAACCAGACCGCGGTCCTCGGCCTTGGCGACAACAATCAGACCGAGATCATCGACTCGGGCGACCCCGCAGCCCCCAGCTGGGAGCAGACGCCACCGCAAGCACCGGCGAACTGGAACAACGATCAGGCCCCGGAGCCGCAGGCCCCCGCAGGATGGGACCAGCAGCCGTCTGCACCCGTCTGGGGACAATCGGCGCCGGAAGCCCAGGACGCACCTACGACACAGAACCCCACCTGGAACTCACCAGAGTCGGGCCATGCCGTCACCGGCTCGGCACCAAGCGGTTTCGAAGCCCCCTCGTACGGTGCCGGCGAGAGTGCGCCGAACCACGCGCCGCCCTTCGGCTCCACCGCTCCTGAGGCTGCTGCCCCGGCATTCGGAGCCCCAGCGTATGGCGCTGGCGCTCAGCAGGCGGGCGCGTGGAACGGCCCGCCCGAGAGCCAGACTCCGACTCCCTACGCGCCCGGCCAGGCCCCCGGCCAGCCCGGAGGCGCCCCCGGATTCGGCGGCAACGGCGGCGGCTTCCAGGGCGGCGGTCCCGCCGGCCCCAACGAGTACGGCAATGGAGCACCGGCCAGGAAGAAGCCATGGTTCCGCAAGCCCGCGATCCTGATCCCCGCCATCGTCGGCGTGGTGGTGCTCGTCGGCGCGGCCGTGGCCATCCCGGTCACCATCCACAACAACAACGTGAACCGCGGCGACGAGCTCGCGGCCGCCTTCCAGGCCGACCTCGACGCGCACTACGCAGACTGGACCAGCGAGAACCTCGACACGGCCTCCAACGTCACGATCTCTGCGGCACTCGGCGAGAACACCGACTTCTTCTCGCAGTCGGCGGCCCAGATGTCGGACTTCTCGACGCGCTGCGGGAACGTCGCGACGGCTGAGACCACGATCACCGACCTGGCCGCATCCACCGTGCCCTCGCTGACGGTCGAGGATGGCGCTGACGCCTCCGAGGCGTACAAGGCAGCGCAGACCGAGAGCGACGACCTCACCGAACGTCGCGACATCGTCGCGAATTTCGCAGACACGGCCAGTGCGGACGTCGCAGCCCTGCAACAGTTCTGCGAGACGTTCCCGAAGTACAACTCGATCTACAACACCTTCGGCACGCAGCTTGCGGCGTTGTCCTCCACGGTGTTCACGATCCCCGATGGTCAGAACATCGACCTCGGCAACAACCTGTACTACCCCTGCAACGTGTCGACCGGCTGCCCGGACTACAGCGACCCGAACATCGGGACGAAGATCGCCGACGCCATCAAGTCGACCTATGTCGACTTCTACCGGGGCATCGCTGACCTCGCCGCCTCGGAGTGCTTCCTCGATGAGCTCGCCGACGTCTGCACGAGCTACAGCACCGAGTTCGGCAAGGCGGCGGATGCGGCGCAAGCGGCCTCCGACTCGTACCGTTCGGAGGCGCTCAACCTGACGGTCGGGGCAGTGCCGTTCGCGAACTCCGCTCCGCTCTTCACCGCCATGTTCGACTCCTTCGATGCGGCAGACGCGGCCGTGCAGACCGCCTGGTGGAGCGCCGACCCGGCGTCGAACGGGCAGACCGACCGCGGGTGGCAGTCACGCAGCCTGAAGACGCTGCTCTCCGCGCACGAGAGCTCGATCGCATCCCTCGTCGAGAGCGTGCGATAGCGGCGCCGCTCGAGACCGCGAAACGGCCCCTGATCCATTCGGATCAGGGGCCGTTTTGGTGATCTCGCTGGCCCGAGCCTCGGGCAAGACGAAGGTGTCGCTACTCCCCCATGTACTTGCGGGAAGCAACGGCGCGGTCCGCCTCGCGCTTGTCTTGACGCTCGCGCAGGGCGTGGCGCTTGTCGAATTCGCGCTTTCCCTTGGCCACCGCAAGCTCGACCTTGGCCCGACCGTTCAGGAAGTACAGCGTCAACGGGACGAGCGTGTACCCGCCTTCCTTGGTCTTCATCGCGAGCTTCCGGATCTGCTCCTTGTGCAGGAGCAGCTTCCGCTTGCGCCGCGGAGCGTGGTTGTTCCAGGTGCCCTCGAGGTACTCGGGGATGTGCACGGCATCGAGCCATGCCTCACCGCGATCGATGTACGCGTAGCCGTCGACGAGGGACGCTCGCCCCTGGCGAAGCGACTTGACCTCGGTTCCGTTGAGGACGATGCCCGCTTCGAGGGTGTCCTCGATGAGGTAGTCGTGCCTGGCTCGACGATTCGTCGCGACAGGCTTTGTCCCTTGCTCCTTTGGCATGGCCTCTTCCTCTCTCGACGGTAGACGATGGACAGCCCGCTATCCTACGACAGGAGCTGTCCATCGGTCTACTTCGCGGTTTTCGTCTGCGTCAGACCTTCAGGTACTTGTTGATGGCGATGCGAGCCGAGACCCAGGCCAGGAGCACGCTCACGACGACGAGGACAGGAATCGCGAGGAGCGCTTCCGGCACGCCAATGAGCGAGACGAACGGCAGCTGCCTACCCAGGTAGCCCTGCACGAAGAAGTGGGCGATGGCCACCGTGGCGGCCGAGGCCAGCACCGCTCCGATGAGCGCCGCGACGATACCTTCGAGGATGAAGGGGGCCTGGATGTAGCGGTTCGACGCTCCGACGAGACGCATGATGCCGATCTCGCGTCGACGGCTGATCGCGGAAAGTCGGATCGTGGTCGCGATGAGGAGCGCGGCTGCGACGAGCATCACGATGGCCACCCCGATGGCGGAGAGGCTCGCGACGTTCAAGAGCTCGAAGATACTCTCGAGGTACTGACGCTGGTCGGTAACGGCCTCGACGCCGTCGTAGCCGGCGAGCTGCTCGATGATGATGTCAGCTCGGTCCGGGTCGGTGAGCGTGATGAGGAAGCTCTCCGAGAGGTACTCGGGCTCCACGAACGACACGATAGGGTCACCGGCGAACTGATCCTGGAAGTTGGCGTATGCCTGATCCTGGTCCTCGAACACGTACTCGCTGATGTACGGCGTGAGGACCGCGCCCTGCAAGGCCGCCTCGACGGCCTCACGCTGCGACTCGCTCGCCTGCCCACCGGCGCAGTTCGGGGCGCTCGAGACCGACGAGCAGAGGTCGACAGAGACCTGCGCGCGGTCGTACCAGAAGGCCTTCATGCTGCTGATCTGCTGCTGCATGAGGATTCCGGCGCCCACGAACGTCAGCGAGACGAACGTGACGAGCACGACGGAGATGACCATGCTCGAGTTGCGCCGAAGCCCCTGCCACATCTCCGCGAAGACGCGACCGATCATTTGCTGTCTCCTGAGGTCTTGGGGGTCGATTCGCCGGCGACGCGCGAGGCAATCGAATCTGCGATGGATGTCGGTGCCGGTGTCGGCAGTTCGGTTTCGTCGTCGTGCTCGAGCTGCGGCGAGGCTTCGTTCTCCGCCTCGGCGAGGGGAACGACGCCTGGCTGGTAGACGCCGTCGGACTCATCGCGCATGATGACGCCGCCGTCGAGCTCGATGACGCGCTTGCGCTCTTCGTCGACGATCGAGACGTCGTGTGTGGCCATCACGACGGTGGTGCCGTTCGTGTTGATCCGGGCGAGGAGGCGCATGATGCCGCGACTCGTCACCGGGTCGAGGTTGCCGGTGGGCTCGTCCGCGAGCAGGATGTCGGGCTTGTTGACGACGGCTCGCGCGATTGCGACTCGCTGCTGCTCGCCGCCGGAGAGCTCATGTGGGAAGCGGTTGCCCTTGTCTCCGAGGCCAACGGTCTCAAGAACGTCCGGGACGGCCTTCGCGACGTGCCCGCGAGACTTGCCGAGCGCTTCGAGCGCGTAGGCGACGTTCTCGAAGACGGTCTTGCCCGCGAGCAGGCGGAAGTCCTGGAACACCATGCCGATGCTGCGTCGGTAGTACGGCACCTTGCGGTTGGAGATGCGGCGGAGGTCCTGGCCGAGCACGTGCACCTGTCCCCGGCTCGGGGCGTCTTCGCGAAGGATGAGGCGGAGCACGCTGGACTTGCCCGAGCCTGACGGGCCGACAAGGAACACGAACTCTCCACGCAGCACCTCGAAGGTGATGTCGTCGAGTGCGGGGGCGGCGGTGCCAGGGTAGACCTTGGCGACGTTATCGAATCTGATCATGGCGCTAACAGGGTAGGCACCGGATGAGCCGCTGCTCTGTGCGACATGCAGAACTTGCCAGACGCGGCCGACCTCAGGGCGGGTTACACCGCCTCGGATTCCCCGCGCTTGCGCCAGCGGATGCCGGCCGCGATGAAGGCGTCGATGTCACCGTCAAACACCTTGTCGGTGTTGCCCGTCTCGTGCTGGCTGCGAAGGTCCTTGACCATCTTGTAGGGGGCCAGGACGTAGGAGCGCATCTGGTCGCCCCAGCTCGCCGTGATGTTGCCCGCGAGTTCCTTCTTCTGCGCGTTCTCCTCTTCGCGGCGGAGCAGCAGGAGCCGGGACTGCAGCACTCGGAGGGCCGCGGCGCGGTTCTGGATCTGGCTCTTCTCGTTCTGGCAGCTGACGACGATGCCGGTGGGAAGGTGTGTGATGCGGACCGCGGAGTCGGTCGTGTTGACCGACTGGCCACCGGGGCCAGACGAGCGGAACACGTCTACTCGCATGTCGTTGTCCGGGATTTCGATCGACTCGGTCTGCTCGATGAGCGGAACGACCTCGACGGCCGCGAAGCTCGTCTCGCGACTGCCCGCGGAGTTGAAGGGGCTCATGCGCACGAGGCGGTGCGTGCCCGCCTCGACCGAAAGGGTGCCGAAGGCGTATGGGCTGTCGATCTCGATCGTCGCCGACTTGATGCCGGCCTGCTCGGCGTAGCTCGTGTCGAGGACGGAGACCTTGTAGTTGTGCTGTTCCGCCCAACGGAGGTACATGCGCAGCAGCATTTCCGCGAAGTCTGAGGCATCGACTCCGCCGGCGCCCGCACGAATGGTGATGACGGCCGGCCTCGGGTCGAACTCGCCGTCGAGGAGGGTCTGCACCTCGAGGTTGCCGATGACCTTGGTGATGGCCTTGAGCTCGGTTCTGGCTTCCTCGGCCGTGTCCTCGTCTTCCATCTCGACGGCCATCTGTGCGAGGACCTCGAGGTCGTCGAGGCGCCGTTCGATCTCTTCGAGTCGCTTCAGGTCGGATTGAGCGTGGCTGAGTTCCGAAGTGACCTTCTGCGCGTGCTCCGTGTCGTTCCAGAGGTCGGGGACGGAAGCTGCGGCTTCGAGCTCCACCACCTTCGCGCGGAGCTTGTCGGGGTTGAGCACGGCGCTGATGTCTCCGAAGGTGCTGCGCAGGGCAGCGATCTCCGAGGCGAGGTCAAGGTTGATCATGATCCCTCAAGACTAGTCGCCAGGGCTGGGCGGCGCGGCTCGCCTCGCGAGGCGTCAGCTCAGCACCACCCTCGCGTCGCTCGAGACGGTGATCTCAAGGCCGGCAGGGAGGAGCGCGTGCGCGAGTGGCGGCGTCCAGTGTCCGGAGAGCACGACATGCGCCGTGACCCCGTCCGGCGTCGTGGCGGAGACGAGCGAGACGGTCCCGTGTCCTGCGCTCGCGAGGTCGTCCAGCGTCGCGAGGGATCGTTGCTCCACTCGCGACTGTTCGAGCTTCGGCGTGAGGCCGCCGGCGCCGAACGCGACGTCCGTTGCGGAAAAACTCTCCGACGCCGCGAGGGCCACGGCGTCCGCGACGCTGAGCAGGCGCTTGCGCTCGATGGAAAGCGATGTGGCGGCGGCGAGGACGTACGCGGTCGTCAGCCCGATCATGAGGTACACGAGGATGAGCGGAAGCACACTGCCGCGCTCGGTGCGCACAAGCTTCAGCAGCGTGCATCCCTCCCGTCTGTGCGGGGTCACGAGGCCGATCCGAATCGCGTCACGGCGAACGAGGAGGTTGCACTGGTCGGTATCGAGAGCGGAGCCGCTCCCTCGGTGAGGTTCGGCGCGAACGGCATCGGGACGGCGATCGTGACGGTCACGGAGACGACCGCCCCCGGGGAGGTGCACGCGTCACCGGGGCTGCTGCACTCGACGTGCTGCTGGATCGCCGCGAGGTCAATGCCATGGTCGGCTGTCGCGAGCTCGATCGTGGATTGGGCCAGTTCGAGCGTCTGCGGCGATTCAGGGTCGGAGGCCAGAAGCCGGGCTGCGCTTCTCGCGGCCGATTCGGCTGCGACGCTGGCCCCCTGCAGCGCCGAGAGCGTGAGCATGAGATACGCCAGCGGCACGATCAGCAGGGTACCGAGAGCGAGGAACTCCAACGAGGCAGACCCGCGATCGTCATAGATCGTCCAGCGCTTCCATCGGTGCATGGCCCGTCACCTCCAACGATTCAGGGAGCCCGAGGAGGCCGAGGAGCGGCAGCGGCGACCGCACGGTGACGGCGATCACTGTCGCGCCGTGCAGCTCGGCCGTGGTGGCCTCGATGTCCTGGGCGTATCCGACTCCGAGGCTCGCGGCGATGAGGTCCGCTGTTCGACGCTCCCCCGCCTCCGCGCCTGCCCCGAACAGGCCCGCGTGCCTCGCTCCCTCGCCCGCCGCATCCAGCAGCGTCGTCCGGACGTACAGGGCGAAGCCGACCTGCAGCACGGTGACGGTGAGCAGGAGCAACATGGCTGACACCATGACCCACTCTGCGACCGCCGATCCTTGGTCGTCGTCGAGCGTCGAGCGAGGTCGTGCGAGGCGTCGACTAGCTGAAGTCACTGACTCGGGTGATCGCATTCTGGAAGACGTCGACGAGGAGATCCCCCGCGACAGTCCAGAGGAGGATCACGATGCCGGCCGACATGATCGTGATGAGTACCCACCCCGGCACGTCTCCTCGGTCTGAGTGGGCGCGGGTTCGGATGGCGTTGAGGAACTGCATGGTCGTACCTTTCGGAGAGGGCGTCAGAAGCTCGTTCGGAGCACGAAGACGGCCGGGTAGAGGGCGAACAGGATGGTGGTCGGAAGGATGAGAAAGATGAGCGGCACGAGCATCTGGACTTCTTTGCGTCCAGCTGCTTCCAGGAGGTCGCGCTTGCCGAGCTCGCGTGCGTCGCCCGCCTGCGCTCTCAGCACCTCGACGAGCGGAGCGCCGCGCTCCAGTGCCGAGATCATGTGCTCTACGCAGCGGTCGAGGGGCCGATACCGGACTCCAGATGACATCTCGTGCAGCGCGTCGGCCAAGGAGACCCCGGTGTTGACGTGCTGTACGACTCGAGCGAACTCCTTGGCGAGTTCTCCCGTGCTCACGCGAGAGACCCGCTTGACGCTGTCGAAGACGCCTTCGCCCGCGGAGAGACTGAGCGAGAGGAACTCGATCACGGTCGGGAATTCGCTGGCGATGCGCCGATGTCGTCGATCTGCAGCTCGCGAGAGCGCCTGGTCACGCGCGGAGACACCCACGGCCCCAAGCAGCACAGGTAGGAGAATCTGAGCGACGATCGGCATACCGCGGGTCACCCCGACGAGGAGCACGAGCGCCAGACCGATCCCCGCGGCCGCCAGACCCCAAGTGAGTTGCTCTGCCCTGAAGCGTTCGATCCCGATCGACGATCCGCTCTGCCGAAGCTGACTCGCGATGCGCTCGTTACCACCGAGCAGCTCGTCAAGCAGGCGCCGTCCTCTGGCTGCAAGTGGCGCAGCCAGCGTGCCCAGAATCGGGAGCGGATCGGTCGCTGTCTTCTGCACGTCTGCGCGCGCTGCTGCCGACACATCGAGGAGATGTGGGGCGAGACGCTCGGCGAGGCTCGGTCTCGAGATGCGGGGTGCCGCGGCGAGCATCGTCCACAGACCGAGGCCGAGGCCCAGGCCGCAGAGCACCGCCCACCCGAGCGTCTCAGTCATGCGAACCACCGGCGGTCGTCTCTGAGCCTGGCGATGCGAAGCATCAGAAGGTAAGCCACGACCGTGGCGATGAGTCCCACCGCGATCACGACCACTCCATCGAAGCTGTTGAACGCGACCGCAGCTTCGGGCCTGGTGCCCAACATGAGGAGCACGATCCATGGGGCCGCCGAGCCCAGCTTGGCGGCATTCATCACCCAGGACTGCTTGGCTTCGACCTCGTGGCGCACCGCCTGCTCCTCACGGAGGTAGGCGCCGAGACTCTTGAGCACCGTCGGCAGTTCCGCACCGCCCACATCGCGAGACATTCGTAGCGTTTCGAGAATCCGATCGGCTGTCGGGTCCGCCAATCGCTCTTTGAGATCGTCAAGGGCCACGCGGAAGCTACCGGTGAGCCGGTACTGCCTGGTGAACGCCGCGAAGTCCTCTCGCAGGGCGATTGGTCCTGACTCTGCGAGCCCTGCCACACCCTCGGGCAGCGCTATGCCCGACCGCACCGAGGCCACCAGGTGGTCGATCACGTCCGGCCACACGAGGCGGTTCCGCGTGCGCCGCCGCGTCGACCGAACTCGGACGACGAGGAACGGGCTGACGATGCCGGCGACCAGCGCGATGATCGCGACCGCGATCACTCCGGTGAGTGCCAGGCCGACTGCACTGAGCGTCAGGCCGAGCACGACGGCCGCGCCCCCGAAGACGCCGACTGGAACACGTTCGAAGCCAGCTCGCCTCAGGTCTGATCGGAAGTCCGCGAGTGCGGAGTGTCGACGCGCCGCAAGCCCCTCACTCCTCGGCCAGAGCCACACACTCAGCAGGGTGGAGACGCCTGCGCCCATGATGAGCGCGAGGAGCACACTCACAGCGCCCTCCGCAGCACACGAGCGGCATCCACGCCGCGTGCTTCGAACTTCGCGGATCGAGGCGGTGGCGAACCCGTCGACTCAAGCTGGCCCCGGCCGCGCTGGAAGAGCGTAGCCGCCTCGATGACCTGCCCCGTGACGACGCCGGTCGGGGCGAGGACTTCACTGACGTGCCGAGTACCGCTGGACGTCATCTCGAGATGCACGACGAGATCGATGCAGCTTGCAACCGTCGGCACCACGAAGGAGCTGTCAATGTTGCGCCCGGCGAGGAGCGGGAGCGTCGAGAGTTTGGTGAGCGCGTCGCGGGCCGAGTTCGCATGAATGCTGCACATCCCCGGCATGCCGCTGTTCAAGGCGATGAGGAGGTCGAGGCTCTCCGCTTCGCGGACCTCCCCGACCACCAACCAATCTGGTCGCATTCGTAGGGCCTCTTTGATGAGACGGCGCAGCGTGATCTCGCCCGTGCCTTCAAGGCTCGGCTGCCTGCATTGCAGGGCCACGACGTCGCGCGCCACCAGGTCGAGCTCGAACGTCTCCTCGACCGTGACGATGCGTTCTTCACTCGGAACTGAGGAAAGGAGGGCGTTGATCATGGTGGTCTTCCCCGTGTGGGTCGCGCCCGAGACGAGGATGTTGCAACCGGCGAGGACCGCCAGGCGCAGAAACTCAGCGGCCTGCGCGGTCAGCGCCTCGCGCTCGATGAGGTGCGAGAGGTCCCGGATGCGGCGGGAGAACTTGCGGATGTTCACCGACGGATAGCGGCGTGTCACCTCGGGGACGGCCACATGTAGGCGTTCACCGTTGGGGAGCGACGCGTCGACGAACGGCGACGACAGGTCGACGCGGCGACCACTCGACTGGAGCATCCGCTCAATCAGGTCGCGCAGTTCGCTCTCGGGGACGACGGTCGAGGTGAGCTCGGGGACCCCACCCCGCGCCACGAACACGCGTGAGGGGGACCGCGTTTAACCATTTATCTTCGTATACGAGGCATTCTTCCTGATTGGCGCACCCTCACATATGACCTCCTCTTGTGCTCGACGGGTCACGAGTCTCTGCCGCGCAAGCGCGTCGGCATCCGCCGAGCGCGCTGCGTCCAGATACTTGTTTCGTGACCACGATCAACTGGGAACGTATGCAGGGCGAGGACGTTGAGGACTTCGCTGCTGCCCACCTACTGCTGGGTGCGGGCGTCGGGAACCGCATACGGCCGGGTAAGGGCGACCGTGGCGTGGACGTCCAGATCCCGACTGAAGCGGGCTGGGAGATTTACCAAGTCAAGCGGTTCGCAACGAATCTGAGCTCATCATCGAAGCGGCAGATACGAGACTCCTGGCATCGCTTCAGAGACAAGATCTTGCCGACCCGCGCCGTCAAGTTCTGGGCGCTCGTGCTGCCCCTGGATCCAACTCCCGAAAATGAACAGTGGTTGGCCGAGCTCACCGACGATTCTGGTGTCGAAACCCGGTGGATTGGGCGCACGACGTTGGATGCCTGGGCCGCAGACAACCCCAAGATCGCTGCCTACTTTTTTGGCGACGGCGAGCAACGTTTGCGCGATCTCATGGCGACCGCGCTGGCCGGTGGGCGACCGCCAACTGACGATCGCGGCGATCCGCTGTTGTCCTCGATCGAGGAGCGGATGTTGCAGCTCTGTCAAGCGCTGGACGAGGTTGACCCTTTCTACCGCTACGAAGTCGAAGTCCGTTCCGGATCATTGAAGGAACCGCCCTCGTCCGAGGCCCTGCGAAGGAACCACAGACCCGGTCTCGTTGAAACCATCCAGCGAGAGATCAGCGACAACCAGTGCATCGTGACTCACGTGATCGCTCGTTCCCCCATGTCTACAACTGTTCGCCCCATTCGAAGCAACGTGACATTCACGCCCTCGACGCGAGAGGAGGCCGTAGCACTCGAACGCTTCGTCCGCTACGGCGCTCCCCTCCTGCAAGCCCCCGGCAGGATCCACAACAACGAAGGTCCAGCCGGAACGACCGCGGACGCGAGCAGCCTGATGAAAGCCTCGCTGCTCGCCCCACATGGAGAAGCCCCGCTACCTCCACTCGAAGCGCGACTCCGGGATCCTGACGGCAACATCCTGGGAACTGTTCTTGTCACAGATGCGGAAACTGCTGTCGGCCAGATTGGTAGCGGTAGATGGTTCCGGATCCACCTTGGTCCGGCCGTGCACTTCGAGTATTTCATTGGATCCGAAGAGCACCCCGACACGCTTCAGGTGGCCTACGACCCAGCGCTCACACTTGGCGTGGAACCACACGCAGTTCTCCCAGGCATCGAACTCGTGGCCGACCTGCCGGGGAACAGCCTCGAGTTCGCAATCCGAGGCGGGCCCACGTATTTGAAGCCCTGGCACTTCGACCAAGAAGCGATCTCGACCAGTGCCCGGGCCTATGCACGCTTCGTGAAGGCACTGCAGACGTTCCAACAGCACTCTCTGCAACGCATCACGATCCCAGACGTCGGCCTCCTCGATGAGGCAGAGTTGAGAAAGCTGCAGACCTTCACGCCCTTGCTGCAGGGCGAAACGCATACGTTGCGCTTCGGAGCATACGAAGTGGGAGACAACGACCACTTCGCAACCTGGGACGAACATCCTCGAAGCTTCGTATCCGAACACCAGATTGAGATCCGGGTCGGAGGCGAGCTCTGGGACACGAACCAGAACGCCAGGTACGAATTCGAATCCGTGCGGATCGATCGCAGCACCACCCCTCCGAGCCTGCGACCAGGCAAGAGCAACCTCGTTCGCGTCAGCGCCGTGGCCCGCTCCTCGCGACGGAGCCGCGCGGCTCGGCGGGATTGAAGTAGTAGACGTTTGGACGCGAACTGCATGACGAAACGATCATTCTAATCGCGTGACTAAGTGAGCGAGCTCCCGGTGACTTGATAGCGCGAAATCCGACAGCGACCGGAATCGAGACGTGATGTCCTGCGACAAACTTTCGATTGACCGAGTATTTCGGCGCACTTCATAGATGTGACTAAAGTGCGGATCCGAAAATGCTTGGTCGACCAACGCTTCAACCTGCTTTTCGAGGTTCAAAAGGACGGAAGCGTCGACCACATCGATCTTGACTGGCTCAATTTGAGCAGCTTCGTCTAGTAGAGCCAGCGCGGCCCTGTGAGATGATTTGAATCTTTCGAACTCAGGATCAGCTGACAAAAAGTCCACCAATCCCCTGCTCTCCATATGAGCATCAATGAACACTTCACGATCAGATTGTAGCCTCTGCAAACCAGACATGGATCTCCCGTCCGCATCGACGCGCAAAGACCCCCAGGGACTACTCTCCACGAGAAAGCTGAGGAATAGGGGGTCCTCCATTTTCGCAATAAGATCCCGATCTCCTGCCAGAGTCGCGAGTCGCCCGGGCCACTTGCTCAGCAGATCGACCAACGTGCTCGCAGACTGGTAATGAGCGTCTAGGGCACCGAGCGCATCCTCCACGGACTCCCAAAAAGGAACATAGCGGGGCTGGCCCAGTCTGATTTCTGCCACTTCGAGACTCGATCGCACCCGGACCAGCGAATCTCGGTGCAATTTCGCTTCGTTTCGGACTTTCGAATGTTGCTCGTACACCTCTCGATGCATCAGCGCGCAACTCGCTTCGGCGAACTCGACTAAATCACCTAGCTGACCCTGCTTGGCCTCACGAAACTCTTGCCGACGCTGTTCTAATGAGGGAGCAATCCTGCGCACCCAGGTGACTTGCCTCTGGCGGGCAGTTCTTTCTCTGGCGTGATTCCGCGCAGCCTCGTGCAAGGCCTGCTCTTGCAGGTACTCACGCCGGCGTGACTCCTCGGCTTGCTGTCGCTTATCACGCTTCCGACGTTTGCGTTCTTTGGACTCGAACGCCATTTGCGATTCGATGGCATTGCGCTTCTCCCGCTGCACTGATCCAAAAATGAATAACGCGGCTAGTGAGTAGAGCAATGTGCCCATTGCCACACACTTCCATGTGAGATTCTCTACAAACTGCTTCTCTGACGCTAGCGGAACGACGAGCGCCGTGATGAAGACAATCGTAGAGGAAGTCAACCAAAGGACGCCGAAAAACCGCACGCCCCTCAACCGCCCAACCCTCTTGACGTACCTTTCTAGGACCAACTGCCGTTCTACACGCGAACCAGGTTTCAATTTAGCGCACCTTTCCAAAAGAACTGTGACAGAAAATCGAAACTAAAACGCGTCGGGCATTCGGCAAAGGAAGACTCGCATGACTGCGAGCGAAGTGAAACATCATCGATGCCAAATGTGAAAACCATCACGTCGCAGACCAATGAAGATCTGTGAAGTGCGCCACGTCAGGCAATTCTGGCCGGAGTTCTCGGTATACGCCTTGGTAGGAAAACGAATGAAGCGCGGAGAAGTAGTAGGCCATCACCTCACCCTTCCCATCCCAGTACGTAATGTCTCCTCGCGCACTCAAAGCACCGCTTGCAACGAACCTGCGTTCCGCATCGTAGAACCGAGTTCCATAAATCGGATCATGCTCTGAATAGAAGATGGCAATACTTGATGCGGACTGGCTTTTTCTGGATTCATCGCGGTCATACTCTTCGAGGAGTTGTTCCAACTCTCGCAGTGCCGCCTGCTTCTCTTCGAATCTCGACTGACGCTCCCAGCCTTCAGATGAAATCATCTGACTCAGCATCCGAAAGTCGCTCTTCAGCGGGCCCACGTCGACTCCGAGAGTCGCGTGCGCTGAGTAAACGCCGAAAACACGTTCCGCGTGCCAAAATATCCCTCGCGCGAATCGCCAACCCTCAGCTCTCTGGTCTAATTTCGGAACGAGGTCGGAAGCCGCCCAAGCTGAATAAGGGAAGACAATCTCAGCAAAGATAACACCAGGATCGAGTTCTTCAATCAGGTCCATCCACTCGATGAGGCCGTTGACACGACCAACGACCTGTTTCTCGTCTTCACTCGCGAGTACCTTTCCACTGGCCACCTCATCAATAACAGCGAGAACCTTGGCGAGACTCTCCTGGAAGTGCTCGCGAGAAACAACACTAAGCGTGGGCTCAGATTGCGCGGAGTGCGACATTGATGAGCTTCAGTTCTTTCTCAGCTTTTTCGATACTCTCCTTCAAGCGCTGTTGCTGGTAGTTATTCGAAGAGGTTGCAAGAAACTCTTTCGTGGCTGGTAGGAGCTCTTCGAGGACCTTCTTCCGCTCTAGCAGTTCCCTCTTCTGGTATTCGTTTGACATTTTCCGGATGCTCCCATCTCAATCAAATCTCTCACATGCTAGCTATTAGTAAACTACGGAACGTCCCGGGAACAATCCGCAGGAGGGCAACCGAGTCGCGAACGCAACCATCTTCGGAAGGCACGGCAGTCGAGCTGTGGGCGCTTCTCCCACGGACGTCTATGCACTGCCACGGCCGCGTCGCACGCTCATGCAAGTGGCCTGTAGCGCACAGGACACGGAGACGCGCGTGCGTCTCGGTGTCTCTTGTCACGCCCGCGACCGGTTGCGCTTGCCGACCACCCTGAACTTCAGACTGGCCGACAAGCGTTGCCACCTAGTGCGGCTTGCCGATCGGATTGGGTTGCCCGGGCCCCGGCTTGGAAGGCGGCTTCGGTGGTGGTTGTTGCTGGTTGCTCATCGTCGTGCCCTTTCCCTGCTGTTTGCGCGTCTCGTGATCAGCGCCTGGAGTTGCGTCGAATGTTCGCTTACTTGCCGCCCGTTTGTCCAGGCTTTCGCCCTCCGTTGCGGAGGTCGCGAGCGATCTGTGCTTGAGACTGCCGAGCTTGAGCTTCCACGCTTTGTGTGGATGCGGGCGGAACGGCGGGGCCTCCGAGGAGTCCGCCCATCGCCGTCACCCCACCGATGAGGGCTCCGGCAATCTTCGTCGACTTGCTGTCGGCCATGATGTGTTCCTTCCTGATTGTTCGTGCTGACATGTCCAGCATGCGCTCGAACCCGTAGCAGTAGATGGTGGGTCCCTGCGTCTCGGCGGTAGGTTTCTACCGTGAGCGATCAGCAGCCAAACCCGCACGCAGTATTCGCGAGCGAGCTCGATAGGTACATGAGTCTGCGCGGCATAACCAACCAAGAGCTGGCCATGAACCCGCGAGTCTCCAGCTTGGGTGGGAATACGGTAGACATCATTCGCAACTGGCGAAAGGGAGTTACCAAGATTCCCCTTGCTGCAGTGCCGGTGCTCAGCGAAGTTCTCGGCATGGGCGGACCAGCTCGCGGTGAACACGATCCTGCCTACATACTTCGCAAGTCCGGGCTACTGCCGAATGCGCGCGAGGAGGACCTGGCCTCGCTTGCATGGCACGTTCAGCGTCTGGAACTGCGGAAACGAGACCTCGAAGACGAGCTGAGCCACCACGAGCGGTCCTCTGCAGTCACGAACTTGGTTCGAATTGCGCGGGAATCCGGTGAATGGGCAGTCGGTACCTGGCCCGTGATGGCCGGACCAGCGGAATGTCGGATGCACGTTGAAGACAGGGTCGATATTCGCCACGTCAGCGGACGCCCGCTCAAAGATGTGGAGGTCTTCCGCGACCCGCTGTGGACAAACGTGCTGCGCCGAGCCTTCGCGTCGCCAGCAAGATCAGGCCCTCGTTTCGTTCGGGAAAATGACGCCGGCGTCTCCAAGTGGACCATCAGCCATGCTGAAGCTCCGTCGCTGCCCCGGGTACGCATTCCGAATCCAGAGTTGACATCCATATGCGTGTACGGACTCAACATCGATTCTGGAGCGAACGAGGTCGGCCTACTCGTCTCGATTGCTCTCGGATACGGCTTCGCGCTAACCCGCGACGAGGCTATGGAGCAATCAGGCCTGCAGGGGGAATTGAACGCCACGCAAGGGCCTGCTCGGGCGACAGCACATCAACGTCATCTTCGGACGCCGCCAGCCGCAGTGGTCTGGAGCCACCACGCCCCGCCGTATCAAAGCATCACGCCCAACCCGTTTGAAGTGCAGGGGGACTCTTCTGTCATCATCTACCTGCGGGAGAGCGACCAAGTCATGATGGACTACTGCCGGCGATGGGAAACCGCAAGTTTGGATCGTCTTCGCGAGATGAGAGCCCAACTCGACCACCTCGCCAAACTCTCGGGTGTCAAAACCATTGAAATAGAACACGTCGCGGGCCTCGACCGTAAGTGGAATCGCAACATCAGGGTAGCGCGGAGAATACTGACCGAAGTCGATGCGATCGCGGCAGCCTACCGTGCGAACGAAACGGCCAGGTCGGTGACCGCGGGGCGAGACCCGGACGTAGCCGCTCCCTTCATAAAGTGGCTGAACTCGCTCTGACGGTCGACTGCGGATACATCCGGGCCCGGTCCAGCCATGCGATCGATGGCGTTCGGACTGCCGATTTGCTGCCACAAGTGGTCATCAAGGTTGTGCGGGAGCCAGAACAATCCGCCATCGGCGATTGCCCGCGCTCGGCCCCTCTCCGAAGTAGGTCGATCAGATGCTCGAAGAGAGTAGAGGGGCTACGCTGCTGACGCACAGCCAAGCGCAAGCACCCCCACACGCACTTCCATGATGACAATGCGTCTAGTTTCAAGCGAGCTGGACCCGCTCATGGGGCCAATCATTCTTGTGCTCGACGTGACTGAGCAGCCCATAACCTGATCAACGGCTCGTTGCCGGCAGTGGGAGCTTCAAGGGCAGCAATCTGCACATCTGGGTTGAGGGGACACAAGCACCCCGAGATCAGCGCAGTGCGCTGCAAGTGTCAAGAGCATGTCGGCGATGGCTAGTTGTATTGACCCGTGAGGTTGTGAACACGGTCTGAGGGGCGTTGGCCGCCGATCCCGGTGTGGGGTCTGTGGTGATTG
>NZ_JBNAFM010000019.1:0-70426 GCF_049707175.1 Pseudoclavibacter helvolus | reverse complement strand
CCCCCCCCCCCCCCCCCCCCCCCCCCCCCCCCCCCCCCCCCCCCCCCCCCCCCCCCCCCCCCCCCCCCCCCCCCCCCACAACTCTGCGCGACTCGGCGGGCGCATCCGCCGGTCAGCGCCAGGCCGGCCCGACCGGACTACCCGCGGTCGGGGGCCGCTTCGATGAACGACGTCGGCACGTAACGCTTCAGCTGCGTGACGTGCGACGGGTTCAGCTCGTCGAGGGTGTGCGCGCCAAGGAGCTTCATGGTGCGGATGATCTCGTCGGACAGGATCGCGATGGTGCGGTCGACGCCCTCGCGCCCGCCCGCCATGAGGCCGTACAGGTAGGCGCGCCCGATCATCGTGAACTTTGCGCCGAGCGCGACGGATGCGACGATGTCGGCGCCGTTCATGATGCCCGTGTCGACGCCGATCTCGAGGTCCTTGCCGACTTCGCGGGCGACGGCGGGGAGCAGGTGGAAGGGGATCGGAGCCCGGTCCAGCTGCCGCCCTCCGTGGTTGGAGAGCACGATGCCGTCGACGCCGAGGTCGGCGAACGTTTTCGAATCCTCGAGGTTCTGGACGCCCTTGATGACGATCTTGCCCGGCCACATCTCGCGGATGACCTTCAGGTCTTCAAAGCTGATCGTCGGGTCCATGGCCGAGTCGAGCAGTTCACCGACGGTGCCGCCCGTGGTCGACAGCGACGCGAACTCGAGCTTCGGGGTGGTCAGGAAGTCGATCCACCACCAGGGGCGCGGGATGGCGTTGATGATCGTGCCCACCGTGAGCTGCGGCGGAATCGAGAAGCCGTTGCGCTTGTCGCGCAGGCGAGCGCCGGCCACGGGGGTGTCGACCGTGAAGTGCAGGGTGTCGAAGCCCGCCTTCGCGGCGCGCTCAACGAGTCCGTACGAGATCGAGCGGTCCTTCATGACGTACAGCTGGAACCAGTTGCGCCCGTTCGGGTTGACCTTCGCGACCTCTTCGATCGTCGTGGTGCCGAGCGTCGAGAGGGTGAAGGGGATGCCCGCGGCCGCGGCAGCGCCGGCGCCGGCGGTCTCGCCCTCGGTCTGCATGAGGCGCGTGAACCCGGTCGGGGCGATCGCGAACGGCATCGCCATCGGCCCGCCGAGGACGGTGCTCGACGTGTCGACGTTCGCGACGTCGCGCAGCACGGACGGGTTGAACTCGACGTCGCGGAACGCGGTGCGCGCGCGGCGCAGCGACAGCTCACCCTCGGCGGCGCCGTCGGTGTAGTCAAAGGCCGCCTTTGGGGTGCGTCGCTTCGCGATGCGCCGCAGGTCTTCGATCGTCAGTGCCGAGTTGAGGCGGCGACGGCGGCCGTTGAGGTCGGGCTTTTTGAACTGCATGAGCTCGAGCAGTTCGAGCGGCTTGGGGGCTTGACGTTTCACCATGGGAGTTCAGTGCCCTTTCGTGGAACTGGCGTTCGGTTCGTAGCGGATGATCTGCGTCGACCTCGCCACGATTGATCGGATCTCCGAGAGCGTATCTGGGATCCAGCCATGTGCGCGAGCCTGCACGAGGAGATTGCCCATCGCGGTCGCTTCGACGGGGCCGGCGAGCACGGGGCGCCCTGATCGGTCGGCGGTCGCCTGGCAGAGGAGCGCGTTCTGCGACCCGCCGCCGACGATGTGAATGACGCTCACGGGGTGGTCTGCGAGCCTGGATGCGGACTCGACGGCGTCCGCGAACGCCTGCGCGAGGCTCTCGACGATCGAGCGCACGACAGCAGCGGGGGTCGTCGGCGCTTCGATGCCGCGGTCCTGGAACCACTGAGCGATTCGCCCAGGGATGTCACCCGGTGCCATAAACATCGGATCATTGACGTCGAAGATGGGCACGTCCCCGGTCACCTCGGCGGCGTCCGCGAGCAGCTGCTGCAGGGTCGACGAGCGTTGCGCATCCGTCGCCGCTGGCTCCCAGTGGCGCTGCGATTCGGACAGCAGCCACAGCCCCATGACGTTGTGCAAGAAGCGCACGCGGCCGTCGACGCCGCCCTCGTTCGTGAAGTTCGCCTCGCGCGCGGCGTCGGTGACAACCGCCTCGTCGAGCTCGAGGCCGACGAGCCCCCACGTGCCGCACGAGATGTAGGCGAAGTCACGCCCGACGTTCGGAATGGCGACGATCGCGGATGCGGTGTCGTGCGAGCCGACGGCGACCACGTCGATGTCGCGCCCCACGACGCGCGCGGCTTCGCCCTCGAGCGAGCCGAGCACGGCGCCAGGGTCGACGAGGTGCGGCAGGATGCGCGCGGGCACGCCCACACGCTCGGCGAGCTCCGCATCCCACTCCCGCGTGTCGGCGCGCAGCAGACCTGTGGTGGATGCGTTGGTGCGCTCGGCCACCTGCGCGCCCGTCAGCCAGTAAGCGAGCAGGTCTGGCAGGAGCAGCATCTGTTCGGCCAGGCCGAGCAACTCGCCGTCGGTCGCGAGCTGGAACACCGTGTTGAACGGGAGGTGCTGCAGCCCGTTGCGGCGGTACAGCTCCTCCGGCGAGGCGACGGCGTGCACGGCTTCGACACCGCGCGCGGTCCGCTCATCCCGGTACGCATACGGCACGCCGAGCACGCGCCCCTCACGCAGCAGCGCGTAGTCGACGGCCCACGAGTCGATGCCGATGCTCGCGATCTGCCCCGGCGCATCCCGCTCGGCCGCCGCCAGCCCGTCGAGGACGTGCTGGTAGAGGCCGAGCAGGTTCCAGTGCAGCCCGTCGCGCGTGCGCACGGGGTTGTTCGGGAAGCGCGCCTCGTGGCGCATCGTGAGCACGCCATCCGTGATGGTGCCCGTGATGACGCGACCGCTCGTGGCGCCGAGGTCGACGGCCGCGACCGTGCGGGGCGCATCCACCCCGCCCTGGGGAGCCGCGTCGGTCATCGCAGGAAGGCCGCCGCGACACCCGAGTCGACGGGGATGTGCAGGCCGGTCGTGCGCGTGAGCTCTGGGCCGGTGAGCACGTACACCGCGTCGGCGACGTTCTCGGGCACGACCTCGCGCTTGAGGATGGTGCGGTTCGCGTAGTACTGGCCGAGGTCCTCTTCCTTCACGCCGTAGGTCGCGGCGCGGTTCGCGCCCCAGCCCGCCGCGAAGATGCCGGAGCCGCGCACGACGCCGTCTGGGTTGATGCCGTTGACGCGGATGCCGTGCTCGCCGAGCTCGACCGCGAGGAGGCGGACCTGGTGTGCCTGGTCGGCCTTGGTCGCCGAGTAGGCGATGTTGTTCGGGCCGGCGAAGACGGAGTTCTTCGAGGAGATGTAGATGACGTCGCCGCCGAGCTTCTGCTCGATGAGCGCCTTGGCCGCGGCCTTCGACACGAGGAAGGAGCCCTTGGCCATGACGTCGTGCTGCAGGTCCCAGTCCTTCTCGGTCGTCTCGAGGAGCGGCTTCGAGAGCGAGAGGCCCGCGTTGTTGACGACGAGGTCGATGCCGCCGAACGCGAGCAGGGTCGCGTCGATGGCGGCCTGCACGCCCGCGGCATCGGCGACGTTCGCGGCGACGCCGATCGCGACGTCGGTGTTCCCGAGCTCTGCCGCGGCGGCCTGCGCCTTCTCGAGGTCGAGGTCGGCGACGACGACGCACGCGCCTTCGGCCGCGAGGCGGGTCGCGATGGCCTTGCCGATACCGGATGCGGCGCCCGTGACGAACGCGATGCGCCCCTGGTGCGTCTTCGGCTTCGGCATGCGCTGCAACTTCGCCTCCTCGAGCGCCCAGTACTCGATGCGGAACTTCTCCTCATCCGAGATCGGGGAGTAGCTTGACAGCGCCTCTGCGCCGCGCATCACGTTGATCGCGTTCAAGTAGAACTCACCGGCGACGCGGGCGGTCTGCTTGTTCTTGCCATACGAGAACATGCCGACGCCAGGCACGAGCACGATGAGCGGGTCGGCGCCGCGGATGGCGGGCGACTCGGCCGTCGCGAACTTGTCGTAGTAGGCCTTGTAGTCGGCGCGGTAGGCCGTGTGCAGCTCCTCGAGGCGGGCGAGCTGCTCTTCGACGGATGCGCTGGTCGGCAGGTCGAGGACCAGCGGCTTGACCTTGGTGCGCAGGAAGTGGTCGGGGCAGCTCGTGCCGAGCGCGGCGAGCTCAGCGAGCTTCTCGCTCGCCAGGAAGTCGAGCACCCGCTCGTCGTCGGTGAAGTGGCCGATCATGGGCGCATCGTGCGATGCGACGGCGCGGATCGACGGCGCGAGGGCCGCCGCACGTGCACGGCGCTCGTCAGCGGGGAGTGCCTCGAAGCCCGGCACGACGCCGCCGAACGGGTCGGCCTTGCCGTGTGCATCGATGTAGGCCGCTGCAGTGTCGATGATCCACAGCGAGTTGCGCTCCGACTCCTCGGACGTGTCGCCCCAGGCGGTGATGCCGTGGCCGCCGAGGATGCAGCCGACCGCCTGCGGGTTCTCGTCCTTGATGTTCGCGATGTCGAGCCCGAGCTGGAAGCCGGGTCGACGCCACGGCACCCAGACGACCTTGTCGCCGAAGATCTTCGCAGTCAGCTCTTCGCCGTCGGCGGCCGTCGCGATCGCGATGCCGGAGTCGGGGTGCAGGTGGTCGACGTGCGCCGCATCCACGAGGCCGTGCATCGCCGTGTCGATCGACGGGGCAGCCCCACCCTTGCCGTGCAGGCAGAAGTCGAAGGCGGCGACCATCTCGTCCTCGCGCTCCACGCCCGGGTAGACGTTCGTGAGCGCGCGGAAGCGGTCGAGGCGCAGCACGGCGAGGCCCTGCTCGGTGAGGGTGCCGAGGTCGCCGCCTGAGCCCTTCACCCAGAGGAGCTCGACGGGCTCGCCCGTGACGGGGTCCGTCTCCGTGCCCTTTGCCGAGGTGTTGCCGCCGGCGTAGTTCGTGTTCTTCGGGTCTTCGCCGAGGCGGTTGCTGCGCGAGATGAGGTCGGCTGCTGCTGGGTTCGTCATGTCAAGTCCTTCGAGGCTCGTGAGGTCGTGGGGAGGGTGACGCTTACGCGCCCCAGCTGGCCTGGACGCCGCCGACGCGCTCCTCGGCGACCTGCTGCTCGTATCCGGATGCACGGAACGCGGCGAGCGGGTTCGCGGGCAGGCCGCGCGACTCGCGCCACTCGGCGAGGGCCGGGCGCACGTCGGTGGAAAACGCATCCATGTACACCTCGTGGGCGAGGAGCACGTCGCCGGACTTCTGGGCGGCAGTCAAGGCGTCCGTGTCGATGAGGAGCGCGCGCGCCGTCATCTCCTGCACATTGAGGACGGAGCGCATCTGGCCCTGGATCTTCGACTCGACGTTGTGGCACTGGTCGAGCATGAAGGCCACGTCGGGGTTATTCAGGCCACCGCCGCGGATGACCTCGGCGAGGATACGGAACAGCTGGAACGGGTCTGCCGAGCCGACGATGAGGTCGTCGTCAGCGTAGAAGCGCGAGTTGAAGTCGAACGAGCCGAGGCGGCCGAGGCGGAGCAGCTGCATGACGATGAACTCGATGTTCGTGCCCGGCGCGTGGTGGCCCGTGTCGAGGCAGACCATGGCCTTCTCGCCGAGGGCGGCGACCTGCACGTAGCTCGTGCCCCAGTCCGGAACGTCCGTGTGGTAGAACGCCGGCTCGAAGAACTTGTACTCGAGCACCAGACGCTGGTCGTCGCCGATGCGGGCGTAAATCTCCTGCAGCGAGTCGTGGAGGCGGTCCTGGCGACCGCGGAGGTCGGCCTGGCCCGGGTAGTTGGAGCCCTCGGCGAGCCAAATTTTCAGGTCGCGCGAGCCGGTCTCGTTCATGACATCGATGCAGCGGAAGTGGTGATCGATAGCCTTGCGCCGCACGGCGGCGTCTTCGTGGGTAAGGGCGCCGAACTTGTAGTCGTCATCCTGGAACGTGTTCGAGTTGATGGTGCCGAGCTCGACGCCGAGGTCCTCGGCGTGCTTGCGGAGGGCGGCGAAGTCGTCGACGACGTCCCACGGGATGTGCAGGGCCACGCTGGGGGCGAGCGCCGTGTAGGTGTTGACCTGGGCCGCATCCGCGATCTTCTCGAACGGGTCGCGCGGCGTGCCTGCCGTCTGGAACACCTTGAATCGGGTGCCTGAGTTGCCGAACGCCCAGGACGGGAGCTCGATGCCCTGTCCTTCGAGCGCTGCAAGCTGGTCTGCGGAGAGGATGCTCACGGTTCGTCGCCTTCGTTGGTGGGTTGCGGATGCGCTCCCGGGCCGAACGACGTCGTCCACGGCTTCGGGAACTCGATTCACGGTCGGCGGGCGTGCGAGGAGGCTGTGCGCGCTGAACGGTATTGAATCGTTTCAGTAGGTTCAGATTACGAGCCAGGGTGAATCGTGTCAAGCGTGAGAACGACTGGCGCTTTCGTTTTGCGCAAGCCGCGCTGTGGGCGAGCAGAGCGGCACCGGCGTGCCGGTCGCGCTCGAGTTCGGCTTCACGAGCGAGGCACCCGACGCCGAGTCGAAGTGTGGCCTAGCATCGCTGTACACCAAAGGAGGCCCATGGCAGTCAGCGTGCGCGACGTCGCGACACTTGCGGGCGTCTCTGTGGGCACCGTGTCAAACGTGCTCAACCACCCGGAGAAGGTGTCGAAGGCCACCGTCGACAAGGTGCAAACCGCGATCGAAGAGCTCGGCTTCGTGCGCAACGACGCCGCCAGACAGCTGCGCGCCGGCGAGAGCCGCACGGTCGGCCTCATCGTCCTCGACCTGCGCAACCCCTTCTTCACCGACGTCGCCCGCGGCGCCGAGGAGCGCGCCGCCGAACTCGGCTTCTCCGTCCTCGTCGCGAACAGCGACGAGCAAGAGGAACGCGAGCGCACCCACCTCGGGCTCTTCGAGGAGCAGCGCGTCTTCGGCGTGCTCGTCACCCCCATGGCCGCGAATATGCCCCAGCTCGAGCGCCTCCACAAGCGCGGCACACCCGTCGTGCTCGTCGACCGCGAGAGCGCTGACGAACGCTACCCGTCCGTCGCCGTCGACGACCGCACCGGGGGCCGTATCGCCGTCGAGCACCTCCTCGAGACCGGGCACCGGCGCATCGCGTTCCTCGGCGGCCCCATGGAGATCCAGCAGGTCACCGACCGCTTCGAAGGTGCCCGCGACGCCGTGCGCGAGGTAGCTGGCGCGACCCTCGAGGTGCTCGCAACAGACGCACTCTCAATGGAAGAGGGCAGGCGGGCCGGGCTCGTGCTCGCCGACCGAGACGCCGCTGACCTTCCCGACGCGGTCTTCGCCGCCAACGACATGCTCGCGCTCGGGCTTCTGCAAAGCCTGCAAGGCACCAGCCACGCCCGAGTACCCGAGAATGTCGCCCTCATCGGCTACGACGACATCGACTTCGCGGCCTTCGCCTCAACCTCGCTCAGCTCCATTCACCAGCCAGCGCACCTCATCGGCTCGAAAGCCATGGACCTGCTCGTCGCGTCGGCCCGCGACCCCGAAGCGACACCCGAGCACATCCGCTTCACGCCGGAACTCGTCGCCCGCGCCTCCACTCCCCCGCGCGCCTAACCCTCAGCGCCCGGGCGCCCCTCCCGCACCGGTCGGGCGGGGCCGATCAGGGCGTCCGCGGACGCTCATGCACGCTGCCGAAATCAGACCGGCGCATGCCGTCGAACGACGGGACGCCTACCGTCCGGCCACTCAGAGTGACGTGGCGTGCACGTAGCTGCGTCACTTGCCCGCAGAACACCCCACGTCACTGTGACTGTCACGCCCCGTCTGCCGACCCCGTTGGAGTCAGCCTCCCCTCGGATCCGCTGGGCCGGCCAGGCATCTGCGGACGCCCATGCACGCTGCAGAAAACAGACCGGCGCACGCCGCCGAAAGCAGATCGGCGCATGCCGCCGAAAGCAGCCCGGCGCATGCCGCCGAACGACGAGACCCCTGCCGTCCGGCCACTCAAAGTGACGTGGCGTGCAATCAGCTGCGCCACCTGCCCGTAGATCACCCCACGTCACTGTGACTGTCACGCACCCAGCCCGCCGAACCCCGTGCGGCCAGCCTCCCGCGCGGATCCGGCTGGGCGGGCACCGCATCCGCGAACGCCCTGCACGCTGCAGAAAACAGACCGGCGCACGCCGCCGAATGCAGATCGGCGCACGCCGCCGAGCGACGTGACCCCTACCGTCCGGCCACTCAGAGTGACGTGGCGTGCACGTAGCTGCGTCACTTGCCCGCAGATCACCCCACGTCACTGTGGCTGTCACGCACCCAGCCCGCCGGCCCCGTGGGGCCACGAGTCGGTCCTCGGGGCTCAGACCAACAACACGCCAAGCGAGATGAGACGGGCCGACCACGGACGGCCGCACTGCGCGCTGCGCGCTGAGCGGCAGTAGACCGGGCGAGACCGGTGCCTTCTGCGCCGCACGTATCCTGAAGCGGTGACCCCCGAACTCGCCCGTGCCGAGTCGCTCATCGCGACCATTCCGGATTTCCCAGAAGTGGGTATCCAGTTCCGCGACATCACGCCGCTCTTTGCGGACGGCGTCGCGTTGCGCGCCGCCGTCGATGCCGTAGTCGAGCCGTTCCTGGGTTCGTTTGACGTCGTCGCTGGCGTCGAGGCGCGAGGGTTTCTGCTCGCGGGGGCAATCGCGGCCGCAGCAGGGGTCGGGCTCATCCCTATCCGCAAGGCCGGGAAGCTGCCGCGTCCAGCGGCATCGATCACGTACGACCTCGAATACGGAACCGACAGCTTGGAGGCAGCGCAGGACCTCCCGGCCGGAACGCGTGTCCTGCTCGTTGACGACATCCTGGCGACCGGCGGGACTCTCCGCGCAGGCCAGCAGCTGCTCGAACGACTCGGCTACGCGCTGGTCGGCACGGCCGTGCTCATGGAGCTCGTCGACCTCGACGGCCAGCAGGTCGCCGGCCCCGTGCACGCCATCTTCGAAGTCTGAGGCGCGGCTCGCGCGCGACGCCGCGTCTCATTCTTGCACCCCTCAGTTCCCTCCCCTCGTTTCCCTCACCGTTCGACTCCCTCACCACGCAACTCGCGAGCCTGTCGACTCCGAGCCCCTGGATCCGCACGGGGAATGCATGTTCGTTTCGACACGAAGGAACATCTCCCGTGTGGATGCGACCGGCAGAGGGCGAACAGCAGAGGGCAGAGGACAACGCGGCGAGGGCGGCAGACTCAGAACGGGGCCGCCAGTCTGAGATCGGCGGGGCGGCAGACTGAGCGCGGCGGCGCAACAGACTGAACGCGGCGGCGCAACAGACTCAGCGCGGGCCGCCAGTCCGAGGTCAGTCGGGGCGGCGGGCTGAGTGCGGCGGCGCAACAGGCTGAACGCGACGCAACAGGCTGAACGCGACGCAACAGGCTGAACGCGGCGGGGCGGCTGACTCTGAGCGGTCGCGCCCGGCTGCGATCGAACTCAGGGCGGGTCGGGTTACGCGCCGAGCTGCTCTTCCAGGTTGAAGACCTCGATGAGTGGCGACGCGGCCTGGTCGGCGCGGCCCTCGAGGCCGTCGAAGAACTGGGCCATGTCGGCTTCCCAGCGGGCTGCGATGGGCGAGGCCGCGAGGTACGCGCTCGCGGCTGCCTCGTCGTCGACGTCGTAGCTGCCGAAGAGCGTGCCGTCTGGCGCGAGGAATAGCGAATAGTTGCGGCGGCCGGCGGCCGCGATCTCGGCGAGCATTTCGGGCCACACCTCGGCGTGACGTCGCACGTATTCGTCGATGTGCTGGGGCGCGACTTTGAGCTGGAATCCGACTCTGGGCATGTGATCTTCCTATCTGAATGCTGGTGCGGTACATCATGCGGCCGCTCTGTTTACAAACACGCGACAGATGCAGCTTCGTTCGCGAACGAGCCTGCATTTCCCGTGTGGATACCCGCGGCGCCGCGAGCCCGAGATACCAGCGAAGCCAGCGAAGCCAGCGAAGCTCGCGAGGCCGGCGAGGCGGGCGAGGCGGGCGACAGAGCGGCTTCGAGACGCAACCATGCGGGAGATGCATGCTCGACGCGGCACGAGCATGCATCTCCCGTGTGGTTGCCGCCCCGGGGTAAGGATGAGGCGAGTTCGCGCTCGAGCGAGAGCGAACCAAACGGGGGCAAGTGGATGCGCGGGGCGGGGATGCGCGAACGCCGCGCCGGGAGATGGTCCCGGCGCGGCGTCCGCAGTTCGGTTCGGCGAGGCTGCTCGCGCCTCCCTTCAGCTCCGAGGAGCACTGAGGCGTACCGAGGAGCACCGAGGCGCTCCGAGGATCGCTGGGCAGTCCCCAGCAGCCCCCTCGCCTCAGCTGCTTCTAGAAGCTGAAGTCGCCGATGTTGTCCTTATCGAAGACGAAGGGGTCGCCGAGGAGGACGGTGCCGTCGGCGCCGACCGTGTACTCACCGAGCTTGCCTGCCTCGAAGGTGTCGCCTTCAGCGCCGGTGATGTCGCCGGCGATGAGTGCCTGGGCGGCGAATGCCGACAGGTAGCCGAGGTCCTCGGGGTTCCAGAGTGCGAACGACGTGACGGTGCCGTCTTCGACGAATTCGCGCATCTGGTTCGGCGTGCCGAGACCGGTCACCGCGACCTTGCCCTTGAAGTCGGAGGTCTGGATGTAGCGCGCTGCGGCCGCGATGCCGACGGTCGTGGGCGAGACGATGCCCTTGAGGTTGGGGTGCGTCTGGAGGAGCGCTGCGGTCTTGTCGAACGAGGTCTGGTCGTCGTCGTCGCCGTAGACGGTCTCGACGATGGTGATCTCGGGGTACTCGGTGCCGACGTACGCTTCCATCTTCTCGATCCAGGCGTTCTGGTTCGTCGCGTTGGCGGCGGCGGAGAGGATGGCGATCTCACCGGATCCGCCGATCTGCTCGGCGATGAGGTCGATCTGCGCCTTGGCGATGCCGTCTGCGTCTGCCTGGTTCACGAACAGGTCGCGGCACTCGGGGTTGGTGTCGGAGTCGAAGGTGACGACCTTCGTGCCGGCGTCGCGTGCCTCGTTGAGGGCGTCGCAGATGGCTTCTGGGTCGTTGGCGGAGATGACGATGCCGCCGACGCCCTGCTGCGTGAGGGTGTTGATGTAGCTGACCTGCGCGTCGGGGGTGGCTTCCGACGGGCCGACCTCGGCGAAGGTTCCGCCGAATTCGGTGGCGGCGGCCTGTCCGCCGACGCTCGATGCCTCGAAGTACGGGTTGCCGAGGTTCTTGGGCAGGAAGGTGACGGTGAGGTTGCCGGTGTCTCCGCCGCCTGCTGCGGTGTCGTCGCCGCCGGTGGTGCATCCAGTGAGCACGAGTGCTGCACTCACTGCGAGTGCGCCAGCTGCGCTCAGCCGCTTCGTTGCGAGCTTCATGGGGTTTCCCTTCGGGTACTGAGCCGCTCGGTGTTCCGGGCGACGGGTGGGGTGTTGCGTGTGTTGGTGGATGTGGGGCTTGGGTCTGCGGGAGCTGTTCAGCTCTTGGGAACCGTGCCGCTGGTCGTACCGACTAACGGCTTCTCTGCTTTGGGCCGCTTGCGGCGGATCCTTGGCAGGAGGCTTGCTCCGACGACGGAGATGATGAGGAGCGCTCCGGTGATGATGTTGATGACGTCGGAGGTGACGTTCGCGAGGCGCAGGGCGCTGGCGAGGACGCCGATGAGGAGCACTGCGGCGACGACGCCGTAGAGCTTGCCGCGCCCGCCGAAGACGGAGACGCCGCCGAGCACGACCGCCGCGATGACCTGCAGTTCGAGGCCGGTCGCGTTGTCGCCTCGCGCTGAGCCGTAGCGGAGCGTGAAGTAGATGCCTGCGAGGGCGGCGAGCACGCCGGAGGCGACGAAGAGGATGAACTTGGTGCGGCCGACGGGGACGCCCGAGAAGTGGGCGGCTTCCTTGGAGAGGCCGATGGCGTAGACGCCGCGGCCGAAGGGCGTGTAGTGGAGCACGACGATGAAGACCGCGAGCAGGATGAGGAACGGGATCATGATGGCCGGGATGGGCGTGCCCACGATCTTGGCCTTCGCGAGGTCGGTCCAGAACTCGGGGAACGAGGTGACGGCGACGGTGCCGAGCACGCCGACGGCGATGCCGCGGAAGAGCGCGAGCGTGCCGATGGTGACGGCGAGCGATGGCAGGCCGACCTTCGTGACGAGGAAGCCGTTGAATGCTCCGCCGAGGAGGCCGACGATCAGGGCGACGAGGGCCGCTATCTCGAAGCCGACGCCGGCTTGCACGAGGGCACCGGTGGTGACGCTGGAGAGCCCGACCATGGATCCGACTGAAAGGTCGATCTCGCCCGTGATCATGATGAGCGTCATCGGCAGGGCGATGATGAGCACCGCGGCGACGTCCATGAGCAGGTAGGTGATGGTGATGGGCTGCGAGAAGCCGCGGACCGTGGCCATCGAGACGATGCACACCACGACGAGGAGGGCGACGATCGCCATCTCTCGGGTGAAGAGGATGCGGCGCCAGGCTGGTTGCGAGTAGTTCTCGATCGTTCGCTGGGTTGCTGCGGACGAGGTTGGGGTCGTGAGAGCGGTCATGATTCCTCCCTCGCTTCGACGAGCTTGCGGGATTGGCGGATGGCGAGCACGCGGTCGAGGACGATCGCGGCGAGGATGAGCACGCCGACGACGGCGCGCTGCCAGAAGTCGGGGATGCCGACGAGCGGGAGTACTCGGTTGATGGTCATGAGGAGCATCGCGCCGATGGCCGCACCCCACAGGGTTCCGACGCCACCGGTGATGGCGACGCCGCCGATGACGGCCGCGCCCACCGCATCCAGTTCCCATCCTGCTCCGGCCTGGGAGCTGACGGTGCCGTAGCGGGCTGCGTAGAACACTCCGGCGAGGCCGGCGAGGGCGCCTGAGAGCACGAATGCGGTGAGCACGCGGCGCACGTCGGGGAGGCCGTAGAGTTTCGCGGCGTCTGGGTCGGAGCCGATGGCGTAGAACTCGCGGCCGGGGCGGGTGTTCTTCATGACCCAGGCGGCGATGGCGAGCACGATGACGGCGACGATCGTGAGGATCGGGATGGTCAGGATCTGGCCGGTGCCGAGCGCGAGGAAGTCGCGGGGCATGTCGCTTGCATTGATGCGGCTCGATCCAGCCCACATGACGTTGATGCCGCGGTAGGCGTACAGCGTGCCCAGCGTGATGACCATGGCGGGCACTCGCACGTAGGCGACGAGCGCGCCGTTGACGAAGCCGAGGATGGCGCCGAAGAGCACGGCCGCGATGACGACGATCGGGATCGGGATGCCCGGGAAGTCGATGAAGAGGCGGCCGGTGAGGAAGGCGGTGAGGCCGATGACGGAGCCGACCGAGAGGTCGACGTTGCGGGTGATGAGGACGATGGCCTGCCCGACTGCGACGAGCAGCAGGATGGACGGCGTCAGGAAGAGGTCGCGCCAGCCGTCGGGGCTGAAGAGGAAGTTGGGGTTGGCGACGGTTGCGACGATGAGGACGATCGCGAGGGCGAGCAGGATGCCGAGCTCGCGGGCCTTGCCGAAGTTGCCGAAGCGGATGGCCTTCTTGGGCGGCATGGGTGCGCCGGCGGTGGGGTGCGGGCCCTGCGTGGTGGTCGTGGTCATCAGAGCACCACCGTCACTGCGCCGGTCGCGGCGCGCATGACGCTCTCGCTGGTGGCCTGGCTGCGGTCGATTTCCTGGGCGATGCGACCTTCGTGCATGACGAGCACGCGGTCGGCCATGCCGAGGACCTCTGGGAGCTCCGAGGAGATCATGAGAATTCCCATTCCGGTGCCCGCGAGCTCGGAGAGCAGGCGGTGCACTTCTGACTTGGTGCCGACGTCGATGCCTCGCGTCGGCTCGTCGATGATGAGGAGCTTGGGGTTCGTCGCGAGCCACTTGGCGATGACGACCTTCTGCTGGTTGCCGCCCGAGAGGGTGCCGGCGATCGTGTCGAGCGCCTGCGCCTTCACCTCGAGTTTCGTGGCCCACTGCCGGGCGTCGTCGTGCTGCTTGCGGCCGCTGATGACCCCGAGCTTGGTGAGCTGCTTGAGGATGACGCTCGTGATGTTCTCGCCGACGCCTGAGTCGACGACGAGGCCCTGCTTGCGGCGGTCTTCGGGGATGAGCGCGAGCCCGGCCTGCATGGCGGCGACGGGCGAGCCGGGCTTGACGGGCTTGCCCTCGACGGTGACGCGACCCGACTTGTACTTATCGACGCCGAAGACTGCGCGTGCGACCTCGCTGCGGCCGGCGCCGACGAGGCCGGCGAGGCCGACGATCTCGCCAGAGCGGACCGTGAAGTTGATGTCGTGGAAGACGCCTGGGCTCTCGAGGTCCTCGACGACAAGCACGGGCTCGCCGATGACGGCGTCCTGCTTCGGGAACAGCTCGGTGACCTCGCGGCCGACCATCTGCTGCACGAGCGCATCCACCGTCGTCTCGCTGATCAGGTTCGTCGCGATGTAGCTGCCGTCGCGCATGACGGTGACCTTGTCGCAGAGCGCGAAGACCTCGTCGAAGCGGTGGGAGATGAACATGAGGCCGCGGCCTTCGTCGCGCAGGCTGCGCGCGATGGCGAAGAGGCGGTCGACTTCGACGCCCGAGAGGGCGGCGGTCGGCTCGTCCATGATGAGCACCCGAGCGTTGAGCGAGACGGCCTTGGCGATCTCGATGACCTGCTGGTCGGCGATGGAGAGGCCCTCGGCCGGGCGGTCAGGATCGATGTTCACGCCGAGTCGGGCGAACAGCGCTTTCGCCTCGTCGCGCATCGCGGCGCGGTTGATGCGGCCGAAGCGGTTCGTGGGCTGGCGGCCCATGAAGATGTTCTCGGTGACCGAGAGGTCGGGGAAGAGCGTCGGCTCCTGGTAGATGACCGCGACGCCCGCGGCCTTCGACTGGGCCGTGGATGTGAAGTTGACGTCTTCGCCGCCGAGCTGGAAGGTGCCGGCGTCGCGCTGGTAGAGGCCAGCGACGATCTTGACGAGCGTGGACTTGCCGGCGCCGTTCTCACCCACGAGTGCGTGGATGGAACCGGACTCGACGGCGATCGTGCCGGATCGGAGTGCGACGACGGATCCGAATGACTTCTGCACATCGCGCAGCTCGAGTACGACTTGCGAACTCGTCACGGTGGCTCCGTTCTCTTCGTTGAGTATTGCGAGGGTGTTGAGGGGATGCTCGGTGGTGAGCGTTGCTGAGCCGCTGGCGATCACCGACTTTGTGAATCGTTTCAAGCGACTGGTTGTGACACTACGCGACGCTCGCAGAAAACGTCAAGCGGAGGATGCGGAGTTGTTATGCGCGGGACCCGGCCGGCACTTAGAGCACCTCGGTCACGTACGACTGCAGGTGCACGCGGAACGCCTCGACGGGGTCGATCTCCGGCGCGAGCAGCCACTGCTGGGTCAGGCCGCTGCGCAGGCCCGCAATCTGGGTTGCGGCGATCTCGAGCGGAATGTGCTCCGCGGCGTACAGCCCTCGCACCTTGAGGTCGGTGAGCGCATCGAAGGCAGTCGACCGCAGAAACTCGTACCAGCGCGCGATCGAAGCGTGCGCCGGATGCGACGGGGCCAGCGCCTCGGCTGCCACGATGCTGAACATCAGCACCCCGTCCGGCTTCGCGACGTCGCGTGCGGCGAGCGCGAGCAGGCCGCGCAGATACGAGAGTCCAGTCGAGAAATCGAGGCCAACATCCGCAGCCGCCCGTTGCCCACGCCGCTCGAGGAGCGTCTCGAGGAGCACCGCCTTGTCGGGGAAGTGGTGCAGCACGCCCGTGTGAGACATGCCCGCCTCGGCGGCGATCTCTCGAATCGAGGCCGCATTGAACCCCTTCACGGTGAACACGCGCGTCGCCGCATCCATGATCTGGTCGCGCCTCGGGTGCGGGGTGACGTCTCGCTGCGAGAACCGCGGAACGTCAGGCTCGGTCGATTCGGGGCGCATGTGAACCATTCTCGCGCCTCGCCCTTGTCGCGATTACCTAACACGTGTTAGGTTCACGCCTGAATCGATTCAATGCCTGTCCGTTCGTCGCGCCGCACCGCATCCCCCTCCAGCGGACCGACACGGAACAGTTCACACCCCGTCATTGGCAAGGAAGCCAGAGAGGTCCAGAAATGAACGATCCACGACAACGAGGGCGGCGCGCGCTTGCGCTCGGCGCGGCCCTCTCGGTCGCCTGCACGCTCGCAGTCGCCGGCCCCGCTCTCGGAGACGAGTTCTCCACAACAACCAGCTCGATCGACCCCACGGAGTTCGCAGAACCGGGCATGGACTTCCGGCCAGGCGTGCGGTGGTGGTGGCCAGGCAACGCGGCCAGCCAAGAGGACCTGCTCGCGCAAGTCGACTACCTGCATGAGAATGGCTTCGGCGCCGTCGAGATCGTCGCCTTCTCGAAGGGGTTCCTTACAGAGGAAGGCATCGCTGGCAACGGCGGCAACGGTGGTTCCATCTACGACGCCGTCCCCGGCTACGACACCAAGGCCATCCTCGGCTACGAGTCGCCCGAGTACTTCGAGAAGCTCGACGCGGTCGTCGCGCGCGCCAACGAGCTCGGCATCACCGTCGACCTCAACATCGGCAGCGGCTACCTGGCGAGCGACGACTCCATCGACCTCGAAGACAGCCAGAACACCATGGCGCTCGGCCGCGCGACCGTCCGAGTGGATGCGGCGGGCGCCATCACGCTCGTGTCCGGCGACGTCGCCGTCCCGTCCGGGTCGGGCAAACTGACGCTCGGCATCCCCGAGGCCGAGGTGAGCCCGTTCTTCGCGTCCGAGAAGTTCGGTTTCGACTTCGGCGAATGGGACCCGGCAAACGTGCACCTGAACTCGGTCATGCTCGCGCCGATCACCGGACAGGGCGCGAAGCTGACCACGGCCAATCAGACACTCACCTCCGACTTCAGCTCCGTCAAGACGTACGAGCAGCAGCCTGTCCTTGACCTCGACGCCGCGCAGCTCTCCTACCCGAGCGACGGGGCGACCTCCTTCGCAGTCGACACGTCGACACTCGCCGAAGGCGACTACGAAATCGTCGCCCTCTACAGCGCGACGACGGGCGCGTACGGCTTCAATTCCATCATCGAGAACACGACGACCGATAAGCGCAACTACGTCGTCGACCACCTCAACCCGGTCGCGATCACGAAGCTCGTCAACGGCTGGCTCGGCGAAGCCGCGCTCAACGACATCGTCGAGTCGCGCGATGTCCGCGCCGCATTCAACGACAGCTACGAGTTCTACACCGACCGCCACTACAACGACCTCATCCAGGCCGCAGCCGAATCGCAGGAGCTGCTCGGCTACGACATCACCCCGTACCTGCCCTCGCTCTACTCCATCTACCAGGACTCGTTCCTCATCGACGGAACCCCGACGGTCAAGCCCGAGTACGCGGCCCTCGGCCTGGAGACACCGGAGGTCAGCCGATTCGGAGGCGGCAGCGGCACGCCACTCCTCGCCAGCAACCTGACCGAGGAGGAGTCGCAGCGCATCGTGCACGACTACGGCGTGCTCCTCAACGACTCGTTCTTGCAGGGCCTCGAGGCGTTCTCCACGACGCTCGGCGAGTACGGCATCGACTATCGCCAGCAGGCGTACAACCCGCCCATCGACACCCTGAAGTCGTCGCAATACGTCGACATCCCAGAAACCGAGGGGCTCGACGAGTACTCGCTGAAGCGCGTCGCGTCCGGCGCACACCTCTACGGCAAGAACCTCGTCACTTCCGAGGTCTACACGCTCGGGTCCGTGCCGTTCCGCATCACGCCAGAGTTCATGAAGCAGGGCTACGACCTCATGGCCACGAGCGGCGTGAACAACTTCTTCTACCACGGCCTCAGCGCCACCTACAGCGGCAACAACGACCCCGCGTTCACCTCCGACGACAACCTCTTCGCCGAAGAAGGCTGGCGTGCGTGGCCGACAATCGGCGTCGAGATGGCCGATACGTCCGGCATCGCCGACTACTACGACTCGATGAACGCCTACGCGTCGCGAGCCAACTACGTCATGCAGTCGGGCACCAACAGCAGCGACGTCGCGATCTACATGCCCCTCTTCGGAGCGCTCGCCAGCGGCGGCGGCTTCGGCGGTGGTTCGACGCCACTCGCATCCATCACCGCAGCCCAGACCAACGGCTGGGCGTGGGATGCGATCAACGACGACACGATCCAAACCGGACTCACCTGGGACGGCACGAATCTCGTCGCGAACGGCGGCAACGCATCCTTCGACGCCATGCTCGTCGAGAGCAGCACCGTGCCGCTCGAGACCATGCAGGCCCTACAGAAGCTGCAGGATGCGGGCGCCCCAATCGTGTTCGTCGGCGCGACGCCCTCGGCGCAGCCCGGCTACGCGGGCGGCGAGTACGCAGCCCTGGATGCGCAGGTGAGCGAGATCGCGGCAGCCATGGGCGGCGCGGTCGATGCCGCCGCGATCCCGTCGGCACTCGCAGCATCGGTCGACGCACCCATCTCCTACGAGCAGAACGCGGACCTCCGCTTCGGCCGCCGCACGCTGCCGACCGGGGGCGAGCTCGCCTACATCCGCAACACCTCCGCGGAGGGGGCGACGGGCGTCACCCTCACCGTGGGCGACGGCCTCGACACCTGCTGGTGGCTCGACCCGGAGACGGGAGAGATCTTCGACGCGGAGGTCAACGGCAACGCCGTCGCGGCGACCCTCGACGCGAGCGGCGCAGTCGTGCTGCTCTGCGAGCCAGCTGGGACCGGCATCGCCGACTCGGCCATCTCGGACGGTGCACCCTCCGTGCTCGACACCACCGAGCGGGGCGTCGCGCACGCCCTCGATCCCTTCACGCTCGAAGTGACCGCCGACAACATCGGCACGAACGCACCAGGCGAGGCGAGGACGTCCGAGTACACCGGCGAGGTGCTCGGAGACTGGAGCGCTGACGGCTTCCTCGGTAACGAGCTGCGCTACGTCACCGATTCAGGCACCTACCGCACTTCAGTCGACGTTCCGGATGCGGCCGACCTGCTGGAGGGTGGCGCCGTGCTCGACCTCGGTACCGTGCACAACGCGGCGACAGTGCGCGTGAACCCCGGCACTGAGCACGAGTTCGTGACACAGCTCTACGCCGCCCCCTACGAAGTCGACATCGCGCCGGCGCTCGTGAACGGATCCAACGTCATCGAGATTGACGTGCAACCCGTGCAGAGCAACCGCCGCGAAGGACTCAAGGAGCTGTACAACAGCGATCCGGTCGCGAACGTGAAGTACCAGGCCTACAACAGCGTGCACGGCGGCTCGGGCCTCGAGCCGGCTGGCCTCGTCGGCCCGGTCACACTGAACAGCGCGGTCGAGAGCATCGCCGAGCCGCAGCCCACTGGCACGGGCACCGCCGAGCCGACTCCGCAGCCCACCTCGACCGACGGCACGGGCGGCACGACCGCGCCGACCTCGACCCCCGGCAACGGCGGCCCCGGTAACGGCAACGGCAACGGCAACGGCGGCTCGGACGCCGGCGGTGACGACGGCGACCTCGCCACGACGGGCGTCGACGGCAGTATCGCGGGCTTCATCGCGCTCCTCGGGGCGTTGCTTGCGGGCACGGGAGCGGCCTTCCTCATCAAGAAGCGCCGAGGAGGCGTGACCAGCGAGTAACCGCAACCCGCACAACGGCCGCGGGGGGGGGGGGGGGGGGGGGCGCGGGCGCGGGCGGGGGGCGCGCCCGGGGCCGCCCCGCCCCCCCCCCCCCCCCCCCCCCCGCCGGCCCGCCCCCCCCCCCCCCCGGGGCGGGGGGCCCCCCCGGCCCCGCGGCCATGTGCACCCTGCACCCTGCACCCTCGCCTGCGCCTCGCCCAACCCCAGCCCCCACCTTCTCCTCGCCACTCTTCCACTCGCCGCGAGTCGCCCCAAAAGGTCGCTCTCAAGCCCTCCAGAACAACCATTCGTGGCATCTCGCGCCCCGAAGAACACGAACAACAACCATTTGCGGCATCTCGCGCCGCGACGACCCCGCACGAAGACCCCACCTCGAGCCAGACCTTCCCGAAACCACGAGTCGCCGCAAAAGGTCGCTCTCAAGCCCTCCAGAACAATCATTTGCGGCATCTCGCGCCCAGAAGAACACGACCAACAACCATTTGTGGCATCTCGCGCCGCACGACCCCGCCCACGAAAGCCCCACCTCACGCCAGACCTTCCCCAAACCACGAGTCGCCCCAAAAGGTCGCTCTCAAGCCCTCCACAACAACCATTCGCGGCATCTCGCGCCCAGAAGAACACGACCAACAACCATTTGCGGCATCTCGCGCCCAGAAGAACACGAACAACAACCATTTGCGGCACCTCGCGCCGCGACGACCCCGATACGCAGCGGCTACCGTGGCAGGCATGTCGGATGCACCGCCAGACCAGCCCACACAGGACCCGACGCATGACGTCGCCCGTGGCCATGCGGGTTCGATGAGGGCGATCGTCAACTCCACCGACGGCGGCCCCCGCAGCCTCGAGCTTCGCGAGCTGCACATCCCGCACCGGCCACCGGGCCACGTGCTCGTCGAGGTGCGCGCGGCCGGGATCGCGTTCCCGGATGTGCTGCAGTCGCGGAGCGAGTACCAGCACCGCATCCCGACGCCGTTTGCGCTCGGCAGCGAGTTCGCCGGCATCGTCGCAGAAGCAGGCGACGACTCAGGCTTCGCAGCAGGCGACCGGGTCTTCGGCGTCGCGAGTCACGGCGCGTTTGCGGACTTCGTCGTCGCGCCCGCCGACCGGGTGCTGCCGCTGCCCGACTCGATCGACTTCGTCGCCGCCGCAGCGCTGCCCATCAATCTCCTCAGCGCCGACTTCGCGCTCCGCGACCGCGGGCGGGTGGAAGCGGGCGAGACCGTGCTCATCCAGGGTGCTGCAGGCGGGCTCGGGGTGGCCCTCATCCAGCAGGCGAAGCTCATCGGCACCACCGTCATCGCCGTCGTCTCAACCGAGGAGAAGGCGACGCTCGCCAGGTCCGTCGGCGCCGACCACACCGTGTTCGCGGCTGACTTCCTCTACGAGGTGCGCCAGCTCACCGACCACCGCGGCGTCGACGTCGTGCTGGACCCCGTCGGCGGCGACCGGTTCACCGACTCGCTTCGTTGCCTCGCGCCCCGCGGCCGACTCGTGGTGCTCGGCTTCACCGGTGGGAGCATCCCCACCGTCAAGACCAACCGCCTCCTCCTCAACAACACCGCCGTCATCGGGGCGGCATGGGAGGGGCTCATGCCCGAGTGCCTCGCCTCACTTCCCGAACAGTGGCGGCGGCTCGCACCGGCCATCGAACGCGGCGGGCTGCGGCCCGTGATCAGCGAGGTCGTCCCGCTCTCGCACGCCCCTGAAGCCGTCGCGAGCCTCGACGATCGACGAGCCCGCGGGAAGATCGTCATCGATCTCAGCCTCGGCGCGCGAGCGAGCCGCACATCTCCGAACCTGTCGCGCTGACTGCAGCCCTCGACGACCGTCGACCACGCTGCCCAAGCGCTCGCGGTGAACGTGCTGCTCTGAACGGCCTTGGCACCCTCGCATCCTCAGCCCACCCGGTGCCAGACTCGGACGATGACCACCCCCGCATCCCCCACGTTCGTCGCCGAACTCCCCGCCCGGATCGCCCGCCTCGCGCAGGGGGTCGAGCTGCTCGATCCAGCGGATGCTCCCCCGTTGCGCTGGGGGATCCTCGGCGCCGGTCACATCGCGCGCAGGTTCGCGCGGGAAGTTCCCCAGCACACCCGGTCGACGATCGCGGCGGTCGGCGCGCGCGAGCTGGCTCGTGCCAAAACCTTCGCCACGGCGCTCGGCGTCGAGCACGCCCACGGCTCCTACGCCGAGCTCATCGCAGATCCGGACGTCGAGGCCATCTACCTCGCGACCATCAACTCCACGCACCACGACCTCGCACTCGAGTGCATCCGCGCGGGCAAGCCGGTGCTCGTCGAGAAGCCGCTCGCGCTCAACACCGACGAGGCCCGCGACATCTTCGCCGCAGCAGCAGAGCATGGGGTGCTCGTCGTCGACGGCATGTGGACGCGCTTCCTCCCCCAATTCACGGTGGCGCGGCAGATCGCCGCCAACGGAATGCTTGGCCGCCTCGTCACCGCCCACGCCAACTTCGCTGGGTTCATGCCTGCGCCCGTCGCCCGCATCGTCGAGGCCGACCAGGGCGGCGGGGCGCTGCTCGACATCGGCGTCTACTCGATCGCCGCGGTTCACGACCTCATGGGCCCGCCCATCGAGGTCGCCGCGGCAGGCAACCTGCTGCCCGGGTACGCCGTCGACGGCTCCGCATCCGTGGTCATGCGCACCGCGAGCGCCGTCGGCACGGCCCGCTGCAGCTTCGAGGGGCGAGCTCCGTCGCGCGCCGAGTTCGTGTTCGAGCGCGGCATCGTGGAGCTACCGCGAGAGTTCTTCGTTCCTGGGATGCTGCGCGTGAGCGAGTTCGACCGCGATGCTTCGGAAGCGGTTCCGGATGCATCGAGTGACGGCGTCAGCGGAGCCGGCGTCAGCGAGTGGGACGCGACCGTCCCAGGCGGGTTCCAGTTCGAGGCGACCGAGTTCGTACGCCTCCTTGCGAGCGGGGCCACGGAGTCGCCGGTCATGCCGTGGCAGGCGTCGGTCGAGATCATGGAGATCCTTGACCGGGCGAGGGCCGCGATCGGCGTCGTCTACCCGGGCGAGGTGCCCGCGTAGCGAGGCACTGCCGGCGACGGGGGCGTAGCTCAGGGCAGCCTGCGAGCCGCGCCCCGGCCCTCGCCCATGGCCCACGCGCGTGCCACGAGATCGCCCGAATGGTCGTTCTGACTTCAGAATGGTGACCGTTCGGGCGATCTCGCGTCAGGATGCGGCAGCGGTGACGAGCTCCGCGAGTCGCTCTCCTGCGGCGCCGGGGGTCGTGAAGACAGGCAGCCCGGTCGCCTGCTCCAGGGCCGGTGCACCGGGTGCGATCGAGTACTGGCCGAGGAGCACCGCGTCGTAGCGAGCATCCAGCCCCTCGACGACGCGCACGAGCAGTTCGCGGAGCGCGACCGTGCCGCGGCTGGCGGCGGCGTGCGCACCGTGCGCGACCGCACCCACGATCTCGAGCTCCTGCCCCGCGGCCTCTGCGGCGGCGGCCAACCTCGCCGTCGAATCGTCGAGTCCCTCCTGAATCGGACTGATCAGCAGCACTCGGTTGATGCCGGAGGCCAGCACGCGGTCGAAGCCGGCGTCGTCCGACGCGAGCACGGGAATCGTCTCCCTGGCGGCGCGGCTGCGCACCGCGTCGCCGTACACGGAGCAGGTCACGAGGATCGCGTCCGCGCCGCCCTCAAGGGCGTGGTCGATGAGGTGATCCATGCGGGCCGCCAGGTCCGGGCCGACCTCGCCGGCGGCTCGCGCTTCCACGAGCAGGCGGTCGTCGAGCAGGTTCCAGACGTCCGCGTCGGGGAGCTGTGACGTGATGGCATCACGGGCCGGGGCGATGCACGAGTCGACGGCACTGATGACGGCGACGCGAGGGGGAGTGACACTCATAGGGGTGGTCCTTTCTGCGGCCGGTGCGGCGCGGGCACGCGTTCGGCACCGGCGATGTGCGCGCGGGTGGCGCGCGGGAATCAGCGGCTGGCGATGAGCCGCTGGCGTGCGCCGTCGATGTGCGCGCGCATGTGTGTGGCCGCGGCTTCGGCGTCGCGGGCGTGGAGCGCGTCGAGCACCCGCCGGTGCTCGACGGCTGCGGCCTCGGATGCGCGCGAGGCGTAGCCGTGGGAGGCGATGACCCGGAAGCGCTGGATATGCGCCCCCATCGAGTCGTAGGCCGTGAAGAGATGCTCGTTGTCGGCCTGCTTGGCGATGAGTCGGTGGAACTCGTCGTCGGACGACCAGTAGGTTCGGAACGACTCCGGGTCCTCCGATCCCGCGGCGCCGGCGACACGCTCGAGGTCAACGACGGTCGACCCGAGCTCGTCGAGGAACTCCGGGGTGACGCGCTGCGCCGCCTCGTGGGCCATCGGCGGTTCGAGCACGAGCCGCGCCTCCATCAGCTTCAGCAGTTCCGCATCCGTGAACAGCGGGGCGACCCGGTAGCCGCGAAGCGCGTGGCGGCGCACGAGGCCGGTGTGCTCGAGACGCGCGAGGGCTTCCCTGATGGGGGTCTGGCTGACCTCGTAGCGTCGCTCGAGCTCGGTGATGCTGAGGACGGCGTCCGGCGCCTGCTCACCGGTCATGAGCTCGTCGAGGATGCGGGCGTAGACCACATCGACACGAGTCTTCCGGGACTCGGCTGCTCGGATCGTCATCGTTCCTCCGTTGCGTCGAAGAGCGGCTCGAGTCCCACCTCCGTGTAGGCAGCGGCCGCTCCGGCGGTGCTCAACGCAGAGTACAGCGCCACCGCGTGCGGGTTCGAGCGAGCCGCGACCGAGAGCAGGTACGAGAACTCGGTCGTGCGCTGCACCTCGTCTGGCAGCGGCCCGACGATCTCGACGCCTGGCACGAACCGGAGTTCGCTGATCTGCTGCACCGCGAGGTCCGCGCGACCGTCGATGACGGCCTCACCGGTGAAGCCCTTCGGCAGTACGGTGGCCTTCGCGTCGACCTCGTCGGCGATGCCGAGGCGGTCGAGCAGCTCCCGGAAATAGATGCCGCTCTGCCCTGTCTTCGAGTAGGCGACGGACCGCGCGCCGCGAAGGGTCTGCACGAGCTCGGAGACGGTGCCAATGGGCGGTTTGGGCGTGCCGGGGGCGACCCCCAGGCCGATCGCCGTTGAGATGAGCGGACGCACCGTCGACAGGTCGAGCAGATGCTCGGGCACCCCCTGCAGCGAGGCGGTCGTGGAGATGAGCACGTCTGGCACCCGTCCCGCCTCGATGTCGGACATGAGGACGGTCGTGGGATCGAAGCGCGCATCGACGCGCGTACCTGACGCCTCGACCGCTGGCAGAACTGATGACTCCAGTGGTCCGCGGACGACGAGGGCGCTCCAGAGCGAGGTGAGGGTTGATTCGGTCATTCGTGTGTTCCTTTCGTACTGCACGAGCAGGGGCTTGGGTTGAGGTCGGTGATCTGGTCGGCGGTCAGCCCCTCGTGGGGGAGGTGTCGAACGTCGAGGAACACGCGCGCCGTCGCCTCGATCTCCTCGATGACGTCGAGCGCGGCCATGACGGATGCGCCCCCGCCGATGGGGCCGTGGTTGCGCAGCAGCAGCGCCGGGTGGCTCTCGGCCGCCCGCTGCGCCACGTCGCCGATGCGCTCGTCGCCAGGTGCCGCGTAGGGCAGGAGGGGCAGGCACCCCACGCGCATGCTGAAGTAGGCGGTCAGTGGCGGAATGGCGCTCTGACCGGCCGGGCTGGCCAGAGTTGAGACGGCCGCCGCCGCGGCGGAGTGCGTGTGGACAACAGCCCTGGCCGTCGGCCGTGCCCGATACATGGCCAAGTGGAGAAAGGTTTCCTTCGACGCCTTGGGGCCGTCGAGGTGGCGCCCTTTCTCGTCGAGCAGCGAGAGCCCGTCCGGGGTGAGCCTACCGAGATTTGAGCCGGTCGGCGTCACGAGGAACCCGTCGTCCGTCCTCGCGGAGATGTTGCCGGTGCTGCCGTGCGAGAGCCCCCGGGCGTAAATGGCGTGCGCCGCCCAGACGATCTCTTCGCGGAGGTCGCTGCTCATGCCACCGCCCCCGAGGGTGCTGCGGCCGCCGCGCGCACCAGCAGGTCGGGGTCGCCGAAGTTACCGCTCTTGAGCAGCACTTCGAGCTCAGTGCTCGTGGGGTAGATCCACGGCACGCCTGGCGCCTCCTCGTCGCCGACGCGGGCGCTGCGGATGTCGAGCGCATCCACGACCGCACCCGAGGTCTCGCCGCCCGCAGCGATGATGCGGCGGACGCCGCGGTCGCGGAGTCCGACTGCGATCTGCCCGATGACGTCCTCGACCCGACGCGCGGCGAGGTCCCGGCCGAGGTCGGCGTGGATGCGCGCGAGCTCGCTCGCGGACGTCGAGGCGAAGAAGAACGGCGCGTCGGCGCGCGGCGTCGCCGCGTCGAACCAGGCCAGCGCCTCCGCGGCGATGTGCTCTGCAGACCCCGTCCTGGGGTCGATCCTGAACCCGTCATGGCCGGCGTCCTTGAGCCGCTCGAGCTGGCCGAGCGTGGCCGTCGAGCAGCTCCCGGCCAGCACGACCGCCGCCGGGGCCTCCGCCGGAACCGACGCGCGAGCATCCGCACGGCCACGCACCGCAACCGAAACGGCGGCTTTCGCGGAAGCCCCCGCAAGCGCCGTCGCGCGTTGGCGAGCGAGCCTGCGACCGATCGCCGCAGCGAAGCCGGCCGCCCCCGCGACGACGGGGAGCCCGGCCGTCGCGGCCGCAATCGCGTCGAGATCAGCCTCGTCGACGGCGTCGGCAATCAGGTGCATCGCACCCTCGCGCCGCCGCTGCTCGATCCGCTCAACGAGCGCCTCTTCCGGGCCCCGAACCTCCTCGAGGTGCAGCGCGGCGACCTCGCTCGACGACTGCTCTGCGAGCAGCGCCACCAGGTCGGACTTCGTCATCGGCGTCACCGGGTGGTGGCGCATGTGCGACTCGGCGAGGGGAACCCCGTCCACGAAGAGTGTGGATGCGGAGACCGTGCGCCCGTGCTGCGGCGTGGCCGGGGTGCCAACGGTGATCGCGGCCTCGGCTTCCTGCCGGAGCAGATCGAGCACCGGTCCGATGTTGCCGTCGCGCGTCGAATCGAAGGTCGAGCAGTACTTGAAGTAGACCTGCTCAGCGTGCCCACGCAACCAGTCGTTGGCCGCACGAACTGCTGCGACCGCCTCGCAAGCGCCGAGCATCCTGCTCTTGAGGGCGATGACCACCGCGTCGTACTCGGCGGGCACCTCGGGGAGTTCGGGATGGTCGAAGCAGAGCAGCACGCGGAGGCCGCTGTTGCCCAGTGCCGCGGCCACGTCGGTGCCGCCTGTGTGGTCGTCGGCGATGACTCCCAGGCTCAACTTCACAATCGCTCCTCTGATCGGTGTGCGGTCGTCGTCATCGACGGCCCACCAGAAATCCTATAGTATTTTCTACAGACGGGAAATATAGAACAACTGGGAGACCTCATGAGCAATCACATCGCCGTGATCGGAGCAGGGATCGTCGGGCTGGCAACGGCCTGCGAACTCGGGAAACGCGGTCACCGCGTGACCGTCCTCGAGAAAGAGGACAAGATCGCCGACCACCAGACCGGAAACAACTCCGGCGTCATCCACTCCGGGCTCTATTACACGCCCGGGAGCCTCAAGGCCAAGTTCGCCGCCGCCGGCGCCGAATCCATGCGAGCCTTCGCCAGCGAGCACGACGTCACCGTCGACATCTGCGGCAAGCTCGTCGTCGCCACCTCGGAATCGCAACGCGGGCGCCTGCAGAACCTCCTCGAACGCGGCCAAGCCAACGGCGTGCCCTGCCGACTCATCTCGGCGGCGGAAGCGAAAGAGTTCGAGCCGCACGTCAACGCCGTCGCAGCCCTGCGCGTCGAATCAACCGGCATCGTCGACTACCGCGGCGTCTGCCAGAAGCTCCGCGAGCTCATCGTCGAGCAAGGCGGCGAGGTGCTGCTCGGCCAAGAGGTGCGCGCCATCCGCTCCTTCCGAGACCGAGTCGTCATCAAAACCGCCACCAAGGAGATCAGCGCCGACAACCTCGTCAACTGCGCAGGACTCCACAGCGACCGAATCGCACGCCTCGCCGGCACCAACCCCAGCGTGCGCATCATCCCCTTCCGCGGCGAGTACTTCGAACTCACCCCCGCCGCCCAGCACCTGGTCCGCGGCCTCATCTACCCCGTGCCGGACCCCGCGTTCCCCTTCCTCGGCGTGCACTTCACCCGCATGTTCGACGGCACCGTCCACGCCGGCCCGAACGCCGTCTTCGCCCTCGCCCGCGAAGGCTACTCGTGGAGCCGCATCAACATCGGCGACGTCATCGATAGCGCACGCTGGCCCGGACTGTGGCGACTCGGCAAGCGGTTCTGGCGCACCGGACTCGACGAAACCGCGCGCTCGCTCTCGAAGCGCAAGTTCCTGGCGAGCCTCAACGAGCTCATCCCCGAGCTCCAACTCGACCAGATCACCCCCACCCACGCCGGCGTCCGCGCCCAGGCGATGCGCCGAGACGGCAGCCTCGTCGACGACTTCCACATCGAACGCGGCCACCGGCAGATCCACGTCCTCAACGCCCCCTCCCCAGCAGCGACCGCAGCCCTCGAAATCGGCCGCTCCATCGCCGACGAACTGGCAGGAGTCGCCGCATGAGCGCATCCATCACCCCGCAGCGCTTCACCGAAGACCAGGTGCGGCAGCAGATCCTCGAGATCCTCACCGCGTGGGGAATGACTGCCGAGGCCGCCGCCATCAGCGCCGAAGTCATGGTCGACACCGACCTCTCCGGCATCGACTCGCACGGCATTTCAATGCTCATGCTCTACGAGAAGCTGGCGCGCACCGGCCGCCTCAACATCAACGCCCGGCCCGAGATCGTGCACGAAGGACCAGCCTTCGCGATCGTCGACGGCCATGACGGTCTCGGCCACCCCACGGCCGTCACCGCGATGCACACCGCCATCGACAAAGCCCGCCGCGAAGGGGTCAGCGTCGTCGCAGCACGCTCCTCGTCACACTTCGGCGCCCTCGGCTACTACGCGCGGCTCGCATCCGACCAAGGCCTCGTCGCGCTCATCACGACAACAACCCGCACCCCAACGACCTCCGCAACCAACGGCACCACGGCGGTGCTCGGTACGAACCCGATCTGCTTCTCCGCACCCCGCGCCGACGGAGCCCCACTCGTCGTCGACATCTCTACGAGCGTCGTCGCCCTCAACAAGGTCAAGACCTACGCGCTCAAAGGCTGGCCGCTGCCCGTCGGCTGGGTCACTGACAGCACCGGGGCAGACCTCGTCGACGCCAAAGTCGCCTACGAGCTCCTCTCCACGGGACGCGCGACCATCAGCCCGCTCGGCGGACCCGGCACCGAATCCGGCGGACACAAGGGCTTCGGACTCAGCCTCATGGTGCAGATCCTCAGCGCGGCGCTCGCAGGCGCATCCGGGGTCGGGCTCGGCGCAGACGCCGACAACCTCGGGCACTTCTTCCTCGTCATCGACCCCGAGCGGCTCAGACCAGACGGCACGATGTCGAGCGCCGTCGAGGAGATCCTCAGCGCAACAAGCGCAGAAGCAGGAGTGCGCGTGCCCGGCGAGCCGGAAGCCGACGAGCGCGCGGCACGCACGGCACACGGCATCCCGCTACCCGCCACCCTGCTCGAACTCCTCGAGGAGATCTGCACCCGCGCCGAAGCGCCATTCCTCCTCGCCCCCACGGTGGCCGCAGTGCACTGACGCCCCAGAACCGAACTACGCAGACACCTCCTGAAGCGCTCGCCCACGCGAGCTCTCCAGGAGGTGCTTCGTCGTCGAAGCCGCCAATTCGGGGTCGCGCGCAGCCAGCGCGTCATACACGGCCCGCAGCTCCGCATCCGTCGCCGCGTGCGACCCGCCCTCATCGCGAAGCTCGATCGCGAGCCGCTGATTCTGGCCAGCGAGCGACGCAGCCGCAGCCCCCAAGAACGGGTTGCCCGACTGCGCCGAGACGAGCGCAAAGAAACGCTCCTCACGCTCCACGCCGAACGACGGCACCTCCCCGCGCCCCTCGATAACCTCCAGCAGCGACTCCAAGAAGTCAGGCGTCACGCGCAGACTCGCCTCCCGAGCGAGCGCCGGCTGCACGACGAGCCTCGCCTCGATGAGCTTCTTCACGTCTCTCGCCGTGAACGGCATGGCCACGAAATAGCCGCGCAGCGCCTCACGGCGCACGAGCCCCGTGTGCTCAAGTCGCGCCAGCGCCTCACGGATCGGGGTCTGGCTAATCTCGAACTCCCGCGCGAGCGACGGGATATTCAAGGGCGCGCCCGGCGCAAGCTCACCACGACTGATCACCTCGACGATGTGCTCGTAGGCGGCATCAGACCGCGTCCTCGCCTGTCTTTTCGTGCTGTTGTTCACCGCTCTGCCTCCCTGCACAGGGTAGACGATGGCGGCTGACGCGAAAGCGGGGGAGGTGGCCGATGCCACCTCCCCCGCCGCCGTCCGCTGGACGCTGGGCGCTGGGCGCTACATGGCGTCTTTCATCGAGTAGAGATCACGGTCGGTCGTGTCACGCATGAACACCGAGGCGATAAACGCCGGCAGCGTGTAGACGATCGTGAGGATCGCGAGCGGAACCCAGCTGTCGCTGTACGCGGCCAGCAGCGCGGCACCGATCGTGGGAACGAGGCCACCGGCGAAGATCGACGGGAGCTCCCTGGAGAGCACGACGCCCGTGTAGCGATGCTGCACGCCGAAGAGCTCCGGGATAGTCGCGCCCTGCAGCGCCAGCCCCGACCACACGCCGACGCCAAGTGCGACGGACATGCTGATGATGATCTCGACGCTGTTGCCGTTGGCGAGCAGCCACCAAATCGGGAAGGCCGCGCAGATCTGGAACAGCGTGCTCACCCGGAACATGGTGCGCCGACCGAAGCGGTCGGACAGTGCTCCCACGATCGGCACGACGACGATGCCGACAGCGGAGGCGATGAGGATCGACAGCGAGACGATCGACGTCGCATCCTCCCGCCCCGAGAGCGCCACACCGGCGACGTAGCTCGCCCCGAGGCTCTTGTAGATCGACGAGCCGGCGCTCTCTGCCGTGCGCAGGCCGATGCCAACAAGCAGCGACTTCTTGCTGTGCTTGAAGACCGACTTCATCGGCGACTTGATGACGTGCTGCTGCTCCTTCATCTTCTCGAAGGTTGGCGAGTCCTTCACCTTGGAGCGCAGGTAGAGGGCGACCACGACGAGCACCGCGCTCGCAATGAACGGGATGCGCCACAGGCCGTCGAGCACCGCGGCATCGCCTGCCGACGAGATCCAGAGGAAGACCAGCGAAGCCAGCGCCGTGCCGGCCACGAGTCCCGAGTATTGCAGCGAGGAGTACCAGCCGCGCTTCCCCTTCGGGGCGAACTCCGTCATCATCGTGCTCGCGCCCGCGGCCTCAGCACCGGCGCCGAAGCCCTGGAAGATGCGGAGCAGAACCAGGATGATGGGCGCCCAGATGCCGATGGTGTCGTACGTGGGCAGCAGGCCGATCGCGAGGCTCGAGACCCCCATGATGAGGATCGTGAGCACGAGGATGTTCTTGCGCCCGATCTTGTCACCGAAGTGGGCGAACACCACGCCACCGACCGGCCGTGCCGCATAGCCCATGAAGAGCGTCACGAAGCTCAGGATGCGCCCCGTCGTGGGGTCGAGGTCGGAGAAGAACAACTGCGCGAAGATCAGCGAGGCCGCGAGCGTGTAGAGGGAGAAGTCGAAGTACTCGAGCATGCTCCCGATGAAGGTGCCGCCTGCGACGCGCCTGAGGTCTTTCTTGGTGACGGGCTCGGGTGGGGCTCCGTCGGATCCTGGCTTTCTGGGGTCGGTCACTGCGGTTGACGTCGGCGACGAGGGTTCCATCTTGACTCCGTTCTTCTCCATTGAAGGGCGATAGGGGATCGGTCGCAAGAACTATACTATTTTTTCGAGGCTAGAGATATAGCCGTGCCAATGCGGCACAATCCGGTGCCGACAGTCACCGCAGAGCGCGCCAAAACGCAGCGCCGAGAATCAGACAGAGCTCACGCCGCACACGGCACCACCGATGGTGTCGCGGGCCCTCGACGGCCTAGACGGAGTCGAACGACTCGGACGACCTGGCTGCCTCGGCTGACGCGGACCTCTCCTCCGCGTCAGCCCCCACCCCGCTGGCCACGATCGCGCGCACCGCGGCGACCACCGCATCCCGATCAATCGCGCCACCACGGAACACCCGGTGGATCGCCCACCCCTCGATGAGCGCATCCAATGCCCGCGCCGTCGGCTCAGGGAAGTGGCGACTCAGGCTCACGAGGCTCACGTCCAGCCACGCCCGCGCCGTCTCGGCAGCCGCGCTGTTGTGGTTGCCGTACGCGTACATCTCAAACAGCAGCGACACCCGCTCGTCGTCGGCGTACGCCTCCCCGGCGATGAGCTCGACCACAGCCGCCTGCGCCTCCGCCGGCGACGTCGCCGCCTCGAGCATGTCTCGGTACTGCTCCGCCATGCGGTCGGCGAGCATCGCGAACGCCTCAGCGATCAACTCATCCTTGCCCGCGAAGTAGTACGTCAGCGACCCGAGCGGAACACCTGCTCGCTTCGCCACGGACCGGTAAGTCAGCGCCGCCGTTCCCGCCTCGACAATGCCTCCGAGCGCAGCATCGAGGATTCTCTGCCTGCGGTTGGGGTCGTTGGGGACCTCTTTGCGAGAGCCACTCATCAGACCTCCTCCCGTCGACGCCTGCAAAGTGTGTACGCTTGAACACACTTCCCCTTCTCCGAGACGGATCCTCTCATGCGCACCACACCCCAACGTCGCCGCGTCGCGCTCTTCGTGCTCTTCTTCCTCCCAGGCCTCACCATCGCATCCTGGGTCACGCGCACCCCCGACGTCCGCGACGCGCTCGGCGCCTCGACCGCAGAGATGGGCCTCATCCTCTTCGGGCTCTCCGTCGGATCCATGGCGGGCATCCTCAGCTCGGGACGACTCGTGAGCAGGTGGGGCGCACGCCCCGTGATCGCCGTCGGCATGACCCTCGTAGCACTCAGCGCCCTCACCATCGGCAGCGGAGCCGCCACCACCTCGAGCGTGCTCGTCGGCGTCGGCCTCGGCCTCTTCGGGCTCGGCATGGGCGGAGCCGAAGTCGCCCTCAACATCGAGGGCGCCGACGTCGAACGACAACTCGGCAAATCGACGCTGCCGGCCATGCACGGCTTCTTCAGCCTCGGCACCACCATCGGCGCCGTCGGCGGCATGATCGCCACCGCCACCGCCTTCCCCATCCTCGCGCACCTCAGCGTCGCAGCCGTCGCCGTGACCATCGGCCTCATCGCGTCAATCCGACTCCTGCCGCCCGCCACCGGGCAGACCTCCCGCGCCGCATCCGACGACAGCGCACCCGCCGCGAGCAGCCCGCTCTGGCGAGACAAAACCCTGCTGCTCATCGGGCTCGTCGTGCTCGCCCTCGCCATGGCCGAAGGCAGCGCCAACGACTGGCTGCCCCTCGTCATGGTCGACGGCCACGGATTCGACGCCGCCTGGGGGTCCGGCATCTTCGCCGTCTTCGCACTGTCGATGACAATCGGACGCTTCATCGGCGGGGCCTTCGTCGACCGCTTCGGACGCATGAAAGTGCTCTGCACCAGCGCACTCATCGGTGGGGCAGGCATCGCGCTCATCATCTTCGTCGACAACCAAGCGGTCGCAGCTGCCGCCGCCATCCTCTGGGGTGTCGGCACGGCGCTCGGATTCCCCGTGGCGCTGTCAGCCGCTGGCGCCTCCGGCGATCGGCCAGATGCGCGGGTCGCCTTCGCCGCCACGCTCGGCTACATCGCCTTCCTCGTCGGGCCGCCCGCACTCGGGTTCCTCGGCGAGGACTTCGGCCTCAGGCCTGCGCTTGGCGTTGTACTGGCACTCGTGGCCCTGGCAGCCGTTGCGAGCTGGGCGGCAGGCCGGCGGGAGGCGAGGACGCCGGCGCGGGCACCCGAGGCGATTGCTTCGGAGACGCACGTCAGCGCGCCCGTCGACTGACACGCAGCCCCGACCGGCGGGCCGGCACGGCGGGGCTTGGGGCCGGCGTGAGCGGCGGAAGCGGCGTGAGCCGGCGCCGGCCACACGGCGCCGCCAGCTGCGCGCAATCAGCGTGACGACAGCGCTGAAAACCCTCCGCCCGCGACCGAAACCGCCATGACGTCACTCTGAGTGTCAGCAGCGCGAGCAGCAGGCACGGCGCGAGCGGGCAGCCGACAGGCACGGCGCGAGGGGCAGCCGACGGGCACGGCGCGAGGGGCAGCCGACAGGCACGGCGCGAGCAGGACGCCCGGCCACACGGCACCGCCAGCTGCGCGCAGTCAGCGTGACGACAACGCTTGACGCCCTCCGCCCGCGACCGAAACCGCCCTGACGTCACTCTGAGTGTCAGCAGCGCGCGCGGCCCGGCACGGCGCGGCGCGGCTCGGCGGGCCGGGCCGGGCCGGGCCGGGCGCGAGTCGGCAAGCACGGCACACGGCACCGCCAGCTGCGCGCAGTCAGCGTGACGACAACGCTGGACACCCTCCGCCCGCGACCGAAACCGCCCTGACGTCACTCTGAGTGCCAGCAACGCGAGCGGCAGCGCGAGCCGACCCAGCCGTGTGTGAGCTGATCGCCTCGCCAAGCGCGTCGCGTAGCGTTGCGCGGGTGAGAACCGTTGGCGTCGACCTGGCCGCCGAGCCCACGCGCACCGCGTTTGCCGCCATCGAGTGGGGCACCGGCGAGGCGCAGCTCGCGCACCTGCAGCTCGGCATTACCGACCAGGAGATCGTCGCGCGATCAACGCAGGCGACGGCCGTTGGCATCGACTGCGCGTTCGGCTGGCCCATCGAGTTCGTGGAGTTCGTGTCGGCACATGCCCGCCAGTCGCCCAGCGAGCGCGAGCACTCGGGCATCGACCTCCGGCGTCGACTCGCGTATCGCCACACCGACCGCGTCGTCCGCGAGCACACCGGTCGGTGGCCGCTCAGCGTGTCGACCGACCGCCTCGGCATGACGGCGATCCGTTGCGCCGAGCTGCTCGACACCTTCGCCGACGCGGGCGAGCGCGTCGACCGTTCAGGCGGCGGACGCCTCGCCGAGGTGTACCCCGCGGCGGCGCTCCGGGCCTGGGGGCTCCTCACTCCGGGCTACAAGACCAAGCCCGAGGCGCGCGCAACGGCCGCCCGCGCCGTGCTCGACGCGCTCCCCCACCTCGCAACCACCGCCGAACAGCGTGCGCTCCTCGCACGCTCCGACGACGCACTCGATGCGCTCGCCGCGTCGCTGATCGCGCGAGCTCACGCGCTCGGCAAGACGCTGCCCGTCCCGGCCGAGCTACTCGAGGCGGCACAGATAGAGGGGTGGGTCGCGCTACCGACGTGCTCGATCGACGAACTGGCCGGCGCGGCATGATCCGGCGAACTCTTCGACGCCTCTGGTGGTGGACCCTCGACTACGCCTACGTCGTCGCCCAGCAGGCCAAGGCGGCTCTCGACCGCACCGACCCCTCCACGTTCCTCAGCGGCGACCGCCAGCCCGTCGTCGTGATCCCGGGCGTCTACGAGCCGTGGCGCTTCATGCTGCCGCTCATTCGGCGCATCCACGCGATGGGACACCCCGTGCACGTCCTCGACCCGCTCGGGTTCAACCGAAAGCCCGTGCCCGACGCGGCGCAGCACCTCGTCGACTCCCTTGAGCGCCACAACCTCGAGGAGGTGATCGTCGTCGCGCACAGCAAGGGCGGCCTCGTCGGCAAGCACGCCATGACTCAGGGGCTCGCGGTTCCGCGCATCCGCTCGATGCTCGCCGTCGCGACGCCGTTCGGCGGGTCCAGCTACGCACGCGTGCTCTTCATGCCGAGCCTCCGCATTTTCTCGCCGCGCGATCGCACGATCCTCGCGCTCTCGCGCGAGCTCGACGTGAACTCGCGCATCGTGTCGGTCTACGGGACCTTCGACCCGCACATCCCGAAGGGCAGCTCACTCACGGGTGCGGTGAACGTGGAGTTGCCGACCGGCGGGCACTTCCGCGTGCTGGAGCATCCCCGCGTCGTCGCGGAGTTCGAGCGCCTCGCCGCGTAGGCCGGGCGCTGGCGCGAGCGCGTAGGCCGAGCGCTGGCGCGAGCGCGTAGGCCGAGCGCTGGCGCGAGCGCTGGCGTGCCGCACAGCCGGTACCCCTAGCATCGCCGCATGGCTCAGACGGATGCGCGCAACTGGTTCGACGAGGGCGGGCGGGCGTACTCGCAGTTCCGGCCGAGCTACCCTGGCACCCTCGCGGCCCGCCTCGCCGAGCTCGCACCGTCGACCGATCTCGCGATCGACGTCGGCTGCGGCACCGGACAGTTCACAACGACGCTCGGCGACACCTTCGAGCGCGTCGTAGGCCTCGACCCGAGCGGTGAGCAGATCGCGAACGCCGCCCCGCATGCGCATGTCGAATATCGACGGTCGGCTGCGGAGTCGCTGCCCGCGAGCATCCGCGACCATTCCGCGGGACTCGTCAGCGCCGCGCAGGCTGCACACTGGTTCGACCTTGACACGTTCTATGGAGAAGCCGCCCGCGTCAGCGTTGACGGTGGCATCGTGGCGTTGCTCTGCTACGGCATCCTGCACATCGACAACCCAGGGATCGACGAGCGAGCCCAGCAGTTTTATGCCGAGGACCTCGATGCGTACTGGCCGCCGTCGCGCCGCCTCGTCGAGCGGGAGTACCGCGACCTCCCGTTCCCGTTCGAGGAGCTCGAGTTCCACGCCCCGAGCATCCAGAAGCGGCTCACGCTGGATGCCCTGCTCGGCTACTTCTCGACCTGGTCAGCGGTGCGCGCCGCGCGCGAGGCCGGCCGAGCGGGGCTGCTCGAGGATGTCGGTCGCGACCTCGCCGCGCTCTGGGGCGACCCCGCCACCGAACGCGTCACCACCTGGCCCATCGGCGGAAGGGTCGGGCGCATTCGGGCCTGACCACGTTCCCGTTCCGCTCCCGGGCCAGCGTGGGTAGCATGCGAGACATGCCCATCAGACTCGAGAACGTCGGCATCGCCGTCCGCGACCTCGACGCCGCGATCGCCTTCTTCACCGACCTCGGCCTCACCGTCCTCGGGCGCGACGAAGTGAGCGGCGAGTGGGCGTCCACGGCGGTCGGGCTCGACGGCAACCACGCGAAGATCGCCGTCCTGCAGACCCCCGACGGGCACGGCCAGCTCGAGCTGTTCGAGTACCTCCACCCAGACGCGATCGAGACCGAGCCGACGCTGCCGAACGAGATCGGCATGCACCGCGTCGCGTTCTCGGTCGACGACATCGACGAATCCCTAGCGATCGCCGCGAAGCACGGCTGCCACCCGCTGCGCGGAGTCGCCAACTACCAGGACGTCTACAAGCTCGCGTATCTGCGCGGTCCGAGCGGCATCCTCGTGATGCTCGCGCAGGACCTCACAAAGGGCTGACACGGATAGCGGGTAGCGGGTAGCTGGTAGCTGGTAGCTGGTAGCTGGTAGCTGGTAGCTGGTAGCTGGTAGCTGACGCTAGCTACTCGCCCGCCAGGTACGCCGCGAACATCAGCGGCGCTCGCCCCGTGACGCGCTCGACGTCGCCGGTCACCCGCGACAGCTCGCCGCTCGCGATCGCCGTGTACGTGCTCACCCAGGCGTCGTTCTGCCAGGCGGGCGCATCCCACTTCCTCCGCGACTCGTAGGCCTCCTCGAGCGTCTCGTCATGGAAGGTGACGGCGGTGCCTCGGGATGCGGCGATCGCCGCCGCGATGTCGGTTGCGGTGAGCGCCTCCGGCCCCGTCAGGTCGTACGTCGCCCCCTGGTGCGCATCCGGTGCACGCAGCACGGCCGTCGCGACCGCCGCCACGTCGGCGCGGCTCACGATCGAGACCCTGCCATCACCCGCCAGCCCGCGCAGCACGCCGTCGTCGCCAACGAACATGGGCATGACGTCCATGTAGAAGTTGTCGCGCAGGAAGGTCCACCTCATGCCGGACGCCTTGAGGTACTCCTCTGTCGCGAAGTGGTCGCGGGCGAGCGTGAACGTCGCGTCGGGCGACGCGCCGAAGAACGATGTGTACACGACCTGCTCGACACCGGCGGCCACCGCCGCGTCGATGAACGCCCGGTGGTCATCCAGCCGCGACTCGCTCTCGGCCGCCGACACCATGAAGAGCGTCCGGGTTCCTCGGAGTGCGGCGGTGGATGCTTCGCGGTCGGCGTAGCTGAACGGCGCGACCACGCATCCGGGCAGCTGCGGCGCGTTCGCCGGGGTGCGCGCGAGGAGGAGCTGCGAGGCTCCGGCTGCCGCGAGCTGGCGCGCGACGAGGCCGCCGACGGCGCCAGTGCTGCCCGTCACGGCGATGCGCGCGGTCTGGGATTCGCTCATGCTGCCCTGCTCTCGTCATAGTGGCGCTGCGCGTCCGCGACGCCGGACATGTGCTCGGTCGCCCACTCCGTGAGGATGCGCAGCGGGCCGAGCAGGCTGCGCCCGACGTCCGTCAGCTCGTAGTCGACACGGGGCGGCACCTGCGGGAACACGGTGCGGGTCACAAGCCCGTCGCGCTCCAGTCCGCGGAGCGTCTGCGTGAGCATCTTCTGCGAGACCCCATCGACCGTGGCCTGGATCTCCGAGAATCGCTTCGGGCCGTCATGCAGCGTGCCGACGACGAGCACCGTCCACCGGTCGCCGATGCGATCGAGCAGGCGACGCGACGGGCAGTCGCGGTTGTACGGGTCCCACAGCGGCTCAGTCATGCGCGCTTCCGTTCTTTGGTCTTTGGTCTTTGGTCTTTGGGTTCCTGGGTAACTGCACGGTACTGAGTCACCGACAGATACTCAAGCGACGCCCAAGAGGCACTTTTCGGTAACCAACGCCCCGCAAAGTGCCTTCTTCCCCTCCTCGCCGTCGGTCTCTTACGGTGACTGTCGGCGTCCGAGACCGGGTGCCTCGACGAAAGGACCACCATGGCCAAGATCACCATCCTCGGCGGAAACGGATACGCCGGCAGCAACCTCGTCACAGCCGCCGCAGCCGCCGGACACGATGTGACCTCGTTCAGCCGCTCACTGCCAGAGGAACAGGTTGCGGGCGTCACCTACGAAACCGGCAGCGTGCTGGACGACCGCACGATCGAGCGCGCCTTCGATGGCGCCGAGGTCGTCGTCTCGACCCTCTCGCCGCGCGGCGAACTTGAGGGCCGCACGCGCGGAGTCCTCGAATCCGCAGCAGCACTCGCCGCCACCAAGGGCGTGCGATTCGGAGTCGTCGGCGGTGCCGGCTCACTGCTCGTCGCCGAGGGCGGGCCGCGCCTCGCCGACACCGACGGCTTCCCCGACCCGGTCAAGCCGGAGGCCGCAGAGATGGCCGGCGTGCTCGACGACCTCCGCGCATCCACCCCCGAGCTCGACTGGTTCTACGTGAGCCCCGCCGCAGCCTTCGGCGCGTGGGCCCCCGGAGAAGCGACCGGCCAGTACCGCATCGGCGGCGACGTGCTCCTCACCGACGACAACGGCGACTCCAACATCTCCGGCGCAGACTTCGCGGCCGCGATCGTCGCCGAGATCGAGCACCCAGCGCACCACCGCGCACGCTTCACGGTCGCGTACTGACTCGCGCCTGGCCGCCTATCTGACGGCTCGCCTACCGGCCTGCCTGCCTGCTCTCCTGCCTACCTCTCTCGCCTTCTCGTTCCCTCGATCCCTCTCTCAATTCCTCGTGCATCCACACCCACCCCCACACCCACATCCACATCCACACCCACACGAGGAATGCATGCTCGTTTCGAAAAGAGCATGTATTCCCCGTGTGGATGCACGCGGCAAGGGGCAAGGAGATGGAGGCAGGAGGCGCGAGAGCGGCAGGGCGAGAGCGGCAGGGCGAGACCGGCACGGCGAGACCGGCAGGGAGACAGAGCAGGGAGACGGGGCAGAGAGCTTCAGACGGGGTCGGGGAGCTTCAGACGGTGGCAGGCAGGATCGGGCTCGTGGCGGCTACGGAACGATGACCGCGCGCCCGCGGATCTCGCCAGCGTGCAACTTCTCGTAAGCGGCGGGAGCCTCGTCGAGGGAGAACCGCTCGACATGGATGTCGATCTTGCCGCGCTTCGCGAGCTCGACGACCTCCATCAGCTCAGTCCTTGAGCCCCAGTTGATGGCGCGACCCGTGACGTCAAGCGGCACCGTCGTCTGCCCGATCGGGACGGCACCGCTGGCGACGCCCACCACCACAACCGAGCCCGCTGCGGCGACCATCTTCGCCGACAGGTCCGCCGTCGGCTGAATACCGACGAAATCGAAGACCACCGTCGCGCCGAGGCCCCGCGTGAGCTCCTTCACGGCGGGAACAGCGTCGGGGTTCGACAGGAACGTGTGGTCCGCGCCGACCGTACGCGCAAGCTCAAGCTGTGCCTCACCAACATCGAGCACGACGACCGTCGCAGCCGACAGCGCCTTGAGCAGCTGGATGGCGACGTGGCCGAGCCCACCAGAGCCGATCACAACAGCGGTCGATCCGGGCACGAGCTTGGGCAGCGCCGACTTCACGGCTCGGTACGGGGTGAGCCCCGCGTCGGTGAGCGACACGTTCTTGACGGGGTCGAGGTCACCGATCGGCACCAAATGGCGGGCGTCGTCGACGATCATGTACTCGGCCATGCCGCCGTCGCTGAAGATGCCCGGCGCGCGCATCCCCTTCTCGCAGTTCTGCTCGGCACCGCTCGCGCAGTGGTAGCAGCGGCCGCACCCCCACGGCCCGTAGACGATGACCGACTCGCCGACCTCGACGTCGCGCACGCCGTTGCCGAGCGACTCGACGACGCCAGCAACCTCATGACCGAGCGTCAGCGGCAGCGGCTTGAAGTAGTAGTCATCCTCCGAGGCGCCCATGATGAACTCGTCGGAGTGGCAGGCACCGGCCGCCGTCACCCTGAGGAGGATCTCGCCGGGACCGGGCGTCGGGGTGTCGATCTCGACGAGCTCTGGTCGCGATCCGATCGCGCGGTACTGCAGTGCTTTCATGGCGCTGCCTCTCTCCGGGCGGGATGACGGCCCGGCTTCACTGAGCGGCGCTGGGCGCCGCGGTATGGGGTTCCTTCCCGATGCTACGCCTCGCTATGTGCAGAGTCAGCGGATGCTCGGCTCGCCAACGCGCGCCCGCCGCGCGGCCGCACCCCGCACCGCAGGGCGCACCGCGGCCTCGACCGCCAGCACGGCGAGGGCCAACAACGCGCATCCACTCGCCCCGAACAGCACGGACGACCAGCTCGAATGGTCACCACCGGAAGTGCCGAACGCGTCCGCGATCGCCATCCCGATCGAAAACGAAGCCACGAAGTACGCGGGCGTGCCGAGCATCAACGCCAGCAACGCGAACACGGCGGTGCCACGCCACGTCGCACCCCCACGAAGCGCGAACGCCAGACCGCCGACGCTGAGCGCCGCCCCCATGAGCGCGAACGCCACGACCCATCCCACCGCAAACGGCTCGTTCGCAGCCGCCGCGTCGCGGTAGATGTCAGGGAGAGGGCGGCCGGGAACAGCCGCCAGCGGATTCAGCACCAGGATCTGCAACGAACCGAGCACCGCGAAGGCGACGAGCAGCACCGAACCGACGCACCCCACCACGACGGCCGGGCCGACCGCGGCAACTTCTCAGAGTCCATGAAAGCGAGACTAGCGAGCGCCCCGGCCGGTTCGGCTCCACGCCTGCGCACGCTCGAGTGCGGGTGGCCTGGTCGCCAGGTCGCCAGGCGATCCGCTCGCCAGGTGGTCCGGTCGCCAGTGATCTCGTCGCCAGGTGGTCCGGTCGCCGTGCGATCTGGTCGCCAGGTGGTCCGGTCGCCGGGCGATCTGCTCGCCAGATGGTCCGGTCGCCAGTGCGTCCAGATGCCCCAAAGGGTCGTCATACTACGCGCTGAGCGACCGTGTGCGGCATCTCGCGGCACCGCAGCGATCCGACGCTCAGACCACGAACGCCGCAACGACGAAGCAAGCCGCCGCGAGGACGAAGTGCAGCGCGGCCATCGGGCGACTCGCCTTGACCTCTCCGCCGGTGAGACGGTCGTACACCTCGCGGAAGCGGTCGCGCGGTCGGCCCTTGAAGACGATGCCAAGCACCAGCGCGAGCACCGTCGGAACGGCGTAGATCACGGTGTAGCCCGCGAGCGCAGCGACCGCCGTCGGGGCCGCCACCTCGGCGTCGATGAGCCGCTCGACGGCGAAGAACATCGGGAACGCGTTCGGCAGGTCTGCGATCGTCGCCACGACGCCCAGCGGGAACGCGGAGAGCGGGTTCACCCAGCGCAGCAACGGGTAGCCGCGTCGTTCGCGCGTTCGGAACCGTCGCACGCCGAAGACGACGAACAACATCCCGAAGCCGACGAAGATGATGCGACGCATCCACGAAGCGAGGTCCTCGACCAGCGTGCCGGCGAAGCTCGCCCCGAAGTAGACGAGCATCGTCAGACCGAAAAACGTGACCACGGCGCCGGCGGCATAGACCCAACCCGTCGCGACGGGGCGCTGCACGGTGAGCAGGATGAGAATGACGACGGCGATCGTCGACAGGTTCAGCGAGTCGACGACCGCGAGACCGACAAGCGCCGCGATCAGACCGCCGCTCACCTCTCGCGCTCCCGCATGCCGTGGACTCTACCGGGCGCGGGCGACGTGAACGCGGCGGCGGGCGCGCAACCGCTGCCGACGCGGCACCAAGCAGCACCGCTGGGACGGTTTCCGGCTGACCCTCACACTCAGAGTGACGTGAGGCCGCCACGGCGTCGGAAACCGAACCGAACGAGGACTACGTCACTCTGACTGTCAGCAGCAGAGACCAACTATCAGCACCGGAGACCAACTGCCGGTTCTCGGGGCCACCTGCAGCGCCCAGGACCAACTACCGACAACTGGGACCGCGGACCGGGATTGGCGGCTGACCGGCAGCTCCCCGTAGTCCCTCAGGCACGAATAGACCGAACACCTCAACCGGCCCACCGAACCGCACGCCCACCCCGCCACGCCTCGCCCCGGGCTGCAGCACGCGTTCTTTGCGCCCTCCCCGGCGGCGGTGCTCGTGTACGTCGTGGCGTTCACCGTGTGGGGGCTCGGCGCTGCGCTGATCGTGCGCTGGCAGCGGCGGCTGGTTCCGGTGACGATCGCGCACTTCATGGTCAACTTCATGACGAGCTTGCCGGCTGTCGTTTTCCCGGCGCTGCAGCTGGGCGGTGTCGTTCCGGTGTGACGGCGGCGCTACCTGACCGGTACGTCCGCGAGCGCCGCGGCGAGCGCGTCCGTGAACCGCTCGATGTCTCGCTCCTGGAATGAGAGCGGCGGGCGAACCTTGAGCACGTTGTTGTTCGGCCCGGCGGTCGAGGTGAGTACGCGGTGCTCGCGGAGCGCGTTGACGAGCGCGAGGGCCGTCTGTCCGTCTGCCGTCTTTGCCGCGGGATCCGACACGATCTCGACGCCGGTGAACTGCCCTGCTCCGCGCACATCCCCGATGCGCGCATCCCCGACCGAGCGAATCGCGGCACGCAGCTGATCGCCGACCACGGCCGCACGCTCGGGCAGCCCCTCGTCTCGCAGCACGTTGAGCACCGCCTGCGCCGCCGAGATCGCGACCGGGTTGCCGCCGAAGGTGTTGAAGTACGGGATGCCCGTGGCGAAGGGCTCGAGCACCTCGGGTCGCACGGCCATGCCGGACACGGGGATGCCGTTGCCCATGGGCTTCCCCATGGTGACGATGTCGGGCACGAGGTCGTGCCGCGCGAAGCCCCACATGCGGGGCCCGAGGCGGCCAAAGCCCGGCTGCACCTCGTCTGCGATCCAGACGCCGCCCGCCTCGTGGATGGCGTCGAACGCGGGCTTGAGGAAGCCTGCTGGGTCGGCAGCGACTCCGTCTGAGGAGAACACCGAGTCGGCGAGGAACGCAGAGAACGTCACGCCGTGCTTGGCGAGGTCGGCGATGGCGGCGCGGATGTCGGCGGCGAGCTTCTCGCCCACCAGCTCAGGCGACGTCCGGTAGGTGTCTGGCCCCGGGACGGTGCGCACCTCGAGCCCAAGCGTCTGCCCACTCCCGAGCGCTGGCGAGACGGCCGAGGTGAGCCCGGACGTGCCGTGGTACGCCTCGCTGGTGACGATGACGCCGGTGCCGCCCGTGTAGGCGGCGGCGACGCGCAGCGCGAGATCGTTTGCTTCCGATCCGGTGCACTGGTACATGACCTGCCCGATCTCGGCGGGCATCGTCGAGAGCAGGTCCTCGGTGTAGTCGAGGATCGCCTCGTGCAGGTAGCGCGTGTGCGTGTTGAGCGTGGCGGCCTGCGCGGCCATGGCCTCCACGACTCGTGGATGCGCGTGGCCGAGGCTCGCGACGTTGTTGTACATGTCGAGGTACTCGACGCCGTCGCTGTCATAGAGGTAGGTGCCGTTGCCGCGCACGAGGTGCACGGGGTTCGAGTAAAAGAGCCGGTAGGACGGCCCGAGCAGCCTGGAGCGCCGCTCGACCATGGCTTCGGTCTCGGCCGCCGCTGAGGACTCCCCCACCCGGTAGCTGTTGCCGTCCATGATCGTGGATCTGCTCACGTGACGTGTCCTCTCCCGCGGGCGCACTTCGCCCGTCCGGCGCTTCGATCTTGTCGACCCGAAGCGAGCACACTGTTTCCTCCCGGTAAATCGTGTGTAACGAGTGTGGCGAGAAGCCGCATCCACAGCGAATCAGCACCTAGACATGGATCACCCCGCACGCAGCCGGCACCACCAGAGCAGCCGCGATTCGCGCATCCACCGCCGAATCGCCCCAGCCCGAGGAGACGACCATGATCGAGGCACCGCCGAAGCAACCCGTTTCCGGACTTCGCGTCTTCGACGTCCTCGTCAAGGGCGAGGCCGCCCCTGCGTGGCTGCACGAAGGGATGCTCGCGGCGTTCGGCATCGCACCCCACGCGACGACGACCCTGATCTCGGTGTCGGAGAACGCCTCCTACCTCGTCGAAATCGAGGGCAGGCCCGCGGGCGTCGTGCGGCTGCAGCAGCCCGGCTACCAGGAAGGCGACGCGCAGCTCCGCTCCGAGATGCGGTGGGTCGAGGCGATCAGAGACTGTGGATGCGCGGAAGTTCCGTCCCCGATCCCGGGCGCGGACGGGCAAGTGACGCAGAGCATCCAGTCGCCAGACGGCCTCGCACTGAAGGCGGTGTTCTTCGAGCACGTTCGCGGGTCGATCCTGCAGGATGTCGACGACGCCGCGCCCTGGTTCGGCGAACTCGGGCAGATCACCGCCCGACTCCACGACCACGCGCGCAGCTGGCGTCGACCCGCGGACTTCGACCGCTTCACGTGGGGGCTGCCCGACCTCCTCGGCTCGAGCGCACGGTGGGGTGACTGGCGCCGCGCATCCCTGACCCCGGCCCAGCTCGACCACCTCGAACGCGCCGAGTCGGCCGCCGTCGCAACCGTGCAGGCGGCGCCCGCCGGGTGGCAGGACTGGGGACTCGTGCACTCCGACCTGCGGCCGACCAACGTCATCCGTGACGGTGAGCGACTCATCGTCATCGACTTCGACGACTCCGGCTTCAGCTGGTTTCTCTACGACTTCGCGTCGGCGCTGACCTTCCAGGAGCACACGCCCGACGCGCGAACGATGGCCCGGAACTGGATCGATGGGTATCGATCCGAGGGCACGCTAACGGATGCGCAGCTCGAGCTCGGATGCGCGCTGTCGATGGTGCGCACCCTCACCATGCTCGGCTGGAGCACCACCCACCGAGACGAAGCCCTCCCTCCCGACCTGCAGGGCGGAGGCGTCACCGACGCCGCCATCTTCGCCGCCGACCAGTTCCACGCGTCGCCGACCTGGCTCGTCGAATGACCTCATCGATCGAGATGCGCCCGGCCGCGACTGCGCGACCGCACGCCTGACCACACCCCGCGACGCCGCCCGCCGTTCCTCGCGCAGGCCCGAGCGCCCGCCCCGAGCGCCCGCCGCGCCCCCTGACCGTTCCACCCGTGCATCCCGCACGCCCTCCCTCATGCCCCCAACGCAAGGAGCACTGCATGCCCGCTGCTGATCTCGCCTGGATGCTCGCCGCATTCGGCCTCGTCCTCTTGATGTTCCCCGGAATCTCGTTCTTCTACGGAGGAATGCTGGGCAGCAAGAACATGCTCAACATGGCGATGATGGTCTTCGGATCCATGGCCGTCGTCGCCGTCATCTACGTGCTGTTCGTGCACGGCATGGTGCTCGGCGATTCGGTCGGCGGCGCCGGCATCATCGGCGACCCGCTCGCGTTCGTCGGCATGGAGTCGTTCATGACCGACTCGTCCGAAGGCGACATCATCGCCGTCGACGCCTACTGGGGCGCGTTCTACATCCTGTTCGCCGCCATCAGCATCGCGATCGTCGCATCCGGTGCCGCCGGCCGCATGAAGTACTGGGCGTGGCTGATCTTCGCCGCCCTGTGGACCATCCTCGTGTACGCGCCCCTCGCGCACTGGGTGTTCGCGTTCACGAGCGACGACGGTGAGACCGTCGGCGGGTGGATGCGCAACGTGCTCGGCCTGCACGACTACGCGGGAGGCACGGCCGTGCACATGAACGCCGGCGCTTCGGCCGTGGCCCTCGCGATCGTGCTCGGTCGACGCAAGAACACGGAGATGCGTCCGCACAACATGCCGCTCGTCCTCCTCGGCGCCGGACTTCTCTTCTTCGGCTGGATCGGCTTCAACGGCGGCACCGCGGCGGGCGCAAACTTCCTCGCCGGGTACGTCGTGCTCACCACGACACTCTCCGCACTCACCGGTGCCCTCGGCTACCTGCTCATCGAGCGCATCCGCGACAAGCACGCCACCACGCTCGGCATGGCGACCGGCATGATCTCCGGCCTCGTCGGCATCACCCCGGCAGCGGATGCGGTGACCCCGCTCGGCGCCCTCGCGCTCGGCTTCGTCTCGGGTGCGGTCGTCGCCCTCTGTATCGGCTGGAAGAACCGCGCCAAGATCGACGACGCACTCGATGCCTTCTCGGTGCACGGCATCGGCGGCATCGTCGGTGCACTCTTCGTGGTGTTCCTCGGCGCCGCCGCCGCCCCGGCCGGAATCGCGGGCGTCTTCTTCGGCGGCGACCCCAGCCTCCTGTGGGGCGAACTCGTCGCTATCGTCGTGACCTGCGCGTACGCCTTCGGCGTGACGTTCCTCATCGCCTGGGTTATGAACAAGATCGTGCCGATCCGCGTCCCAGACGACGTGGAGTCCGTGGGCCTCGACCGGGGCATCCACGCCGAAAGCGCCTACGAGCTCGAGCCGCGCTGACCATGATGGATGCACGCAGCGGCGCCGACCGACGGACGCAGTTCACGCCGCGCGACCAGAACGCGCAAACCCCGCGCGCACCCCACGACCAAAACGCACAGACCACGCCAGCACAGAAGAGGAGCGCGCGACGATGAAGCTCGTGACCGCAGTGATTCAGCCCACGAAGGTCGATGACGTGAAGGACGCCCTCGAGGCGGCAGGCTTCACGGGCCTCACCATCACCGAGGTGGAGGGACACGGCCACCAGAAGGGCCGCACCGAGTACTACCGGGGACAGGCCGTGAAGGTTTCGTTCCGAGCGAAAACCCGCATCGAGGTGCTCGTCGCCGACGAGACCCTCGACACGGCCATCGAGGTTGTCGTTGCGGCGGCCCGCACCGGCAACGTCGGCGACGGCAAGGTGTGGGTCACCGATGTGAGCCATGTCATCCGCGTCCGCACCGGGGAGTCCGGTCCGGCCGCCGTGTAGCGCGCGGCGGCCGCGCGGGCGCCGGCTCCGGCTCGGGCTCGGGCTCGGGCGAAAGCGTTGTGGCATGTTGCTGTTCCCGGCACTGGGAACAGCAACATGCCACAACTTTGTGCGTCGAGCCGTGCTGGCTTGCGCGTCGAGCGGTGCGAAGCGGAGCTGAGCGGAGCGGAAACTGCGCCCGCGCCGCGACCTGCCCCAAAAGGTCGCTCCCCCGCGCTCAGAACGACCTTTTGGGGAATCTCGCGGACGACAGCGAGCGACGAACTCGCGGGGAACCACCCTGGAACGCTGTGGAGTCCTCGCGGATGTGCGCGGCGCAGGCGTGCGGGTGCTCTGGGATCAGCCGTGCTGCTAACGGCGCGGATACTCCGGCCTCAGACGTGCGGATGCTCGCGGCGCGGATGCTCCGGGCTCAGACGTGCGGAAGCTCGCGGCGGCGGTCCGTGGATGCTCTGAGCTCAGGCGGGCGGATGCTCGCGGCGGCGAGCGCGGTAGGCCGCGACTGCGGAGCGGTTCGCGCATCGGGTGGAGCAGAAGCGTTTGGTGCGGTTGCGGGTCAGGTCGATGACGATTCCGTCGCAGCCGTCGGCGTCGCAGGTGCCGAGCCGTGACATCTCGTCAGCGCGGATGAGGTCGATGACCGCGAGCGCTGTCTCGACGGTGATGCGTTCGTCGAGGGGCCGGTCGGCGTCGACCGCGTGGAGGTGCCAGTCGTGGCTGTCGTGGCGCACGAGTTGCGGGGTGGCGTTGTGCTCGGCGAGTGCGTCGTTGACGAGTTTGGCGGCCGAATCCCGGTCGGCAGTGAGGAGTTCGCGGAGCCGTGGCCGGATCGCGCGGACCCGCTCGAACTCTGCCTGGTCGCCGTCGAAGCGTCCCGTGTAGCTGTGGTCGCGGAAGAACTCGGCGAGCTCGGCGCGAGTGCGCAGCGTGGGTGGCTCGACGTTGCTGTTCACGAGCGCCGCAGCCGCGACGAGCGCCTCCTCGGTGTCATTGGTGAAAAGCACCTTTGCAGATTACCAAAGTCGAGCTAGTGTCATGTTCTATGAAGGCTAACGCCAATGACATCGGACTCGCCGGAGCCACCGCGAGCGCACCCCTGCCGCACACACCCCTGCCGCACGCGGCCACGCTCGCGACGCCCGCATCCGCTGCCACGCCGCGTCTCGCATCCGGCCTCGCCTTCGCCCTCCTCTCGGCGGCGGCTTTCGCCCTGTCGGGACCGTTCGCACGCGGCCTGCTCGAAGCTGGGTGGACGCCCGGCGCCGCAGTCACAGCCCGGGTCTCGCTCGCTGCACTAGCTCTCGCACCCGTCGCGCTCCTGGCACTGCGGGGCCGTTGGCGGCTGCTCGCCAACCGCGGCAACCTCGTGCGGCTCGCCGTCTACGGCGCGATCGCCGTCGCCGGCACACAGCTCGCCTACTTCACGGCCGTCGCGACGCTGCAGGTGGGTGTCGCGCTGCTCATCGAATACACGGCCCCGGCCATCGTCGTGCTGTGGATGTGGATGCGTCACCGCCAGCGCCCGCACGCGCTCACGCTTGTCGGCGCGGCCATCGCGGCAGGCGGGCTCCTGCTGGTGCTGCAGATCTTCGGCGGCGTGCAGCTCGACGTCGGCGGCGTGCTGTGGGCGCTGGGCGCGATGCTCGGCGTCGCCTTCTACTTCGTCATGTCAGCCGACACCGAGACTGAGCTCCCTGCGACCGTGCTCGCCGGCGGAGGGCTGCTCGTGGGCGCCGTGGTGCTCAGCCTCGCGGGGCTCGTTGGCGTGTTGCCGATGAGGTTCACGGATGCGCCCGTCGAGTTGGGCGGGGCGTCCATGCCGTGGTGGGTGGCGGTGCTGGTCCTGGGACTTGTCACCGCTGCGGGTGCCTACGTCACGGGGATCGCCGCCGCGCGTCGCCTCGGACCTCGGCTGACGTCGTTTGTCGGGCTCTCCGAAGTCATCGGCGCAGTGCTCTTCGCGTGGCTGTTGCTCGGGGAGCTGCCCAACCCGGTGCAGCTTGTGGGCGGCGCACTCATCCTTATTGGTGTGGTTGTCGTGCGGCTCGGTGAGGCGCGCATCTCGCGACAGCTCCAGGCCTGACCGGGCCCGACCGGGCCCGACTCGACCCGACCCGACCAATCACAGTGCAATTCCGGGCCAAAATCGCGGAAAACGACTCCGCCGCCGCAGATCTGCACTGTTACTGGTCAGCCTTGGCGGAGTCGTTCGACCGTTGCGGTCCGCGCGTCCCAGAGTCGCAGCTCGGTGGCGAGCGCGTGCAGCGGTTCGACGTCGAGCGCGGCGATCGCCCGCTCCAGGTCGGCGAGTTTGAGGCGCCTGGCCAGTGTGACGTGCGGCGTCCAGCTGCCAGGCGTCGTGTGCGGCAGGTCGACTGCAACTTCCTCGCTGCCGGCCAGCCGGTGCAGTTCTGTGTGGAACTCGAGGAGGCTGACCGACGGCACGACGCTCCGCGCTAGAACGGTGCGGTCGCCGTGCCTGAACAGTTGCGGACCGCCGAGGGTGAGGGGCATCGGCAACCTGCCCGCCGCATCCCGAACGGCGTCGAGGTCGAGGAGTGACGGCTCGGCCTCGGACGACGACGAGTGCGACAACGACGAGCGCACGAGCAGCGACAGGTGGGGGCGGTTGCTGTTCGACGTGTGCGCGCCCATGCTCGAGACCCCGAGCGCCTGCAGTGTCGCCCACTCACCGCGAATGCGCGCCTCGGTGGCGTCGTCGAAGAGGAGCTCGAGGCTGACGATGTCGCTCACGGGTCGCGCCGCGTCACGATGGCCCTCACCGCGAGATCGCACGGAGGGCGGCCGCGACCGCGCGCTGGCCTGCCGCATCCAGTTCGTGGACGGGCCTCGGAAGGTTGACGGTCGGCACGAGTCCGAGCTGTGCGGCGATGGCGGATGCGACGCGGTAGCTGCCGTGGGCGCGGAACAGCTCCCAGAGCGGGTCGAGCCGCGCGGATAGGCGCAGCGCGAGCTGGGCCTCGCCCGCGAGCGCCGCCCGCGTGATCGCGAGGCATTCCTCGGGCAGCACTCCGGCGAGCACGGAGTACCAGACGTCGCAGCCGCCGAGCAGCCCGGCAGCTGCGTACGGGTCGCCGCTGATGCCGACGGAGATGGGGGTGCCGACCTCGTCGCGCAGGGCGGTGACGCGCTCACTGACTTGGGCGACATCGAGCGACGCGGGCGGGATTTTGATCGATCTGACGAGGTCGAGCCCGGCGATGCGGGCGTGGAGGGCATCGCTCACGACGATGCCGGTCGTGGTGGGGTTGTCATACACGATGATCGGGAGGCTCGTGGTCGCGGCAACATCCTCGTAGAGGCCGTAGACCTCGTCCTCCGTGAGCGGCTGGTATGACACCGGCGCGAGCAGCACGGCCGAGGCTCCGGCGTCCTCGGCGGCTCGGAGGTTCTCGAGCACATCGCGTGTGCGCAGCGCTCCGATGCCGATGATGACGGGCACCGGGCCGGCGTGGCGCACGGTGAGCTTGGCGACGGATGCGCGTTCGGCGGGGTCGAGGTAGGCGTAGCTGCCGGTTGAGCCGAGGGCGCTGATCGAGTCGACACCGGCGGCCTGCAGCCGTTCGACCAGACCGGCGTAGCTTCCTGCATCGATGCCCGTCGATGTGATGGGGGTGAGCGGGAAGGCACTGACGCCCTCGAAGAGCGGCTCAGGCATCGGAGGCTCCCCGGGTGCGCCACGGCAGGTTGAGAGCCGCCCATTGCAGAAGCAGCACGGTCTTCGCGTCCTGAATCTCTCCGCTCGCGATCATACGAAGCGCCTCGTCGAAGTCGAGCGCGACCGACTCGATCTCCTCGCCTTCCTCCTCGACGCCGCCCCCGCCGGAGATGGCGTCTGCCGCCGACCAGGGGGCCGCGAAGAAGTGGATGCTCTCGGTCACCGACCCGGGGCTCATGTAGAGCTCGAAGACTGGGGTCACCTCGCCCACGACGACGCCGAGCTCTTCCTCGGCCTCGCGCCGAATCGCGTCTTCCGGCGAGTCACCGTCGAGCAGGCCGGCTGCGGTTTCGAGGAGCATGCCGTCGTCGTGTCCGTTGACGTAGACGGGGTAGCGGAACTGCCGCCCGAGCAGCACCTGCCGACTGTCGAGGTCGTAGAGCAGGATCGTGGCGCCGTTGCCGCGGTCGTAGGTCTCGCGCTGCTGCGTCGCCCACTCTCCGTCGCGCCCCCGGTACCGGAAGGTGGTGCGACGCAGCACGTGCCAGCCGTCGGAGGTGACCTCGACGTTCTCGACCTCGACGTTCGGGTTGCGGGTCAGGTCACGCCCGGCCTGGTCGAGCCCCGTGCGCCCGCGGCTGTCGGGCACGTCGACGCCGAGGTGGCCGTGGGTGTGTGGATGCGACATGCCCCCAAGATACGCACGGCCACCGGGAGGCGCATCCGGAAATACGCCGTAATCCTGGACACCACGATCAGCCGACCGGAATAGCTTGCACCTACAAGTGGTTGTTCCCCGCAGACCACACGCACCACGCTTTGAACGGAGCCCCATGACCGAGCAGCTGACTGTCCGCAACGAGACATCCGTCCCCATCCTCGACGCGCTCTCCGACCGCTGGAGCCCCCGGGGCTTCGACGCTGACCACGCGATCTCCGAGGAAGACCTCACGGCACTCTTCGAAGCCGGCCGTTGGGCTCCTTCCGCGAGCAACACGCAGCCCACGACGCTCGTCGCGGGCGTTCGCGGCACGGCGACGTTCGACAAGATCTACGGCACGCTGATGGACTTCAACCTCGCGTGGGCTGACCGCGCCTCGCTCCTCATCGCCGTCACCGTCGAGCACGAACGCGATGGCAAGCCGCTCCGCTGGGCCGAGTACGACGCCGGCCAGGTCGCCGCGCACCTCACCATCGAGGGCCAGTCGCGCGGCCTGCACACGCACCAGATGGGTGGTATCCACGTGGATGCGCTCGCCGAGGCGCTCGAGCTGCCGGCGGGGCGCACACCCATCACGGTCATCGCCGTGGGTCAGTACGACGATTCCGACGCGGTGAGCGAGAAGATCCGCGCCCGCGACACGTCGCCGCGCACGCGCCGCGAGCTCAGCGACTTCGTCACCATCGAGCGCTAACCCCCACGGCCGGGCGCGACCCCGCAAGACCTCAGCCCGGTGGCGTATACACGGTGACGGCGGCCGCACTGCCGCAGGCCGGCACTGAACCCGCGGCATACAGAACGCACGCACGCGGGCGCCACTCCAGCTCACGACAACAGAAGCAGAGGACAGCACGATGACAGACGTCAACACAGCAGACCGCGCCAACCGCCTGGCAGAGCTCCACCAGGCCCCCGAGATTCTCCGAGTCGTGAACGTGTGGGATGCGATCAGCGCCCAGACCGTCGCGAACCTCCCCGAAACGAAGGCAATCGCGACGGCCGGACACTCGATCGCGGCCTCCTACGGCTACGCCGACGGGGGCATGCCGCTCGACGTGGCCCTGGCTGGCGCGAAGGTGATCGTGGATGCGGTCAACCTGCCGGTCACCGCCGACCTCGACGACGGCTACGACGACCCGGCCGAGACCATCCGCCGCGCAATCGGGCTCGGCATCGTCGGCGCGAACGTCGAGGACCGCCTGCGTCCCTTCGACGAGTCGGTCGCCCGCGTCGCGGCCATCGTCGCCGCCGCGCAGGCAGAGGGCGTCAACTTCCAGCTGAACGCCCGCACCGACGCGATCGCGCGCGGCGGCGAGCGACCCATCACCGAGAGCATCGACGACGCGATCGCCCGCGGCCGCGCGTTCCTCGACGCTGGCGCATCCCTCGTCTTCGTGCCCGGCGCCATCAACCGCGAGACCGTCGAGCCGCTCGTCGAGGGCCTCGGAGCCGGGAAGCTGTCCGTCATCGGCCTCCCGGGCGCGCTCACCGCAGCCGAGTTCCAGGACCTCGGGGTCGCCCGCGTCTCCTACGGCCCGCTCACGCAGCGCGTCGCACTCCGCGCGCTTCGCGACCTCGCCACCAACCTCTACGGCAACGGAGTGGTGCCGGAGGACACACCCGCCCTCAACTGAGCGCATGCCTCCACCCTCCCCTGAGGAGACCACGAGCGGCCTCGCGGACGTCGAACCCAGGTTCGACACCGCGAGGCCGCTCGTGGTCTCCTCGACGAGCCGCCGCACGGCGGGGAGGCTGGCTCGCTACGTCCCCGGCACGACCACACCCGGAACGACCGGCGGAGGGGCATCGACTGCTGCCGCGGCCGCCACCAGGTCGGGGTGGCCCGCCAGTCCCCGCTCCCCGTGCATCGAGTAGGTCGCCATGACGATGGCGAGCGGCACGTGCTCGCCGATGAGCATGAGCGGCTCCGCGTCGCCGAACTGCAGCGTCAGCGAGCGATCGCGCATCGAGGGGTAGCTCACGACGACGCCCGAATACCAGAACGAGAGCCACCGCCCGCCGGCGAAGCAGACGAGCCGCTGGTTCGAGACCAGCACACGAGCCGTCTGCCACTCGCGCCACTGCTCGGCGGCCTCGCGCTCGGCCCGCGACTTCGCGGAGGCGTTGCCCATGGCGGTGACCGCGAGGCCTGCGACGACGAAGGCAGGGTTGCCGAAGAAGAAGCCGGACGTTGTCGAGTAGGAGACGTCGCGCCCGTAGTACCTGCCATAGGTGGCCGGGGCGTCTTGGAAGAAAACTTCACCGTCGGCAGCCCGGAAGTCCCAGACATCGATGGTCTGCGGCAAACGCTTCGACAGCAGCTCATCGCGGAATCGCAGCGCCACCGCGAGGCGCTCCTGCGAGGAACGCTGCACCTCGATCTGCGCACGCTCCTTACGCGTGAATTTGCCCCGACGGTGCCTACTCTCGCGTCGATTCTGCGCTACGCCGCGGAGGGCCGCACGGCCGAGTGCGATCGTGAGGATCACGCAGGTGAGGATGCTCGCCCAGAGCAGTGATGAGAGCCCGAGCCCTCTGAACGGCCCGGCGATCGCGCCGTCGCCCTGCTGGCTCTCGGAGCCCCTCATGCAGAGGGCGATGATGATGGCGGCAATCGCCGCCGCGGCAAGCAGCAGCGGGAGCAGCCAGCGCCCGCGCCCGCGCAGCCGTTCCTCGCCGTCGCCTCGCGCCCTCGCCATCGAAGCCCACCTCGTTTCGACGGCGCGCAGCAGATCGACTCGCACCACGTAGCTCCCGAGGATGGCGGTGGCGAGCAGCGAGGCGAGGAGGATCAGGCAGGCGCCGAGCGTTGCGTGGCTCGCTGCGGCCTCGCCACCCTCCGGCCTCGCTCCCAGCTCTTCGAGCAGCCCGGGGGCTGCGACGAGGAGGAAGACCACCAGCGCGATGAGCAGCACAAGCCAGATGAAGCGGCCGATCTGTGAGCTTCGTGGAGACGTCATCCCACGAAGCTAGAGCTGACCACCGACACTCGGCCAGGTCAGTTCTCCCCACCGTTCCGAGAAGCCTCAGCAGCCCGAGCCTCTGCGGCTTTCACCCCGCATCCGCCGACTGAACACGCCGCCTTCGTCGGCGGCCGCTCCCAATCACGCGGCGACGCCCACCTCGCCCGTCTTCGGCGCCGCATCCACGGCCCGCTTGCTGGCGCGCGTGCCGAGCGTCGCGCGGAACCACAGCGCACCCGAGACCGCGAGGCAGACGATGAACGCACCGAGGGCGCTCACGACGGGGACCAGCGCCTCGCTCGGGCCGGCAACGAAGGGCATGAACGCGACGAGGAAGAACACGACGACCGCGATGGCGGGCGAGAAGAGCAGCGGCAGCGTCCAGGTCTTGAACAGGGGGGCCTCGCGCAGCTGGATCCACCCGAATGTCGTGCCGACGGCGTACACCGCGTAGGCGATGAGGCCGACGATCAGGAGGAGCAGCACGAGGGGCACCAGCGTGCCGAGGAAGAACTGGTAGGCGTCGCGGCCGAACAGCACCATCACGTCGTCACTCGCGACGGGTGCGGACGTCAGCCTGCGCAGCGACAGGGTGATGACGCCGACGATGCCCAGCACGGCCACGACGGGTGCGGCAAAGAGAGGCAGTATCCAGCGCAGGTGCTCCATGCCGCTCAAGATAAGCGCGGCTCGGGATGCACGGGGCGCGCGACGCGCCCGAGTTACGCATCAGAGATGTTCGGCCACTGCGGAGGCGCCTCTCTTGGCGCCTCCGCAGACACCTCTGCCCTCTCCTACCTACTCCACGGCCGGGCTGTGCGGCGTCGTCGACTGGACGGTCAGCGAGTCGCCATCGCTGGCCACGACCACCGAGACGGTGTCGCCGTCGCGGATCGTGCCCGCGAGCAGTGCCCGCGCGAGGCGGTCATCGATCTCGCGCTGCATGAGGCGCCGCAACGGCCTGGCCCCGTAGATGGGGTCGTATCCGCGCTCGGCGAGCCAGGCGCGGGCGTCGTCGTCGACCTTGATCGTGAGGCGTCGCTCGCCGAGCCTGCGCTGCAAGCGGTCGATGTAGAGCGCGACGATCTGCGCGAGCTCGTCCTGCGAGAGCGCGCTGAACACGACGATGTCGTCGAGGCGGTTCACGAACTCGGGCTTGAACGACTTCCGGACGGCGGCCATGACGCGATCCTCGCGGTCCTCTGGAGTGAGGAGCGGGTCGATGAGGAACTGCGAGCCCAGGTTCGAGGTGAGGATGAGGATGACGTTGCGGAAGTCGACCGTGCGGCCCTGACCGTCGGTGAGTCGCCCGTCGTCGAGCACCTGCAACAGGATGTCGAAGACCTCCGGATGCGCCTTCTCGACCTCGTCGAACAGCACCACCGAGTACGGCCTGCGCCGCACGGCTTCGGTGAGCTGCCCGCCCTGTTCGTAGCCGACGTAACCGGGAGGGGCGCCGACGAGCCGGGCGACGGAGTGCTTCTCCCCGTACTCGGACATGTCGATGCGGATCATCGCCTTCTCGTCGTCGAAGAGCAGCTCGGCGAGGGCACGCGCGAGCTCGGTCTTGCCGACGCCCGTCGGGCCGAGGAAGAGGAACGAGCCGGTGGGCCGGTCTGGGTCGGCGATGCCTGCTCGGGTGCGACGGATCGCATCGGCCACCGTCGCCGCCGCCTTCTCCTGGCCCACGAGACGCTTGCCGAGCTCCGATTCGAGGTGGAGGAGTTTCTCCATCTCGCCTTGCAACAGTCTGCCGACAGGAATGCCCGTCCAGGCGGCCACGACGCCAGCGATGTCCTCCGCCGTGACGTGGTCGTTGACGAGCTTCGGCCCGCCGTCTTCCGTTGCCTCGGCTTCGTGCAGCTGCTTCTGAATGCCGGGGAGCTCGCCATAGAGGAGGCGCGACGCGAGCTCGAGGTTGCCTTCGCGCTGCGCACGGTCGGCGCGCATGCGGATGTTGTCGAGCTGCTCGCGCAGCTCGCCGATGCGGTTGAGGGATGCGCGTTCGACGTTCCAACGCTCCTTCAGCTCACCGAGGCGAGCGTTTTTCGCATCGAGGTCGGCGCGGAGGGCAGCCAGTCGCTGCCTGGATGCGTCGTCGTGCTCTTTCTTGAGCGCGAGTTCCTCGAGCCGAAGCCGGTCGACCTGCCGCTGCAGCGTGTCGACCTCGACGGGTGAGGAGTCGATCTCCATGCGAAGCCTCGAGGCGGCTTCGTCGATGAGGTCGATCGCCTTGTCTGGCAGCTTGCGGCCCGTGATGTAGCGGTTGGAGAGTGCTGCCGCCGCGACGAGCGCCTGGTCTGCGATCGACACCTTGTGGTGCGCCTCGTACCGTTCCTTGAGGCCGCGGAGGATCGCGATCGAGTCCTCGACACTCGGTTCGCCGACGAACACCTGCTGGAAGCGACGCTCCAGTGCGGCGTCCGACTCGATGAACTGCCGGTACTCGTCGAGGGTCGTCGCGCCGATGAGGCGCAGCTCGCCGCGGGCGAGCATCGGCTTGAGCATGTTCGCGGCGGAGACGCTCGACTCGCCACCACCGGCGCCCATGAGCGTGTGCAGCTCGTCGATGAACGTGATGATGCGGCCGTCGGATTCGGTGATCTCCTTGAGCACGGCCTTGAGGCGCTCTTCGAAGTCGCCTCGGTACTTGGCGCCGGCGATGAGCGCCGACATGTCGAGGCTCACGAGTTCCTTGTCTTTCAGCGACTCGGCGACGTCGCCGGCGACGATGCGCTGAGCAAGCCCTTCGACGACCGAGGTCTTGCCGACGCCGGGCTCGCCGATGAGCACTGGGTTGTTCTTGGTCCGGCGGGTCAGTACCTGGCTGACGCGGCGGATCTCGGAGTCACGACCGATAACGGGGTCGAGCTTGCCCGAGCGGGCGATGTCGGTGAGGTTGATTCCGTACTGTTCGAGTGCGCTCTTGGCCTCTTCGTCTGGTGCCTGAGCGCCTTGCATGTTTGCCATGGGGCTCCTTTATAAGTGTCGTTCGACCCACAAGAACCTAAAGTTGAGTCGATATGGCTCAAGTTTAGGTCGGACAGGCCGCGGCCGCTACCGTTCTCCCCACACTTCGGCAGATTCTCAGCGTTTCGTGTATTCGCAGAATGCCCCGGTCGGCCGCAGATTCGGACGATGGCGGATGCGCGTGGCAGAGTGCTCCTGTGCCCGATGTTCTCGACGACCGCAGCCCCGCAGCCGGAGCCCCGCACGCCATCAGGGCGGGCAGCGTCGAGCTGCTCGGCGAGCGATTCTCGATCGTGAAGGCTGGCGACTCGGACGTCGTCCGCGCTGCGGGCTTCGGCAGCCCCCGGTCACTGGCGTACGCAGTCTTCGGCCGCCAGTCGGAGCTGATCGACGTGCATCCCCTCAGCGGCGACGACGCCGCTCTGGTCGCCGTCCGCGCCTACGACGACGGCGATCCCGCGCCACTCGACGCCGTCGAGGTGCACCAGGACGGCACCGAGCTGCGCCGAGCCATGTGGCGCGCGGCGAGGCTCGTCGAGCCCGGAACGCTCGCGAGCTACGGCGACGTCGCGGCGATCGCCGGGCATCCACGGGCCGCCCGTGCGGCCGCGAGCGCCTGCGGAGCGTGCCTCGTGAGCCTCTTCGTGCCCGTGCACCGCATCGTCCGCTCGAACGGGAAACTCGCCGGTCACGCTGACGACGTGGCCGTGCGCCAGGCGCTCGTCGACCACGAGCGAGCGATGGGGATGCGCGGGGCCGGCGGCTGAGTCGACGTGTGCGCACGCAGACCTCAGGATGTGTGTGGGTGCGACCACTACGTTGGGCTGTGACCTAGCGACTGAGCAGCCCGGTCGGCCGGAAGATCTGCGCGGCCGGCCGCACTGCGACCGACGAGGGGGCCCATGCCGAAGCAGCGCGACCGCAACCGCATGGGCACGATCGCCGTCATCGCAAGCCTCGTGCTCCTCATCGCCATCGTGGCCGCGGCGGCGCTCCTTGGAGTTCCGACGGGATGGGTCATCTTCATCGCACTCGTCGGCACCCCGCTCGTGCTGGCACCGGCCGCCCTCCTCGGGCTCCGCTGGGGCGACGCCAGGATGGCGAAGGCAGGTCCGGGCGTCCTGACCGCCCTCGGGCCGGGCGAGATCCGAGAGGTGGCTGCGAGCACCACGCCCATCGCGACCCTCGGCTGGCGGGCAAGTCTGGAGCACCTTCCGCCCCTGTTTCCTCCCGCACGCATCCGCACCCTCACAATTGCGGGGGCCATGGGCGCCATTGCGGGAGCATGGTTGTCGGTGAAGTTTGCGGAGGCCTCGGAGCCATGGCAGACGTGGCTCGGCGCCGGCCTCTTCGGCGTATGTGGCGCTGCGATTTCGTCGCTCGTGCTCTGCCTCGCCTGGCTGGCGATCGCCCACCGAGACTCACCGCTGGAACGCAACACGCGCCGGCTGCTCGAGCAGTCGATCAACCCCGCGAACGATCGCATCCGCATCAACCTAGCCAGAGTCCACGAGCTGCAGGAGGCTATCGAGCAGCGGCGTGCCGTCTACCCCCTCTTTCTCCCCGTCGCGGGGAGCGCAACCATCGCTCTGCTCACGGCGATGACTGCCGAGCTGGTGCTCTCCGGCGGAGATTTTCCGCGTCTCGCGTCCTTCGCGTCGATGGCGATCATGCTCTGGATGGGACACACGACGCTTGGGAGGGTCGAGCAGATCGCGATCGCGCTGCGCGAGGTGCAGTCCTCAGCCGAGGAGGGTTGAGCTACGGCAGGAGTCCACGAGCTGCAGCGATCGAGCAGGCGGAACCGGGCTACCGGTATTCGAGCTGCAGCCGCAGGCGCTCGCCGACCTCGAACTGCGCGTCGACGAGCTTCAGCGGATCGAGCTGCAGGTCGCGGAGGTCGATCGGGTCCTTCAGCTCGTCACGGATCTGGCCGCGGACAGCGAGCAGCAGCAGGCCAATGAGCGGATTCCGGCTCGTGAGGCGCGGCTTGATGAGCTGCAGCTTCAGGTCGTCGCCGAGCTGCGCCTCCACTCTGAAGAGCAAGCTCGCGCGCAAGAACCCTCGCCTGACCTTGGCCGCCGCGCGCAGGTGGGCGCCGCGCTGCCCCGCCTGGGTGAGCGTGAGATCGACGTTCGAGAGGTGGATGCCCTGGGCCGCGCCCGCGTCCGTCGCCATCGCGATCAGCGCATCCGCCACCTCCCGCTGCTGCGCGGCGACCTCCACGAGCAGGGTGTCGACGGGAAAGATCGTTACGTCCTCGCCGCCGGACGTGCCCTTCCGGAGCGCGAGAGCCAGCTGACCGAGATCGTCTTCCGCCCAGTCGACGTGCACACCCCGCGCCGTGAGGCTCGCCTCGACGTCTGCGCCCTGGATGCGCGCCGGAACGGCACGCACCCGCACTTCCGCGAGCTGCGCATCCGCCCGAGACACCTCGGTGCCAAACTCGGGGAACTCCGGGGGCGGCGGCACCTCTTCGACCGTGGCGTCGAAGGTCACGTCGAGGCCCGTCAGGTCGATGTCGAGCCCGAGGAGCTCGCCAGCCAGCGGATGCGCGGTGACGCGTGCGCGGTCGAGGCCGCGCACCTCCATGGTGTTGTCGGCGTCGAAGATCGGCGGCGGCACCTCGCGGACAAAGCGCTCCAGCACACCCGCAACCGCATCGGGGGTGGTCGGACGGGGACCGGACGCGACGACCAGCGCCTCGGGCGCATCCTCCGAAGACGAACCGCTGTCTGGGGCCTGCTGGGGAGTCTCCATGCCGACAACCCTACGGGCGCGGCCCCTCCCGACCCTGGCCGCCTGCCAACACCAAGTAGGATCGATGCTCGACGCGACCCCAGCGGACGCGACAGTTCACTCCGGCTCGACGAGCCCGAGCACCATTCTCGAGAGAAACGCAGCTATGGACAGCAAATTGATCGCGTGGAACGGCGACGTGCAGCCAGAAGCCGTCGACATCCTCACCGGAGACGGCGGACTCGTCGTCGTCCCGACGAAGGTCGGCTACATCATCATGACATCCGACAAGGAGGGACTCGAGCGCAAGTTCGAGGCGAAGGAACGCAACCGGAACAAGCCGGGCGTCGTGCTCTGCGGCTCGCTCGAGCAGCTGCGCGAGCTCGCGCAGCTCAACCCGGAGATCGACGCGTTCTACGAGCGCCACTGGAACGACGACATCCTCCTCGGCTGCATCCTCCCCTGGAAGGAAGAGGCCATCGCGGCACTTCCGGACGACGGCACCAAGGAGCTGATGATGGACGGACGCGGCACGAGCTGCTTCGTCATCAAGTTCGGTGTGCCCGGCGAGAAGCTTGCGAAGGAGCTCTACGAGAACCACGGCCGTTTCGCGTTCGCGAGCTCCGCGAACCCGTCGGGCAAGGGCAACCGTGGCCTCGTCGAGGGCATCGGCGAGCGCATCCACGACCGCGCCGACCTCATCATCGAGGCGAACGACTACGTCGCATCGATCCAGCCCGACGCGACGACCGAGACGCGCCACGAGCAGGGCGTCATGATCTCGATGGTCGACGCCGACGGCACACTCATCCCCGAGCAGGGCGGCCAGCGCTCCATCTCGCCGGCGCCCGTCGTGATCCGCAAGGGCCTCGACATCAACCGCATCATGGCGATCCTCGCCGAGTCGTTCAACAGCTGGGACTTCCGCCAGGGCGAGTACTACTGATTCACACCGGGCGCGGGCCCCGACCCGCGCAGGCAAGCACGGCCAGCTGAGCCGCGCATTGTCGGACGGGCTCGCTACGCTGTGCGCGTGCGAGCCCGTTCTTCATCTGCCGACCTCACCCGCCTCATCGAGTCGCGACCCATCTCGCGCGGGCGACTCCGGCGGGTCCTGAACGCACCCCCATCCGCCGCCACGACTCGGGAATGGTGGGGTTCGCTGCCTGCCGCCGAGCGCGAGCGGCTCCTGCGGCAGGTTCCGCTGCTCGTCGGCAACCTCGACGGCATCCCCTGGGCCGTGCGCGTGCGTGCGAACCACGAATCGCTGGGGCGCGCGATCAACGCACTCGAGTCGGGAGCATCCATAGGACGCGCACTGGGCAGCGCGAGCGCGTTCGCGGGCGGCGAGGTCAAGAGCATCTTGGCGGATGCGAGCCGCGGCGAGCTGCGCGACCGCGAGCGCCTGGTGCATCAGCTCAAGGAGCTGCACAGCGGTCGCGGCTTCGTCGATCGCGGTGGCAGGCCTCGCTTCGTGCTGGCGTTCGACCCCGAACGCGACTCGATTGTCGAGTACGTGGGCGCTGCGATCTCTGAAACGGAGGACCCGCTGGCCTCGCCGTTTGCCGACGGGGTCGCCGTGGTCGGCGTCTTCGTGCCCGGCAACGAAGCCAGACTGCTCGACTTCGAAGGCAAGGCCCACACCATGTCGGAGCTGCTGAAGCTCGCGCCGGCAGGCAAGGCTGGGCTTGTCGTGTGGCAGGGCGGCTGGTTCCCTCGAGGCCCGCTGGCGCTCTCTGCGGCGATGGCCGACGGACTGGCCCGCAAGCTGGGTGCATTCGTGAACTCGATCCCCCGAGACGGCGCAGTGACGCTGACCGCGTTCGGCTTCAGCTTCGGCGGCGGGGTGACGGGGCGCGCCATGTCGCTCGGGATGCGCGTCGACCGCGTCGTGCACGTGTCGAGCGCGGGGCTCGGGCACGGGGTTTCGTCGCTGGATGACCTGCCACCGTCGGCGAGAGTGCCGCACTACTCGCTGCTCGCCCCGATCGATCCTTCGGTTGGCCCGATCCTCGGCATCAACGTCCATCTCCCCTTCCTGGGCCGGGCTGGCCACTTCGGCCACGGCGCCGACCCAGCGCACACGCCCGGTGTGGTGAGGTTGGAGACCGGAGTGCTCGGCTCCGCGCAGGCCAAGCGCGCGGCGGACACAACGCTCTCGCTCGGCGACCTGCTGACGGGGCACACGACGATCCTCGAGCAGTGGGGAACGACGGCCAAGCAGAACATGGCGGCCGTCCTCGTCGGCGACGGGGCGGAAGTGGAGCTCGCGCCCCCGACCGGCGCTCTGGCCAGGCTCGCTCAGCGCTTCGTCCTGCCCTACGCGCCGTTCCTCAAGGTGAAGCACCGGGAACTGCAGCGCGTCGGGTGATGCTGCCGCGCAGGTGCAGTTCCGGTTGACGTCGACCGCGTCTGGCGCTGCGGTGATGCTGCACTGTCACGTTCGCTTGTGCCGATGCGGCGTCGCGGCGGGGTCGACGCGCTATGGTCAGCGGTCGAGGGAGTCTGTTTCGCGAGCGCCGCGCGCGCTCGACGCCGGGCCGCGTTGCGGTGGGCGACTCTCAAGGCTGGTGTTGAGGCGGGAGCCCAGTCGGGATGCGACTCCTGGGTCCAAGGTGCGCCCGGCATTTTCGATTGGACCTCGGGAGGGGAACGGCGGACTGCCTGCGCGGTCTTGCGCGGCGTCGAGGACCGGGCGTTGCGCTTCGGTGCCCCGTCCCTGAGCCTGAGGGCCGAGGGCTTGCGTTTGCACTTGCTGCGCCTGATGTTGCAGGTGGTCGCGCGCGGCCGAGGTTCGGACTCCGAGGACCGCAAGGTCTGCTTCTGCTCTGGCCAGGCTCGGGCTGTCGCGCGCGTAGGCGATGGCTGCGACCTGGCCGGCGTCGCGGCGGAGGTCGTCGATGGTGGCGAGCACGTCGCTGCCGATGTCGGCGCGGTCGAGGACGAAGTTCGCGTCTCGGTCGAGCGTGCCGACCCAGGACCTCGCTGTCGTCTCGTCGAGGCGTTCGAGGCGCCTGCCGGCTTTGACGGCGGCTCGGGCGTCGGCCCCGTCGCGGGCACCGGGCGCGCTCGCCGCGGCGGTGTCGATGTCGGCCGTGTAGAGCGTGCGACCCGGGCGGTCGACGACCAGCACCCGGTCGACGTGCCCTTCGGCGATCACCCGTTCCAGCGACTTCGGCATCTGCTCCGCGGCAACGTCGTGGAACGATTGCGGCGTCCAACGCCCGGCGCCCTGGTCCCGCACCTGCTCGGCGTAGCGAGACAAGACCCCGAGCCGCGACACCGCTTCAGGCACGGCGAGCGCCCGCACCTCGACACGGTAGCCCGCGTCCCGGAACTCCTTCGCAGTCGCCACCACCGCATCAGGTTGCCGGAACGTGGTCTCGAACACCACCGACGCGCCTCGCTCACGCAAGTAGTCGCTTGACATGCGCGCCCACGCACCAGCGGCCTGGGCGGTCACCTCGGGCATGCGGAGCGGATCCTCGCGCATGACCTGGCCGTAGTCGGGATGGAACCGCCGGAGGTCATCGCCCACGACGGTCACGGCGGCGCCAGTCTCCTGACTGGCCCTCGAAACCGCCCGTGTCTTCCCCGCACCAGGCTGGGCCCCGACGAGAACGAGCGTTGGTAGTCCCGGGGTAGCTCGAGAGAGTCGAGCATCGACCCAGGGCCGGATCGCGTCATTGAAGATCCGGGAAACCACGGCCGGATCCAAGGACCGGCCGCCGGTCACGCGACACCATCCTCAGCGCGGAACCTCCGAACGAACTCGGCCCGCTTCGCCTGCACCTCGTCCAGCGAGTAGCTGTCGACTGCATCCGCTTCGATGCTCACCGCGATGTTCTTCTGGAGCCATAAGTCGCGTTCTTCGGATGTCTTCGCCAGGTGCCAGCGCTCCATGTAGAGGCCGCCGAGCCGGTTCGCCGCCTCGCGCATGGCGTCGTAGATCATCGGGTCGTAGTCGTCGGCGGGCTGGTTCGCGGGCGCGTCGTTCATGGTCGTCCTCTCGTGATCTGTGTCTTCCCTGCTCGATCGGCTGCGGAGGCGAAGCCGGAGTGCAGGCCGCGCGCAGAGCCAGGCTCGGACCCCAGACCGCGGCCGGGGCCTTGGCGCCTTCCGGGTCCGCCTGCCGATCCGGGCCCCTCGCTGCCGCGCACCTCCGCGTGGTAGCGGTCGATGAGCTCATTGCGTTTCCCGACGACACTCACGTTCGACTCCGCGTCGACCTCGGCGATTTCCTCGCGGAGAGCGGCGAGCTTGTTGAGCCACCGGTTCTGCTCAGGGGTGCTGCGAGCTCTCGACGCACTCGCCGCGTAGAAAGCGGCAAGGCGACCGCCAGCGTCGAGCAGCAGGTCGTAGACCTCCGGCGAATAACCGCCGGAGGCCGGCACCCCTCCGGGATCTGCTGGGGAACGGTTGAAAGAGTCGTTGCTCGGCACGGGCGTCCTTCCGATTGGGTACTCGCGAAGGTAGTCGCGCGGCAGCCACCGGAACGGTGTCCTGAGAAATCTGTGGATAACCTCGCCGGCCGTTTACGCCAGAATCCGCTGCACGGCCCGCACCGGGATTCGCAGCCACGCGGGCCTCTGCGACGCCTCGTAGATCACCTCGTACAGGGCCTTGTCGAGCTCGAACACCCTGATCAACGCAGCCGCCTCCGCGGCACTCAGCGGCTCGTTCCCCGAATCGCCCCTGCTCGACACCGAACCGTCAGGGTCTCCCGCGTCGTCCCCGCGAGCCGCGTCGCCCCTGGCGTCCCGAGCATCCTGTGCCTGTCGTCGAGCCGCCCGGCCGTCGAGGGTGATCGCGCCCGTGTGCCGCCCGACGTGCGACTCCCCGCTCACGGCGGCGGCATAGCCGTTCAGGAACGACTGACGCGCGCGCGCAGCCCAGTCGCCGGCGATGTTGCGCCCGCTCGTCATCTCGAGCGACCCCGCCACGTAGTCGAACGACCGCAAGATGCCCGCGATGTCTCGCTGCGGCGCATCCGCGGTGTTGCGCTGCTCGATGCTGCGCAGCGGCTCACCTTCGAAGTCGAGGAAAACCCAACCGCGGCCCTCGACCGCCAGCACCTGCCCCAGGTGCAGGTCGCCGTGCACACGCTGCAACCGCGGCCAGTGCATCCCCGCCGCCCGCTCGTACACTTCCTCGGCAGCTGCACGCAGACTCTCGAGCGACGGCGCAACCGCGATCGCTGCATCCAACCGCTGCCGCATCGCCGCGACCTCGGCCTGCACCTTCAGCTGCGTCGACTCGGCGCTCGGCAGCACCTCGCGCAACGTTCGGTGCACCTCGGCGGTCGCTTCGCCCAACGTGTAGGCGGCATCGCCGAAATCATCGCCGGTCTCGGCGGCCCTCAGCGCAACCCGCCACGCATCCTCGACCCCGGGCAGGAACTCCTGCGCGAACACGAAGTTGCCGGATGCGCGGCCACTCTCGGCGCGCGGGTCCGGCCAGAACCCGGACAGGTGGCCGACCGCGGGCGGCACACGCACGGAACCTGCCGCGGTGAGCGCCGACTGCAGCGTCACCTCGGGATTCTCACCGTCGTGCAACATGCGGAAGACCTTGAGGATCAACGGAGGCGCCGCCACACCATCAGGCAGGCGCATCTCGCAGATGATCGACGTGTTCGACTGCTCCCCCGAAAGCACGCGGCTCGTCACGAACGTGCCCAGCACCGCCCCGGGCATCGGCAAGCCGTAGGCGGCGATATCGGAGCGCCCCCCAGCCCCGACCGCGTGCCCCTCCCGCTCGAGTATCGAGAGCAGCGCCTTCGCGAAGGCGATGTCGTGCGGGCCGTCCACGACGGCGCTCACCCGCCCCGCAGCGTTGCTGATCGACCCGATGTAGCCGAGAGCCGGCACCCGCGCATCCACCTCGCGCAGCACGATGGGAACCTGATAGACGACGGGCTGATCGCCGGAAGTGTCGAGAATGCACGGCACCGTCACCAGGTGCACGCCGGCCTCACCGTTCGGGTTGGCCAGCACGTAACTGCCGAGGTGGGTGAGCTGCGGCGTGCGCCCCTCCCCGCCCGAGTACCAGCGCTGCTTCGGCATCCATTCGCGAAGCATGTGGATGAGATCGGTCATTGCGCCTCCGGGTCAGAGCACCAGCCTACCGACCGGAGGCCCAGCGAACGGCGTGAATTTGGACCGACTCCAACCGGACCCACCACGCGCGTCGCAGCGAGCGTCACTCGCGTCGTCGGCTGAGCACGACCGTGAACTTCGCGCCCCGCGCGAGCTGCCTGCTCGGCCCGACGATCCGCTCGAGCGCCGCCCTGTGGGCGAGGCCAGAATTGAACACCGTCACCATGCTCGCGCCCGGCTTCAGCATGCGAGCCGCCTGCTCGAAGAGCGGATGCGCCATGTCCTCGACCACCTCGTGGCGGTCATGGAACGGCGGGTTGAGCAGCACCACGTCGACCGAATCGGTTTCAATGCTCGACCCGGCGTCCTCACGGCGCACCTCAACCCGATCCCCGACGCCCGCAAGCCGAACCGTCTCGCGCGCTGAGGCAGCGGCGGCCCAGGAGCGGTCGCTCGCAATGACCTCGAGCCCCGGCCTGAGGCGAGCCAGTGAGACGGCGAGCACGCCGGTGCCGCAGCCGAGGTCGACCGCCACTCCAGTCTCCGGCAGCGCGTCGACGGGCACATCTCGAAGCGCCGCGAGCAGCTCCCTCGTGCCCAGATCAAGCCGTGGACCCGCGAAAGCTCCCCCGTGGCTCGCGATCGCGAACCCGAGCTCATCGGAGCTCTGCACGATCGGATACACCGCGGCCGCGCCACGCAGCTCAGCCTTCGGAAGGCTCGCGTGCAGCACCCTCGACTTCTGCCTGCCCAAGCTCGCCGCGACGCTGTCAAACGAGCGCTCCAGCGTCTCGTTCATGCCACGGCTCATGTGCTTGATGCGTCCACCGGCCACGATGCGCACGTCCGGATGCGCGTGGGCGGCGACAAGGCGAACGATCTCGTCGAGCTCCGCCAACGACTTCGGGAGGCGCAGCAGCACGAGGCGCACCCCGTCAAATAGCGCCGGCTCGAGCCCGAAGCGCACCGCCTTGAGGGAACGGAAGCTCGCGCGCACCGCCGCATCACTGGCGCGCTCCTCAGTGACCGCGTCATGGAACGTGCGAACGGTGTCCAGATCGAAGCGCTCCGCGGCCGCAACCGCCAGCGCGCCCGTCGCGTCGCCGACCACCGCGAGCGGCGCATCCGCACCACCCAGCTCGGCCGCTTCGTCGAGCATCAGCCGGTCGACGGGATCGGGCACTGCACCCATCGGCGCGGCACCAGGCGAGGACTCGCCCACGACTAGGCGACGGTGTCGATGAGCGGCTCTGGTTCCTCGCCCGTGATGTAGCGGCGGCCCGAGACCTCGGCGACCGTAATCGCCACGTACTCGTTCTTTGGCGTCGCGATGAGCGGGCGCACGTCGAGCTCATCCGCTCGCTCCAGCTCAGCCTCCGTGCTCAGCACCCGAGCCTGCCCCCTGGCCACGAGACTGGTCGCGAAACCATCGCCGACCGCATCCGCCTGGAACACGACCTCCTTGGCGATCGACGCCCCAGCCAGCTTGAAGCCCGGCGCAGACTTGAAGACGATCTCGCCGTCGCTCTCGCTGAACACGATATTGAGCGGGTAGATCTCGACGCGGCCGTTCACAGCGAACGCGATACGGCCGAACGACGTCGCCCGCAGCAGCTCGCGGCTTTCCTCGTCGGTCAGGACGGTGATGAGGTGCTCGTCTTCCATGCCTCCATAATGACCGCTCGACGCGCAGCACGCGCACCTTTCCACCAGCACGCGAAGCAATCGGTCTTACGCGGGCACGCTGTGCGGCCGCTTCCGCGCAGGGACGGACCGCCCCGAGCACCGCGCTTGCCGATATCCGTGGCGCCGCGCCCCACGCAGTGCCACACTGGGTTCATCCCCCGCCGAGCGACCCGCGCTCGGCCCTACCCGGAGGAACACTCATGGGCTACGGAGGCGGCATCGCCCTCATCGTTATCGGCGCCATTCTGGCGTTCGCCATCAACATCGACACCGATGGATTCGTCGACCTCAGCGTCATCGGGTACATCCTGATGGCCGCCGGTGCCGTCGTCTTCATCATCGCCATCATCACGTCCTTCCGCCGCCGCCAGACGACCTCGACGACGCGCACCTCCATCGACCCGAACACCGGCCAGGAGTTCGTGCAGCGCACGAACCGCACCAACGGACCCGTCTGACGGACCCCGCATCCTCCGAACGCGCGGCGACTCAGGCTGAGACGAAGAACAGCCGCTTGTTGGCGAACTCCCCAATGCCAATGGGCCCCATCTCGCGGCCGAACCCGGAATTCTTGACCCCACCGAAAGGCAGCTCGGCAGCCTCGGCCGCGATCGTGTTGACGTGCGCCATCCCCACCTCGAGGCGCTGCGCCACCCGTGTCGCACGGGCCTCGTCCGTCGAGAAGACGGACCCGCCGAGACCGAGCGCGCAGTCATTCGCGAGCTCGAGCGCCTCCTCGTCGCTGGAGACTCGGTAGACGGTCGCCACCGGGCCGAACATCTCGACGCCGTAGGACTCCGAATCGCGCGGAACCCCCGTCAACACCGCCGGCGAGTAGAACGCGCCAGGCCCCTCGGAAAGGACACCGCCGACCTCGAGCGTCGCGCCCTCGGCAACCGCCTTCTGCACCTGGGCGTGCACCGTCTCGGCCGCCGACCGGCTCGACATCGGCGCGAACGCTCCGTCTTCGAGGTTCAGCTGGTCGCCCGGCGTTAGGCCCGCCGCCAGCTTCTTCAGCTCCTCGACGAACTCGTCGTAGATGTCGTCCATCACGATGAGGCGCTTGTTGGAGTTGCAGACCTGGCCGACGTTGTAGACCCGGAACTCCCACGCCTGCCTCGCGACCGCCGCCACATCGTCGGCATCGAGCACCACCATCGGGTCGATGCCCCCGAGCTCCAGCACGCACTTCTTCAGGTTGCTGCCCGCCTGGGCGCCGATGATGGCACCCGCCCGCTCGGACCCGGTGAGCGAGATGCCCTGCACTCGGTCGTCGGCGATGAGCGTCGCGATCTGATCGTGCGAGGCGAAGACGTTCTGGTAGCCACCAACCGGCACCCCCGCCTGCTCCATGATTTCCTGGATGGTCAGGGCCGACCGCGCGCAGATGTCAGCGTGCTTCAGCAGGATGGTGTTGCCGAGCACAAGGTTCGGGGCCGCGAATCGAGCGACCTGGTAGTAGGGGAAGTTCCACGGCATCACGCCGAGCAGCACCCCGACGGGCCGGTGCTCGATGCGTGCCTTCCCGGGGATCGTGCTTGGGATCTCGTAGTCGGTGATGAGGCTCGGGCCGTGCACGCCGTAGTAGTCAATGATCGACGCGGCGAACTCGACCTCGTCGATCGACTCCTGGATGGACTTGCCCATCTCGACCGAGATCAGTCGCGCAAGCTCGTCCTTGCGCTCAAGGAAGATCTCCGCGACGCGCCGCACGACAGCCGCGCGGTCCTGGACGCTGCGCGCACGCCACTCGCGGTAGACCGAGTCCGCGGCGGCGACGGCCTGCTCGATCTGCGCATCCGTCGCGTCGTCGAAGGTCTCGATGATCTCGCCCGTCGCAGGATTCTGGACTCGGTACTTGGACATTTCGCTCCTCGGCTCGGCCGTTCCGTCGCACCCAGTCTGGCCCAAAACTCGTTGCCAGTTTGGTTGAATCTGGCCCCCACCATCTACAAAGTCGCCACTCGAGCGTCGGTGGCCGTCCGTAGTCTGACCATGCTTCTGTGCCAGTGACACAGGCAGCCCCATCAGCCCGCTCAGCAAGCCCGAGGAGTATCACGTGGACTCTGCACTTCCCACGATCCAGCATTGGATCAACGGCGCCCCCACCGCCGAGACGCCAGCGCGCACGGCCCCCGTCTTCAATCCGGCCCTCGGCGTTGCTACCAAGCGGGTCGCACTCGCCGAGCAGGCGGAGATCGATGCGGCCGTCGCGGCTGCGAAAGCGGCGTTTCCAGGCTGGTCGAACGCATCCGTCGCCAAGCGGCAGAGCGTGCTGTTCCGATTCCGTGAGTTGTTGAACGAGCGGAAGTTGGAGCTCGCGCAGATCATCACGTCCGAGCACGGGAAGGTCGTGTCTGA
>NZ_JBNAFM010000018.1:0-78654 GCF_049707175.1 Pseudoclavibacter helvolus | reverse complement strand
TAACCCACATCCTCACGGAGGTTTTCGTTTCCCTCAAACCATCAAGCGTTCACAACGTCCCAGGTCAATACACCTAGCGAGCACACTCGAACGGAGGCCTGTCCTGCGCGCGTCATCAACGCAGGGCAGGCCTCCCGGCGGTTCACCCTCGACGTTCCATCGCGTGTGCACTGCACTCCGGCGGTGCCACACAACACGGCCGGTCGTCTGCTTCAGATCGGAAGAAGAAGAGCCGCAGACCCTCCGCGTTGGAGGGGCATGCGGCTTTTCGAACAGCTCCCTGAGATGGACTCGAACCATCAACCTGCCGGTTAACAGCCGGCTGCTCTGCCAATTGAGCTATCAGGGATTGGCAACTCGAAGAGAATAGCAACACCTTGACCCGAATGCGAAATCGAGCGGCTGGCGTGTCGCGCTTGCTCCACGTGTGCTCCCGTGAGGGTGGCTCAGTACCCCTTGGCAGGGTCCGCGACGCCGACAAACCGACCCGTCGACACGAACGCCTCGACGTTTCGGCGCACACGCTCCCGCAGCAGCGGTTGCACCATCTCCGGGGTGTCCGCGCTATGCGGCGTGATGATGAGGCGGGGCGTATTCCAGAGCGGATGGCCGTCTGGAAGCGGTTCCGGGGACGTTACGTCAATGCCCGCCCCCGCGATCCATGATTCCTCCAGCGCCACCTGAAGGGCCTCCTGGTCGACCAGCGGGCCGCGCGCAATGTTGACGAGCACCGACGACCCCTTCATGGCACGCAGGCGATCCGCGTTGATGAGGCCACGCGTTCCGTCGGTTGCGGCCGCGGCGAGGATGACGACGTCGGCCTCCGGCAGCACCTCGTCGAATCTGTCCGCGGTCACGGTGCGGTCAGCACCAGCGACCGGCCGGTCACTGGCTCGGACGATCGTGGTCGTCACCCGGAAGGGCTTCAGCAGATCGAGGAGCTCGAGCGCGATCCCGCCGGCACCGACGATCACAACGTGGAGCCCGTAGAGGGAGGTCCCGGTCTTGGCCTCCCACGTGGTCGCCGTGACACGCCTCGGGAACTCGCGAAGCAGTCCCAAGGTCAGGGCGAGGGCATGCTCGGCGACGGGCTCCGCATACGCCCCCTTCGCTGAGGTGAAGACCACACCACGCTCGGCGTGCGGGCGCAACTTGGCCGCGAAGTTGTCGATGCCGGCAAACGGCAGCTGTACCCAGGTCACCTGCGGGTTGGCTTCGAGCGCGTCGATGAGCCCCTGGACCTTGGATGCGGAGAGGTAGACGATGCCGCGGGTCTCCGGTCCGAGCTCGACCAGCCGGCCACCGCTCGCGAGCACTGCTGCCTCGAACGGCTCAGCGTAGCTCGCGGGCAGCAGCGTCACAGCTCCAGGCTCGGGGCGCGCCGCCCCCTCGAGCACCGTCGATTCCTCCGCCAGCCTCGCCTGGTGCTGAACCTTCCCGCTGCCTGCGCTCATCCGTCTCTACTCCTTCTCGCTGCCGTTGTCTTCGGTGTGGAAGCGCGCGAACTCCGCACGCTGGGAAACCAGCTGGTCGCGGGCCGAGCGCTCCGCCTCTGCGTCAACCCGTTCTGGGTCTGGGTCGCCGAACAGTCCGTCTGCGACGAGATCCATCGCCGCCAGCGTCTCGCGCTCGACGAGACCAGGAAGCGGCGTGAGCGCGTACTCGCGCGCCTCGCGCATCCGCTTCAGGTAGGCGTGCTGCGGGTCGGCAAGCACGTCATCGATGGTGCCACGCGCGAGAACAAAGCCTCGGTCGAGCACCAGAACGTTCTTCGTGAGTCGCTCGATCGCACGCAGGTCGTGGCTGAGGAGAATCATCGTGCAGTTGCGCGCGACGTTGATGCGCTCGAGCAGACTGAACAGGGCCGGTCTCGCGATGATGTCGACGCCCTGCGCCGGCTCATCGACGACCAACACGCTCGGCTCCACGATGAGCGCCTGCGCGAACGCCACACGCTGTCGCTGGCCGCGAGAAAGCTCAAACGGAAACTTCCCGAGCATGCCGAGCTCGAGATCGACCGCGTCGATGAGCATCGCCGCCGCGCGCCCGAGCCGCTTGCGGTCGAAGGTGCGATCGCGAGACAGGATCGGCTCGGCGATGTTCTCGGCGACCGTCAGGTCGTTGCGGAGCTGATCCCCCGAATCCTGAGCCAGGTATCCGATGTCGAGATCGATGCGCCTGCGGTCAAGGCGGGAGGGGTGACGCAGGTCCATGCCCACGACCTCCAAGGTGCCGCCCGTGATGAAGGGCCACTCCCCCTTGCCGGACCTCCGGCGACCGGACAGGATGCGGCCAAGCGCTGACTTCCCTGACCCGGCAGTGCCGACGACACCCAGGATCTCCCCCGGCGCGAGCTCGAAGGAGATTCCGCTGACCGCCTCATGCTTACGATTGGACCCATGCTCGATGTATGAGATCGACAGGTCGTCGGCGACGACAGCCTGCTGGTGATCTGCACTCGTTGCCATGCCTGGTCTCCCCTTGCTGATGTCGGGGCCACGGGAACGTTCACGGCATACGTCATCCGCTAGTCCTGGCCCACCGCTCGAGCCTAGCCTTCTCGCAGCTCGCGCTTCTGATTCTCGATCGAGACGAGCTGTTCGTTCAGCGCCCTGAATCGATCGGGCTCCGTCCTGCCGTCCGTCCGCTGGAGTGCCCCGAGCAGCTCGGCCTTGCGGCGGAGCAGGTCGCGCTCGACCAGCGAAGCGCTCAGCGAGCGCACGTAGAGGTCGATCTGCTCGTCCTTATTGCCTGCGGGGATCGCGGCCATCGCGAGCTCCGTGACCAAGGTCGTGAAGGCTCTCGGGACTTCCTCGCCGATGCGCGTGAGCCACTCGACGGAACCCAGGGAATCGCGAGTCGCGACGATGCCATCGCGCACGGTCGCGAGGGACGCATTCGTGAAGCCTGCGGCCATGACCTGCTGGAACCGTTCGTCGGAAAGGCGCCGCGGATGCTGCAGCACGGCCATGAGCGTGTCACGCTCGAGCCGCGTCACGGGGTCGTTTGGTAGGTCGCTCATGCGCACCGCGCCCCCGCCGAAGTCGCTCGTGTCCGGCGGGAAATCGTAGCCGTCGCCATCGGGGAACGGCGGCTCTTCGTCGAAGTGCCCGGATGCTGGCGCATGCTGGGCGGGAACCCTGGACCGCTGGTCGCCGACCCGCGACGGCTGGCGAGCATCCGCCTGGCGTCGCGGGGCATTCTTGCTCGTCCCTCGTGCGGCACGCACTGCCTGCTCGACCTGCACGAGGTCGACGCCGAGCATCTTGGCGAGCTGCCGAGAGTACCCGGGTCGCATCGCGGGGTCGCGGATGCCCGCGACGACCGGGGCGGCCTGCCGGAGCGCCGCGACTCTGCCCTCGACCGTGTCGAGATCGTGCCCAAGCAGCTGCTGAGCGATGACGAACTCGTACATCGGCGTCGGGTGCTCGATGAGCTCGCGAACAGCGGCGTCGCCACGTGCGAGTCGAAGATCGCACGGGTCGAGGCCATCGCGGGCCACAGCGACGAACGTTTGCGCCACGAAACGCTGCTCTTCGGCGAAGGCTCGAAGTGCGGCCTTCTTCCCCGCTTCGTCCGGGTCGAACGTGAAAATCACCTGCCCGCCCGCGGATTCGTCGTCCATGATGCGACGCAGCACCTTGATGTGGTCGACGCCGAAGGAGGTGCCGCACGTCGCAACTGCGGTCTGCACACCGGCAAGGTGCGCCGCCATGACATCGGTGTACCCCTCGACCACGACGACTCTGTGCTGCTTCGCGATCTCACGCTTCGCGACATCGAGGCCGTAGAGGACCTGAGCCTTGTGGTAGATCGGCGACTCGGGGGTGTTCAGGTACTTCGGGCCCTTGTCGTCGTCATAGAGCTTGCGTGCGCCGAACCCGACCGTCTGACCCGAGGTATCGCGGATGGGCCACATGACCCGACCTCGGAACCGGTCGTAGCTGGACCCGCGCTCGTTGCTCGAGAGCAGGCCCGACTCCTTGAGCTCCGGGATCGTGAAGCCGAGGCCAATCAGGTGCCTGGAGAGGGAATCCCACCCCTGAGGGGCGTACCCCACGCCGAACATGGCCGCCGCGTTGGGGTCGAAGCCCCGCCCGCCGAGGAATTCGCGCGCGGCCGCCGCGCCTGGCGACTGCAGTTGCTCCCGGTAGTAAGACTCGGCCGCAGTGTGGGCCTGCAGAAGGCGGAGGCGCTTCGAATGATCGGGCGCCTGCCCGCCGTCTTCGTAGGTCAGCGCGTAGCCGAGGCGCCCCGCGAGCCGCTCGACCGCCTCCGAAAACGTGACGTGGTCGATCTTCTGCAGGAAGGTGAAGACGTCGCCGGATTCTCCGCAGCCGAAGCAGTGGTAGTAGCCGAGCTGCGGGCGGACGTGGAAGCTCGGCGTCCGCTCGTCATGGAACGGGCAGAGCCCCTTCTTCGAGCCGATTCCGGCGTTCTTCAGCGTGACATGGTCGCCGACGATCTCCGAGATGTCGGTGCGAGAGCGAACCTCTTCGATATCGCTCTTGCGGATCAGTGCCATGAAGCCACCCTAGACGGCACCTCCGACGCCGCAGCGAGCCGTTCGTGCCACACGAGGGCCCCCTTGTCTGTGAGGTTCGCCACCTGATCAACGACGACGCGCTTGCGCGTTGCGTCGTCCTCAGCAGCTCGGAAGTCGGCGGCGAACGCGGCGTCGAGGTGCTGGTCCCCCGTCTCCCAGAACATGTCGGAGAGCTCCACCAGGATCTTCCGCTGGTGCTCGTAGATAGGGCGACGCGCATCCAGCGACATCACGAATCCCGCGACGATGCCCTTTAACAGCGCGATCTCCGCGTGAATCCCCCGCGGCACCACGAGCGACGCGCGGTAGCGGATGAGGGACTCACCTGGCTGCGCCGCCCAGGTGGCGGCCGTCGCCGCCTTCGCGAACCTGCCGATGAGCTGCGACGTGAGGTTCTTGAGTCCGGCCTGCGCCACCCTCGAGCCGTCGTACTCGCGCATCCAGTACGGCTGCGCCTGCAGTCTGTCGAAGGCTTCGTCGAGCTCGTCCTCGGAGAACTTCGACCCCGACCAGTCGGCGGCCGCGTACAGGATGGCGGGCCGATTGGCCGGGTCATCGAGCTCGGGAAGCGACACGAAGGACTCCACGATCGCGTCCTCGAGATCGTGCACCGAGTACGCGATGTCGTCGCTGAGATCCATGACCTGGGCTTCGATGCTCGTCTGACCTTCCGGAGCGCCCTGGCGCACCCAGTCGAAGACGGCCACGTCGTCGGCGTAGACGCCGAACTTGCCCGTGCCGCGCGCAAGGCCGACTTCGCGCGTCCAGGGATACTTGCAGCTCGCGTCGAGGCTGGCTCGGGTCAGGTTGAGCCCGTAGTGCTGCCCGTCTGGTCCGAAGACCTTCGGCTCGAGTCGTGCGACGATCCGAAGCGTCTGCGCGTTGCCCTCGAAGCCGCCGATGTCTTGCGCCCACTCGTTCAGGGCTCGCTCGCCGTTGTGGCCGAACGGAGGGTGCCCGAGGTCGTGCGCAAGGCAGGCCGTGTCGACGATGTCTGGGTCCAGCTCGAGGGTGCCCGCGATCTCGCGACCCACCTGCGCCACCTCGAGCGAGTGCGTCAGTCGGTTCCGCGCGGCGTCGATCCCTGCCGTCGGCGAAAGCACCTGCGTCTTGGCCGCGAGACGGCGGAGCGCGCTGGAATGCACAAGCCTCGCCCGGTCCCGGGCGAAGGTGGACCGTCGTCGGTTCTCGTGATGCTCGGGCAGGTACCGCTCTCGATCGTGGTCGCCGTACGGGCTCCGGTCGATTGGCTCGGGGGGAAGGACCACCCTCAGCCTCCCGAGTGCGAGAGCTCGGCGGCGGCGATGTTCGCCTTCTGGTCGTCGTTCAGCTCACGGGACTCGAGCCAACGGTCAGGGAGCGATGGGCGCTTCGGGGTGCCGGCGCGACCGCGCGGGCCTTCCGCGTCCTGTCCCGGATACGGCTGGTCACGGTCGAGCTGCGCGAGCAGCCCGTCGAGCTCGTCGAGCGTCGACATGAGCGCAAGGCCCGAACGAACATCCGATCCCACCGGGTACCCCTTCAGATACCACGACATGTGCTTGCGCATCTCGCGGCAGGCGCGTGCCTCTTCCTGGTGGAACTCGGCGAGCAGCTCGGTGTGCCGACGGATCGCATCCGCCACTCCCCCGAGCGTCGGCTGGATGCGGTCAGGGTCGCCGCGGAACGCCGCCATGAGGTCTCCGAAGAGCCAAGGGCGACCGAGGCAGCCACGACCGACGACGACACCGTCGCAGCCAGTCTGCTCCATCATCTTCAGCGCATCCTCGCCTGCCCAGATGTCCCCGTTGCCGAGCACCGGGATACTCGTCACGGTCTCCTTGAGCTTCCCGATCGCGTCCCAGTCGGCGTGCCCCGAGTAGAACTGGGAAGCCGTCCGACCATGAAGCGCAACAGCGGCGACGCCAGCGCCCTCCGCGATCCGTCCAGCTTCGAGGTAGGTGAGGTGCTCGTCGTCGATGCCCTTGCGCATCTTGATGGTGAGCGGGATCTCGCCAGCGGCCTCGGCTGCCCCCTCGACGATGGACCGGAAGAGCGACGTCTTCCACGGGAGGGCGGCCCCACCGCCACGCTTCGTGACCTTCGGCACGGGGCATCCGAAGTTGAGATCGATGTGATCGGCTCGGTCCTCGGCCACGAGCATGGTGACCGCCTCGCGCACCGTTTTGGGGTCGACGCCGTACAGCTGGATGCTACGGATGTCCTCTGACTCGTGATGCTCGATGAGGCGCATCGTCACCGGCGTGCGCTCGACGAGGGCCCGGGACGTGATCATCTCGGAGACGTAGAGGCCCGCGCCGTACTCGCGACAGAGGCGGCGGAAAGCGGAGTTCGTGATGCCTGCCATGGGCGCGAGCACCACCGGAACGTCGAGAACCAGGGGCCCGATGCGCAGCGGCTTCGAGTCGAGTGCAGTCAAGGTCATAACCGACTGATTCTCGCAGGTCGAGGCGACTTTCGCACGCCCACGAGGCGGGACTGTGTGGGAGGCGCGCTCGGCTCTCTCAGATCGCGAGCTGCAGGCCTGGGGCCGGGGCGAATCGCAGCTCCATCGGCGCCGATGCGGACGCGGGGAGGTCGAACACGAGGTGGATGCGGGCCGTCGATCCGAGTGGGAGCTCCTTCGCGCCAGACTCCGTCAGTGGGAGATTCGTGTCGTAGGCCGTGATGTCCTCGTCCCCAGCAGCACGTGCACCGCCCGAGTCAGTGAGCTCAAACGCACTCCCGGCGACCAGGATGGGGGAAGCACTTCCGTTGCGAACCTCGACATCGACCACGCAGAACTGACCCGCGGCGGAAGCGCTACCGCCCTGCCAGTCGTGCTTCGGCAAGCCACACTGGATCTCGCTGGACGTGAGGCTCACCCCACCCACCTCGACGGTTCCGCGGGTTCCGAGTTCTGACCCTGAGGCGTTCCAAGGCACGGCGGACGCCGCGGCGCCGAGCACTGCGCCGCCACGGTCGGTCGCCCGGGCGGACACGATGGCGTAGGCGGCGACGGCAACGAAGACGGCGATCGACGCAGCGACCAGCGCTGCAACTCGCCACGAGCGGCCCGCCCGCGAGATCGCGGGCGGGCCGTCATGCCGAGCGGGACTGCTCCTGAATGTCAACGAACCGGGCTCAGGCCCCGAGCAGCCTGGCTGCGAGGTAGCCCTCGAGCTGGTCGAGAGCAACTCGCTCCTGTGCCATCGAATCCCGCTCGCGGACCGTCACGGCGTTGTCGTCGAGCGTGTCGAAGTCGACCGTGACGCAGAACGGCGTGCCGATCTCGTCCTGTCGCCGGTAACGGCGACCAATCTGCCCGGCGTCGTCGACGTCGATGTTCCAGTGCTTGCGCAGCTTGTCTCCCAGCTCACGGGCGACCGGACTGAGGCGCTCGTCGCGGCTGAGCGGAAGCACGGCGACCTTGACGGGCGCGAGGCGAGGGTCGAGTCGCAGCACTGTGCGGACGTCGACGCCGCCCTTCGCGTTCGGCGCCTCTTCTTCCACGTAGGAGTCGACGAGGAACGCCATCATCGAGCGGGTCAGGCCGAAGCTCGGCTCGATCACGAACGGCGTGTAGCGCTCGCCAGAAGCCTGGTCGAAGTAGTTGAGCCCGGTACCCGAGGCGGTGGAGTGCGAGGTGAGGTCGTAGTCGGTGCGGTTCGCGACGCCCATGAGCTCGCCCCAGCCGGACCCCTTGAACCCGAACTTGTACTCGAAGTCGATGGTGCCGGCGGAATAGTGCGCACGCTCTTCCTTCGGCACGTCGAAGCGGCGCATGTTGTCCGGGTTCAGGCCGAGGTCGGTGAACCAGCTCCAGCAGGCCTCAACCCAGTCTTCGAACCACTGCTGAGCCTCGTCCGGGTGCACGAAGAACTCGATCTCCATCTGCTCGAACTCGCGCGTGCGGAAGATGAAGTTTCCGGGCGTGATCTCGTTGCGGAACGCCTTGCCGACCTGCCCGATACCAAACGGCGGCTTCTTCCGAGACGTCGTCAGCACGTTGTTGAAGTTCACGAAGATGCCCTGCGCCGTCTCCGGGCGCATGTAGTGCAGGCCTGCCTCGTTGTCGACTGGGCCCAGATAGGTCTTGACCAGGCCCGAGAACAGCTGCGGTTCCGTCCACTGCCCCTTGGTCCCGCAGTCTGGGCAGACGATCTCGGACATCCCCTCCGGTGCCCGGTTCTTCTTGGCCTCGAAGGCCTCGACGAGATGGTCCTGCCGGTGGCGCTTGTGGCAGCTGAGGCACTCGACCAGTGGGTCGGTGAAGGTCGCGACGTGACCGGAGGCCTCCCAGACCGCCTTGGGCAGGATGATCGAGGAGTCGAGGCCGACCATGTCCGCACGACCACGAACGAAGGTCTGCCACCACTGCTTCTTGATGTTCTCCTTGAGCTCGACACCGAGCGGGCCGTAGTCCCACGAGGCGCGGGTGCCTCCGTAGATCTCGCCCGCCTGGAAGACGAAGCCGCGTCGCTTCGCGAGAGCGATGACCTTATCGAGCGTGGATTGCGCCATTGAGAGAAACTCCTGCTGAGGTGTCGAAGGCGAGCCCAGGGTCGTTCTCGCCGCAAGAGGTCAGTCTAGTCAGGCGTCGACCGGCGCGGTGGGCGCGTCGATGGCTCCGCCGAACCTCCGGTCCCTGCCCGCGTAGCGGCCGATGGCCTCCCACAGGTCCGTCCGCGAGAAATCGGGCCACAGCGTGTCGAGGAAACACATCTCCGCGTACGCGGCCTGCCACAGCAGGAAGTTGCTCGTGCGCTGCTCTCCACTTGAGCGAACGAACAGGTCAACGTCCGGCATCTCGGGGTCGTAGAGGTGCTTCGCGATCGTCTGCTCGGTGACCCGCTCCGGCCGGAGCCTCCCTGCGCGCACCTCCTCAGCAATCCGCTGCACCGCATCCGCAATCTCGAGCCGACCGCCGTAGTTGACGCACATGGTCAACGTCATCCGCGTGTTGCCCTCGGTGAGTCGCTCGGCAAGCTGCAGGTCTTTGATCACCGATTTCCAGAGGCGAGGTTCGCGACCGGCCCAGCGGATGCGGACCCCCCACTCGTTGAGCTGGTCTCGCTGGCGATGCAGGACGTCGCGGTTGAAGCCCATGAGGAAGCGCACCTCCTCGGGAGAGCGCTTCCAGTTCTCGGTCGAGAAGGCGTACGCGCTGAGGTGCTTCACGCCCACTTGGAGCGCCCCCGCGACGACGTCCAGCAGCGCTGCCTCACCGGCGCGATGTCCCTCGATGCGCGGAAGGCCCCGCTGGTTCGCCCAGCGCCCGTTCCCGTCCATGACCACTGCGACATGGGCGGGAACCTCCCCGGAGTCGAACTGCGGTGGGTAGACGCCGGTCCAGTCGACTGGCTTGAACTCCTGTGCCGGCCGTGTTCGGCTCATGCCTTCTCCTCGATGCTCGGCCCTCGGCCGTCGTGACTGGTGGAAACGCTGGGGACCGCCTGCTCGAGGCGCCCCAGCAGGCGATCGTGCTCGAGCACCTGCATGGATCGCAGCCTCTTCTCGAGGTACTGCTGCGAATACGCCGAGACGATACCGCTCGCCCGGGCCCGGGGCGGCGCATCGATGCTCTCCAGCGCTTCCCAGTCGCCCGCAAGCAACGCGCGCAGCGCCTCGACCGTGGGGCCGTCCACGCGAACGATCCCGGCCGGCGTGCAGCTCGAGCACACGACGCCGCCCAGCTGCACACTGAAACGCTCATGCGGACCCGGTGCACCGCACCTGGCGCAGGTGTCGAGGGTCGGAGCCCAGCCCGCCAGCGAAAGCGCCCGCAGCAGGTACGAGTCGAGCACATCCTGAGACGCACGTGCACCAAGCGTCAGGGCCCGCAACGCACCCACGACCAGCGTGTACTGCTGCGGAGACGGCTCCGCTTCCGCGATGCGCTCCGCAGCTTCCACGATGACCGAGGCGGTCGAGTAGCGCGCGTAATCGTCGACGAGGTCGCGGCCGTAGGCGGCGAGCGTCACAGCCTGAGTGACCGTATCGAGAGTGCGACCTGCGTAGCACTGCACGTCGACCACCATGAACGGCTCGAGCCTGGCCCCGAACTTCGACGACGTGCGTCGCACTCCGCGAGCGACGGCACGCACCTTGCCTCGGTCCTTGCCGAGCAGCGTCACGATGCGGTCAGCTTCACCGAGTCGCTGAGTGCGCAGGACGACTGCCTCGTCACGGTAGGTGGGCATCCACCAAGTATGAGCCTCGATCCTGCCAGCCCGTGCATCCACGCCCGCCGCGGCGAATCGCGTCGCTGTGCGAGCATTGACCCCATGGACTCGCCCGCCACGACGCTCCCCCTCTGGCTGGACCTCACCGCAATCGCCATCGGCGCCGTCACGGCGGCAATGGTCGCCGAGCAGTTCCGCGACAAGAAGCTCGACTGGCTGGGCGTCGTGATCATCGGCGTCACCGTCGGTCTCGGAGGCGGCATCATCCGTGACCTCCTCCTCGGCATCCGCCCCGTCAGCATGGAGACGGAGTGGTTCCTCTTCACCGCGGGGGCCTCGGCGCTCGGAGGGATGCTGCTGCAGCGACTCCTTCGGCGCATGGACGGCCTCGTCTCCGTCCTCGACGCCGCAGCGCTTGGCTTCTTCTGCGCCGTCGGCACGCTCAAAGCAATGAACTTCGAGCTCCCCATCCTGCCGACGCTGCTCGTCGGCACGGTGACCGCAGCCGGGGGTGGCGTCGTGCGAGACATGCTCCTCGGCATGCCCGTCGGTATCCTCTTCGTCGGTTCGCTGTACGCCATCGCAGCCACTGCCGGGAGCGCGGCGTTCGTGCTCGCCGACTACCTCGGTGTCTCCCAGATCATCGGCATCGTCATCTGCGTCGCGGTGACGTTCGCAGTGCGAATGGCGAGCGTGTGGTTCGGGCTAAGCCTCCCCGAGCAAATCGCCCTGCGCATGCCGCGCTTCCGCAGATCACCGCGCACCGGCAAGCCCGAGCGCGAGCAGCCGTTCACCGACCAGGAGATCCTCGAAGCGTCGGGCTTCCACGCTCTCGATACTCGGCCCATCGCCATCCTCGAGCAGCGCAGAGCGAGCAGGGAACAGAAAGGGGCGAGCGGCCCGACCCAGGAGTGATCCCCGGTCGAGCGCCCGCCCCGTGCAGTCGGCGCCGGTTAGGCCACAGTGGTCAGCTGCGCGTCGAGCTCAGCTTCGGTCTGCCCGCGCAGCGCTCGGTTGACGCCGGAGACGATGGCCTTGAGCGACGCCGTCGAGATGTCGCTGTCGATGCCAACTCCCCACAGACGCACGCCCGCCACGTCAAGCTCGATGTAGGCCGCGGCGCGCGCGTCCCCACCCACCGACAGCGCGTGCTCGACGTAGTCGAGCAGCTCGACCTCCAGGCCCTGCTCCCCCAGCAGCTTCATGAACGCGTCGAGCGGACCATTGCCCTGGGATGCGTGCTCACCGACCGATGCCCCGTCGCGCAGCGACACGTTGAGGTCGACCGCACCGTCGAGGGCTGAGCTCGTCGCCGTGCGGAAGAGCTCGAAACGACCCCACTTGTGCTGCTCGCTTTCGGCGGGCAGGTACTCGTCGTTGAAGATCCGCCAGATGGCGTCGGCCGAGACCTCGCCACCCTCGGAATCGGTTTTGTTCTGCACGACACCGGAGAACTCGATCTGCAGGCGACGCGGCAGATCCAGGTTGTGGTGCTCCTTCAGCAGGTAGGCGACGCCGCCCTTGCCTGACTGCGAGTTGACTCGGATGACCGCCTCGTAGCTGCGGCCGAGGTCGCGGGGGTCCACAGGCAGGTACGGAACCTCCCATGTGAGCTCGTCGACCGGGACGCCGAGCGCCTCCGCCTTCGCGGCCATCGCCTCGAAGCCCTTCTTGATGGCGTCCTGGTGCGAGCCGGAGAACGCCGTGTAGACCAGGTCGCCTCCCCACGGCGCACGCTCGCCGACAGGGAGCTGCGTGCAGTATTCGACCGTTCGCCGGATGCCGTCGATGTCCGAGAAGTCGATCTGCGGGTCGACGCCCTGCGTGAACATATTCACGCCGAGGGTCACCAGGTCGACGTTGCCCGTGCGCTCGCCATTCCCGAACAGGCAGCCCTCGATGCGGTCGGCGCCGGCCAGATAGCCAAGCTCCGCCGCCGCGACGCCGGTGCCACGATCGTTGTGCGGGTGCAGCGACAACACGACGCTCTCGCGGCGGGCGAGGTTGCGGTGCATCCACTCGATCGAGTCGGCGTAGACATTCGGGGTCGACATCTCGACGGTCGCCGGCAGGTTGATGATGACCGGGCGCTCGGGGCTCGCGTCGAAGCCCTCGATGACCTGGTTGCAGATGTCAACGGCGAAGTCGAGCTCGGTGCCCGTGTAGCTCTCGGGCGAGTACTCGTAGAAGATCTTCGTGTCTGGGACAATCGCCTCGGCCTCGCGGCACAGGCGCACGCCCTCGAGCGCGATGTCGATGATGCCCTGGCGATCCTTGCGGAACACGACCTCACGCTGGAGGACGCTGGTCGAGTTGTACAGGTGGACGATGGCCTGCTTCGCGCCCTTGAGCGATTCGAACGTGCGGGTGATCAGGTGACCACGAGCCTGCGTCAGCACCTGGATGGTGACGTCATCCGGAATGACGTCGCCCTCGATGAGCGAGCGGACGAAGTCGAAATCGGTCTGGCTTGCGGACGGGAAGCCCACCTCGATCTCCTTGTAGCCCATGCGGACCAGGAGATCAAAGAGGGCTCGCTTGCGCTCCGGGGACATCGGGTCGATGAGGGCCTGGTTGCCATCACGCAGATCGACTGCGCACCAGCGTGGTGCGCGTTCGATGCGCTTCGACGGCCAGGTGCGGTCGGGCAGATCGACAACGATCTGCTCGTGGTGCGGGATGTAGCGATGCGCTGGCATCGACGACGGCTGCTGCATGTTCTTCATGTGTGGCTCCGAGATTGGCTTCGAGACGTGCTAAGCCGACAGCAAACTCCGCGGCGAGGGGGGCTTAGAGCGAAGCCTCGCCGCGGCAGCGAAGAAGGAGGGTGCCGAACAGCATGGTGACAGAGTAACACCGCCCGCGTCGTTCGCTCGCTTGGTCAGTTCAAGCCGTGCTCGTAGGCGAAGACGACAAGCTGCACCCGGTCTCGAAGCCCAAGCTTCGCGAGCACGCGAGAGATATGCGTCTTCACGGTCGCCTCGCTCAAAAACTCCTGGCGAGCGACCTCGCTGTTCGAAAGGCCGCGGGAGGCCAGCGCAAACATCTCCCGCTCCCGCTCGGTCAGCGTCGCGTACTGCTCAGGCACCGCACGTGTCGCGGGCACCGCCGCCGAGTAGCGGCGGATCAGGTCGGCCGTCGCCTGCGCGGCGAAAACCTCGGCACCCGTGGCGACGGTGCGCACTGCAGCCAGGAGGAACTCAGGGTCCGCATCCTTCAGCAAAAAGCCGCTCGCCCCCGCGCCGACCGCCTTCGCGACCGCCTCATCCAGGTCGAACGTGGTCAGCACGAGGATGCGCGTGGCTGAGCCGCTCGCCACGATCTGCTTCGTGGACTCCAGGCCGTCCTGGCCGGGCATGCGAACGTCCATCAGCATCACGTCGGGCTGCAACGCCTTCGCGAGCGAGACCGCCGCCAACCCGTCACTGGCTTCCCCGATGAAGCGCATGTCCTCCTGGCTGTCGATGAGCATGCGAATACCGCTGCGGAACAGCGGCTGGTCGTCGACGAGCGCGACGGTGATCTGACTGCTGGTCACAGTGCTGGCCTCTCGGTTGTTGGACGAGCGCGTTCGCCGTGAAGCTCCTCCGCGCTGGTCTGCTGGGTCGGAGTGAGCGGGAGCCACGCGTGGACGCGGAACTGGGCGCCGAGACGCTCTGCCTGCACGTTACCGCCTGCGATGCCGACGCGCTCCGCCATGCCGACGAGTCCGTGCCCCGACTCGCCTCGCGTGTGGGGTCGTTCCGCCACATCGTTGACGATGGTGATCTCGAAGACCTGCCCCCAGCTCTGGCGCACCACGACCTGCCTGGACGCGTCGCCGTGCTTGAGGACGTTGGTGAGCGACTCCTGGACCAGCCGGAACACGGCACCCTGGGCCTGCGTCGTCAGCGCACCGGGCTCGCCGCGCGTCTCGAGCCTGAGATCCAGTCCAGCGGCCCGCATCCTCGAGTACAGGGCTGGCAGATCCTCGAGTCCCGGCTCTGGCCCCGCCTTCTGGCTGTGACGAAGCTGCCCGAGCAGGCCCCGCACGTCGACGAGCGCGCTCCGGGCGGTCGACGAGATGGTGGCGAGCGCCGCCTCGGCCGCCTCCGGGCTGCTTCGCATGGCATACCTGGCCCCGTCGGCCTGGGCGACGACGACGGCAAGCGAATGCGCGACCACGTCGTGCATGTCCCTGGCGATCTGCGTGCGCTCCTGCTCGGCGCTCAGCTGCTCCCTGGCTCGAAGGCGCTCCAGCTCGACGATTGCCGCACGGTGCTTGACCTCTTGCGCCCGCAGGTGCATGCGTCGCAACAGGCCGGCGAGCCAGGCCACAACGCCTGCACCAACGAAGAGCAGCCAAATGAGCGCCGCCGCGACCAGGAACGCTACGCGGCTGCCCTCGACGTCCGTGGCGATCGCATCCCAGGTGAAGGTGCCCGAGTTCCAGTGCGGAATGAGGCCAGCGATGAGGGTGGCGGCCACGATGCCGTAGACGCCCGAGGTGACGAGCAGAGCTCGGCTTCCGTACGCGACGGCCGCGTAGATGCTGAGGTAGATCGCGACGTCCTGCGGATGCGGGCCGAAGGCGAAGGTCGCCTTCAGCAGGGCAGCGAGCACCACGAGAAGGAAGCTCGGCCACGGCGCGAAGCGTCGGACGATGAGCGCCACGGTGAAGAGCACCCACGAGGGCAGCAGGAGCCAGGTGAGCGTGGTCCCGTCCGCTCCGTTGTAGTCGAAGGGCAGGCCGAACGTGATCGCGAAGAGCACGCCCAGGATGATGTCGGTCACCCACTGCAGCCACGTCAGTCGATGCGTGTAGGTGCGCCAGAGCTCGGCGACGACCACGGCGAACGGGCGGCGCGGCGCGGCGCCCGCCACCCGATCGTCGGTCTTCAGCGACTCAGAATCCGAGGCGGCCGAGCTGCTTCGGGTCACGCTGCCACTCCTTCGCCACCTTCACGCGGATCGAGACGATGACGCGACCCTCGGTGATCTGCGAGATCTCGCGCTGCGCCTGCTCTCTGATCTGCTTCAGGCGCTCTCCGCCGCGGCCGATGATGATGCCCTTTTGGCTGTCACGTTCGACGACGATGTTGACATAGAGCTCACGGGTCACGCCGTCGTCGCGCGTGACGACCTCTTCGACCGTGACGGCGATCGAGTGGGGCAGCTCGTCGCGAACCCCCTCGAGTGCCGCCTCCCGAACGAGCTCGGCTGCCCGCTGCTCGAACGACTCCTCGGTCTTCATCGCGCTCGGGTAGAGCAGTTCCGACTCGGGAAGGAGACCCAAGATGACGCCAGCCAGCGTGTCCAACTGAATGTCCTCCGCCGCCGAGACCGGGATGATGTCATCCCATTCCCGCAGGCCCTGGACATCGACGAGCCGCGCGGCCAGGACGTCGCGACTCACCGTCTCCGCCTTCGTCACGATCGCGATCTTGCGTGCCTTCGGCGCTTCCTCGAGCTGCTCGTTGATGAACCGGTCGCCCGGGCCGACAGGCTCGTTCGCCGGCACGCAGAAGCCGATGACGTCGACCTCTGCGAGCGTCGCGTGCACGACGTCGTTGAGGCGCTCGCCGAGTAGCGTGCGGGGCCGGTGCATGCCGGGGGTATCGACGATGATGATCTGCCCATCCTCACGGTGGACGATGCCTCGCACCGCGCGCCGGGTCGTCTGCGGCTTGTCGGAGATGATCGCGATCTTCTCGCCGACCAGGGCGTTCGTCAGCGTGGACTTGCCCACGTTCGGGCGACCGACGAAGGTCACGAATCCTGCTCGGTAGTTCGTCATGCTTCGATTCCTGACTCTTGAAGTGGTTCCAGGCGACGCGCCAGGACGGTGAGGATGCGCTTGCGGGGGCCGACCCGCTCGGCGACCAGCTCGATGCCGTCGACGACTGCGCGGTCGCCCCGTTCGGGGATCTTGGACAGCGACTTCGCGAGGAGCCCCCCGACCGAGTCGACGTCGTCGAACTCCAGCTCGATGTCGAAGAGGTCTCCGAGTTCTCCCGTCGCGAGGCGTGACGAGACCCGGTATCTCCCGTCGAGCAGCTTGCGCGGCTCGTCATTTGGTCGATCGTACTCGTCGCTGATCTCGCCCACGAGCTCTTCGATGAGGTCCTCGAGTGTCACGAGGCCCGCAATGCCGCCGTACTCGTCGACAACCATCGCGAGGTGCGTCGCCGAAGCCTGCATGCGCCGAAGCAGGAGATCGGCTCTGAGCGACTCCGGGACGAAGTCTGCTGGCCTCGCCAGCTCGACGGCGGGCTTCCCATGCTCGGTGTCCTGCAACGAGTGGCGGACGAGGTCTTTGAGGTAGAGCACGCCGAGGATGTCGTCGCTGTCGCGGCCAACGACGGGTGCTCGGGAGATGCCGGTCTCGAGGAAGAGCTCGAGCGCCTCGCGGACGCCCTCGTCTCCGTCGACGGTGACCATGTCGGTCCTGGCGACCATCACTTCGCGGACAAGCCGGTCGGAGAACTCGAACACCGAGTGGATGAGCTCCCGGTCGCCATGCTCGAGCACCTTGAGCTCGGCCGCCTCGTCGACCATGTTCAGCAGCTCCTCCTCGCTCGAGACGGAGCCGAGCCGTTGCGGTCGACCAGGCGTGACCCGGTCGCCGAGCACGACAAGCAGGTCGGCGACCGGCCCGATGACGAGCCGGACGGCACGAGCGATCGGGGCGGCAAAACGCATGACCTGCTGCGGATGCGCGCGGGCGACGCTCCGAGGGCTCGTTCCGGCGATGATGAACGAGACGAGGATCATGATCGCAACCGAGACCAGGAACGCCTGCCATTTGACGTCGATCAGGTCGGTGAGAATGAGCGTGACCAGGACCGCGGACATGCTCTCGAAGAGCACGCGCGCGAAGGTCAGCGCGTTGCTGTGCGCTCCGGGGTCAGCCGCGATCGCCTCGATCGAGCGGCTGAAGCGGCTGCCGGCAGCGACCTGCTCCAGCTCGGGCCGCGAGAGGCGCGCGATGACCGCCTCCGTAGCGGCGAGCAACCCACTCAGGGCCACCATCAGCGCGATGGCGGCGATGAGCAGAGCCGCGGTCATCTCGCGCGCTTCCTCTCCTGGAGGTGGAAGCCGACAAGAATGTCGCGCTGGAGGCCGAACATCTGCTTCTCTTCCTCGGGTTCGGCGTGATCGAAGCCGAGGAGGTGCAGCACACCGTGCGTGGTCAGCATGAGGAGCTCGTCCATCATGCTGTGCCCCGCCGCCTTGGCTTGATCCGTCGCGACCTGCGGGCACAGCACGATGTCGCCGAGGAGACCGGCTGGGGTCTGCCGGTCGACGCTGCCTGGCCTGAGCTCGTCCATCGGGAAGCTCAGCACGTCGGTCGGGCCGGGCTCCCCCATCCACTGCACATGCAGCTCCTCCATGGGACCCACCTCGACGAGCACGATCGCGAGTTCCGACTCGGCGTGCACGTGCAGCTGGTCGAGCGCGTGCGCCGCAACCCGCTGCAGCGCTCCCTCGTCGACCTCATAGCTCGCCTCGTTGTTGACCTCGATGCTCATCGGCTTGCGTTCCTGTCCCGGCGACGGTGATCGTCCGCCTGCTTCTTCTGGTCGTACTCGGTGTAGGCGTCCACGATGCGCGCGACCAGGGTGTGCCGCACGACGTCGTCGCTCGTCAGGTGAGAGAAATGCACGTCGTCGATCCCGCTGAGCACGTGGGTGACGAGCTTCAGACCGGAGGCACCCATCGGCAGGTCGAGCTGGGTGATGTCACCGGTGACCACCATCTTGGAGCCGAAGCCGAGCCTCGTGAGGAACATCTTCATCTGCTCTGGCGTGGTGTTTTGCGCCTCGTCGAGCACGACGAAGGCATCGTTGAGCGTGCGCCCACGCATGTAGGCGAGCGGGGCGACCTCGATGGTGCCGCTCGCCATGAGCTTGACGACCACCTCGGGGTCGAGCATCTCGTTGAGCGCGTCGAAGAGCGGCCTCAAGTAGGGGTCGATCTTGTCGTTCAGGGTGCCAGGCAGGTACCCGAGCCGCTCCCCCGCCTCGACGGCGGGACGGGTCAGGATGAGCCTCGTCACCTCCTTGCGCTGCAGCGCCTGGACGGCCTTGGCCATCGCGAGATAGGTCTTGCCGGTTCCCGCAGGACCGATGCCAAACACGATTGTGTTGTCGTCGATGGCGTCGACGTACTGCTTCTGACCGAGGGTCTTCGGGCGGATGATCTTGCCCCGCGACTGAACAATCGCCTGGCCGAGCACGTCGGTCGGGGTCTCCTCGCCACGATCGATGAGGCGCTGGGAGCGCTCGACCTGGGCAGGCTCGAGGTCGACGCCGTTCCTGGCCATGGCTGTGATCTCGCGCAGCAGCGCCTCGGCGGCCGCGACATCGCTACGTTCTCCGCTGAAGGTGATCTCGTTGCCGCGCGCGAGCACACGCACCCGCGGGTGCTCGCGTTCCACAGATTTCAGCAACCGGTCGCCCGGTCCGAGGAGTCGCACCATGGCGACCCCTTCGACCGTTGTGGTCTGCTCGACGAAGTCGCCCCCGGTCCCGATCGTTTCTGGGCCGTCGGGCGATGTGCTGTCTTGACTAGGCAAGGGATCCTTCCGTGAGTCCTCCGCCGAGGACATGAGCGTGGACGTGGAAGACGGTCTGGCCCGCTGCCGCGCCCGAGTTGAAGATGAGACGGAACTCGCTGTCCGTGTGCTGATCCGCGAGCCCCTGTGCGACGGCTACGACCTCGGCGAGCAGCTCGGGATCACCGGCGGCCAGTTGAGCGACGTTCGCGTACTCCTGGGTCTTGGGGACCACCAAGAGGTGCACCGGCGCCTTCGGGCTGATGTCCTTAAACGCGATGACCCGCTCGGACTCGAACACGATGTCGGCTGGGATCTCGCGATTGACGATGCGTGTGAAGATGGACGGCTCTGAACTCGACATGCACCCAGCCTACGACTCGGTGCTCTCGGGCTGCCGCGAATCCCAGGAGCCGCTGAGCGCGAGGATCGCGGCGATGGCAGCCGGAGCCGCACTGGATGTCCTCAACACACCTGTGCCGAGGTGGACGCGCCGCGCCCCCGCCGCTTCGAGCTGCTCGAACTCGGCCTCGTCTATGCCGCCCTCCGGGCCCACAACGAGCGTGAGGCCGCGCTCGCTGAGGCCCCGAGCATCCCGCAACGCGTCGCTGAGCGAGGTGTCGCCCAGCGGGTCGAGCACGAGCATCGGAGCAGCCTCGGCGAGGCCGGCCACCTGAGGCGTCGTGTGCACCGGCAGCACCTCAGGGACCCAGGCGGACAGGCTCTGCTTGCTCGCCTCCCTGGCAACGGCCGCCCAGCGCTCCCTGCCCTTCTCCGCCTTCTGGTCCCAACGGCTCACGCTTCGTTGTGCCTGCCACGGAACGAACGCTGCTGCGCCGAGCTCAGTCGCGACCTGCACGGCCAGCTCATCGCGTCCGCCCTTCGCAAGCGCCTGCACGACCGTCATCCGCGGTGAGGGCTCCGGCAGGGCTCTCGCCCGTGCGACCGCCACCGTCGCGCGATCGCGCTCCAGGGCGGTCAGCTCGCCGTCGATCACGAAACCGCGACCATTGGCAACCTGCACCCGCTCGCCGATGCGCATCCGTGAGACGCCCATATGCTTGGCCTCCGCGCCGCGGACCTCAACGATATCGCCGGGGCGAAGCCCCTCATCGAGCTCCTCGGCGAGGTACAGCCAGGCCATGTCAGCGACCGAATCGGTCGCGCAGCTTGGAGAACATCCCCTGCTTCTCGCGGGCCAGTCGGGGAGCGTCGTGACGGTGGCGAGACGCGAACTCCTCGATCAGCTTCCTGGACTTACCGTCGATCTTGCTCGGGGTCACGACCTGCACGGCGATGTCCAGGTCGCCGCGATGCGTGGACCTGAGGCGGGTGATGCCGCGGCCACGAACGGTGAGTACCTCACCCGACTGGACCCCGGCGGGGATCTGCAGGTCGACGTCGCCATCAAGCGCACCGACGGTGGTCGTTGTGCCGAGGATCGCGTCGGCCATAGAGACCTCGATGACGCACTGGAGGTCGTCACCGTCGCGGGAAAAGACCTCGTGCGGACGCACCCGGATCTCGAGGTAGAGGTCTCCGTTCGCGCCGCCGGCCGGCCCGGCCTCGCCACGGCCGGGAAGGTGGATGCGGAGACCCGAGTCGACCCCGGAAGGGATGTCGACGGGGATGCTCACGTTCGCGCGGACGCGTCCCTGACCGTGGCACGTGTCGCACGGGTGCTCGATGACGGTGCCATAGCCGCGGCACTGCGCGCAGGGCTGGTTCGTGACCACCATGCCGAGGATCGATCGCACCTGACGCTGCACGGAGCCCGCCCCGCCACAAGCCGAGCAGGTCGTCGGTGACGTGCCGGGCGCGCAGCAGGTGCCCTGGCAGGTCTCGCATGCGATCGCAGTGGTGACTTCGAGGTCCCGGTGCGTGCCGAACATGACCTCGTCGAGGTCAAGCTCGACACGAACCAGTGCATCCTGGCCGCGTTCCGCACGCGAGCGTGGACCGCGTGAACCCTGCTGGCCGAAGAACGTCTCGAAGATGTCGCCGAAGCCGCCGAAGGACTGCCCGTCGGGTCCACCCTGGTCGTACTGCCTGCGACGCTCAGGGTCGCTGAGGGTGTCGTAGGCGTGAGTGACGGACTTAAAGCGCTCCGCAGCGTCATCCGACGGATTGACATCCGGGTGCAGCTGCCGAGCCAGCTTGCGGTAGGCCTTCTTGATCTCGTCCTGGGAAGCCTCGCGGCTCACGCCGAGCACGTCGTAGTGGTCTGCCAAGAGTGGCGACTCCTTCTTTGCATCTGTGAGTTTCGCGCCTGAAGCCTCAGGCGCTGTGTGCATCCACCGGTGAAACGGTCAATGTGGTCAGTCGTCTGCGTGCCTGTCATCGAGCACCCTTGACAGGTAACTCGCAACGACCCGAACGGCTTGGATATTCCTCGGGTAGTCCATCCTCGTCGGCCCGACCACGCCGAGGCGCGCATCGCTGCCCGAACTGCGATAGCCGCTCGTCAGGATCGCGGTCTCGCCGAGTCCGAGGTCGACGTTCTCCTGGCCGATACTCACCGAGTAGGCCTCCTTGCTGGAGTGGAGCTCGTCGAGCAGACGCAGCAGCACGACCTGCTCCTCGATCGCCTCGAGGACCGGCAGGATGCTCGAAGGGAAGTCTCGCTCGGTTCTGGCGAGATTCGCAGTGCCCGCCATGACGAGACGCTCCTGGCGGTGCGAAAGCACGAGCTCGAGCAGGTTCGCGACGACCGGTGCGAAGAGCTCGGCTTCCTGCTCCCCCATTACTCCGCTCACGTCGCGCAGCTCAAGCGATGCCTGCGCCACTGTCTTGCCGACGAGGCGGCCCGCGAGCCGGTCACGAAGCACGTGCAGTTGCTCGACACTCACCTCAGCGCTGAGGTGGCCAATACGCTGCTCCACCCGGCCGGAGTCGGTGATGAGCACGGTCAGCACGCGCATGCTGGAGAGCAGGACGAACTCGACATGCTGAATGGATGCGTTGGCGAGCGACGGGTACTGGGCGATCGCCACCGAGTTCGTGAGCTGCGCCAGAAGCCGCACCGACCGGCCGAGCACCTCGTCGACGTCGTCGTTCCCCTCAATGAACGTCTCGATGGCGCGTCGTTGCGCGCCAGAGAGTGGTCTGAACTCGGCGAGTCTGTCGACGAACAGGCGGTAGCCCTTGTCGGTCGGGATGCGCCCTGACGAGGTGTGCGGGGCGACGATGAGCTCCGCGTCTTCGAGCTGCGCCATGTCGTTGCGGATGGTTGCGGCCGACACTCCGAAGTCGTGGCGATCCGCGATCGACTTGGACCCGACCGGCTCGCGGCTCGTCACGTAGTCGGTGACGATGACCCGGAGCACCTGCATGCTTCTGTCTGAGACCACGGTGCTCCTCCCTTCACACGTCGCCGACCGTCCGGAAACCGACTGGCACTCCGAACCTGAGACTGCCAATCCTACCGCGTTCGCCCTTCCTCGTCACCGGAACGCCCAGGGCTCCTCGGAGGAAGCCGATTAGCCTTGAGCGAACCCATCGAGAGGAATCCAGTGTCAGATCACAACGCACCGACGCCGCAGCCCGACCCACAGGATTCCGCTCGTCCGCCGCAGCCGTACAATCAGCCTGGCGCGTACGGGCAGCAAGCCCCTTTCGGGCAGCAGCCGCCGTTCGGCCAGCAGGCCCCGTACGGTGAGCAGGCCAGCTACACCGGTCAGCAGCAGGGCCACTACTCGCATACGTACCCGAATCAGGCACAGCCCGCTACCGAGCCCCCGCTGACCCCCGACGGCGACCGCCTCGTAGCGACCTTCGCGCATCTGCTCAACATCGTCGCACCGGCGGTCGGACCGCTCATCCTCTGGCTGGTCACGCGGAGACGCGGGCCGCTGGCCGACAGCGAGGGGCGCGAGGCGCTCAACTTCGGCATCACCGCCGCGATCTTCTCGCTCGGTATCGGCGTGCTCTCGCTGTTCGCGCTGTTCGGCGGCCCGCTCGCGCTCCTGGTGCCGCTGCTCTTCCCGCTGCTCGGTGTGGCCGTGGTCGTGTTCGCCATTCTCGGTGCCGTCCAGGCGAACCAGGGACGCCCCTGCCGCTACCCGGTCACGTTCCGTCTCGTGAGCTGACAGGCCCCGAAAGCAAAGCCGCACCGATCACGCGGCGATGCGGCGCACGATCGCATCGGCCATGAGGCGTCCGCGGAGCGTGGGAACAAGCCTCCCGGCAAGCGCCGCCCTGCCATCGACCAGCGACTCGGCGATGAGCTCGGCGACGACGCCGCGATCCGGTAGCTCGGAGATCGCGAGCCCCTCCCTGAGCCTCGAGCCGAGCATGATCCGCTCGAATCTCCTCGTATCTTCGTCGAGCACCTCGCGGCCGACGGCCGGGGTGCTTCCCTCAGCCAGTCGCGATGCGTACGCGCTCGGATGCTTGGCGTTCCACCAGCGCACGCCGCCGACGTGGCTGTGAGCCCCCGGGCCAAAGCCCCACCAATCGGCGTCGCGCCAGTACGACAGATTGTGGCGTGATGGATGCTCGCCCCGCAGTGACCAGTTGCTGACCTCGTACCACTCAAAACCGGCGCCTGCGAGTCGCTCCTCGGCAAGCTCGTACATGTCAGCTTGGAGGTCGTCGTCCACCGTCGGCACTTCGCCGCGGCGGATCTGCCGCGCGAGCTTGGTCCCGTCCTCGATGATGAGCGCGTACGCACTCACATGCAGCGGCTCCTGCTCGAGCGCCATGTCCAGCGAACGACGCCAGTCGTCGATCGACTCGCCGGGCGTCCCGTAGATGAGGTCAAGGCTCGGTTCGAGCCCGACGCGCTTGGCGGCGGCGACCACGATCGGGATGCGGGCTGGGTCGTGTGTGCGCTCGAGCACCGCGAGCACATGCGGGACGGCGGACTGCATCCCGAAGCTGACTCTCGTCACCCCCGCCTCGCGTAACTGCGCGAGCTCACGCTCACCGACCGAATCGGGGTTCGCCTCGACAGTCACCTCTGCCCCTGGAGCCAACCCCCAGCGGCTGCGGACGCCGTCGAGCATCCCGGCGAGGTCCTCGACCGGAAGCAGCGTCGGGGTCCCTCCCCCGAAGAACACCGTCGAGACAGGGCGCGGGGACTCGCGCAGCACTCGCTCCGCGATCGCCATCTCCTTGTCCACCTCGCCGGCATAGCTCGATCGCGAGACACCGCCGAGTTCCTCCGCCGTGTAGGTGTTGAAGTCGCAGTACCCGCAGCGGACACGGCAGAAAGGCACGTGAATGTACACGCCGAAATCGCGGGCCTCTGCGCCGACGAGCGCCTGCTCTGGCAGCTCGCCGCTCGGGGGCACGGGCTCACCAAGCGGCAGGGTGCTAGGCGCCACGGCGCCCGCCCGATCGGGCACAGTCTGGAGCTCGGGTCTCGTGATGCACCCGCACAGCCTAGGCGCAATCGGGACCCACGTCAGCCGCAGCACCGCTCGCGTTGCGCTCCCGCCCAACTGAGAGGGCTACCGTCGGTGGTATGAGCACCCAGGCGACCTCACCGAAACACGTCCTCATCTCCGGAGCCTCCGGCATGATCGGCCACGGCCTCATCGAGGAGCTCCAGGCGCACGGCCATCAGGTCACGAGGCTCGTCCGGCGCGAGCCAAAGCATCCCGGCGAATTCCAGTGGAACCCAGCCCAGCGGATCCTCGACGCACGAGTGCTCGACCGCGCCGACGCCGTCGTGAACCTCTCCGGCTCACCGCTCAGCAAGCTGCCGTGGACCTACAACGTCAAGAAGGAGATCCTGCGGTCGAGGGTGAACGCGACCCTCACCATCACCGCAGCCATGGCCGCATCCGCGAACCCACCGTCGTTGCTGGTCAACGGCTCCGCGTCCGGAGCCTACGGGGACCGGCCCGGCCAGGTCCTTGACGAGCATTCCGCGTTGCCAGAGACCGACGAATTCCTGCCACGCGTGGTCGACCGCTGGGAGCGCGCCGCGCAGACCGCGCCGGAGGGAACTCGCGTCGTGCTGGCCCGCACCGGACTCGTGCTCGGCCGCGGCGGGGTACTCACCGTGCTCAAGACCCTGGCGAGCGTCGGACTCCTCTCCCAGCTCGGCGACGGCACCCAGCATTGGCCATGGGTCAGCCTGCGCGACGAGGTCCGCGCGCTCCGCTTCCTGCTTGAAGCCGACAACGCGGAGGGTGCCTACAACCTGGTCGGCCCCGCGCCCGCCACCGCCGACGAGATCCAGCAGCACCTCGCGAGCGAACTCGGGCGCCCCTACAAGCTCAAAGCGCCGTCAACCCTCATCGACCTCACCCTGCAGAAGGCCGGCCGGGAACTCTTCCTCGCCGACCAGGAGATCCGCCCCACGCGCCTGCTCGACGCGGGCTTCACGTTCAAAGACCGCACCGCGGCTCACGCCGTCGAGCTGGCGCTCAAGTCGCCGGAATTCGAACCAGAGCCAGGCGGAGGTGTCTAGAGGGCCGACGCGGTCAAGCCGAGGCCCTGGAGGACTTCTCGAGGCGAATGCCCTCGCGCAGCGCCGCCCGTGCGCGCTTCCGGTCGCCCGAGGCTGAGTACGCGAGGCCCAGGCGCATCCACGTGCGCCAGTCGTCTGGCGCGGCCTCAGCCTCGGCCTTCCACCTCGGAAAGTCCTCATCGGCTGCTTCTCGCACGACTCGGCCGCTTGGCCGCTTCGGTAAATCGTCCTCGGGCAGTTCGCCGGCGTCGGCCAGACGACGCAAGAGCCGCTCCGTTTGCACGCCGAACAGCAGTTCGCGCGCCACGAACACCACCGCGAGGACCGGCAGCACCAACAGCGCCGCGCCCATGATCTTGGCGACGACGTCACCTGCGAAGAGCGAGATCGCCATCCCGGCGACAAAAACGACGTAGATCACCAAGAGCAGGCTGACGGCCGCGACACCAAGCTTCGTCGAGACGTTGCTCTTCATGCTCGCCCGAGCAGGCCGTCGAGACCCAGCACCCCGTCGAGCCCGACGGTGGTACCCCGTGAGCTCACCGCGTGCGCGATGGCGAGCCTGATGCCCCGCACGTACGCGTCCTGCGAGATCGTCTCGTGACGGATCGTGAGCACCTCCCCCTCGCCACCGAAGACCACCTGCTGGTCCGCGACGACGCCCCGGAGACGCATGCTGTGGATCGGCACGCCCGCTACAAGCTGCCCTCTGGCTTCTTGCTCAACATTCGGCGCGAGCAGCGGCTCGTCGCGTGATGCCGCGATCCGCTCCGCGGTGCGGACTGCCGTACCCGAAGGTGAGTCGATCTTCTTGTCGTGGTGCGCCTCGAGGATCTCGACCGAGTCGAAGAACCGGCCGGCAACGCTCGCCAACGCCGTACCGAGTACTGAGCCGAGCGAGAAGTTCGGGACGAAGACGACGGCGCGGTCAGCTGGCACCGCCTCGGAGACCTGAGTGATCCGGCGCTCGTCCCAGCCGCTCGTCCCGACGACGACATCGATGCCGTGCTCGAGCGCGAACGGCACGGCGACCTCTGAGGCCTCGATTCGCGACACGTCCACGAGCACGTCTGCGCCGAGCATCTCCTCGAGAGACGACGAACTCGTCAGCGCAGCGTGCAGGGCAAGCCCATCGGTGGAGTCGATGACGCGGCCCAGCAGACTTCCCATGCGACCGGACGCGCCGAGCACGGCGACCTGAGTATCCATGCCGACCAGCCTACGGCCTCGTTCATCCACCCCCGCCGCGATGACAGGTCGCCGCGGGGCGCGCAACAGCGCCAGGTGGTCAGACGACGATGGCCGTGTTCACTCCGGTTTGCAGCTCGGGAGTCAGGTGCGCCCGGTCGTTGAACAGGAGCAACTCAGCGGGCTTGCGGGTGCGGACCCGCACGACGGTGAGCCCCGTGTTGACCGAGTTGAGTCCGAGCCAACGCCATTCGGGTGCGTCGAGCGCTCGACGCACGAACTCCCCGATCACGAAGTTATGCGTCACGAGGAGGGTGTGTCGATCCTCCCTGCTCTTACTGAAGAACGTGTCGTACGCGTCGTTCATCTGCGCCATGCCCGCCTCGACCACCTCGTCGCCGATGCCACCGAAGAAACCGTCGTAGGTGGGGGGCGCCCCGTCCTGACCGGTGGGGATGCAGTCGAACAGCAGCGTGGACTCGAGCGCCGCGGGTCCGCTCGTGTACTGGTCGATGACCGCACTGGTCTCGACAGCACGGTCGAGCGGCGAGGTGTAGCTCTCGCTCAGCGGAACCGAGGCGAGCCTGCGGCCGATAAGGTGCGCCTGCGCCCGACCGCGTTCCGAGAGCGGACCATCGTTGATGCCGTGCTCTGCGTTCTCCTGCTCCCCGTGCCTGACGAGGTAGAGGTAGTGCGACATCAGCGGCGCTCCAGTTCGTTCCTTGCTTCTGTGGAGAGCTTACCGACGGCAGAGGCGACGAGCTCGCCGCTGAACATATCGGCCGCCACAGACTGCACCTCGTCGAGGGTTACGGCCTCGACGCGCGAGAGCGCGGCCTCGAGGTCGTAGAAGCGCCCCGTGTGGATCTCGGCCCGTCCAAGGCGCGACATCCGAGTGTCTGCGTCCTCGATCGCCAGCGCTGAACCCCCGGCGCTGGCGCTCTTGGCATCGGCGAGCTCTGTCGCCGTCACACCGTCCTGCACGAGCCGTTCGGCCTCCTGGCGGAGCACCCGAACAGTCTGCAGCACGTTGTCCGGTGCACATCCGGCGTACATCCCGGTCACCCCGAGGTCAGAATGGCTACCGCCGAACGAGTAGACGGAGTACGCGAGGCCCCGCTTTTCCCTGATCTCCTGGAACAGGCGCGACGACATGCCGCCGCCGAAGATGCGGTGCATCAACCCGAAGGCCTCGCGTCGCGGGTCGAGCTGCGTGATGCCCTGCCCACCGATCACGAGCGCCAGCTGCTCCAGCGGGCGGTCGATCGCGGAGAGCGGGCCCGTGGGGAGCGCCGAACCAACCTCCAAGGAAGTCGCGCGACGGTCGACCGGTGCGGCAGGAGCGTCGAGGTCCCACCCCCCTGCACGAAGGTGCCCTTCGAGCTGCGCCCGGACGGTGTCGTGGTTGACAGCCCCAGCGATCGTGACGACAAGCTCCTCCGGGCGGTAATGCTGCCTGTAGGAGCTCCAGACGGCGTCGCGCTCGGCCGCGCGAATCGAGGCCGGTGTCCCGCCGATGGGGCGAGCAAGCGGATGCGAGCCCAGCAGGGTCTCGTAGAACCGTTCCCAGACCACGTCGTTAGGGTCGTCGTCGGCCATCGCAAGCTCTTCGATGATGACGCCGCGCTCGATCTCGAACTCATCGCGGTCGATCACGCTCGAGGTGATCATGTCGCTCAGCACTTCGACGGCCATCGGGAGGTCCGCGTCGCGCACCTTAGCGTGGTAGAGGGTGTGCTCTTTCGCCGTTTGCGCGTTCACCTCTCCTCCAACACGCTCGAAGGCGGCAGACACCTCGAACGCCGTGCGAGACGGCGTGCCCTTGAACAGGAGGTGCTCGAGGAAGTGCGTCGAGCCGTACTCGTGCGGGAGCTCGTCGCGTGACCCCACTGGCACCCAGAGACCAATGCTCGTGCTTGCGGCGCCGATGACCTCCTCGGTCAGCAGGCGCACCCCGCTCGGCAGCACGGAGCGGCGGAAGAGTCCACCGTTCGACACACGTGCTTCGATCTCGGGAAGGTCAAGGGGCAGTTCAATGGCTTCGCGCATAACCAGTCAAGCCTAGAGCGTGACGGCGCCCCCGGTGGCAGCGACGTGAGAACTCCCAGCGACACGAGACGTAGACCCCGGGTACGCCGAAATGGCCCCGCGCATCTCGCGCGGGGCCATCTCGTGGGTGAGGAAGCGGAATTACTCGGCGCTTGCCTCGAGCGCGACGCCCTCTTCTGCCGCCGTCTCTTCGATCACGGGTGCGAGCGACAGCTTTCCGCGGTCGTCCACCTTCGTGATCTCAACGAGGATCTTCTGTCCGACGCCGAGCACGTCTTCGACGTTCTCGACGCGCTTGCCACCGGCAAGCTTGCGCACTTCGGAGATGTGCAGCAGGCCGTCCTTGCCCGGGAGCAGCGAAACGAAGGCACCGAAGGACGCGATCTTCACGACCGTTCCCAGGTACTGCTCGCCGACCTCAGGGTTAGTGGGGTTGGCGATCGCGTTGACCGCTGCACGCGCTGCCTCCGCCGAGGGGCCGTCAACCGCGCCGATGTAGACGGTGCCGTCGTCCTCGATCGAGATGTCAGCACCGGTGTCGTCCTGGATCTGGTTGATGACCTTGCCCTTCGGCCCAATCACCTCGCCGATCTTGTCGATCGGCACACGGACCGAGATGATGCGCGGAGCCGTGGCAGCGAGCTCATCCGGGGTGTCGATGACGGCGTTGATCGCCTTGTCGAGGATCTGGATGCGCGCATCGCGAGCCTGCGTCAGCGCCCCGTCGAGGACCGAGGTGGGGATGCCGTCGAGCTTCGTGTCGAGCTGGATGGCCGTCACGAACTCCGAGGTGCCAGCGACCTTGAAGTCCATGTCGCCGAGCGCATCTTCTGCACCGAGGATGTCGGTGAGCGCGGCATAGCGCGTTTCACCGTCGACCTCGTCGGAGACGAGCCCCATGGCGATACCGGCGACCGGAGCGCGCAGTGGCACACCGGCGTTGAGCAGCGAGAGCGTCGATGCGCAGACGGAGCCCATCGACGTCGAGCCGTTCGAACCCAGGGCTTCGGACACCTGACGGATGGCGTAGGGGAACTCCTCGCGGCTGGGCAGCACCGGCACGATGGCGCGCTCAGCGAGGAAGCCGTGGCCGATCTCACGACGCTTTGGCGACCCGACACGTCCGGTCTCACCGGTCGAGTACGGCGGGAAGTTGTAGTGGTGCAGGTAGCGCTTCGACGTGATCGGCGAGAGCGAGTCAATCTGCTGCTCGAGCTTGAGCATGTTCAGCGTGGTGACGCCGAGGATCTGCGTCTCGCCGCGCTGGAAGATCGCCGAGCCGTGCACGCGAGGCACAACATCGACCTCGGCGTCGAGCTGACGGATGTCGGCGACGCCGCGACCGTCCATGCGCTTGCCCTCGCGGAGGATGCGGCCGCGAACGACGTCCTTCGTGACGTCCTTATAGGCCGCCGAGACCTGACCGGCGACGGAGGCGTCGAGCTCACCGCTCTCGATCTTCGCGGCGATCTGCTCCTTGACACGGGCCTTGAGCGCGTCGTCGGCGTCCTGGCGCTCGATCTTTCCGGCGATCTGGTACACGTCGACAAGTCCGTCGTGTGCGAGCGCCGTGACGGCGTCGAGGGCTTCCTGCGTGTAGGGCAGGAAGACCGGGTACTCGACGACCGGCTTCGCGGCCTGGTCTGCGAGCTCCTGCTGCGCCTTCACGAGCTGCGTGAGGAACGGCTTGGCGGCCTCAAGGCCCTGGGCGACGACCGCCTCATCGGGCTTCTGTGCGCCAGCCTGGATGAGACCCCACGCGTGCTCGGTGGCTTCGGCCTCGACCATCATGATGGCGATGTCCTCGGAGCCGTCCGCCTTCGTGACGATGCGTCCCGCGACAGTGAGATCGAAGACCGCCTCAGCGAGCTGCTCGAACTTGGGGAATGCCACCCACTGACCGTCGATGAGCGCGAGGCGCACACCTGCGATCGGACCGGAGAACGGCACACCGCTGAGCTGCGACGAGAGCGAAGCGGCGTTGATGGCGAGCGCATCGTAGAACTCGCCGGGCGCGATGGAGAGCACCGTGACGACGACCTGGACCTCGTTGCGGAGACCCTTAACGAAGGAGGGGCGCAGCGGACGGTCGATGAGGCGGCAGACGAGGATCGCCTCGGTCGAGGGACGTCCCTCGCGACGGAAGAACGATCCGGGGATCTTGCCCGCGGCGTAGCTGCGCTCTTCGACGTCGATCGTCAGCGGGAAGAAGTCGAAGTTTTCCTTCGGGTTCTTCGAGATGCTCGTTGCCGAGAGCAGCATGGTCTCGTCGTCGAGGTAGGCGACGGCCGAGCCCTGTGCCTGCTGTGCGAGGCGGCCTGCCTCGAAGCGGATCTTGCGCTGACCGTGCTTGCCGTTGTCGAGGACAACTTCAGAGAACTTGATTTCGGGACCTTCCAAGAGGTCTCCTCCTTAAGCGTGTGCACGCGAAGGGAGAGCGCGACCGGGTCATCCCGGGCTGATCGTCAGTAGAAGACCTCTGTCTTGTTCGCGCTTCGACGCGAAGCCACGACAGGAACCCACCACCGAGGACCAGCTACTCGCCGCCCCGCGTATCTTGAGTGATTGCGTGACTGACTCTACCAGCGCAGGGCGACGAGCGGCTGGAACCGATGCGGCGATTGCCGAACGGCCCTAGCTACTTCTTGCGGGACACCCCGGGGAGTTCCTTCACGAGCGGGAACTCACCGGTCGGCCTCTCCCCCTCGTCGTAGAGCTTGCTCGGGGAGCCGACGATCTTCTTGTCTGCAGCGTGTGCCACGCTCTCGTCCTTCGACGGGTAGTCGAACTGGGAGAGCACGAAGCGCATGGCTTCGAGTCTCGCCCGCTTCTTGTCGTTCGACTTGACCACGGTCCACGGCGACTCGGCGGTGTCGGTATAGAAGAACATGGCTTCCTTCGCCTCGCTGTACTCGTCCCATTTGTCGAGCGAGGCGAGGTCGGTGGGGCTCAGCTTCCACTGGCGCACTGGATCGTCGCGGCGGGCAGCGAAGCGCGCCAGCTGCTCAGCTCGTCCGACGGAGAACCAGAACTTGATGATGGTCGTGCCCGAATTGACGAGCATGCGCTCGAACTCGGGCGCCGAGCGCGTGAACTCGAGGTATTCCGTCGGCGTGCAGTACCCCATGACGCGCTCCACACCAGCGCGGTTGTACCAGGAACGGTCAAGGAGCACGATCTCACCCCCAGAGGGTAGGTGCTCGACGTAGCGTTGGAAGTACCACTGGGTTCGTTCCTTCTCAGTGGGCTTCTCCAGCGCGACGGTTCGGGCGCCGCGAGGGTTCAGGTGCTCCATGAACCGCTTGATCGCACCACCCTTGCCCGCCGCATCCCGGCCCTCGAAGATGATGACGACCTTCTGTCCCGTCTCCTTGACCCAGGTCTGGAGCTTCAGAAGCTCAATCTGCAGTGCACGCTTCTGCTTTTCGTACTCCTTGCGCGGGAGTTTGCTGTCGTACGGGTACCCGTGACGCCACGCCTCACCGAGCGGATCCTCATCTCGCAACTCGGCGAGCTCGTCCACTTCCGGAGTCATGTCGGGGATGCCAGCTCGATTGAGGCGGTAGGAACCCTCCGAGTTGGCGGCGCTCTTGCGCGTTCGAGTACTGGCGCTCGCCGCAGGCTTGCCCGCGGCGACGAGGGCGGCGTCGCCCTCGCTCGCGTTCTTCGCCTGGCCCTTGGCGTCAGTCTGCTGCTTCGCTGGAGTTCGAGGGGCTGCCATGGCAACAGCATAGTGTCGGCTGGCCAGCCCGAGTGTGTCGCCATCGAGCAGTTCGTGCCTACCTGGAGACGGAAAAGAGCCCCTGCCGGAGGCAGGGGCTCTTTTGCAGAAAGTGCTTAGCGGCGAAGGCCGAGTCGCTCGATGAGCGAACGGTAACGCGCGATGTCGACGTCGGCGAGGTAGCCGAGCAGACGACGACGCTGGCCCACGAGGAGGAGCAGGCCACGACGCGAGTGGTGGTCGTGCTTGTGCTCCTTGAGGTGCTCGGTGAGCTCCTTGATTCGCGTGGTGAGGATGGCAACCTGAACTTCAGGGGAGCCAGTGTCACCCGGGTGCGTTGCGTACTCTTCGATGATGGCCTTCTTGCCCTCAGCGCTTAGTGCCATTGACAGACCCCCTTCTCTTCGTTGCGCGGCGCTCAACACACAGCGTGCGAGCTCTCTTGATCCGCGGCCGTTTCACGGCAACCGAAAGAGCATAGCAGGTTCCGAGAGTCAGCTCACGCCGAGCAGGTCGATGATGAAGACCAGCGTCTTGCCCGAGAGGGGGTGTCCTCCGCCGGCCGCGCCGTACGCGAGGTGCGGGGGCAGAACCAGCTTGCGCCGACCGCCAACCTGCATCCCGGGAATCCCCTCCTGCCACCCACGGACGAGGGCCTTGAGCGGGAAGTTGACGGACTCGCCGCGGTTCCAGGAGGAATCGAACTCCTCACCCGACTCGAACTCGACGCCGAGGTAGTGCACGTCGACCGTGGAAGAGGCTTCAGCCACCGCCCCATCGCCCACAATGATGTCCTCGGTGACCAGCTCTGCTGGCGCCTCCCCGCCTGGGAAGTCGACTTCTGGCTTTGTGCGATCAGTGTTTGTCATGCTCTACATCCAAGCGCCGGAGCCTGGACGAGTCCCGGATGACGCGCCGTGCGGCTGACCCTGGGCACGGATGAGCTCGGCTCGAAGCTCGCCCAGCCGCCGCAGCAGCAGCCGCTCGTCGAGCAGCTTGCTCGTGCGATTGGGGTCGAGCACAACCTGATGCCGGACGCTCGCGAGCCGCGTCGACTCCGTGATGAAATCGCGCATCGCCCTGTCGGCTCGCTTGCCTGACCTTCGCGCCCAGGCCCGCGCGCTTGATCGGCCCCGCATCGTCGAGAGCATCGTGATCTCGGCTTGCGAGTACCAGCCCACCGCTGCGTATTCAGACAGGCGGTCGACGATGATGCGCGCGTCCTGCTTCCGGAGCACGAAGATCGTCACGACCCACGCGATGAAGATCGGCACCATGATGAGTGCGAAGAACGCGATGAGGCCAAGGCTGCCGGCCGCCTCCTGCGCGAGACCGGAGCCGACGTTCCAGAGCGCGTGCAGGCCCATGGCTGGGATGAGGCCGACGGCGAAGCCGCCGAGTGCCGCCCCCCATCCCCCGCGGCGGGCGCCGATCCCCATCCCGATTCCGGTGAGCGAGACGCACATTGGGTGCAGCAGCGGCAGCGCGATGCCGCGGATGAAGTACTGCGCCACGAAGCCGCCGACTCCGGCTTCCTGCCACATGGCCGAGAAGTACAGGATGTTCTCCGTGAAGGCGAATCCGGCACCGAGCAAAGCGCCGTAGACGAGACCGTCGGTGGGCCCGTTGAAGTGGCGACGCGCGACCGCGTAGATGACGATGAGCCCGAGCCCCTTCCAGATCTCCTCGCCGATAGGCGCTTCGACCGAAGGCCCCCACCACGCGGGGAGCGCGCCGGGGAGGAGCAGCTCACGGAGGAGACCGGTTAGGAGGGCCCCGCCGACCGCGATCCCACCACCCCAGAACACGGCGCCGATGAGCAGGATTCGAGGCTCCGGTTCCCAGCGGTCGATGAGCCACACGACCATCCACACGACGAACAACGGGACGAGAGCCGCGAGCACGCTGCCGAGGAGCATAACATCACTGCTGCCGAGGTAGGCGAGGAACAGGACCACCGCGATGATGACGGCCGCGAGGCTCATCACCACGATCGTCGTGATCCGCATCGCGAGTTCGCCCTTCGTGGGCGCCTGCGGAATTACGAACTGCGGGTCGACGGGCCGGTGCGCGCCAGTCGCCGCCCACTGTCCCTGGCGCTGCTGGGGAACGCTCACGATGCGGCCCTCCTGTTGCCTGCCACGCCGAAGGCGGCCAGCTGCGAGCGATGTTCCTTGACCCGATCGAGCATGCGCTTCTCGACGACGCGGCGACTGGGGTCGCGCTTGTTCACGCGAGCGTGCTCTCTGGCGAATGCGAGACGCGACGCATCCTGCACGAAGCCGCGCATGGCCCGGTCCGCCTCCGGACTCACCGACTTGGCCCACGCGAAGGCCTGCTCGCGTGCGCTCCAGTCCCCGATCATGGCGACTTCGGAGCTCGTGAACCAGCCCGCGTCCGCGTACTCGCCGAGGCGGTCGACGATGATCAGACGGTCGCGGTCATGGAGCTTCACGAGAAGCCAGGCGAGCAGGAGGAAGATCGGCAGCTGGACGACGAGGTAGAAGATCAGCCAGCCGAACTGGTTGCTCGGGTCGACGCCGAGGAGCGGCAGGATGAGCAGGCTACCGCCGTTCCAGAAGGCGTGGGCGAGGATGGCGATGAAGAGCCCGCCGATGCCCATGGCAATCGGGCGCAGCCAGCCGCCACGGCGCGCGCCCCACCCGATGGCCATCCCTGTGATGCCGGTGAACAGCGCGTGGGCGAACGGCGACAAGATGCCACGCACGATGAAGGTCGAGGCGAACCCGGCCGCGGACTCAGCCGCCTGGGAGAAGTAGATGATGTTTTCGGTGAACGCGAAGCCCGCCCCGATGACCGCGGCGTAGCTGAACCCATCCAGCGGGCTGTCGAAGTGGCGTCTCGCGAAGACGAGAATGAGGAACAGGCCGACGGCCTTGATCGCCTCCTCGGAGATCGGGGCTTGGATCAGCACCGAGAACTTGCTGACGTCGCCCTCGGTCGCAAGATAGGACCTTGCAACATCGAGCATCATGCCGCCGGTGACCAGCGTGCCGACGACGGAAGCACCGGCACCCCAGAACAGGCCGAAGGCGAGCAGGATGCGCGGCTCGGGCTCCCAGCGGTCGAGCCACCAGACGGCGGCCAGAACGAGTCCGAGCGGGACCAGCGCGGGGATCGCCATGGTGAGTGCCGCGAAGCGGAGCTCGCTGAAGAGCCAGGCCACGACACCGACGGAGAGCAGCACGGCGAAGCCGAGCAGCAGAAGCCAAGTGAGCCTGCCTCGCGTCAGCCTTCGACGCCCCTTCGGCGCGACGGACGTGGCACTGCTCATCGATGTTCCTCCGTGCGTTGGGGTAGCTGTCCGGATCGTGAGCCACGAGGTCGCGGCGTACGCGGGGCTCTGCGCCTCGCGGGCGCTGCGGTCAGCATAGTCAAGCGGGGACCCGTGCGGCGAACGGCCAGTCGACTCTTCCGGACGCACGGTAGATTAGGAGCCATGATGCGTCTCGGATTTCTTCTCGGTGCCACTGTCGGCTTCATCGCTGGTATCAGCACGAGTCGAGTCCACGCCGAGGAGGTAGCGAAGGACCTCGGCGGAAAGTCAAAGGCCTTCGCGGAGCGCATGACGGTCTCCGCTGAGGACCTCCGCAGGCGCAGTGACACCCAGCTCGAGGACATGCGTCGGCGCATGGACGAGCAACTCGAGGACATGCGCAAGCGGGTCGACGAGGGCTTCGACGACGTCAAAAGGCGCGTCGAGGAAGAGGTCGAGAAGAGCCTGGAGTCTCAGGTGCAGACACTGGTCCGCGCTGGCCAGGCGCGCGAGGACGTGCTCGAAACTTTTGAAGACGACGATGCCGACGCCATGGTCGCTCCGGGTGAGACAACGTCGCCCCGGCACGCGGCGGCAACGTCCGACGACCAGCACTCGACGGACTCGACCCATGCCGACGGCCGCCCAGCCGACGGTGACCATGGCGACGAGAAGGTTGCCCGATAGCGACCAACCCTGCTGATGACTTCGGCCCCGCCGGTGCACGCACCGGCGGAGCCGAAGTCATCTCGAGCGGCCGCCTCGAGACAATCCGCGCCGCTAGGAGAGGTCCCTGAGATCCGCCCGATCGAGGCTGTCCTCAAGCGCGAGGGCCTGCGCCTGGGAGATGATCGGGATGGCGCTCGTGACGGCCTGGATGCCCGAAAGCCGCTCAGGCGAGAGGATGCTGGTGACTTCCTCCCTGCTGAGGAGCCCACGCTCGACCACGAGATCCGCGATGGTGGCGTTGGTCGTCAGCGCTTCCTTCGCGAGCTTCGAGGCTTCGGAGTAACCCACGTAGGGGGTGAGCGCCGTCACGACGCCCACGGAACTCGAGACCCGCGATGCGAGCAGCTCCTCGTTGGCTGTGATGCCATCGATGCAGTTCACGCGCAGCGTGCGTGCTGCTCGACGGAGCCAGGCGGAGTTCTGCATGAGCGTGTGCAGCATGACGGGCTCGAAGGCGTTGAGCTGGAGCTGTCCAGCCTCCGAGGCCATGGAGACGGTCACGTCAGCACCGGCGATGACGAAGGCCACCTGGTTGACGGCCTCCGGGATGACCGGGTTGACCTTGCCTGGCATGATCGACGAGCCCGCCTGACGCGCGGGCAGGTTGATCTCGCCGAGGCCAGCCTGCGGTCCGGAGGACAGCAGCCGAAGGTCGTTGCAGATCTTCGAGAGCTTCATGGCCGTACGCTTGATGACGCTCGAGAGCGACATGAACACGCCAGTGTCGCTGGTCGCCTCGATCAGGTCGTGGGCCGTCTGCAGCTCGCCGTAGCCCGTGATCTTGCGCAGATGCCGCATCACAGCTGACGCGTAGCTCGCCTCTGCGGTGATGCCGGTGCCGATAGCCGTGGCGCCCAGGTTCAGCTCGAGCAGTAGCGGGAGCACATCGCGCAGGCGCTGGATGTCCTCAGCGATCGTGGTCGAGAAGCCGCTGAACTCCTGGCCGAGCGTCATCGGCACGGCGTCCTGGAGCTGCGTGCGGCCGATCTTCAGGATGTGCTTGAACTCGCTCCCCTTCACTCGGAAGGAGTTCTGCAGCAGCGTGAACTCATCGATGAGGCGCTCGGTCGCGTGTACAAGCGCCACCTTGACGGCGCTCGGGTACGTGTCGTTCGTCGACTGCGAACGGTTCACGTGGTCGTTCGGCGACAGGAACTCGTAGTCACCAAACGACCTGCCGGCGAGCTCAAGGGCGCGGTTCGCGACGACCTCGTTGACGTTCATGTTGGTGCTGGTGCCCGCACCGCCCTGAATCACACCGACTACAAACTCATCGTGGAGCTTGCCGTCGATGATGTCCTGGCACGCGCGATCGATGAGCCACGAGCGTTCCTGGTCGAGCACACCGATCTCGAGGTTCGCCCTCGCGGCGGCCTGCTTGACCTGCGCGTAGGCGACGATGAAATCCGGATACACGCTGATGGGCCGGCGGCTGATCGAGAAGTTTTCGAGCGCACGCGCCGTGTTCACGCCCCAATAGGCACCTGCGGGGATCCGCATCTCGCCGAGCGAGTCGCGTTCGACACGGAATTCCTGCGTTTCTGACATGACCTGATGGTCCTCCAACTTCGTCGTCTGAGATCCCGCGCTGACCTCAGCCTACTGCCGGCGCGCACCTCGGATCGCCGCTTCGAGGAGACTCGCGAGCGCATCCACCTGGATGCTGTCGGCCGACTGCTCGCCCGTGTCGACGCCCTCGAGGGCGCGCAGGGCCAGGCCCTGCTTCGCGTCGATGAGCTCGGCGATGCGTGCGTCGATCGTCTGAGCGGCGACGATGCGCCACGCCGTGACGGGCTCCTCCTGGCCGATGCGGTGCACGCGGTCGATGGCCTGCGTCTGTTCCGCGGCGGTCCAGCTCAGCTCGGCGAGCACAACGTCCGACGCGGCCTGCAGGTTGAGGCCGACACCGGCGGCAAGCAGTGAGCAGACGACGACTTGCACACTCGGGTCGTTCTGGAACGCGTCGATAGCGGCCTGACGCGCTGCCGCACTCTGATCGCCACGGATGGAGACCGACGAGATCTCGTTGTCGGCGAAGGTCCGCTCCGCCGCGTCCATGACCTCGATGTGCTTCGCGAAGAACACGACCTTGCCCGCCGAACGTGCGATCTGACCGGCGTACTCCGCAGCCAGGCGAGCTTTCGCGGCTCCGATGGTTCGCAGCATGGTGAAGATGCTTGCACCGGTCGAGGAGGCCTTCGACTCCTCCACCTCCTGGCGAGCGATCATCCTGACCCGCTCGAGGTCGACAACGCCCGGCTCGAGTCCTGCGGCCGACGCCATGCGCCGGTAGCGCTCGAGGAGGCGCGCGACGAGCGCAGCCTCGGCGGCACGGATGCTGCGCCCCTCGTCTGAGTCCAGCTCGACCGGCAGGTCAACGACGCGCTTTGCAGGCAGATCTGCGGCCACATCGATCTTGCGTCGCCTGACGATGCCGAGATCGATGACCGTCTGTCGCGCCGCCGCTAGGAAGCCGGGGTCGCTCGGAACGAGGCCCGTCTCATCGAGACGGTCGAGCAGCTGCTGCGATGGCCTGTCGCCTTCGAGCCAGCCAAGGAACTGCCAGATGGCCTTGAAGTCGTCGACGTCGTTGATGAGCGGCGTGCCAGTGAGCGCCATGAGCAGCGGGTCGGCACCGGGGACTCGTGCGCGGATGCTGTGTGCGAGCTGCATCACGAGTCGGGATCGCTGCGACTGCAGGTTCTTGATGAAGTGGGCCTCGTCGAGAACCATGCCCTTGAAGCCGAGCGAGGTGAGCCAGCCAAGGTGGCGGTCGAGGATCTCATAGTTGACGATGAACACGTCGGCGAACGCGTCGATGTCCTGCCCGTCGCCGGAGATGACGGTGACGCGACGATTCGGCGTCCAACGCTGGACCTCGCGAGCCCAGTTGGTCTTCACGACGTTGGGGACGACGCAGAGCAGCGGGTAGGCGTCGGCGACAGACGCGGCCAGGAGGGCCTGAGCGGTCTTGCCGAGTCCGGGCTCGTCGGCGAGCAAGTACGCACGGTGACCTTCGGCAACACTGGCGAGGAGCCGAGCCTGATGGTCCATGAGCTCGCGACCAGGTGGCGAGATGCGATCCCAACGGGGCGCGGGGGGCAGCTCCATCGAGGCCGCGTTTCCGCCGGCACCGGTCTCGAAGGCGCGGAGCAACGGGCCGAGAAGTTCCCAGTTCGACAGGCGCGAGTAGTGCGGCGTCGGGATGTTCAGGTTCGTGAGCACGGGCGCCAAGAACGGGTTCGACCGCGTGCGTGCCTTCACGGATCCGGGCACAACCTGACGCTGCGCAATCTCTGGCGGCAGCTTCTCGGCCTGCGCCTCCGGCTCTGGCTGCTCGTCGACGACCATCTCGATGCCGCCGGCGAAAAGCATCTGCTTCCGCAGGGCCTTCGCCGCCTCGCTGACCGGAGCACCCGGCTCGAGGAGGCTGATGAGCGAGGTGTCGCGAGCGGCGGTCTTCGCGAGGATCGAAGCGAGGCCGTCGAGGCGCTTGAGCGCCTCTGCCTTGTCATGCTCGCCGAGCTCCGTCGTCTCCTTGGCCTTCGCGCGCTCCTCGCGCATGAGGAGGGCGATGACCTGGAACTTCGTGCGGTTCGACGGAGAAACCTTGCCGCGCTGTGCGGAGGCTTCGACCTCCCGTGCGGCCTTCGCGAGCTGAGGGATGACGCCGGTGTTGTCGACCGGCTTGCGGTGGCGTGGCGCGGTGTGAACGCCGGCGCGACCGCCAGCTTGGGCGCGTGTCCTACGAGACATGCCCCTCCTTATGCAACGTGGCAGGGATCGTGAAGTTGAGCCGGGCGGAGGTCGCAGCTTCGGCGCCGAACGCGGCGACCGGCAGTGAGGCGGGCGTCGGCCCACTCGAGTGACGAGCTCCCGGATGTCATGCAGGTCTCGAGGAGAGTTCAGATTCCCTCAGACACCAGCGCTCACAGTGTACGCCAGGCGACCCGAAGGTTTCGACTCGGGAACGACGTGTCGTTGTGGGGCACAGACTCCGAGCGGGTGCGATAATTGCCTGGTGCCACAACGCCCCTTCCCAGATCCTGATCGGCCGTACTTCACGCCGTCGAAGCGGGTTGCAGGCGACTGGAGCGCTCACATCGCCACGACGCTCGACCGAACTGCGACGCTCCTCTCCGGGCTCACCTCCGAGCAATGGAACTCGCCGAGCAAGTGCGACGGGTGGAGCGTGCGCGACGTTGCCGGCCACCTCACCTGGCGGCTCGGCTCTCCGACCTCGGAGCTGGTGCGCGAAGCTTCGCGAGGTGTGCTCCGCAAGGGGCTTCGCGTCGACTCCTACCTGGACGAGGTCGCGAAGCGCGAGGCCGCTGCTCCGACCGACGAGCTCGTCGCCCGCATTCGCACCATCGCCGCGGCGAAGGTGGTCTCCCCCACCAGGGCAGGCATCTCCGAGCTGACCGAGGCCGTCGTGCACACCTACGACATGACCGAGGCGCTCGGGCTCCGTATCCGCCTCAGCCCGCGGTCGACGAGCGCCGTCGCGCTCGTTCGCACCCGCGTTCCGCTCACGAGCGCCGCCTCGCTTGCGAGGCGGAACCGGCTTCGTGCCACGGATGCCCGCTGGCAGATCGGCGATTCTGGCCCGGTCGTCGAGGGAACCGCGGCCCGTATCGTGCTCAGGCTCTTCGGTCGCAGCGTGCAGCTCGACGACTAATCCCGCGAGGCGCACGCGCCTCGCGGGACACCCGGCCTGCGCCGTCAGACGACGTAGCTGCCCCCGAGCGTGTCTGCGGCCTCATCGACGTCCAGCGCCATGCGCTCCTTCAGCGCGTCGATGCTGTCGAACTTCTCCATTCCGCGGATGCGCTCGACGAACTCGACCTCTGCGATCAAACCGTAGAGGTCGACCGTCTCGCCGATCAGATGGGCTTCGACCTGCTTGCGGGGCACGCCATCGAACGTGGGGTTGTTGCCGATCGAGATTGCGGCAGGGGCGCTGGTCTCGCCGCCCCGGAACCACCCCGCGTAGACGCCGTCCGCGGGAATGAGGCCCTCAAGGTCGGGTGAGAGGTTCGCGGTTGGGAAGCCCAGCTCCCTCCCCCGCTTGGCACCGTGCACGACTTCGCCCCGGACGACATGGTTGCGACCGAGCACCTCGGCGGCCGCGCGGACGTCGCCGGTCGACAGGAGCTCGCGGACCCATGTTGAAGAAGCCCTGCGCTCAGCGTGGGAGCGTTCATCCTCGGCCATCTCGTCGTCGGCGATGACGATCTCGAACCCGCAGGTCGTCGAGAGCTCGCGCAGCAGCGCAACGTCGCCGGCGCCCTTCGCGCCAAAGCGGAAGTCCCGACCGACCACGATCAGTTTCATGCGCAGCGCGTCGACGAGCAGATCCCGGACAAACGATTCAGGACCCATGCCGGCGAGCTCGTCGTCGAACGGGAGGACGAGCGTTGAGCCGAGCCCCGTCTCCTCGAGCAGTTCAATCTTCTGCGGGAGCGACGTGATCGGCTCGGGTTCGCTGCTTGGCGTGATGAGCGAGAGCGGATGCCGGTCGAACGTCACCGCCGCGGGTTCAAGACCCCGCGAAGCGGCCTCCTCCACGAGGCGTGAGAGCAACCAGCGATGGCCGCGGTGCACGCCGTCGAACTTGCCGACGGTGACAGCACTCGGTGCCGGTTCCGCCGGCAGCTCAGCCAGGTCAGTGAACAGCCGCACGTTCCCTCTTTCGTCTCGATCTTCCTGTCTCGAGCCACGCGATGCCGAGGATCGGGAGCACAAGAGGAATATACGCGTAGCCCACGCCGAAGTCCGACCACACGGTGTCAGATGGGAAGAGCTCCGGGTGGAACTGCGTCAGCGACCCCACCACGAGCACGCCGACCAGCTCGAAGACGATCGTGAACCAGGCGATGCGGTTCCACACCCAACCTCGTCGAACGAGAGCGATCGTCGCGAGCAGGTACACCAGCGCGGCCGCAGCCGAGAGCGAGTACGCGAGTGGGGCCTCCCCCAGTTTGGAGATCAGCTGATACGAGCTACGACCGATCGACGCCAGTGCTAGTACCGCGTAGACGACGACGAGCGCACGCCCAGCGCCGCGTGCTCCTGCGTAGCCCACCTGCTCGCCCCTGGGGCTCTGCTGCGCGTTCACGCCGACCCCCCGACGAAGGGACTCGCGCCGATCCAGATCTGATGCATCCGGAAGACCATGACGCCGATCGTGAGTGCCGCGACTCCGAGGATGACGGTCGACCACTTCGTGCGCTCGACGAGCCCCCAGAAGACCGCGGCGGGCGGAATGATGATGGCCACGACCCAGTACATCCAGAACTCGAGCGCATCTCCGACCGGCTGATTGCCCAGCGCGGGAGCCACAAGCGCGATGACGAACTGCACCACGAGCAGGAGCTCCACGAGAGCCACCGCCCCAACCGTCACGTCCCCAGGCTTGCGCCCTGTGGCTCCGGCGATGATGCAGAACAGACCCGCCGCGGCGCTGACGAGGCACAGCACCCAGGTGAACCACTCGATCACGCCTTTGCCCCAGTCGGCATGTTGAACTCCGACTTCAGCACTCCGCCCGTGACCGTGGCGATGCCGATGAGGTCTCCGTCCGGGTCGATGGCCGCAAGGCGGCCTTCGGGCACATCTGGCCCGAGACGCACCTTGCGCCCGTTGCGCAGATCAGCGGCCTGCTGCGCATTCGCATCAAACGCGGCGAACCTACGCAGGGCAGCCTGGGCTGGAGACAGAAGGCGTCGTTCCAGCCCCTCGGACTCCGGGGCCGCGGCGTCGGTGACGTCGAAGTCGCCGACTCGCGTGCGCCGCAGCGCGGTGAGGTGCGCCCCGGTCCCGAGTGCCTCGCCCAGATCTCGAGCCAGTGCCCTGATGTATGTGCCTGACGAGCACGAGACACGGATGTCGAGGTCGAGCACCGGCTGATCGCCGACGAACGCGGCACGGGAGGCGCGCAGGTCGAGCTCTGAGATCGTGACCGATCGCGCCGCCAGCTGGACCTCCTCGCCGTCGCGGACTCGCTTGTACGAGCGCACTCCGTCAACCTTGATCGCACTGACAGACGACGGGATCTGCTGAATGGGGCCGCGCAACGCCGTCATGGCCGTTTCGATGCGCTCGGGGGTCACCGCGGCTACCGCCTCGCTTGGTGCAGTCGCCGTGACCTCGCCCTCGGCGTCCTCGGTGTTCGTCGCGATGCCGAGTCGGACCGTCGCGAAGTACTCCTTGTCATCGCCCACGAAGTAGGTGAGCAGCCTGGTCGCGCCACCGACGCCAAGGATCATGAGGCCGGATGCCATGGGGTCAAGCGTGCCAGCATGGCCAACCTTCCGCGTGCCGAGTGCCCGCCTGGTCATCGAGACGAGCGTGTGGCTTGTCGGGCCCTGCGGCTTGTCGAGGAGCAGGACACCGTTGGGGCCAGGAGCTGGAGTCGTCATGTCCCCAACATCCTACGGTGCCCGTAGGCTCGATCTCGGCCGCCGGGCGGGGAGCGCTCGGCGAGGCCACACCGGTCTGGCGCAGGCGAAGGAGTGATCAGGATGCGAGTTGCGGTCATCGGCGCGGGTGCGGTCGGCGGAACGCTCGCCCTCCTCCTCGACCGAGCCGGCCACGATGTTGTGCTCGTGGTACGAGACTCGGCTGACACTGGACGAGGCGCGCGACGCGAGCTCCTGCTCACCGGTGCCTACGGAAAGCACCGCGCCTCGTTCACGCAGACGACGGAGCTCGCAGGCGCGTTCGACCTCGTACTCATCGCGGTCAAAGCACACGACACCCGGCGCGCCGTTGAGCCGCACCTGCTCGCCGTCGCCGCGGCACCAACGATCGTGGTCCAGAACGGGCTCGAGGGGGCAGCCACGGTCGAGCGCATGCTCGAGCACGTCCCGGCCTCGCAGCGGACCGGCTTCGTCGCGGGCGGGCTGGCCACCTTCGCGGTAAACCGACCAGCGCCGGGCCAGGTTCAAGCGACCGCAACGGGCACGCTCACGGTGGGGACCTCCCGCGTCCGCAGAAGAGCACAGCTGGACCAGCTCGCAGCGCGGCTTTCCCCCGCGCTCGACTGCACCGTGACGGAAGACCTCGCATCGGCGCTCTGGAGCAAGCTCCTCATCAATCAGGTGAACGCGCTCCCGGCGATCACCGGCCTCAGCGTGCAAGAGGTCGGGAGAGACCCTGAGCTGCTCAGCGTGCTCGCAGCAAGCATCGGCGAGCTGCTCTCCGTGTGCACCGCCAGCGGGGCGGCAATCGTGGAGCTCGGACCGCTTGACAGCGAACTCACCGCACTCGCGAATGCGGTACCCGCCGACGCCGCCGCCGCACGCGCGCGCGACCGGCGACTCGCGCGCGAGCTCTCCGCCGCGTTCGGACCGACTCCGAACTACGCCTCGACGCAGCAGAGCATCAGTCGCGGAGAGAAGACGGAGATTGACGCCCTGCACGGAGCCGTCGCAGCGCAGGGCACGGCGTCAGGCATCCCCTGCCCCGTGAACGCCTCCCTCACGGCCCTCGTCCACGACATCGAGGATGGCTCGCCGAAGCTGTCCGCCGCCAGCACCCGCGCCAGTGTTCTCACCTCGTCCGTCAACGAGTGGTTCGCCCGCAGCCACCGACCGCTCGCCTGGCGCGCAGCATCCACGACACCCTGGGGCGTGCTCGTGAGCGAAACCATGCTCCAGCAGACGCAGGCGGCTCGCGTCGAACCGAAGTGGCTCGACTTCATGGAACGCTGGCCGACGCCCGCCGCTCTGGCTGCTGCCACGGAAGCCGAGGTGCTTCGATTTTGGGACCGTCTCGGATACCCGCGGCGGGCGCTGTGGCTGCTGGCCTGCGCGAGAGCCATCACCACGCAGCATGGCGGGGTCGTGCCGAGGAGCCGGGACGAGCTGCGCGCGCTCCCGGGAGTCGGCCCCTACACGGCCTCCGCCGTGCTGTCGTTCGCCTACGGCATCCCCGAGCCAGTCGTCGACACGAACGTACGCCGAGTGCTCGCAAGAGCGTTCCTCGGCGAGGAGACACCATGGGCTCCCTCTGCCGCAAGGGACGAGACGGAGATGCGCTCCGTGGCCCCCGGCGACCAAGCCGCCGCCAACCTCTGGAACGCCGCCTCGATGGAACTCGGCGCCGTCATCTGCACGTCGAAGAGCCCGAAGTGTGACGACTGTCCGGTCGCAGAGCTCTGCGCCTGGGTAGCTCTGGGACGCCCCGCATCGGCCACCGTCAAGCGACGTCAGGCGAAGTTCGCGGGATCTGACCGCGAGATGCGCGGCCTGGTGCTCAGGGAGTTGCGAGCCATACCTGGCGGCGTGGAGGTCGAATTCCTGCGCAGGCACCTCGATCCAACCGGCGACGACACCGAACGCTTCGACCGCGCGCTGTCGACACTCCGAGGCGACGGGCTCGTGGTCACGCGAAACCGTTCAGAAATAGCGCTGGCCGGCGACTGAATCGTCGCCGGCCAGTGCCGAGAAGGGAGCGGACCCTCAGGCCACAACAAGGCCGTCAGACCGCGACAGGGGCTCAGGCGTCCTCATCATCCTTCTTCTCGTACGGATCCGCGTCTCCCGCGTAACTCGCGGTCTTCGCCTGCTGCGCCGAAGCGACATCACGGTCGTGTGCCTCGCGAAGCAGCGCCTCGATGGCGTCGGCGTTCTCGGGGATCGCGTCTGGAACGAACTCGAGGCTCGGCGTGAGGCGCGAGGTGATGTTCTTGCCGACCTCGGTGCGGAGCATGCCCGTCGCGCTCCTCAGCGCGGCAGCGGTGTCCCGTCGCTCCTTCTCGTCTCCGTAGACGGTGTAGAAGATGGTGGCATGCTGCAGGTCGCCCGTGACTCGAACATCGGTGATGGTGACGAACCCGAGCCTCGGGTCCTTCACACCGCGTTCAAGCGTCTTGGCGACGATGACCTTGATGCGGTCCGCGAGTCGCAGTGCCCGTGAATGATCGACCATGGTGGCTACTTTCTCGTGTGCTGTTGCAGTCAGTCAATTGCGTCCGCCGCGTTTCAACCTGCGGAGAAGCTGAAGGCGGGGTCCCGGCCAGCTGGCCAGGACCCCGCCGAAGGTGGCCTCGCTGCGAGCAGCGAGGCCACCGAGTGAGCACCTAGGCGCGCGGCTTCTCCACGAGCTCGGTTGTCTCGATCTCGTCACCGACCTGGATGTCGTTGTACTTACCGAGGCCGATACCGCACTCGAAGTCCGTGCGGACCTCGGTGACGTCATCCTTGAAGCGACGAAGCGAGTCGATCGCGAGGTTGTCCGCGATGACGATGCCGTCGCGGATGACCCGAGCGGTCGCGTTCCTCGTGATCGTTCCGCTGCGGACGATGCAACCTGCGATGTTTCCGAACTTGGAGGAGCGGAACACCTCGCGGATCTCGGCAACACCCGACTGGACCTCTTCGAACTCGGGCTTGAGCATGCCCTTGAGCGAGTTCTCGATGTCCTCGAGCGCTGCGTAGATGACCGAGTAGAACCGCACATCCACGCCCTCACGAGCAGCGCGCTCGCGCGCCTTCGTGTCGGGACGGACGTTGAACCCGATGATGATTGCGTTGTCGACCGTCGCGAGGTTGACGTCGGACTCCGTGATGGCGCCGACACCTCGGTGGATGATACGCAGCTGCACCGAGTCGTCCACATCGATCTTGAGCAGCGATTCCTCGAGCGCCTCGACGGCACCGGAGACGTCACCCTTGATGATGAGGTTGAGCGATTCGACCTTGCCCTCTTCGAGTGCACGGGTGAAGTCCTCGAGGCTGATGCGCTTGCGGGATTTCGCGAGGCTGGCGTTGCGCTCCACGGCTTCACGCTTCTCGGCGATCTGACGCGCAGTGCGGTCCTCTTCGGTCACGATGAAGGTGTCGCCGGCGCGCGGAACGCTCGACAGACCCTGCACCTGGACCGGGCGGGACGGCTCGGCCTCGGTGACGACCTTGCCGTTCTCGTCCAGCATCGCGCGGACACGTCCGTAGGCCGTTCCGGCCACGATCGGGTCTCCGACGCGGAGCGTTCCCGACTGGATGAGGACGGTCGCGACCGCACCGCGCCCCTTGTCGAGCTTCGCTTCGATCGCGATACCGCGCGCTTCCTTGTTGGGGTTGGCGCGAAGGTCCAGACCGGCGTCCGCCGTGAGGAGGACCGCCTCGATCAGGTCATCGATGTGGAGGTTGTTGCGCGCGGAGACATCGACGAACATCGTGTCGCCACCGAACTCCTCGGCGACCAGCCCGTACTCGGTCAGCTGTGCGCGGACCTTGGCCGGGTTGGCGTCTTCCTTGTCGATCTTGTTAACCGCGACGACGATCGGCACGTTCGCAGCCTGAGCGTGGTTCAACGCCTCGACCGTCTGGGGCATGATGCCGTCATCGGCGGCGACCACGAGGATCGCGATGTCGGTGACGTCGGCGCCGCGGGCACGCATGGCCGTGAAGGCCTCGTGACCCGGGGTGTCGATGAACGTGATGGCGCGCTCGACGCCCTCGTGCTCGTGCCACACCTGGTAGGCACCGATGTGCTGCGTGATGCCACCGGCCTCGCCGTCGACGACGTTCGCGTTGCGAATCGCGTCGAGCAGGCGCGTCTTTCCGTGGTCGACGTGACCCATGACAGTGACGACCGGCGGGCGGATCTCGAGGACGTCGTCTCCTTCGTCCTCCGCTTCCTGCTCGAGGTCGATGTCGAAGCCCTCGAGGAGCTCGCGGTCTTCGTCCTCTGGGCTGACGATCTGGATGCGGTAGCCCAGCTCCTCGCCGAGCACCTCGAAGGTGGCCTCGTCGAGCGACTCGGTCGCCGTCGCCATCTCACCGAGGTGGAAAAGCACCGTCACGAGATCGCCGGGGCTGGCGTCGATCTTCTCAGCGAAGTCCGAGATCGAGGCGCCACGACGCAGACGGATCGGCGTCGTGCCGTCTCCGCGGCGAACCTTGACGCCGCCGACGCTCGGGGCCTCCCGCATCTCGAATTCTGCCCGCTTCGTCCGCTTGGACTTGCGCGCCTTCGACTTTCCGCCGCCACGGCCGAATGCACCCGCGGTCGAACCGCGACCGCGACCGCCACCACCTGGGCGTCCGCCGCCGCCACCTGGGCGAGGCGCGAATCCGCCACCGGCACCAGGGGCGCCACCTGGACGTCCGCCACCTGCACCGCCGCCTGGACGGCCGCCAGGCCGGCCCGCACCTGCGGGACGAGCGCCTGGAAGCACACGAGGCTGACCGGGACGCGGAGCTGCGGGGCGAGGACCGCCTGGGCTCTGCGGACGGGGACCGCCCGCTCCGCCGGGACGTGGGCCACCCGAACCGCCACCCGGGCGCATGCCCTGGTTCGAGGAGAACGGGTTGTTGCCCGGGCGCGAACGGCCCATGCCCTGGCTGGATGCGAAGGGGTTGTTGCCGGGACGGGGACCTGGACGAGGTCCACGGGGACGCGGAATCGAGGGGCTTGCGCCTCCGTCAGCCTGCGCAGGCTTCGCGTCGCCAGGAGCGGCGGGACGCTGAGCGTTGGGCTTGGGTGCGCCGCTCTCCGCGGCCGGTGCTGGAGCTGCGGGCGCAGCAGGAGCTGGCGTCGCGGCTGGAGCAGCCGGTGCGGCAGGAGCAGGCTCTGGCTTGCGCTTCGGGCCAGGCGTCGGGGCCGACGATGCTGCCTTTGGCGCAGGCGCCGCAGGTGCCGCAGGTGCCGCTGGAGCGGAAGGCGTCGACGGGCCCGGCTTCGTTCCGGGGCGAACGCTCGATGGCGTTGCTCCACCCGGACGCGGTGCGCCGGGCTTCGATGCCGAGGGCGCCGCAGCCTGTGGCTGCGCGCTTCCTGCGGCGTTGCTCTTCAGCGCCTCGCGAAGTCGACGGGCCACCGGGGGCTCGACGCTCGAAGAAGCGCTCTTTACGAACTCACCCATGTCTTGCAGGGTCTTGAGGGCTGTCTTGGAATCGACACCCATCTCGCTCGCGATTTCATGTACGCGTGGTTTTGCCACTTTTCTCCTGTCTGAGGCCCGCCCAGACAGGAGCGGACCGTTAAAGTCGGATGTGCCTCATCGTGAGTCACTCATGATTAGTCCATGGTCCGATCAACCTTTTCTCGTTGTAGAGCAGTTCGCCTTGCTCCAGTGTGCTCGCGTGCGTGCTGAGCGCCTCGGTGTCCACCTGACCGATCTTGAAAGCCCGCAGGAACGCGCGCCGCTCAATGGCCAGCCTGGTGCACTCGGCGGTCGGATGGATCCAGGCTCCGCGCCCTGGAAGACTCGCCGAGATGTCGACTTCGAGGCTTCCCTGACGAAGCACAACCCTGAGGAGCTGACTCCGTGCGGAGCGCGAACGGCATCCAACGCACGTTCGTACAGACGACATACTACCCCTCTGCGCGCGCTTCGTCTCCGTCTTCGAGGATCGAGTCGGGCTGGATGTCGATTCTCGCACCGGTGAGCTTCGCTGCGAGCCGCGCATTCTGCCCTTCCTTGCCGATCGCGAGCGAAAGCTGGAAGTCGGGGACGAGGGCGCGGACAGCCTTCGTCGCGCGATCGATGACAAAGGCACTCGAGACCTTGGCCGGGCTCAGCGCGCTGGCGACGAACGTCGGCAGATCGTCGGAGTAGTCGACGATGTCGATCTTCTCGTCGCCGAGCTCGTTGGTGACGGCGCGGACCCGCGCACCGAGTTCGCCGATGCACGCACCCTTGGGGTTGATGCCCTCCTGGGTCGCCCGGACCGCGATCTTCGAGCGGTGGCCCGCCTCGCGAGCGAGCGAGACAATCTCGACGACACCGTTGGCGATCTCAGGCACCTCGAGCGCAAACAGCTTGCGAACGAGCGATGGGTGAGTGCGGGAGACTGTGATCTGCGGGCCCTTGGTGCCTCGCTCGACCTTGGTGACGAAGACGCGCAGCCGGCGGCCGTGCGAGTAGTCCTCACCCGGCACCTGCTCCTCGGGCGGCAGGATCGCCTCAACCGTGCCGAGGTCGACGTGGATCATGCGCGGGTTCGGGCCCTGCTGGATGACGCCGGCGACGATGTCGCCTTCGCGTCCGCGGAACTCGCCGAGCACCTTGTCGTCGCCGATGTCGCGGATGCGCTGATTGATGACCTGCTTGGCCGCGAACGCAGCGACGCGTCCGAAGTCGTCGGCGGGAAGCTGAGCCTCGCCGATGATCTCGCCGTCATCGTCAAGCTCCGGCACGAACACGTTGACTTCGCCGCTCTTGCGGTCGAGGTGCACCCGGGTCGAGGCCGGCGGGATGTCTTGGCCGAGCTCTTGCGAGACGTGCTTCTCGTATGCGGTCAGAATCGCCTGTTCGAGAATGCTGGCGAGTTCTTCAAACGGAATCTCACGCTCTCGCTCGAGAATCCTCAGGACAGCAAGGTCGATCTTCATGGCGCTCCCTCTATTCAGATGAAAGAACAAGTTTACCCCATGGCGCCCACCAGTGTCCGCTGGTGGACACGCGGGATGAGGCGCGGCGCCGCCCCATCCCGCGCGGGCGTCACTGCGAGCGCTTGGACTGCAGCAGTTCGAGGACGTCGTCCTTCGAGACCGCGTCGCGCTCGTTCGTGCGGCGGTTCCAGAGCTCGACCTGGCCGTCGGCTGCTCCCTTGCCCGCGATGACGATCCACGGAACTCCGAGCAACTCGGCGTCACCGAACTTCACCCCGGGAGAGACCTTCTTCCGGTCGTCGTAGAGGACGTCGAGGCCAGCCTCGTCGAAGACTGCGGAGAGCTCTTCCGCGACCGCGAAGGGCTCCTCGTTGCGGCCCGTCGCGATGACCTGCACGTCGAAGGGTGCCACCTGCTCTGGCCAGATGAGTCCTCGGTCGTCGTGGTTTGCCTCGGCGATGAGCGCGAGATTGCGCGTCACGCCGATGCCGTAGGAGCCCATTGTCACCGTCGTGAGCTTGCCCTGCTCGTTGAGCACCTTCAGCCCGAGCGCCTCGGCGTACTTTCGTCCGAGCTGGAAGACGTGCCCAATCTCCGTGCCGCGAGCGGTCGTGATGGCACCGCTGCCGTCGGGGGCCGGGTCGCCGTCGCGGACCTCTGCGGCCCCGATGCGCCCATCCGCCGAGAAGTCACGACCGACGACCAGCGAATGCACGTGCTTCCCGTCGATGTTCGCGCCGGTGATCCAGCTCGAACCCTCTGCGATGGTCTCGTCGAGGAAGTAGGCGATGCCGGTGCTCGACTCCTCCCCGAGTACCTGGCCGTTCGCCGACCAGGGCCCGATGTAGCCGCGGACGAGGCCCGGGTGCTTGGCGAAGTCGTCCTGGGTAGCTGCCTCGACTTCTGCCGGCTGGAGCGCGGTCTCGAGGCGCTTCATGTCGACCTCCCGATCTCCGGGGATACCCACGACGACGAGGTCGCGCGTGCCGTCAGTGTGGATGCGCGCGACGACGACGTTCTTGAGCGTGTCGGCAGCCGTCCAGTCGCGGCCGTCCACCTTCGCGACGACAGCGTTCGCGTGCGCGACCAGCGTCGCGATCGTGGGAGTCTCCGGGGAGTCGAAGATCGTGACGGGCCCCGCTGAGCTCGAGTCGATGGCGGCGGGCGCCGGGGCGACGTACGCCTCGACGTTCGCCGCGTATCCGCCGGGCGAGCGCACGAAAGTGTCCTCGCCGACTGGGGTCGGGTGCAGGAACTCTTCGCTCCGCGAGCCGCCCATCGCTCCCGCGTTCGCCGCGACGATCACGTACTCGAGCCCCAGACGGTCGAAGATGCGCTCGTACGCGTCGCGCTGCGCCTGATAGCTGGCGTCGAGCCCCGCGTCGTCGATGTCGAACGAGTACGCGTCCTTCATCGTGAACTCGCGACCTCGCAGTAGACCAGCTCGAGGGCGGGCTTCGTCGCGGTACTTGTCCTGGATCTGGTAGATCGCGAGCGGCAGGTCCTTGTACGACGAGTAGAGGTCCTTCACCGCAAGCGTGAACGCCTCCTCGTGCGTCGGGGCGAGCACCAGGGGCGCGCCCTTGCGGTCCTCCAAGCGGAAGATGCCATCGCCGAAGTCGTCGAGGCGGCCCGTCGCCTCGTAGAAGTCGGCCGGGAGGAGCCCTGGGAAGTGCACTTCCTGGGCGCCGGCCGCCTCCATCTCCTCACGGACGATCTGCTCGATGCGGCGCTTCACCTTGAGGCCGAGCGGCAGCCACGCGAAGACACCTGGCGCCTGGCGCCGGATGTAGCCGGCGCGCACGAGGAGCCTGTGGCTGGCCACCTCGGCATCGACGGGGTCTTCGCGGAGGGTGCGGACAAAGAGCTTGGAGAGGCGAGTAGTCACCCCGCCAATGCTAGTCGTGCGCGGCGCGGCGCGTGATCGGGGCACGAGGCACGCTCCGCCCTCCTGACCACGCGCCGCCGGTCACCAAGGCTTATCGTGCGACGAATCGCCCTCAGTCTGGCCGCGGTCCTGGTCGAGCTCATCCTGCCGATCCTGCTGGTTCTGCTGCAGCTGCTCCTCCAGCTCGGTGATCTCGGGCGACTGCGTCGACTCCGGTGGCTCCTCCCCGTCATTCGGCTCCTGGGCCTCGGACTGCTGCTGCAGCTTCTGCTGGATCCGCTCCGCAGATTCCGTCGTCGGCGGCTCGAACTCCGTGGAGGCGCAGCTCGGGTCTCGAGCCTCCAGCACGGCGAGCGCCTCTTGCCAAAGCGTGACCGCGCCTGCCGCATCCTCAGCGGCGAGCCGCGCGTCACCCTGGCGTTCGATCGTGATCGCGAGGTTCGCCCGGATGGGGCACTGCTGCGGTGGCTCAGCCATCGGCAACGCACCCTCGAACTCGCTGCGAGCTTCCTCGAGCAGGCCGAGCTGGAGCATGGAGGTGCCCGTGTTGTACGGGGCCTTCCAGCTCTCGAGGATGTTCACGAACTTCTGCTGCTGAGCTGAGTTCATGCTCCCCTCGTAGTCTGCATCTGCGTAGAGCGCCACGGTCCGATCGGCGATGACCGACATGCTGATGAGCTTCGCCGCGAACGCCGCTGCGATGAGGGCGAACGGGATGCTAAAGAGGATGAACCGCCTCCTGCGCCTCGCGGCAGCCGCCGTATACGAAAGCGGCGTGTTCCTGCTCTTCGACTCACGACGACTCATGCCGCCCCTCCCCTCGCCCTGCTGAGCTCGATGAAGTGCTTCACCGATTCCCAGACGTCCCTGAGCAGGAGCACGAAGGCGGCGATGGCGAGGATCCAGTAGACCTCGAATGCCGTCTCGGCGCTGCCTTTGGTCTGTGTCACCCGCGAGCTATCCACCTCCGCGGCAACCACCTCGGTGCCCGGCTCCCTCACCTCGAGCGGTACGCCGAGCTCATCCGCGATGGTTTGCAGCGCGCCCCGGTCGATGACGGAGAGAGCCTGCTGGCCCTGCGCATCCACGATGTAGCCCGGCTCGCCGGCGTCGATCGTGCCAGCGGTCTCCCGCATCGGCCCGCCGGCGTCGGTGCCGTAGCCCAAGACGGCGCCGCCGGCGAGGTAGCCCGCGAGGTCGCCGAACGAGTCGGGCTCGGTGTCTGCCGTCTGCTCGCCGTCGCCCAGGTAGTACACGACCCGAGCACGCTCCGGTTCCGCCTCCGAGGCGGACTCCAGAATGTCCTTCACAAGCGGCTCCGCGATCGAAATGGAGCTCCCCCTCGAGTACTGCGTCACCTCTGGACGCAGCGTCTGGAGCAACGAGTCGAGCGCTGTCGTGTCCGAGGTGAACGGAAGCCGTTGCACGGCTGCGGCATCGAACGTGACGAGCCCGAAGCGAGCCCCCTCGTGCGCGGACGCCAGCGCCGAGATATCCGCCTTCACCCCGTCGAGGCGGGGCGCACCCTGCCAGTCCTCCGCGACCATGCTCGCCGTCGTGTCGACGACGAACAGCACATCGACCTCGCTCTGCAGATTCGGTGCGGGCGCGCTGCCGATGCCCGGACGGAACGCGGCGAGCAAGATGAGCGCGCACGCGGCGAGGCGAAGTGCCCAGTTGATGCGCCGACGACGGTCACTTGCCCTGACGAGCGCGAAGACGCAGAAGCCAAGCAGCAGGACGCTGACGAGCACGAGAACGAAGGCGGGCAGGATCGGGTTCCAGGTCATAATCGCAACCTCCATGCCAGCACGACGTAGATGGACGCGAAGACGAGCATCAGGATGAGCCAGACGTTCGGTCGATCGGTGATGAGCAACTGCGGTTGCCCGACCATGAGCGATGTCTGCTCACTCGTGATCTGGTCAACGATTCCGGAAACGCTCGCCGGGTCGGTCAGCTTGAAGTAACTGCCGTCGACTTGGAGGATCGTCGTCCGGAACTGGTCAGCGAACGCGTCCTCGAACTGGTTGGCATCGAGCGCATAGATCTTGATCCCCCGCTGCTCCGTGTAGTCGGCCGCCTCCGGGAAGGAGACGAGCGGGTCACCGTTCACGGCGTTGTCCGTCGCGAAGATGATCGATCGCGACCTACCGTCATCTGCGGCCGGGTCGTAGTCGCCGAAGCTCATGGCGCAGGAGGCCAGTCCGTCCCCGACAAGCGACGCACCCGCGGCGCTCTGGGTACCCTGCGCGAACGAGTACTCGATGTTCGAGCCACCCGACGCGGACTCCATCTCGTCCCGCACCTGCTGCAGCTGAGCCTCGACGAAGGCGTAGTCGTCTGTGAGCGGGAACAGCTGCACCGCGGTCGCGTCCCACAGCATGAGCGACATGCGCTCGCCATCGAACCCGGGCAGCATCTCCAGGTAGCGATCGAGCACCTCGACGTCGTAGTCGACCATCGAGCCGGAGATGTCGAGGCACAGGACGATGTCGCGGTTGAACTTCTCGGGCGACTCCACCCGCTGATAGACCCAACGACCGGCCGCGACGCTCGTGACGGCGAGCAGGATTGCGAGCACAACCCCGACCGCGGTCATGAGGCTCGAGTACCGCACGAGCGCGCGCCGGTACGCAGGAAGTCGCGTCAAGCGGCGGGAGTTGGCGACGGGGATGGCCCCCGATCGGCGTCGCCGGCGCGAGCGCCACCACGCGAGCAGCGCGACCACGGCCGCGGCTGCAAGCAGCGCGAGGCTGACCCACCATAGCGCTATCGCCATGTCGCGATCACCTCCCTGGCCGCCGCAACGCCGGCCTCGATTCCTCGCGGATCATGGGCACCGAAGACCATCGGGTAGTACTGCCCGACGGCATGGGAGACCCCACGAAGTTCCGTCCGCCGCAAGTCGGTGAGCGTCATCTTGTCAGCCGGAACCGTCGACACTGCGGCAACAAACCCGCGGACGAGCACGCTGAGTTCTGCATGCGCCCGCCGCGGAGTGAGCTCACCCGCAGACGCACGCCGTGCGACATCGTCGACGCGCTCCAGGTACTCCTGCTGCAGGGCGTGGACCGGGGGCCGAGCTGGCGGGAGGACAGGAGGCGCCTTCGGCGGGCGCGGCCGAGTCAGGAACACGACCAGGAAGTAGTAGGCGGCGATGGCCGCGAGGATCAAGAAGCCGAGCACCAGCCAGAACTGTGCGTAGTCGATGACGGGGATGATGGTGCCCTCGGGCGGCTGGACGTCAGCGGCGAACATTGGCCCTCGCCTTCAAGAGCGCGAGGAGGACCGGCGCGACCTGCGCCTCGCTCGCAACCTCCGCATACGAGACGGCGTTCGCCTCGAAGGTCTGCTCCATGTCGATCGTGCGCTTCTGCTCGGCGTACTCGAACTCGCGCTCGAGCAGGCGGTCGCCGCCGAAGAGGCTCGGCATCGCCCAGGTCCCCTCCACGTCGAAGGCGAGCTCACCGCGCCGACCACGCTGGTGCGGCTCCGCATCGGTGATCTGCAACCACACGATCTCGTGCTGCGCGGCGAGGCGGCGCACGAGCGCCGCACGCTCGTCGTCCCAGTCGAACTCATCGGCGATGACGACGAGGAGCGCACGTTGCCTGACCGTGCGACGAACGCGATCGAGAATGGCGTTCATGTCGCTGGTGGCCCCCTCAAGACCGACCGTGTCGTAGACGGCGTGGAGCATCCGCTCGAGTGCCGACGTCGTGCTGCGGAAGGGCAGCTGCCGAACGCCCTCCGAGTCACCGGTCACGAGGCCAACCTCGTCGCCGTGCCTAATCGCGAGGTAGCCGAGGATCCCGAGGGCGGTCACAAGCACCTCACGTTTGGGTTCGCCGCTCGCGGACAGCGCAGCCATGTTTCGCCCGCCGTCGACGGCGAACAGCACCCGGTGCCGCCGTTCGGCGACGTAGCGCTTCACGAGCGGCTCGCCCACCCTGGCGCTCGCCTTCCAGTCGATGTCCTTGATCTCATCGCCGGCGACGTACTCGCGAAGGTCGTCGAAGTCCATGCTTCGCCCGCGAAGGTGGGATGCGTATTGGCCGTCGAGCAGGTGCAGCACGCGCCTTCGCGCGTGCAGGAACATCTTCGACTTAACCTTCGAGAGGAGGGGTCGTTCGCTGGACATCGTCACGGAGTGCGAACTGCCCCGAGCACGGCATCGATGATCTGCTCGACTCGAACGCCTGTCGCGTCGGCCTCGAATCCGAGAATGATGCGGTGGCGCAGGATGCGGTGCGCGAGTCTGCGCACGTCCTCGGGGACGACGTGGTCTCGACCCTGCAGGAGCGCCACCGCCCGCGCGCCCTTCGCGAAGTTGATGGAGGCACGCGGTGAAGCACCGACCTCGACGAGTCTGGCGAGCTCCGGCGCGATGTACTCCCCCGGGTGGCGCGTGACGTAGACGAGACCCACGATGTACTCCGTGATCGCCTTGTCGACGTAGACGCGGGCCGTCAACTCCTGAAGGCGCGTCACGTCCGCCAGCCCAACGGCGGGCGGCTCCCCGTGCTCGAAGACGCCCTCGTCAATACGACGCAGAATCTCGGCCTCTTCCGCTGGGTTCGGGTATTCCAGAACGTCCTTGAGCATGAACCGGTCGAGCTGCGCCTCGGGCAGCACGTACGTGCCTTCTTGCTCGATCGGGTTCTGCGTGGCGATCACGAGGAATGGATCTGGCAGCGGGTACAGCGTGCCGCCGATCGTCGTCTGGCGTTCCTGCATCGCCTCGAGCATGGCCGACTGTGTCTTGGCGCTCGACCGGTTGATCTCGTCGAGCAGCACAAAGTTGGCGTGCACAGGGCCAAGCTGCGTCGAGAAGCGGTGCTCGGCGGCGTCGTAGATCTGCGTGCCGACGATGTCGGACGGAAGGAGGTCGGGGGTGCACTGGATGCGACTGAACGACCCGCGCACCGACTGCGCCAGAGTCTGGGCGGCAGTCGTCTTCGCCAGCCCGGGGACGGACTCGAGGAGCACGTGCCCGCCCGACATCAACCCGACAAGCAGCGTCTCGCGGAGCTGCGCCTGACCGACCACCTTGTGCGCGAAGGCCCGGGACACGGCACCGATCGACCTCCCAGCCTCCTGGAGCTCCTGGTGGCTGAGCTTGAGCTGCTGACCGCCGACAATCGTCACGGATGCCTCTTTCCGCGGCTGCTCTCGCCAGCCGTCTCTTCGTGTCGTCTCGTGCACTTCGGTGAATTCCAAGGGAAATCGTAGTGATGCAGTCCGTCACGCGCGTTCAGGCTCTTGCATCGACGCACCCGAGCTACTGGAACAGGCGGATGGGGTTGACGATGTCCACGTAGATGAACAGTGCGCTCATCGCCATGATGCACCCGGCGATGACGAGCGTCACCGGGAGCAGCTTCGCCGTGTCGAAGGGGCCAGGGTCAGGGCGCCCGAACAGCTTCGCGAGTTTGCGACGGATGCCGTCGATGAGGGCGGCGAGGATGTGCCCGCCGTCGAGTGGCGGGAGCGGCACCAGGTTGATCACCCCAAGGGCGATGTTCACGGACGCGACGAGCTGCACGATCGTTGCGACCCTGTCGACCACTGGAATGCTGGTCTCGGCGGCGACCTCGCCGGTAATCCTTCCGACCCCCACAACGCTCATGGGCCCGTTCGGGTCGCGCTCAGCGCCACCGAAGCCGGCGTTCCACATCTCGACGATGCGCTCCGGAATCGTGATGATGAAGTTCCCGACTGCCCGGATGTTGGCATCAGCCATCGTGAAGGCGTAGAGCGGCGATTGCCTGGTCCGCTCCTGCGTTGGCGTGATGCCGACGAACCCGACCTCCTCGGTCACGTACGAGCCATCCGCGGCCTCGACCCGCGCACCCGTGAGGCTGTCGAGCTGGTACACCGTGTTCACCCGAGGCGTCAGCTCGAGCTGCAGCTGCTCGCCCGCGCGGTCGACCCCGAGCGAGATCGCCTCGCCAGGGCTGACTCGGATGGCGTCTTGGAGGACGTCCCAGTTCTCCGCCGCTACCCCGTCGACGCTGGTGATCTTGTCTCCGGGAAGCAGCCCGGCTTCGAACGCAGGCGCGGGGGTCGCACAGGGCTCGCCGGCTGCGGGCGCGGCGGACCCCGCGGGTACGACGCACTCGTAGACGGTACCGACGGTAGTACTCGGCTGGTAGAGCCCGAAGCCTGAGCAGACAATCATGAAGCCGAGGATCGCGACCACGAAGTTCATCGCGGGACCACCGACCATGATCACGATCCGCTTCCAGACGGGGAGCGATGCGTAGGTGCGCGATTCCTCCCCCGGGGCGACTCCTTCAGCTGATGCGAGCCTCGCGTCGTCGATCATGCTCGACATGAAGCCGGTTCCTCCGGTGCGCGCGGCCTCGCCGGCCTGAGCTGGCGGGTACATGCCGATCATCGCGACGTACCCCCCGAGCGGGATCGCCTTGACGCCGTACTCCGTCTCTCCCCGCGTTCGCGAGAAGAGCGTCGGGCCGAAGCCGATCATGTACTGCGTGACGCGCACCCCGAAGCGTTTCGCAGGCACGAGGTGCCCGACCTCGTGGAGCGCGATGGAGGCGGCGAGCCCGATAACTGCGGCCAGCACGCCGATGATGAACAGCAAGACAGATTCCACGGAGGTCAAGCGTAGACCCGCAGCGCCGACCGCTTGCTGTCGAACTGCCTGGCCGCCCGGCCGAGCGGGTGCAGGCCCGCCGGGGGGATCAGCGCGTAGGCTTGCCCGATCATGAGTGAAGCATCAACGCTGTCGGCCGCAGACGCCGTCGAACTCGCCGTCGTGGTTCGCTCCGGGTTCATCGAGTCTCGGCACATCGGCGCGGCGGTGCTCACTAATCCGGACGCTTCGCCTCGCACTGAGCTCGGGGACGCGCACCAGCCGGTGTTCCCGCGATCCGCGCTGAAGCTGTTCCAGGCGCAGACCGCGCTGGCGCTCGGGGCAAACCTGACCGACGAGCAAACGGCGATCGCCTGCGGCAGCCACCCTGGCTCCCCGGCGCACGTCGCGCGTGTGCGTGAGCTCCTGCACGCCAGCGGACTCGACGACCGCGCGCTCGCGTGCCCCGCCGCCTGGCCGCGCGACCGGGCATCGCGAGATGCGCTCGTGCGAGCGGGTGAACCCTCCGCCTCCGTCTACATGGAATGCAGCGGCAAGCACGCGGCAATGCTGGCCGCCTGCGTTGCGCAGGGCTGGCCCACGGAGGGGTATCTGTCTGCTGATCATCCGGTGCAGCTGGCAGTCCGCGACACGATCGAGCGCATGACCCGGGAGCGGCCGAGCGCCGTCGGAGTCGATGGATGCGGCGCTCCAGTGTTCGCGGTGAGCTTGGTGGGCCTGGCGGCTGCGGCGAGTCGTCTCGCCACGGCGAGCTCTGCCTCGCCGTTCCCGCTCTTCAAGGCAGCCGCTTCGGTGTGGCGCTCGGTGTGCTCGAACGGTTGGCTCATCGATGGCCACGGGCGACCGAACGCGCTGGTTATCGCCGAGCTCGGCGTGCTGGCGAAATCCGGCGCTGAGGGTGTGCTCCTGCTGGCCGCTCCGGATGGGTCTGCGGTCGCGGTGAAGATGCTCGACGGGTCGAGCCGAGGCACGACGCTGGTCGGCCTGCAGCTGCTCGTCGCCGCAGGCGCCGTTGACGTCGCTCGAGTCCAGCACCTGCTCCCGAGGCTCGGGCTCGAGGTCATGGGCGGCGGAAGCCTGGTCGGCGAGGTCATGGTCGGTTCCGGGGTACCCACGAGTCTGTAACTGCGGTTCCCGAATCCTGCGTCTCGTCGCAGAACGCGCGCTCCGGCCAGCGCACTCTGCGCACGGTACCCGAGGGGTCGCGGATCACCGCGCTCCGGGCGGGGTCCAGAACCAGCGGCGGGAGCGGGTCCCCTTTGAGCAACGTGCCGTGTTCGACCGGCGTCACGCCCGACAGGAGGATCTCGTGGTCCGCGGCGAGGCGGGGAAGTAACCCGAAGTGCGAGTGCCAGCTCTCCACATCCGCAACGACGGCCCGGCGCCGTTCGTGCGGGTGCGCGCCACCGGCTCGTGGTTCCCCCGGTGCCGCGGTGCTCGGAGCCTCTCTCCGCCAGTCGTCGAGACTGACGCACTCGAAGCCGTGCGCTGCCAGGGTCTTGCGGAGGCGGGATCCCTGACGCGAGACCACGAGCAGGACCGACTGGACTCCAGGCCGCGCTCGCAGCTCCGGAACCGCACCGAGCCGCGAGCGTTGTTCTCCCCCGTGCACTGCCCTGAGCCCTTGCGAGGCGCTCGCTACCTGACACGGCAGTCCCCGCCAGATCGCGCGCCCTGGCGGTGCCCCTTCGCGGTGATCTGCGGGGGCTCCCCCAGCCAGCACGTAGGAACTCCGATCCCCACCCATCAGGCGCAGCGTCTGCGGTGCGGCGGCGACGAGCTGAGCGGTCGCAGCGGTGACTCGGTCGACCGAGAACGCAATCGCTGGCGATCCGTCGGACGAGTCCCTGGTGAGGCGCAGCAGCCGTGCAGTCAGCTCCGTCCGGTAGGGCTCATCGATGCGCACGAGGAGCCGGTCCACGTCGTCGATCACCACGAGTCCGTGTGTCTCGAGAGCGGTGTCTGCGGTGAGCTGATCCCAAGCGGTCTCGGGGTCGTCGTCGATGACCAGCACGCTGTGGGCCCAGGCCCTGCGCGCAGCCTGCACGATCGCCGCCAGGCTCGAGGTCTTTCCAGTCCGCGGTCCACCGATCACCACCACGGCTCCTTGGCTGATCTCAAAGATGGACGGGGCCTGGGTTCGAGCGGAGACGTCGTCGGTCAGCCCAAACGCCGCCCCGAGGCTCGGATCGAGCGCGGCAAGAGGAAGCTGCGTCGGCAGCGCGGGGAGCCATGGGCGCCTGGGCGGTGCGTGGCCCGCATGCTGCTCCCGCTCGATCGCCGCGTGGATGCGTCGTGTGATGTCGTCGGGGGTGCACCGTTCCACTTGGACCGTGGTTCGCCGTCCGCCCGCGGCGAAGATGGCAAGCCCCGGTGCCGAGGTTGGGAGATGGGCGGCTTCTGCACTTCCGACCAGCGCGACGCTGTCCGCCTCCGAGACGACACGGAGGCACACCCGAACGCTACAGTTCGAGAGCGTCGCGCCACGAACCGCGGCAGCTGGTTGTTGCGCACACAGGATGAGGTGCATGCCCAGGCTTCTCCCCCGTGCGGAGACATCGGCGAAGACAGCCTGCAGCTCGGGGCCAGCATCGACGAGCGCCTGGTACTCGTCGACGATGATCACGAGCCGTGCGAGCCCCGTGACCTGTCCGATGTGCGAGGCACCCGCCTCCCGCAGGGTCTGCTCCCGGTCGCGGAGCTCCGACTGCAGGCTCGCGGCTGCGCGCCGCGCTTCGTCTGGGTCGAGGTCGGTGACGATTCCCACGCAGTGCGGCAGCGCGGCCAGGGCGTCGAACGTGGCTCCGCCTTTGAAGTCAAAACAGTGCAGCTGGATCTCGTGTGCGAATCGTTCCTCCGTCATCGCGAGTGCCCACGCGATGAGCAGCTCGCTCTTGCCAGCCCCAGTAGTCCCTCCGATGACGGCGTGTGGTCCGACTTTCGCGAGGTCGATGCTGAACGTCGCAGCGCGCGAGCTGCCGATCTCTGCAGAGAGCGACACCTCTCGCCCTGGCGGTGCAGAACGAGAGAGGTCGGACCGAGGATCCCCAGGCGACGGTCTCGAGAGGTGGTGACCAGCATCCGCGTTCGACGAGCTGTCGGTCCACCGGTCAGCGTCGAGCCGCGTCCGCAGCTCCTCAGCGGTCACGAGCATCGGTCGCACACCGAGCCAGGAGCCGCCAGACAGCAGGACAGCCCTCGACGTGCTCTCCATGCGGAGCTGGATCGGGGCGTCCGTGGAAGCGAATGTAGGCGCCGCCGATTCTTGGCTGACTGAGCTCCCGAAGTCCAGCACCAGGGTGTCGCCCTGGGCCGCCACGGAGCCACTCAGATCCACCAAACTGCACGCGACGCCGAGATCCCCGAGCTCGCGCGCGAACGCCTGTCCGACGCCCGTGATCCCGATGCTAATCGGATGCCCGTGTTGACGCCCTTGCAGCAGCAGAGCGCGGCCAGCCGACAACAGGAGACTCCGGTTTCCGGTAAGACTGAACCGAGATCCGGCGACCAGCACCGGCGCATGCTCGTGGATGAGCAGTCGGTCCAGCGCCGCGCGAGCGTCCGCAGGAAGGGCATGCATGTCGCCCTGTACCGATGCCCTGACCTTGACGGGTCCGTGACCGACGCAGAAGGTTCCAGGAGCCGGTGCCGGCTCGTCCGAGCGAGCCAGCCGAGACCCCGGCGCCGCACCCCAGAGCGCCTGCAAGTCGTCCCTGGCGAATCGTCGTGCGCGGTCCAGGCATGCACTGAGCTCGCGGTCGAACCGCTCCTGTGCGCGAGTGTGCTCGCGTCTCGCCTGCCGCCTCGCTTCGACGTAGCTGGCCACCGCCATGACCGGCCCCAGCAGCGCGAACGCGAGCAGAGAGGCCGACCCGAGCACCAGCCAGAGCAGCACGGCGACGACCACCGGGGCGAGCGCGAGGATGGCGGGAAACGAGACCGTGCGAGTTTCCCCGACCGGCGCGGGAAGGTGCAGCGTTGCATCGACGGTGGACGGGATGGTTCGCTGTGAAGGCGCGTGAGACTGCTCAGCCCTCACGGCCGACCGGTGCCGAGGACCCGACGTCGTCTTGCCAGTGTTCGACGACCGACAACCAGGGAGGGACAACACATCGGGCGACGAGCCAGGCGACGCTCGCCGCGAGCGGATCGTCTGGTGCACTGGCGAGCGTCTGCGTGGCGAACGATGCAGCCGCGCTCGATCGACCTGAGGCCCATTCCAGCCAGCTGAGGCAGGAGAGAACGAGCGGTTCATCGTCGTCCTCGACCAGCGCCGATAGGCCGCGGAAGACGTCGACAGCCCGGCGAACCCGCACGCGCGAGAACGGAGGCAGCTGCTCGTGTTCGTCGTCATCCGACATCAGCACGGCCCAGACCGGCGCGAGCGAGAGCAGCGATGGACTCGCTCCGAACGCGATGGTCACGAGAAGAAGCTCCGTCGTGTAGTGACCCCGGAGCATGCAGAGGAGGCGCGCCAGGTGAGCGTCATCTGGCGCGGGGGCGAACGCCGCTGGCGCGAACGAAGCCAGCAGCCGCTGGCGCAGGGCTTCCAGGTCGTCCTCTCCGTCGTGCACCTGCCAGTGCAGTTCGTCCGCCCTCGAGAACGTCGCTCTTCGTGCCGGAGCTGCTTTCGGGAGGGCGGGGCTGTCGGCCGGGCGCGGAGCCGCTGCGAGCCAGTGTTCCTGCGTGCCGAGGTCGCGGGGACCGATGTCGCAGCAGTCTGGGTCATCGCACCCGTAGACACCCCAGGCATCCGCAGCTCGACAGATGCAGAGAACGACCTCGATACCCGCCCGGTCGGCCGCGCTCGCCAGCTCCTCCGCGAGCACGGAGTACGGGGGTATCGGGCCTTGACCGAACGGGACGTCGGGGCTGAAGACGAAGACTACGCGCTCGACGCGGTCAAGACGAGCAAGGTGACCTATAACGCCGCTGGCGTAGGAGACGGTCGAAGCGCCGCCTTGACCCTCTTCGGCTGGCAGGTCGAAACGCAGCACCACACCACCACGCTTTCCGTTGAGCGGAATGGCCACCAGGGAGCCTACCGGTGTGTAGCCGAGGAGGCGTGGCACGGCATCGAGGATTTGCTGTGGTGTGGTGAGGCGAATCTCTTGCATGCACCGAAGCTAGGCCGGGGAACAAGAGGGTTGTCTGCGGGTGCTGAGTGCTGTGGACAACGCCGGTCGAGACGTCCTGTGACAACGAAGTGAACGCGCCAGCGCGGCCCGCGGCGTATGCCGCGGGCCGCGCTCTCGAGCTTCACTCAGATCTGCGTACTTGGCTCAATGCTGAGGGGGCGTCTGCCGTCCGTATGGCTGCTGGTCTTCGGGCGACTGGCCAAGCGGCGGCTGCTGCGCGGGAGCCAGACCGTACGGCGACTGCTGCGCGGGAGCCTGACCGTACGGCGACTGCTGCGCGGGAGCCTGACCGTAGGGCTGCTGACCGTAGGGCTGCTGACCGTAGGGCTGCTGTTGCGCAGGTGCCTGCCCGTAGGGCTGGACGGGAGCCTGCCCGTACGGCTGCGCTCCGGGCCCCTGCGGGTAGCCGACGGCCGCGTGTGGCTGCCCACCGTACTGCTGACCACCGAGGTTCATGAGGGCGGGGTTCCAGCGCGAGCTGTCGAAGCCGAGCACCGCGAGCCACACGATCGGTAGGAAGATGTAGAGCAGCACCCACACGCCGCTCTTCCCGAAGCCGAGGCCGAGGCGGTAGGCGGCGATGGCCAGCAACACGACAAGTGCGATGTTCAGGCCCGGGATGAACCCGACGAGCACCCACCAGCCGGGGAAGCCGGCGGCTTCCACGAACGTCCACGAGTTGTAGACCGGCACCCATGCCTTCCAGCCCTCGATGCCCATCTTCGTGAAGACCTTCGACATGAACCAGGCGGTGAGGGCGTAAATGCCGAGCACGAGGATCAGCCAGAGGAGGAGCCCGAGGACGCCGAATCCGGCCGCAGCCTGATCACCGTACGAGTTGAATTCCATGGAGAGTTCACTTTCTGATATTCAGTCGATGTCTGCGGCCAGAGCGGGGACTGCACTGGAGCCAAATTTCTCAGACATGCAACAAAGTAGTGGCGCTGTACCGGCTTTGTCGATGGGGACACGTCCCCTGCGCGCTCAGTTGGCGTCGAGACCCCGGCGGCCTCGGCGGTTCACAGCGCCTCCGGCACGATGAGACGTGCGGCGGTGGCGCTCGTCGGCTCCAGCTCCCAGCCCGCGTCGCGACAGAAGGCCGCGAGCTGTTCGACGTCACCGATCTGGTCGGCGCGGTGCGGCGACGAGGCGGCGTGCGAGATGATGCCGCGAGTGAAGAGCCCCTTGCCACGCTTGTTGAAATGGTTCAGCGAACGGACGGTTCCGTCAGGCGTGCGAGACACCACGTCGAGCGTGACGTGGCTGCGCGCGGCGGCGACAGGCCCGAGGGCTGCGTACGCCTTCGAGCGGAGATCCACGACGAGGCCACGATGTGCGGCAAGGGCTTCCGTCGTGGCCGGAGCCCACCGCTGGTGAGGGGCGACGCCGCCGACCCTCGAGCTTGCGGAGAGGCGGTACGCGGGGATGCCCTCTCCCCCGCCGACGAGGCCGAAGAGCGCGGAGTGCACCGCGACGTGATGCGCGGCCCAGCTCAACTGAGGTGCCGTGAGCGTCGGCGCGTCGAGGGCGTCATAGAGCACGCCCGTGTAGCGCAGCAGCGCAGGCATGCGGGGCGCCGTGCGGAGGGATCTGTTCCTGTCGAGCTCGATCTCCGCCTGCTTCTCGGAGATCTTGAGGATCTTGCGTGCCGCTCCTCGATCGCCAGCCAGCTGATGGAGATCGCTGGCGACGAGTTCACGGGTTGCCCCGAACGTCTCGGCCCAGCTGAGGCCGCCGTCTTTCGGAGTGTCGACAAGTTCGCCCGTGAACGCAGCGTTGCCGCCGTCCCGTTTGGTTTCGGACGGCGGCAACAGCAGCAGGAGACTTTCGGTCACTCCCCGGAGACGAGTTCGGCCTCGCCAGCGACGACGGTGACGACGTCGCTGTTCACCGAGAGGAAGCCGCCCTCGGCGTTGGCGACGATCTTCGATCCATCGGCGGCCGTGATGCGAACCTGGCCGGAGCCCAGGGCCGCGAGCACAGGCTCGTGGCCGGAGAGGATTCCGATCTCGCCCTCGGAAGTGCGAGCGACGACCATGGTCGCGCTGCCTTCCCAGACCAGCTTGGTTGCTTCAACGACCTTGACGGTCAGTTCGCCTTTGCCTGCCATGACTATGCGTTGTCCTTCTGCATCTGCGCCCACTTCTCTTCGACGTCGTTGATTCCACCGACGTTGAAGAAGGCCTGCTCGGCGACGTGGTCGAAGTCACCCTTGGCGATCGCGTCGAACGACTCGATGGTCTCCTTGAGCGGAACCGTCGAACCCTCGACACCGGTGAACTTCTTCGCCATGTAGGTGTTCTGCGAGAGGAACTGCTGGATGCGACGTGCGCGGGAGACGGTGATCTTGTCTTCCTCGGAGAGCTCGTCAACACCGAGAATGGCGATGATCTCCTGCAGTTCCTTGTTCTTCTGGAGGATCTGCTTGACCTCGGTAGCAACCCGGTAGTGGTCGGCACCCAGGTAGCGGGGGTCGAGGATGCGGCTCGTCGAGGTGAGCGGGTCGATGGCCGGGTAGAGGCCCTTCGACGCGATCTCACGCGACAGCTCCGTCGTTGCGTCGAGGTGCGCGAACGTCGTTGCAGGGGCCGGGTCGGTGTAGTCGTCAGCAGGCACGTAGATGGCCTGCAGCGACGTGATCGAGTGGCCGCGCGTCGACGTGATGCGCTCCTGGAGCACACCCATCTCGTCGGCGAGGTTCGGCTGGTATCCAACGGCGGACGGCATACGGCCGAGCAGCGTGGAGACCTCGGAACCCGCCTGCGTGAAGCGGAAGATGTTGTCGATGAAGAGGAGCACGTCCTGCTTCTGCACGTCGCGGAAGTACTCGGCCATGGTGAGGGCCGAGAGGGCGACGCGGAGTCGCGTTCCCGGCGGCTCGTCCATCTGGCCGAATACGAGCGCCGTCTTGTCGAAGACGCCTGCTTCTTCCATTTCGTAGATGAGGTCGTTGCCCTCACGCGTGCGCTCGCCGACGCCGGCGAACACCGAAACGCCACCGTGGTCCTGAGCGACTCGCTGGATCATCTCCTGGATGAGGACGGTCTTGCCGACACCGGCACCACCGAAGAGGCCGATCTTTCCACCCTGCACGTACGGGGTGAGGAGGTCGATGCTCTTGATACCGGTCTCGAAGAGCTCGGTCTTCGACTCGAGCTGGTCGAAGGCCGGGGGCTCGCGGTGAATGGGCCAGCGCTCGATGATCTCGTAGGGCTCCGAGATCATCGTCTCGTTGAGCACGTCACCGGTGACGCTGAAAACCTTGCCCTTGGTGACGTCGCCGACGGGCACCGAGATCGGGGCGCCGGTGTCACGGACTTCCTGGCCGCGGACGAGTCCGTCGGTCGGCTTGAGCGCGATGGCGCGAACGAGGTCGTCACCGAGGTGCTGCGCGACCTCGAGCGTGAGCTTGAGCGACTGGTCGCCGAGGCTGACCTCGGTCTCGAGCGCGTGGTAGATGCCGGGGATGGCGTCATGCGGGAACTCGATGTCGACAACGGGACCCGTGACACGGGCGATCCGGCCGACACCGGCCGGAGCCTTGGTGTCTTCCCTGTCGGAGACGATGTGCGTCGTCATGTCTTGTCCTTTTCTTGCGTGTTCGCGCGGTTATGCGGTTGCGAGCGCGTCCGCGCCGCCCACGATCTCGGAAATCTGCTGCGTGATCTCGGCCTGGCGCGCGTTATTCGCGAGCCTGGTGTAGTCGCGCACCAGGGTGTCTGCGTTGTCGGAAGCCGCGCTCATGGCGCGCTGGCGGGCAGCGTGCTCGGATGCGGCGGAGTGCAGCATGGCGTTGAAGAGGCGAGCCTGGATGTAGTCGGGGAGCAGCGCGTGCAGCACCGTCTCCGCATCCGGTTCGAACTCGTACAGCGGGAGCAGCGGGGCCTCTTCAGCGACCTCATCGCTCTCGACGACCTCGAGCGGGAGGAGCCGGACGACGGTAGGCGTCTGCGTGACCATCGACTGGAACCGGTTGTAGACGTAGTGGATCTCTTCCACGCCGCCTTCCTCGAACGGAACAGTGAACCGCTCGACCAGTGCCTCGCCGAGTTCCTTCGCAGTCTGGAAGACCGGGAGGTCGGTGGAGCCGGTCCACTGCTGCTCGCTCGCACGCTTGCGGAAGGCGAAGTAGCCGACCGCCTTGCGTCCGATGAGGTAGTAGACGACTTCCTTGCCCTCTGCCTCGAGGGTGTTCGTGAGGCCCTCGGCCTCACGAAGCACGCTCGAGGAGAAGGCGCCGTTGAGGCCTCGGTCGCTCGTGAAGATGACCACCGCGACGCGGCGGACCTCTTCACGCTCGGTGACGAGGATGTGATCGATGTCCGTGTAGCTCGCGACTGCCGAGACTGCCTCGGTGATCGCCTGCGCGTACGGGTTCGACTCGGCCATGCGTTTCCGCGCCTTGGTGATGCGCGAAGTGGCGATCAGCTCCATGGCGCGGGTGACCTTCTTCATCGTCTGGGCAGACTTGATCTTCTGCCGGTAGACCCGAAGTTGTGCTCCCATGCTTCTCCTGTGCTCGTCGTCGAAGTCGTCGAGGGCGCCTAGCGGCGCTTCTTGACGATCTTCTCCTGCTCGATCTCGTCAGCGGCGACCTGTTCGGCGCTTTCGACGAGCGGAGTTCCGTCGTTCTTGAGGTACGTCTTCGTGAAGGCGTCGACGCCGTCGGCCATGGCCTTCAGCGTGTCGTCTTCCAGCTTTCCGCTGTCGCGGAGGCGGCCGAGGACGTCGGTGTTGCGCTCGAGGTACTCGAGGAGCTCGCGCTCGTAGCGGAGCACCTCGTCAACGGGCACGAGGTCGAGCTTGCCGTTGGTGCCAGCCCAGATCGCGACGACCTGCTGCTCGACCGGGTACGGCGAGTACTGCGGCTGCTTGAGGAGCTCGGTCAGGCGAGCGCCTCGCTCGAGCTGCTTGCGCGTCGTGGCGTCGAGGTCGGATGCGAACATCGCGAACGCCTGCTGCGAGCGGTACTGGGCGAGCTCGAGCTTGAGTGTTCCCGAGACCTTCTTGATGTGCTTCTGCTGGGCGTCGCCACCGACTCGCGAGACGGAGATACCGACGTCGACCGCTGGGCGCTGGTTGGCGTTGAAGAGGTCGGACTGCAGGAAGATCTGGCCGTCGGTGATCGAGATCACGTTGGTCGGGATGTATGCCGAGACGTCGTTGGCCTTGGTCTCGATGATCGGAAGACCGGTCATCGAGCCGGCGCCCATTGCGTCGGACAGCTTCGCGCAACGCTCGAGCAGGCGCGAGTGCAGGTAGAACACGTCACCCGGGTACGCCTCGCGTCCCGGCGGGCGGCGCAGGAGGAGCGAGACCGCGCGGTAGGCCTCAGCCTGCTTCGACAGGTCGTCGAAGACGATGAGGACGTGCTTGCCCTCGTACATCCAGTGCTGGCCGATGGCCGAGCCCGTGTACGGGGCGAGGTACTTGAAGCCAGCGGGGTCGGAGGCGGGAGACGCGACGATCGTCGTGTACTCCATGGCGCCTGCGTCTTCCAGCGCGCCCTTGACGGAGGCGATGGTCGAGCCCTTCTGGCCGACGGCGACGTAGATGCAGCGAACCTGCTTGTTGACGTCGCCGGAGTCCCAGTTGGCCTTCTGGTTGATGATCGCGTCGATGGCGATCGCCGTCTTGCCGGTCTGGCGGTCGCCGATGATGAGCTGACGCTGGCCGCGGCCGACGGGGATCATCGCGTCGATCGCCTTGATGCCGGTCTCCAGCGGCTCGTGGACCGACTTGCGGTCCATGACGCCAGGTGCCTGCAGCTCGAGCGCGCGACGGCCGGACGTGGCGATCTCGCCGAGCCCGTCGATCGCGTTGCCGAGCGGGTCCACGACACGGCCGAGGTAGCCGTCGCCAACGGGGACAGAGAGGACCTCGCCGGTGCGGCGGACTTCCATGCCCTCGACGATGCCGTTGAACTCGCCGAGCACGATGACACCGATGCTGCTCTCGTCGAGGTTCTGCGCGAGGCCGAGCGTGCCATCCGCGAAGGTGATGAGCTCGTTGGCCATGACGCCAGGCAGACCCTCGACGTGAGCGATGCCGTCCGAGGCGTCAACCACGGTGCCGACCTCGGTCGCCGTGGCGCCTTCCGGACGGTATGAGGAAGCGAACTGCTGAAGCGCGTCGCGGATCTCATCCGGATTGATTGTGAGTTCTGACATGTTCTTCCCTTGTCGTCCGGGGCCTCGCCCCGAGAGTTTCAGTGCGTGAGGCTCAGGCGAGCTGTAGGCGGAGGTTGTTGAGTCGAGCGGCGACACTGTCGTCGATAACGTCATCGCCAAGCTGCACGCGCAGGCCGCCGATGATCTTCGGGTCGATAACCGTCGTGACCGAGACGCGTCGGTTGAAGCGACGCGTCAGTCCGGCCTCGAGCTTCGCGAGCTGTTCTGGAGCGAGCGGGCTCGCCACGGTCACAGTTGCGACCGAGCGGCCAGCCTGGTCTGCCACCACTTCGCCGGCCCAGGTGAGCAGGCGACGCGTGCGGCGACCGAGCGGGTTGCCCACGAGCTCCCGGAGGATCAGCAGGCTTGGCGCGCTGATCTTGCCCGCAAAGAGACGCTCGATGAGCTGCGACTTGACGGCCGAGTCTCCGAGACGCGACCCGAGCGTGAGCTCGAGCTCCGGGTTGGCGCTGATCGTGTCAGCGACCGTCGTGAGCTCAGCGGCGATTGCCGACTGCTCTCCCGCGGCCTGGGCCGTCGCGCGGACTGCGAGTTCCTGCAGTCCGAGTGCGAACTCATGGTTGCTCGACCAGGTCTGGCTGACAGCTTCCTGGAGGAGCTGCAGCGCACGCGGGCTGAGGTGAGAGCCGAAGACTCTCGCCGCGAGCTCGCGCCTGGCGCTGACGTCGGCGGCGGGGTTGGACAGAGCGACGAGGAGGTGCTGGTTTGCGCCCGCCGCGTTGACCGCTGCGAACACCTGCTCAGCCTCCGAAAGCTCTGCCTGGCCCCAGCCGTCAACGCTGTTCTTGAGGGCTGCCAGTGCGTGTCTGGTCGCGCTTCCCATCAGCTGTGCGTTCCTGCCTTCTGGTCGTTGTCGAGCTCGCTCAGGAACCGGTCGACGTAGGCCGTCGAACGGCTGTCCTCGCGCAGGCTCTCACCGACGACGCCTGAGGCGAGGTCGAGTGCAAGCGTGCCCACCTCGGCGCGGAGCGAGACGATCGCCGTCTGGCGCTCCGCCTCGATCTGTGCCTTCGCGGAAGCGGTCATGCGGTCGAGCTCAGCCTGCGTCTCGGCCTTCTTCTGGACCTTGATCTGATCTGCATCGACGCGAGCCTGCTCGCGGATCTCCGCAGCTTCGGTTCGCGCGGCGGCGAGAAGCTTCTCGTTCTCGTCGCGCTTGGCAGCTGCCTCGGCCTGAGCGATCTCCGCCTTGCGGATGCCGCCCTCGATCTGCGCTTCGCGCTCGTCGAGGATCTTGCGGAGGGCCGGGATGGCGAACTTCCAGAAGAAGAATCCGAGCACAACGAAGACGACCGCCGACCAGACGATGTCATACGTAGCGGGCAGGAGGACGTTGCCGCCTTCCTCCGCTGCGAGAGTCGACGTAACCGCCGACAGTGCGAAAGTGCTCATGTGCGGACCCGCTTACTGGAAGATGAAGAACGTTGCCACGCCGATGAAGGCGAGCAGCTCGGTGAAGGCGATACCGAGGAACATGGTGACCTGGAGGCGGCCGGCCATCTCGGGCTGACGTGCCATGGCCTCGACGGTCTTGCCGGCGACGATACCGATGCCGATGCCGGGGCCGATTGCAGAGAGGCCGTAGCCGACGGTAGCGATGTTGCCGGAGATCTCGGCGAGCGTGGTGGTTTCCACAGGGGTTTCCTTCCGTATGGGTGGTGAAGCAGGTTGCTTCGCGTGAGTCAGGTGGGTCTTAGTGGCTCTTGGCGGCGGCCTGCTGGATGAAGACCGCGGTCAGGAGCGTGAACACGAAGGCCTGGAGGACCGACGCGAGGATCTCGACGAGCGTCATCACGAAGCCGCCAAGGAGTGTGGGGACGCCGAACAGCATGTCGAGCGGACCGCCGGGGCCCTGCATCGAGTACTGGATGACGAAGAAGTTCGTCGCGCTGAACGTGAGCACGAGCAGCAGGTGGCCGACCATCATGTTGAGGAAGAGTCGCAGCGCGAGCGAGACGGGGCGCACGATGAAGATGTTGATGAACTCAATCGGCGTGAGCAGGATGTACATCGGCCACGGCACACCGCTCGGGAAGAGCGCATTCTTGAAGAACGTGCCGGGCCCGGCCTCGCGGAAGCCCGCGTAGATGAAGGCGATGTAGGAGACGATCGCCAGCACGAGCGGCATGCCGATCAGCGAGGTTCCTGCGATGTTGAGCCCAGGGATGATGCCCGTGATGTTCATCGCGAAGATGCCGAAGAACATTGCGGAGAGCAGCGGCAGGTACTTGTGCCCAAGTCGCTCGCCGAGGATGCCGTCGGCGATCTGCGACTTGACGAAGCCGATGGCGATCTCTGCGAGCGACTGACCCTTGCCCGGGATGACCTTGGGGCTGCGCAGCGCGAGCCAGAAGAGGAGCAGCAGGACTGCGATCGCGAAGAGCCGAACCAGGATGATGCGGTTGAGCTCGAACGGCGTGCCGGCGAACGCCACTGCCTCGAGGAAGAACTCGTGGTCAAGCGACGGCGGGTGGAAGATGCTGTTGTCCTCCGCGGCAGCGATGAAAACTGGCAGATTCAGGGCTGAGGCGAACAGAGCACTCTCCTGTCTCGGGGCGCAGCTGTCTTTGCTGCGCTTCGATGAGTTCGGGCGGGTGAGCACACAAGAAGGACCCCTTCTCGGCGCACCTGGATCAGCCTATCAAGAAATCCCCAGGCAGGAGTGCACTTCGGGCCTCCGAAGCGAACTTTTCTACTCTTTGTCGTCGTTCGGCAGTCGCACGTCGCTGACGTGGCCCATCCGGCCGCGCACGACGCAGACGACATCTACGACGACCGTCGCGATCACGGCGACCACGAGGCAGAGCCAGAGCGTGAAGAGGTGGACGATCGGGAGGTCCCTGATCAGGAAGAGCGCGCCGAGGAAGACGATGAACTTGAGGATCCAGGCGCCGAGGATCGTGGCCATGAAGAAGATCTGATCGAGGTGCGAGGCCAGGATGACGGAGACCACCGTGATCCCCGTGAAGAGGAGCGTGATCGCCGCAGCGAAGAGCGCACTCCAGAGGCCGTTGATCCCGACCGTCAGATAGCCCACGGCACCACCGACGACGGCCACGGCGATCGCGACGACGACGGACCACTTGAGGATGCTCTTAAAGATGGGCACGGAGGTGGGAGTCGTGGAGGAGTTCATGCGTCCATTTCAGATTCGGGTGCTGCCTTCAGCAGCGATGCGTTGGCGTCGGCGAGCTCGTCGTGCGGGTTCTCCCCCGGCGCCTTCTGCGCCAGGCGTTCACGAGACTTGCGTCTGCTGAGCGGCGCCATCGTGACCAGGGTGCACACGATGAAGCCAACCACGACGAAGCCGATGACGAGGCCGATGGGGATGTTGATGAGGTCGGCCGCGAACGCCATGAGCGCGCCCACCGAGACCACAGCGGTCCAGGAGTAGAAGACGACGACGGCCCAGCGTTGGGAGTGCCCCATGTCCAGCAGTCGGTGGTGCAGGTGCTTTCGGTCTGCCGTGAACGGTGACTTGCCTGCCTTCATCCTTCGGAGGACGGCGAGCGAAAAGTCCAAGAGCGGCACGATGAGCACTGCGAACGGAATGATCATCGGGAGGAAGGCTGGCCAGAGCTCGGTGCGGCTGATGGTCTGCGGATCGACCTCGCCGGTGACGGCCACCGCGCTGGCGGCCATGAGGAGGCCGACGAGGAGGGCACCTCCGTCGCCCATGAACATCTTGGACGGGTACCAGTTCAGGCAGAGGAAGCCGAGGCAGATCCCGATGACGATGGCGGAGAGCAGCGCCCCCATCGTGAACCGCCCGGTCTGTCCGGCGAACTCGCTCAAGACGTAGCTGTAGACGAGGAAAACGCCGTTCGCGATGATGGCGACACCGGCGACGAGTCCGTCGAGTCCGTCGATGAAGTTCACCGCGTTCATGACCAGCACGACGGCGAGCACGGTCAGCGCGATCGACATCCACTGCGAACCGACCGTGATGCCGCCGATCGGGAGGGAGGTGATCGCCACTCCCTGCCAGGCGAGGAGGATGGCCGCGAGGATCTGACCTGCGAGCTTGGTCATCCAATCGAGGTCGATGAAGTCGTCGATCACTCCGATGAGGACGATCAGGGACGCGGCGCCGACAATGGCCCAGACCCGGCCTGGCTGTTCGAAGACCAACGAGAAGAATGGGATCTGGGAGGCCGCGGCGAGGGCGAGCAGCATGCCGAGGAACATGGCGACGCCGCCCAGTCGTGGCTTCGGCGTGGTGTGGACATCGCGGTCGCGCACCGGTGGGTACCACTCGTATCGCATCGCCAGCCGCCAGACCACGAAGACCAGCAGGAGCGTCACAAACGCCGTGCCGACAACGAGGGCGAGGTAGATCCGCACGCTAGGACTCGTGCTCCGCTGCTGGTGTGGGTTCGCTCGTTGTCGAGTCGGCGGGTTCCGGCTGTGCTGGCTCCTGGGTCGGCGCGTCGACGGGAGCGAGCTTGTCGCCGAGCACAGCTTCGATCTGCTCCCGCGCGAGCGCACCCTGGCGCACGATGATCGCAGGCTCTCCGCGGTTCAGCGGAGTCGCATCCACGATCGTCGACGCTTCTCCCCCGGCCGGTCCGCCATCGAGGAACACGCCGACCGAGTCCCCGAGGGCCTCAAGAGCTTCCTGCGCGGTCGTGGCTGCGGGCTCTCCGTGCTTATTGGCGCTCGAGACTGCGAGGGGTCCGGTCTCCTGGAGCAGCTCGCGGGCGAGTCGGCTGTCGGGGATGCGGAGTGCGACGGTTCCGTTCGTGTCGCCGAGGTCCCAGTGCAGCGAGCCGCGCGCCTGCAGGATGACCGTCAGCGGTCCTGGGGCAAAGCGCTCGAAGAGCTGCCGGGCCAGCGGATGCACGTTCTCGGCGAGGGCGTCGAGCGTCTCGTGGTTCGCGACGAGGACCGGGGGTGGCGTCGCGCGCGTGCGGCCCTTGGCGTCGAGCAACCGCTGGACGGCCGGTGCCGAGAAGGCGTCGGCCGCGATGCCGTAGACCGTGTCGGTCGGCATGACGATGACCTCGCCGCTCGCGATCGCCGTGCGTGCTGCACGGATCGCCGCGAGGAGGTCGAGTGAGTCTGTGGTCGCGTAGATCTGTCCCATTCTTCGTCACATGATAGTCGGCTGGGTCGTCGCGCCGCCGCCAGGCACGGGGAGCATCGCTGAGGTGATGCGGTCCCGGCCGGTCAGGTCCTGGTCCGTCGCAGCCTTGATGAAGCCCGCTGCGGCGAAGACTCGACGGATCTCGCCCCCCTGCGTGTCCTCGTGCTCGATGACCACCGCCCCACCCGGCCGAAGTGACCCGGCCGACCATGTGGCGAGCTGCCGAATGAGATCGAGGCCGTCTGCCCCCGAGTACAACGCCAGCTCGGGGTCATGCCGCCACACTTCCCTGCTCTCTGGACGCTTCGCCGCGGGGACATACGGCGGGTTCGAGACGACGAGGTCGAGCGAGTCCGGCGCCGTGGCACGGAACACTCGCTCGGCATGGCCGAAGAAGGGAGCGACCGCCCCGTCTCCGTAGCGATCGATGTTCGCGCGCAGCCACGGCCATGCCGCGCTAGACGCCTCGACGGCAGTGATGTCGATACCGCCGTGCTCTCGAGCCACACCGAGCGCGACCGCCCCGCTGCCGGAGCCTACGTCGATGCCCTTCAGCCGCCGGTCGGGTGTCGCCACCGCCAGCAGCGCGACCGCGGCGGTCACGAGCGACTCCGTCTCGGGCCGCGGAACAAAAACTCCGGGTCCGACCGCGAGCTCCATGTCGAAGAAGGGCGCGACCCCGAGCACATGCTGCAGGGGCACGCGCCTGGCCCGCAGCTTGGCGGCATCCGCCGCGTCACCCGCCTCCTGTGGCGACATGGAACGCCCCAGGAGCGATCGCAGCTGCACCTCCCCGCGCGAGATGCCGAGCACACCGGCCAGCAGCAGATCCGCTTCCACGTCGGCGGCGGCGATACCCGCGACCTTCAGCTGTTCGCGAACCAGCTTTCTCTGCGCTTCAACGTGCAAGATCATGGATAGAGTCTCCCGCACATTGACTCGCGGCGTCATGCACGGCATGCCTGCCCGAGATCATTGGGACGATTGACGCGGGCGAACGCTGCCAGCGGCACCCACGAAGTTCACACAGCATCCCAGAAGGGCACGAAGTGACTGGAAAGATCTACAACAACATCACTGAGGTCGTCGGCCGCACCCCGCTCGTCAAGCTCGGTCGCATCAACGAGACCGGCGCGAACATCTTCGCCAAGCTCGAGTATTTCGGCCCTGGCTCCTCGGTCAAGGACCGCCTCGGGCTTGGCATCATCCGCGCAGCTGAGCAGAGTGGCGAGCTGCAGCCCGGTGGCACGATCGTCGAAGGCACCTCGGGCAACACCGGCATCGCGCTGGCGATGCTCGGCGCCTCGCGTGGGTACCGGGTCATCCTCGCGATGCCGGAGACCATGTCTATCGAGCGTCGCCAGCTGCTCAAGGCGTTCGGCGCGGAGCTCGTCCTGACGCCTGGCCCCGAGGGGATGCGCGGCGCCGTCGCCCGCGCCAAGGAGATCGTCGCAGAGACGCCCGGGGCGATCCTCGCGAGGCAGTTCGAGAACGAGGCGAACGTGCAGATCCACCGCGAGACCACGGCTGAGGAGATCTGGGCAGACACGAACGGCGAGATCGACATCTTCGTCGCGGGCATCGGCACCGGCGGCACCATCTCCGGAGTCGGCCAGGTGCTCAAGGAGCGCAAGCCCGAGGTGAAGATCGTCGCAGTGGAGCCCAAGGACTCCCCCCTCCTCACGGAGGGCAAGGCTGGCCCGCACAAGATCCAGGGTCTCGGCGCCAACTTCGTTCCCGACGTCCTCGACCGCGATGTCATCGACGAGGTGCTCGACGCGACACTCGACGACAGCATCCGCGTCTCTCGTGCGTTGACGTCCACCGAGGGCGTCTTCAGCGGCATCTCGAGCGGAGCGAACCTCTGGGCCGCGCTCGAGGTCGCGAAGCGTCCCGAGAACGCTGGCAAGAACATTGTCGTCATCATCTGCGACACCGGCGAGCGCTACCTCTCGACGGTGCTCTTCGACGACCTGCGCGACTAGCGAGTGGCGACAGCAACACCACGTCGAACGCCGGCACCTGATGGTGTCGGCGTTTGGCGTCGCGTCAGAGAAGATATCGCGGCGACGAGAAAGAACGACCCCGCCGCCCGCTCGAAGGCCGAGATCGTCATCAACTACTCGGGGCTGCACGCCCTGTGGCTACACCGAATCGCCCACCACCTGTGGATGCGTCCCGGCACGAAGCTGCTGGCGCGCACGCTCTCTCAGTTCAACCGATTCGCGACCGGCGTCGAGATTCACCCGGGCGCGCAGATCGGGCGCAGGGTGGTCATCGACCACGGCATGGGCATCGTCATCGGCGAGACGGCGATCGTTGGCGACGACGTGCTCATCTATCACGGTGTCACGCTTGGTGGCACGTCGGGCCACCGCGTCAAGCGACACCCGACGGTGGGGAGCCGCGTGCTCATCGGCGCGGGCGCGAAGCTCCTCGGGAACATCACCGTCGGCGACGACTCTCGGGTAGGCGCGAACGCCGTCGTGACGCGGGATGCACCCGCGAACTCGGTCCTCACGGGCGTGCCGGCGCGCATCCGCCAGCGCACCGCCGCCGAGCAGGACCTCATCGGCTACTACGAGATCTAAAAGATCTCAAAGCCGCGGAACCGCAGAAGGGGGGGGGGGGGGGGGGGGGGGGCGGGGGGGGGGGGGCGGGCGCGGGGGGGGGGGGGGGGCGGGCCCCAGGCCCTGGGGCGCCCCCACACCGCAACAACCAGCAACACGCTCAATAAAGAAGCAGAGCAGCACTA
>NZ_JBNAFM010000017.1:0-87577 GCF_049707175.1 Pseudoclavibacter helvolus | reverse complement strand
GAAAGCCGTCACCAGCCGCTGGCTCGACCCCGCCAAGCACGGCGGCATCAACCTCGGCTTCCCCGAAAACGACTAACCAACCCAGCACGACCAGCGACCACCGCTGGCCAGACCATTCGCATGCAGAAAGACTCACGAGCAATGTCCTCACCCACAGCAGCCACCCCAAGGGACGCAGCAGAGAACACCTGGTTCAGGGCCCGCGGAGCCCTCTCGCGAGACGGCTGGGAGAGCGTTGTCGATGCGACGCTCCCCGGCTGGGAACACACGGGCATCCGAATCGCCGACCTCTCCGAGGGTCTGCGGCTCGAGCTGCCCGCAGGCGACATTGAGCGAATGGTCATCCCCCTCCGCGGGAACGCGTTCCTCGAGCTCGACGGGGCGGATGCGCCCGCCTCCGTCGAGCTCGAGGGGCGCCCCTCAGTCTTCGACGGGCCGGCCGACGTGGCCTACCTTCCCGTCGGGACCAGCGCCACCGTCACGGGACACGGCAGGGTCGCCGTCGCCGAGGCGCCGACCACGCAGGTCTTCCCGTTCCAGGTGCTCCGCAAGGCAGATGTGCCGGTCGAGCTCCGAGGCGCCGGTCGTTCGAGCCGACAGGTGCAGAACTTCGGCATCCCCGGCTCACTGCAGGCCGCCAAGCTCATCGTGTGCGAGGTCATCACGCCGGCCGAAAACTGGTCGTCGTACCCGCCGCACAAGCACGACGAGCACCACCCCGGCCACGAGAGTCGCCTTGAAGAGATCTACTACTTCGAGAGCGAGCCCACCAAGAACGCAACCGTGCCAGAGGGAGCCGATGCCTTCGGCATGTTCGCGACCTACACCTCGCCAGCGGGCGAGATCTCGATCAACGAGATCGTCCGCACCGGCGACATCGCGCTCGTCCCGTTCGGCTACCACGGCCCCGCCGTCGCGGCCCCTGGCTACGACCTCTACTACCTGAACGTCATGGCGGGCCCAGACGAGGCACGCGAGTGGCTCATCAGCGACGACCCAGCCCACGGTTGGGTTCGCGAGCAGTGGACTTCCCAGGAGTTCGATTCCCGCCTCCCCTACGGCCCGCAGTAGCCAGCACCAGCACACCAAGCACCCAGCTCCACCAAGAAGAAATGACGCAGATGTCAACCAAGCGAATGACCGTCGGCCAGGCCCTCGTCGAGTTCCTCGGCAAGCAGTACACCGTCGACGGCGACGTGCGTGAGCGCACCATCCCCGGCATGTTCGGAATCTTCGGCCACGGCAATGTCGCCGGCATCGGCCAGGCGCTCAAGCAGGCCAACGTCGAAGATCCGACGCTCATGCCGTACTTCCAGGCACGCAACGAGCAGGCGATGGTGCACCAGTCGGTGGGCTACGCCCGCATGCGCCGCCGCCGCGCGACCTACGCGAGCGCAGCATCCGTCGGCCCCGGCGCCGCCAACATGCTCACGGGTGCCGCACTCGCGACGGCGAACCGCCTGCCTGCGCTGCTGCTGCCGAGCGACACCTTCGCGACCCGCGTCGCCGACCCCGTGCTGCAGCAGCTCGAGTTCCCGCACGACACGGGCATCCAGGTGACGGATGCGTTCCGTCCCCTCTCGCGCTTCTTCGACCGCGTGCAGCGCCCAGAGCAGCTGTACTCGATCGCGCTCGCCGCGATGCGCGTCCTCACCGATCCCGCCGAGACGGGCGCCGTGACGATCGCCCTGCCGGAAGACGTGCAGGCCGAGCTCATCGACGTGCCCCTCGCCTTCCTCGAGGAGCGCGAGTGGCACATTCGTCGCCCCCTCCCGGAGGCCGGCCCGCTCGCCCGCGCCGTCGAGGCGATCAGAAACGCCAAGAACCCGCTCATCGTCGCCGGCGGCGGCGTCATCTACTCCGGTGCCGAGAACGAGTTGCGCGCCTTCGTCGAGGCCACGGGCATCCCCGTAGGAACCAGCCAGGCGGGCGGCGGCTCCCTCGACTGGGACCACCCCCAGTACCTCGGCGGCATCGGCGCCACCGGCACAACCGCGGCCAACCGCCTCGCCGCGCAGGCCGACGTCGTCATCGGCATTGGCACCCGCTACAGCGACTTCACGACGGCCAGCCGCACCGTATTCCAGAACGACGGCGTGCGCTTCGTGAACATCAACGTCGCCGCCTTCGACGCGTACAAGCACGGCTCGCAGCTGCCCGTCGTGGCGGATGCGCGCGAGACGCTGGTGCGCCTCATCGGCGCCCTCTCGGGGTACCGCGTCAGCGACGACTACTCGCGGCAGATCGCCGCCGAGAAGAGCGAGTGGGACGCAGCGGTCGACGTGGCCTTCGAGCCGAGCGGCCTCGATCTGCCAGGCCAGCCCGAGATCATCGGCGCCGTCCAGTCCTCCAGCGACCCGCGCGACGTCATCGTGCAGGCCGCAGGCTCACTCCCGGGCGACCTGCACAAGCTGTGGCGCGTGCGCGACCCGCTCGGCTACCACGTCGAATACGCGTTCTCGTGCATGGGCTACGAGATCGCCGGCGGCATGGGCGTGCGCCGGGCGGCACCCGACCGCGACGTCATCGTCATGGTCGGCGACGGCTCCTACCTCATGCTCCACACCGAGCTCGTGACGGCGGTCGCCGAGGGCATCAAGATCATCGTCGTGCTCATCCAGAACCACGGCTACGCCTCCATCGGGCACCTCTCCGAGACGGTCGGGTCCGAGCGCTTCGGCACCTGGTACCGCGCCTTCGACGAAGCCGGCTCCAACTTCCAGGGCGACCAGATTCTGCCCGTGGACCTCGCCGCGAACGCACGCAGCTACGGCATTAACACGATTGAGATCGAACCGACCGCCAACGCGATCGACGAGCTGCGCGAGGCCATGGCGAAGGCGAAGGCCTCCGACACCTCGACGCTCATCCACATCAACAGCGATCCCCTCATCTACGCGCCGGACGGCGAGGGATGGTGGGACGTCCCGGTCGCCGAGACTTCGACGCTCGGCTCCACGCGGGACGCGCTCAAGGACTACACCGAGCAGAAGGCCGCCCAGCGGCCACTGCTCGGCTGACCCTCACCCCACACCATCTCCCCGCAGCACCTCATCACCATCAACAGAAAGCAGACGACGATGTCGCAGAGCATCCGAATCGGTACCGCACCTGACTCCTGGGGCATTTGGCTCCCCGACCACCCTGGGCAGATCCCGTGGCAGACGTTCCTCGACGAGGTCGTCAAGGCCGGTTACACGTGGATCGAGCTTGGCCCGTACGGCTACCTCCCGACCGACCCGAACCAGCTCTCCGACGAGCTCGAGTCTCGCGGCCTGAAGCTGTCGGCCGGAACCGTCTTCACCGGCTTCCACAACGAAGACGAGAGCCAGTGGCAGCGCGCCTGGGACCAGGCCATCGCCGTCGCGGGGCTTGCGTCGAAGCTGGGCGCGGAGCACCTCGTCACGATCCCCGACATGTGGCGTGACGACATCACGGGCCAGGCCAAGGAGGCACGCACGCTCGACGCCGAGCAGTGGAAGCGCCTCGCGGCCGGCCACGACCGCCTCGGCAAGGCGCTCCTCGAGGAGTACGGCGTCAAGCAGCAGTTCCACTCGCACGCCGACAGCCACGTGGGCACCTACCGCGAGGTCGAGCGTCTGCTGGGCGAGACCGACGCCCAGTACACGAACCTCTGCCTCGACACCGGCCACTTCTCGTACTACGGCGGCGACAGCCTCCGACTCATGAACGCCTACCCGGAGCGCATCGGCTACCTGCACCTCAAGCAGGTCGACCCCGACAAGCTGTTCGACGTGCTCAAGAACGACGTGCCGTGGGCAGAGGCAGCGGCCGACATGATCATGGTCGAGCCGCCGAACGGTATCCCCGAGCTCGGCCCCATCGTTGCCCGCGCGGCGGAAATCGACCCGAACATCTTCGGCATTGTCGAGCAGGACATGTTCGGCTGCTCGGCCGACCGCCCGTACCCGATCGCCGAGCGCACGCTCAAGCACATCTGCGGCTCCACGCCCGCGGCCCGCGCCAAGTAGTCCCTGAGAAGAACAGGAATCAACGACATGTCAGCAACTGACCTCCGCGTCGGCGTCGTCGGCGCCGGCCTCATGGGCGCCGACCACATCGCACGCATCACGAAGCGCATCAGCGGCGCCATCGTCTCGGCTGTGATCGAGCCAGACGAGGGACGCGGCACCGCGGCGCTGCAGAACGCGCCAGGCGCGCGGTGGTTCACGCGCATCGAGGACGCGATCGCGGCGAATGCTGTCGACGCGGTCGTCATCGCGACGCCCGGCAAGTTCCACGAGCCCGTCCTCCTCCCGGCCCTCGCCGCGAAGCTGCCGATCCTGTGCGAGAAGCCCCTCACCGCCGACTCCGCGTCGTCGCTGCGGGTCGTCGAGGCCGAGATGGCCGCATCCGACCGCCCGCTCATCCAGCTCGGCTTCATGCGCCGCTTCGACGCCGAGTACGCGCGCCTCCGCGAGATCATCGCCTCGGGCGAGGCCGGGGAGCTGCTCGCGCTGCGCGCCGTGCACCGTAACCCGGACGTGCCGGAGAGCTACACGCAGGACATGCTCATCAACGACTCGGTGGTGCACGAACTCGACGTTATCCCGTGGCTCGCAGGCAGCGAGATCCGCAACATCGAGATCAAGTACATGCGCCGCAACCCGAACTCGCCGGAGCGCCTTCGCGAGCCGATCCTTGTGCTCATGGAGCTCGAGAACGGCATCCTCGTCGACGTCGAGATGAACGTGAGCATTCGCTTCGGCTACCAGGTCGCGACCGAAGCCGTCTTCTCGAACGGCCTTGCCCGCATCGGGCAGGCCAACGGCGTGCAGACCTGGTCCGACGGCGCGTTCGCGAAGGAAGAGCACCGCTCGTTCGTCACCCGCTTCGCTGCCGCCTACGACGTGCAGATCCAGCGCTGGGTCGACGCGGTCGCCCGCGGCACCATCGACGGCCCCGACGCCTGGCACGGCTACCGCGTCGCGCTCGCGTGCGAGGCCGGCGTGAAGGCGTTTGACGGCGGCATCGTCGAGGTGCAGCAGGTTGAGCGCCCCGCGTTCTACGACAAGGCATAAGGAGACACTTCTATGGTTCGCATCGCGCTGGACCCGACGCCGTTCCACCACGACGCCGGCTTCCTCGAGTTCCCCGACATCGCGGCCCGACTCGGCTACGAGTACCTGCAGATCACGCCGCACCCCGACTTCTCGTGGTTCTTCCGCCACCCGTCGGCCGACGACGAGTATGCGCTGAAGTTCAAGAAGCGGGCGGCGGATGCTGGGGTCACGATCCCCGCCATCCTGCCGGTTCAGCGCATCTCGGGCCCCGAGGAGGCGGGCCGCCTCGCGGCGGTCCGCAACTTCACTCGGGTCATCGAGCTCGCCTCGCTCCTCGAGATCCCGGTGATCAACACGGAGTTCAGCGGCGAGCCGTCGCAGTTCAACGAGTCCGAAGACGCGTTCCACCGTTCCATGGAGACGCTCCTGCCGATCCTCGAGCGCGAGGGCATCCAGCTGAACATCGACCCGCACCCGAACGACTTCGTTGAGGACGGGCTCGAGGGGTGGCGCGTCATCCGCGGCCTGAACAGCAAGAACGTCGGCTTCGTCTACGTCGCCTCGCACACGTTCCACTACGGCGACCGGGCGACGACCCTGATCCCGGAGCTCGGCGACCGTCTCGGCGCCGTCTACACGGCCGATACGTTCGACCACCACCGCTCGCACGGGCTGCGCTACATCTCGAACCCTCCGGGCAACGAGGCGCGCATCCACCAGCACCTGCGCATCGGAGACGGCGACGTCGACTTCGCCGAGCTGTTCTCGACGCTCAAGCAGGTCGGGTACCTCGATCGACCGGACGCCCTCATCGTCTCGAACGTCTTCGCCGAGGACGAGCGGGCCGACGAGGTCTCCAAGTTCCAGCTCGAGAAGATTCGGGAGCTTGTCGCCTCCTCTTGACTCGGTGTGGCCCCGCAGCTCCAAGCTGCGGGGCCACCTTCGTTGGTGATGCATTTGTCAGGACATATTCACATCACGTCATTTTTTGGTTACCATCAAGACATGCGTTCGCAGAAGACGCACCTCGCAGCACCTCGCACAACCCCGCAGCATCCATGACAAGGACGTCCAGAATGGCCTCATCGCACCCGGCAGGGAACACTGCCGAGAAATCACTTCCGCCGCTCACCGCAGGCCCCCACCGCTCGCGGCTCGGGCTGATCTCGATCGTCGCCTGCTTCGGCGGCCTCCTCTTTGGTTATGACACCGGTGTCATCAACGGGGCCCTGAACCCGATGACCGCAGAGCTCGGCCTCACCCCCTTCACCGAGGGCGTCGTCACCAGCTCCCTGGTGTTCGCGGCCGCCCTCGGCGCCATCTTCTGCGGTCGACTCTCCGACAGCTGGGGCCGCCGCAAGACGATCATCCTGCTCGCGGTGCTCTTCTTCCTCGGCACGCTCGTCGTGGTCTTCACGCCGAATTTCGAGGTGCTCGTCGTCGGGCGCATCCTCCTTGGCCTTGCCGTTGGCGGCGCTTCTACCGTGGTCCCGGTCTTCCTCGCGGAACTTGCACCGTACGAGATCCGAGGCTCCATCTCCGGCCGCAACGAGGCGGCGATCGTTATCGGTCAGCTTTCCGCGTTTGTCATCAACGCCATCCTCGGCAACACGCTGGGGCACCTTGACGGGGTTTGGCGCATCATGTTCGCGATCTGCGCCATCCCGGCCATCTGCCTCTTCTTCGGCATGCTCCGCATGCCCGAGTCGCCCCGCTGGCTCGTCGAGAAGGGCCGCGACGCCGAGGCGCTCGAGGTACTCAAGACGATCCGCTCCCCCGAACGCGCCGAAGCGGAGCTCGCCCAGGTCGAGAAGGTCGCCATCGAAGAGGGGAACGAGAAGCAGGTCGGCTTCGCGGCCATCCTCAAGAACAAGTGGCTCCTCCGCATCCTGCTCATCGGCATCGGCCTCGGCGTCGCGCAGCAGCTCACGGGCATCAACTCGATCATGTACTACGGGCAGATCGTGCTCATCGAGTCCGGCTTCGACTCGAGCGCGGCCCTCATCGCCAACATTGCGCCGGGCGTCATCGCGGTGATCGGTGCGTTCATCGCCCTCTCGTACATGGACAAGTTCGACCGCCGCAAGACCTTCATCATCGGCTTCACGCTGACGACTGTTTGCCACCTGCTCATCGGACTGTCCTCGATGCTCCTCGAGGTCGGCAACCCGCTGCGCCCCTGGGTCATCCTGTTCCTCGTCGTCGCGTTCGTCGGGTCGATGCAGACGTTCCTCAATGTGGCCGTGTGGGTCTACCTGTCTGAGGTGTTCCCGCTGCACATGCGCGGCATCGGCATGGGCGTCTCGATCTTCTTCCTCTGGGTCGCGAACGGCTTCCTGTCGCTGTACTTCCCCTCGCTCGTCGACGGCATGGGCATCACCGGAACCTTCTTCCTGTTTGGGGCGCTGAATGTGGTCGCGCTGATCTTCGTGGCGACGCAGATCCCGGAAACTCGCGGTCGCACGCTGGAGGCGCTGGACGAAGACGTCACGACCGGGGCGATCTTCCTTCCGAGCGCGAAGAAGTAACTCGCCACGCTGCTCAACGAGCGATGGGCTCGGCCTCTCAGACCGAGCCCATCGCTCGTTGTCGTCTCGCCACACCCGCTCCCGGATTGTGTAACAATCTTCGCGTGATGCCTCTCCTTCTTGTGCTCTTCGCGGCGGTGTGCTTCGGCACGACCGGTACCGCGCAGGCCCTCGGCGCGCCAGAGGTGAGCGCGTTCTTGCTCGGAGCCGCCCGGCTCGCGGTCGGCGGAACGCTCCTCGGCGCCTGGGCGCTCGTCGCCGCGCAGCGACGACGCCGCGTCCGCGCGTTCGTCCCGGGGACAGCCCAGCTCGTTCACACGCGGGGTGCAGGTCGTGCCTCACTCGGTCTGGTTGCGCTCGGCGCCCTCGGAGTGCTGCTCTACCAGCCGCTCTTCTTCGCCGGTACCGCCGGGAGCGGCGTCGCCGTCGGCACGGTACTCGCGCTCGGCTCGGCGCCCGTGCTGACCGGGCTCCTGCAGTGGGCGCTGGAGCGACGATTCCCCGGCCTCAGCTGGGGTGTCGCAACGGCCATCGCCGTCCTCGGCGTTGCCCTTATCGCCGCTGCCGGCTCGGGCGGGGCCGGCGGCGCGCAGCTCGGCGGTATCGCCGCGTCGATCGGCGCGGGCGCGAGCTACAGCCTCTACACCCTCTCGGCGAAGGCGCTCATGAACCGCGGCTGGAGCTCCGACGCCACGATGGGCACGGTCTTCGGCGTCGCGGGCGTTGTAAGCATTCCGCTCCTGCTGGCGAGCGGTGCCGAGTGGATGCTCACCCCGGCCGGACTCGCGACCGCCGCCTGGCTCGGCCTCGTCACGACGACGATCGCCTACCTCTGCTTTGGTGCGGGCCTCGCACGCCTGCAGGCCGCGACGGTCTCGACGCTGACCCTCGCCGAGCCGCTGACCGCGAGCATCCTCGGTCTCCTCCTCCTGCGCGAACAGCTGCAGACGCTCGAGTCGTTCGGGCTCGCAGTGCTCGCGGCGGGCATCGTCGTGCTGGTGCTGGGGTCGACGGGCGCCCTGCGGCGCGGTCCGAAGGCTGCACGATCCGGGGCTGCGCGATCCGCGGCTGGGCGGTCCGCCCCTTCGGAACGCCTCCCCGCGCATCCGGCGGCACCGGACGCGGGACGCGAACGATGAGCCGCGCGGGCACCTCCGGCCGCGCGGGCACCTCCGGCGGCGCGCGCCGACCGACCGCGGCGTCACTCCTGGCCGCGACGCTTCGGGACCGGATCCTCGAAGGCACCTACGCCAGAGGCGAGGCGTTGCGCGAAGAGCATCTGGCCTCGGAGTTCGGGCTCTCGCGGCACACGGTGCGCACGGCCCTGGCCGCGCTCTCCGCTGAGCGCCTCGTTCACGCAGCCCCGTACAAGGGCGTGCAGGTCACGAAGCTCGACGCCGCCGAGATCCGCGCGATGCAGGACCTGCGCTGCGCCCTCGAATCGGAGGCCGTGCGCATCCTGAACGAGACGTACCCACACGGCTGGTCCGTCGAGGTGCTGGCGCCCATCCTCGCACGCATCGCGCGCCTGCGAGCGCTCGAGGCCACCGACGCCGACTCCTGGCGCCTGCTCGAGACCGCGCATGCGGCCGTGCACCAAGCGGTCATCGACGCCGCCGGGAGCCCAAGGATCAGCGAGGCGGCGCGCGCCCTCGAGAGTGAAGTCCGTCTCTTGCTGGCGGGAGCGCACGAGCACTACGGTGCGGAGGGCCTCGCAGACGAGCATGAAGACTACGTGCGCCTCCTCCAAGCCGAGGGCCCGGACGCCGTTCGAGCTCACCTCGACGCGCTCACGGCGCACCTGCTCGCCGCTCCGCTCCCCTGACGAGTGCATCCACACGAGGCAAGCAGGCTCATCTGCCGACGAAGCTGCATCCTTCGTGTGGATGCACGCGGCGAGGCCGGGAGAGAAGGCGGGTGGAAGAGGCGGGTGGAGCGTTCAGACGCCGAACGGGCGGCCCGAAGTGCTCGGACCGCCCGTTCTGGGATGCTGACGCTGCAGCGCTGACTACTGGCCGGACGACCAGCTGGCGCGACGTGAGCCGCGCTCGCCGCCGCGCGACGGAGCCACTGCCGACGAGGTGCCCGCACGACGCGGGCGCCCCTCGCCACGGCGCTGGCCCTGAGCCGCGCCTTCGCCACCCTGTGCACGTGCGGGACGCGATGCGGAGGTCGAGGACGTCTGCGACGAGGCGCCGCGGCCACGACCGCCGCCCGTCGAACCGCCACGAGGCGAGCCGCCGCGCGCGGAGGCGTTGTCGCGCTTGCGGCGAGCATTGGCACCCTGGGAGGTTCCGCGACCCTGGTTGGCCTCGGCGTTGCCCGATCCGGGGCCGCCCGGGACTGGGCGCACGGTCGGTGCGACCTCGCCGATGAGCTCGGTCACGAACGGCGAGGTGACGCTCGCGCGCTGCGGGGTCACGCCGATCTTGGCGCGTCGGAGCAGCTGCTCCGTGTCCTTGCGCTGGCTCGGGAGCATGAGCGTGACGACGTCACCCTCGGAGCCCGCGCGGGCCGTGCGGCCGGAGCGGTGCAGGTACGCCTTGTGCTCTGCGGGCGGGTCGACGTGCACGACCAGCTCGATGGCGTCGACGTGCACGCCTCGTGCGGCCACGTCGGTCGCGACGAGCACGTTGACCTCGCCACCGGAGAACGCGGCGAGGTTGCGGTCGCGCGCGTTCTGGGACAGGTTGCCGTGCAGGTCAACGGCGGGGATGCCCGCAGCGGTGAGCTGCTTCGCGAGCTTCTTCGCCTGGTGCTTGGTGCGCATGAACATGATGCGGCGCCCCTTGCCGCTTGCGAGCGCGTGGACGAGCGCGGTCTTCGCTTCCGGCGTCTCCGCCTCGTACACGTGGTGCGTCATGGCCGCGACGTGTGAGTTCGACTCGTCGACCGAGTGCAGGATCGGGTCGTTCAGGAACTTCTTGACGAGCTTGTCCACGCCGTTGTCGAGCGTGGCCGAGAAGAGCAGACGCTGCCCGTTCTGGGGCGTTGCGTTCATGATGCGCGTGACAACGGGCAGGAAGCCGAGGTCAGCCATGTGGTCGGCCTCGTCGAGCACGGTGACCTCGATGGCGTCGAGGTTCACGATGCGCTGCTTCATGAGGTCGTCGAGGCGACCGGGGCAGGCCACGACGATGTCGACGCCGTTCCGGAACGCTGTCTCCTGCGGTCGCTGCGAGACGCCGCCGAAGACCGTGGTCACGGTGAGGCCCGCGGCCTTGGCCAGGGGCTCGATGACTGCGGCGACCTGTGTGGCGAGCTCGCGGGTCGGGAGCAGCACGAGGCCAAGCGGGCGGCCCGGGCGGCGCTTGCCACCTGAGACGGCGCCAGCGAGGCGGGCGACGAGCGGGATCGCGAACGCGAGCGTCTTGCCGGAGCCCGTCTTGCCGCGGCCAAGGACGTCGCGACCCGCGAGCGTGCTCGGCAGGGTCGACTGCTGGATGGGGAATGCCTCGTGCTTGCCTGCTGCGTCGAGCACGCTCACGAGTGACTTGGGGACGCCGAGCTCGGCGAATGTTGCGGTTGTTTCCGTCATATGGAGGTCTTGCCTTTCAATCGGCACGCAGAGAACGCACAACACTCGTGTGCTGCGCTCTTGCGGCGATGATGCGGGCGAATGTGCCCGTTCGCCGCAACTCGTGAAATCGTGCCGAGGCAGGTATGAGGGGCCTCGAACAACAAACGGTACGACGATCGTGGGAAATAGGACCCACAAGCTCACGACCATAGCACGCTCCACTGTCACCGACCAGATGGGAGGCCTGGATGCGGGAGTTTCGGCGGTCGTTCAGGACGCGCTCATTAGAATCGCCCTGCGCATGCACAGGGGCGGACGACCATCGCCCAGGCCTGAGAAACGGTGGCGAGATGAGCAGAGACCTGACGACGATCGTCTGCGAGGGCTTCAGGGCCGCGTTCGAACGCGAACCCCTTGGGGTCTGGTCGGCGCCAGGCCGGGTCAGCATCATGGGTGACCACACCGACCTGCAGGATGGCGTTGGCTATGCCTGCGCAATCCCGCTCCGCTCGAGCGCGGCGATCGCCCCGCGAGACGACGGGCGCATCCGCATCGTCACCGACCTGTCGACCGAGGAAGCCGTCACCGACCTGAGGTCAATCTCGTCGGAAATTCCGACCCGCGATTGGCGCGCGTACCCCCTCGGGGCGATCGCCAGCATGCTCCGCTTCGCCCGTGAGAACCCACCGGAGGGCACCCGCGGCGACGGCGATGAGACGGACCCCGGAGTGCCCTTCTTCCTCGGGACTGGCCTCGAGATCTTCCTCACGACCGACGTCCCCATCGGCGCCGGACTCGCCTCCTCCGCGTCGGTGTGCGCGACCATCAGCACGGCACTGAACGACTTCTGGGGCCTCGGCATGAACGTCGAGGAGCTCGCCGAGATCGGCAGGCAGACCGAAGCGGAGATCGTCGGGGCGCCAAGCGGATTGAGCGACCACATCACCGTGCATGCCGCACGCGCCGACGAGGACGTTTTCTTCGACGCACGCGGCTCGGACGTCTCGATACTTCCGGCCCCAGGTGCGGCGGAATCCGGCCTCGCCCGAGTGCTCATCGACACCAGGGAGTCGCACCGGAACTGGTCGGCGGAGTTCGCGGCGCGGGCCGACGACTGTGCGCGCGCGGCGAGCGCCCTCGGCTACCAGACCCTCAGGGAAGTGCGCCCGGCAGAGCTCGACGCGGCAGCGGACACGCTCGACGAGGTCGTCTTCCGTCGCGCACGCCACGTCGTGTCCGAGATCGCGCGCACGCTGGAGTTCACCAAGCTCATGCGCACCGGCGAGTCGCCGGAAGAACGCAATCACCTGCTCGCCGCCTCCCAGGCCTCGCTTCGCGACGACTTCGAAGTCTCGACCGAGCGGATCGACTTCACGGTCGAGTTGGCGAACTACCTCGGGGCCGCGAGCGCTCGGATGACGGGAACCGGACTGGGCGGATCCGTCTTCGTGCTGCACCCGGCCGACAAGGTCGAGGAGCTGCGCGAGAGCGTGTTCGGCGCCTACGCCGAGCAGGGGTGGGAGGAGCCCATCGTGCTCGCGTTCGAGCCGGAAGCCGGAGCGCGACGCGACCGGTGAGGTCACTGACCCCACCGATTGCCCGCCTCAGACGCCCCGTCTCCGCGCGCCAGTGGACCCTCGCACCGTGAGCGACGGCTGGATGAGCGTCCGTATCGGGCCGTCGGCAGCTGAATCCTCCGCTTCCCGGGAAGCAGGACGCCGTTTCTCGATGCGAGCGAGGAGCAGCTCAGCGGCCGCACGGCCGACATCGGCACTTCGATCGTCGACCGAGGTCAGCGACAGGTGGTCGGCGCCGGCAACGTGAGAGTCGTCGTAGCCGATGACCGACACGTCTTGAGGCACCCGCATCCCACGCTGACCCAGGGTCCCGAGTACCCCCAGCGCCATGACGTCGTTGGCCGCGAACACGGCCGTGCAGTTCGGCCAGCGCTCGAAGAGGGCACGCGAGGCTCGACGCCCCTCCTGCTCATCGGTGGCACGCTCGCCGCCCACCACGCGGGGCTCGAGGCCCGCCCGCAGCATGGCACCCTCGTAGGCCGTTCGCCGGAGCTCGGCGGCGCGGCCACTCCCGGTCACGTGTCCGATTTCTGTGTGGCCAAGCGCCAGCAGATGCTGGACGGCGAGCCGGGCACCAGCCTCATCGTCATTGGCGACGAGGTCGGCACCCGCAGGAACCGTCGCACGGTTGCCTGCGACGACGGTCGGCACGGGGAACCCCTCCGACGGAACCGCATCCACGTCGCCGCCGATCACGAGACCCTCGACCCCCGCCGCCAGGAAGCCACTGACGGGTGACTGCTCCAGGTGCGCGTTGAGGTTGGCATCCGCAACGGTGACGTGGAAGCCGGGCGCGTCGAGCACCTCCTGCATGCCCTCGAGCAGATCGACGAACCACGGGTTCCTGAAGTCGTCGATCATGACGCCGATCGCCTTGGTCCGATTGCCGGCGAGCGCGGTGGCGGCTCGGCTCGGCAGGTAGCCGAGCTCCCGTATGGCGGTGCGCACGGCCGCCCGCTTCGCATCGCTGACCCGAGGCGAGTTCTGGAGCACCAGAGAGACCAGCGACTTCGAGACGCCTGCCCGATCGGCGACGTCGTAGATCGTCGGGCGAGCCTGACGAGAAGAGGGTGACATTCGACACTCCGGGAGATTGTGTTTGACAGGACATTACCTCATGACCTACGTTCCAGTGTAGCGCTCCAACACCGTCGTCGGTCGCCTGCGCTCACCCACCACAGCCCTCACAGAACACCGGAGAACCAATGTCCAAGCCACTGGGCGTCGCCGTCATCGGCGCAGGAATGGCCGGGCGCGCGCACGCCGCTGCCTACCGCGTCGCATCCACCCTCTACAGCCCGACGCTGCCGGAGATCCGCCTCGTCTCCATCGGAGACGTCAACCCCGAGTTCGGCGCCCTCGCAGCCAAGCGCTTCGGCTACGAACGCACCGATTCGTCGTGGCAGGCTATCGCCGCCGCCGACGACATCGACGTCGTGAGCGTCGTCATCGCGAACTCCCTGCACCGCGAGGTCGTCGAAGGCCTGCTAGCAGCCGGCAAGCACGTGCTCTGCGAGAAGCCACTCAGCGACTCCATCGAAGATGCGTACGCGATGGCTGAAGCCGCCGACCGCGCCGACTCGATCGCCCGAGTGGGCTTCACGTTCCGCCGCACCCCCGGCATCGCCTACATTCGCCAGCTCATTCAGGACGGCACGCTCGGCGAGGTCCTCCACTTCAGCGGCCGCTACTGGACCGACTACGCATCCAGCCCCACCGCACCCATGAGCTGGCGATTCAAGGGCGGCGCGGGCACCGGCGCGCTCGCCGACGTCGGCAGCCACCTCGCCTACGTCGCCGAGTTCCTCTGCGGCGACATCCAGGAGATCAGCGGCGGACGACTCAGCACCGTCATCACCGAGCGACCACTGCCCCTCGGCGCGGTGCTCGGCCACGACCACGCGGCCGTCAGCGACACCTACGAACCGGTCGAGAACGACGACTACGCGGCCTTCTCGGCGAAGTTCGAGCACGGTGTCGGCGGCTTCGAAGTCTCCCGCGTCGCCCCGGGTCACGCCAACAGCCTCATCTTCGAGGTCTTCTGCGAAAACGGTGCGGCCCGCTTCGACCAGCGCCGCCCCGCCGAGATCGAGCTGTTCCTCAAGACCGGCGAAGGCGCGCAAAACGGGTACCGCCAGGTCATCCTCGGACCGGAGCACCCCTACATCGGGGGCGGCCTGGCCATGGATGCGCCGAGCGTCGGTTTCGGCCAGAACGACGCTTTCGCGTACCAGGCGCGCTCCTTCCTCGAAGAGGTCGCGGGAGTGCCGGAAGACCAGGCACTCCCCCGCTGCGCGACCTTCGCTGAAGGCATCCACAACATGGAACTGCTCGGCGCCGTCGCCGAGTCGGCCGCCGCTGGCGGCGCCACCGTGACCATCGACTCCTCGAACACGATCTCCGCGAAGGCAGGTGCATGATGCGTCTCGGCGTCTACAACGCGATCCTCCACGACCGCAGCCTCCCAGAGGCGATCAAGGTCATCGCAGACCTCGGGCTCACGGGCATCGAGCTCAACTCGGGCGGCTTCCTCCCGGCGACGCACATCCCAAACTTCGACGAGATCCTCGAGAGCGACGAGGCGCGGGATGCGTTCCTCGCGCAGTTCGAGGGCACCGGCGTCGAGATCGCCGGCCTCAACTGCAACGGCAACCCGCTGCACCCGGACCCGGCCATCGGCGAGAAGCACGCCGAGGACATCCGCCGATCGATCCGCCTCGCGGCACGACTAGGCCAGGACCGGGTCGTGACGATGTCCGGCCTGCCGGGCGGCGAGCCAGGTGCGACCACCGTGAACTGGGTCGTCAACGCGTGGAACTCGGCGGCACTCGATGTCATCGACTACCAGCTCGACGTTGCCGCGAAGTTCTGGGCCGAGATCGACGAGTTGGCGCGCGAGCACGGCGTGAAGGTCGCGCTCGAGCTGCACCCGCAGAACGTGGCCTTCAACCCGGCCAACTTCCGCGAGCTGATCGAGCGCGCGGGAACGACGAACATCGGCGTCGAACTCGACGCCTCGCACCTGTTCTGGCAACAGATGGACCCCGTGGCGGTCGTGCGCGACCTCGGTAAGTGGGTGTTCCACGCGGCCGCGAAGGATGTGCGCGTCAACCCCGCGGCCGCCCTCTACGGCGTGCTCGACAACCGGTTCCGCAAGCTCTCCGCCGACGAGCCGCGCACCAACCTTGGTGGCGACGAGTGGGCAAACGAGTGGCCGAAGGATTCGGCATGGGACTTCGTCGCCCTCGGGCGCGGCCACGACACGGAGTTCTGGACGGAGTTCCTGCGCGCGCTCTACGAGGTCGACCCTGAGATGTGGGTCAACATCGAGCACGAGGACACCTCACTGGGCCGCATCGAGGGCCTCGAGGTGGCCGCGAAGGTACTCACCGACGCCGACGCCGCGCTCACTGCGTCGCGCTGAGCTCAGACTTGGGCTGGACTCTTCTGCGAGAGCTTCCCGCCCGGCCACCTGGGCCGCATCCACCCGGATGCGGCCCTTCGTGGTTCGCGGAGACCTCTTCAATTGTTAGGACATTAGGACTTTTAGCGGTACGCTGGTGCACAGACAACGACCTCCCTTCGACCCAAGGACATCGCACCATGCCTCTCGTACGCATCGACGTCAACGCCGGCCGCACCCCCGAGCAGATCTCGTCCATCGCCGACGCCATTCACGACGCCATCGTCGCGGAGTACGGCATCCCCGCGCGCGACCGTTTCCAGATCATCACCGAGCACCAGGGCGGACAGATCATCGCGCAAGATGCGGGGCTCGGCTTCGACCGCTCATCAGACGTCGTCATGATCCAGATCTTCACGCAGCGAGGACGCACCACGGAGGCGAAGCAGGCACTCTACGCGCGCATCGCCGGGGCCCTTGGCGAACAGGGCATCGAAGGCAACGACGTCTTCATCGGCTACGTGGAGAACGGACCTGAAGACTGGACCTTCGGCTTCGGCCGCGCCCAGTACCTGACCGGCGAGCTCGCGGTCCCGAACCGCGCCTAGCGCACACGCCTCGACCCAGCTGGTCGACGACGAACGCCCGCGGCCGAGCCGCGGGCGTTCGTTGTGTCAGTGCCGAGCGGACAATGGAGAGCGGAGCAGCAGAGCGGACCGCGAGTCAGCGCTCGACGAGTGTGATCTCGAACGTATAGAGATCAGGGCGGTAGCAGTGACGCCCGTATTCGACCGCGCGACCCGTCGCATCGAACGCGACGCGGGACATGGTCAGCACGGCGGCACCGCCCGAGAGGTCGAGCAGGCGCTCTTCCTCGCGTGAGGCTGCCCTCGCCCCGATGCGCTGCTTAGCGATTCGCATCGTCACGCCCCTCGCTCGCAGGAGCTGATAGAGGCCATGCTCGACGAGCTCGTCCTCCGTGAGCTCGACAAACGGCTCAGGAAGGACGTTGTCAAGAATTGCGAGCGGCACGCCGTCGGCGCTGCGAAGGCGAGAGATGTGGAGCGTCGGGCTCCCGACCTCGATGCCGAGCGTCTCGGCCAGCTCTGCGCTCGCGGCCTCGACCCGACGCGAGAGCAGCGTGGTCGTCGGCTTCTGCGCTGAGCGCTCGAGGTCCTCGTAGAGACTCGTGAGTTCGACGTTGCGCGTCACCGGCCCGTGGACGACCTGCGTCCCGACACCCCGACGGCGCACCAGCAAGCCCTTGTCGACGAGCTCCTGGATCGCACGGCGAACCGTCGGTCGCGAGAGGCCGAGCCGGTGGCCGAGCGAGATCTCGTTCTCGAGCTTCGACCCCGCTGGCAGCGTGTCGTCTCGGATCGCCTTCTCAATGCGCTCCGAGACCTGGTGATACAGGGGCACTGGGCTCGAACGGTCAATGCCGACGAAGAGCCCGAGTGGGAGCCTGGCCTCGCCCGTTGTCGCAGCTTCATTGCTCAATGGCGCACTCCTCAGACGACTGGATGACGTGACAAGCGTACCTGCCTCAGCGCTTGCATCCGCTGACCCGAGCGGAGTGGCGGTCCTTCACACGAGCCACACCAGGCACACACCCGGCGTCACGGCGCGAAATGCTACGTCGAGTTCCTCACCATTCGCTTGATTTGCGGCGAACTCGAGGCTTAGCATCAGCCCGACCCACGACCCATTGGAGACCCCATGCGTGTGCGCACGACCCTCGCCGCAGCGGCAACCTCGGTCCTGTTTCTCGGAGTCGGAGTCGGCACCGCCGCCGCTTCGCCCGGGCAGACGGTGACCGACCTCTCGACACAGACCGCCGAGGACCTCGTCACGTCCCTCGTCGGCGATGAAACCGTCGTCTCGAACATCACCTACACCGGCGCGCCGACCGCATCCGGCACCTACTCAGGATTCACCGACCTCGGCGTCGAGAGCGGTGTTGTGCTCACGACCGGGGAAGCGGGCGAGGGCGGCGCGCTGCTCGGCCCGAACACCGATGGCTCCACGAGCACCTCGCACGGCCTGCCGGGTGACGGAGACCTCGACGCGATCGTCGGCGGGTCGACTCGCGACGCCGCAGTGCTCGAGTTCGACTTCGTGCCGACGGAGGACAGCATCGCGTTCTCGTACGTGTTCGGCTCGGAGGAGTACCAGGAGTTCGTCGACTCCAGCTACAACGACGTGTTCGCGTTCTTCGTCAACGGCACCAACTACGCGACGTTCGACGCAGACGGCACGCAGACCGCCGTCGCGATCAACAACATCAACCACCTCCGCAACACCGGGCTCTACCGAGACAACCCCGTCGACTCCAACGCCTACGACACCGGACTCGACGGACTGACGACGGTGCTCGGCCTCTCCGCTCCGGTCACCCAGGGCGAGACCAACCACATCAAGCTCGTCATCGCCGACCGCGGCGACTCGAGCTACGACTCGGCCGTCCTCATCCAGGCGGGCAGCTTCCGCTCGAACACCGCGCCGACCGCCGACTCGCAGACACTCTCGACCGACATCGACACCGCGCTCGAGATCACCCTCACCGGCTCCGACGCGGAAGATGACCCGCTGACCTACACCGTGCTCACCCAGCCCGAGAACGGGACCCTGACCGGCGAAGGCGCGAACCTCACGTTCACGCCAGACGAGGGCTTCGAGGGCGAGACCAGCTTCACCTTCTCCACGAACGACGGCTCGCTGGACAGTGAGGTCGCGACGGTCACCATCACCGTGAGCGACACGGTCGTGACGCCCACGCCGACGACGACCCCGACCGAGACGGCCACACCGACACCAACCGCAACGCCGACGCCCACCGCCACGCCGACCGCGACAGTCGTTCCCCCGGTTCCGACGACGACGCCGCCGAGCGCCAGCCCGACCGCGACCGCCACGACGCCGCCAACACACGGTGGCGGCCTCGCGACGACGGGCGCTGAAGGCTTCGCACCGGCACTTGCGATCGGTGCAGGCCTCCTGCTCACGGCCGGTGCCGCCCTGCTGCTCACGCGACGCCTGAGGAAGGCTGAGTAGCGCGAACCGAGCGCAGCACTGGAGGGGCGCATCCACCGCACTGGTGGATGCGCCCCTTGGTCTAGAGCTCGCTCAGGCGACGAGCAGCGACCAGCACCGACGAGCAGCGACCAGCAGAGACGAGCGGAGGGGCGCATCCGTCCAACTTGGATGCGCCCCTCCGTGGGGTCGTCGTGCGCCCGACTGCGTCGGGAAGAGCTCAGCCCCGGCCCAGGTACTTCTGCAGCTGCTCGAGCTCAGCCTCGCTTGGCTGCCCGTCGCCGCCCGCTGGGCGCCCGAAGCCCGCACCGCCGAACGCCCCGCCTGGCCGCTTCGGAGCCGCGGCCTCTTCGATGGCCTGCTGCGCGCGCTTCGCGGGGTTGCCGCTGCGCTTGCCCTGCTGCTTCTTCTTGCCGCCCTTGGCCGCGGCCTTGCGCCCGCCGTGCTGTCCGGGGATGGGTCCCATGCCAGGGATCTGGGGGGTTCCGCCGCGAGCGACGGTCTTCATCATCTTCGCCGCCTGCTCGAAGCGCTTGACGAGCTCGTTGACGTCGGTGACGGTGCGCCCCGAGCCGCGCGCGATGCGGGCGCGACGCGAGCCGTTGAGCAGCTTCGGGTTCTGCCGCTCCGCCTTCGTCATCGACTGGATGATCGCCTCGGTGCGCACCAACTCGCGCTCGTCGAAGTTCTCGAGCGCCTCCTTCATCTGGCCCATGCCGGGGAGCATGCCCATCATCTTCTTGAAGTTGCCGGCCTTGCGAAGCTGCTGCATCTGCTTCAGGAAGTCGTCGAGCGTGAAGCTCTCGGTCGCCAGCTTGCCGGCGATCTCCATCGCCTCTTGCTCGTCGAAGGCCTTCTGGGCCTGCTCGATGAGGCTGAGGATGTCACCCATGTCGAGGATGCGCTTGGCCATGCGGTCGGGGTGGAAGACCTCGAAGTCGTCGAGCCCCTCACCGGTCGACGCGTACATGATGGGACGCCCGGTGAGCTGTGCCACCGAGAGGGCCGCGCCACCGCGGGCGTCGCCGTCGAGCTTCGACAGCACGACGCCGGTGAAGTCGACGCCTTCCTGGAAGGCCTTAGCCGTCGCGACGGCGTCCTGACCGATCATCGCATCGATCACGAACAGCACTTCGTCCGGGTTCGTCGCGCGACGGATGTCGGCCGCCTGCTTCATGAGCTCCTGGTCGACGCCGAGGCGCCCGGCCGTGTCGATGATCACGACGTCGTGCAGCTTGTCAGTTGCGAAGCGGACCGCGTCCTTCGCGACGCGCACGGGGTCTCCGACGCCGTTGCCTGGCTCCGGCGCGTACACCTGCACTCCGGCCTGCTGGCCGACGACCTGCAGCTGCGTCACTGCGTTCGGGCGCTGGAGGTCGGCGGCGACCAGCAGCGGCGTGTGCTTCTCGCCGGCGAGGCGCTTCGCGAGCTTGCCGGCGAGCGTCGTCTTTCCTGCACCCTGAAGACCGGCGAGCATGATGATCGTCGGCGGCTGCTTGGCGAACTCGATCTGGCGGGAGTCGCCGCCGAGGATGCGCACGAGCTCCTCGTTGACGATCTGCACGACCTGCTGCGCGGGATTGAGGGCGCGGTTGACCTCGTCGCCGAGGGCACGCTCGCGCACGTGCGCGGCGAAGTCCTTGACCACGGGGAGCGCGACGTCGGCTTCGAGCAGCGCGCGACGGATCTCGCGAACGGTGCCGTCGACATCGGCGGGCGTGAGCTTGCCCTTGGAGCGGAGGCCGGCGAGCGTCTGCGTCAGCCGGTCAGAGAGGTTCCCGAAAATGGCCATAGTCCGCCCATTTTAGCCGAGGTGGCGAGCTGCGGGGTGCGAGGTGGCCAGGGCGCGACGCAACTGCGATCATCGGAGCATGACCATCGCCTCGCCGCTCATCCTCCCCTTCGAGGGCAAGACGCCACGCATCCACGAATCCGCCTGGATCGCGCCGGGCGCCGTCATCATCGGCGACGTGGAAATCGGGCCTGATTCCTCGGTCTGGTATGGATGCGTGCTGCGGGCGGATGTGGGTGGCCGCATCATCATCGGGGCCAGGTCGAACCTGCAGGACGGCACCGTGGTCCACGTCGAGCATGACGTGGACACGATCATCGGCGACGACGTCACGGCCGGCCACCAGGCGCTGCTGCACGGAACGACGATCGCCGACGGCTCCCTGATCGGCATGAAGGCCGCCTGCCTGTCGCGATCCGTCATCGGAGCGGGCTCGCTCGTCGCCGCGGGAGCCGTCGTCCTCGAGGGCGCGAGCATTCCCGACCGAGTGCTCGCGGCCGGCCTGCCCGCGAAGGTCCGCCGCGAGCTGACGGCCGAAGAGAGCGCCGCGTTCATCCCTCACGCGGCTGGCTACGTCGCGCTCGCGCGCCGACAGAGCTCCGCGAGCGAGGCCCTCTCGATCGACCAGACCCGGCGGGGCGAGCAGCCACGGCCGCACGACGGGGTACCGCCCCGCGAATAGGCTTGGCGGCATGGTCCTCCTCGCAAGCATCGCGCTGCTCGTCGGCGCCGTCTTCAACGTCGTCGTCTGGCCGTCCTTCTACCGCCGGGTGTCCAATGACCCGCGCGCCCGCGACGCGAACGGCCGCCCCACCCGCTTCCTCACGGTGCACGCGGTGCTCGTCCTCGCCGCGCTGATCATCGGCATCGCCCAGGCGCTCCTGGGGATCCTGCTCCTCACGAACTAGCGGCAGCTTTCTCAGGGCAGCGCACGTCAGCCCTCGCCGCACGGAGCCGCAGCCCAGCCTGCTCAGCTTGACTGTCGGCATCCGTCGTCGAACGATTGGTCGCCATCATGCGCACGCGCACCGCTTCCCTGACCGCCCTCGCCGCCGCCGCGGCCCTCACGCTCTCGGGCTGCTCGACAGGTGCCGCGCCCGCCGATCCCCCGGCAACGGAGGCGCCGCCGTCCGCAGCGCAGGCCACCGGCTCGCCTGCACCGTCCACGACGTCCACGACACCACCACAAGAGGCGGGTCCCGTCACCGCAAGCGGTGCCCCCAGGGTCGTCACGACGGGACTCGTGGCCCCGTGGTCGGTCGTCGAGCTCGAGACCGGGGACTTCCTGGTCAGTGAACGCGACTCCGGCCAGATCCTCGAGGTGTCCGCAGACGGTTCGAGCGCGAACCGGGTCGTGACGACGATCGAGGAGGTCGAGGCCGGCGGCGAGGGGGGCCTGCTCGGTCTCGCGCTCGCTGGCACGAGCGACGACGACGAGCAGTGGCTCTATGCCTTCTACACGGCGGCCTCGGACAACCGCATCGTGCGCTTCCCGGTCTCCTGGGAGGGCGGCCTCGGCGTCGGCGCCCCAGAGGTCATCGTCGATGGCATCGCGAAGGCCAGCAACCACAACGGCGGGCGGCTCGCGATCGGCCCAGACGGCTACCTCTACGCCTCGACGGGTGACGCCTCCCAGACGCAGCTCTCGCAGGACCAGAACTCGCTCAACGGCAAGATCCTCCGCATGGAGCTCGACGGGTCGCCGGTCGCTGACAACCCCTTTGGCAACCTGGTCTACTCGATGGGACACCGCAACCCGCAGGGGCTCGCCTTCGACGGCGCCGGAGGGCTGTGGGCGAGCGAGTTCGGGCAGAACACGTGGGATGAGCTCAACAAGATCGAGCCGGGCGGTAACTACGGGTGGCCCGCCGTTGAGGGGCAGGGCAGCGACCCCGCCTTCCTCAACCCCGTCCTGCAGTGGCCGACCGGCGAGGCGAGCCCGAGCGGCCTCACGTTCACGCGCGACACGCTCTTCATGGCCGGACTCGGTGGCGAGCGCCTCTGGCGGATCGCGATTCCCGAGGCGTCCGAGGCGACGGATGAGGCGCTCTACGTCGACGAATTCGGCCGACTGCGCGACGCCGTCGTGACGTCCTCGGGCACGCTCCTTGTGCTCACGAACAACACCGATGGGCGGGGATCGCCGCGCGCCGGCGACGACACCCTGCTCGAGTTCACGCTCAGCGTGACGTGACCCGACGGAGCCATTCCGCGTAGCTCTCGCGCCCCGTCTCGTACGTGCCGGTCGGAAGCAGCGTGCCGTCTCGCATGGCGACCATGGATGCGCCGGGCAGCCTGAGCGGCACGTACAGCACGTTTGCTCCCGTAGCTCGACCGTAGCTGCGCACCATGTCGACGAGTCGCTCGCGAGCGGGCCCCGCGAGCTGCAGGGTGTCACGGCGGGGCTGGCCCTCCGCGAGGTCGAGGAGCTTGGCCGCGACCTCAGCGGCCGCGACGGGCTGCGTCACCATGACGGGAATCGGGGCGATCGGTCCCTTGCGGAGGGTAGCGAGCATCTGCGGCGCGAACTCGTGGAACTGGGTTGCCCGCAGGATCGTCCACGGCACCTCGCCCGCTTTCACTGCACGCTCCTGCGCGAGCTTGCCCTCGTAGTATCCGGAGGGCGAGGTGTCGATGCCGACGATGGAGAGCGCGACGTGGTGCGTGACTCCCGCCTTCCGTTCGGCCTCGAGCAGCACCGCCGAGGTCGTGCCGTAGAACGACACGGCCCGGTCTCGGTCCATCGTGGACAGGTTGAGCACGTCGATGACGGCGTCGACCCCCGCGAGCGCCGTCTCGGCGCCATGGCCCGTCATGAGGTCGACGCCATTGGACCGCGTGAGTACGACGATCTCGTGTCCGCGCGTGCGCGCCTGCTCGACCACGAGGCGTCCAACGCACCCAGTGCCTCCAGCGATTGCGATCTTCATCCGCTACTCCTCTGCTCTTCGGTCCGGCGGCCTCGTCCGACGCCGCCGCTTCGTGTTCGGCGGTCACTTCCATGACGAACCAGGATGCGCGAAAGTGAGGTGGAAGCCAGATGCTCCTCGTTCGCGCGCATCCGCCGTCGCGGACGCGCCCGATTTCCAACGAACGGAAGGCCCCGCGTGGACGACACCGACACCCGAGTTCACGAGCTCGACGCTGAACGGAGCCGGCTCGAGGCGATGGCGTTCCGGATGCTCGGGACGCGCGCCGAGGCCGAGGACGCCGTGCAGGAGGGCTTCGCTCGGTTCCTGTCGATGTCGGCACACCAGCAGGCCGAGGTTCGCGTGCCCGCCGCCTGGCTGACGCGGGTCGTGAGCCGCATCTGCCTGGACGTGCTCGGCTCCGCCAGGCGGACCCGCGAGCACTACGTCGGCGAGTGGCTGCCTGAGCCACTGCCCGCGTCGGCGCTGCCGCAGGCTCCCGAGGCGGTCGATCCCGAACGCGCGGCGGTCCTGGCCGAGTCGGTGAGCACCGCGCTGCTCGTGGTGCTTGAATCGCTCACCCCCGCGGAGCGTGTCGTGTTCGTGCTGCGCGAGGTCTTCGCCGTGCCGTTCGCCGAGGTGGCAGAGGCGCTGGACAGGTCTGTCGATGCCTGCAGGCAGCTGGCGGTCTCGGCCCGGCGCCGCCTCGCGCACCGCGGCGCCTGGCACCCCGGCGATGGCGTCGCGACGTCATCGGGAGCGTCCGCCGCCACCTCACGGGCGGCTCGCCTGCACGAGCACGACCAGCTCGTCGAGGCCTTCGCCCTCGCCACGCAGAGCGGAGACCTCGACGCCCTCACGCGCATCCTCGTCGCGGGCGCAAAGCTGCGCTCCGACGGCAACGGGATGCGCGGAATCGCGCGACGTCCCGTGGTGGGTGCCGACAACGTCGCGCGTTTTCTCCTAGGGATCGCGGCGAGGCGTCACGACATCATCTTCGAGCGGTCGTCCTCGGCCGACGGCGCCTGCCTGGTGGTCCGGAATCGCTCGGGCCTGGAGGCCGTGCTGAACGTCGGCACCGCTCGGGGGAAGATCACCGACGTCTGGATCGTGCTCGTCCCCGAGAAGCTCACGATGTGGTGATGGTGCGGTTCGTCAGCTCACCGTCGTGGTCGTGGTCGCCACGTTCCGGATGCCGAGCCACGAGGTCAGGGCGCCTGCGAAGAAGAGGCCAGCGGTGACGACCATGAGCGGCTGGTAGCTGTCGACGTCGATCGCTCCCCCGGCGATGACGCCGATCATCGCGATGGCGACAAGGCCGGCGACCCGGGAGATGGCGTTGTTCGTCGCGGAGCCGATGCCCGACTGCGCCGCGGGCACAGAACCGAGGATGGCCGAGGTGAGCGGCGCGACCGTCATCGACAGCCCGAGCGCAAACACGAGCACACCGGGCAGCACCTGGGTCCAATAGTTCACCTCTGCGCCGAGACCCGAGTAGAGGAGCGTGCCGACTCCCGCGAGGATAGGGCCGAGCGTCATGAAGATGCGTGGCCCGAACTTGCCGCTCAGCGAGCCGAACCACGAGGAGAGCGCGACGTTCGCGATCGACATGGGCAGGGTGGCGAGGGCGGCGAAGGTCGCGCTGAAGCCTGCGACCTGCTGCAGGAAGATGGCGAGCACGAAGCCGCCGAGCGACAGCGCCCCGTAGATGAAGACCGTCGCGATGTTGCCAGTCCAGAAGTTGCGGATGCGGAATAGCCCGAGCGGGAGCATGGGCTGCGGTGCGCGCGCCTGCCAGAAAAGGAACGCGGCGAAGCTCAGGAGTCCGAGTACAAGCGGCAGCAGCACGACCGGACTCCCCCAGCCGTAGTTGCCCTGCTCGATGAGCGCGAAGACGGGTCCCCCGAGGCCGAGGAAGCCGAGGACCGCGCCCAGGACATCGATGCGGCCGCCGGACGGTGCGTCGAAGCCCGCGTCGAGGCGGCGCAACATCCACAGGGTCACGAGGATGGGGACGACGTTCACGCCGAAGACGAGCCGCCAGGTCAGGTAGTCGGCCGCGAGCCCGCCAAGGAAGGGGCCAGCCAGGAAGGCGGCGCCGGTCCACGCCGTCCAGACGCCGATCGCCTTGGCCTGGGCGGCGTCCCGGAACGCGGAGATGATGAGCGCCAGCGAGCTGGGCACGAGGAGCGCCCCGGCGACGCCCTGCAGCGCGCGGGCCACGATGACAAACTCTGGCGTCGGCGCGAGGGCGATCGCGACGCTCGTGACGCCGAAGCCGATGAGCCCGAAGCGGAGCACGGAGATGCGCCCGAACACGTCGGAGAGTGAACCCGCGAGCAGGATGAGCGAGCCGAGCGTGATGAGGTACGCGTCGACGATCCACTGCTGCGTGCCGAGGCCACCGCCCAGCTCGGCGACCATGGCGGGCAGGGCGACGTTGGTCACCGAGCCGTCGAGGAAGGCGACGAAGGAGGCGAGGATCGCGATGACGAGGATCTGGCGTTGCTGGCGGGTCACGGGGCAGGCAACCGTCGCGGGCGCCGTTTGCTTCCCCACCGCGGAGAACTGATCGGATTGTCTCGCGCCATGGGAAAGTCCAGGGCGCTAGCGGTTGTGGGCGTCGCGTGGCCGTTCGGCGTCGTCCGATCGCGGACGTGCCCCTGGCTCTGCAGCCAGACGCCGCAGGATCGACGGGCGCAGCAGCTCGATCCGGAGCAGCTCGGACAGAGGCTGGTCATGGAACACCGGCAGGGTCTTCCAGCGAAGCGCGCACGAGACGGCACCTGACGCGACGGCGACGAGCGCGTAGATCACCCCGATCCAGGTGAGCGAGGGGAACGCCGTGCACACGAGCAGGCCGGCGACGATGATGCTGACCAGGGCGAAGCCCTTGACGGGCCACGAGTTCGCCGGCACGGAACCGACCGCGTAGAAGACGCCGCCGCTGCCGGCCAGCACCACCGAGAGCGCATACGCGAGGAACACGAACAGGGCATCCGACAACATGAGCGACCTCCTCGACGCGAGGCCTGAAGCGTACTCCTCACCGCCGACAACGGGATGGGCGGCCCACGTGCCGCCAGTGGCGCAGGCGTGGCGGAGGCATCGGGTCGGCGCTGGCTCAGCGCAGGCGCTCAGCCGACGAGCTTCTCCGCGAAGACGTGGGGCGTGAAGCCAGCGAGGTCGTTGATGCCCTCACCCTGCCCGATGAGCTTGATCGGCAGGCCCGTGCGCTCCTGAACGGCGAGCACGAACCCGCCCTTCGCGGACCCGTCGAGCTTGGTGACGACCAGCCCCGTCACGCCGGCGTGCTGGATGAACGCCTCGGCCTGCATAACTCCGTTCTGCCCGGTCGTCGCATCGAGCACGAGCAGCACCTCGGAGACGGGTGCGAGCTTCTCGATGACGCGTCGGACCTTCGAGAGCTCGTCCATGAGCCCGCTCTTTGTCTGCAGTCGGCCCGCCGTGTCGATGACGACCATCTCGAGGCCCTCACGCATGGCGATCTCCACCGCCTGGTAGGCGACCGAGGCCGGGTCCTGGCCGTGCTGCTGGGGGCGCACGATGCCCGCGCCCGCGCGTTGTGCCCACGTCGCGAGCTGCTCCACCGCCGCGGCACGGAACGTGTCCGCCGCGGCTACCACCACGGTGCGCCCGTTGATGCGGAGGAAGTTGGCGAACTTGCCGATGGTCGTGGTCTTGCCGACGCCGTTCACGCCAACGACCAGCGTCACGGCGGGTCGCTCCCGAAGGTTGAGCGTCGTGTCGAACTTCGAGAGGCGCTCCTCGATGAGCTCGCGCAGCATGCGCTTGAGGTCCTTCGGGTCCTCAGTGTGGAACCTCGCCACCTGGTCGCGCAGTTGCTCGACGATCTCGTCGGTGATGTCGGGCCCGAAGTCAGCCGTGATCAGCGCTTCCTCGAGGTCGTCCCACGTCGTCTCGTCGATCTTCTGCCTGCCGAACATGCCGCGCAGAGCGCCGGACAGTGACCAGGGAGTGCGTTCAGCCATGTGCCAAGCGTAGTCAGCGCTCTGAGACGATGGGTGCTGATCACTCAGCCAGCGGTCGATTGCTCGCCCGCGCGGCCTGAAACTCGAACGGAGCACTATGCGCATCGGCCTCATCCGTCACGGCGAAACCGAGTGGAACGCGACCGGCCTCTTGCAGGGCGCCACCGACATCCCGCTGAACTCGCGGGGACTCGACCAAGCCAGCGACGCGGCCGGGCTGCTCGTGAACCAAGGGTGGAGCCGCCTCTACAGTTCTCCCCTCACCCGCGCCAGGGTCACCGCCGAGATCATCAGTGAGGGCACCGGGCTCGGCGCGCCGACCCTGCTGCCCGGCGTCATCGAGCGCAGCTTCGGCGTGCTCGAGGGCGAGAAGTATTGGATGCCTGACGGAACACGGCGTCCGCTCGATCACCCGAGCGTCGAGCCCCGTGAGGTCGTCGTCGAGCGGTCCCTCGCCGCAATCCGTGAGGTCGCCGCGGCGCACCCCGCGGACGACACGCTCATCGTCTGCCACGGCAGCGTCATCCGTCTCGTGCTGACCGCGGTCCTCGGCGCCCAGGCACCCCACATCGGGAACCTGGCGCTCAGCATCCTGCGGCCGAGCGGCGATGCCGGATTCGCCGTGACGCTGCTCAACGGCTACCCGCTGGTGCCCACGCCGTAAGCCGCGGCGACGCGGCGCAACACCCCGGGTCGGGTGCCCGATCCACCATTTCGCTCGCACCTCTGGCGGCTGCGTCTGCACGGTGTACGATGAGCTTCGTTGAAGGGGAGTATTCCTCCTGCGACGCGCTCGTCATCACGGTGGCTGTCATCAGCCACCCGGGCGCGTCGGTCGGTTTCTGCCGACGGAAGAGACCTTCGGCCGACTCGCCGAACTCACCCCTCCGGAGGACCCGTGGACGTTCCCATTTGGATCTGGGCGGTGACCATTGCCGTGGTCATCGGATTCTTTGTCTTTGACTTCTTCACGCACGTGAAGACGCCCCACGAGCCGAGCCTCAAGGAGGCCGGCTGGTGGTCGATCTTCTACATCGCGCTCGCCGTCGTCTTCATGTTCGGCGTCGGCCTCGTGTGGGACTGGCAGCACGCGGGCGAGTTCATCGCCGGGTACACCACAGAGAAGGCGCTGTCGGTCGACAACCTCTTCATCTTCCTCATCATCATGACGAGCTTCAAGGTGCCGAAGATCGCACAGCAGAAGGCGCTGCTCATCGGCATCGCCATCGCGCTCGTCATGCGCTTCGCGTTCATCATCGCGGGTGCGGCGATCCTCGAGGCCTGGGTCTCCGTCTTCTACATCTTCGCCGCCTGGCTGCTCTACATGGCCGTCAAGCAGGCCATCGACTCCTTCAAGGACGAAGAGCCCGAGATGCCCAAGTGGGTCAACCTCGTGCGCAAGGTCATTCCCGCGAGCGAGCACTACGACGGCGACAAGTGGAAGATCGTCGAGAACGGCAAGAAGGTCTGGACGCCGCTCATCCTCGTCATCGTGGCCCTCGGGTTCACCGACCTGCTCTTCGCGCTCGACTCGATCCCCGCGATCTTCGGCATCACGCAGGAGCCCTACCTGGTCTTCATGGCCAACGCGTTCGCGCTCATGGGCCTCCGCCAGCTGTACTTCCTCATCGGCGGTCTCCTCGAGCGCCTCGTCTTCCTCGACCTGGGCCTCGCGTTCATCCTCGCGTTCATCGGCGTCAAGCTGATGTTCCACGCCCTGCACGAGAACGAGCTGCCGTTCATCAACGGCGGCGAGCCGCTCCTCTGGATCCCCGAGATCCCGATCTGGCTGTCGCTGTCCTTCATCTTCGGCGTACTCATCGTTGCGACGATCGCGAGCATCATCTACACCCGCGCCAAGGGTCCCGACGCACCGAGTGCCGTCGGTTCCGCCGCTGGCGGACCGGAAGCGGCAGCCGCCGGCGTCGAAGGCACCACGCCCGAGACCGCGGAAGACAGCGACGCCGCACCGGTTGCGAGCCACGAGCCAGACCGCCGCTAGCGGCCCCGCTGGGCCACCAGCAACGACGAAACCGGATGCACGCGCCAGTCGCGAGCATCCGGTTTCGTCGTTCGCGACGGGGTTAGAGCCGTGCGACCTCGGTGACGCGAACGATCGCCTCGCCGGCCTCGTGCGACGCAGCGAGGTCAACCTCGGCGCGGATGCGCCAGTCGTGGTCGCCCGCCGGGTCGACGATGATCTGCTCAACGCGCCACACGCCGCTCCAGAGCCCGCCGGACTGGCGGCCCGCCGAGTCGTCGATCGTGAGGAGCTTCGGTGACCTGGCGGCCGCATCCACCCCCATCGTGTCGTGGTCGGCGAAGTAGTCGTCGAGGGCCTTTGACCAGTCGACGCCCGGGTCGAGTTCGGCGAGCGCCTCGTCGCGTTCGAGGGCGGCGAGCTGCACGCGCCGGAACATCTCGTTGCGCACGAGCACCGTGAAGGCGCGGCGGTTACCGACGACGCTCGGGGGCGCTGGCGGCACGACAGGCTCGTCGCTCGCGGCCTGCTGCTCCGGGTCGACGAGCGACGCCCACTCGTCGATGAGGCTCGAATCGACCTGACGTACCAGCTCGCCGAGCCACTCGATGATATCGAGCAGCTCTTCGGTCTTGGCCTCGTCCGGCACCGTCTGGCGGATGGCCTTGTACGCGTCGCTGAGGTAGCGCAGCACGAGCCCCTCGCTGCGCATGAGCTGGTAGAAGTTCACGTACTCGGCGAAGCTCATCGCGCGCTCGAACATGTCGCGCACCACCGACTTCGGCGAGAGCTCGAAGTCGCGCACCCAGGGTTCGTGCTGCGCGAACAGCTCGAAGGACTGGTCGAGGAGCCCCGCGAGCGGCTTGGGGTGCGTGATCTCCTCGAGGCGCTCCATGCGCTCGTCGTACTCGATACCGTCTGCCTTCATCTGCGCGACCGCCTCGCCTCGCGCCTTGAACTGCTGCTGCGAGAGCACCGGCCTCGGGTCGTCGAGCGTGGACTCGATGATGCTCACGACGTCGAGCGCGTAGTGGCCGGAGCCGACGGCGCCTTCCCCGCTCGTGTTCTCCTCGGAGCCGCGATCGCCCGGTGCGGCTTCCGCCTCGGGGTCGAGCAGCTCGATGGCGGCCAGCGCGAAGGGCGAGAGCGGCTGGTTCAGCGCGAAGTTCGCCTGCAGGTCGACGGTGAGGGTGATGCGCCCCTGCCTGCCGATCTCGACGATGCCTGCGGTCACGAGCGTGCGGAAGATGCCGATCGCGCGCAGCGCGAGCTCACGCTGGCGCGCCGGCTTCTCGTGGTTGTCGTAGACGAGCTTCTTGGCGTTGCCGAAGACGTCTCCCCCGCGCGCGATGACGTTGATGAGCATCGACGCGGTGATGTGCATGTGCGAGGTGAGCGGCTCGGGCTCCGCGCTCACCAGCTTCTCGAACGACTTCTCGCCCCAGGAGACGAAGCCCTGCGGGGCCTTCTTCTTCACGATGCGCTTGCGCTTCTTCTCGTCGTCGCCGGCCTTGCGCACGGCGGCAGCGTTCTCGATCTCGTGCTCGGGCGCCTCGACGACCACCGTTCCGGCCGTGTCGTACCCCGCCCGGCCCGCGCGCCCCGCGATCTGGTGAAACTCGCGCGCCGACAGGTGGCGCATCCGCTGCCCGTCGAACTTCGAGAGGGCCGTGATGAGCACCGTGCGGATTGGCACGTTGATGCCGACCCCGAGGGTGTCGGTTCCGCAGATGACACGCAGGAGGCCCTTCTGCGCGAGCGTCTCGACGAGGCGGCGGTACCTGGGCAGCATGCCCGCGTGATGCACACCGATCCCGGCCCGGACGTAGCGCGAGAGCACCTTGCCGAACGCAGTCGTGAACCGGAACCCGCCGATGGCCTCGGCAATCGCATCCCGGCCCGCGCGGTCGACGACCTTGAGGCTCGACAGCGCCTGCGCCCGCTCGATGGCCGCGGCCTGGGAGAAGTGCACGATGTAGATGGGCGTCTTGCGCTCCTCCACGAGCCGCTCGACCGTCTCGTGGGTCGGTGACACCACGTACGAGAAGTCGAGGGGCACCGGACGCTCGACGCCGGTCACGAGCGAGACGTCGCGCTGCGTGCGCCGCTCGAGGTCGTCGACGATCTCGGTGACGTCGCCGAGGGTCGCCGACATGAGCAGGAACTGCGCGTCGGGCAGCATGAGCAGCGGCAGCTGCCAGGCCCAGCCGCGGTCCGGGTCGCCGTAGTAGTGGAACTCGTCCATGACCACCTGGTCGACGTCGGCGTCCGAGCCGTGGCGCAGGGCGAGGTTCGCGAGGATCTCGGCCGTGCAGCAGATGATCGGCGCGTCCGGGTTCACGGAGCTGTCGCCCGTCACCATGCCGACGTTCGCCGCTCCGAAGATGTCAACGAGCGCGAAGAACTTCTCGCTCACCAGCGCCTTGATGGGGGCCGTGTAGTAGCTGCGTCCGCCCTGCGCGAGACAGGCGGCGTGGGCGGCGATCGCGACGAGCGACTTGCCGGTTCCTGTGGGCGTCGACAGGATGACGTGCGCCTCGGAGACGAGCTCCATGACGGCTTCTTCCTGCGCCGGGTACATCGTGATGCCGCGGCTCGTTGTCCACAACTCGAACGCCTCGAACATGGCGTCGGCGTCGTAGGGGTCCGGCAGCAGGGTCACGAGACCAAGCTTGGGCTCTGGCGTGGCTGGTGCTGGGGCTGAGGTGCCGTCGACGGAAGTCATTACCCCCATCGTCCCACGCTACGCGGCGGGCTGCTCCTCGTCGCGGTGGATGCGCTGGCCGACCACCGCGGAGACGCCGTCCTGGCGCATCGAGACGCCGTAGAGCGCGTCGGCGATCTCCATCGTGCGCTTCTGGTGCGTGATGACGATGAGCTGGCTCGACGCGCGCAGTTCCTCGAACACGGCGAGGAGGCGGCCGAGGTTCGCGTCGTCGAGGGCGGCCTCGACCTCGTCCATGATGTAGAACGGGCTGGGCCGCGCCTTGAAGATCGAGACCAAGATCGCGACGGCCGCGAGCGAGCGCTCGCCACCCGAGAGCAGCGAGAGTCGCTCGATCTTCTTGCCGGCCGGTCGCACCATGACCTCGATGCCGGTTGTGAGCATGTCGTCGGGCGCCGTGAGGGTGATGTCGCCGGAACCACCGGGGAAGAGGATCGGGAAGACCGTGTGGAACGCCTCGCGCGTGTCCTCGAACGCCGCCTCGAAGACGGTGCGCATGCGCTCGTCGATGTCGCCCACGATGCGCAGCAGGTCCGCCTTCGTCGCCGCGAGGTCGTCGAGCTGGTCGGCGAGGAACGCGTGGCGCTGCTCGAGCGCCGCGAACTCCTCGAGGGCCAGGGGGTTGATGCGGCCGAGGGTCGACATCTTGCGCTCCGCCGCCGCGAGCCGCGCCTGCTGCTCCGAGCGCACGAAGGGCACGCCAACGATCTCCTCGGTGTCGTCCTCTTGGAGGCTCGCCGCGAGGTCGGCGTCGAGCTGCCCCGCGAGCGCGGCGTCGGCGGTGTTGCCTTGGGTTTCGTCGGCGTCGGCGGATGCGCCCGGCTGGCCGGACGTGCCCGGCTCGACTGGTGCATCCGCACCGCCCGCTTCGCCGGTCGGCTCGGGCTCGCCGCTCGACCCGTATTCCTCGCCTGCAGCGCCCGCCTCGCCTGCGGTGCCGTCCTCGCCCTCGGCGGCGACCTCGTGCCTGGCTCGTTGTTCCGCGAGCGCCGAGGCGATGCGTTCCGCCTTTGCACGCAGCGCGTCGTCGTCGGCGGGCACGAGCTGGTCTGGCCCGTACTCGGCGACGAGCACGGCCTCGGAGAGCCGTAGCTCGCTCGCGGCGCGTTCGAGCGTCGACCGGAGCGAGCTCTTCTTCTCGTAGATCTGCAGCTCGATCGAGTGCACGTCTTCCGTGATCTCGCTGAGCCTGGCGCGCAACTGCTGCTCCGTCTGCCGCAGCTGGCCGAGCTCCTCGTGCTGCGCCGCGCGTTCGCGTTCGGCCTCGGCGAGCTGCTGCTGCGCTTCGGCGAGCGAGTCCTGCACGGCGAGGGCGAGGGCCGGGATGGCGCCGAGCACGCGTTGCGTCTGGGCGAGCTCCGCGCGGCGCACGACGGTCTCACGGGCGGCCTTGTCTGCGGCTTGGCGGTCGGCTTCGAGCTGCCGATCGAGTGCCTCGGCGCGCAGGCGCTCGCTGCGGGACCGCTCGCGCAGCGTCTCGAGCTGGAGGCGAGCCTCGACCTCGGCCTCTCTGGCGCGTTCGACGTCTGCGTTGGCGTCGACTCTGGCGGAGGAGTCGAGTTCGGGGCGTGGGAGGGCTTCGTGCTCGGCGAGGGCCGCCTTGGCCGCGCTGGCCGCCTGCTCGGCCGCGTCGACGCCGCTGGAGGCAAGGTCGAACGCCTTCGCGGCGCGCGCGAGCTCGGACGTGCCCGCATCGACGCGCGCGCTGGCGCGGTTCAGCTGCTCGCGTTCGGCCGCGAGCGCCCCGTCGAAGGCGCGCAGGGCGTCGAGGGCGCGTTTCGCCTCGGCCTTCGCGGCCTGCGAGGCGGCTCGGTGCTCGGCAAGCGCGAGGGCAGCCTGGTCGAGGTCGTCGCTGACGACGCTCAGGCGTGCGGATGCGCGATCGCGGGCCGCGAGGAGCTCGAGGCGGCTCGTGCCCTCTTCGGCGAAGCCGCCCCGCAGCGAGGTGCTCGTGACGACTTCGCCGGCGCGGGTGACGATGGTGAGCCCCGGCGCCGCGGGGTCCCCGTCGGACGCTGCTGCGGTTCCCGGTCCGGCGAGCGCCGCCCGCGCCTCGTCGAGGGTCTCGCTGATGTAGATGCGTTCGAGGAGCGCCGTGATGGCGGGGGGTCCCTGCACGAGCTCCCGCGCCGGGCGCAGCCCTTGCAGCTGCGGCGGCTCGGCGGACTCGGCCGCCCCGGCTCCCAGCTGGGCGACGACCTCGACGAGGCCCAGCTTCTCCTTCGTGGCGTGCGCCAGCACCCGGAACGCGGCGTCGGCGTCGGCGGCGAGCACCGCATCCGCCGTCGACCCGAGCGCGGCCGCGATGGCGGACTCGTACCCCTCGTCGATGCGCAGGTGCTCGGCGACGGGCCCTTCGACACCTTCGAGGCGCGCCGCGAGGAGTGCCGCCGTGCCGTCCTTCGCGGCGGTCGCCAGGGTGAGGGCCTGCACGCGAGCCTGCAGCGCGTCGCGTTCACGCTCGAGCTCGTGGGCCTTCGTGCGCCCGGCGTCGAGCTGCTGCTCGGCGTCGCGCTGGGCGGTCTCCGCACGGGTGTAGGCGGCATTCAGCTCGCTCGAGTCCGACTCGCTCTGGGCGGCGCTCGCGTCGAGCTCCTCCTTGGCCTTCGTGGCCTGGGCGAGGCGCTCCTGCGCGGCGTCCCTGGCATTGCGCTGACGGAGCACTTCGCCGCGCACGGAGGCGAGCTTCGACGCCGCCGTGTCGGCGGCACCGCGCAGCTCGCTGCGGCTGAGGTCGTAGGCCGAGATCCGGGTCGCCTGCGCCTGGATCTCGACGTCGATGCGGTCGAGCGCCGCGCGCGCATCTTGGGTCGCGACCTTCGCCGCCTCCCAGAGCTGCTCCGCCGCAGTGGCACGCTCGACGAGCGCCTCCGCCTCGCGGCTGGCGGCATCGACGGCCTCGAGCGTCACTGTCGGCACGAAGGCTGGCGTCTCGAGGCGCGAGACGAGCAGTCCCTTGCGCTGCGACGCGAGCGCGTTGAGGTTCTGGATGCGCTCGCGCACGCTCTCGAGGTCGAACACGACCCGGCGCGCCCCGTCGGCGGCGTCGCCGCGGTTCTCCGCGGCGAGCACCTCGGCGCGGTTGAGGGCGGCAGTGAGCTTCTCCTGCAGCACGACCCGCTCCTCGGAGCGCTCCTGCTCGATGCCAGTGGCGAGGCGCAACGCCGACCGCAGCTGCACGACGTCGTCCGCCAGCAGGCGCGCCTTCGCGTCGCGCGCGATGGCCTGGATGCCCTGCGCGCGGCGGGCGATGTCGGCCTGCCTGGAGAGGGGCTTCAGCTGGCGGCGCACCTCGTTGGTGAGGTCGCGCAGACGCGTGAGGTTGGCTTCCATCGCCTCGAGCTTGCGCACGGTCTTCTCTTTGCGGCGCCGGTGCTTGAGGATTCCGGCGGCCTCCTCGATGAAGCCGCGCCGCTCTTCTGGGGTCGCCCGCAGCACCGCGTCGAGCCGGCCCTGTCCGACGATCACGTGCATCTCCTTGCCGAGGCCCGTGTCGCTCAGCAGCTCCTGCACGTCGAGGAGGCGCACGCCCTCGCCGTTGATCGCGTACTCGGAGCCGCCGTTCCGGAACAGGGTGCGGCGGATCGTGACCTCGCTGTACTCGATCGGGAGCATCCCGTCGGCGTTGTCGATCGTGAGCGTCACCTCGGCGCGGCCGAGGGGGCCGCGCGTCGCGGTGCCCGCGAAGATGACATCCTCCATCTTGCCGCCGCGGAGGCTCTTCGCGCCCTGCTCCCCCATGACCCAGGCGAGGGCGTCAACCACGTTGGATTTGCCTGAGCCGTTGGGCCCGACCACGCAGGTGACGCCGGGTTCGAGGGCGAGCGTTGTCGGCTGCGCGAACGACTTGAAGCCCTTCATTGTGAGGCTCTTCAGGTGCATGCGCGCGCTGGCCTCTCTCTGATGAACGGGACGTCGCTGGTTGTCGGGCTGGCCAGGGTGCTCCGGCGAGCCAACTGGCGCCGGATCGGCGCGCTGGCGGGGCTGACGCGGCCCTGGCCCGACAGCTACGGTACCGGAGTGGACCACTTCATTCGGGAGCTCACGCCTCCAGAGCCGACGTCGGGCAGAGATGGGGAGTCCTGGCGACTCCTCGAGCAGTACTCGGCAATCGTGAACCAGAGCTACGCGGCAACGTATGGTGAGGGCCGCGTGCTCGAGACCAGCCAGCGCACCCTTGCCGACTGGACGATGCCTGGCCCCGTCACGAGCCGCCTCTTCCTCGTCTTCCGGTCGGGTGCCGACCAGACCGCGGGCGAGCATCCGGTCGCGGCGGCGAAGCTCATGGTCTCGCCGCGCGACTCCCCCACGTTGGCCTACCCGCACGTGGTCGTGGATGCGGGGCACCGGCGACGGGGCATCGGCGCGTTCGTCGCCGCACACCTGGAGGGGCTCGCTCGGGCGGACGGGCGCTCCTCGCTGCAGGCCTGGGTGGAGCACCCGACCTCGGGTGCCCCGTATGGCGAGCGGGTTGCGGCACCGACCGGCCATGGCTCGCTCGCGGCCGATGACCCCGCCGCGCGGTTCCTGCAGGCGCAGGGGTGGGAACTCGGCCAGATCGAGCGCATCAGTGAGCTGCGGCTGCCGGTGCCCGCCGAGGTGCTGCGTGGCGAGTTCGCGGCCGCCGCGGCGCGAGCTGGCGCGGACTACCGGGTGCTGACGTGGGAGGGCGAGAGCGACGCCACCTACCTCGATGACCTCGCGCGGCTCAACGGCGACATGTCGATCGACGCGCCCGCCGGCGAGCTCGCCGTCGATGAGGAGCAGTGGGACGCCGAGCGGGTGTCGCAGATGGAGCGTCGGGTGATCGCCTCCGGCGCAACGTTCCTCAACGCCGCCGTGCTGCACCTTCCAAGCGGACACCTCGTCGCGCAGTCGATGCTGCAGCTCGACCTCGACGACACGACGCGGCCAGCCCAGCAGGACAACACGCTGGTCACCGGGATGCACCGGGGCAGGCGGCTCGGGATGCTCGTCAAGGCGGCGAACCTCATCCAGCTCGCGGAACGCTATCCGGAGTGCACGGGGGTCTTCACGTGGAACGCTGAGGAGAACACGCACATGCTGCGCGTCAACGAGGCGCTCGGCTTTGTCCCCCTCGCGCCCGAGGGAGGCTGGCAGAAGCGGTTGTAGCGAGCAGGCTGGCCAACTCGCGTGATGAAACGGGTGATGACAGGCCACATGCGCCGTCGGCGGGCCCCTCATCCCGCGAGTTGGACACGCGCGCGCGTTTGCAAGGTTCGCAAACGTGGTTGCGGAAGCGCGAGCGGATGCGCATGCTGAGCGCATGACCTCGCAGCACCACCACGCATCCACCTCCTCCGACGCCGCGGACGCCGCGGCCGTCGAGCCGCAAGCCCCCGCCGAATTCTGGGAAGAGCTGTACTCGGCGAAGCCGGCGATCTGGTCGGGGCGGGTGAACGCGAACCTCGCGAGCGTCGTCGGCGGGCTCTCGCCCGGGCGTGCGCTGGACCTCGGATGCGGCGAGGGCGGCGACGCGATCTGGCTCGCCCAGCAGAGCTGGCGGGTGACGGGCATCGACATCTCGTCGGTCGCGATCGAACGAGCCCGCGCCGCCGCGACCGCGGCGGGCGTCGACGGCTCGCGCCTCGACTTCGTGGTCGGTGACCTCGAGACGTGGCGCCCGGCGGAGCCGCTGGACCTCGTCACGGCGAGCTTCTTCCAGTCACCCGTGCAGCTGCAGCGCGCGCGCATCCTCCGCGAGGCGGCCCTCATGCTGGCACCGGGCGGGCACCTCCTGACGGTCGCGCACGCGGGCCCGCCGTCGTGGGTCGAGACCTCCGAGCATCCGGAGCACCTGTTCGTGCGGCCCGACCGCGAACTCGGCGACCTCGACCTGCCCACCGGCGAGTGGGAGACGGTCATCGCGGAGCTTCGGACGCGCGAGATCACCTCGCCGGATGGCGTCGCCGGCACCCTCGAGGACAGCGTGGTGCTGCTTCGACGCAACGGGTGACAACGGCCTGAGGCGCTCGCTACGCTGACTGCGTCGGCAACGAGGACGAGACGAGGCACGCATGCTGCACCGGGCGGTTCACCTGGGCTCATTGGGGTTCGTCGTGCTCGCGGCGTTCGTCGGCTGTACCGCGACGGACGTGGGCGGCGACGCCTCGGCCGACGCTGGGGCCGGCGACTACGCCGACCTGGTGCGGGCAGCCAATGCGGCTGACCAGCTTCCGGCAGGTGCGCCGACGGATGTCGACGGCGCTCCCCTGGACCTCGACTCCGTGCGTTTGGCCGCCGAGTTCGACGGGCAGCTCGTCTTCCTCGCCACGGGCGACGTGGACGGCGCGGCAAGCGTGTGCATGGTGGTCACGGATGCGTCCGGGAGCGACGCGAACGGATCCTGCGAGATCGAGGGCGGCAGCGTGCAGCATGCCGGCCAGACGTACTTCCTCATCCCGAACGGGGCGGGCCCCGAACGGCTGCCGCAGGACATCGCGGTGCAGCAGCTGAGCGACAACGTCTACGTGAGCCCCGGCGCCTCCCCGACGACGAGCTGAACGACCTTCGTGACGCGTAAGCTGTTCGTTTCTGTGGCGAGAGGCGAGGGACGCACGTGAGCGATGTTGTGATGTACACGGATGGCGCCTGTAAGGGCAACCCGGGCCCCGGCGGCTGGGGCGTCTGGCTGAAGTCGGGCGACCACGAGCGGGAGCTGTTCGGCGGCGAGCTCAACACAACCAACAACCGCATGGAGCTCAAGGCCGTCATCGAGGGCCTCAGCGCACTCAAGAAGCCATGCAACGTCGCGCTGTACCTCGACAGCCAGTACGTGCGCAAGGGCATCACGGAGTGGATCACGGGGTGGAAAGCGAAGGGGTGGAAGACCGCCTCGAAGCAGCCCGTGAAGAACGCGGAACTGTGGAAGCAGCTCGACGCGCTCGTCGAAGACAGCGGGCACACGATCGAGTGGCGCTGGGTGAAGGGGCACTCGGGCGACGTCGGCAACGAGCGCGCCGACATGCTCGCGAACAAGGGCGTCGACCAGGCACTCGGCCGCGGCTAGGGCCTCGCACGTAGACTCGCCCCATGGCAGCGACGGCGACCACCATCGACGAATACCTCGACGCCCTGAGCCCCGAATACCGGGCCGAACTGGAGCGCATCCGCTCGATCGTGAAGCGGCTCGTGCCCGAAGTGGATGAGAAGATCAGCTACCGAATGCCGACGCTCGCCTACAAGGGCAGGGCACTCGTGTACTTCACCGCGTCAAAGAAGCACCTGAGCTTCTACCCGTCCGAGTGGGCCATCGAGGAGTTTGCGGACCGCCTCGTCGACTACACCACGACGAAGCACGCCATCCAGTTCACGGTCACGAAGCCGCTCCCGGACGACCTCATCGAGGACCTGGTCAGGTATCACGCAGCGCAGATCGACGAGAACCGGCAGCAGTAGTTGGGCACGTGCCGCTGACTGCGTCGTGGCGATCGCCTTCGTGATGCGCGCGAGCCCGAATCGCCATGCTTCGTCGACGTCTCCCCCGAGGTTGAACCCTCGGTTGAGCTCCTCGCGGTTCGCTACGCGCTTGGAGAGCTACGGGGCACGGCGCCCCGTGGAGCGGAGGCGTGAGGAGAGCAGTCGCGGCAGTCACAGCGGCCGCCACCGGGCATCGCTAGACCGAGCCAGCGTCGGTCGGCGGCGGTCCAAATTCAGCGCTCCCGCTGGCACTTCTCGCAGAAGTGCGAGCTGCGGTTCATCCACTTCTCGCGCACGATCGAGCGCCCGCACCGCGGGCACGGCTGCCCCTGGCGCCCGTACACGTTGAGCGAGTGCGCGAAGTAGCCGGCCTGCCCGTTGACGTTCACGTATTGCGCGTCGAACGAGGTGCCGCCCTCGGCGAGCGCCTTCGCGAACACCTCGCGCACGTGCTGCAGCAGCTCGCGCACCTTCGACGGCGAGAGGCCCGCCGTGTTGCGCGCGTAGTGGAGGCGTGCGCGCCAGAGCGCCTCGTCGGCGTAGATGTTGCCGATGCCGGAGATGAGCGTCTGATCGAGCAGCGCGCCTTTGACGCCCGTCTTCCGACGCAGCATCGCCGCGGCCCAGGCGTCGTCGTCGAAGTTGGGGTCGAGCGGGTCGCGGGCGATGTGGGCGACCTGAGACGGGATGCGCTCCCCCGGGACGTCCTCGGTTGGCACGAGGCGGTCGATCGCGAGCGAGCCGAACACGCGCTGGTCGGCGAACGCGACCACGAAGTCGCCCGCCGGACCATCGACCCGGATGCGCGCCCGCAGGTGCCGGTCGTCGGGTGCATCCGCCGTGCGCAGCAGCATCTGGCCGCTCATGCCGAGATGCGCGCTCAGCGCGTCCTCACGCCCCTCGAGCGGCATCCACAGGTACTTGCCGCGACGTGAGACGGCCTTGATGCGTGCACCTTCCAGCGCGCCGACGAAGTCGGTCGAGTCACCGCTGTGTCGACGCAGCGAGCGCTCGTCGATCACCTCGACGGCGGACACCGTCGAGCCCGTCACCGCTGGGGTGAGGCCGAGGCGCACGACCTCGACTTCTGGCAGCTCAGGCACGGCTAGGAGACCGGAGGGGCGACGTCGCCGCCCTCGCTCAGCTGATGCCACGCGGCGAGCGCACCCGCGACCTCAGCCTGCTTCTTGCTGGTGCCCACGCCCTGCGCCTGGGCGAGGATGCGCTTCTTCTTCAGCACGGTCACCGTCGCCGTGAAGCTGCGGTCGTGCTCGAGCCCAGAGCCCTCGACCTCGTACCGCGGCGGCTCAGCGCCACGGGTGTCGGCGAGCTCCTGCAGCGCGGTCTTCGGGTCTTGCTCGGCGCCGAGGCGCCACACGACAGCGAGCTTCGGCTCGACGAGGCGCAGAACCAGCTCGGTCGCGGCCTCGACGCCAGCCGAGAGATACGCGGCGCCGATGACGGCCTCCATGGTGTCTGCCAGTACCGAGTCCTTCTTGTTCCCGCCGGTGAGGTGCTCGCCGCGGCCGAGGTGCAGGTACGCGCCGAGGCCAATGCCCCGCGCGATCTCGGCGAGTGCCACCGTCGACACGAGGGATGCACGCAGCCGCGACAGCTGCCCCTCCGTGTAGTCGGGGTAGGTGCGGTACAGCATGACCGTCACGGCCTGCCCGAGAATCGAATCGCCGAGAAACTCGAGGCGCTGATTGTCGGCGATGCCACCGTTCTCGACCGCGTAGGACCTGTGGGTCAGCGCGAGCTCGAGGAGTTCGGGAACGAAGTCGACCCCGAGGCCGCCTGCCAGCTCAGCTGACGGTGCGGCGTCGGGGTCGATGATCTTCACGTCGTGCATGACGCGAGGATCAGACGTCTGCGACCTTGCGGCCCTTGTACTCGAAGAACAGCGGAGTGCCAGCTGCGTCCTCGACAACCTTCGCGCGGTGCGGGAGGCTGTAGGTGACCTTGCCGTTCTCAACGGTCTTGACGAGGGTCGGCACAGAGGCCTTCCACTGCGAACGACGCGAACGCGTGTTCGAGCGGCTCATCTTGCGCTTGGGGAGAGCCATCGGCGTCTACCTTTCATCTTTCATCGTGCAGGGAGGCGGGCTCAGTTCTGGCCCGGCTCCCCCTTGTCATCATGGTTGCGCAGACTCTCACGAGAACCTGTCTCATGGGGATCCGCGGCTTCCTCGGCTGCTTCTGGTGAAGCGCCAAACCCTGCCAATGCCGCCCAACGCGGGTCAACCGCGGGCGCCTGCTCTTCGAGCGGCTCCACCAGCTTCTCGCCGGTTTCGGGATCAAGGCCAAGGCAGTCCGGCCGACAAACCGGCTGGAATGGCAGTGCGAGCACTACCGCATCGCGAACGGGCGGTTCAAGGTCGACAGTGTCGTCGTGAACCTCGTACTCGAGGGCTTCGTCGCGAGCATACGCGAAAAGCTCTGCAAAATCGACCCGGAGCGGCTCGTCCAGCGGCGTCAAGCACCTGCTGCATTCGCCGCTCATCTGAGATTCGAGGCCAACCGTCGCCAGAATGCCGTCGTGGAGCACCTCGAGACGCACATCGAGTTCGAGCGGTGTGCCCTTCTCGATGTACGCGAGCCCTTCGCCGATGCGCTCAGGCGCATCGAAGTCGAGCTCGAGCGTGCGCATCGTGCCGGCCTTGCCCACGATGGTCGCGATGTTCACGAGGTACGGAGAGGAAGTCACCGGGAGATTGTACGCCCTAGGTCCAGAGTGCATTCCAAGGCCTACTCGATGGAGGTGTCGGTGTCGCCCTGCAGGTACTCGTAGACGACGCGCGGCACATACGGCGAGACGTCACCGCCGAGGGACGCGACCTGTCGCACCAGTGAGCTCGACACGTGCGCGTGACTCGGGTCAGGCAGCATGAACATCGTCTCGACGCGGGCGAGGTTGCGGTTGACGATCGCCATGGGCGTCTCGTACGTCACGTCCGCCTGTGAGCGGATGCCCTTGACGATGACTTTTGCACCCACATCGGTGCAGTAATCGACGAGGAGGCCGACGCTCCACGACGCCACCCGGACGTTGCCGCGGATGCCGCTCGCCGACACCGCCTGCTCGATGAGCTCGACCCGCCGTGCAATGGGCAGGAGCGCGTGCTTGTCGGGGTTGTGCACCACGACGACGTGCACCTCCTCAAAGACGGTGCTGGCGCGCTGGATGACATCGAGGTGGCCAAGGGTCACCGGATCGAACGAGCCGGGAACGACAGCGATTCTGCTCATGCCGACAAGACTACGGGGCGCTTCCTGCGCGTCGCGCGTAGGCGCACCTCATTCGGTCGCGGCGACCGGCCACCAGCCCGGAACCACGCCGAACTGCCGCCCAAGAGGCCGGCGCAGGTGGTGGTGATGTTCAGGGGCGGCCCGTCGCCTCGTCATCCCCGTCTGCCAAAGGCTCTTCGACCTGCGGCTTGCGGCTGGCCTCGAGGTCTGCTGCCTTCCGGCGGAACACGAGGTACGACACGAGCACCACGAAGACACCCGCGAGCCCCATGAGCACCCACGCCCATGGCGGGATGCCCGAGTCCTGCGGCGCTGCGGTGCTGGACTGCTCTGCCTCGCCGTCGGCGTTGTTGCCAGTGATGGTGACGCCCTCGGTGTTCTCGACGGACCCGAACCCTGCCGGCGCGGATGCGGTCGGCTCGGTAGCCTCGGCCGGGGTGACGCCGACCGAGACCGTGAAGGGAATTGTTCCGGAGATCGGGTGCCCATCGGAGGACACGACCTGCCAGTTGAGCGTGTAGTTGCCTGCCGCGAGCTCCGGCAGCGCCTGCGTCACGACGGTGCCGTCGACCGTGGGCGCTGCGGACAGCGCGACTGCGGTCTCCTGCACAGCACTGTCGGAGAACAGCTCGACCTGGGGCCCGAGCGTGCCCTCGGACTGCACCTCCGCGGAGAACGTCAGCGTCGCGCTCGCCGGCGCGACGTCGACGGCCTCGTCTGCAGACGGGCTGGACTCGACGAGCGAGTCGTGCGCCGACGCGAGCTGCGAGCCGAGGCCGAGCGCGAGCGCCAGGAACGCCAGCATCGCGGCGAGCATGAGGCGGGAGGCGATTCGGAGCGCGTGTGCGGAAGACGAAGAGGTCACCCGACCATGGTAGGCCAGAGCCGACCGCGGCCCCTGGTCAGGATTTGCCGAGGAACTCCCGCTCCTCGAAACTGTGCCGGCCGATGGCCGCCGTGAGCGCGGGCCAGCGCTTCAGCTCCCAGTCGTCGTCGACGAGCGGGGCCGCTTCGTCACGTGCCGACCTGATCAGGTCGGTGTCCTCGATGACGCGGAGGAGCTTCAGCGAGGTGCGCCCGCCGGATTGCGCGGTGCCGAGCACATCGCCCTCGCGGCGCAGCTCGAGGTCTCGCTCGGCGAGCTCGAAGCCGTCGAGCGTCTCCGCGACGGCAGTGATGCGCTCCCGGGCAGTCGACTCTTCCTCGGAGTTCGAGACGAGCAAGCACAGGCCGGGATGCTCGCCGCGCCCGACGCGACCACGCAGCTGGTGCAGCTGCGAGACGCCGAAGCGGTCCGCATCCATCACGATCATGACCGAGGCGTTCGGCACGTTGACGCCGACCTCGATCACCGTCGTGGCGACGAGCACGTCGATCTTGCCCTCGGCGAAGGCCCGCATGGCGCCGTCCTTCTCCTCGCTCGGCATGGCTCCGTGCACGGCCGCGACGCGCTTGCCGGCGAAGAGCGGATGCACGGCGAGCGTCGGGGCGAGCTCCATGACGGCGGCGACCGGCTGGGCAGGCTCCTCCCCCTCGGCCGGCTCGACGGGGTCGGACGGCTCGATCGCGGGGCACACGACAAACGCCTGCCTGCCCCGCTCGACCTCCTCCGAGACGCGCTGCCAGGCCCGCTCGAGCCAGTGCGGGTGCTCCCTCGTCGCCACCACAAACGTCTCGATCTTCTGCCGCCCCTTCGGCATCGTGACGATGCTCGAGATGTCGAGGTCGCCGAAGACGGTCATGGCGACCGTGCGCGGAATCGGGGTGGCGGTGAGGACGAGCAGGTGGGGCGGCTCGGCGCCCTTCGCGCGCAGCGACTCGCGCTGCTCAACACCGAAACGGTGCTGCTCGTCGACGATCACGAGGCCGAGATCATCGAACATGACGTCGTCGCTGAGCAGCGCGTGCGTGCCGACGATGATCTTCGATTCGCCAGCAACGACCCGCAGGGCCGCGCGCTTGCGCTCCGCCTTCGGCATGCTGCCCGTGATGAGGGTCGGCTTGAGCTGCTCGGCCAGCTCGGGGCCGAGCGAGTCGATGATCGAGCGGTAGTGCTGGGTGGCGAGGACCTCGGTCGGGGCCAGCATGGCTGACTGCCCCCCTGCATCCGCGACCTGCAACATCGCCCGCAGCGCGACGAGGGTCTTTCCGGACCCCACCTCGCCCTGCACGAGGCGGTGCATCGGCACGCCGCGAGCGAGGTCCTTCGCGATCTGGCGGCCCACCGTCTTCTGGTCGGGGGTCAGCTCGAACGGCACCAGTTGGTCAAAGGCAGCCAACAGCGGGCCGACGACGTCGGTCCTGGCGCGAGCCGCAACGAGCTCCGAGATGGCTCTGCGCTGCAGCAAGGCCGCCTGCAGCACGTAGGCCTCGGTGAAGCGAAGCGACTCCCGCGCACGCTCGAGCAGCTTGAAGGTCTCGGGCTGGTGGATGGCGCGCATCGCCTCGTCGTAGCTGTACATGCCGAACATCGCTCGCGTCTCGACCGGCACCGGGTCTTGCAGGAACGGCACCGCCTCAAGGACCGCCTGCACGGCCGCAGCGACCTTCCACGTGGGGAGGCTGGCTGTTGCCGGGTAGATGGGGATTGGCTCCTTGAGCCACTGGTCGCGGCGTTCGGAAACCGCGTCCAACGGTGCATTCTCGAACAGCTCGTACTCGGGGTGCGCGAGCTGGATCGCGCCCCGGTACGTCGAGGCCTTCCCGGAGAAGATGCCGGTCACCCCTGGCTGCAGCTGCTTGGCCCGCCAGCTCTGGTTGAAGAAGGTCAGCGAGACGATGCCCTTCTCGTCCGTGATCTCGACCTGCAGGATGGATCCGCTCCTGGCGCGCATCTTGCGGTCGTCGACCCGAAGCACGCGGGCCACGAGGGTGACATGCTCGCCGATCGGCAGCGACTCGATCGCGGTCATCTCACCGCGACGCGCGTAGCGGCGCGGGTAGTGCTCCAGCAAGCCCGCGACCGTCGTAACGTCCAGCTGCTTCTTCAGCTGTTGCGCGTCGCGCTTACCGAGCACGTCCTCGAGGGGCGTGTCGAGGCCGTAGCTCTCCATCAGCGCCGTCCTGTCAGGGACGCCGGAGCAAGCACCGCCCGGCGTCGGGCTGCCGGCTGGGCTGAGGAACGGAGCGCAGAACGGACCACCAGGACATCATCCCAGAGCGCGACGCGTGCGTCGGACGTCAGCGCCTCGGCGCTCCCTGGCTCAGCGAACGCGGCGTGCTCGTGCTCGACGCGAAGGCGATCCAGCGCCGCACGAGCCGCGTCGGACGGCGCCGAGGCGCCTGGCTCGTCACGCGAACGCTCGAGCGCGCGGGTGATGCTGGCGACCACCGCCTCAGGAGTCAAGCCTGCGGGCAGCGGCACGCCGTAGTCGACGGCACTCGCCGTAACCTCCTGCCACGCGGCGCTCCCCGGGCTCGGGTGCTGCGGCGGCGTCCCCGTCAGCACGGCCGTCCTGCGCGCGCGACGCCTGGCCCCGCGGAGGAACGCGGGCAGGAGCACCAGCGCAGCCAACGCGATCAGGCCGCCGACGATCGCGAGGGCGACGAAGACGGCGGTGGGGTCCACACCTGCGTCCCCACCTTCCTGCTCGCCCGCGCTCTCGGCACCATCGGATGCGGTCGGTGTGGGGGTTTCGGTCTCGGTCGGCCCCGTCGGCGCCGCCGTGCTCTCGGTCTCGACGGGCGAGGGGGACGGCGACGCCGTCTCTGCCTGGTCGAAGGTCGGCGCGGTCGTCTCGCCCGGACCAGGAGCGACGAGGTTGCCAAGAGCACCGGCAGGCGTCGTCTCGAACATCACCCAGCCGTGCCCGGGGAGGTACAGCTCGGCCCAGGCGTGGAGCTGGTCGCTGGTAACCGTGTAGACGGGCTGCCCCTCGGCGTTCAGCTCGCCGGCCGAGCCGGGCGTGAACCCGACGCCGATGCGGGAGGGGATGCCGAGCATTCGCGCCATGACCGCCATCGAGGACGCATAGTGCACGCAGTACCCGGCCCGCGCGTCGAGGAACTCGGCGATGACGTCGAGACTGGTGCCGTCGTATCCCTGCTGCACTGGGGCTGTCTCCGAGTACGCGAACCCCTGCGCGAAGTAGGACTGCAGCTGCAGCGCCTGGGTGCCGAGCGGCGCGGTCTCGTCGATGATCCCCTCAAGCACCGAACGGATGCGGTCGGCGCTCGGACCCTCAGGGACCTGTGTCAGCGGCTCGAGCTGCGGTGGCACGTCGAAGTCGATCTGGGAGATGACCTCGAAGCTCGGCGTGGGCACGACCGTCTGAATCTCGTAGTTCTGCGCGAGCGCCTCGTCGTTCGCACTGCGGACGTCGCCCGTCTGCTCGTCGAGGAGGAACTCACCTTGGAGGTCGACGATGTTGGCCGCGAAGCCTGGTCGGGGCAGGAAGGAGCTGACCCCGTCGTTGAGCACGATTCTCGTCGTGAACTCGCTCGCCTGCGCGCCGGCGGACACTCCGGCGGGCAGTGGCAGGTCACCGCCGTCGACGGAGACGTTTCCATCGAAGTCGCCCGGCATCCAGTCGTCGTCGCCGCTCAGGTCGCTGAGGGTCTGCAGGCTCAGGTACGGGAGCGCCCCCTGGTCGGTGGTCGTGGCGTACCTGAGCACTTCGACCGGGTTGTTGCGGCGCAGGTCCTCGCCGAGGTCGATGATCGGGTTCGCCCGATTCGTGGAGAGGCCGGAGGTCGAGGCCTGGCGGATGACATCGATGCCGGGAGGCGGGGGCACGACCGTCGACGCGACGAGCACGGCCACGAGGGAGACCGCGGTCACAGCAAGGGCGCCGCCGAGGCCCGCGAACCCCCTGCTGTCGACGAGGAACCCCTGGTATGAGAGCTCCTCGTCGTGCACGCGCTGGTGCCAGCTCGAGACGGCGTAGAGGAACACCGCGAGCGCGAGCGCCGCGAGCACGTACGCCCACCCGTCGAAGGCATCGATACCGAGCGCCATGGGGATGAGCGGGAAGGCCAGCAGCGGGAGCAGGGCCAGCGAGCGGCCCCTGATGCCGAAGACGAAGAAGTCACACAGCACCACGATGATGGCGACGCCGATGAGGACGAGCATCGTCATGGCGTCGGTCTCACGCAACGGGGCCGCGTCCGAGCGGAGTTGGTCGACAAGCTGCTCCGCGAGCACACCCCACCCCTCGACGGTCGCCCGAGGTGATCCCTGCGCGGTGAAGCCGATGAGCACCACCGTGCCGCCGAGGATCGACGCGACGAGCGCCCACAGCTGCGAGCCCGTGAAGGTGCGGACCAGTGCGGCGGCCCCGAGCATGATGGCGACGAGCACGATCGCCCTCGCCGACCATCCGTTCGTGTCGAAGATCGGCCAGAGGAGGTTTGTCGCGCTGAAGATCAGGACGGCGAGGGCCACCGTGACAACCCACGAGCCGTTGGCACCCGGGGTGCCCTTCCAGCCCTGGCGACGCCGCATCTGCGCGGTCGTGGTTGCAGTCGTGGTTGCGGTCGTGTGCGCGCTCATGCGGTCGCCTCCAGCTCGAGCAGCGGCACGAACGGCCTGGAGCGGTCGGGTGAGTAGACGGCGACGTTCCAGCCTGCGTCGGTGAACGACTTCAGGGTGGCCTGCGGCACCGGCTTCGCGGAGACGATGAGGACCAGGGCGGGCGAGGCGAACGAGGAGAGCGACTGGATGGCGGCCAGCCCCGCTCCCCCGAGGTGGCGATGCACGTAGACAATGGGCGTTCGTGCCACGCGGGAGATGTCGTCGACGACCTCAGCGCACGCTTGGCGGCGCTCCGCTCCCGGGGCGTCTGGTTGCGTCAGCATGAGGCGGCGCATGACGCCCTCAAGGGCCTCCTCGGACGGGGTCCGCGTGCTTTCGGTATCGCCCTCGAGGTCGGCGTGGGTCTCGAACAGTTCGGTCTCGTAGCCGAAGCGATGAAAGCGGGCGAGCACGGAGGCGGCCAGCGAGACGGCGAGCTCGAACTCGCCGTCAACGGCGGTCGCCTTCGCGGTCGGCTCGTTCATAAGGTCGATGATCGTCAAAGGCGCTTTTGGTTCCTCGGCTTGCGGCGCGCCGCTTGCGTCGAGGATCACCACGGAGGTGTCCTCCGCATGGTGCTCCTCCTGCCGAACGCGGAGCTCGCCCGCGTGCGCGGTCGCACGCCAGTGGATGCGTCGCAGCGGGTCTCCCCTGCGGTAGTCGCGGGTCAGCACGTCGTCGGAGTCGCCCGACTGCGCGACGCCTGCCTCGACCTCGCCGCCGCTCTTCCCGCTCGGCACCGACATGGCCGGGAGCTCGACGACCCTGGGCCAGACCTCGACCTCGACGGCGTCGTCGATCTTGAGCACCCGCCGTGTCAGTCCGAGGCCGTCGAAGTTGTCGAAGAACAGGGGCCCGACCTCGTGCACGCCGCGGCGCATCGAGTCGACGCCGTAGGCGACCCGGCGTCGCCGCTTGTCTTCGTTGCGGTTGAGCCGCGAGCCGATCGCAGGCAGGACGCCGCCGACGCTCGAAGGCTCGGCGCCGGGGAGGAGGTCGAGGTAGGAGCTCGGCTCGAGCGCGATCCAGGACCGGTTCCGCACCTCGGTGACGACGCGCATGCGGTCACCGACGGCGAGCGTCGTCGGGTAGATGGTGCGCTCTGCCTCGAGTCGTGGGCGCCAGATGAGGCGGAGCACGTACGCGACGAGGGGCAGCGCGACGAGGAATCCGCCGAGGGCGAGTAGCTCGCTCCGGCCGAACACGAAGGCTGCTGCGGCCAGCAGCACGCCGACCACCACCAGGCCGATTGCTCGGCTGGTGGGTCTCAGTCGCCGCTCGATGCGCCTCGTCGCCACGCGCTACGCGGTCGCCGAGCTCGTTGGGACGGCGATCTGCTGGGAGATCTGGTCGATGATGCGGGCGGCGGATGCGGAGGCCGCGGTGCCCCGCGAGCCCCTGGCGCTCAGCACAAGCCGGTGCGCGAAGACGGGGCCGACGAGCTTTGCGACGTCGTCCGGAACCACGTAGTCGCGCCCTGCGACGGCCGCGGCGGCCCTCGATGCGCGAACGAGGTGCAGCGTGGCGCGAGGGCTGACGCCGACGCGCACGTCTGGGTGCTCGCGCGTCGCCCGCGCGAGGTCGACGATGTACTGCTTGATGGCTGGGGCGACGTAGATGCGCGAGGTCTGCTCGATCATCGTCGACACGTCGGCGGCGCTCAGCGAGGCACGCACGCTGGAGAGCGGGTCGCTGGAGTCTCGTCGGTCGACCATCGCCAGCTCGTCGTCACGTTCCGGGTAGCCCATCGACATGCGGGCCATGAACCGGTCGCGCTGTGCCTCTGGCAGCGCGTAGGTGCCCTCCATCTCTGAGGGGTTCTGGGTTGCGAAGACCGTGAAGGGTGCCGGCAGCTTGTGGGTGACGCCGTCGACTGTGACCTGGCCTTCCTCCATGCATTCCAGGAGCGCGGACTGCGTCTTCGGCGATGCACGGTTGATCTCGTCGCCGATGACGACGTTGGCGAAGACAGGACCCTGCTGGAACTCGAAGCGGCGCTCGACCTGGTCGTAGATGGCGACGCCGGTGACGTCGGAGGGCAGCAGGTCTGGAGTGAACTGGATGCGGCTCACGCTCGACTCCATTGCCGCGGCCAGCGTTTTCGCGAGCACCGTTTTGCCGACACCCGGCACGTCTTCGACCAGGAGGTGGCCGCCGGCCAGCAGCACGACGACGGCGAGGTGGACCTGCTCGTCTTTCCCGGAGATGACCGAGCCCACGCTCTCGCGGATCTGGCGCGCGCCGTCCTGCAGCGCGACCGCGGCGCTGGATGTGCGCCCGCTTCTGACTGCGTCGGCGGTTCGCTGCGCTGCGGCCGACCCCGCTGCTGCGGTCTCCGCACTGTTGCCGTATTCCATGGCCACCTCCGAATTCAAGTGCCCATCATTCCACGCACCCCCGACAAGTTCGGCCAGACGCACTCCGGTGTGCGCCGTGCGGTGCACTCGCGGCTACGCTCGAGGCGTGACACGCATCATCGCAGGAACCGCACGAGGCCACTCGCTCGCCGTCCCCAAGAGCGGGACGCGCCCGACCAGCGACCGTGTCCGTGAGGCAATGTTCTCGTCTCTCGAGTCGCTCCTCGACCTCGACGGCGCCGTCGTCCTGGACCTCTACGCGGGCTCGGGCGCGCTCGCCTTCGAGGCGCTCAGCAGGGGCGCGTCGACCGCGGTGCTCGTCGAGCAGTCGAAGTCCGCGGCCGCCGTGCTCCGGACCAACGCCGAGCTCCTGGCCCGCATCGCGAGGGAGCAGGGCCGCCGCACCGTCACCTCACGCGTCGTGCAGAGCTCCGTCGCGAGCTACCTCAAGACCGCGCCAGGGCAGCTCTTTGAGCTCGTCTTCATCGACCCTCCGTACGAGCTCGGCGAGGCCGAGCTCACTGAGGCGCTCGAAGCCCTGGTCCCCCACCTCGCTCCCGAGGCGGTAGTTGTCCTCGAACGCGGATCGCGGTCGCCGGCGCCGCTTGTGCCCGAGAGCTTCGAGGCGCTCCGACGCAAGTCCTACGGAGAGACGGTCGTCTACAGCTACGAAGCGAGCCCCGTCGACGCGCCGGACGACGAGCTGTCCCAGGCGTAGGGGTCCCAGCCCCTCGCATCCCTCGCCGCTCCGTCAACGAGCACGGGCGTCTCGATGTGGTTGGCGAGCGGATGCACGCGGCCGATCGCCCTGAACCCGTCCGGCAGGGCGCTACCGGCTGGGAAGGTGGCAAGCAGCCCGTGGTCCTCGCCGCCCACGACGACGAGTTCGCGAGCACGAGCCCGCCGTTCGTCGCGATCGAGGTCGGGCATCGCGGCGGCGAGGGCAGCGTCCACCGCGTCGATGTCGGCGGTGAGGGATGCGGTCTCGAGCCCGAGCTGCACCCCGCTGGCCTTCGCGAGGCGTGACGCGTCGAGGAGCAGCCCATCGGAGACATCCATCATCGCGGTCGCCCCGGCCTCGCGAGCGGCCACCCCGAGGGCGGCTTTGATCGCCGGTGCGACGTGCCAGTCGACGACTGCGGCGACCGCTTCGCCCCTCGCCCGCAGGGCTGCGATGCCGTCAGTCCGGGCCGCGCCGTGCTCATCTCTGGCGAACGCGTAGAGCAGGGAGAGCCCGGCCCCGCTGCGGCCCGCGGGGCCACTCAGCGCGAGGACGTCGCCGACCCTCGCCCCCGAACGCCGCACGGCATCTCCCCCGCGCAGCTCGCCGAAGGCCGTGATCGCGATCGTCACCTGCCCGCTCGTCGACAGGTCGCCGCCGATCACCCCGCACCCTGGTGCCATCTCGGTGAGGCCGTCGGCGAAGCCCTCGGCGAGCTCCTCGACCCACTCGACGCGCGTGGAGCCCGGCAGCGCGAGCGCCACCGTGATCGCCGTGGGCGCAGCGCCCATCGCCGCGACGTCGGCCAGGTTCGAAGCACATGCCTTGCGGGCCAGCTCGCGAGCCGACGACCAGGCCAGGCGGAAGTCCGGGCCCTCGACCATGAGGTCGGTCGTGACGACGACCCCGCCGCCGCCCACCGCGAGCACGGCAGCGTCATCGCCTGGGCCGAGCTCCGCGGCCTCGGCTGCCGGGACCCGAGCGACGATGCGCCGCAGCAGGTCCGCCTCGCCGCACTCGGCCACCGTCAGGTCGGTGGTCGTCTGGCGGCGGGCATCATCGGCGGGGAGAGCAGGCACCCGCTCACGATAGCCTGGGGGCAAATGTCTCGAACCTTCCGCGCCGTCTCCCGCTTCGCCGCCGTGGCCCTCGCGGCTACCGCATCCGCCACACTGCTCACGGCCTGCAACAGCGCCAGCGTGCCCATGGAGCCCGCGCCGGACGCCGCCGCGCCGGAATGCGCCGAGGTATCGGTGCGCCTCCCATCGACGGTCGACGGGCTCGAGCTGCGGCACACGAACGCGCAGGCCACCGGAGCGTGGGGAAGCCCCGCCAGTGTGCTGCTGCGCTGCGGGGTGCCGACCCCGGGTCCGACCACCGACTCCTGCCAGAACCTCAACGGCATCGACTGGGTGCTTGACGACAGTCAGGCGCCCACCTACAAGTTCACGAGCTACGGCCGCACGCCCGCCGTGGAAGTCATCGTCGACTCGGATGTCGCCTCCGGCACGACCGTGCTCATCGACCTCGAAGACGCCGTCGCGAAGCTCCCGAAGACGGGCGGCTGCGTGGGCGCCGACGACGTGCTCGGCTCGCAGTAACAACGGCCAGCGCGAACCAGCGCGCACCAGCGCCGACCAGCGGGGGCGCCAGTTGCTCCCGCCGATCTCGCGATCGGCTAGCGCGTCAGCCGCGCCTCGCGGGCTGCGGCGTGCGCGCGCGCCACCTCGATGAGCTCGGTGATGAGCTCCGGGTAGCTCATGCCGCTCGCCTGCCAGCACTTCGGGAACATCGAGATCGGCGTGAAGCCGGGCATCGTGTTGATCTCGTTGACGACGAATCCGTCATCGGTGAGGAAGAAGTCGACGCGGGCGAGGCCGGAGGCGCCGAGCGCTTCGAAGGCGCGGATGCCGAGCTCCGCCATCTCCGCGAGCAGCTCCTCGCTCAGGTCTGCCGGGCACTGCAGCTCGACACCGGAATCGTCGAGGTACTTGGCCTCGAAGTCGTAGAACTCGGCCTTCGTCATGACGATCTCGCCGGCGACGGATGCGCGTGCGCGTTCGCCCGGACGCGACTCGAGCACGGCGATCTCGACCTCGCGACCCACGACGGCCGCCTCGACGAGTACGTGGTCGTCTTCCGCGAGCGCTGTCGTCATGGCTGCCGCGAACTCCTCGATGGCCGCGACCTTGCTGACGCCGACGCTCGATCCAGCCCGGGCCGGCTTGACGAACACGGGCAGCCCGAGGCGTTCGACAACCTCGGAGGCGAGCGCCTCCCCCTGCGCATCCCACTGGAGCTGCGTGATCGTGACGCCGTCGGCGACCTGGAGGCCCGCATCCCGGAGCACGATCTTCGTGTAGTGCTTGTCCATGCCGACGCTGGCCGCGAGCACCGAGGAGCCGACGAACGGCAGCCCGACGAGCTCGAGCATGCCCTGCACCGTGCCGTCCTCGCCGAACGGACCGTGGAGGATGGGGAAGACCAGGTCGACCTCGCCGAGCGACGTGCGCTCCGTGCGCTCGGCACCGGCCTCAGCGCCGAGCATGTCGCCCTCGACGCGCGACACGGTCACCTCGCGGTGCTTCGCGGAGTCGGGGAGGTGGATGCGCGTGCCGTTGTCGACGACCTCCGGCAGGTTGTCGGGGTCGAGCGCGAATTTGTCCGCATCGTCGTCCTCGAGCACCCAGGCCCCGTCGCGCGTGATGCCGATGGGCAGCACCCGGTACTTCTCGCGGTCGATCGCCCCGAGCACCCCGCTGGCCGTGGCGCACGAGATCGCGTGCTCGCTCGAGCGGCCGCCGAAGACGACGGCGATGAGCGGCCGCGTGTCGGCGGCGGCTGTGGGGTTCGGCTGGGCAGTCGACATGAGGTTCCCTTCCACGAGCGACTCTTCGCTCACGGCTTCCAAGGGTACGGGGTCGCCCGGGCGGGGTCCTCGCTACTCGCCGCTCGGGCCGTCGTCGGTGGCGAGGTGCGGCGCGAGGTCCGCCGGGCTCATGCGCCCGTGGAGCACGTCGTCGATCTGCGTGGCGATGGGCATGTCGACCCCGTGGCGCGCCGCGAGCTCGAGGATCGCGCCGACCGACCTGAGGCCCTCTGCCGTCTGCTGCATCTGCGTGACGACGTCCTCGTAGACGTAGCCCTGCCCGAGCAGCCTGCCGGCGGTGAAGTTGCGAGAGAGCGGCGACTCGCAGGTGGCGATGAGATCGCCGAGCCCCGCGAGGCCGATCATGGTCGGCGCCTGCGCCCCCATGGCGACCGCGAAGTCGGAGATCTCGGCGAGGCCGCGCGTCATCACTGACGCCTTGGTGTTCTCGCCGTAGCCGACCCCGTCGACGATGCCGACGGCGATGGCGATGAGGTTCTTGAGCACTCCCCCGAACTCGGTGCCGATCACGTCCACGTTCACGAACGAGCGCAGATAGCTGTTGCGTGCCAGCTTCGCGACGCTCAGCGCGGTCGCCTCGCTCGCCGATGCGACGACGATGGCCGTCGGCTGCTCCTTCGCGATCTCGAGCGCGATGTTGGGACCGCTGGCGACGGCGATCCGCTCCGCTGGCAGTTCGAGGACGCCCTCCAGCACCTCGCTCATGCGCAGGCCGCTGGAACGCTCGACGCCCTTCATGAGGCTCACCACCACGGCGTCGTCCTCGAGCATCGGGGCGAGCTGGGCCGCGAGCTCCCGCGCAGTTTGCGCTGGCACGGAGACGAACACGAAGCGCTGACCTCGCACGGCCTCGGCGAGGTCGGGCGTTGCGCGGAGACTCCTCGGCAGGTCGATGCCGGGCAGGTACCCGGTGTTGCGATGCGACTCGTTGATCTCGTTCGCGACTTCCTGGCGTCGCGCCCAGATCGTGATGTCGTGCCCTGCGTCCGCAAGCACCTTCGCGAACGTCGTGCCCCAGCTGCCGCTGCCGAGCACGACCGCGCGCTGCGCGCTCACACAGCCCCCGCGTCGCTGGAGGACCCGTCGCGACCCTGCGGGAACTTGCCGTGCTCCGTCTGCCCGTGCTTCGCGGGATCGTAGAGCTCGGCCGGCGCCTGCTCACCGCGGATGCCCTCTAGGAGCCCCGTGATGTCGTTCATGATGAGCTCGGTGGCGCCCTTCATCGCGCTGGCGCTTTGCATCCGCCCGCTGAACTCCGCGAGGCTGACGGGCTCGCCCACGTGCACCGTGATCTTCTTGCGCCACCCGAGGGTGAGCTTCTTGGCGTAGCGAGGCAGCAGGTTCTGCGCGCCCCAAATGGCGGCCGGGTACACCGGGATATCGGCGCTCAGGGCGATCCGGGCCGCCCCGTTCTTGCCGCGCATCGGCCACAGATCGGGCTCGCGCGTCAGCGTGCCCTCCGGGTAGATGATGACGCCCTGGCCGAGCTTCGCGAGCCGCTCCGCGGACGCGATCGCCGCCTGGTTGGCGCCGCGCGCGTCGCGCGAAACCGGAATTTGCCCGCTCTTCCTCAGGATCCAGCCGAGCCCCTTCACGCGGAAGAGGCGGTCGGCCGCCATGAAGCGCGGGGCGCGGCCGAGCTTCCACACGGCCATGCCCATGATGAGCGGGTCGACTTCGCTGGTGTGGTTCGGGGCGACGATGAACGCGCCCTGCTCCGGCAGCGTGCCCTTGATCTCCCAGCGCATGATCGGCCAGCTCAGCGGGAACGCGACCGCGGCCAGCGCCCAGAAGATCGACGGCGTGCGCTTCTCCGCAGACCCCCGCCTCGCAGCGGCCACTCTTACGCCTCGACCGTGAAGTCAGCTCCGAGGGTCTCGAGCTTCGCGATGAAGTTCTCGTAGCCGCGAGCGATGATGCCGACGTTGGAGACACGCGACGTGCCCTCCGCCGCGAGCGCCGCGATGAGGTGGCTGAAGCCGCCGCGCAGGTCGGGGACCTCGATGTCGGCCGCCTTGAGTTTCGTCGGACCGGAGATGACGGCGGAGTGCTGGAAGTTGCGCTGGCCGAAGCGGCACTCCTGGCTGCCGAGGCACTCGCGGTGCAGCTGGATGTCGCTGCCCATCTCGACGAGGGCGTCGACGAAGCCGAAGCGCTGCTCGTAGACGGTCTCGTGCACGATGGAGACGCCGTGCGCCTGCGTGAGGGCGACGACGAGCGGCTGCTGCCAGTCGGTCATGAACCCGGGGTGCACGTCGGTCTCGATCACGACGGGGCTCAGCTCGCCGCCCGGGTGGAAGAAGCGGATGCCGTCGTCGTGGATTTCGAAGGCGCCGCCCGCCTTGCGGAAGACGTTGAGGAACGTGAGCATCTCAGGCTGCTTGGCGCCGCCGACGTAGATGTCGCCCTTGGTGACCAGCGCGGCGGACGCCCAGCTTGCTGCCTCGTTGCGGTCGAACAGCGCCTTGTGGCTGTAGCCGCCGAGGCGCTCGACGCCTTCGATGCGGATGACGCGGTCGGCGTCGACCGAGATGATGGCGCCCATCTTCTGCAGGATGTTGATGAGGTCCATGATCTCGGGCTCGATGGCCGCGTTGCGGAGCTCCGTGCGACCGTTCGCGCGAACGGCGGTCAGCAGGACCTGCTCGGTCGCGCCGACGGACGGGTACGGCAGGTTGACCTTGGCGCCGTGGAGCCCGCCGGGCGCGCTCATGCGGATGCCGCTCGGCAGCTTCTCGATGACGGCACCGAAGTTGCGGAGCACCTCGAGGTGGAAGTCGATCGGACGGTCGCCGATGCGGCAACCACCGAGGTCGGGAATGAACGCCTCGCCGAGGCGGTGCAGGAGCGGGCCGCAGAAGAGGATTGGGATGCGGCTGGAGCCGGCGTGCGCGTTGATCTCGGCCATGTGGGCCGTCTCGACGTTCGTCGGGTCGAGGCGCAGGTCGCCGGACACCTCGTTGCGGTCGATCTTGACGCCGTGAAGCGTGAGGAGACCGGCGACGACGCGGACATCGGAGATGTCGGGAACGTCGCGGAGGACGCTGACCTCTTCGCCGAGCAGGGCCGCGACCATGGCCTTGGTCACGAGGTTCTTCGCGCCACGCACCTCGATGCGACCGGAGAGCGGGCGCCCGCCGTTGAAGACGATGGTGTCGCCGGTCAGACCGACTGATGCGCCGGCGCGAGCCGAGTCGTTGGTGATCGTGTTCACTGAGTTGCACTCCCTGCGGTGGTGGACCTGCGGATCGGAAGAGTCCGCGGACGCCACGCCTCACGGCGTGACTCAAAGGTGGAGATCGCGTGTTCGTCACGCAACGTCAACGAGATGTCGTCGAGCCCCTCGAGGAGACGCCATCTCGTGTAGTCGTCGATCTCGAACGTGGCCGTCATGTCTCCGACAGTAACGGTGTTCGTGGTGAGGTCAACGACCGCAGTCGCGCTCGGGTCCGCCTCTGCGGCGTCCCAGAGCTGTTCTACGAGGTGCTCCTCCAGCGTGGCGACAAGCAGCCCTTGCTTGCCGGCGTTGCCGAGGAAGATGTCTCCGAATCTGGAGCCGATGACGGCTCGGAAGCCGTAGTCCTTGAGGGCCCAGACGGCGTGCTCGCGTGAGGAGCCGGTACCGAAGTCTGGTCCGACGAGCAGGATGCGCGGGTGCGCTTGGTATTCGGGCCGGTTGAGCACGAAGTCCGGATCTTGCCGCCAGCCGTGGAACAGCGCATCCTCATAGCCGGTCTTGGTGACTCGCTTGAGGTAGACGGCGGGCAGGATCTGGTCGGTGTCGACGTTGGAGCGCCGGAGCGGAACGGCGGAGCCCTCGATGCGGGTGATCTTCTCCATCAGACGGACACCTCCTGCGGGTTCTGGGATGCGGCGCTGGCCGCGGGCGCGGCGGGTGCATCGAGATCGGACGGACTGGAGAGCGTACCCCGAACCGCGGTCGCCGCGGCGACGAGGGGCGACACGAGGTGCGTGCGCCCGCCCTTGCCCTGGCGGCCTTCGAAGTTCCGGTTGGAGGTCGAAGCACAGCGCTGGCCTGGCTCGAGCTGGTCCGGGTTCATGCCGAGGCACATGGAGCAGCCGGCGAAGCGCCATTCAGCGCCGAACTCTTCGATGATCTTGTCAAGTCCCTCGGCTTCCGCTTCGAGGCGGACGCGCGCGGATCCCGGCACGACCATGACCCTGACGCCGTCGGCCTTCTTCCGCCCCGCGATCACGGACGTGAAGGCTCTGAGGTCTTCGATGCGGCTGTTGGTGCAGGAGCCCATGAAGACCACGTCGACGGGGATGCTCTTCATCGGTCGGCCGGCTTCGAGTGCCATGTAGTCGAGCGCACGCTCGGCGGCCTGCCGATCGTTGGGGTCGGCGAACTCGGACGGCTCCGGCACGACTCCGTTGAGGGAAACGCCCTGGCCGGGGTTGGTGCCCCAGGTGACGAACGGCTCCAGCGTGTTGGCGTCGATGGACACCTCGGCGTCGAAGACGGCGTCGTCATCGGTCCTCAGCGTGCGCCAGTACTCGATGGCGACGTTCCAGTCGTCTCCGCGTGGCGCGTGGTCGCGGCCCTCGAGGTACGCGAACGTCTTCTCGTCGGGGGCGACCATGCCGGCGCGTGCGCCAGCCTCAATGGACATGTTGCAGATCGTCATCCGCCCCTCCATGGAGAGGGCCTCGATCGCCGAGCCGCGGTACTCGAGCACGTACCCCGCGCCGCCTCCGGTGCCGATCTTCGCGATGACGGCGAGGATGATGTCCTTTGCCGTGACCCCTTCGCGGAGCGTGCCGTCGACGTTGATGGCCATGGTCTTGAACGGCTTGATCGCGAGCGTCTGCGTGGCGAGCACGTGCTCGACCTCGCTCGTGCCGATGCCGAAGGCGATGGCGCCGAAGGCCCCGTGGGTGGAGGTGTGCGAGTCGCCGCAGACGACGGTGATGCCAGGCTGCGTGAGGCCCAGCTGCGGGCCGACGACGTGCACGATGCCCTGTTCGGCGTCGCCGAGCGGGTGGAGCCGGATGCCGAACTCCTCGGCATTGCGGCGCAGGGTCTCGATCTGCGTGCGGCTCGTGGTGTCGGCGATGCGATTCAGGATGTCGACGGTGGGGGTGTTGTGGTCTTCCGTGGCGATCGTGAGATCGGGTCGCCGGACGGGCCGACCTGCCACGCGCAGCCCGTCGAAGGCCTGCGGGCTGGTCACCTCGTGCATGATGTGCAGGTCGATGTAGATGAGGTCTGGAGAGCCGTCTTCGCCCTTGGCGACGAGGTGGTCTTCCCACACCTTCTGCGCCAGGGCCCTCGGCTGTCTCGCGGTCGTGCTGCGTTCCGTCTTCATGCTGCGTGTGTCTCCTCGCATCTGCTCAGGCGCGTTCAACACCGCGACGGGATGCACCTGCGAAGTCAGGCCCCGCCGCGGCCGCGAAGGAGGAGCGTGCCGACAGACATGCGGACCATGCTAACACTGCGCTCCTGACGGGGTGGTGGCGAGCGCGGGCCTCAGCTTCGGCGGATCGAGAGCCGGTACTCGCCGAGCTGCACGACGTCACCTGAGCGGAGTTCCGCTGGGACTCCAGGCTCAACCGCGAGGGCCCCGTGCGCATTCCCGCCGGGGAAGAGGGCGACGCCGTTGGTTGAGTTGAGGTCGTCGACGTAGAGGCGGTCTCCGTCGGCCCAGAAGCGGGCGTGCGTCTTCGACATGGTCTGCGTGCGGTCGGCGACGGCCGAGACGGATGCGTCTGGGAAGCGTTCCTGCGAGGGGTTTCGGCCGATGACGACGGGCCCGTAGATGGGGAGGCTCACGCCGTCGGAAAGCACGATGACCCATTCGGGCAGCGGCGGCTCGATGTCAGCGCTCGGGTCGTGCTGCGCGGGCTGCGGGGCGTGCGGGGCGTGCGGAACAGCGGGAGCAGCGCCGGGGGCCGGCGTCGCCTGCCGCGGCGCAGGCATTGGCGGAAGCGGGTACTCGTCGTCGAGTTCAGCCCGCAGCCAGTCATCAGCTCGAGGGTCGCCCTGCGGCTGGGCTGCGCGCCCGAGTCGGTCGGGGTCGCTGCCAGCTTCAGGCATGACCGCCCCCTGGCCGGCGATTCCCGGCGGTACCTGGATGAACCCCGAACGTTCCACGTCGCAATGATACGACTCGCTGGGCTCGGTGGTACGCATATCGTCCTCGCAGACGGCGCCAGAACCCCACGCTTCCTCTCGCCTCGGCGACCGAGGCGTCGATGTCACCCCAGAGCTCGTTGAGCTGCGTATCGGTCGGGGTCTCGTCGCCGAACACGGCCCGGTCGCTGCGGTCGGCGATTGCGACGAGTGAGGGATGCAGGGCCTCGGCCGTCTGGCGCCGAGTCTGTCGCGGAGGCACGTCGTAGCCGAGTTCGGCGAAGCGATCGATACCGTCGCTCCACGCCCCGGCCGCACGCTGATCCGGGCTGCCTTCGTGCTGTCGCTTGCGGCGTCGCCTCCGCTTGAGGATCGCGACGACGAAGAGGGGGGCGAGGAAGAGCACGAGCGGGATGACGAGCGAGGCCCCGAGGGTGACGATCCACCCCGGCAGGCCTTCCTCGTCGTCGGGTTCCTCCTCCTGTCGCCGTTCGTCTGCGCTCGTGAGCAGCTCGTCTGGTTTCTCCTGGGTCTGCGGCGGCTGGCGCACCTGCGCCTTGGGCTTCGACTGGGGGTCGGTTGTCGTGTTGACGGGAACGTCGGTCTGCTCTGGGGTCGGGTCGAAGGCGACCCAGCCGAAGCCTTCGAACGGCACTTCCACCCAGGCGGTGACGTCTGCACCGCGAACTTCGGCGCTGCCTTCTGCGGAGAGCTGCTCGGGCGCGTAGCCCATGACGACTCGGGCGGGGAACCCGAGCTGTCGCGCCATGATGGCCATGGCCGACGCGTACTGCTCCTGGTCACCGACGAGGTAGCGCAGCTCGAAAAGCTCCTGCATGCGGTCGAGGCCGTGGCCCGCGCGCGACGGCACGGTGTCGCTCGCCGTTCCGTGGCTGAGGAATCCCTCGGCGACAAGGGCGTTCTCGATGGCCTTGAGCTGCAGGTAGGGCGAGGTCTCGCCGGCGACGAAGCTCTGCATCCGCTCGACGAGCGCCGATGGGGTGGCGGGCATCGCCGGGTAGTCGAGGTCGAGGACCGCGACGTTGTCGAGCTGCCCCTCGATGGGGAGGTCTTGCACCAGCGCGGTGATCTCGTAGGTGTCACCCTCCCGGAGTCCGGATGTCACGAGCCCACCGCCCGCGCGGGCGTTGTATCGGAAGTCTCCGCTGCGGTTGGGCAGACTGCCGCCGGTGAACTGCACGTCGGTCGGGACCCCGACGCTCGGCAGCCAGATGTCGGAGTAGTCGCGGACGGTGACGCCGAGCGTCCTCGTCGACGACGAGGTGATGAAGGGGTTGCCGGGTACGACGCGCCCCGAGAGGTTGTAGCTGCCGGTCGCGTCGAGCGACTCCTCTGGGGCGGTGATCTGCCAGGACTTGCCCGAGTAGCTCTCGAGGGTGGCGAGGCGGATGCGGTCGCCGGTGTCGAGCCCGGTCGCCTCGAAGAGCACGGCGTCCGGCTCGAGTTTGGAGTACTCGCGGAATCCGGCCAGGGGGCTCGTGTGCGTGAGGGGGTCAAAGGGCGGCGTGATCTGCTCTCGCGCGACGACCCGCTGGTCGGCGACGGTGCCGGAGGCGACGAGGCCGCCTGCGCCGGTCAGGAGGGCGGCGACGAGCACCAGCACGCCGACCCCGAATACCCGGGCGCGGGCGAGCGCTCGGCGGGCCTCCTTCGAGGCGACGTTGCCGAGCCCTCGGCGCCAGCTGAGCCAAACGAGCGCGATGACAGCGAAGCCCGCACCGCGGAGCACGCCGGCGACGCTGTCGTCGGTCCCGACGAAGATCGCGCTGGCGAACACGGCGAGGGGGCAGAGAAGGGCGACGGCCGGTGGCCAGAGGGCCGCGGGTCGGGCGGGGGCCACCCAGAGCAGCAGGATCATGGCGGTCAGGGATGCGAACGCCGCGGTGAAGTACGGCAGTACCGCGAGGTGGGTGGGTGCGAGGAGCGGGGTCGAGAGGGTCACGGCATCGCGCCAGGCGAAGATCGGTCCTCTGGCAAGGTCCGCAAGCGTCGCGAGGGTCGGCAGCACGCCGCCGAGCCCGGCTCCGGGGAGCGCGAACGCCGTGCCGAGGAGGAAGTACGCCGCGGTGGCGATGAGGAGCGTGTTGACCCTGGTGAGGCCCAACCTCGCGCCGAGCAGCGCCGAGCCGATCCCGACCACGAGGCCGCCGGTGACGGCCAGGAGGAACCAGGCGCTGCCATAGGCGGGCGCGAAGCCGAGCGACGCGATCAGCGTGAGCACGGCGACCGCGCCGCCGTCTATGAGCGCGCGTGTGCCTGAAGCCGAGGTACTCCCCTGCGCTGCCGCGGTCACGCGCGCACCCGTGTCTCGCGCACGAGGCGGGGCAGGTCTTCGAGGTCCGGCACGGTGCAGACCACGGTCTCACGAAGACGCGTCCGGCTCGCCGGGTGGCCGATCGCGCAGCGGAAGACGACGAGGGCGACATCGGCCGAGAAGACAGATTGGAGCTGCCCGAGCTGGGCGTCGCTCGTGCCGCTGCCGCACACGAGGAAGACGATGGTGGCCTCGGGCAGACGCCGTGCGCTGAGCGCAACGAAATCGCGCAGCGCGGCTTTGGCCGTCGTCTGGGGCTCGAGCCGACTGGTGCCGTCGAGCATCGACGAGACAGCGCGGGTGGGCAGGCGACCGCGCTGCGTCATGGCGCTGACGGAGACACCGGAGCGGATGAGCTCCTGGGCGAGGGAGGCAAGCACCTCAACGCCCAGCTCGAACTCGTCTTCCGAGGCGTACGCGGTCGTCTCGAGGGTCTGCAGCACGCTGGCCTGCGAGCGGCGAGTCTCCTGAAACTGGCGGACCATGAGCAGTCCGGTGCGGGCGCTGGTGCGCCAGTGGATGTTCCTGCGGTCGTCGCCGGGCTCGTAGGGCCGAAGCGCGTGGAACGCGAGGTCGTCGTCAGTGATGCGCTCGCCGGTCACGCCTTCGAGGTCGCGCAAGAGGCCTGCGACCTGCGCGGTGATGCGCACGGTTCGCGGGTGCACGAACAGCTCGATGATGCCCGTCCACTTCGTGGCCCGTTCGAGGAGTCCGAGCGGATCGCCGCGCAGCGAGCGGGCGGGCCCCGCCTCGATCACGGCACGTCGTGTCGTCGGCACCGCGAAGAGGTCCTCGTGGGTGTCCTCCGGCGGGAGCTGCGGAACACTGAATTCTGCGGTCGCCTGTCCGACGGGCAACACGAGGCGCGTGGGCAGCACGCGACGCTCGCCCAGGTTGGTGACCTGGAGCCGTCCGAGCGCCCGTTCCCCGACCCGCACCCGTCGCGGCTCGAGCTCGACCTGCACCGCGAAGCTCTCGCGACCGATCGTGAACGGCACCGCTGCGGCGAAGACCCCGACGAGGATCCCGCCGATGCCGATGAGCTCGAGCCATCCGAACGCCACGCCGAGCCCCAGCAGCACGATGCCTGCGCCGAGCACGATCCAACCGAGCGGCGTGACGCACCTGATGGCGTCGCCGATCGTGAGCCGGTCGCGCGTGGCGGACTCGGCTGCTGCGGATGCGTGCTCGTCGTGCATCATGCGGCCCGGAACTGGGGCGGTTCGACCTCGAGGAGGCAGCGGTCGATGACCTGGTCTGGGGTGGTGCCGGAGAACTCGGCCTCCGGGTCGAGGATTAGGCGGTGCGCGAGCACCGAATGCGCGAGGTCGCGCACGTCGTCCGGCACGACGTAGGTGCGTCCGTGGGCGAGCGCCCAGGCCTTGACGGCCCTCGCGAGGGCGAGCGCGCCCCGCACCGAGACGCCGACGAGCACGTCGCGGTCGGCGCGAGTGGCGGTCACGATCTGCGAGACGTAGGCCATGATCGACTCGTCGACGTGCACCTCGGCCGCGAGTTCCTGCATGACGACCACGTTCTCGGCGTGGAGGATCGCTGGCACGCTGTCGGCGCGCTGCCGGTTGCCCGCATCCATGAGCAGGCGCACGGTGCTCTCATGGTCGGGGTAGCCGAGCGAGGTCTTCATGAGGAAGCGATCGAGCTGCGCCTCAGGCAGCTTGTAAGTGCCGGCCTGCTCGACGGGGTTCTGCGTCGCGATGACGAGGAAGGGCGCCGGGACCGGGTGCGGGCTTCCGTCGACGGTCACCCGCCCTTCCTCCATGACCTCGAGGAGCGCGGACTGGGTTTTGGGCGACGCACGGTTGATCTCGTCGGCCAGCACGATCGAGGCGAAGATCGGACCCGGGTGGAACTCGAAGTCACGCTTGGCCTGGTCGAAGATCGTCACACCCGTCACGTCGGACGGCAGCAGGTCGGGCGTGAACTGTACGCGGCTGTTGGTGCCGTCGATGGTCTTCGCGAGCGCCTTGGCGAGGACCGTCTTGCCGGTGCCAGGCACGTCCTCGAGGAGGAGGTGCCCCTGGCTGAAGAGGGTTGTCAGGGTGAGTTCCACCACGTGGCGCTTGCCGACGACCGCCTGCTCGATGTTCGCCGTCAGCCGCCGGAAGGCATCCTGAAACCAGGCGGCCTGCTCATCGGTCACTGTCATGCTGGCTCCTCTTCGCGACACCGGCTGGCGTCAGCTCTGGTGCTGGTGGGCTTGATGGTTGGTGGGTCTGCTGGGGCTGCTGGGTCTGCTGGATCGGTTGGGCCCGCTGGGTTCCTGAGGTGGTGGTCGACTCGAGTGTCGATCGGACCGCCGACATTCGGGTCACCACTTGTCGCGCACCTGGCTTCTCGCGACTTCCGCGTTGTTCTGGTAGACGATCACCCAGTACCCGCCGAGACTGCCCTCGCAACCGGTGAGGGTGGTGCCTCCCTCGCCCTTGATGGCGGCGCCGCTCACGTTCGTCTGCGTGCCGACGAGCTTGTTGTCGCCCGGTTTGCCGTTGCTGTAGCACTCGACGGTGTAGGCGACGTCCGCGAAGTCCTTCCCGGTGATGACGAAATTGCGCACGTTGTCTGGCTTACCCGGCACCGGCGAACCGCCGGCGACGCTGACCGTCATGGGTGTGGTGTAGAACAGGTTGCCGATTTTCCGGTCGGTGGTCGCCGTCGAGACGCCGGCTTCGTTCGTCGCGGCGACGGTGACGGCGACCGGGGTGCTTCCGCCCTCCGGCACAGGGATGCCCGTGATCTCGAACGTGACCTGGGTGGCGGGCACGCTCGTGGTGGTGGGCGGCTGCGTGCCGATCTGCACCGTCACCTCGTACCCGGTCAGGCCCCCACCGCCGGTGTCGGCTGGCGGCGACCACGTGGCCGTGAGCGTGCCCGTCAGCTCACCGGGCTTGGTCCGCCCGTCAGGCACCTCCAGGTTCTGCGGGGCCTGCGGGATGTTGATCGGTTTGGCTTCGGTCGAGGTCGCGGGCAGCCCGAAGCCGAGGGAGTTCTGGGCGCGGACGGTCGCCGTGTAGTCGACCCCGGTCTTGAGCCCGTCTGCCCCCGTGAAGGTGGCGGTGTAGGTGCCGCCGTCGGTGGTCTTCACAAACGGCGCCATGCCCCCGCCAGCGAGCGTTACCTCGTAGCCGGTGACCTCCGGCCCGTTGCTGACCGAACTCGACCAGTTCACGACGAGCGAGCCGAGCTCGGCGCCCTTGACGAGCGTCACCGACCCGGGCGGACCGGGCACGTCCTGCACTTCGACGGTCGCGAGCCCGGTGGTCTCGCGCAGCGGGTCCTGCGTCTGGTCGCCGATGCGGTAGCTCACGGTGATGGTGCCGATGAAGTTGTTGGCGGGCACGACCCGCACCTGTCCGTCGATCCGTTCGACGGTCGCGTTGGATGCTCCGCCGGCGGCAACGCTCGCCGAGATGAGCCTCAGCGGCGACTCGGGGAACGGGTTGAAGTCGTTTGCGGTGACGTCGATCATCACCGGCTGGTTTCGGAGGGTCTGCCGCTCGTCGGGGACCGCCCGGGGCAGGGGCTTGGAGGTCGACACGACGGTCACGGTCACGGTGCCGGTCTGCACGAAGTCGCGGAAGGTGTAGGTGACCGAGTACTTCGCGACGGTGCCGACCTTTGCCGTCACGCCCGCGCCGACCTGCACCGTGCTGCCGCTGAGCGCCGCGGTCAGCTCCCCGGTGCTGCCCGTGAGGTTCGAGAACTGCACCTGCGGAACGACGTCCTTGTTGGGGTGGCCGGTGGCCGTATGCAGGTCGAAGCTCTGCGACCCGCCCTGCTCGACGGTCAGCTGGGGTGCCACGAACGTCGGCGCGACGTCGAAGAAGTCGGGGTCGCCGACCGTGATCGGGACGCGGATGGTCGCGATGCCCGCGTTCTGATCGTCGGCGCCCTGCGCATCCGACACCTGGAACGTGATCGATGCCGGACCGCGGAACCCGGGCTTCGGCGTGAAGCTCAGCCTGGTGTCGCCCTCGACGAGCGGGCTGCCATCGGCCTGCTCGGCCCACGCCTGCTCGGGGTTGATGATCGCGACGCGATTGCCGGATGGCGCGCGCACGAGATCGTTGACGTCCCACGAGATCGACTCGCCCACCTTGACCTTCTGGCCCGGGAGGTCCGGGATGAGGAACGGCGACTGCCGCTTCGACTCCTCCGTGATGAGGGCGGGAACCATGAGGAAGCCCGCCGCGGTGAGCCCCGTGTCCGGCGCAGTCAGCCGGTAGACCATGATCTGCCTGACATCGCTCAGGGTCACCGTCACCCGACCGTCCTCTTCGACCTGAGCGGCGCCAGCGCCGGCGCCCACCAGGTCGACGGCGAGCTCGCTCACGCGCCCGCCCGGGTTGGCCGCGCCGTCGCGGACGTTCACCGAGAGCGTCGCAGCACCCGCGAAGTCGTCGAGCCGCACGACGTGGTCGGTCGCCGTCGGCGGCAGCGTCGGCGCATCCGCGCTCATCGTCACGTGGATGAACGCGGCGTCCTGCCCGCCCTGCCCGTTGGTGATCGTGTAGGGCACGGAGATGAACTCGCCCTCGGTCGGCACCGTCACGATGATCGAGTCGCCGTCGACCTCCGCGTCGAGGCTCGGGTCAACGCCAACCAGCTCGGGGACGAGCTGGAGCGTGTAGCCGTTCGGGTCGGAGTCGTTCTGGAGGACGGGAACCGCGATGCGGGAGCCCGGCTTGGCCCGGACGTTGTCGTCGACCGCTACCGGCGGTGCCGTCGCCGCTGGCCGGGCAACGACGCCGACCCGGATCGTCCCCTCGGCACGCTGACCGTAACCGTCGACGACCTCGTAGCGCAGGACGTCCGTGCCCGCCGCCCCGGGGAAGGCCTCGTAGATGAAGGACGTCTGTGTGACCTCACGCACCGAGCCGAGCTTGGGCACGTCGACGAGCTGGGTGAGCTCGACGGAGTCCCCGTCAGGGTCGATGCCGTTCAGCGGCACGTCGATCCGCACGCTGGCACCCTCGAACACCCTCGCGGTGTCGATGCCGGGAGCCGGCGGCCGGTTGCTGGACTCATCGGGGGCCGTGACTTGGAAGGAGACGGTGGCCCCAGCCTGCTCGCCGTGCTCGTCGACCACCGTGTAGCCGAGCGAGTAGGTGCCCGGCTCGCTGGGCGCCTGCAGTCGGACGTCGTCGCCGGAGACGAAGGCGTAACCGTCGCCGACCTGGACGTTGTTGAGCTCGGGCGCCAGCGACATCTGCGCCTCATCAGGGTGCGAGTCGTTGTCGAGCACCGAGACGCTCGTGTAGTCGCCGGCGCGGACGCGGCGAGTGTCGTCCACGGCGACGGGCGGCTCGTGGGTCACCGCTGGCTCGACCGGGACGACCACGATGTAGCCGACCGAGGAGGAAGTGCCGTCGGTGATCGTGTAGGGAAGCTCGATGGGTGCCTGGATCGCCGACTGCGAGGAGAGACGGACGACCGTGTTGTCGATGAGTTCGACGGCGAGACCCGCGATGCGTGCCTCGTCGGTGGTCTCGACGCTCTGCACCGAGAGCACCCCGGTGCCGGTCGTGACATCGTTGCCGAGTACGTCCACGGCGTTCGACTGGCCCGGCCGAAGGTAGGCCAGGTCGCGCACGGCCGTCACCTGGGCAGGCTCCGTCGAGGGCTCTTCGATGTCGAAGCGGATGATCCCGACCGAGGTCGCGTTCCCCGCGGTGACCGTGTACTGGACGTAGGCGGTCATCGGCGTGTCGGCGACGAAGCTCACGGTGCCGAGATCGGGGTTGAAACTTGCGCCTCCCGTTGCCGTGCCGAGCTCGGCGATCTCGACGAGGCCCAGCGCCTGCCCGTTGGGCGACAAGTCGTTCACGAGCGGTTGCGCGGTGACGGCCTCCCCCACCATGCCTCTCGCGAAGTCGGGGGTGCCGATCGGGCCGAGTGTGCCAGGCGCCTCGACGCGGACGCGCAGCTCACCCGCCGCCTGCGAGGTCCCGTCAGAGACGAGGTAGGGCACGACCCGCTCCCCCAGCTCCGCGTTGGCTGCGGTGAAGGTGATGCGGCCGTCCGGGGTGAAGCTGACCGCGTCTCCGACCGGGGCCGTGGCGCCCTGCAGGAAGATCGGGTCGCCCTCCGGGTCCACCCAGTCGGGCATGACGTTGTACGAGATCTTCTGCCCGGACTCGACGGCGACGGCGCTCGTCCGGTTCGTCGTGGGCGGCTGGTTCTCGGCGTCGGCCGAGTGGATGCGGATCGTGAGCCGCGCATCCGCGACGCCACCCGGCCTGCCGTCGGTCGCCGTGTACGTGAGGGTCTGCTCGCCCGATGCCCCGTCGGCAGCCTGGAACTGCAGGGCGCGCCCGTCGTCGATGAGGCGCAGCTCGCCGAACGAGGCAGGCAGGTCCGCGCTCAGCCCGGTGATCGTGAGGATGTCTCCGTCGACATCGGAGTCGTTATCGAGCACCGGCAGGTAGGCCGTGGACCCCGCGCGAACGCCGAAGACGTCGTCGACGAGCTCCGGCGGCGTGTTCTCCTCGCCCCGCTCGGCGAGCGTCGCCTCGAACGACTCCTCGGTCGCCTCGTTCTCGCCCTCCATGCCGTCGGTGTCCTCCGGCGGCACCAGTTCGTTCCAGTTCTCGACGAGCCGCATGTTTTCCTGTGGCAGCCACACCTGGCCCGTCGCGACGTCGTTGAGGGCGACGACGTTCCGGTTGACCCGGTAGAGGATCTCGCCGAGCGGCGGGGTCGACATGGGCTGCACCTTCGGCTGCTCGTCGCCGCACACCACCATCGTCGCGGCCGGCTGCGACCAGGCCGCGTGCGTGCATCCGCCAACCACGGCAGGGCGCGCGGTCCCTGCGGCGCTCGACTCGGGGGCCGTGAGTCCCGCAGACACGGTCAGGGGTTCGCCGCCGTCCAGCGGCACGCGCAGGACCCCATCGACGCTCGCGAGGACGACCTCCGGGGCCGCGGCACCAGGCAGCTGCACGCGAAGCGCACTGCTCGGCAGCTCGCGAGCCGCGCCGTCGACGAGCAGCTCGCGAGTCTGGGTGTCGAAGACGACGGGTGTCTCCCCCACGGCGGTGAGCTCGTAGCTGCGCGGCGCGGCCGCGAGCGGCTCCCAGGTCTGCTCGGCGTCGAGGCCCTCGATGCGCAGGATCTGCTGCTGCTCCGGCGAGACCGCGAGCACCGTGCCGAGCGACGTCACCAGGACCTGCGCGTCCTTCCCGAGCTCGGCAACGGGCTCGGTCGTTGCGGCGTCGAAGGCGAGCGGCTGCGTGGCGTCGAGGAGCCAGAGCCGGCCCGAAGCGGGGTCGAGGAGCGCGATGACGCCGTCGCCGTAGGAGCTGCGGCTGCCGGCCGGCGTCAGGATGCTCTCGCGCAGGTCGGTCAGCGCCGGGTCGACGCGACCGAACGAGCCGCTCGTCTGGTCGTGGAGGAAGACCGTGTCGCCGTCCTGCAAGATACCGACGTCGGCCGTGGCGAGGCTCACGCTCGCGTCGAGCTCCTTGATCTGCGCGTTGAGGCGCCCGGCGCGGAGCTCTTCGCTGTTCGACACCCAGACGTCGCTGCTCTCGAGCTCGATCTCGGCGGCTGGGAAGCCCTCGTGGAGCAGCGCGAAGAGCAGCGGGGTGCCGATGAGGAGCGCCAGGATGAGCGTCATCGCGAGCTGCCTGCGGCCCGGTGCGGTCGACGCTGGTCGGCGCATGTCTCGACACCCCCAGCGGAACTCGTCAGCGCCTCATCTCAGAGCGCAGCAGACTTCATTGTGCACGAGGACTCGGCGCAGGCGCGACCGGGCGAGCTACTTCCGGTCGAGGGTGTCGAGGTCCTCTGGCGTCACGAGGCGGGTCGAGATCGCGTACTCGACGAGGCGCGCGCGACGGTTCGAGGCGAGCTTGTTCCGCCCACCCCTGAGCCCCGAGACGCCGAACTTGTCGAGCTTGTCGCACACGTTGTCGAGCTTGCGGTTGAAGGTCGGCAGCGTCCAGCCGAGGCGGGCGGCGGCGTCGGCGGAGCTCGGGATGACGCCGCGGCCCGGCACAGAGTTGCGCAGCACGTCCTCTGCGAGCGCGAGGATGAGCTCGCGTTGGGACTCGGTGAGGTGGATGACCGCCTGCGTGGTGTTGCCGGACGGCGACATGTTGACGTGGGAGGTGTTGTAGAAGTCGGACGCCGAGTGGATGGCGAAGTCGTAGGTCGTGGACCCTGCGGTGAACATGACCTGCGTGTGCTGGAAGACGACCGGCAGCTTCGCACCGGGCGACAGCCATGACTGGACCTGGCCGGAGTCGTCGGTGACGGTCGCAGAGAGCACGGAGCCGACGTTGGAGAGCCACCACATGCCGAACTCGGCCTGCAGCACCAGGAACTGGCGGTGCAGGTAGGGGTTCTCGTCGATGACGAGGTCGGCGTCGCGACCGATCGTGAACGGCTCGGCGGGGTCGAGCTCGTACCACTCGCCCACGAACTCGAGGCGGAGCGGCCCGAGCGGCGGGACCTGGCTGATGACTCGCTCGTCGCTGTCGGAGATCTCGACAGCCTCTTCGGGGGCCTCACCCGCGTCCGCGGCCGAGGTGTACTTGCTCTCGCTCATGCCACCATCATGGCGGATCGGCGAGGTTATTGCGGGTAGCAGATCTCGAGCGGCTCGGGGCTGACCTTCCCGCCTCGACGGACCTCGACGTCGATGCAGGTCTGCGTGCCCTCTGGAACGCTCGGCACAACCACCGATGTCTCGCTGGTCGTCGCCCCGTCTCTGGCTCCCTCCCCCATGGTCCAGTAGTAGACGTCGCCTGGCTGTGGGTCGGGGTTCGACCATGAGAAGGTGACCGAGCCGTCGACGCCTCGCACGGCGACCGGGGCCACGAGCACGGGTGGGAACCCTCCCGCCTCGATGACGACGGGGGTCGTGGTCGCGCGACCGAGCTCACCATCGTCCGGCGTGAAGATCCACGCGAGGGCCGCTGCGATGCCGACGACGGCCACGAGACCGCCGGCGATGATGCCGACCAGCCCGTTCCGCGAGAGCTTCCGTGCGCTTGCGGCCGCATTGGCCTCACTGACCTTGGCGAGCTCCTCGACCATCGAGGCCTCCTCGGCGGCACGAGGGTCGCGATGGTCAACGTCCTGGTTGCCGCGGTGGGTGGTGGATGCGTCACCGAAGGCAGGGGCAGAGGGGGCGGGCCCGGCTGCGGCCTGCCCAGGTGTCCGGATGGGGCGCGCCGTCGTCGGGCCAGAGTCCTCGGTCGGCGCACCGCCGGTGTGCTCGACTCCGTGGGGTCGCCGCCCCGTCCTTGGCCCGCTTGCCGTCTCGTACCTTGCTGCGAAGCCTCCCGGAGCCTGCTGGGCGGCGACGCGGACGACGGCGCGGGCCGAGGTCAGCTCGGCCTTGCTGGCTCGCGCGCCCTCGTGCACCTGGGCGTTGACCAGTGATACGGGGCGGAGGCTCGTCGCGTCCGCCTCCCCTCCCGCGTCGGCCGCGGCGGCGGAGATCGTCATGTTCGGGACGTCGATCGCGGTGGGGGCGTAGTTCAGCTCGAGCTCGACGCGCTGGAGCGCGTAGGCGAACTCGACCGCGCTCTGGTAGCGGTGCGCGGGGTTCCGAGCCATTGCCTTGTGGAGCACGCTCACGAGGGAGCGGGGCACGTCGCGTCGGTCGATGGGCGAGATCGCGCCGCGCTCGATACGGGAGATGAGATCGAGGGTCGTGTTCTTCTGCCCCGGCCGCTCGAAGGGCGTGTGCCCGGCAACCAGCGAGAACACGGTCGCGCCGAGCGAGAAGACCTCGCTGCGCACGTCCGGCTTCGGCTCGTCCTCGAACATCTCGGGCGGCGACCATGGGACCGAGAGCCCGCCTCCACCTGCCGGGGCAGACTCGACGAGCTCCCCGGCGTCGGCGAGCTCGTCGTCGACGGCGGAGGAGATCCCGAAGTCGGTGAGGGCGGGCCAGCCGAAGTCGTTGGTGAGGATGTTCGCGGGCTTCACGTCTCGGTGCAGGATGCCGACCGCGTGTGCCGTGGCTACCGCGCTGGAGATGCGCACGCCGGTGCGCAGCACTTCTTCGACCGGGATCTGCTCGCGCTTGTAGCGGTCGGAGAGACTCAGCCCCGACGCGAACTCCATGACGAAGTAGGGCCTGCCGTCGCCGGCCACGTCGGCCTGGAAGATCGTGACGATGTAGGGATGCGACGACATCTGCGCCATGAGGTTCGCTTCGCCGATGAACGCCTGCCTGCTCGTCTCGCCGAGGTCGTCGCCGCCGAGGAGCACCTTGACGGCAACGAGCCGTCGTGGGAACTGCTGCTCGTAGAGGAAGACGTCGGAGAACCCGCCCGAACCTAAGTGCTTTCGGTAGACGTAGCCGGGAATCTCGGGCGGCTCTGCTGGGGTGCGTCGCTGCCCGGCCATCGCTACTCGCTCGCCGTCATCGAGAGGTTCCGCACGGTCAGGAAGACACCGCTGCCGAGATCGACGACCGTGCCAGGCATGACGGCCGTGGGCTCGCCTGCACGAAGTCGCTGCGGGCCACGACCCGGCATGATCACGTCGGTGCCGTTCCTCGAGTGAAGGTCGGTGACGACGATGACGCCGCCCTCGACGCTCATGAGCACGTGGTTGCGCGAGATGTCCGTGGCGCCCGAGAGCTTCACGTGCCTCGGCGGGGTCCCCCCGGTCTGCTCGGAGCCCATGCTGGGGGCACGGCCGAGCACCAGCGGTCCCGTGAGCTCGACGCTGCCACCCGTGGACAGCTCGACGACGTACCCGGCGCGCGGGGCGGACCGCGCCGGCGCGGCTGGCGCGGCTGGAGCGGCCGGCGGCACGGATGCGGTGGGCGGCGCGACCGGCGCGACCGGCGGCGCGAGAACGCCGCTCCGGCCTTCTGGGTGCGTCTCGAAGGACAGCGCCTGCGCGAGAACGGTGTCGCCGAGCTCACCGAACGCGGACTGCTCGGCCGGCACCTGTTGATCTGGCACCGGTCGATCTGGCACCTGGCCCGCTGGGCCGCGTCGGAGTTCGCGAACGGAGCCGCCCACCACGGTGTGCCCGTCGTGGTCACCGAGCTGGAGCGCCTGCTCCTGGGGCGCGAGATCGTGGAGCGATGGGGCCGGCTGCGACGCATCGGGCTGCGCCTGGTCGGCGGAGTCCTGTTGCGTGGCGCGGCGGGCGAAGGCGGCTTGGCGGATGCGGCTCGCTTCGTCGCTGAGGACCGTGTGACCGTCGTGCTCGCCCACGAGGTGCGCGTCCGTTTCCGCGTCCGCATCGACGATCGGCACGGGGGCGGTCTGCGCGCCGCGCTGCGGGATCGGGGGCTCCGCACCCTCGTCGTCGTCGGCGTCTTCCGAGGGCAGCTCGACGATCGTGGCCTCAGCGATCGTCGCCTGAGCGAACATCCCCTCAACAAGGGGACCCTCGCCGGGGCCGACGGCTCCGTCGAGGTCGGGGTCTGCGGTGACCTCGGCGGCGTCCGAGGTGGGGGCGATCGTCTCAGCGACCTCCTCGTCGGCTTCCGCGAAGAGCAGCTGCAGGGGAACCTCGTCGAGTCCGTGGCACACATCCTCGACCGTCACCTCGACGCCACGCGCAGCCGGAAGCACCGCCTCGACCCAGGTCAGCGCCTCGCCCGAGGTGATGACGGCGGGGCGGATTCCGACATGCGGGGCGTTCGGGAGCTCCACGACTCGCAGCGGTCCCCGAGCGATCACCCTGAGGCCATTGCCCTCGCGGACCAGGTACACGAAGGGGGCGAGGGCACTGAGTGGTCCGCCGCCAAGCAGGGCCGCGAAGACCCGGTCAGGCGAGAGCGGCCCATCGGCGAAGGCCAGGCGTGCGGCGCCGACCGCACCGGCTGCCTCGCAGTCGCCATCGAGCGCTGGGCTCTCGAGCGCTGGGTCTGCCAGCGGTTGCTCGGCGAGCGGTTGCTCGGCGAGGGGTGGGTCGGCGAGCCGAGACGACGACAGCGGCCGCAGCACGAGCAGGGCGTGTCGTCGCTGACGGAAGATCACCGATCTCTCCGCCTCGACCTCATGGGGTGCCTCGGTCATCGATTACCTCGGGGTCGTATCTTCGAAGGTGTCGTCTGCGGGCGGGGCCGCGATCGGCCCCGTCGTGGTGGGCGGGGCCGCGGACGCCTGGTCTGCGTTGGCGTACTCCGAGTCGATGACGACGACGCTGACGTTGTCGCGCCCACCGACCTCGACGGCCGTCTGCACGAGCGTCTCCGCGAGCGTGAGCTCCGGCTCGGGGTCGGAGTGGTACTCGAGCATGACCTGCGAGATCTGCTCGTCGCTGAGCTCCTTCGTGAGCCCGTCGGAGCAGACGAGGAACACCTGGTGCCCGTGCACGGGCATGAGCCAGATGTCGGCCTCGACGTCGGTCTCGGAGCCCACCGCGCGGGTGATGACGTTGCGGTCGGGGTGGATGAGCGCATCCGCGGCCGAGATGAGCCCCATGGCCACCATCTCTTGCACGGCCGAGTGGTCGACGGTGACCTGCACGAGGGCGCGACCGTTCCATCCGTAGACGCGAGAGTCGCCGACGTTGAAGATCATCCAGTGGAGGAGTTCGGCGCCCAGGTCTGCGAGGTCGACGAGGGCGATGCCCGACAGCGTCGTCCCCGCGACGGCCCCGGGGCCGTCAGCCTCGGTGACGAGGTCCTGCACGGCCTTGTTGGCGCGGTCGATGGTGCGCAGCACCCGGTCGGGTGTCGCCGGCTCCTCGACCTGGAACTCCTCGTCGAACGTGGCGACAACGGTCTGGCTGGCCCGGTCGCCGTACGCGTGGCCGCCCATCCCGTCGGCGACGAAGAAGACGGGCATGCGCGCGAGCACGGAGTCCTCGTTGATCTGGCGCACGCTGCCGACGTCGCTGGCAGCGCTGACGCGCAACGCGACAGCTTCCTCCGCGCGTGCGTACGAAGAAGCCAGTTCAGTATTCACAAATAGCACCTCTGGAACTCTGCCCGGGTGGCCTGCCCCGAAGGCACACCTTGTACGCGTAGATCGCGCGTGCGTCCATTGTGGCATTGCGGAGGCTCGGCTGCGAGACCGCCCCGCAAGACCGCCGCAGTCTCAGGCGCCCTCCACGATTCCGCTCTTCGCGCCGGGGCCCGCGGTGCCTACTGCTTCGAGCCTCCTCGTCAGCTCGAGCGTCGCGAGGAAGCGCTGGTCGTGGCTCACGACCAGCACGGCGCCCCGGTAGTCGCGGAGCGCGTCGACAAGCTGCGCGGCGGACTCCCGATCGAGGTTGTTGGTGGGCTCGTCGAGCAGCAGGAGCTGAGCGGGCGGGGTCGCGAGGAGGAGCCTGACTAGAGACACCCTGAAGCGCTCGCCTCCCGACAGCGAGGAGACGGGTCTGTCGACGACGGCGCCCCGCAGGAGGAACCGCGCGAGTTGCGCCCGCAATTCCTGCACGGGCGTCTCCGTGGCCGCGCGCTGGACGTTCTCGAGCACGCTCGCGCCGTCGTCGAGGCTGTCGAGGCGCTGACGCAGGTAGCCGACTCGGCTGGTGGCTGCGGTGACGCACACGCCACCGGGCGTGCGGACGCTGGCCGTGGCGGGCCCGCCGTCCGCGCCCCACGCCCGGGCCGACGCGGCGATCGCGTCGAGCAGCGTGGTCTTGCCAGACCCGTTGGGCCCGGTGAGGGCCACCCGCTCGGGGCCCATGATGACCAGCCGTCGCAGCTCGTCGCCGTCGCTCGGCACCTCGATGGTCACGAGGCGACGGGACGCCGCGACGTCAGGGTCCGGGAGGTGGATGCGGATGCTCGCGTCGTCGCGCACGCGACCCTCCGCCCGCTCGACGGCCTGGCGGGCCTCCGCCACGCGCGACTCGTGCTCGCCGCGGAGCTTCCCGGCGCTGACCTGGGCCCTCGCCTTCTGCCCGTTCATCAGGATCTTCGGCGCGCGTTTGTTGGCCTGCGCCTTCTTTCCCGCGCGGAGGCTGCCCGCGATGCGCGATTCGGCCTCCCTCCGGTCGCGCTGCTCCGACTTGAGGGTGCCCTCGGCGGCACGCAGCGCCTGCGCCGCGGCAGCCTGCTCACGCTCGAGCTGCTCGAGGTAGGCCGCGTATCCCCCGCCGGTCACCGAGAGCTCGCCGTTTCGAAGCTCGGCGATCTGATCGACGTGTTCGAGGAGCTCCTCGTCATGGCTCGCGATGACGAGGGTGCCGCGCCACGACGAGACGAGGGCGATGAGCCGTTCCCTGGCGCCGCGGTCGAGGTTGTTGCTCGGCTCGTCGAGCAGGACGATGGGCGCACCGCCAAGGCGGAGCCCGGCGACGGCGAGCAGCATGGCTTCGCCGCCCGACAGGCCGCCGACGGTCCTGCCGAGCATCCGCTCGTCGAGACCGAGGCCGCGGAGCGCGGATTCCGCGCGCACCTCGACGTCCCAGTCGTCGCCGACGGTGTCGTAGTCGACTGGGTCGACGGAGCCCGCCTCGATGGCGCGGAGCGCGCGGAGCTTCGCGTCGACGCCCAGGAGGGTCGTCACGGGCAGCTCAGTCTCGAGGGTCAGCTGCTGCGGCAAGTAGGCGATGTCGGCCTCGGCGCGCAGCGTACCGCCGGTCGGGGCGAGCTCCCCGGCGATCAAGCGCAGCAGCGTCGACTTGCCGCTGCCGTTGCGGCCGACAAGGCCGGTTTGTCCCGGAGGGAAGGCCCCGCTCAGCGAGTCGATGGCCGGGTTGCCGTCCGGCCAGGTGAGGCTGAGGTCGGCGAACGAGATCGGAAAAGTCTTGTGGGGTGTCGGCGTAGACACGGTGCTCCCTGGTGGTGTTCAGTGCGTGCACTGACTCCGGGAGCCTCAGAAGGCGGGTTCGACGGTCGTCAGCGCACAGTGTGCGTTGCGGGGGCGTCGAGAATCCTCACCGGCCTGCCAATCTTTCGGGAACAAGACCATGCAAACGTAACTCGGCACGAGAGAGGCGTCAACCTTGGCACGACGGATCGACGCATGCGAAAAGCCCGGCACGAGACGCGTCTCGTGCCGGGCTTTTCTTGGTGATCCCAGCGGGATTCGAACCCGCGCTGCCGCCGTGAGAGGGCGGTGTCCTAGGCCGCTAAACGATGGGACCGTTTTGGCAACTCGGATATTCTGGCACACCCGACGAAGCGAGCGCAACTCCGTCCAACGGCGGCGGCGCGTCGCCCGGTATTCCGGGGAAGCTCTGCGCTCGGACAGCCGCGGGTTGCTACCTTGGTCGGATCGTCAGGCCCCGAGCTGGGGCCTGCAGTTCTGAAGGGGGAACATGCGCCTCACCAAGCTCGAGCATGCCGCACTCTCGATTGAGAAGAGCGGATCGCGCCTCTTCATCGACCCAGGGAAGTTCACGACCCCCATCACGGAGGCAGCTGGGACGGTCGCGATCGTCATCACGCACGAGCACGACGACCACTGGACCCCAGAGCAGCTGACGCGCATCCTGTCCAGGAACCCGAAGACGCCGATCTTCACGACGCCGGCAGCGGCCGAGAAGATCCTGGCCGCGGACCTCCCCGACTTGGGTGAGGTCATCGACGTCGCCGCCGGCGAGTCGGTGCTGGTGGGGGGTTTCGACCTGCAGTTCTTCGGTGGCGAGCATGCGATCATCCACAGCTCGATCCCCCGCGTCGAAAACATCGGCGTGCTCGTCGAACGCGGCGCGCTGTACTACGGCGGCGACGCGTACATCGCGCCGGAGGGCATCGACATCGACGTGCTGGCGGTCTGCGCGAACGCCCCGTGGATGCGCATCGCGGAGTCGATGGACTACATCGAGCGGGTGCGTCCGAAGCGGGTACTGCCCGTGCACGAGATGCTGCTGGCGAAGGTCGGCAAGACGCTGGCGACGACGCGACTGCGCGAGTCGGCGGACCGCGCCGGGGCGACCCTCATCGACCTCCAGCCATTCGAGACGCTCGAGCTCGACTAACCCACCAAGGCACTCGTGGGCCGAACCGCAAACAGGAAGCGTCCGGTGCTCGCTGAGCGGACTCAGTGCTCTCGGGGCAGGCTCAGTGCTCTCGGAGCAGGTCGATGAGCTCGCCCTTGCGCTTTCCGGAGTACCCGGTGAGGCCGAGCTCCTTGGCTCGCGCGGTGAGTTCGCGCACCGTCCAGTCGTCGTAGGACCCGGCCTCTCCGCCCTTCCGTCCGACCTGCGACCGCCCTCGGTTGGCGGCCGCGTTCGAGATGCGGGCCGCTTTCTCCTTCGAGTTTCCCTCGTCGCGGAGCTTCTCGTAGAGCTCCTGGTCCTTCAGGCTCGGCTCCCCGCCGGAGCTCTTGCCCGATCCCGTGCTCTTGGACGTGCTCTTAGATGTGCTCTTAGACGTGCTCTTGGCCATGGTGTCGCGCTCCTCTCAGCCGTGCGTGTTGCGCCCGGTCACAGGTTCTTGCCGCCGGTGACGGCGATGATCGCCCCCGAGGTGTAGGTGGCGTCATCGGAGGCGAGGTAGACGTAGGCGCCCGCCAGTTCCGCCGGCTGGCCGGCTCGTCCGAGGGGCGTGTCTTGGCCGAAGCTCGCGAGCTTCTCTTCGTCCCAGCCCGTGGCTGGGATGAGCGGCGTCCACACCGGGCCGGGTGCGACCGCGTTGACGCGCACGCCCTTAGGCCCGAACTCCTTGGCCATCGACTCGGTGAGGGACGCGAGGCCCGCCTTCGTCATCGCGTAGTCAAAGAGCCCATCGCTTGGCTCGTAGCCCTGCACGGACGAGGAGAAGATCACGGATGCACCCGGCGGCAGGTGAGGCTCGGCGGCGCGGAGCGTGTAGATGGGGGCTTCGAGGTTCGTCGCGAGAACTCGGCGGATCTCGTCAGTGGAGGTGTCGCCGATGCTGGCCCGGTCTCGCTGGTAGGCGGCGTTGAGCACGAGCAGGTCGATGCCGCCGAACGCGGCCACGGTCGCGTGGACGATCTCGGTGCAGTACTGCTCGTTGCGAAGGTCACCGGGGAGCAGGAGCCCGGTCTCGCCTGCCTCGTTGATGAGACGAGCGGTCTCCTGCGCGTCGTCCTCCTCCTCCGGGAGGTAGGAGATGGCGACCTTTGCCCCCTCGCGGGCGTAGGCGATGGCGACGGCTCGGCCGATCCCGGAGTCGCCGCCGGTGATCAGAGCCCGGCGCCCCTTCAGCCTGCCGTGGCCGACGTAGCTGTGCTCGCCGTGGTCGGGGGCCGGCGTCGTCTCGCCGGTGAGTCCCGGCTGCTGCTGCTCCTGTTCGGGGAACCCAGCGTCGCGGTACAGGGTGCGGGGGTCCGTGAGGTTGGTCATCGTGCGCCTCCGTGGGGGTCGGTCGTGCGTCGTGCCGGGCGGACGGCTGGCCGCGGGCGGGGCCGTCGGAAGGACCTGCCCCACGCTAGGGATCAAACGTGGGCGTTCACTGATCGGCAGGTGCGCGCCCGCCCAGCTTCACGCCCTGGGGTCCTGCGTGCGCCGCGCTCCGAGGGCGACGAGCACCGCGCATCCGCTCGCCGTGACGGCGACCGCCACGAGGAGCGCCGCCATGCCGAAGACGGGCGCGAGCGCTGAGAGGAGGGCGGGCAAGGCAAAGCCGATGTAGGTGAGGGCGTAGTAGAGCCCGGTGAGGCCGGCGAGGTTGCGGCCGCCCGCCATGGCCTGCACCTCGACGAGGCCGGTGAGCATGCAGACGCCGTACGCGGCGCCGAGGAGGACGCCGGCGACGCACGCCAGGAGCGGCGACTGCAGGGCGACGTTCGCGGCCACGAGGAGCGCGCCGGCCGCGAGGAAGGCGAGCCCGACCGACCCCGAGGCACCCCGGACGCGCGCCGCGAGCCGCGGCACGCTCGGTTGGACGAGGAATCCGACGGTCAGCGTCACGAGCGTGAGGAGGGCCGCGAAGGCGATCTCGAGGCCGCCGAGCTGGTCGACGACGATGGCGGGTGAGATGGCGAACGCCAGGGCGGGGGCCGCGAACACCCAGGGCGCCATCGGCAGGACCACAAAGAAGAAACGGCGGCGGTGCTCGGGCGCGATCGTCACGTCGATGAGCGGTCGACGCGCACTTCCCCGCCCGAGCGTTCCCCCGCTGGGGCCGGCGGTCTCGGCGCCGCGCAGGAGGGCGACGGCGGCGATCGACGTCAGGGCGAGCTGCACGACGTACGGGGTGAGGGTCGGCCAGGGCGCCCACTGGGCGAGGAGTCCGGCGGCAACGGCGCCGAGGAGGAACCCGGCGGTGATGGTGAGGGATGCGCGCTTCGCGGCGGCGGCCGGTGGAACGGCGCCGCTCGACAGTTCGCGGATCCAGGTGGTACCGACCACCATGGCGACCGCCACCGAGACGCCGGAGAGGAGGCGCCCGATCATCATGGCGAGCGGACTCGCGCTGCCGAGCGCGAGCACGGCCGCGGCGGCGACGCTCAGGGCGACGGCGGCGACCATGAGCGGCTTGCGGCCGAACCTGTCGGACAGCGACCCAGCCACGAGGAAGCCAGGGATGAGGCCGAGGATGTAGGCGCCGAAGAAGAGGTCGACTTGCAGCGCCGAGTAGCCCTCGACCTTGCGGTAGAGCAGGAGGAGGGGCGTGAACTGGTTGCCGCCCCAGGCCATCATGAGCACCGCCGGAGCCGCCGCGAGCCAGGCCCGCGGGCTTCGCTGCGCGGGCGTCGAGCCTGGTGCGCTCACCCCTTGAGGACCTTCATGGTGAAGTGCGAGGTCACGCGGTGCACGCCCGGGAGGCGCCACACCTTCTCGCGAAGCAGCTTCTCGAAGCTTTCGAGGTCGGCGACCTCGACACGAAACGCGTAGTCGGGCGAGCCGAACATGCGGCGCACCTCGGTGACCTCGGGGAGCTCGACGGCCTGCGACTCGAACGCCTCGACGGTGCTGTGCGCCTGACTCGTCAGGTCGACGTCGATGAGCACTTTGAAGGCGCGTCCGATCTTGTCGGGGTTGACCTCGGCGTGGTAACCGAGCAGCACACCGTCCTCCTCGAGGCGCCGCACCCGTCTCAGGCAGGGCGCCGGGGTCAGGCCGACGCGCTGCGCGAGCTCGGCGTTGGTGAGGCGAGCGTTGGCCTGCAGTTCGCGCACGATTGCGCGATCGATGGTGTCCACACCTGATTATTGCGGAGAATGGCGCTGACGCGATCACATTCGCTCTCGTGATGCGCGACTTCCGTGCCAAGATCTCCGCATGACCACCGCAGACCCCGCCGCGCGAGACGCGTGCCCGCAGGATGCGGCGGCGACACTACCCGGAGCGCCGGACGGGCACGGGGCGCTCGATGCACTCCGGGTGCCGGGTGGCCCCGCATCCGGTGGCGGGCCAACCGCACCCCACGGGCGGCCCTTGCCGGGCGGCCCGAACTCGCCCCACGAGGCGGGCGCACACGTCGCCGTGCCTGCAACCCGTGGAGAGCGCATCCGCGCCGGACTCCGCGACTCGCTCGCGGCTGGCCTCGGCGTTGTCCCGCTCGGCGTGGCGTTCGGCGTGCTGGTCATGCAGGCGGGACTCCCCTGGTGGGTGGCACCGTCCCTGTCGGTGTTCGTGTACGCCGGCTCGATCGAACTCCTGCTCGTCGGGCTCATCGCGGCAGGAACTCCCATCGCGACGATGGCGCTGACCACGTTCTTCGTCAACTTCCGCCACGTCTTCTACGCGTTCTCGTTTCCGCTGCACCTCGTGCGCGGCCGCTTCGCGCGCCTCTACTCGATCTGGGCCATGACCGATGAGGCGTACGCGATCGTCACCCCGATCCCGCGCGAGCAGCGGTCAGCGACCCGCCTCCTCACCCTCCAGCTCGCCCTGCAGACGTATTGGGTCGGCGGGGGCCTGCTCGGGGTGGCGCTCGCGAGCATCCTGCCCGGCGAGATCAAAGGGCTCGAGTTCTCGCTGTGCGCGCTGTTCACGGTGCTCGCGCTCGACGCGATCCGCTCCAGAGAGGACGTCCCCTCGCTGCTCATCGCGGGACTGAGCGTGTCGTTCGGGCTGCTCGTCGTGCCGGGCGCGCCCCTGTTCGCCGCCCTCATCCTGTTCGCGGTGGCGCTCGCGGTGCGCGCCCTGTTCGCCGCGAGGCGGGACCGTCGAGGAGGTTTGGGCGACGATGTTTGACGTGTGGTGGTTCATCGGTGCGCTCGCGGTGTGCGGAGGCATCACGTTCGGGCTGCGCGCGCTCCCGTTTGCGGCGCTCAAGCCGTTGCGCGACTCGAAGACGGTGCAGCGGCTCGCCGTGTGGATGCCGGCGGGCATCCTCGCGATCCTGGCAGTCGTCACCTTCAGCGACTTCACCGGCGAGCCGCGGAGCGCGCTGTGGGCCGCGATCGCGCTCGCCGTGACGATCGGCGTGCACCTGGGGTTCGGGCGCAGGACGCTCCTCAGCGTGGGGCTCGGGACGGCGACGTTCGTTGTGCTCGTGAACTTCTTCTAGACGCCCGCCGCAGCCAGCTGAACGCAACGATCGAGACGGTGGCGTAGCCGGCGAAGAACAGGAGCGACCCGAGCTCGTCCATCTCGAACTGCACGCCCTCCGCGCCGAGCACGATCCGGTTCATGGTGAGCCAGCCGAGGTGGGCGCCGACGGCGGTCCAGATGGTGGCGGATGCGGTGGCGTCCCGCGCGTAGATCAGCAGGTACCCGAAGGCGACGAGCATCGTGTAGTAGACGATCGGGTCTTCGCCGGACGGCGCGAGCCGGCCACCTTCGCCGTTCCCACGCACGAGCGCGATGAGGCCTTGGAGCGCGAGTGCCGAGACTGCCACGAGGAGAAACGCGCAGATGTTGAGGACCACGGCCACGGCTGGCGGGAAAGCGTCGCGCAGGTTCGTGAGGGCGTAGCCGCGAATCGCGAGCTCTTCCGGCAGCGCTTCGAGCAGGAGGGCGACGACGGCGTTCGTCGCGACGAAGCCGAGGAGTTGGAGCGGGGCGACGGCGAGAACCGTCACGACCCCCGTGAGGTCGAGGAGAAGGAGCACGGCGACCCCGGCTCCGACGAGCACCCCGAACCCGATGGCGAAGCCAGCGGCGCCGGTTCTGGGGCCAGTGAGGCCCATCTCGGTCAGGGTCCGCCTGTCCCAGCGCCGTCGGAGCAAAAGGATGAGGCCGACGACGATGACGGTGACGCTCCCGGCGACGAGCACGCGCGACCCGAAGCCACTCGCGGCGGTCGCGTCGGCACCGAAGAGGAGCCCGGAGAGTTCCGTCGACGCGAGGAGCCCGAACGCCATGATGAAGGCCGCGGCAACGGCCCTACCGATCGCGGCGACCCGGCCGACCTGGTGGCTTCGAGATCCGTGCTGCGTCGTTGCGGTCATGGCGCCTCCCCCAAGATTGCGGACAGTGTAGGTGGCGCACCTTCAGGGGGCCAGGTGGCGCACTTTCAGGGGGCCAGGTCTGGCCGGAGCGCAGTCAGCGCGGCAGTCGCGAATCGTAACTGGACTGGAAGGGGCGGGCACGGTAGCCGTCGCGCAGCAAGATCACGATGGTCGCCGACACCCCGAAGGCGGCGGCGATGACGGCAATGACGCCGCCAGCGATGAGCATGATGAGATCCATGAGCCATCTCCGTGACGGTCGGGGAACGTTCGGTAGGCACATCCAATCCCCATATTGGCCTGGCCGTCTCGGTCCACTTCGCGCATACTGGACCCATGGAGTCGAATTCTGGTTCTCGCATTTCCGCCCGTACGCTGCTCGCGTTGGCCGGTGAGCTGCGCGATGACTCGGCGGCGTATGAGGCGCTCGCCGAGCGCATCCGTCTGCTGATCGTCGATGGCCGCATTCCCGTTGGCACGCGGCTCCCGTCGGAGCGGGAGCTCGCGGTGCAGTCGGGCCGCAGCCGTACGACGATCGTGGCCGCGTACCAGTCGCTCCGCGACAGCGGGCACGTCGTGAGCAGGCAGGGGTCGGGGAGCCGGGTGACGCTCCCCCGGCTCGGCAGGCAGGACTACCGCCCGAGTGGCGAGGGCGAGAACTTTGGCGTGGACTTCGCTCGGGCGGTGCCGCCGCCGGTGGAGGGGCTGGCTGAGATCATCGCCGACGCGTCGGCGTCCATGCCGCTCGCGCTCGGCGCCCCAGGGTTTGACCTCCTCGGCACGCTCTCGCTCAGGTCGGCGATCGCCGACCGTTACACGTCACGCGGGCTGCCCACCACGCCTGACCAGATCATCGTGACGATGGGCGCGCAGCATGCGATCTCGCTGACCGCCCACACGCTGCTGACGCGGTCGGACGTGGTGCTCGTGGAGTCGCCGACGTACCCGCACGCCTACGAGGCGATGCGGCGGGCGGGGGCGAGGCTCATCGCGACGCCGGTCACGACGGGCGGGTGGGAGATCGAGCATCTCATCGAGACGATCGAGCGGATGCGCCCGGCGCTCGCCTACCTCATCCCCGATTTCCACAACCCGACGGGGGCGTCGATGCGCCCTGAGGACCGTGTGCGGGTCACTGAGGCGGCGCGGGCCGCCGGAACGATTCTGGTCGTCGACGAGACGACGGCGGACCTGTCGATCGACCGCCCCTGGGACGACGGGCCGTTCGCGCGTCACGCGCGGGGCGCGTCACCGTTCTCCGGTTCGGGGGTCGTCACGGTCGGCTCGCTCAGCAAGGCAGCTTGGGCGGGGCTGCGTATCGGGTGGATCCGGGCGGATGCGGCGCTCATCCGTCGGTTTGTGCAGGCGAGGCCCGCGGGCGACCTGGGGACGCCGCAGATCGAGCAGCTGCTTGCGGAGCGGGTTGTGCGTGCCCTGCCGGAGTTGCTGCCGCGGCGCCGGGAGCAGATGCGCCGGCACCGCGATGCCCTCCACGAGGCGCTGAGCCTGCACTTGCCGGAATGGTATGTGCCGCTGCCCGACGGGGGCCTGTCGATGTGGGTGCATCTCGCTCAGTCGGCGAGTTCGGCCATGACGTCCCTGTCGGAGGCGCGGGGTCTGGCGCTGGTCGCGGGTCCGAAGTTCTCGATCGATGGGAGCCTTGAGCGGTTCCTCCGGGTGCCGTTCACGGCACCGGTGGCGGATCTCGAGGCGGGCACGCGCATCCTCGCGGATTCGTGGGCCCAGCTGTCGGCGCGCGACGTTCGCTCGATGGCAGACACGCGTCTGCCTGAGATGGTGTAGCTCATGGCTCTCTTCTTCAGCGACATCGATGGCACCCTGCTGAGCGCGCAGCGCACGCTCTCCCCTCGCACGATCGAGGCGATTCGGGCGCTGCGGGCTGCCGGTCACCAGTTCGTGCTGTGCTCGTCGCGGCCGCCGGAGTCGATGCGCGTGCTTGAGCGGCTGTATGGCGGCCTTGGTTCGCCGCTTGTGGCGTACAACGGCGGGCTGGTGCTGTCGGGAAGCGGCGAGGTGCAGCACAGTGTGCCGATCGCGCCGTCGGATGCGCGTTTCATCGCCGAGCACTGCGAGGCGGCTGGCCTGCACGCGAGCTTCTTCGCCGGGGAGCACTGGTATGCGTGGGGCGAGGACACGTGGATGGAGCGTGAGCGGACGCACACGTGGGTGCATCCGGAGCCGCGGTCGACGTTGGAGTTCGTCGCGTCCGGGGCCGTGGATGCGACTCCCCCGCACAAGGTGATGTGCATGGGAGATCCGGCCCTCGTGGATGCACTCGAGGCGGCCCTCGCGGGGCGACTCGGGGTGGTGAGCTACCGGTCGAAGGACACGTACCTGGAGATCGCGAACGCGGACTGCTCGAAGGGCACGGGTCTGCTGGCGGTTGCGGAGCAGTTGGGGGTGGGCCGCGAGGACCTGTACTACTTCGGCGACAACTACAACGACCTGCCGGCTTTCGAGGTGGTCGGGCACCCGATCGCGGTTGCGAATGCGCGCTCGGAGGCGCTCGCGGCGGCACGGGTCGTGATTCCCAGCAACACGGATGACGGCGTTGCGGTGTTCGTTGAGGAGTGGCTGGCGGAGAACGCGGCCTGACGCGGGCCCAACGCGGGCTCGCCATGGGCCCGACGCGGGCTCGCCACTGCTGGGGTCCAATCGCCGGCGACCAGTCCACTGACCCTCGAGTGGACCGCGACACGCCCGGGCGGAAGCGATTGGATTGCAATATCCGGCGCCTGCCGGCAGATCACGGAGGTGGACTCATGGAACTTCTTGCTTTTGGTATCGGGGTTGTGGCGGTTGTCGCCTTCGCCGCTGAGACTGTTCGCGCTGTCCGCAAGGATGGCTACGCGCAGCGTCCCACGCGCTTCGGCTACAACACTCGTCAGCCGCAGCTCTAGTCGCGCTGCTGCACCTCGCTCTTCCTGGGCGGGGTAGGACAGCAACCGGTGCCGCCCTGGTCTTCGTGATCTCGGCGGCACTTTCGCGTCTGCGGCGCCGCTTCCAAGTCCGGCCGTTTCATGTTCGGGTTCATGTTCTGGGGTTCCAGTCGGGTTGTGGCGCGTCGGTGCGCGCGGGGAGGCGGCGTCGTGGCCGTCGCCGTCGCACGTAGTGCGGGGGTGTGGCGCTCACGTGCCATCGGCCGTCCGGCCCGTGGGTCACGTGTAAGCGTCCGCGGTGGACTTCGTGGTGGTGGAACGAGCACAGCAGGATGCCGTGGTCCACGTCGGTGGGTCCGCCCTCGCTC
>NZ_JBNAFM010000016.1:0-94102 GCF_049707175.1 Pseudoclavibacter helvolus | reverse complement strand
CCACAACCGCCGTCTCACGAGACGAACCCCTGAATGACTCCGATGCCACGATGACCTCCCCCAAGATCACCACCAGCGTAGCCCATTGTCTCGGTCCAAGCAAGCTCTGAACAGGACTTATTCTGAGAATTTCGTGACTATGTTCTAGTTTTGCTCAGATTCCGAGGCGTTGCTTTCTACGACTGGTTCGCTGGTTCTCGCAGCGATGTTCGCAAGGACACCACCGACCACCGACAAAGCGCGCGGCTACCCCGCGTGCCCGGTGTGGTTCGAAAGCTACGGGCTACGAGCTACGAGCTTCGAGCGGCGACGCGCTTCGAGGGGCTTGCTGGCGACTACCCCTCAACTCGTGGCAACGCTGCCGACGCGACGACATCGCCGCTCTTGCCGCGGATCTCCACGCTCGCGACGTCCTCGCGTAGGGCTGCGGCGTTCACGGCGCAGTTGATCTCGACCTCGGAGCCTAGGAAGGTTCCGGAGCCGACGTCCTCGCCAGCCTCATCGACGACCACAACCGAGTAGAACTCGCCGCTCGGTAGTCCGTTCACGGTCAGAAGGGTCTCAGTGCCCCACGTGTGCGCGACAACGCTTCCGTCGATCTCGACTCCGGCGGGTTCGCCCTGGAAATCCACGCCCTCGACGGCTCCGAGAGTGCCAGGTTCGCCGACCGGGGGCGGAGTTTCGGCCCGGGGGAGCAGGAATCCTCCGACGGCGCCGATCACAAGGCTTGCGGCGGCGACTCCAAGCAGCACCTCTCCGCCGAATCGGGTCCGTCGCAGCGGCGTGATCCGCGCATTCTGCGGGTCGCTCTCGGTCCCTGCGCCATGCGCATCCGACGGGCCGCTCTCGGTGCCCGCGCCACCATGGCCATCGCGTCGGCCAGCGCTTGGTGCCTCGGGCCCAAGGGGCTTTCCCGCGACACCCGCACCCAGGGCCCCGGCCTCGCTTCCAGCCCCGGCTCGACTCTCAGCCCCAGCCCCAGCCCCAGCCCTAGCCCCAGCCCCAACCGAACCCCCGCCGGCCCCCGCTCCTGCCTCGACCGCTCCCGCGTCGACCGCTCCCGCGTCGACCGCTCCCGCGTCGACCGCTCCCGCGTCGACCGCTCCCGCGTCGACCGCTCCCGCGCCGACCGCTCCCGCGCCGACCGCTCCCGCGCCGACCGCTCCCGCGTCGACCGCTCCCGCGCCGACCACCTCTGACGCTTCAGCTGAGCCCCCGGCCTCATCCGCTGCCGCGATCCCCAGCACCCGTTCGCGCAGCCCGTCGCTTGGCTCCGCCTCCATCCACTCGGGCGTCCCAGAAATGCGTCCGGTCATCCCCTGGAGGTCTGTGAGTTCGGCGTCGATCGTGGGGTCGGCTGCGCGCATCCGCTCGAACTCGGTCGATTCGCTCGCCGAGAGGTCGCCCGAGAGGGCGGCCGCGATGAGCTCGGCGCGGCTTTCTTCGTTGTGGTCAGTCACGAGCTCCTCCTGGTTCGTCGAGGTGGCCGCGCACGGCGCGAAGGCCGTAGAAGACGCGGGTGCGGAGTGTGGCGACAGGCACCCCGCTGTGGGCGGAGAATTCAGCGTAGCTGTACCCCGTGAGGTGGATGGCGACGATCGCCTGCCGCTGCTCGTCCGGCAGTCGGGCGAGTGCCTCGGCGAGGCCGAGCCCGGTGAGGGGGTCGGGTGTCTCGGCCGGCAGGTCCAGGTGGCCAGCGGATGCATCGCTCGCGGCGACGCGTGGCAGTCGGTCCCGCGCGCGCAGCGTGTCGGCGATGACGTTGCGGGCGATCGCGAAGAGCCAGGTGCGTTCGCCGCCCCTCGCCGGGTCGAAGCTGTCGCGGGCCCGCCACGCGCGGAGGAAGATCTCCTGCACGCAATCCTCGGCGAGGGCCCGGTCGCGGAGTGTGTTGACGCTGAAGCCGAGGAGGACGCCGCCGTGGTCGCGGAAGGCCGAGTGGAGGTCGAAGGAGCGCGGCGCATCCGCCATCCGTGCGTGTCCTCTCGTCGCCGGCCCCCTTGCGGGGTCAACGATAACGGCGGTGCGCACGGCTGCTCCCTCCGTCGTGTCAACTGCGGCTGATAAAGGGAAGTACTGATGCTTTCGGTGTCGCGTTCAAAATCGGCGCGAAAAAACTTCGGACTCCGATGAACGCCGAGCACGTCCGCGCCGTATGCCCCTGTACGACGGCTCCATCCGGGAGCTGCGAAGCAGGAAGGCACCCCTCATGCCCAAGCACACGTTCGCGAAGTCGCTCACCCTCGGCGCCACCGCTGTCGCCGCCATTGCTCTGGTCGCCGCCGCCCCGGCGACCGCCGAGACGGAGGTCGCCGAGCCGGACTCGTTCACGAGCGCCTACACCGTCATGGCGACCCCCGACGCGGTCATCAACAACGACGGCGTCGCCACCCCCGGTGAGCCGGGCGCGATGGGCCAGTTCGACTTCCGCATCAACTCCGACCTGAACATCATCTGCTACGACATCACTCTGACCGGCGTCACGGGCGAGTACGAGAGCCCCGCGAAGACGGCCACCCACATCCATGAGGCCGCCGAGGGTGAGGCCGGCCCGCCGCGTATCGCCTTCCCGAACCCGACCGACAACGGTGACGGCACGCGCACGAGCAGCGGGTGCCTCGAGGGTCCGTTTACGACGGGCCTCAACAGTGACGCAGGAACCGACACGGGCGAGGGGTTCACGCTCAAGCAGATCGAGGCGAACCCGGCTGGCTTCACGGGCGACTCGCACACGGCTGACTTCAAGGCCGGCGTCGTTCGCGGCCAGCTCGTGCAGGTGCCGGTTGGCGGCGTCGACACCGGTGCTGGCGGCACGGCCGCGGCCGGTGGGCTCGATGTGACGACCCTCGGCTTCCTCGGCCTCGGCGGCCTCGCCGCAGTCGGCGTCGCGGGCATCGCGGCCCGGCGCAAGGCTCGCGCGACATCGGGTCAGTGACCAGGAACCTCGTTCGGGTGTCGGGGCGCGCGGTGCGCGTCCCGGCGCTCGTGGTCGCCGCGTTGCTGCTTGTTAGCGGATGCGCGGCAACACCCAGCGGAGACGTGACGGTTCCCGAGACGGCCTCGTCGTCGACGGCTGCAGCCGACGCGAGCCCAGCGGAGCCGTCTGCGGCAGCGGTCGCGCCCTCTGCAGTGCCCACGCCGGAGGTGCCGCCGCCCGCGAGCGGCGTGAACGTCCTGCCGGAGGGCGTCGCGCCCACAGCTGTTTCCATTTCCGCGATCGACGTGAGCGAATCGCTCATCGACCTCGGTATCGCCCCCGACGGGAAGATGGAAGTGCCCGTCGACTTCGACGAGATCGGCTGGTTCACGGGTGGCGGTAAGCCCGGCGGGCGCGGGCCGACGGTTATCGCGGCCCACGTCGACGGCCTCGCGGGGCCGGCCGCGTTCTTTCGGCTGGATGAGCTCACTCAGGGTGACGTGGTCGAGGTGAGCGACGTCGAAGGCGGCGTGACGAGCTACCAGGTCACTGAGATTGTCACCGTTGAGAAGAACGACTTCCCGACCGCGCGCGTGTTCGGCGCCGTGCCCGGCGATGAGCTGCGTCTCATTACCTGCGGTGGCTACTTCGACCGCGACATCGGGCACTACGACAAGAACGTCGTCGTCTTCGCGACGGCGGTGTAGCGCCATGCGGCCGCGCTTGCTCGCCGTGCGGCAGCCCAGGCCCGCCGTGCGGCGGCGCTGGCTCGCGTTCCGTCGGCTGCGTCCCGCCGTCCGGTCGCGGGCGCGCCTCGCGACTCCCGCCTAGAAGAGCGTCGCGATGGCGGTGATGATCCCGGCGCTGATGATGATGCCGGTGCCGCAGATTGCGAGCGCTTCCGTCGGCAGTGTCCTGCGCTGGTACACATCCCAGTAGCCATCTGTGCGGGCTACCTGCCTGCTCTCAGCTTCCTGGTCGATCCTCGTCTCGGGCATATAGCTAGTCTAACTAACTATCCGCTTCTGGCAAGCCACGAGACGAATCGATCGAGAAAGAACGCAGTTGCACACGACTGGCACACCCGCAGCGAAAGCTCTCGCAATCCCGTCTGGCCTCGGCTACGAAGAGAGGCCAGACGCGGTGACGCGTTCGGGCACCGCACGCCGCTCCACCACATGCGGAGCTCCTCAGCAACGACGCGAACTGGCCACGTGGCCAGGCTCGCCGAGAGTGGGGACACCGCAGATGCTCGCAATCGACGCAGCGCCCGCAGCCGATATGGCACGCGTAAGCCTCACGCCGCACCGTGTGCCGAGCATGCCTCGCGCGGGCCGGATGGCGACGCCGACCTTCCCGCAGTACCGGAGCGTCGCATCCGCCGACGACAGCGACGAGTTCCTCGCGGGGCTCGCCTCGATCGGCGACGCGCGCGCCTTCGATCTCCTCGTGCAGCGCTACCGGACCCTCATGTATGTCTGCGCCCGTCGGCGCCTCGGCTCGGACGCCGAGGCCGACGACGTCGTGCAGGAGTCGCTTGCGCACGCGTGGACCAAGCTCTCAACGCTCAAGGACCTGGCGGCCGTCCGGTCGTGGATGCTGCGCATCGTCGCGTCGCGGAGCATCGACGCGCTCCGCCGCCGACGTGAGCACGACCGGGTCGACGATCGCGACTGCGCGGCGTCGGAAGATGAATCGCCGACGACCAATGCGCAGCTTGCGCTGCTCTCCGCGGCCCTCCACGTGGCCCTGTCTCGCCTCCCCGAGCAGCAGCGCCGATGCTGGGTGCTGCGCGAGCTCGAGTCGCTGAGCTACCAGGACATCGCGGACGAGCTCGGGATCCCCACCAGCACGGTGCGCGGCGCCATCGCGCGGGCCCGTAAGGCGCTCGCCGTCGCAATGGCCGACTGGCGCTGACGGGCCCGCGCGCGCCTCAGCGGCACGCATCCGCTACTTGATCGACCCCCGCGTGACCCCGGAGATCACCCAGCGCTGTGAGAACACGTAGACGATGAGCAGCGGCGCCATGGCCATGAGGTAGGACGAGAACGCGACCGTGTAGTCGGTGTTGTATTGGCCCTGGAATACGTACTGCGCGAGCGGCAGGGTGCGCGCGCCTGGGTCGGTGAGGATGACGAGCGGCATGATGAAGTCGTTCCACGCCCACACGCAGGTGAGGATGCCGACGGTCGCGTTCATTGGCCCCAGGAGCGGGAAGATGATCTGCCAGAACACGCGCCACGTGGAGGCTCCGTCGATGCGCGCCGCCTCTTCGAGCTCCAAGGGGATGGAGCGGATGTAGGCGGTGTAGATGAAGATGTTCAGCGACAGCCCGTAGATCGTATAGAGCACGATCAGGCCGAACGGGTTGTCGAGGCCGAGCAGCGACGTCTGCTTGACGAGCGGCAGCATGATGATGGGGAACGGCACGAAGAGCGCCGCGAGCAGGTAGAAGTAGACGCCCTTGAAGAAGCGCTTCTGCAGGTTGCGGGCCAGGGCGTAGGCGACGAGCGAGCTCGTGAGCAGCGTGAAGACCACCGACCCGACCGTGATGAGCCCCGTGTTGAGGAGTGCCTGCGGGAACTCGGTGCGCTCCCAGGCGTCGGCGAAGTTCTCCCAACGGATGGGCCACGGTAGCTCGAAGCCCGTGCCGTTGGCGACCTGCTCTGGCGTCTTCAGAGCGACGGCGACCGCGAGGTAGAGGGGGATGAGGACGGTGAGCGAGCAGACCGCGATGAGGGCGGTCGCCCACCAGTTGGTCTTGCGGCTGTCGTCGTCGCTCTCGCGCACTCGCTTGCGGCGCACGCGCTTGGCGACGGGCTGCTCGTCGAGTGGGGCTACAGCGAGTTCCTGGGCGGTGGTGGTGGTTGCAGTTGACATCAGAAATCGGCCTCTCGACGCTGAAGGACCCGGAATTGCAGGAGGGAGATGACGGTGATGACGATGAAGAAGATCACCGCGTTGGCGGTTTGGTAGGCGAACTCGCCGCCCGAGAAGCCGCCTCGGAAGATGAGCATCGTCACCGACTCGGTGGAGGTGCCCGGTCCGCCGTTGGTGAGCGAGATGATCGGGTCGAAGACCTGCAGGAACCCCTTGAGGCTCAGCACCACGTTGATGGTGAAGAAGGCGCTGATGAGCGGGAAGGTGATCGAGCTGAACTGTCGCCACGGGGAGGCGCCGTCGAGCGACGCCGCCTCGTAGAGGTCGGCTGGGATGGTCTGGAGTCCGGCGAGGTAGATGATGATCGAGAACGCGCACGACTGCCAGACGGCGAGGATCACGATGGCGACCCAGGCCAGGTCGGGGTTGGTGAGGATGTTCTCGGCGATGAACGGGATGTTCGGGAGCAGCTTCGGGAGCGAGTTCGAGAAGATGAACTGGAAGACGTAGCCGATGACGAGGATCGCGAGCACGTACGGCACGAAGAAGACGCCGCGGAAGAAGTTCCGCGCCTTGATCTTGGCGTGCAGGCCAAGGGCGATGGCGAGCGAGATGACGTTGGTGAGGATCGTCGCGACGATCGCGAACAGGAACGAGAACCCGTACGCCTCCAGCACGCGATCATCCCGGAACAGGTTGACGTAGTTCGCGAAGCCGACGGCGTTCCATTCGCCGTAGCCGGCGTAGTTCGTGAAGCTGAAGAAGATGCTGACGATCATGGGCACCGTGTGGAAGGCGGCGAAGGCGATGACCGCGGGCCACACCATCCAGTAGTAGCTGGAGCCGGCGCGCGAGCCGTTGTGTCGGGTGCGGGATGCGCGCTTGGTGTCGGGTCCGCCCGCGGTGGTGCGGACTGCTTGCGTGAGCGTGGCCATGTCAGTCCTCCGTCAGCGGGATCGTGCGGGCGGCGACCTTGCGCCACTCGTTGTCGAGGGTGGCGAGGGCCGCGCCGCCGCCGTCGTTCGCGAACAGCGACTCTTGGATGATCCCGACGAGCGGGATCGCAGGCGGCACCTGGTGGTCGATGAAGCCGGTGATCTTGCCCGCGTCGAAGTATGGCTTCACCGATTGCAGGGCGGGGTCGTCGCTCAGTTCGGCGCCCACGACGGCGGGGATCATCGTCTGGGAGGCCGCGTATTGCTCGACGGTCTCCTTCTTGAACATGAAGTCGATGAAGCGCATCGCTTCTTCCGCGTGAGGCGTGTCCTTGCCCATCGTGACGACGACGTCGACACCCGACACGAGCATCCGGTCGTCTGGGTTTTCTGGCACGGGGTAGGGGAAGATCGCCGCGTCGATGTCGGGGTTGATGTTCTTCACCGGGCTGAGGGCCCAGATGCCTTGCATGAGCATCGCGACCTCGCCGTTGGCGAAGAGGGCGCTGCCGTCGTCGTAGGAGGCGCCGCGGTAGCCGTCCTGCGCGTAGCCGAAGAGCTGCTGCTGCTTCGCCATGGTGTCGGGGAAGTCCTTCTCGAAGGAGACCGCCGAGTCGGGGCCGACCGTGTCGCCCTCGGCGCGCAGCTCATCGAAGAAGCCGTCCTGCGTGGCGTAGGCGCCGATGGCGTTCCACGAGGGCATGCCGGTCCAGCTGTCGGCGAGGGTGCCCGCGAAGGGCGTGATGCCCGCGGCCTCGAGCTTGTCGCAGGCCGCGATGAGCTCGTCCCAGGTCGTGGGCACCTCGATGCCCTGCTCGTCGAAGATCTCGCGGTTGTAGATGATGCCGTTGGCGTTATTGACGTAGCCGAGGCCGTTCACCTCGCCTTCCGCGTTGCCGAGCTCGGCGAGGATCTCCTGCACGGCGGGGCTGATCGTGTCGAGCACGGGGTCGTCGCTGAAGTCGTGGAAGACACCCGCCTCGGCGAGGCGGCCGAAGTTGCCGTTTGCGTTGAGGGTGATGACGTCGGGCGTGCGGTCCTTGACGAGGAGCGTGCGGATCGCCGTCTCGGAATCGGCGATCTGGTTCTGCACGACCTTGATGTCGGGGTTCTCCGCCTCGAAGTCTTCGATGATCTTCGCGAAGTCCTCGATCGCCTCTCCCTTGTACTGGAAGAAGTTGAGGGTCGTCACCCCCTCGTCGGCGTCAGTGCTGCAGCCGCTGAGGCTCGCCGAGAGGGCGAGTACCCCGACGGCGGCAGCGGCCACCCTGGTGAATCTGTGCTTCATGTGCGCCTCCTTGCGCTTTTCGAGCTCGTGCCGACTCAGGCGGTGAGCTCGATGACGATTCCGTGTTGCGGGTTCTGGACGGGTGGGCGCACTCCGACGATGGAAAGCATTCGCCCGCTCAGGACGGTGTTGTGGTGGGCCCAGGCGAGTGGCGACTGGGCGGGGGTCTCGGTGATGCCGCCGGGGGTGACCAGGCGAACCTGGTAGTCCCGGTCGGGGTCGAGGCCGGGCAGGCGGATGCGCCCGGCGGGGGAGGAGATGAGGGTCTGGGGCTGCGCGACCGTGAAGTAGGCGCGGCTCTGGTCGTCTGCGATGACGCCCCGCACGTCGAGGCCGGGGTCGGTGGTGTCGACCTGCACGGACGCTCCGGTCGCGACGAGCGGGCGCACCTGCTTCGAGAGCTCCACCCAGTCGGAGACCGTGGCGCGCTCGTCGTCGGTGAGCGTCGTAAGGTCCCATTCGATGCCGAAGTGGCCGAAGAGGGCGACCGATCCGCTGAACGCGAGCGAGACGGTGCGTCCCGTGGAGTGCACGTGCGGGGTCGTGAGGTGCATGCCCATGAGCTCCGGCGGCACGACGAGCGACGTGTAGCGCTGGTTCTCGAGGCGCTCGACGGGGTCGAGGCAGTCGCTTGTCCAGATGCGGTCGGTGCGCTCGAGGATGCCGAGGTCGACGCGGGCGCCACCGGATGCGCAGCTCTCGATCTCGAGGCCGGGGTGCGCGGCCTTGAGTTCGTCGAGGAGGCGGTAGAGGGCGAGCGTCTGCTCGTGCACGCGGGCGCCCTGACCCGCGCCGGCGCCGCCGTCGACGAGGTCGCGGTTGTGGTCCCACTTCAGGTAGGCGATGGGGTACTCGTCGATGAGCGCGTGGAGGCGCTCGGCGATGTAGGCGTACGCATCCGGGTTGACGAGGTCGAGCACCTGCTGCTGGCGGCCCGATGGCGGCAGTGCCTCGCGGGAGCGGAGGATCCAGTCGGGGTGGGCTCGGGCGAGGTCGCTGTCGGGGTTGACCATCTCTGGCTCGACCCAGAGGCCGAACTCCATGCCGAGGGCCGTGACCCGTTCGACCAGCGGGTGCAGCCCCTGGGGCCAGACTCCAGCATCCACGGTCCAGTCGCCGAGGCTCGTCGTGTCGTCGCGGCGGCCGTGGAACCAGCCGTCGTCGAGCACGAACCGCTCGACGCCGACGTCGGAGGCCGTGTCGGCCAGGGCGAGGAGCTTGTCGAGGTTGTGGTCGAAGTAGACGGCCTCCCACGTGTTGAGTGTGACGGGGCGGGGGCGAGTTGGGTGCTGGGCGCGCGCGCGCCATTCGGTGTGGAAGCGGGCCGCGAACTCGTTCAGGCCGTTCCCCCATGAAGCGAGCACCCACGGGGAGGCGAGCTCCTCGCCCTGGGCGAGCACGATCTCGCCGGGCAGGTAGAGCTCGCCGCCGCCGAGGAACGCCTCGCCCGTCGTGACGCGCTCGGCGAGGGTGCGCTGGTTGCCGCTCCAGGCGACGTGGATGCCATGCACGAGCCCCGATTCGAAGCCGAAGCCCGGTGTTCCGGCCGCGAGCAGCAGGGTTGCGTCGGCGCCGGGGCGGCCGCGTCGGCTCTCGCGGAGGTGGGTGCCGAAGGTCAGGTCGCGGCGCTGCGCTGAGCGTTCGCGGAGGTGGCGGCCGGTCGTGTCGAGGATCTCGGTCGCGTCCCAAGGGAGCGGGAAGAGCACGTTGAGTGCATCCACCGTGTACGGCGTCTCGTCGAGGTTGCGGATCGTGATGCGCTGGCGCAGCAGGCCGCTCGTTCCGAGCTGGAGTTCGACGCGGGCCGTGAGGCCGGCCTCGTCGTCGGTGAGGAAGATGGCGATGCCATCGTCGGTGGTTTCGGTGCGGGGGGATGCGCTGCCGGGCTTGCTGCCGGGGTCCGCGAAGCTCGTTGAGAAGGCGAGGCCGCCGCGGTGCCCCGCGAGGGTCGGGGTGCCAAACCAGCCGTCGGCCGCCGTCGTGATGGTGCGGAGTCGGGGCGTCTCGTCGAGGCCGCCGGAGACGCGCTGGGGGCGGGCGGCGATGGCGAGCGAGTCGAGGGTGTCGGCGTCGGCGTGGCCGAGGTCTGGCCCCCAGTGGACGATGGCGGGGATGGTGCCCGGCTGCGCGTCGAGCACAACGCTCGTGCCGCCGCGGCGCAGGTGAATGGCGCCGTTGCGGGTCGCGGCCGAGACGAGGACATCGTTGTCGAGGGAGTGCATGGATTAGTTTTAGCACGGAAGTAATCGGGGTGGCAACGGGTGATTTCGCTTGACTTCGACACCCTGGCTGGAGTGAGTTCGTGCCACAATGGAACCAACTGGTCAGTGGTGACCGGCGCTGATTCCGTGGTGATTCGGCGCCGAGCGGGAATCGAAGGGTGGTGCGTGAATGGTCGCGAGCGGCGAAGTCGCGGTGGCGCGGGCGGTACTCATTCACGGGCCCCTGTCGCGCTCGGCCCTGACGACGAGGCTGGAACTGTCGCCGGCGAGCCTCACTCGGCTCGCGAAGCCGCTCATCGACAAGGGCTTCCTGGTGGAGCTCGGTGACGTCGCCGACGGGTCTGTTGGCCGGCCGTCTCGCCCGCTCGATGTTGCCCCGGATGCGGGCCGCTTCGTCGGCGTGAAGCTGACCGGCGAGCACTTGTACGCGGTGGCGACGGGCATCCGCGCCGAGCCGAAGGCCTGGCACGACCAGGCGCTCACGAGCCGCGCGCCGGTTGACGTCGTCGAGGACATCGTGCGCAGCGTCGAGGCGTTGGATGTGACCGACCTCAGTGGCGTCGGCGTGAGCCTCGGCGGCTTCATCCGCGGTGGGGTTGTTGAGAGCGCGCCGTTCCTCGAGTGGAGTGGTGTCGACCTGGGCGGGATGCTGTCGTCGCGCCTCGGTGTGCCGGTGACGGTCGCGAACGACGTTGTGGCGCTCGCGGAGGCGGAGCGCTGGTTCGGCATGGGTCGCGACCTGCCCGGTTTCGTGGTGATCACAGTTGGCGTTGGTGTCGGTTACGGGCTTGTCGTCGACGGGCAGACGGTGCGCACGGTGGATGCTGGGGCCGGCACGGGCGGGCACATCCCGCTCGCCGCATCCGGTCCCTTGTGCCCCGACGGGCACCGTGGGTGCGCGCGGGCGATGCTGACCTCTGGCGCGATTGCGTCGCAGGTGTCGATGGCGTTGCAGCGATCCGTCTCGTACGAGGAAGTGCTGGGGCTCGCGGCGGCGGGGGAGGCGGCGGCCGCCACGGTGGTCGAGGCGGCGGGGGATGCGCTTGGTCGCTTCATCTCGCTCGCCACGAACCTGACGCTGCAGTCGTCGGTGGTGCTCGCCGGCGAGGGAGTCGGGCTCTACGACCTCGTCGCCGAGCGGGTGCGCGCCGTGGTCGATGCCGAACGAGACCCGCAGGCGGAGCGCGTGGAGATCCATGTCGACCGGGCCGGGTTCGGGGCATGGGCGCGCGGGGCAGCCGTGGTTGCAATTCAGACGGCGATCACGCAGCTGCCGGCGTAGGGGCTCGTTCGGGCGCTGGGGGTAGCGGTCGGGGCTGCTTTTGGTGAGTCTTCGATGGGCCGTGTTGTGAATGCGCTTCGCTTCGCTTCAACTCTGTGGTGCCGGTGTAGTCGGAATCTTCTTGGCGCGTGCCTGGAGCTCCGCTTCCTGACCCCCTTGCCGCGCCGAATTTCGGGTAACAATTTCAAGGTAAGACAAAAGTGTCTTACAAAATAGATAGACAGGTTTGTCTTACGCCTGCTAGGTTCGACCTCACTGACAACGACGGCAGGAGGAGTCCTAGTGACCAGAGCAACTCTGATGGGCTTGGGCGAGGCGGGCGCTATCTATGCGCGGGGGCTTCGCGACGCGGGCTTCGAGGTCAGGGCCTACGACCCGTTCACGCAGCTTGATGAAGCTGGGATCAACCAGTTAGCAACTGTCGCCGAGGCTGTCGAGGGTGCGGACCTCATCGTCTCGCTGGTAGGCGCGCGGGCAGCGCAGAGCGTCGCAGACGCCGTCTTCCCTGTGGCGGGCAAGTCGGCGGTCTTCGCTGATCTCAACACCGGTTCGCCTGAACTGAAGCGTCGTCTCGGTGATGCGGCGAGCGCGAGCGGCATCCGCTTTGCCGATGTCGCCGTCCTAGCCCCCGTTCCTCGGAGCGGGGTTCTGACTCCGCTCATGGTGAGCGGGGATGGAGCCGAGACGTTCGCGGAGGCGATGCGGCCGACCGGAGCGGAAATCGAGAGCATTGGCGGCGATGCCGGTGACGCAGCTGCTCGAAAGCTCGTGCGCAGCTCCTTCATGAAGGGGCTCGCGGCCGTGGTGCTCGAAAGCGTGGGGGCCGCGCAAGCGGCCGGATGCGAGTCGTGGCTCCGCGGTCAGATCGCGAGCGAGCTGGGTGGTGATCCGCAGCAGCTCATCGACCGCCTGATTACAGGGTCGAAGCTGCACGCGTCTCGCCGAGTACACGAGGTGGAGGACACCCGTGAGTACCTCGCGAGCATCCACCAGCCGGCCTGGGTCGCCGAAGCCGCAGGCGCATGGTTGACCTCGCTTCTGGAAGAAGCGCAACAAGACGCCGCCAACAACGCACATGCAGGATTCGAGAAGGAAGCAGTGGCACATGGGTAAGCGACGAATGCTGGTCGTGGGGGCGCACAGCGCCGACTTCGTCTGGCGAGCTGCAGGCGTGATCGCGAAGCACACGCAGGCCGGTGGCGAGGCGCGGGTCGTCGCGCTCTCTTACGGCGAGCGCGGAGAGTCGGGCGAGCTCTGGAAGGAACCGGGCCAGACAGTCGAGAACGTCAAGCGCCACCGCCATGAGGAAGCGAGGCAGGCTGCCGAGCATGTAGGCGCCTCGTTCGAAGGCTTCGACCTCGGCGACTACCCGCTTGAGATCACCGACGATGCGATCAACCGGCTCGCCGAGCTCATGCGGGACTACAAGCCGCACGTGGTTCTCACGCATCCCGACAAGGACCCGTTCAACCCAGACCATCCTGTGGCGAACATCGCCGTCTCGAAGGCTCGGCTCCTGACCGCAGGCGCAGTTGTCGAGGCCGGATTCCGGACCGCACCGCCCAGCGAGTTCCTCGTCTTCGAGCCGCACCAGCCTGAACTGTGCGGCTTCGTGCCGAGTGTTTTTGTCGATATCACCGACGTCTTCGAGACGAAGAAGACAGCGATGGCGTGCATGAAGGCACAGTCCTACTTGCAACAGTACTACGCCGAGCGGGCCGAGCATCGCGGAAACCATGCGCGTAAGGTCACCGGGAACAAAGACATCCGACAGGCTGAGGCGTTCATGCGGCTGGTCCCGAACGTGGTGGGAACCCTCTGATGGCTGACCTCTCGGAGCTCGCGCGCCTCGGCACTGCGACGGTCTACGAAGCGCGTGGCCGGCGGGGGCTCATCGACGCGGAACTCGTGCAGCTCACTCCAGGGTCGCGAGTCGCGGCACCCGCACGAACGGTGCTCTGCGCGCAGGACGACAACCGCGGCGTGCACGAGTTGTGTGCTCGCATTCAGCCCGGCGAGATCGCGGTCCTCGCAATGCCAGAGGCTCGACCGGTTGCACTCATCGGCGACCTCCTCGTAACGCAGCTCAGAAGGGCCGGCGCCGTGGCGATCCTCGCCGACTCGAGTGTGCGGGACGTCGAGGAGCTGCGCGACATGGGCATCCCGATCTGGACCAGATGGGTTCGTGCTCGTGGAGCCGGCAAGGAGACAAGGGGAGAGGTCGACGCCGAAGTTACCATCGGCGGCGCTCCCATCAACAGCGGTGACATCGTCGTGCTCGATGCGGATGGCGGCGTCGTCGTTCCGGCGGCAGACGCCGACCTCGCGCTCGAGCAGAGCCTTGCCCGCGAACAGAAAGAATCCGTCCTGCGTAAACGGTGGCGCAGCGGCGAACTCTCGTACGACGCCTACGGCTTCCGTGCGCAAGATGAGGGAGAGAACTGATGGACATCAGAGTGGAAGGCCTCACGCTCCAGTACGGCGACAACGTGGCCGTGCGTGAGTTGGATGTGGAAATCGGGCAGGGTGAGTCACTGGTGCTCCTCGGCCAGTCGGGCTGCGGAAAGACCAGCACCATGCGCTGCATAGCCGGCCTCGAGACGCCGACTTCCGGGCGCATCTCCGTTGGGGACGACGTGCTCTTCGATGCTGAGCGTGGGATCAACAAGTCGCCCAATAAGCGAAACATTGGAATGGTGTTCCAGTCGTACGCGATCTGGCCGCACATGACGGTGTTCGACAATGTTGCTTTCTCGCTTAACATGAAGCGCGTCTCCAAGGCGGACATCCGCACTCGCGTCATCGAGACGCTCGCACTCGTGGGTCTTGAGGGGTTCGCCGACCGCGGAGCGTCAATGCTCAGCGGTGGTCAGATGCAACGCGTCGCGCTTGCTCGCAGCCTCGCCATGCAACCGTCGGTGATGCTGCTCGACGAGCCGCTCTCCAATCTCGATGCACGGCTCAGGACGCGACTCAGAGCAGATCTGCGAGAACTTCAGCAGTCCCTCGGGCTGACCTCCGTGTACGTCACGCACGACCAGGAGGAAGCGCTTGCGCTCGCCGACCGGATCGCGATGATGCAGTTCGGCCGCATCGTGCAGATCGGCACGCCGCACGAGATCTACAACAGGCCGAAGAGCGCCTCCATCGCCGACTTCCTCGGCGTAAGCAATGTGCTGCCGGTCACGGCGGTCGACGACAGCCACGTGCGAGTCGACTCCACGCAGCTCGTGCTTAACGTGCCGCGCTACGCGGCGGGCACCGATCTGCGCGCGTGCATCCGGGCGGAGGACATCGTGTTCGACCGCGACGTTCCCGGGTCGAACCGCATCGCCGGAACCGTGCTCACTCGAGAGTTCCTCGGAGCATCGGCGGTGTACCGGATCGAGATCGGGCAAGGAGTTGTGCTCGAGGTCACCGGAAGCAAGCGCCACCTGCTCCCCGAGCTCGAGGGGGAGGCCGTGACGGTCAGTATCGACCCCGACGACATTCAAGTGTTGCCCGTCGACATCGCTGACGTTGCCCGCGCCGATGTGCCGACGTCGTCTGTCCAGGTGGGTGTCTCATGACGCTCATGAAAGAGCCGGAAGCGCTCTCCGAGCCGCGCCCCGCCAAATCTCCATCAGGAGCCCGAAGCTCCAAGAGGAAGACCGCGGTCAAGCGATCAATCTTCCCGACCGTGCTCTACGCGATCCTCGCCGTCCTCATCCTGCTTCCGATCGCGCTTGTTGTACTGGCCGCTTTCACTACCTCGCCTCCTCGTCCGGGCAACATCAACCTGACGGAGCTCACCTTCGCGAATTTCGCGACTGTGCTGGGCCCGGGTACCGGACAGGCCGCCATCAACTCATTGCTGGTCGGGGCCGGCTCGTCCATCCTCGCCCTTGCGATCGGTGGGTTCCTGGCCTTCATCACTGCACGGACCAACGTCTACTGGCGCGGATTCATGTACTTCGTCGGCCTGGTCCCGATGTTCCTGCCGTCGTACGTCGGCGCACTCGCGTGGGCTGTGCTCGGCGGTCCAAACGCGGGCCTCATCAACATCCTCGCGAGGGATTTGGGGTTGCCTGGCATCGTCGACATCTTCAATATCGGCGGGCTCATCTTCGTGCTCGCCCTCTACTACGCGCCATACGCGTTCCTGCTCATCCATTCGTCCTTCAGCCTGATGAGTCCTGACCTCGAAGAGGCCGCCCGCATACACGGTGCAAAAGCCGGGGACGTGCTCAGGAAGGTCACGCTGCCGCTTGCGACCCCCGCCATCCTCGGCGCCGGAATCCTCATCTTCGTTCTCACCGTCGAGAACTTCCCGGTCTCGCAGATCATCGGGTCGGCGGGCGGGCTGGATACGCTGCCGACCTACATCTACCGTCTCATGAACTCCGCACCCTCTCGGGCGAACGAGGCGGCCGCAGTCGCCATCACCCTCGTTCTGATCGTGCTCATCGTGACGGCGATTCAGCGTCGAATCGTCTCGAAGCGCAACTTCACGACCGTCTCGGGCAAGGGCATGAAGCTCACGGTCATGAAACTGGGCTGGTTCAGAGGGCCGGCGCTCGCCATCGGCCTGGTCTACTTCACGCTTTCGACGGTGCTTCCCCTCTCGGCTCTGCTCTTCATCACCCTGCACGATTCGCCCTACGTGGGGAGCGTGACCGGGGCGTTCACTGAGGGGCGCATGTCGCTCGACATGTTCGTCGACACGCTCACTTCCGACCTCGTCCTCAGAGCCACCCTGAACTCTGTCGTGGTCGCGATCTCTGCGGCGCTGCTCGGCACGCTGCTGGCGTTCATCGTGTCGTATGTCGTGAATCGGACGAAGATGCCCGGAAAGGAGGGACTCGGCTACGTCTCGATGCTCCCGCTCGCCGTCCCGTCCATCGTCCTCGGCCTTGGGCTTCTCTGGACCTGGCTCATCCTGCCCGTGCCGGTCTATGGCACTCTGCTGGTGCTCGTCATCGCGTTCATCGCGGCGCAGATGCCGCAAGGGTACCAGGGGGCCAGCAGCTCGATCCTGCAGGTGCACGCCGATCTTGAGGACAGCGCCGTCATGCACGGGGCGAGCCGATGGCGAGCGGTCTCGAAGATCACGGCACCCCTGCTGCGAATCCCGCTCACTTCGACCTTCCTGCTTCTTCTGATGCTCTCCATGCGCGAGCTCACGGTTCCGCTGTTCCTGTTCACCACCGACACCCGCCTCATCTCGATCGTCATCTTCGACGACTTCGAGAACGGCATCCTGCAGCGAAGCGCGGCCACGAGCCTCGTGTACTGCGTTGTCATCTTCGCGCTGGCCTTCGTCTCACAGAAGGTCGGAGCCGGACAGAAGAAGCGCTAGCGCTTTCCCCAATACCTTCACTATTCGTCCAACGGAGGAAGAATCATGAAACGAAACACAATGGCCGCCATCGGAATTCTGGGGGTGAGCGGGCTTCTGCTCGCTGGCTGCTCGAGCACATCCGACGCAGCGACTGAGAACGTCAGCGAGAGCGGCGAGCTCATCATCGGAGGGGAGCTCGTCGCTGACGCCGAGCTCTTCGCCCAGGCCCAGTCCGAAGGCACGCTCACGTTCTACACGGGCGGGAGCGAGGTGTCCGAGCAGCAGGCCGCGGAGGCGTTCACGGAGGCGACCGGCATCACGGTCGAAGTTGTCCGTCTCGCCCCCAACAAGCTCAACGAGCGCATCCTGTCGGAGCAGGCGGCGTCGCAGCTGGCCGCGGATGTCATCAGGATTTCCGGTGAGGACCTGATTGCCGGCATAGCCGAGGCCGGCACCTTCACGCCGACGACGCTCACCGACGACATCAGCAGCGCCCTCATCCCCGAAGCGAAGTACGACGACGGTCTTTACTACTCGAGCTTCGACCGGGTCTACAGCTTCGGCTACAACAACCAGATCATCGACGAAGCGGATGCGCCCAAGGACTGGGCAGACCTCCTTGACTCGAAGTGGGCGGGCCAGACTGGCATCGTGCAGGTCGGGGCGGGCGGAAGCACGGCGGCGCTCACGAGGTTCCAGCTCGACCGGCTCGGGGAGCAGTGGCTCGTCGACTACGCGGCGACCAACCCTCGCATCTACGATTCGTCGGCCGCGCTCACCGACGGATTGGCCCGAGGAGAGATTTCGATCGGCATGACCCCGATCGCGACGGCCTACTCCGCCGTCCTCGACGGTGCACCCATCACGATTGCGACGCCGACGGAGGGGGCCGCGGCGTACCCGTTCTACATCGGTCAGACAGAGTCGGCCCGCAACCCGGCGGCGGCGCAAGTTTTCATGAACTGGCTGCTGTCGACCGAGGGGCAGACCTTGGCCGCAGAACTGGGCGACTACCCTGTGCGTGAGGGCATCGCGAACCCGACGATCGGGGACGTCGAACTCCCGGCTCAAGACAGCGACTTCGTCTTTCGGTCCACGCTCGAGGAAGCACTCGACAACCTGGGACCCGACGCGGAGAAGTGGACAGAGATCTTCGGATACACGGGTTGAGTTCCGCTTGGCGGGGTGGCGATGATCGCCACCCCGCTCAGGCAGTCGGTACGGAGAAGATGGAGCAGATATGGACCTGGCGACGCTGATACGGGAGAAGATCCTGGCGGGCGAGATGGTGCCCAACCAGAGGCTTGTGGAGTCGGACCTCTCCGAGCAGTTCGGGGTCTCCCGGCCCGCCGTTCGGGAGACGCTGAGCGAGCTCGCGGGCGAGGGGCTCGTCGAGAAGATCGCGAACCGTGGAGCCCGGGTTCGTGCTGTGGGCTTCAAGGAGGCCATCGAGATCGCCGAGGTCCGTAAGGCGCTCGAGAGTCTGTGCGCCGGCAAGGCCGCGGAGCTCATCACTGACGATGAGATCCGAGAGCTACGAGGCCTCGGAACTGACATGAGCAAGGCCGTCGCGGCTGGAGATCGCGAAACATACGCCAGCAAGAACCGTGAGCTGCATGAGCGCGTGCACCAGATCTCGGATCAGGGCACTGCGAATTCGCTCATCAACCGCCTCCGCGGGCAGAACGTCCGCCAGCAGTACCGCCTCGCACAGAAGCCGGGTAGAGCCGACGTGTCCGTGACGGAGCACCTCGCGATCATCGAGGCCGTGTGTCGGCGCGATCCGGCCGCGGCCGAGCGGGCCATGGCAGTGCACCTCGACAGCGTCATCCAGGCGATGCGCGAGGTTCAGGAAGCCGAGGGGGCTGGGAAGTCCACCGTCGGAGTCGTGTGATGGGCACATGCGAGAGCGTTCGCTGTTTCCTCATGCGTGGCGGAACCTCGAAGGGTGCGTACTTCCTCGCAGACGACCTTCCGAGTGACCCGGGTGAACGCGACGAGCTGCTCCTGCGCATCATGGGGTCGCCGGATGCGCGACAGATCGACGGGCTCGGTGGGGCGCATCCGCTGACGAGCAAGGTTGCCGTTGTCGGCCCCGGGGCTGATGGGGGTGTCGAGTACCTGTTCTTGCAGGTCGCGGTCGGCGAGGCCATCGTGAGCGATCGGCAGAACTGCGGGAATCTGCTCGCCGGCGTTGGCCCCTTCGCGGTCGAGCGAGGGCTTGTGGAGGCGCAAGAGGGTGAGACGCTCGTGCGAATCCGACTCCTCAACACCGGTGGGAGCGCGGTTGCGCACGTCCCCACCTCGGGTGGTCGCGTCGACTACGACGGCGGGACGTCGATTGATGGTGTCCCGGGAACTGCAGCGCCGATCGTGCTCGATTTCGAGGGCACTAGCGGGTCGTCGTGCGGCACCCTCTTGCCAACCGGCAATGAAACGGATCTCATCGACGGCGTCGAGGTGACCTGCATCGACAATGGGATGCCGGTGGTTGTGCTCCGCGCCCGTGATTTCGGGCTGACCGGGCTCGAGACGGTCGATGCGCTCGAGTCCGACGAGGCGCTCAAGGGGCACCTCGAGCGAATCCGTCTCAGCGCGGGCGAGCGCATGGGGTTGGGCGATGTCAGCTCGGCGAGCGTGCCGAAGATGTCGTTGGTTGCGGCACCTGCAGCGGGCGGCGCGCTCGTGACGCGCACCTTCATCCCGCACCGATGCCACACGTCGATCGGCGTGCTGGGGGCGGCGAGCGTCGCTGCCGCCGCGTTCCTGCCGGGGTCTGTCGCGCACGAGTTCGCGGTGCTAGGCGGGCCGCGGGTGGCGATCGAGCATCCGACCGGCGCCCTCGAAGTTGAGGTTGAGGTTGTGGCCGGTGAGGTGCTGCGCACAGCGGCCGTTCGCACGGCACGTCCCATCATGGACGGCGTCGTGTTCCCTCGCCCGCGTCTCTAGGCGCGGCGGATGAGCGATCGCGGGTCTCGCCTCTCGCTCGGCATCCTGCTGGTGCACGCTGTCGCCGTGCAGGTTGTGAGCTACGCGCTGAGGCCGTCGATCTCGTACAGCCTGCTCGAGATCGGTGGCGATGGCCTGATCATCGGCATTGCCGCGGCGTCCTTCGCCGTACCACCGTTGCTGCTCGCTGTTCCCGCGGGCAGGCTCGCCGATCGGGTTGGTGAGCGCGTCTCCCTGGTGCTGGGCGCCTGCGCGCTGATCGCCGCGTGCGTGGTGGCGTGGATCGGCAGCTCCAGCCTCGTGGGGCTTGTTGTCGCGACGTCGCTGCTCGGCGTCGGTGTGCTGTTTTCGGTTGTCGGTGAGCAGGCGTGGGTGATGCGCGACGCGACGTCCGGCCGTTTAGATGCGTCGTTCGGGCTGTACACGCTGGCGACGTCGACCGGGCAGATGCTCGGTCCCGTGTTGCTGCTCCTACCCGGGGGTGAGTCGAAGCCGGGTGCGGGATTCATCGTTCTGGCGTGTGCCGCGGTTGCCGTTCTGGGCTTCGTCCTGTCCTTCTTCGTGCGCCCGAACATAATCGTGCGGGATGCGAGTGCGTCAGGACGCGAACGGATGCTCCCAGAGGCCGCGAGGTTGTTGCGACGCAAGGGGGTCGTGCAGGCCCTCGTGGCGAGCAGTCTTGTGCTGACTTCTCTGGATCTCCTGCTCGCCTATCTGCCGCTACTGGCGCAGGAGCGCGGGCTTGCGCCGGCCGTGTTGAGCGCCATGCTCATCGCGCGTGGCTTCGCGACCATGGCGTCGCGTTTCTTGCTTGGCCGGTTGACGGTCAGGTTCGGGCGACGGAGGGTGCTTGTTGTCACCTGCTGCGCGGCCGCGGTTTCGCTCAGCGTGCTTGCAGTGCCCGTTCCGGTGTGGGCGCTGATCACTGCGAGTGTGGCCTACGGGTTTGCGGCGGGCACCGTGCAGCCGCTCACGATGTCGTGGATGACCCTGCTCACGCCGCGCGGACAGCGGGGAGTTGCCGCGTCCATGCGCCTCGTCGGGAACCGAGCTGGGCAGACAATGCTGCCGTTGGCGGCGGCACTGTTGTCGAGCGCGTCTGGCGCGGCTCCGGTGTTCTTGGCGACAGGGGTGTCACTGCTCCTGGCCGGCTGGCTTTCGAGGGTCGCACCGAATGGGGATCAGGCGAGGTAGGGCTTCTGGGAGGGCCCCGGGCTCGCGGACGGTAGAGAGTCTTCCCGCCCTTGCCTAGGCTCGATGCCATGAGAGCGACGCGTCTGCTTGCCGTGCTGGGTGCATCCGTCGTGTCGCTCGGCGGGTTTGTGGGGTGCGTGAGCGAGGTGACGTACACGCGGAACGGTGTCGAGGTCACCCCTGACCCGACGCTGGTCGAGTCGGGGTATGCCGACATCGACCCGTGCGCGGCGATCTCGGACGAGTCGTTGAAGGCCGCGGGTTTCGTGACGCCGTCTGCCGCCCAGACGCTGTCGCCGGACCCGGATTGCGAGTGGCGCGACGGCATGAAGTCGGCGCCGACGTTGCTGCTGTGGGTGGACGGGCCGACGGAGGCCGACGAGCTGTCGGAGCTCATCGAGGTGAGCGGTGTCGAGGTCGAGGTGTACTTCCAGGCCGGCGCGTCCGGGCGTTACGTGGCCAGGTTCGACGACCTCACGCTCACCCTGAATGCCGACCTCGAGCTGGAGGGCGAGTTCGACGCGAACTCCGACGCGTTCGGGAAGGACATCCTCGCGCGCGGACTCACGGACGCGATGGAGGCGTACGGGAAGGTGTGAGTGGGTCTGCGAGGTCAAGCCCTGGCGGATCCACTCGTAGCTGGTTTACGACCCGTCTCATCGCGTCGACGAACCGATCGACAAAGCGTGCGAGCTGATCGGGCGGCAGGTCGGGTGCGGTGCGTAGGTCTCCCGCCTGCGCGATGAGGGCGCGCACGCTTACGCCGGCGCGCTTGGCGAGCCCTCTCTTGTTCATCGTGGTTGCGCTGAGTCGGTTGCGAGCTTGGCGCGAAGTGTGCTCGCAAATTGGGGAGCCTGCGCGCGTTCCAGGCGAGTGAGCACGGCGTCGACGGTCAAAGAAGGATCTCGGGTCGCGTGAGCTTGCTCTTCGAGGACCTCGACGACGAGCGCGGGTCGTAGGTCGAGTTGATCGAGCAGGAACTCGTCCGGTGTCACCACGGCAATGCCGAAGGCGTCGAGGGTCGTGCCTGGAAAGTCTCTGACGTTTGCGGTGACGATGAGGTCGGCGCGTCCGACGAGGGCCGCTGCGAGAATGTGCCTATCATTCGGATCCGGGAGTGTGAGCCCTTCGACGAGTGGCTGCCAGCCGCTCACTAGGGCATCATCAAACGCCTCGTTCATGCTGCGAAATCGCGCGTTGATTCTGTTCACATCGATGTCGGGGTGGATGCGCGTGAGTGCCTCGCGGGCTTCGGCGATGACCTGGTCGCTCCACAGTGGCCGGTAGAGACCTCGCTCGGCGAGACGCAGCAATGTGTCGCAAAGGACGACAGGAACCAGCGTGCAGGCATCCAAGTACGCCGCGAACCGCGCCACTGGTTACCTGCCGGCCCGAATGGCGCGCAGTTCGGCGGTGTAGTCCGTTGCGGAGTTTTCGTAGAGGCCGTCTTCGCTGGCCTGGGCGGTGAGTTCGTCGAGTCGGGCGATGCGGTCTGCGCGCTTTCGGTCGCGGTAGTCGAGTACGTCCTGCAGTCGGAGTCTGCGGTGACGTCCGCCAGTCGGTGTCTCGAAGGGAATCTCGTGGTCGACGAGTAGTCGCACCAGGGTCGGTCGACTGATGCCGAGGAGGTTCGCCGCCTGTTGGGTCGTGAGGCGGCGTTCGACGGACTCGATTGAGACTGCGGTGCCGGAGCGCATTGCTGCGGCCACCTGCTTGAGGATTTCGTAAACCTCGACCGGCAGGGGCACCTGCTCGCCATCCGGGCCGAGCAGCGCTGCTGGGGCAGAGTGCTGCTCGAGGAATCGCGATAGGTCGGCGAGCTGCTCGAGGTCGTGCGGCAGCGTGACCTCGGCCGCCTTGCGGGTCCGCGTGTGTTGGTGCATGTCAACATTGTGCACTGACGGGCTGTTAAAACGAAAAAATCGAAACCACTGAGTTGTGGTGAGGAACTGGCGGGTGGGGTCCCATGTGTCCTGTTCATGGCTCACCACCCGCGTTCACGCTCGTGTCCTGGGGTTCAAATGTATGAAGCGGGCGGGTTTCGAGGTTGAACACGAAAGCGTGTACCCACGACCCGAGAAGCTCGACGGCGGCGACGAGGAGGGATGTGGCGGCAGTGGTCCAGAGAACTGTGGAGCCGTGGCGTACGCGGGCCGTCAAGCCTGGCGCTTCGTCGAGGGGCCCGATGATGCCGAACAGCACGAACAAGCCGAGGTTGAGGCCTGAGACGAGGTCAATGATCGGCGTGCTGCGATGGAGGCGGCAGAGATAAGGTCGGTGACGACGGATGAGGTGCGCCGGTTGATGCGGTCTATGACGACCCTCATGAAGAGGCCGTCGAGTACGGCCGGGATGGCGGTGGCCGCCGCGACCGTGCCAGCTCCAAGGGCGCTGCTCGTCGTCGAGAGCACGACGATCGGGAGGGTGGTGCCGGCGATCGAGTTGCCGAGCGGGGAGAGGATGTGCGAGGTGAGATACGTGCCCGGCAGGAGGTTCATGTGCCCCAGCAGAAACTACGACGTTGGGGCGAGGTCAAGCGGTGGACGCAATTGCGACTTATCCGCCACTGGTGGGTGAGTGACGTACTGGCGAGGAAACTGCATTCAGGTCACGATGATGCTCGCCACTGACTGTCCCGGTCGAAGCGTCTGCGGCTGTGTCACGTCGCCCAGGGTCAACGTAACAGACTAATGCTGGTCTGCTCCGGTGGTCCTTTGCCTTCTTCTAGCTCGCCACACACAATCTCATGGATTTCGTGCACCAAAGGCCTGGCGGCGGCCATTGTTGCTAGTAGCTTATTGAAGCGAGCATTCTGGAACTGGCGACCCTCGGGGCTCCAGTCGACGATCCGCGTGCGGAGCAGGCGTCTGTAATCCGAATGAGGCCCGCTACCAAACGCAACGTCCCATAGCTGCTCGATAGGCGTGGACTCGCCCATCTCTCCGTCTTCAAGAAAACGACATTGCGGTTCTTCCACCTCCCAGTTCGGCCAATGTGGACGTAGCTCCTCCTGGCTGAGGCTCAACCAGGATCTATAGCGATCCTCGAGAACCTTGATCTCTTCGTTTGGGCGTGTTTCTACTTCTCTGAAACTCTGAAGCGTGGACCAAATCGAACTGTCATCACTTACCGTAAGTAATATCGGACGTGCGCGGTAGAGGAGGGATTCGAAAACCACTTGCGCTGATGACGGAAATAGAAGGTGTGGCGCCTGGGTGAAGTACGGATGGCTCAGAAACTCGTAACCGCGCAGGGCGTATACAGCGAATCGCCATCGAGCCGATGGTGCTCTTGTGTCCTTGTCCCGTAGGCCAGCATCTTCGATGGGGTTTGGCCGCCTAGTCATATAGTCCTCCCGCTGCGGGTATCAGGCGATTGTGCTTTTGCGGCCACGTCGGCCTCCACAGGCGAAGAAGAGGAGGATCTGTTGATGCGTGGACCATGTGCGTGGAAATCGGAGCAGGATGTAGAAGCCCAGAAGTCACAATGCCTACGCGTCCATCGATCATCCTGGCCCCTCGCGCAACTTCTCGTACATGTCCATCGCAAGCAGCAGCTCCTTCACCCGGTCCCAGTCTTGCGATTGCAACAGATGCTGGAAAGCTCGATTCTGCTGGGCACCGGACGCGTAGGCGGCGTCTTCAAGCTCGACGTTGATGCTCGGTGAGAACTCGAAGTCAACACGGGTGTTCGCGTTGGCCTGCGATCGGAGCTCCTCGCTCTCGAGTACTTGGCCCATTAGCGTGTTCGCGGCTTCGACCGCCTGAACTTCATCGATGTCAGCGCCAGCAAACAGGTCGTTGATCTTATCGATCACGTCGGACAGCAGCCCGTACTTCGTTTCGCGTGGCGTCGCGGAGCCCGCGGCGGTGAGGCCGCTGAGCTCGCCCACCTCGCCGTCGATGAGACGAAGCTTGGCTTGCGCCTGCTTCTTGAGCTGAAAGTGCTTGAGCACGATCTCGTCGGTGTCGATTGCGGAGGCGGGTGCGTCTTGGCGCCTGATCACCGTCCGGTACACGCGTAGGAAGATCGACCACTTCTCGATGTCGGTGTCGTCGTAGTTGATGATCTGCGAGAGGAAGTCGTAGGCGCTGACGAAGTGATTGACGGTGGCGCGGAAGTCGTCGAGACGGGCCAGCTCGACCGCGTCGTCGTCGGCTTCGGCTGTGTTCCAGCGGTCCCAGAACACGTCGCGGGAGGCTTTGATGTGCGAGTACAGCGCGTTGTGGCGCTTGCCTTCCAGCCATTCGTGCACGACGCCGTCGATGTCGTGCTGGTCGATGATGCGCAGGGCGCGTAGCTTCGCGAGCATCTCGTGCACGATGTTGGGGTCGGAGTCCTGGTGGAGCTCCGCCTCTTCGTAGTACGTCTGGAAGGCCGTGAGAATCTCGTTCGCGTCGTTCACAAAGTCGAGCACGTACGTGTTCTCTTTGCCGGGGTACGTGCGGTTCAGGCGAGACAGCGTCTGCACGGCCGTGATGCCCGACAGCTTCTTGTCGACGTACATGCCGACAAGCAGGGGCTGGTCGAAGCCGGTCTGGAACTTGTTCGCGACGATCATCACCTGGTACTCGTCGCCGGCGAACGCCATCTCGAGTGAGCGGCCCTTGAGCCCCGGGTTGAGGGTGACTTCGGTGTGCTCACCTGGCCCGCTTTCGGGGTCGGTGACGGTGCCGGAGAATGCGACGAGTGCGCCAAGCGTGCTTCCGTAGCCGTGTTCGCGCAGGTACTTGTCGATGGCGAGCTTGTATCGCACCGCCTCCTTGCGGGAACCGGTGACCACCATCGCTTTTGCGCGACCGCCGAGCTCCGGCTGCACGTTGGCGCGGAAGTGCTCGACGATGATCGCGACCTTCTGGCTGATGTTCGTCGGGTGCAGCCGCACCCACCGCATCAGCTCCTTGCTGGCTTGTTGCGTGTCGACTTCGACTTCGTTGCCGCTGGTGTCGGTGTGGGCGATCTTGAACGCCATGTCGTACGTGACGTAGTTCTTGAGCACGTCGAGGATGAACCCCTCGTCGATGGCCTGCTTCATCGGGTACAGGTCGAACGCTTGCTTTTTGCCGTGCGCATCCGGTCGCCCGAAGAGTTCGATGGTCTTGCCCTTGGGTGTTGCCGTGAAGGCAAAGAACGAGAGGGTTCCGGTGCCCACGCGGCGTTCCATTGCGTCGGCGAGCAGGTCTTCGGCGTCGACGCTCACGTCGTCCGCCTCGGCGGCGTCGCCGGATGCGGGTGCCGCGTTCGTCGAGGCGTCGGCGGTCGTGGATGCGCCTGGCGTGCTGGTGGCGCTGGTGGTGAGGACCTCTTTGAGGCGTTTGGCGGCGTCGCCGGATTGTGAGGAGTGCGCTTCGTCGGCGATGACCGCGTACTTTCGGCCGGCGAGTCCCGCACTGTCTCTGATGAGTTTCAGGGCGTAGGGGAAGGTCTGCAGGGTGACGCCGATGATCTGCTTGCGCCCGACGAGTGCTTCGGCGAGGCGTGCCGACTTGGCGGCGTCGCCGCCGCGGGTGATCGCCTCGAACACACCGCCGGTGGTTTCGAGCTGTTCGACGGCGCGCTGTAGCTGGCCGTCGAGCACTTGTCGGTCGGAGACGACGATGACTCCATCGAAGACTTTGGCGCCGTTGGTGTCGTGGAGCTGCGCCATGCGGTGGGCGGTCCAGGCAATGGAGTCGGTCTTGCCTGACCCGGCGGAGTGCTGGATGAGGTAGTTGCTGCCAGGTCCTTCGGCGCGGACGGCGTCTTCGAGTTTCGTGACGGCGCGCCACTGGTGGTAGCGAGGGAAGCGGGTCTGCTTGCTGATCGTTTTCTTGCCGGTGGCGGTGTCGGTGCGCTCTTCGAATCGGTAGTGCATGAACCGTCCGACTAGGTCGAGCCAGGTGTCGGGTTGCAGGATCTCCTGCCAGAAGTACGCGCTGGGGCTGGTGCCGGGGATGGGCGGGTTGCCCTTGCCGTTGTTGTGGCCGCGGTTGAAGGGGAGGAAGTAGGTGCTGGCACCGGCGAGGCGGGTGGTCATGTGCACTTGTTCGTTGGTGACGACGAAGTGCACGAGCGCGCCGCGGGCGAAGGTGAGCAGTGGCTCGCCTTCGGGTCGTCGGTCTTTCGCGTACTGGGTGAGGCCTGCTTGGAGGTTCTGGGTGAGGTCGGTTTTGAGCTCGATCGTTGACACGGGGAGCCCGTTGACGAACAGCACGAGGTCGATGCGGTTCCCGTTTTTCGTGGAGTACCGCACCTGACGCATCACGCGCAGGCGGTTGGATGCGTATCGCTCGTTGACCTGTGCGTTGAGACCGGTGGGTGGTTTCGCCTGGAACAGCGCGAGTTTCGCGGACCCACCCCCGGCGGCGACGCCGAGCGGGTCACGTAACAGGCCGAGAGTACCGCCGCCGTTCTGCGGGTCGGTGGCAAGCTGCTTCGTGATGCGGTCGAGAATCTGCCGTTCGGCCTGGGCTTGCGCTTCGGCGGATGCGCCCGGATTGATGAGCTTGTCGAGTTGCGGTTGCTGCGTCTCCCGCAGCCACGCGAAGAGATCCTCGGGGAAAAGGGCACGTTCGCGGTCGTAACCAGCGTCGTTGGGGGAGTAGAGCCAGCCGTTCGTGGCGAGGTGGTCGCAGATGTCGACCTCGAACGAGTCCTCTTTGTGAATGCTCATGCGTTGGCCCTCCCGTGCTCGCGCACGTCGATCTTGCCCGTCACCGCAGCCGAGATGAGGGCGGCGCGGCGCTCCTTCGAGAGGGCGATGGCCTCGCGGGCGTCGGCGATTGCGGCGTCGATCGATGCCGTCTCCCGATCAAGGTAAGTGACGATCTCCTGCATTTCTTCTACGTCGGCGGGGATCCAGAAGTTGATGGCCTTGATGTCATCAACGTTTATCCGCTTGAACGTTGAACCAACTGAAGCTACTGAGAATGCGTCGCGCCCTATCTTCGACTGCAACACGTAGTAGAGGAACGTTGTGCGTCCGACCGGCGATGTGTCTCGGATGAGTGAGACGTCCTGTCCCATTGCGAAAGGAGGCAACCCGGGCGGCACGAGAGCTACTTCCCCGACAGACGCGTTCCGGCTCACGATCAGGTCACCTGCGCGAGGGGCGCGCTCACCATCGCTCAGCAATTGATAGTTGGATTCCGTGGTGCGCTTTGCCCGGCTGAGGTCGACGAACTTGCCCTTGACCTCGCGGATCGAAGCCAAGGGATACTCGCCGTCCGCGGTGAACTCAGCCGTTAGATGCTTGCAATCCAGGACGCGAAACGCGTGGCGTATGGAAGTGTTGATCCAGCTCGTAGGTACTTCGGAAGGCCACGCGACACGGGTCTTACGTGCACCTGATGGCGTCCTTAGACCACAAGTTACCGCGGCCGAAATGGTGCTCGCATTTCGCTCAGTGAGGAGCTCGATGAGCTTTTCCTGGTCCGCAATGAACGCGTCGATCTCTGCCGTCTCCCGGTCCAGGTAGTCCGCTACCGCGACCTGGTACGCGCGTGTCGGCAGCGACACCGGTAGCGAAGCAAGGGCCGCTCCGGACAGCTCAAGAAACGTGGTCCCCTGACCGCGTCGCTGCAACTCCGGTCCTGCAGCAATCAGCAGTGAACGGAGAAATCTTGATTCAAGAGTTGGACCAGGCACGATGGCTTTGCATCCCTGATTAAGAGCCATCGGCCTAGCGGTAGTTGCCACGTAACCAATGGGCGCTCGAGTTGAGAGGATCACTGATTCCGCTGGCACGATGGTGGAAGCTGACCTGGCACCTAGAGGTGTCAGCGTCCGGCCGGTCTCTTTCAGGACTCCACCGTGAACTGCGTTCAGGTCCACCGGCGTCGCCCAGGGAACTTTGCCGTCCCAGTTCGCACCGTCGGGACCTGGTGTTCCGCCGTTGACAATCCGCGCGAATCGTCGCAAGGGTCCGGTTGTCCATACTCCTTCAGAGAAGCTCACGCTCGGACCGCCTCGAGGCGAGCGCGAATTCGACCGAGGACTTCGTCGAGGTCACGGTCGATCTCCTCCAGCGAGCGGGGTGGCACGTACTTGTAGAAGTGGCGGGTGAATGGGACCTCGCACCCTTCTCTGGTCTTGGACTCCTCTATCCACGCGTTCGGCGCGAATGGCTTCACCTCGCGTTCGAAGTACTCGTGAATATCTTCGTTCCAGGGCACGTTCTCCGTGTCGCGCAGCGACGAGTCGGCGATCGGGTTGCCCTTCGGGTCGAGGTTGATCTCGCCGCGCTCGTCCTCCTCGCTGAGCGCGTCGGCAAGTGCGGTCAACGCGGCCGCAGGAAGCGCGACCGAAGCCGATCTCAAGCGCTTCCCAAGCTGAGCAGCGAACGCCTTGCGAGCAAACCACATGCGAGGAGTGGCCCCTGACTCTGGGTCAGCCTCAGCCGACATGACGTCGAGCACGCGGCGCAACGCATCTACCGACTCCTCATCGAGTTTCTGTACCTGCTTGAGCTGCATGGCGGCCTCGATATTCTCGGCCGTCACCGAGTAGGCGCGCTGGAGGGGGCGTTCGACGGTGATGGTGCGGTAGAAGAACGCTTCTCGGTCGAAGATTTTCGAGCGGTCGTTCTCCTCGAACGACGCGTAGAGGCGGGCGATTTCGGCGATGTTCTCCTCGCCGAGTTCGTTGCGCTTCGAGCCGAGCCCCTTCCGCATCTTGCGGAACAGTTTGCTTCCGTCGACGAGCTGCACTTTGCCTCGGCGGTCGGGGTGCTTGTTGCTGGAGAGCACCCAGACGTAGGTGGCGATGCCGGTGTTGTAGAACATGTCGGTCGGTAGGGCGATGATGGCGTCGAGCAGATCGTGGTCGAGCACCCACTTCCGAATGTTGCTCTCGCCAGAACCGGCGCCACCAGTGAAGAGGGGGCTGCCGTTCAGGACGATCGCGGCGCGACCGCCACCGTCCTCGGCACTGTGCATCTTGGAGATGAGGTGCTGCAAGAACAGCATCGACCCGTCGGAGACGCGGGGGAGGCCAGGGCCGAACCGGCCCGCGTATCCGCGCAGCTTGTGCTCTTCGGTGACAGCCTTCTGTTGCTTCTTCCAGTCGACGCCGAAGGGCGGGTTGGAGAGGCAGTAGTTGAAGGTCCGGCCGAGGTGGCCGTCGTTGGTGAGGGTGTCGCCGAACACGATGGCGCCCACATCCTGACCCTTCACCGTCATGTCGGCCTTGCAGATCGCGTATGACTGCGGGTTGATCTCCTGGCCGGCGAGGGTGAGCGTGGCCGTCGGGTTCATCGCACGGATGTGGTCTTCGGCGACGGAAAGCATGCCGCCGGTTCCAGCCGTGGGGTCGTAGATCGAGCGGACCGTGTGCGGGGTGGTGAGGGCGTCGCTGTCGGGCTCGAGGAGCACGTCGACCATGAGTTCGATCACGTCGCGTGGGGTGAAGTGCTCACCGGCCGTCTCGTTGGAGGCTTCCGCGAACTTTCGGATGAGCTCTTCGAAGATGTGGCCCATCTCTTCGTTGGGGACGGCCTTGGGTGAGAGGTCGACGCCCGCAAACCGTTGCGTCACGTGGAAGAGGAGGTCGGCTTCGTCGAGTTCGGTGATGCGGTCGCTGATCTTGTACTTCTCGAAGATGTCTTTGACGCCGTCGGAGAAGCCGTTGACGTAGTCGAGGAGGTTCGCGGCGAGGTTCTCGGAGTCGCCGAGAGCGGTGGTGAGATCGAAGCGCGACGAGTTCCAGAAGGAGTAGGTGTGGTCGGCCTGCTTCTTGAGGTAGGCGGCACGAACGGGGATGCCGGAGCGGTTGGCGATCTCGACTTCGCGCACCACGGCCTTCTTCGTCGGAGCGAGCACCGCGTCGAGCCGGCGCAGCACCGTGAACGGCAAGATGATGTCGCCGTACTGGTGTGCCTTGAAGCTGCCCCGCAGCAGGTCCGCGATCTGCCAGATGAAGTTGGCGTGGTTGTTGCTGCTCATGGGCGGGGTGGGGCTCCTTCGCGCGGCGATGCGGGTGTTGCTATGTCAAATGTAGGTGAGCGTACCGCGGTTTGATGGGACTGCTGAGCGGTGTAGCGGGTCCGCTGCCCGTGTCCGCGTCAGGCGATTTGCGTTGAGAATTCGGCTTCTGTCCGCATCCAGTTACGATCTCGCGCTCCTCTAGGGCACCCTTCTGTTTGTGATACTTCAAGGGATCCTTCTGTTCGTCGTAGTCGTCTCGGCTTTCGTCTATCTCTTCCTCCTATTGGACGCTGGAGATAGATTCGTTGCAGCGCGGAGTGTTCATCTGAGTCTGAAGCGTGGTTTTGCGGAAGTTTTGCAGGCTCGCCATGATTGGCGTGAGAAGCTTGCCCCGCAGATGATCGCCTTGCTTGCAGGTGTCTTCGCAGGCACGGCTGCAACGTTTCTCGGCTCATCGCGGTTGAGAGTGTAGAAGTGGTCTAAATCCGCCGGTCTCGAGGAGCGATCTGGCGATGTAGTGGGTCAGGTTCCGGAACCCGAGGGCGATTCCGCGGAGGTGTTCGAGGCGCCCGTTGATGGCTTCTGTGGGGCCGTTGCTGCTGCCTGGGTGATCGAAGAACGCGAGGATGTCGGCGGCCCGGCGCGTGAGCGTGGTGCCCAGCGTTGCCAGCTCGGGGATCGTCTTCGCGGTGGCTTCAGCGAGCGCGTTGATCACGGCCCGCAGCGCGGTCTTCCCGAGCTGCTTTCGCGGTTCTCGGTAGGCAGTGATCACGCGTTGATAGATCGTCCAGGTCGCCTCGACCTCGGCGTGCTCGGGCTGCTCGAACACGCTCTCGAGACGCTCGATCTGACGCTCAGTGAGGAGCATCGTCCCGGTGCGCAACGCTCGTCTGACCCCGTAGAGCGGGTCGCCCGTGCGCCCGCGGTGACCGGTCGTTGCTTGCTGGACTCGTTGCCGGCAGGTATCGAGGGCATCACCGGCGAGCTTCACCACGTGGAATGGATCGAGGACTTCAATCGCGTCCGGGAGCTGCTCGACCGCGGCGGACTTGAAGCCCGTGAACCCGTCCATAGCGACAACCTCGACACCGGCGCGCCATGCCTGGGGGCGAGCTTCGAGCCAGTCCCGGAACACCGCCTTCGATCTGCCCTCGACCATGTCCAGCAGACGAGAAGGACCCGTTCGCGCGCGGATCGGGGTGAGATCGATGATCACGGTCACGTACTTGTCGCCATGACGGGTGTGTCTCCAGACGTGCTCATCGACTCCGATCGTGGTGACGTGCTCGAAACGGCGCTCATCCTCGATGAGGAGGCGACGACCTTCGGCCAGAACCGCGCGGTTCGCGGTATCCCAAGACACATCGAGCGCCTCCGCGACCCGCGCGACCGAGAGGTGCTGACTCACGAGCGAGACCAGGCTCCATCGCAACGCAGCTCGGGAGAGCTTCGCGCGAGGCGGGGCCGCGGCGGTCGTGTCCTGTCGCCAGACGTGCTTGCAGTGCCCGCACCGGTAGCGGCGCACCTGGACCAGGAGAACCGTCGGTCGCCATCCGGAAGGTTCGTGCGCGAGCCTGCGCGTCACGGAGCCTCTCGGTGTTCCTTGGCTGCCGCAACGATGGCACCAGTCATCGTCCTCGACCACCCGACAGACAAGGACCGTTCGCTCGTCGGACACAAGCTGCCCGGTCACCTCCAGTCCGAGGTCGTCGAGACGACAGAAGGTCGTGAGATTCGGCGGCTGGAGGGTAGCGTTACGCATGTCGAGGTCTCTCGGAAGGCTGTGTAGGAACTTCCATCCTGGGAGACCTCGACCTCTACCACCGCAACGACGCGCCCCCCACGCCTACACCCTCAAACGCGAAGAGCCCGTTTCTCGTCCGGTTCTTGGATGATCTCAGCTATTCGGGGCACCTCATCGCCGCACTGGTCTGGCTAGCGCTCGCGGTCCTTGGGCTCTTGATAGCACTGACGCTTCTACTGAGGATGTCGAATTCGCCACGGGGCACGTGGCTGAGCGCCGGCTACCTGCGCTGGGAGGCTGATGTCCTGCGGCAACGAATCCTGGACGGCACAGTTTCTAGAGTCGAGGGGGAGGAGCAGCTGCGGCACTTGAGGATTCGCGTCCAGCTGTGGGAGAGAACCTCCAGGCAGCAACAATTGCGTGTTCGAGGGAAGAAGTACTCACAGGTCATAGATAACCGGTTGGATAAGGTTCCCCGCTGGGCGATTGTTCGTGCAAATCAGTTTCATCCGCTGCGGAATCAGATTCGAGTCGAGGAGCTGCTTCTTGGCTTCCCGTTCCGATTGGGGTGGCCGGTGTGGATCGCCGGAGTTGGCCCGCTCGCGCTCGCACTGCTGCTTTTGGATGCAATCGGATCGGACGCCATAAATTTGCGAGTTCTGGTTCTTGCTCTCGTTGTGTTCGCGGTTCTTTCCGCGGCAGGGCTCGGCGTTGCTTACGTGTGGCTGCGGGCGGTGAGAAGGCTCGCGGTGTATTCAGCCTCCGTGGACAAACAAGAAGTTTTTGTACTTGATGAGATCCTTGATGAAGCCAAGATTGCTCTTCAGACGCGAGGCAAGTGGCGACTGTTCCGATGGTTGAAACTGCCCTGACGGGTTTTGATCGCGGGCTCCTCTACCGCGCGGAATTTTGGTCCTTGGGAGTGCCAGCATTCAGAGTCCTGCGTGTTCAGGACCACCACCTACCGCCGACGAATGGCGTGACAGGCCGCGCTTCGAGCGAAGGAGGCATCAGTCCGCACGCACTAACTCCTCGCTGCAGGCCTTTCAGCGGGACAATGAACTCATGCCCTCCACCATCGCCTGGCTCGACGCGTCTTCCGAAGAGCAGCGTCGCATGCGCGACATCATTGGCCTCTTCACCGATCGCGAAAGCCGCGACGAGCTTGGGCTCAGCGCGATCCGCGACCCGCTTGGCGACATGCTCTTCCCGGGAACCTCAGTTCTCCACACGAGAGCCCGCTATCTCCTGCTCGTGCCGTGGGTCTACGCACGCGCATCCACCCACAGCAACCCTGCCGCCGAGGCGGACAACCTCGAACGCACGCTTATCGGTGCGATTAGGAAGACCGACGACAACAGCGGCCTCATCGGCATGACCGCCGGCACCGGAGTGCGCACCCTCCCGTCGTCGATGTACTGGGGAATCCTCGGCCGCCTCCAGATCCGCAACGACCCCAGCGCATCCCGAGCAGACACGCTCGCCGAGCACCTGGCCGCCAACGGCGGGGGAGACCTCGACGAAGCCGGAACCCAGCACAGCGCCTGGCACACCAGCATCCCGAAACCACCGCCAGGCTTCCCAAAAGAGCTTCCGGGCGGGTTCGCGCTCCGCCGCGACGAAGCGGAATGGCTCCGCGAACGCATCCTCACCACGACGCCCGGGACACTCCTCGCGCACCTCGCGCTAGACGGCCCAGGCGAAGACAGCCGTGCCCCCTGGGAAGACCCCGCCGCGCTCCGCGCTTCTGGCGACGCGCGCGCGGTCCTCGACCACGCACGCGCATTCTCGGCCGTCGTCCACGGCGCCCAACTGCTCTACAACCTCCTGCTCGCCGAGGCCTACGAAGCCGCCCGCTACGACGCCGTCGCCAACCCGGTCGACGACTACCGGCATCGCCTCACCGCCTGGGCCTCGACGCTCCCGGAACACGTCAACCTCGACACCTGGAATGTCGCCGAGCTCATCCACCGAGTCGGGCTGCAGCGCGAGCAGCCCGTCTCGGCGCGCACAAGCCGCTTCGTCACCGCCTGGACCGAGCTGCTTCGTCGCAGCGCACTCGACGAGCTCGCCGACAACGGCGAAGCCAGAGCACTCGTCATCAAATGCGAACGCGACAGCAAAGGCGCTCAAGCCCGCGTCGGCGACCCCAAGCGCCTCGTGAACTGGAGCGGCGGATCCGGTGCGGGCGCCCTCGCCTACAGGTGGAACAGCGTGCGACGGATGCTCGTCGACCTGCACGCGGGCCTCAACGTGCAGAGCGGAGCGAACGATGCTTGAACCCCAGACCCGGGCCGCGCTCACCGAGCAGCTCGCCCCACCACCCGGCTACGAGCTTGTCCACGCCGTCGGCACCACTTTCACCCTCGACCTCGCCACCGCACTCACGGTTCCCCTCTCCTTCGCCTCGCACCGAGTGAGTGCCGCCGACGACCAGCTCGGCATCCTCAACGCCATCCGCCGCGCCGCAGACCGCATCGACGTGTTCGCTCAAGCCGGCGAGATCTCCATGGGCACCACCAGCAAGCTCGTCGCCTTCCTCGAGCCGATGCTCCACCCCGTCACAGCCCGCCGAGGGATCTTCCACCCCAAGGTCTGGTACCTCGAATATGCGGCAGGTGAGCACCGCAGCTACCGGTTCCTCTGCGCCAGCCGCAACCTCACCGCCGACCGCAGCTGGGACACCCTCGTGCGCCTCGACGGCACCCCTGCCCCGGCGGGGAAGAAACTGGATGCGCGGCGCAAGAACAAACCGCTCGTCACCCTCCTCAGAACACTCCCGAAGCTCGCCGTGCACCCCGTCGCCGGAGAACGCGTCGCCCGCATCGACGCGCTCGCCGACCGCTGGACCACCGTTGAATGGGAGTTGCCGACGGGCGTGCGAGACCTGGCGTTTCACGCGTTCGGATTCGGAGCCGGCGCCTCCACCCGTCCGGAGCTGCCCGGGCGTCGCGCTCTCGTCGTCTCGCCGTTCGTCACCGACGACGGCCTCGCCGCGCTCCGCGGCGACCTCGGGGGCGAGACGCACCTCGTCTCGCGCGCCGAGACGATCGACCGGCTCGCGCCCGCGACGCTGAGCAGCTCGAAGCTGCAGACGCATGTGCTCGACGGTGCGGCCAACGACACTGTCGACATCGAGGCCGGCCACGACGACGGGGCCGACGACCACACAGCCGACAACAACCCAGGAGCTCCCGCCTCGGTCGTCGCCGCCAGGCCCGTGCGCGCGGCCGACCGCCTTGTCGGGCTGCACGCGAAGGTCGTGATCGTCGACCGCGACCACACCTCGCGGGTCTTCCTCGGCTCCGCCAACGCCACCAGCCCCGGCTGGGCGACAAACGTGGAAGTCATGGTCGAGCTCATCGGCAAAACCTCGGTGCTCGGTGTCGACGCTACCCTCGCGGCCCTCGGCAACCTCATCGAGCCCTACCAGAGCGACGGCGGCGAAGCAGAGCCCGAGGACGAAGCGGCCGAGGCTCGTCTCGAGCACCTGCTACGCGGGCTCGCGGGTCTCCGCATCCACATCGAAATCGGCGGCGACGGACCGTACTGGCTGCGCGTCCAGCTCGACGATGACGACCGGGCAACATTCGAACGCCGCATCGCAAAGGCTGGAGCGACGCTGCAGTGGCACCTTCTGCCACGACCCGACCTGCGGGGGGCCGCATCGACCCTCGCCAACCCGCACGGAGAGACGCTCGACGAGGTGGCGCTCACCGAGATCAGCCCCTTCGTGGTGCTCACCGCACGCGATTCCGACGGACGAGAACGCAGCACCATCGTGGTGGCCCAACTTGCGGGAGACATCGCCGAGCGGCGCGACGCGATCATCGCCAGCCAGCTCACCGACCGGGCATCGTTCGTGCGGCTCCTCACCCTCCTGCTCGAGCTCTCGGGCGTCGCGATGCCCACCCGCGCGGCGACCGGCGCGACGGGCTTCTTCGGCACCGCGGCCGGCAGCGATGCGGTCGAGGGAGCCGGACTCTTCGAAGCGCTCCTCCGCGCCGTCGCCGCCGGACACGACGGGCTCGCCGACGCGAAGCGCATCATCGACTACCTCGCCAGCCACGGTGAAGACCAAGCCATGATGCCTCCAGGGTTCGACAGCCTCTGGAACCAGGTGTGGGCCGCGCACCTCGAACTCACGGGAGCCACGTCATGAGCGCAGTCGACGCCAACGCCGTGATGGACGGGCTCAAGGGCTTTCAGCGAGACGCCGTCGCCCACGTCATCGACCGCTTCTACGGCGCAGAGAGCGCCGATGCATCCGGGCGCTTCCTTATCGCCGACGAGACCGGCCTCGGGAAGAGCATCATCGCCCGAGGCGTCGTCGCGCGCAGCATCGAGGAACTCGAACGCAGGCGCATCCCACGCATCGACATCGTCTACGTGTGCAGCAACCAGGACCTCGCCAGACAGAACCTGAAGCGCCTCAACGTCACCGGTGAGACGCAGATCGAGATGACGACGCGGCTCACACTGCTCGCGAAGCAGAGCAAGAAACTCGACGGCGGCGAAGCCGGCGAATCAAAGGTCAACCTCGTCTCCTTCACCCCCGGAACGTCCTTCAGCGGCGGCGGCTGGCGGCAGGGCAACGCCGACGAGCGCGCCATGCTGGCCGTCATGCTCGACCACCTGACGGGGGCGGATGCAGCGCAGCGCAGGGCGACGCGGGTGATGTTCACCGGAACGGTCAAGACTCCGGATGCCTTCGCGCGACGCGTCGACTGGCTCGAGCACGAGCTGGACGGTCCACCCGATGCGGTCATCGCGGCCGCTTTTCACGCCGACATTAAGCACTCAGGCGAGCTGGCCCGCTTCGAGCAGCTCCGCGACGAGATGAGCGGCCTTGAGCGCATCCCTTCGGAGATCTGGAACCGCGTGCAGAACTCCATCGCAAAGCTGCGCCACGCGCTCGGCAAGGCCGGCGTCGACACCCTGCAACCCGACCTCATCATCCTCGACGAGTTCCAGCGCTTCAAGCATCTCCTGGACCCGGAGAGCGGCGAAGCGGGCGAACTCGCCGACGCCCTCTTCCAGCACCCAGCCGCGAAGGTGCTGCTGCTCTCGGCCACCCCGTACAAACCCTTCACCAACGCCGAGGACGACGAAGACCACAGCTCCGACTTCCTCGCGACGATCCGTTTCCTCATAGGGGGCCAGGCGGGTGCGGATGCGCCAGTCGCCGATGCCCTCGCCGCGTACCGTCAGGCGCTGACGAGCGGGGGAGATGCCGCCGCCGCTGCCACCGCCGTCGGTCTTGCGCTGCGCCCCGTGATGACCCGCTCGGAACGGCCCGCACTCGGCGAGCGCGAGGACCTCGTGCAGGTCAGGCACCTCGGTTCCAAAGACCCGACCGCCGCCGACGTTCGTGATTGGGTGACCCTGCAAAGGCTTGGTGGCGCGCTCCAGGCACCGATCGATCTCGAGTACTGGAAGTCGATCCCGTACTTCTCGAACTTCATGGACGGTTACAAGCCAGCAGCACGGCTCACCGCGGCTCGGGATGCTGCTCCGGCGGCGGCTGCCACCAACGCCTCGACCGGGGGCGACGCCCCGGCCGATCAAGGTGTGCAGGCGACCCAGCGCGCGTCGGACGGCGAGGGCGCCGTGGTCGAAAGCTGCGCATCCACTCGCCGCTCGCAGACCATCGACCACACCGCCATTGCAGCCGCGCTCGGGGCGACTCGCTCTCTCGACCCGGACGCGTTGCGTCGCTTCGAGCCCGTGGATCTCGGCAACAGCCACCTGCGAGCCCTCGCCGACGACACCGTCGGTCGCGGCTGGTGGCGGCTACTGTGGGTGCCGCCGACGATGCCCTACGTGACTCCGGGCGTGGTCTACGAGCCCTTCGCTGACGGCTCGGTGACGAAGCAGGTCATCTTCTCGGCCTGGTCCGCCGTGCCTGGCGCCGTCGCTGGACTCCTCAGCTACGAAGCCGAGCGGCACATGGCAGGCGAGCGTTCGCTGTTCCGCGAGAACTCCGCCGACGGGCGCAAGGGAGTCGCCGCGCGACGGCTCGCTTACAACCTCAGCGAGGGCGAGCGACCCGCCGCGATGTCCACGCTTGCGCTGTTCTGGCCGCATCCCGCCCTCGCCAGTATCGGCGACCCGCTCGCCGGGGCACGCTCCGCGGAAACTGCGCTCGCAGGCTCCGCTGGGGCGCTCCTCGGGGCAGACGAGCTGCTCGAACAAGTCGAACGCAGACTGGCCGGGAGGAGCTCCGCGACCGGGGCAAACGCCTACTTCGCCTACCCCGGCGCCGTGCCCAGCGATCTCTCCTCAGCCTCGGCGTCGAGCCTCATCCGCGAACTGCACGACCCAGGCGACGATGGCGAGGGGCAAGGTGAACTCCGTGGGACCGAACGTGGTTCCAAGGGACTCACACTGCACGTCGCGGAGGCGCTGGACCTCGCTCGGACGGCTGGCCCTGCAACCCGCGGGCGCGAGACCAGCGACGAGGTGGCTGGTCGCGCCCACGGGGCCGCGACGGACCCGAGCGTTGGCGGAACTGACCTTGCCCGCCTTGCCGCATTCGCACCCGGTAATGCTGCTCTCGGTGCGATCTGGTCGGTCGCCGGGCCCCTCGTCACTGAGGGCGGCGCATGGCGGGCGGCATTCGCGCTCGCGGAGGGCATCCGCTCACTCTTCAATCGACCGGAGAGCATCGCGTTGCTCGAGACCCTGTACGCCAGGAACGGGGAGGGCGCCCGTGACCCAGACGAAACGCAGTGGCGCCGAGTGCTCGACTACTGCGCCGACGGCAACCTGCGCGCCGTGCTCGACGAGTACCTCTTCCAACTGCACAGCGAGAACGGTGGAGAAGAGGCTGGGGACGATGACTTGCTCGCTCTGGCCAGACGCGCGGTTGAGGCGATGACGCTGCGCCCAGCTCGGTACGTGGCCCACGACACCACCCTTGAGCGAGAAGATATCCCGTTGACGGCGCGATTCGCGCTGCGCTACGGAGGCAAGCAGAACACCGACGCGGATGCGAAGACCGGTGCCCGCCAGGGCGAGGTGCGAGGGGCCTTTAACAGCCCCTTCGCGCCGTTCGTCCTCGCCTCGACGAGCGTCGGACAAGAGGGCATCGACTTCCACTGGTGGAGCCACTCCGTTGTCCACTGGAACCTGCCGTCGAATCCCGTCGACTTCGAGCAGCGTGAAGGGCGCGTGAACCGATTCGCCGGCCACGCCGTGCGCAAGAACGTCGCCGCCGCGCACTGGGCTGATGCCCTCGCATCGACGGATGCGCGCGCCTGGCGGGCCGCGTTCGAAGCGGCCGAGGACGTCGATAACGGCCTGGGTGAGTTCTCGCCGTGGTGGATGTACCCGGGAGACGCACGCATCCACCGTGTGATCGCTCAGTACCCGCTCAGCCGCGACGCGGTGAAGTACGAGCGGTTGCGGAAAGCGCTGACGATGTACCGGCTGACGCTCGGTCAGCCGCGCCAGGAAGACATGCTCGAGTTGCTCGCCAAGATGGGGGCAGAGGCCAACGGGATGCCGACGATTGACCTGCGGCCGCCAGGGCCTTCCCAGACGGAACCTTGGACACAATGCCGTGACTTTTAACTTTAAACACTCTAAAGTTATGCAAGGGCTCTCGCGCCAAATCGTGGAGAGGAGTGGCCAATGGTCTACGTCGATCAAATCTGGGAACCACAGGACACCTTTGGTGTGAGCCGAAAAGACCGCGCAGGCGGCCGCTACCGCGCCTTCGTGCCCGACGAACTCGACCCCGACCTTGCGCCTCTCTCCGCAGCAGCCGAACGCGCCGCGCAGGACGCGCTCCAGGCGCTCACTCGCGCAGACGAGCGGGTAGGAACGAAAGGTCAATTCCTCAACCACCTGCTCATTCGATCCGAGAGCATCTCCTCATCCTGGATCGAAGGGAACCGCGTCACGCCAAAGCGCCTCGCAATCGCCGAGCTCTTGCGCCAAGGCAAGCCCGTCGCGCTCGACGTGGTCGCGAACGTACGCGCCACGGAAGACGCGATCGCCGCCCTCGCCGATCACACGCGACCCATCCGCGTCGCCGACATCGAGGCGCTCCAGCACACGATCGAACCCAGCCTCACGCTCGGCATCCGCACCGAGCAGAACTGGGTCGGCGGCCCGGGGTACTCACCCCTCCGCGCCGACTTCATCCCGCCGCCCGAAACGGAAGTTCGTCGCCTCATCGGCAACCTGTCCGAATTCGTGACCGCCACCGACGGGAACCCCGTCGTGCGCGCCGCCATCGCGCACGCGCAGTTCGAGACGATCCACCCCTTCGTCGACGGCAACGGGCGCACAGGCCGTGCCCTCATCCACACCGTCCTCAAGCGCGCGGATGCCCTTCGCAACATCCTCATCCCCATCAGCACGGTCTTTGCGGGCGCCAAGAACGCGTACATCGACGGTCTCACCGAGTACCGATCGGGACGCGTCGACGAATGGATCATCGCGTTCTCTGAGGCCGCGGAGCTGGCGGCCGCCAATGCAGTTCGGCTCGCGGACGACGTGCAACGACTCGACGCCGAGACTCTCGAGCAGCTCATCGAATGGCGCACCCAGCAGCGACTGTCGCCCGCACGCCCCAGGCGCGACGCGGTCGCGCTGCGCATCCTGGGCCGGCTGGCAACCGAGCCAGTTGTCACCGCCGACTCCGTTGCTGCCGCCTACGGAGTGTCCAACGTTGCCGCCCACAAAGCTCTGACGCAGCTGTGCGACGCCGGGGTGCTCTCCCGTAACACGGACCAGAAGGGGCGCGTCGTCTGCTGGAGTGCCGACCGACACCTGGCACTCGTCGCCCTCACCGAACGCAGCAACCGGGTAGGGGGCGCGGACACCGCCGGCCGGACTCCACCACGCGGGCCGGACGCTCCCGATCGCGGCGTCGTCGGGAACCTCAGAGTCGACTGACGCCTCCTTCTTCACCGCAGCCGTCCGTCACGGCGCCGGAAGAGCCCGAACCCCAGCGCGCACTACTCGGCTCCGCGCATCCGTGTGCGCCCAACCCCACTACAGTTCTCAGGTACCCGCGCGAGCCCGCCCCCGTCTCAGCTCGCCCGAGAAGAGGACCCCACCCTTGACGCAGACACTCACCCGCAAGCTCGGCGTGCCCGGAATCGTGTTCATGGTGATCGCGGCCGCCGCGCCCATCACCGTGGTCGCCGCGAACTTCCCGATCATCTTCGGCGTCTCCGGCTCCGTCGGCGCACCCCTCATGGTGCTCGTCGCCACCGCGATCCTGCTGCTGTTCTCAGTCGGCTACGCGTGGATGACCCCGCACGTGCCCGACGCGGGCGCCTTCTACTCGTACGTCGACCGCGGACTCGGGCGACGCCTGGGGCTGGGTACCGCATCCATCGCCCTGCTCTCCTACGTACTGCTCACCGTCTCGATGACCTGCTACCTCGGCGTGCAGGCAGGCAACCTCTTCGAGTTGTGGACTGGGATGCAGGTGCCCTGGTGGCTGATCTCGGGCCTCATGATCGCGATCGTCGGGTTCCTCGGCTACCGCAACATCGACCTCTCCGCGAAGGTGCTCGGCGTCGTGCTCGTGCTCGAGGTCGTCGCGGTCATCGTCATCGACGTGGGCGTGCTCGCATCCGGGCGCGAGCTCACGACGCTGCCGTTCAGCGTGAGCGAGGCCGTCTCCGGCACGCCGGGCCTCGGCCTGCTGTTCGCGTTCCTCGGCTTCTTTGGCTTCGAGGCGACCGCCGTATTCCGCAACGAGGCCCGTGACCCCGAGCGCACCGTGCCCCGCGCGACCTATATCGCCGTCATCGCGGTGGGTGCGCTCTACTTCGTCTCGTCCTGGCTCGTCATCGCGGGCCTCGGCGCCGACAACGCGGTTGCCCTCTCGAACGAAGACCCGGCTGGCGTCGTCGTCGGCCTTGCCGGCGACGTGGTCGCGCCGATCATGGCCGACATCGTGCAGGTGCTCGTCGTGACGAGCATGTTCGCGTGCATGCTCGCGTTCCACAACATCGTCACCCGCTACCTGTTCACGCTGGGGGAGCGGGACGTGCTCCCGCGCAGCCTCGCCGCCGTGCACCCGAATCACTCGGCGCCGTCACGCGCATCCCTGTGGGTGACGATCATTACGGCAATCGTGGTCGTCGTCTCCGCGCTCGCTCAGCTCGACCCCGTGCTGCAGATCTACACCTGGTACTCCGGCGCCGGCGCGGTGGGTGTCATTGTCATGATGACCCTCGCGAGCTTCGCCGTCGTCGCCTTCCGAGCACGCCTGAAACGGGATGCGGCCGAGGGCACGGCCTCGTCGTGGGTCACTGTCGCGTCGCTAGCCGGTGGCATCGGGCTCGTCCTGGTGCTGGTCATCGCGATCTGGAACTTCCCGTTCCTCGTCGGTGGGGTGATCGCCGCGATCATCTGGGGCGCGGTGCTCGCCGGGTTCTTCGCGGTCGGGATACTGGTGCCGAGGAAACGCTGAGGCCCGCCCGTGCGGTTGCTTGCCTTTCCGACTACTCGCCTTCGAAGCGAAGCGCAGAATCGACGCACTCCACAGTCGTGCCGACGCCCTCGAGTGCGCACCCGCCGTCGATCAGCGAGCGCGAACCGATCGGTTCCGTGAGCTGGACGACGACCGGAACCGCATCGTTGCCCGGGCAAGTTTGAAGCCCATAAACCGGCACGACGTCGACGCGAATGACGATATGCTCCGCCTCGTACGTGACCTGCGGCTCGAGAACCTCACCGGTCTCGCCTCCGGAGCAACCAAGGCGTGTGACCTCAATGTGAAGCTCGTCGCTCGAAGCGGAGACCGTGGACGGCTCCACGAGCCGCCACGTCGCTGGGTCACCGGAGTTGGTGAGCTGCGAAAGCTGCTGGCACGCGGCCATCGACACCAAGGCAGCGCTTGCGACGAACACGGCCGCGACCACTCGAACAGACCTCATGCTCATATACTCACCCATCCCGGCGACGCGACGCGTCTGATCGAATTGCAGCCCTTGCTCGGCTCGCGATCCGGGCAGGACGGGTATACGGCTTCCGCCTCAGCGAAAATGTCGGTTGTGCTGGTCATCATTGCTGCATGACCCTCACGCCAGCCCAACTCGACCGCGCCCGCGGCGCCGTGCTCGCATCCGCTGTCGGTGACGCTCTCGGCTCCCAGTACGAGTTCGGGCCGCCACTGTCTGATGAGACGCCGGTCATGTTCGGGGTCGGGGTGTTCGGGCACGGAGTCGGCGAGTGGACGGACGACACATCGATGGCGATGCCGATCCTCCAGGCCATCGCGGCGGGGGACTCGCTGAACGAGGCCGACACGCTTGCCCGGGTTGTCGTTGCGTGGCGCGAGTGGGCGCGCGATGCCAAGGACGTGGGTGCCCAGACGCGCACAGTCCTGTCGGCGCTCCAAGGCGATGTCACCGAATCGCGGGCTCGCGAAGCCGCGCGCAACGTTCACGAGCGATCCGGTCGCAGCGGCGGCAACGGTGCCCTCATGCGCACAGGCCCGCTCCCACTCGGCTACCTCGGACACGGGCGCCAAGCCGCACTCGTGGACGCCGCCACCCGGGTCGCGCAGCTCACGCACTGGGAAGACGACAACATCGACGCATGCGTGCTGTGGTGCCTGAGCATCCGCCACGCCATCGTCACCGGCGAACTCGACGTGCTCGGGCAGCTCGACGCCGTCCAGAGCGACCGGCGTGAGCGATGGCGAAGATTCATCGAAGCGGCGCTCGCGCCAGGCGCGCACCCGCGCGACTTCTCCGAGCAGAACGGATGGGTCGTCCGGGCTTTCCAAGGAGCACTGGCCGCGGTCGCAGGTGCCACTTCGGCAGTGGATGCGCTCGAGCGCGCCGTGCGCGGCGGCAACGACACCGACACGGTCGCGGCCATCGCCGGCTCACTCGCCGGGGCAGTCGCCGGCGCTGATGCGCTTCCCGGTTCGCTCGTCGAGCGGATCCACGGCTGGCCGAGCCTCGGCGCCGCCGACCTCGTCACGTTGAGCGACTGCGCCGCGCGGAATGCGGCGGGCACCCCGCCCGCCGAGTGACCGCCAGCCCCGTCATACTGAACTCATGCCCCACGACGCTTCCTCCGACCGCCGCTGGATGCAGAACGCGATCCGCATGCTTGAGGCCGACGCCAACCGCAGCGCCGACACCCACCTCCACGTCTTCCCCCTCCCGCGGGAGTGGGGCATCGACCTGTACCTGAAGGACGAGTCGGTGCATCCGACCGGCTCCCTCAAGCACCGCCTCGCGCGCTCCCTCATCCTCTACGCCATCGTCAACGGACAGGTCGGGCCGCGCACCACGCTCGTCGAAGCATCCAGTGGCTCCACCGCCGTCTCCGAGTCGTACTTCGCCCGCATGCTCGGCCTCCCGTTCGTGACGGTCGTGCCCCGCACCACGAGCCGCGAGAAGATCGAACTCATCGAGTTCTACGGCGGCCGCTGCCACTTCGTCGACGAACCCCTGCACGTCTACGCCGAAGCTGAACGCCTCGCCGCCGACGTCGACGGGCACTACCTCGACCAGTTCACAAACGCCGAACGCGCGACCGACTGGCGCGGCAACAACAACATCGCCAAGAGCGTCTACTCGCAGATGACGCTCGAGCGATTTCCCATCCCGAGCTGGATTGTCGTCAGCGCAGGCACCGGCGGCACCTCCGCCACGTTCGGTCGTTACGCCCGCTACTGCGGACACGACACGCGGCTCGCCGTGGTCGACCCCGAAGGCTCCGCCTTCTACGAAGCCTGGAAGACCGGCGACCGCACCCACGCCACCGGCCGCGGCTCGAAGATCGAAGGCATCGGGCGCCCACGCGTCGAACCGTCCTTCATCGAGACCGTCATCGACGACATGATTCAGGTGCCAGACGCTGCTTCGATCGCCGCGATCCGCATCCTGCGCGAACGCACCCAGCACTGGGCGGGCGGGTCCACGGGCACGAACCTCGTCGGCGCCTTCCAGGTGATCGCGCGGATGCTCGCCGCCGGTGAGCAGGGCAGCGTGGTCACCCTCATCTGCGACGGGGGAGCCCGCTACGCCAACACGTACTACGACGACAACTGGGTTGCGGCGCAGGGCTGGGACCTCGAGCCACACCTCGAGCGGATGCACGGCTTCCTCGGGACGGGCGCCTGGGGCGACTGACCAGCCACCGACATCACTGTCGGGGTGGGGGAACGCGAGGTATCGCATCCGTGCAAAGCCGGATCTTGCCCAATCGGATGCACCGGCTGACAGAATCGCTGCCATGATCAAGCCCGTCGACGCAGACCCGTTCGCCGCCTGGTTGCGGCAACTCAACCAAGCTGAGCTTCTCGACATGGTGGCTGACGTCGCGGACAACGTTCCAGGCGCTTACGAGCGCATGGAACGCCATCGGGAACGGGGCACCGCCCCAGTCGGGACCAGCGTGGCAAGTATCTACGACAACCGGCTCTCGGCCGCGCTCGAACTGGTCAACGATGTCCTCACGCCCACACGACAGTTCTACGACTACCGCGACGCAAACGACTATGCCGACGACGGTGAAGAAGTCGTGGAACTCCTCCGGAATCTGGCAGAGGAGTCAACACCAGCCTTGCTCTCGATCATCGAACGCGCGCTCACCCTCGCGACGCGCGCCATCCTCAGGTCCGACGACTCGTCAGGCCTCCAGTCGCAGCTCGTCGGCGAACTGATGGATGCGCACGAACGGGCCACAATCACCTCCAGCCCGCCACTTACCCAGGCCCAGCAGACGCGCCTCGTGAAGTGGTTGATCAACTTTCGGTACGGAGGGCAACAGGATTTCTTCGACCCAGACATCGTCGCCTACGCGCCAGCGCTCACTCCGAAGTCGATCGAGCAGTATCGAGCGGCCATCGCTAAGGCTGACATCGGCGAGTACGGTAGCTACCCGTTGCGGCGACTCGCCGTCCTCGATCGTGACGCCGAAGCCATCGTCGCCGCCCACGGCGGGCCCTCACTGAACGCCTTTCAGATTGCGCCGCTTCTCGTTGACCTCGTCGAAGCTGGACACCACGACCATGCCGTCGACTGGGCTCGCCGGGGACTCGAGGTCAACGATCGAAGCTACGGCGGCGGTGAGCGGCTACTCGAATTCCTGATCGCGGATGCGCAGTCGCGAGGCGACCAGGCGGCTCAGGTCACACTGCAACGAGATTGGTTCCGGAAGTTTCCCAGCCACGAGTCGCTCAAGCGATACCGCTCCGCGGCCGCCTCCGCGGGTCTTTGGGATGCGGCGCGTGCATTCGCCGAAAAGCACCTGGCGGCCAGCGCTAGCGACTCGTTCATCAGATATCTGCTCGAGGAAGGCCGCGACGACGAGGCGTGGCAGTTCGCGACTGAGCACTACCCGGCGGACGAGCCGCAATACATGCTCGGCCCTTCTGGTCGGGACAAGCTCTGGCAGCAGCTCTGCGTAGCACGGGTGCGCACGCATCCGGCCGACACGCTACCCCACTACCGGCGACTCGTGACGAAGTTCCTGAAGCATGCCGACGTCAGCATGTATCCGATTGCAGCGGCGGCGCTACTTGAGATGCGAGCTGCTGCCACGGCGGCCGGAGCAACCGACCGTCTCGAGTTCGACGAGTGGATGCTCGTGCTCGCGGACGAGAACAAGCGCCGACCTCGTTGCCTACAAGAGTTCCGTCGGACAGGGCTGATCGTAAGAGCCAAGTGATGTTCCACCCGATGTGGCTCCAAGGAGTGCTGGGCAGCTGATTTTCTGGACAACAGTCCGAAACTTGCTACGCTGGTCCTGTGCCAACGACCGCCACACCTCGCTCGCCCGACCCGCGTCCCGCACGGACGCAGGCCGCGATCGTCGCCGCCGTCGAACGACTCTCGGCCCGCGGCGAGGAGGTCACGGTTCCGGCGATCGTCGCCGAAGCCGGCGTCAGCCGCTCGACGTTCTACGCGCAGTTCAAGGACCTCGACGCCCTCGCCGTGCGAATCCTCACCGAGGTGTTCACCGACATCGAAGCCCTCGACCTGCGCTTGCGCGAGACGGCGCGCCCCATCGAGACGGCCCGAGCGACCACCTCGCACCTCGTCGCCGAGTTCGCGAAGCGCCGCACCCTCTACGCCGGCGTTCTCGGCAGCCGAACCACCGCCGAGGCGGCCCGTGCCGTGCGCGCGGCCTTCGCCGAGCAGGCCCTCGGCACCATGCGGCTGACTGTCCCCGACGGCCTCGACCCGAAGGTCGCCGCCGACTACGTAGCGGGCGGCTCCCTCGCCGTACTCACCGCATGGCTCCTCAGCGACACCCCCGAACCCACCGAGCGCGTGCAGCAGCAGCTGCTTGCGCTCCTCCCTGCCTGGCTCATCAACGACGATAAGGACACCCCCTCATGACCCGCACCTACGTAGTCACCGGCTCGGCCTCCGGCATCGGCAAAGCCACCGCAGACAAGCTCCGCGCCGACAGGCACACCGTCATCGGCGTCGACCTCAAGGGCGCCGACATCAACGCCGACCTCACCACCGAGGAAGGGCGCGCCGAGCTGGTCACCCGCGCCACTGAACTCAGCGGGGGAGTCGTCGACGGCGTCCTTGCCATCGCCGGCCTCGTCGTCCCGGCCCCGGTCACGGTTGCCGTGAATCACTTCGGCGCCGTCGCGACCCTCGAGGGGCTCCGGCCGCTGCTCGCGAAGTCGGACGCCCCGCGCGCCGCCGTCGTCGCATCTCTCGCCGCCCTCGAAGAGGTCGACGAGAAGCTGCTTGAGCTCATCGAATCCGGCGATGAGGCCGCCGCCCTCGCCTACGCCGACTCGCTCGGCGCGACCGCCAACGCAACCGGATCCTCAGTGCTCTACACCACCTCGAAGCTCTCCATCGCGCGCTGGGTTCGGAAGCACGCGCCCACGGCAGAGTGGGCGAAGGCCGGCATCGCACTCAACGCCGTCGCTCCCGGCGTGATCCTCACGCCCATGACCGCCGGCGCCCTCGAGACCGAAGAGGGGCGCGCGGCACTGGATGCGGGTGCCCCGGCCCCCTACGGAGGCCCAGCAGCCGACCCCATCCAGGTCTCCAACCTGCTCGCCTGGCTCACGAGCGCAGACAACGGCTACGTCACCGGCCAGGTCATCTTCATCGACGGGGGAGCGGAAGCCATCCGCCGACCCGAGCAGGTGTAGTCGCGAGGGTGTCGTGCTGATGGCGGCCGCGGGCTCCGACCCCGTCGGTCGTCTGTCCTAGGGTGGAGCAGATGGATGCTCCCCTCGCGATCAGGCTCGTGCTCGCCATCGTCATGCTCGCTTCCGGGCTCCTCGTCATGTGGATGGCCCAGGCCGCGGCATCCGGCCAGCTCAAGCGCAACGACCTCGCTGGCATCCGCACTCCCAGCACCATGTCCAGCGAGGTGGCGTGGAGTGCGGCGCACGTGCGATCGAAGCGGCCAACGATGATCGCCGGCATCTTCGCGCTCGTGACCGGACTGATCGTGCTGTTCCCGCTGTCCGGGCCCGCCATGATCGTCGTCGTCCTCGCCGGCTGCGCTGCCCTGCTCGGCTTCGTGCTCTACGGCGCGCGCGTTGGTATTCGTGCCGCGAAGGACGTCCTGAAGCGCCCCACGGAGTAGCGGGGCCAAGCCTCACGCCACCGGCGCGGGTTTCGCTTCGATCTCGACGAAGGTGAACGCCTCGTCGCGGTCGTTGACAATGTTGTGGTGCGCGCCCGGCGCCCTGCTGTAGCTGACACCGGCTATGCAGTCCATGGCGAACGGTTCGGCTTCGGAGGTCTCTACCGTGAGGGTGCCCGTCGTTTGCGGAACGACGACGTACGGCAGCTCGTGGGTGTGCCACCCGGTCTCCGCCCCGGGCGAGAAACGCCACTCGGTGACGCGGAATCGCTCGTCGTCGACCTGGACGGTTTCGGTGGCGCTGGGACGAGTCATGCGTCGAGGCTAGGTGCCTCGACTGCGTGACTGCTCCGCGCATCCACCTAGTTCTGTTCTTCGGCCGGATCCTCGTTCTCCTGCTGCGTCTCTTCGGTTTGGTCGCGCAATTCGTCGGCCATCGCGGCTGCACCCTCATCGCCGTGCTCGCTCTCGACCTCCTCGATGAGCTTGTGCAGGCGCTCGTCGCCCGTCGAATCGTCGGAACTTGGGGAGACATCCTGTGGCGTAGTCATGCGGGGACGGTACGCGTCGAGCCTGGTCAACGGATGCGCGCCGGCTACGTGCAGGCCGAGTACACGGCCGCGACGTCCGCCCCCGCCCGGGCGACCGCGGGCGACGCCGGGAACCAGATCAGCCCCTGCGTCTGCGTCACCCCCGCCTGCAAGTCAGCGTGCGCCCGCCCCAGATGCGCGCGCCACGACGCCCACGCCTCGCTCGCGGAGGCCGGCGGGTCGACGAGGTCCATGAGCTCTATGCGACGCTCCACGCTCTCCGCGTCATGGAACGACGGAACCACCGGGCTACCGAGCACCGCGCTCGTGTCTGCGTGCTCGCGAAGTACCTCGCAGATCCGCGACTCGGCCCCGGTGCGAGAGGCGAGGCTCGTCGCGACGACCAGCACGACCGCGGCGGCTACGAGCGCGCCGAGCACCGCCGCGCGGCGACGTCGATACACGGCGGACGACACGATTGCCCCCAGGGTCTGAACGGTTCAACGCACCGAATCTAACCCGCAGAGAGCAGTATTTGCATTAGCCTTTCGGGCATTTTGCTCTGTAAAAACAGGGCTATTCTGCATTCACCGGGGAATGTCCGGTTCACTATCTTTCATTGTTCACTTTTGTTGTATCAAAGGTGAAGTAAGTGTCAATTTCTCAATCCCCCGAACGGCATCGCGCCCGGCCCGGTTCGCGCCGACCGTCGACTGCGAGGGGCCGAAGCCGATGAGGTGGATGCGTGGGTCGGCGGCCACCTGCGTGCCCCGCATGGTGATGCCGCCGCGGCTGTTCCGAAGCCCGAGCCCGTCGAGGTGCGCGAGGTCGGCGCGGAACCCCGTCGCCCACAGGATCGCGTCGACGGGCGTCAACGAGCCGTCGGCTTCCCGCACGCCTTCCGGTTCGATCGACGTGAACATCGGCCTGCGCACGAGCGCGCCCCGATCGCGGGCCGCGACCGCGTACGGCGTCCAGCCGAGTTCCGTGTACGAGACGACGCTGCTGGCCGGCTCACCCGCCTCCACATCCGCGGTGACCCGTTCGATGGTGCGGCGCCCCTCAACCTCCGGCGTGAAGCCGCCCTCCAGGAACACCGGTTCGCGCCGCGTGTACCAGAACGTCGTCGCGTCGCGCGAGATCTCCTCGAGCTGCTGCACGGCCGAGATGCCGCCACCGACGATCCCAACGCGCTGGCCCACGAACTCCTCCGCCGACACGTAGTCGCGCGTATGCAACTGGCGCCCCTCGAACGTCTCCTGACCTGGGATGTGCGGGAGCAGCGGGTTGTTCCAGGTGCCGGTGGCGTTGATGATCGCGCTGGCACGCCACGTGCCCGCCGTGTCGGTGTGCACGAGGAAGTCCCCACCGGGCTCGCCGTCTGCGGGAGACACCTCGAGCGCCCGCACTGGCCGCAGGATGGGCAGTGGATGCGCATCCTCGAACTCGGCGAAGTACCGCGGCACCGCATCTCGGCTCGGCTCGTCGTCGCTGCCGGGGGTCCGCGCGAACGTCGGCAGATCGAAAATGCCGTTCACCGTCGCCATCGTCAGTGACGCCCAGCGGTGCTGCCACGCGCCACCCGCGCGCGGGTTCGCGTCGAGCATCACGAAGGTGCGCTGGGCGTCGGGCGCGGCATCACGCGAAGCGGGGTCGCCGAGCGCGCTCGCGAATCCCCGCCGCTGCAGGTGGAATCCCGCCGACAGCCCGGCCTGGCCGGCTCCGATCACGACCACCGTCGCGAACCGCACGCCGTCGCCCGACAGTCGTGCCTCGTCAGTCACGCTCAGGGCCGCCCTCCGGCTCGTCGAGCCCCAGGTGCCCGCGCAGCGCATCCGTCAACGACTCGACCTGCGCCAGCTGCTCGGGAGAGAGGGCCTCGAGGAACAGTTCCTGGATTGCCAACAGGTGCGGCACCGAGCCACGCCGGAACGCCGTCGCCCCCTCCTCGGTCAAGCTCACGACCGACCCCCTCGTGTCCTCAGGGCAGGGGTCGCGGCGCAGCAGGCCCCGCTTCTCCATGCGGCCGAGCTGATGCGAGAGGCGACTGCGTTCCCAGCCGATTGACGCCGCGAGCTCCGACGAGCGCAGCGAACGGCCGGGCGCCTCACGTAGCGCGAGCAGCACGCTGTAGTCGCCGGTCGACATCGACGACTCGCTCTGCATGCGGCTCGCCAGGCGCGCGTTGAGTACCCCGGTGGTCTCGATGAACCCGCGCCACACGCGTAATTCCTCGGCGCTGATCTGCGTTCGCTGCTGCTTGCTCATGGGGTGCTCCGCTCGCTCGTGCGCCCATCATGCCACATAGTTGACACATCAACTACTGGGGTGCATTATTGACGCGTCAACTACCTGGAGGTCCTGATGAGCGTGCAAGACGCGATGAGCGCAGCGGATGCAACCGATGCAGCGGATGCGGCCCGATTTGAGTTCGAGATCGGCCTCAACTCGTTCGGCGACGTGCCCAACGTCGGCGGCCGCCCGATGTCCGACGCCGAGACCGTGCGCCTCCTCGTCGACGAAGCCCGCCTCGCCGAGCGGGTCGGCCTCGACGTCTTCAGCATCGGCGAGCACTACCGCGAGGGCTTCGTCGACTCCGCGACCCCGGTGATCCTCGCTGGCATCGCGACCGCGACCGAGCGCATCCGCCTCGGGTCCGCCGTCACCGTGCTCAGCACCAACGACCCCGTGCGCCTCTACAACGAGTTCTCCACCCTCGACGCCCTCTCGAACGGGCGCGCGCAGATGGTCGTGGGGCGCGCATCCCAAACCCAATCGTTCCCGCTCTTCGGCTACGACATCGCCGACTACGAGCAGCTCTTCGAAGAGAAGCTCGACCTCTTCATGCAGTTGCAGCGGAACGACTCGGTGACCTGGTCAGGCACCGTTCGCAGCCCGCTCGTCGACCAGACCCTGCACCCCCGCATGCGGCCAGGCGGCATCCCCACCTGGGTCGGCGTCGGAGGCAGCCCCGACTCGGTCGTGCGCGCGGCCCGCTACGGCCTGCCCCTCATGCTCGCCATCATCGGCGGCCAGCCCGAGCGCTTCGCCGGCCACGTCGACCTCTACCACCGGGCGCTCGAGAAGTTCGGGATGCCCCCGGGCCGGGTCGGTCAGCACGCGCTGGGCCTCGTCGCCGAGACCGATGCGGAAGCCGCCGAGACGTGGTGGGAGGCGTGGAAGCCCATGGTTGAGATGATGGGCAGAGAGCGCGGCTTCTACCCGCCCACCAAGGAGCGCTACCTCATGGAGCTCGAGTCGGGCGCCCTCTTCGTCGGCTCACCGGACACGGTCGCGAAGAAGATCGTCCGCATGGTCGACGCCCTGCGCATCAGCCGCTTTGACCTCAAGTACGACGTCATCGGCCTGCCGACGGATGCGCGCTCGCAGACCATTACCCTCCTCGGCACCGAGGTCGCACCCCGCGTCCGGGCCCTGCTCGCGAAAGAGGCCATCAATGTCTAACGCCCAGCACGACACCACCACGACGGCGGGAATGCAGCCAACCACGACGCTCCCCACGATCGGCATCCTCGGCGCAGGCAAGGTCGGCACTGTGCTCGCGCGCCTCCTCATCCACCGCGGCTACCGCGTGCTCATCGCGGGCTCGGGGTCGCCGAGCAAGATCGACCTCATCATCGACGTGCTCGTGCCGGGTGCCACGACCGGCATCAGCGCCGAGGTGGCCGAGCAGGCCGACATCGTCGTGCTTGCCCTGCCGCTCGGCAAGGCGCTGCCGGTCGACGGCCACGAGGCGATCCCGAGCGACGCACTGCGCGGCAAGCTCGTCATCGACGCCATGAACTACTGGTGGGAGATCGACGGCGTCCGCGACGACCTCAACGACCCGTTCCTCGCCAGCAGCGAGCTCGTGCAGCAACTGCTGCCCGAATCGCGCGTCGTGAAGGCCTTCAACCACATGGGTTACCACGACCTCGACGAGGGGCCAGCCCCAGCCGGAGCCCCGGGCCGGCGCGGCATCGGGGTCGCCGGTGACGTCGCCGCCGACGTCGAAGCCGCGGCGGCGCTCGTGGATGCAGCCGGCTTCGACCCTGTGCGCGTTGGCACCCTGCACGACAGCTTCCTGCTGCAGCCGGGCAGCGAGCTGTTCGGCGCCAACTTCCCAGCCGACGAGGTGCGCGCGGCCGCCGAACGGTTCCCGAGCACCGAGCGCGGCCTCGAGCTGGCGGCGCTTCGCGCCAGCCGGGGGAGCACCGTACCAGCCGCCTGACCGCGAGTCGCAGTGTCTGCGGGCGTCGGTGTCTGCGGGCCTCGGTGCCCGGGAGTCCGACGCGGTCGGGCCCTGCCGCCGTGACCGCACCTCCCGTTCCTGAGCGGAGCATCAATGACCCTGGGCGTCCGGTGAAAACGTTTGACTGACCCCGCACCCAGCCTCCTAGGGTCGAAGACGTCGGGCCATAACCGGCAGTCACGCAACATGCACTCGATGAGCACACTCACGGAGGAATCATGAAGCTGAAGAACACCGTCACCCTGGCCACATCCATCGTCGTCGCTGGAGCCCTCGGCGTCGCGGGCAGCACCGCCGCGAACGCCGCCCAAGCACCAGTCGCCACCGTCGCGGCAAGCGCCGCCGACAGCGCCGGATACTCGCAAGAGGCCTTCGCGGCCGAGGTCGAGTACACGGCATCCCTCAGCCCGGAGCAGCAGGACGCACGAGTCGAGCAACTCCTCGCCGAAGCCAACGCGGACGCGGCTGGTGACGAGAGTCGCGCCGCCGTCCCCCTGATTCCCTTCGCGGTCGTTGCCGCGTGCATCGGCTCGGCAGGCTACGGCGCGTACTCGAGCTACAAGTCGGGCGACCCGGTCGACTTCATCGCCCAGACCGTCATCGGCTGCATCCCGTTCGGCGCGGCCGCGAAGCCAGTCGTCGTGACGCTCATCAACGCCAACAAGCCGCTTGTCATCTCGGGCCTGAAGGCGCTCGGCCTTGGCGCGAACTCGGCCCTCATTCTCGCGCTCGGCGGCGAGAGCTAAACCGAACTGGGCAGCACCGCGGCGCTCAGCCGCATCGGCGACGACCAAGCAGAGGAGTCCAACATGAACGGCAACACCCAACCGCGCGGCGGCAGCTGGCTCGCCCTCGCTGCAGCGGCCGCCTTCCTCATCGGCACCAGTGCCGCGTCGGCAGTGCACAGCACCGCGGGGTGGGCGGACACCCTCCTCGCGGGCCCCGTCGTGATCTCCGCCATCCTGTTCGCGGCAACCGCCTGGGTGGCGCGCGCTCGGCCGGCCGCCGCCACGGTGCGCTCTGGGCTCACGTACTTCGTGATCGCGGTCGCGGCGAGCGTCGCGCTCGCCGGGGTCTTCGCGTGGACGTCGCTCGACGCACGCCTGCTGCTGTACGTGCTTCCGCTCGGCGCAGCGATGCAGCTCGCGCAGCTCGGCCGATCGCTCTCCGAGGAGCGCGTGCGCCGCACCGTCAGCGGCTGACGCCCGCCGTCTCGCGCACGAACGCCCGGCAGAGGTCACGCTCTGCCGGGCGTTCGCCCGCGCGGCCCGTGCGCCCCGCGTGGCGCGCGCGAACGCTGGTCAGCGGATGCGCGTGCGCAGCTCGTCGGTCGACGTCACGCCGTCATCGATGACCGATCGGGCGGCGTCGCGGAGTGCCTCGTCCTCGCCCACATCCCAAAGCAGCACCCCGACGGGCGCCCCGGATTTGTCACGGAAGTAGAGCACGCGACTCTCGTCGGACTCGCCCGACTCCGGCAGCTCCGCCTCGAGCACATCGAGCTCGGGGTCGAGCGTGCCGACGGCCTCCCACCTGGTGCCGAAGACCATCGAATAGAAGTAGGGCGTATGCGAGTAGGGCTCCGCCGACCCCGCCATGGAGCGGCCCGCGGCGGCACCCATCTCGTTGGCGTTGTCGACGTGCTCGACCCGAGTTTGCCCGAGCACCGGGTCTGGGTAGACGGCGATGTCACCGGCCGCCCAGATCGACGGGTCGATGGTGCGCAGCTGCGCGTCGACGACCACCCCGCCCTCGTCGACGACCAGCCCCGACTCCTCCGCCAGGTCGACCACGGCCGTGGCCCCGAGCCCGAAGACGACGAAATCCGCCTCGGTTTCGGCGCCGTTGTCGAAGACCACGGTCACGCCCGCCGGCGAGGTCTCGGGGGAGTCCGATGCGCTCGCGGGAGTGTCCGCCGCTGCGTCAGCGTCTGCGTGTTCTGCAGTTGCATCCGCTGCATCCGCTGCATCCGCTGCCTCATCAAACGGGGCCCGCACCTCGGCGCGCACCCCTTCGACCCGGCGCCCGGGCACGAGCCCGACCCCGTGCTCGACGAACAGCTCCTGGAACCGCTCGGCGAGCGCCGGCGGGAAGGTGGACGCGCCGAGTACCTCGTCGGGGAACACGAGGTCGACCTCGACGTCGTTCTGGGCGAGGGCGGCCGCGATCTCGGTGCCGATGTACCCGCCACCGACGACGACGGCGTGGGCGCCGTCTTCGCTCAGTTCGCGCAGCCTGCGGTAGTCGCTCGCTGAGCGGAAGAAGAGGATGCGGGAGCTGTCTGGCACGTCGATCTCGATGGGCTTCGACCCGGTCGCGAGGAGCAGCTTGCCGTAGGACACCGTGTCGCCGCCGTCGGTCGTGACGGTCTTCGCTTCGCGGTCGATGCCGGTGACGAGCGTGCTGAGCGTGATCTCGGCGCCCGTCGCGTCGCTCGTGCCGAGCGGCGTCTGGTCCCAGGTGAAGTCGGGGTCGACCCAGAGCTTCTTCGACAAAGCTGGCCGCGCGTACGGTTCGTCGACGTCGGCGCTCAGGATGCCGATCGTGCCCGTGTCGTCCAGTTCCCGGATGCCGCGGGCCGCCGCGTCCGCCACCATTCCGCCGCCGATGATCAGGTAGTCGTATGCGCTCATGACCACGAGGCTACGAAGCGAGATCGGGCGAGGGCTGGGAGGGCTTCACGAGTGCGGTCCGTGTCAGCGCCTAGATTGGTGCCATGCAGCGCCGCACCGTCATCGCACCGGACTCGTTCAAGGGCACCGCCTCGGCGGCCGAGGTCGCCGCAGCGATTAGGCGGGGGTGGTTGAGGGCCAGGCCCGGCGACGACTGCGTCGAGGTGCCGATGGCCGACGGCGGCGAGGGCACGACGGCGGCGATCGCGGGCTCGGTTTCCGGCGCGCGGGTGGTGAGCGTGCCGGTTGAGGGCCCTATCGGGGTGCCGGTGGATGCGGAGCTCGTCGAGCTGCCGGACGGCACGTGGGTGGTCGAGCTCGCCGAGACGAGCGGCATCGCGCTCCTTGACGGCGTCGACCGCGACACGGCGTTCCGCGCCTCGACGATCGGGCTCGGGCAGGCGATCCGGTACGCGAGCGAGCACGGGGCGACGCGTGTGCTCGTCGGGCTCGGGAGCAGCGCATCCACCGACGGCGGCGCTGGAATGCTCACTGCGCTCGGTGTGCAATTCCTGGATGCGCACGGCGCTGAGATTCCACTCGGGAACGGCGGCCTGCACGCGCTGGAGAGCGTCGATCTCTCCGGGCTGGTGCCGCTGCCCGCCGACGGCCTCGTCGCGCTGACCGACGTCGTGAACCCGCTCTTCGGCGAGCTCGGCGCTGCCGCCGTCTTCGGGCCGCAGAAGGGCGCGTTACCCGAGGACGTCTCCGCGCTCGACGCCGGGCTCGCGCGCCTGGCCCAGGTGCTGGACAGTGCGCCGGAAGCGAGCGGAGACGTGCTCGCGCTCGCCACCGAGCCGGGTTCCGGTGCCGCGGGTGGGACGGGCTTCGGTCTGCTCGCGATCGGGGCCGAGCTCTCCGCAGGCGCCGTGGCCGTCGCCGAGGCGGTCGGCCTGCGTGAACTGCTCCGCGGGGCCGACCTCGTGATCACGGGCGAGGGGAGCTTCGACGCGCAGTCCGAGGCGGGCAAGGTCCCGTCACTCGTGCGCAGGCTGGCGCAGGAGGAGGGCGCGCGGTTCGGCGTCATCGCCGGCCGAGTTGGCCTCGGGGTCGAGGAACGTGCGGCGCTCGCTCAGGGCGGCGTGAGCATCCTCTCGCTGTCCGAGCTCGCGGGCTCAGGGCAGCGCGCCATGGACGCGACGCTCGACTGGCTCGAGGTCGCGGGGGAGCGGATGGCGCGCGCGGTCGAGTTGTGAGCGCGGCAGTGGGGCTCGAGGTCTGAGGCCTGCGGTTTGAGGTTTGAGGTCTCCGGTCTGAGGTTTGAGGCCCCGGGGTCAGGAGCCAGGGCAAAGGGGAGGGGTGTGTTCCTACAGATCCACTGAACACTGTTCAGTGGATTCGCGAGATGACACATCCCCTCCACGTCAGATCCCCTCAACGACAGAGGTGACATCAGGCGCCCGTCGCGCGATCGCGAATCGCGTTCTCCACGAGGGCGAGGATCTCCGGATCGCGCGCGACGATGCGCACCTCATCGACGTGCGTGCCCGAGCCTGCGATGGTGTCAACTGCGGCGGCGATCGCGTCGTCGAGCGGCCACGCGTAGATGCCGGCGCTGACGAGCGGGAACGCGACCGAGGTGGCGCCCAGCTCGTCGGCGACCTCGAGCGAGCGCCGATAGCAGGAGGTGAGGAGCGCGCGGTCGCGCTGGCCAGAGTCGTAGTCGGGCCCGACGGTGTGGATGACCCACCGCGCCTTCATGTCGCCCGCGGTCGTGTATCCGGCGTCGCCGGTCGCCAGCCCGTCGGGGAACCTCTCGATGCAGTCTTGCAGCACCGCTGGCCCGCCCGCGCGGTGGATGGCGCCGTCGACCCCGCCGCCGCCGCGCATCCCGGTGTTGGCTGCGTTCACGACCGCGTCGACGTCCTGCTCAGTGATGTCACCCAGAACTGCAATGATGCGCGTCATGCGAGCAGTCTCGCAGGCAGGGGATGTGAGCGCGAAAAGGGCGGGGAACGCTAGCGCTGGCCGCGTCGGATCCCGGACGCGAATGCGTCCAGCGCGCGCGAGACGGCGGCGCCCGCGCCACGAAACGCTCGCCCAGTGACACCCGCGGCCACTACTCTGACCATCAGAGCCGGTCCAGTACCCGCGGCGAACGGAGCCTCCCGTGATCATTCAAGAGTTGTGGATGCAGAACACCGATCCGTTCGGGAACCCGTGGCTCTCAGCGCTGGTCGCCGCCATCCCCATCGTCATCTTCCTCGTCTGCCTCACCACGCTGAAGATGAAAGGGATGCTCGCGGCGAGCATCGCCGTCGTCGCCGAGATCGTCGTCGCGCTCCTCGCGTTCGGGATGCCCGCCACAGCCGTCGCAGGGTCCGGGCTTCTCGGCATCCTCACCGCCATCTGGCCGATCGCCTACATCATCGTCATGGCCGTGTGGCTCTACCGCCTCGCCGTCGCCAGCGGACGCTTCGACGTGATCCGAGCATCCATCTCCGGCATCTCGCCGGACCAGCGCATCCAAGTGCTACTCATCAGCTTCGCCTTCGGCGCCTTCCTCGAAGGCGCCGCCGGCTTCGGCGTGCCCATCGCGATCTGCGCGGCCCTCCTCGTGCAGCTCGGGTTCAAACCCGTCAAGGCGGCGATGCTGTCTCTTGTCGCCAACGTCGCCGCCGGCGCCTACGGGGCCATCGGCATCCCCGTCATCGTCGGGGCGCAGGTCGCCGGCGTCGAAGTGCTCGAGATGTCCCGCACCATGATGCTGCTCCTGCAGCCGCTGACCTTCCTCGTGCCGTTCCTGCTGGTGCTCATCCTCGACGGCATGCGAGGACTCCGCGAAACCTGGCCCGCCACGCTCATCGTGAGCGTCGTCTTCAGCGGCGTCCAAGCCGCAGTGCTCTGGTTCCTCGGGCCCGAGCTGGCCGACCTCGGCTCCGGGCTCGCCGCGATGCTCGCGCTCTTCGCCTTCGGTCGCGTGTGGCAACCGAAGCGCATCTTCCTCGAAGGCGGGGGAGAGGCGCCGGCGATCGAGCGCCACAGCCTGCGCGAGATCGGCGTCGCCTGGAGCCCCTTCTACATCCTCACCGCCCTCATCCTGGTGTGGAGCATCCCGGCCTTCAAGCAACTCTTCGCCGCCGACGGCCCACTCGCCGCCGCCGTCATCAAGGTCCCCATCCCCGGTCTCACGGGCCAGATCACGCTCCCCAGCGGCGACCTCGTCGCCAGCACCTGGGACTTCGCACCCGTCAGCGCGACCGGCACCGCCATCCTGCTCGCCGTCATCGTCTCGTTCCTCACCACCCCAAGCCTCAAGGCGGCCGACCTCTGGGGTGAGCTCGCCGCGACCCTCCGCGAGCTGTGGCAGGCGCTCGTACTGATCGCGCTCATCCTGGTGCTCGCCAACATCGCGAACTACTCGGGCGGGTCCGCGAGCATCGGCGGGGCGCTCTCCGCGGCTGGTCCCTTGTTCCCGCTCCTTGCACCGATCATCGGCTGGCTCGGCGTGTTCCTCACGGGCTCGGTCGTCAACAACAACACCCTGTTCGGGCCCCTCCAGGTCGCGACGGCCGGGCGCATCGGCGTCGCACCCGAGCTGCTCGTCGCCGCGAACACAGCAGGCGGCACCACCGCGAAGGTCATCTCGCCGCAGTCGATCGCCATCGCGGCGGGCGCCGTCGGGCTGTCCGGCCGCGAAGGCGAGATTCTCCGCAGCTCGATCGGATACAGCCTCGGGATGCTCGCCTTCATTTGCGTGTGGAGCTACACGCTCTCGGTGCTCCTGCCGGCGTAGGCACCGCATCCGCTGCTTGCCGGGTGCTTCGGGCCTCAGGGTTGTGGCGTTGTGCTGTTCCGGATGCGCGGAACCGCGTGTTGCCACAACCCTGCGCCCGTGCGCCGCCTGCGCAGAGCAGGCGCCGCCTACTTCGAGACGAAGAACTCCAGCGCGATCTGGTCTGGGTCTTTGAAACTCAGGGCGTACCCGTACGGTGCTTCGACGACGCCGCTGTGCTCAATACCGTGCTCGCTCAGGTGCCGGGCCCACGCGTCGAGCTCGTCGCGGCTCTCGACGGTGAAGCCGATGTGGTCGAGCCCGGGGGAGAACGGCGAGAAGCCGTCGGTCCCGTCGCCCTCCGCGCCGCGATCGTGCTGGGTGAGTCCGAGGTTCGTGCCGCCGGGGAGCGCGAACAGCTTCCGGTGCAGTTGCTCGTCGTCGATCTCGGTCGCCGGCTCGAAGCCGAAGACCTGCTCGTAGAAGTCGACGCTCGCGTCGAGGTCGCGCACGGTCACCGCGAGGTGATGGAAGTTCGTGAAGGTGGGCATCATCGCTCATTCCTGCGCGTGGGGGTCGCGCGCTCAGAAGGCCATTCCACACCCGTGCCGCTGGGAAGTTCCAGCATGCAGTCGCCGGGTGACAGCCGCGGGATGCACTGAGAGCCGCGGGATGCACTGAGAGTTGTGGCGAAGTGCGGTGGCGCCGCTTCCTGGGCGCACTTTCCCACAACTGTCCCGCCGGGGGAGGGAGGCCACGAGTTCTGCCGAAGGAGGGCGCCGTTTCGGCGCGCCGTCGGGCGTCGCGGCCCACGCACAGCTGTGGCGAACCGCACCCCAGGAGTCAGAGGGTGCGATTCGCCACAGCGTCGGACCGGGCGGGCAGCGCAGCCTGCGCCGCTCGGTCTCCCCAGGTCAGCTCAGAGCTGACACCCCACGGAAGCGCAGCGTGACCAGCTGGAACGGGCGCACCGAGATCGCGAGCGCGCCCTCCGCATCCACGATCGCCGTCTGGTCGACGTCTCGCTCGAGCAGGTCGGTCTCGCCGACCGACTCGAACGCGAACCCGGGCGTCACAACCGCCCGAGCCTTCGCACCGCGAGCCTCATACAAGCGGACGATCACGTCGCCGCTCCTGTCCTCCGCCAACTTCACGGCCTCGACGACAACCGCCGGGTTGTCGACCGTGAGCAGCGGATCGATGGCCTCGGACCCCGTCACCTCGCGCGGGCCGACGTTGAGTCGGTACCCCTCGGCGGCCGCATCCAGCACATCCGCGCCCACACGCACCGATGTGCGAAGCACGTGCCGACCCTGGTCGGCGTGCGGGTCGGGGAACGTCGGTGCCCGCAGCAGCGACTCGCGCACGAGCGTCGTCGTGCCGCCGCCGTCGCGCGTGGTGCGCGTCACGTCATGGCCGTACGTCGAGTCGTTCGCAACGGCCACCCCGTAGCCGGTCTCGCCGACGTGCACCCAGCGGTGCGCGCTCGTCTCGAACCGCGCCACATCCCACGACGTGTTGCGATGGATCGGCCGGTTCACGTGTCCGAACTGGATCTCCGACGACGACCGCTCGGCGTGCACGTCGAGCGGGAACGCGAGCTTCAGCAGCTTCTGTCGCTCGTGCCAGTCGACGTCGGTCGTCAGGTCGAGCGTCGGGCGGCCGGCGCTCAGCGAGAGCTCCTGCGCGAACGTGCTCGAGCCGTCCGAGCGCGAGACCCGCACGACGACCTTGTCCGATTCTTCCGAGACGACCTCGATCGAATCGACCGAGCGGATCGGGCGGCCGTGGCGCTGGTAGTGCACGTCGATGTCCCACGCGTCCCACTGCGCGGGGGTGTCGCGGTACACCCAGAGCTCGGCCGCGCGCGCGCCGACCGGCACGAGCTCGCGATCGGCGTCCACGTCGAAGAGCGACGACACCAGGCCGTTGGCGTCGATCGTGACCCGCACGAGCGAGTTGTCGAGCACGAGGTCGTCGCCGGATCGCGTGAGCGTCACGGGCGCAGGGGCTGCGTTCACGTCGGCACCGGATGCGCCTCCGCCGAGGGCGGGCACGCCGTCGACCGCGTACGGTCCCGCGTTCGCGAACAGGACCGTGTCGCCCGTTCCCGTCAGCGCGTCGAGGGCCGAGGCGATGAGCGTCTCAAGCTCGCCGGCGACGCGCTCGTAATGCTCCTCGGCGACCTGGTGCACCCAGGCGATTGAGGAACCGGGCAGGATGTCGTGGAACTGCTGCAGGAGCACCGTCTGCCACGCCGAGTCGAGCTCCGCGTACGGGTACGCGGCGCCCTCGCGGATGGCCGCCGCGGTCGCCCACAGCTCCGCCTCGCGCAGCAGGTGCTCGCTGCGGCGATTACCGCGCTTCGTGCGGGCTTGCGAGGTGTAGGTGCCGCGGTGGAACTCGAGGTAGATCTCGCCAGACCACACCGGCGGTTGCTCGAGCTCGGCCTCGGCCTGCTCGAAGAACGCCTGGGGGCTCGTCATCTCGACCGTTGGGGAACCCTCCAGGTTGCGGGTGCGCTCGGCCGCCGCGACCATCTCGCGGGTCGGTCCGCCGCCGCCGTTGCCGTAGCCGAAGGGAACAAGCGACGAGTTGGCCTCGCCCTTCTCCTTGTAGTCGCGCTGTGCCTTGTGCAGCTCCTCCTGCGAGAGCACCGAGTTGTAGGTGGCGACGGGTGGGAAGTGGGTGAAGACCTGCGAGCCGTCGATGCCCTCCCAGTTGAAGGTGTGGTGCGGCATGACGTTCGTCTCGTTCCACGACGGCTTCTGCGTGAGGAAGTACTTCGAGCCGGAAGCCTTCACGATCTGGGGCAGCGCCGCAGAGTAGCCGAAGGAGTCGGGCAGCCACACCTCAGGCGGCTCGATGCCGAATTCGCGGAGGAAGAAGCCCTTGCCAGCGACGAACTGGCGGGCCATCGCCTCGCCACCTGGGAGGTTCGTGTCCGACTCCACCCACATGCCGCCGACGGGCACGAAGCGTCCCTCGAGGACGCGCACCTTGATGCGCTCGAACAGGTCGGGGTAGTGCTCCTTCATCCACGCGAACTGCTGCGCCGACGAGCAGGCGAACAGGAAGTCGTCGTTCTCGTCCATGAGCGAGAGCACGTTCGAGAAGGTGCGGGCGCACTTGCGGATCGTCTCGCGCACGGGCCACAGCCAGGCCGAGTCGATGTGCGCGTGGCCAACCGCGACGACGTGGTGGGCGCTCGCGTGCGCGGGGGAGGCGAGGAGGGGCGCGAGCACCTCGCGGCCGGCCTTCGCCGTGGCGGAGATGTCATCGGGGTCGAGCGTGTCGATGAGGCGCTCGAGCCCGCGAAGGATCTCGGCGCGGCGTGGCTGCTCCTCGCCGAGCTCGCGCCAGAGGCCGTCGAGGGTCCACACGTCCTGCGCAAGCTCCCAGACGGGCATGTCCCGAAGAGCGATGTCGAGTACCCGCGTGCGATAGATGGGGGTGTCGCCCGAGGTGGAGAGGTCACCCATCGGGGTGGGCGCGTAGACCGACTCGCCCTGGACATCCGGGTTCGAGGCCGCCTCGATATAGAGGTCGATGCGGTCGCCGGGGCCGATCTCGAGCGGCACGGCCGTGTTGCGCGGCTCGATGGCCTTCAGGATGTGCCCCTCGGGGGTCCAGACGAGGCCCTCGGCTTGGAAGCCGGGGTGGCCGCTCACGAAGCCGAGGTCGACCAGCACCTCAACGCGTGCATCCGTCACCTCCCACTCGGCGGGAACAATGCCGGTCACGTGGAACCAGGTGGTGCCCCATGGGCGGCTCCACTCGTCGCCGATCGTGAACGGCGCGTAGGCCTGCGTGATCGCCTCGGCGAAGGGGACCGGCTCGCCAGGCACGTCCCACGACGTGACCGTGAGAGGTGCTCGCTTGCGGTAGATGGCGGGGGTGAGGCGCTCGGAGACGAACCGGCGGATGCGGAGGTCGACGAACTGCGTGGGGTCAGGCATGAGGAGCCTTTCTGCATTGGGTGGAACGTGGGAAGTTCGAGGGAATCTGGCGCGCTGGCGCCGCTCGTGCGGCACGTGCCGCGGAGCCTCGGCGGGCGGGGTCAGCCCTTCACCGCACCGGCGAGCGCGAACGAGCCGCCGCCGAGGCGGGACACAAGCACGTAGAGGGCCAGCACGGGAACGGAGTAGAGGAGCGAGAACGCGGCCAGCTGCCCGTAGGCGACCGCGCCGTACTGGCCGAAGAACGAGAAGATGCTCACGGCGGCGGGCAGCTTGTCTGGGCTCAGCAGCAGGATGAACGGGATGAAGAAGTTCCCCCACGTCTGGATGAAGACGAAGATGAAGACCACCGCGATGCCAGGCCGCATGAGCGGCACGACGATGAGTCGCAGCGTCGCCATGGCCGACGCGCCGTCGGTCCACGCCGCCTCCTCGAGGGAGACGGGCACCGAGTCCATGAAGTTCTTCATCATCCAGATGGCCATCGGCAGCGAGGTCGCGGCGAGGAACAAGATGGTGCCGAACATGTTGTCGATGAGGTTGAACGCCACGAACAGGGCGTAGACGGGCACCATCATCGCGGTGATCGGCAGGCAGGTCCCGAACAGCACCCCGTAGAGGAATGGCTTGTTGATGCGCGACTTGTACCTCGAGAGCGGATACGCGGCGAGGATGGCCGTAAGCACGGTCACGATCGCGCACCCGCCGGAGAGCACGAGGCTGTTCCAGAGCGGGATGAGGGAGATCTCGGGGGTGAGGACGGCCGCGAAGTTGGCGAGCGACGGGGCTTCCGGCCACTTCACCGAGAGCGTCGCCGTCGAGTCGAACGAGGCAAGCACCAGCCAGACGAGGGGGAGGAGGAAGACGACGCCGATGACGACGAGCACGATGTTCGCGAACCAGCGCATGGCGCGCCCGTGCGGGGCGGCGCCGCTGGTCTCGACGTAGTGGCTGCCGGTCGCGATCGACCTGGTCGTGACGGCCGGTTCGGCCGCCGTCACGGATGCGTTGGTTGACATGTCAGTCCACCTCCGGTTTGAGCGCCCTGATGTAGGCGACCGAGAAGAGTGCGCCGACCAGCAGGAGCATGGTGGCGATCGCGGTGCCGAAGCCGAGCTGGCCGAAGCGGAACGCCTCCTGGTAGGCGAGCAGCGGCAGCGTCGTGCTGTCGGTGCCCGGCCCGCCGTTGGTCATCACGAAGATGAGCGCGAAGACCGACAGCGTCTGCAGGGTGGTGAGCATGAGGTTCGTCGAGATGCTGCGGCGGATCATGGGCAGCGTGATGAGTGTGAAGCGCTGCCACCCCTTCGCACCGTCGACCTCGGCCGCTTCGGTGATCTCCGGCGGCACGTCGTTGAGTGCCGCGCGGTAGACGAGCATCGAGAACGCGGCCCCGCGCCACGTGTTGGCGAGGATGACGCTCAGGAGGGGGAGCGTGTACAGCCAGTTCGGGCCCGTGATGCCGATCGCCGCGAGCATCGTGTTGAGCGTCCCTGCGTCGCTGAAGAAGGCGTATGCGGCGAAAGCCGCGACGATCTCGGGCAGCACCCACGCGGTCACGACGATCGTGCTAACGGTGCTGCGGACGACCTTGTTGGACGACTGCATGAGCACGGCAAGGCCGAGCCCGAGCACGTTCTGCCCCAGGATCGCGGAGGCGACGAGGAAGATGAGCGTGATGAGTACCGACTTGGGGAAGTCGGGGCTCGCGAAGAGGTCGGTGTAGTTCTGGAAGCCCACGAACTCTGCGCTCGAGGCGCCGACACCGCTCAGCGAAGAGTTGGTGAAGGAGCCGTAGAACGACGAGATGACGGGGCCGAGGAGGAAGACGGCGAGGAGGCCGACGGCGGGGAGCAGCGGCACGCCTCGGGTGAAGCGCGTCATCGCCCTCCGCCGCTTCGGCGCTGGCCTCCCGGCCTCGGGAGCGCGGGGCGCCCCCGAGGCCGGTGCGAGAGTGGAGGTCATCAGCTCGACGCCGACGTCGTGTTCTCTTCGCCGACGATGCCGATGACAGCCTTGTCGTAGGCGGCCGCGGCCTCCTCGGGCGTCTGCTGTCCGGTCATGACGGCCTCCATGGCCACCGTGATCGCCGCAGAGACCTGCGAGTAGTCGGAGTTGGCGGGGCGGAAGTTCGTGTCGGGCACGAGGTCCGCGAAGAAGCCGAACGTGGGGTTGGCCTCCGTGTACTCCGGCGCCTCGGCGACGTCGGTGCGCACCGGCACCTGGCTGGCGGCCACGTCGTAGCTCAGCGAGTTCTCCTGGTTGAGGGCGAGGCTGATGAAGTCCCAGGCGGCGTCGGGGTTCTTCGTGCCCGCGCCCATGGCGAGCGTCCATCCGCCCGACATGCTCGTGACGCCCGGGTCCTGGCCGTCCTGAGTCGGCATCGGCGTGACCTGCATGACGTCGGACCACTCGGGCCACGGCTTCGAGCCCGTCTCGAGCCAAGTGCCGCTCACCCACGAGCCGTCGAGGCTCATTGCGAGCTGGCCGCTCGGGATCCAGTCGGTGTTGATGTTGGTGCCGACGTTCTTGTCGAGCGCCTCCTGCGGGGTCGGTCCGAGGCCGCCCTGGTAGATGTCGCCGACGAACTTGAGCGAGTCGATGAAGCCCTGCGAGCCGGTCACCCACTTCTGCTCGTCGGTGTTGAAGAGCTCGTCTTTGGTGCCGGTGAGCAGCATCTGGAAGCCCTGCATCGAGGCGCCTTCTGACATGGCCTTGCCGGAGTAGATGTTGAAGGGACGGATCGCAGGGTCGTAGGCCTTCACGGCCTCGGCGGCGGCGATGATGTCGTCCCAGGTCTTCGGCTCCCACGGCACCTGCACGCCTGCGGCCTTCAGGATGTCCTGGTTGTACCAGAGGGCGCGGGTGTCGGTGCCCATCGGGATCCCGTAGACCTTGCCGTCGTCGCCGAGCCCCGCCTGGCGCGCGTTCTCGGGGAACTGCTCCCAGTCGGCCCAGTCCGCGACGTAGTCGTCGAGGGGCGCGAGGTAGCCGGCCTCGACGTCGGTCTTGACCATGAACGTGTCCTCGTACATGACGTCGGGGGCCGTGGCGGGGGAGCGGTTCATGAGGGCGAGCTTCGCGAAGTAGTCGGCCTCCTGCGCTTCGATCGGGATGAGCTCGACCGTCATGCCCTCGTTGGCGGCTTCGAACTCGGCCTTGACCTTCTGCATGTGGTCGTCCATCTGCGTGAACTGCCCGAACTTCTGGTACGCAACTTTGAGGGTGTTGGAGTCGCCCCCGCCGGAGTCGCCTCCGGCGCAGGCGGACAGTGCAAGCACAGAGGCGGCGGCGACTGCCAAGACCCCGAGTGTGCGATTTTTCATGGTGCTCCCTTGCTCCACGACCGTTCTCCGTGCGGCGCGACATCGGTGTCACGCCTCGGCCTGCCTTTAAGTAAACCGATTGGACTAACTCATGTCAAGACAATCTTGCAGCCCTGTGGAGGGCGCGTGATCAGCTCGCTCAGAGGGAGATGAGGAGCGCTGAGGTGTGCGGTGCGAGCGTTTGGTCGAGCACCAGGCAACCGGCGCCAACGGCGGCGACGTCTTCGCCGATCGTGGAGTTGGGCACGAAGATCGGGTGGTGCGGGATGAGCGCGGGGTCGTTGTTCACGAGCTCCTCGATGCGGGTGCGCAGCGCCGGTTCGATGCGGCGCCAGAAGGGCCCGCCGCACACGACGGTGTCGATGTCGAGGAGGTTGATGAGGCTCACGAGCGCCCTGGCGATCTGCGCGGCGGCCGCGTCCACGACCGACTTGGCAGCAGTCTCCCCACGCACGGCGGCGGCCGCGAACGCGGTGAAGAGCCGGTCGACCTCGTCGAAGTCCGAGCGGTCGACGGCAGCCTCACCCGGGAGGGCGCCGACCCGAACGGCGTGCCGAACGAGCCGGTGCGGCACGACCAGCTCGCCGACGCAGCCGCGCCGCCCGCACGAGCAGACGGGGCCCTCCGCCTGCACCATGATGTGCCCGAGGTCGCCGGCGTTGTCGCTCGCCCCCCGCAGCACCTCGTGGTTGATGACGAGCCCGATGCCGATGCCGGTGCCGTAGTAGAGAAACGCGAAGTTGTCGCGGCGGGGCCCGGAATCGAGCCACAGCTCGGCGACCGCCGCGGCCGTCACGTCCTTCTCGAGCACGACAGGAAACCCGGTCGCCTCGCTGAGCGCGTCGCGAAGGGGCACGGATTCCCAGCCATCGAGCATGGGTGGGTCGAGCACGACGCCCCGCGCCGAGTCGAGCGGGCCAGGGGCCGCGATGCCGACGCCAAGCACCCGATCGCGGGGAATACCCGCTCGGTCGAGGATGGCGGCGATCTCGGTCGTCATGTCGGCGATCACGACGCCAGGGTCCGGCTCGGTGGGTGTGCGCGTGCGGTGGTCGGTGACGACGGCGCCGGCCAGGTCGAGCACCGCATAGGTGATCACGGTCGGGTCGAGGTGCACTCCGACGGCGTAGCGGCTGGTCGCGTCGAGGTGAAGTCGGGTCCGTGGCTTGCCTGGCCCGGTGATGAGGCGTTCGCCCTCCCGCACGAGGCCGCCATCGATGAGCCGGCGGGTCACGTTCGACACCGTCTGGGCGGAGAGGCCGCTCGCCTGGGCGACTTCCACGCGGCTCACCCCGTCGGGGGAGCGGCGGATGAAGTCGAGAATGACGGCTTGGTTGTAGTCGCCGACAGCGAGCAGGTTGTGTCCACGGCGCATGCGTGACCTCCCGTCGGCCTGATCTTGGGAACTGACGTTCTCACATTTTTCGAGCGGGTGTGGGCGGAACGCGACGCATCGCAGGAATCGCCCGCTCAGAGGGTGAGTACGCTTGAACGGCGCGGCGGCCCCGAACGCGGCGCGCGCATCCGGCAGCGGATGCACGAAAGCAGTCACAGGTTTCAGCACGAAGGAGCAACGATGGCGGCAGCACGAGTCACACCGCAGCAGGCGTGGGACGACCTCGTCCAGGGCAACGAGCGGTTCATCAAGGGCGACCTCCTCCACCCGCAGCAGAGCGCGGCGCGACGCACCGAGATTTCCGGCAGCCAGGCGCCCAACGCGGCGTTCCTCGGTTGCTCAGACTCGCGCGTCGCGGCCGAGATCCTCTTCGACTGCGGCCTCGGCGACCTCTTCGTCGCCCGTAACATGGGCCAGATCGCCAACGAGAACACGACGGCGACCATGGAGTTCGCGGTCGCCGAGCTGGGCGTGGCCGTCATCGTCGTGCTCGCCCACGGCTCCTGCGGAGCGGTCAAGGCCGCGATCAACCAGACGACCGCACACCCGCGCGACGTGACCCCCGCCATCAAGGACGAGCTCGCGCGCATCCAGCCGTCGGTGCAGGAGGAATGGTTCACCAGCGACAAGTCCAGCCCTTACGTGGACGAGTCGCAGATCGACGCCGACGCCGTCGGCCGCCGCCACCTCTACTCGACGATCAACGCGCTCGTCCGCAGCTCGCGCGTCATCAGCGACGCGGTCGCGAGCGGCAAGCTCAGCATCGTCGGCTGCCAGTACGAGCTCTCCGACGGGCGCGTCGCCCCGGTGACCGCGATCGGCCAGCTCTCCATCACGCGCTAGCCGAGAGGTCGCCGTGCGTGCGTGTCCTGCGATTCACTCCCCGGTGAGGTGAGGCGCAGGATGCGTGCGCTCGACCGGCGAAGGACGAGACCCCCACGCGTCAGGCGGGCAGGCGAGATGGGTCGCGCAGCGAGTGCACAAACGCGAGCTTCTCGATGACCTTGTTCGGCAGCACGAACGGGTAGAGGTCGCGCTGCCCGAGCGAGCGGTTGACGACGTTCATGGCGGTCGCGAACGGCATCCAGCTGCCGATGATCACGTCGCGCGCCGTGGCGTCAGGCTTCGGCGGGGGCAGTAGTTCGAAGGCGACGGCTGTCTCGAGGGTGTCCTGAATGTGCAGGTAGTGCGCCCAGGTCTCCGCGAAGTCCTCGTAGGGGTGCATGGTGGCGTAGCTGCTGAGGTAATCGTTCCGCCAACCCTCGGGCGGTCCTTCCTCGTAGTGGCGGTCGATCTCCGCCTGGTAGTCGGCGCGCTCGTCGCCGAAAAGCTCCCGCGCCTCGCCGATTCGGTCGGTCTGCTCGACCAGCTGCCACTCGTAGTAATGCCCGCTCTCGTGGCGGAAGTGCCCGAGCATCGTGCGGTACGGCTCGGCGAGGCGCTGGCGCACCTGCTCACGGTAGCTGTCGTCGCCCTCGGCGAGATCGATCGTGATGACGCCGTTGGCGTGGCCGATCGTGACGCTCGCTTCGACGCTGGAGAGCAGGTCGAAGACCGGAACCTGGCTGACGGTGGCGGGCTCGCCGCCGTCGCTCGACCGGGTCGCGAATCCGAGGCGGGTGAGGTCCCGCACAAGATGCCGCTTCGATTCCTCCGCAACCGGAAACAGTTTCAGGCCCTTCGCGTCAGCGTCGCTCGGGCGCGTGCGCGTCAGCTGGCAGCTCTCGCAGAGGCCGGATGCCTGCGCGGTCAGCCACGTGCATCCGGCCAGCTCAGCGTTGCTGCAGCGGCGCAGCCCTGCGTCGCGTGCCACCCCGCCGTCCTCGACGAGCACATCGTCGAGCGCGAGCACGTAGCCGAGCTTCAACGAGCATCGCTCGCAGGACACCGAGTCGAAGAAGACCTCGTTCTCGCACACATCACAGTCGAACCGTCGCACGGGGAGCCTCTCTTCTGCCGCGGCTCGGGGGCGCCGCGACGACCAGCGCATCACTGTACGCGGGCTCAGATGGGAGGCGGCAGCACTTGACAGGCGAGGTCAGACGGGCAGGCCCTTCGAGCGCAGCAGCGCGTTGAACCGCTCGGGGTCGGCGGTGCCCTGCTCGTTCTGTGTGCGGATGCGCGCCTCGCGTTCCAGGTGCTTCCTCGCGTCGGCGAGGAGCGACTCGGCCCGGCTCGCGGGCACCGCGAGCACGCCGTCAAGGTCGCCGAGCACGAGATCACCTGGATTGACCACGAGGCCGGCGATGGCGACGGGAACGTTGATCTGTCCCGGACCGTCCTTCGTGGGGCCGCGGTGCGTGTGACCGAGCGCGAACGCCGGCATGCCGCCCTCCTGCCATTCTGCGACGTCGCGAAGCGCGCCGTCGATGACGAACCCGCCGAGTCGTTTGGCGAGCGCGCTCGTGCGGATGAGCCCGCCGATCACCGCCTGGCTGAGGTCGCCGCCGCCCTCGATCACGATCACGTCGCCCTCGTGCGCGTCCATCATCGCCTTGTGGACCATGAGGTTGTCGCCCGGGCGAATCTTCACCGTCACGGCCTGCCCGGAGAGCGGCGCGGCGCCGTGATAGGCGTGGAGGCCGACCGCGCCGACGGAGCGCCCGAGGCAGTCGCCAGCGACCGCGACGGGGATGTCCCGGAAAGCCTGGATGAGCTCCGGGGGAAGGTCGGGTGCGCGCTCACCGATGAAGTAGCCGGTTGGCCACTGGGCGGCGGCGGTGGTGGTGGGCTCGGTCATGTGGTGCTCCGTTCGATGGTGAGCGTCTCGGGGTTCACGCACGCGCGCGGGTTGGGGGCGCGGCCATCCAGGTAGCCGAGGATGTTCTCGGCGGCAGCGGAGGCCATCGCGTCGAGCGCGGCGGGTGTCGAACCGCCGACGTGCGGCGTCAGCACGACGTTGGGGCACGTCAGCAGTTGACTCTCCGGCGCGATCGGCTCAGACCAGGTCGTGTCGAGACCCGCCGCGAACAGGTGCCCGCTGCGGAGCGCGTCGACAAGCGCCGGCTCATCGACGATCTCGCCGCGTGCCGTGTTGAGCACAATGGCTCCGGCCGGCAGCAGGGCCAGCTGCCGAGCGCCGATGAGGCCCCGCGTCCGGTCGCCGAGCGGAACGTGCAGGCTCAGCACGTCAGCCTGCTCGAGCAGCTCGTCGAGGCTGGCGGTCATGCTGAGTTCGGGGGTGGGGGAGGCCAGGCCGAACCCAGGGTCGAACGCCACCACGCGCATCCCCGTCGCCGCGGCGATGCGCGCGACACGCTGCCCGATCTGGCCTGCACCGACGAGACCGAGCGTCGCGCCCGCCAGCTGCCGACCATCCTGCGCCCTGCTCCAACGGCCCTCCCTCAGCTCCGCGTGCATCCAGGACACTCGACGAGCGGCGTTGAACATGAGGGCGATGGTGAGCTCTGCGACGGACTGCGCGTTGGCGCCCGGGGTCGTGAAGACCGGGATGCTCCGTGCCGTGGCAGCGGCGACGTCAATGTTGCCGACGCCGACGCCGTGCTTCGTGATGACGCGCAGTGTGGGGCACGACTCGATCGCGCGGGCCGAGAGCTCGACGGTGCGCGAGATGACGGCGTCGATGGGCTCGCTCGACATGATCTGCTCTACCTCGGCGCTCCCACCGCCGTCGGGGAGGTAGAGGACGCGGGCCCCGGCGCCTTCGAGGGCCTGGACCCCCGCTCTCCCGAGTCTGGGGGCTGTCACGAATACCGTTACGCTCACTGCACCGTCTCCTTCGTCGGTTGATGATCTGCGGGGGTCCCGATCGCCGGGCTGCTGCTCAGGTGGCTCATTCGAGCGCGGGTGGCAGCCCGGTCTGCGGCACGTCCTGCACGCAGGCGCGCAGTGCCGCGACGAACTCGGGGATGCGTGCGTCGACGAAGCGAGCGGTCGGACCGCCCAGCACGACAACAACCGGCTGCAGGAGCGGACGATCGCCGACCTCTGGCACGAGCATGGCGAGGCCACTGTTCCCGGACTCCCGCTCGCCGTGGCTGAGCCCCCAGCCCTGTTCGCGAATCGCGGCAACTCGATCGCGCAGTGCCGAGGTGTCGACATCGATTGCGGTGTTCGCGTCAAGCGCGGCGAGCACGGAGTCGAGGACCTCGGGCCGCTCGCCGCTGAGCAGGGTTGTGGATGCGGCCCCAAGCCAGATGGGGAGCTCGTCGCCGACCTGCACCACGTGGCGGAGCGTGTGGCGACCTGGCGCCTGGGCGATGGCGACGCGCGTGAGGCCGCGGCGGACGTAGAGGCTCACCGTCTCGCCCGTCTCGTCGGCGAGCTGCTGGAGTCTCGCGAGCGTGGCGGCGGGCGCCGACCAAGCCGCCTTCGCGAAGGCGCCCCAGCGGATCATGCGCGGCCCGACGCTCACGCGGCCGTCGGGGAGCAGCTGCAGCATCCGCTCGCCCACGAGCGTGTCGACGAGGCGAAGCACCGTTGTGCGCGGGAGCTCGCAGCGGCGTACGAGTTCCGCGAGCGTGAGCGACTGGCCCTCGTTCTCGAAGCAGTCGAGGACGGCGAGCGCCCTGCTCACGGCGCGGATGCCGCCGGCTTCTGAGCGGCCTGTGGACTCGGCGGCAGTGGTGGTCATGGCGTCTCCGGCTGAGGTCGTTTGCTTGCTCGTGCAGAACAGCGTACCATCTGACGGACAGAAGTGTCCGCTGTGCGGACACGCAATCACAAGGGAGTGATCGTGACTGCAAGACGCAAGCTCATGGGTGGGCTCGGCATCGCCGCGACCGCCGTGCTCGTCGGGATCGCGGCATTCGACGCCAGCGACTCGACGACCGGCACCGACCCGAGTACGAAGCTCACGTTCATGGCGCCGGCGGCGCCAGGCGGCGGATGGGACGGTGTGGCACGAGAGGCGCAGCAGGCGTTGCGTGCAGACGGGATCGTCAACAACGTCCAGGTCGTGAACGTGCCAGGCGCGGGAGGCACCATCGGACTGTCGCAGTTCGTGGGCCTCGGCGCCGACCCGACGAACCTCATGATGACGGGGACGGTCATGATGGGCGCGATCAACGTCAACGACTCCGCCGTCGACCTCTCCGACACGACACCGATCGTGCGGCTCGCCGAGGACTACGAGGTGTTCATCGTGCCGGCGGACTCGCCATACGAGACCCTGGACGACTTCATCGCCGACTGGAAGACGGACCCGCACGCGTTGGCCGTCGGCGGTGGTGGAGTCGGCGGCACCGACCACCTCCTCGCCGGCCTCGTCGCGGAAGACGTCGGCATCGACCCGGCCGAGCTCAACTACGTGTCGTACGCGGGAGGCGGCGAGGTGCTCACCGCGCTGCTCTCGAACACGGTCGCCATCGGGGTCAGCGGCTACAACGAGTTCAGCGACCAGATCGAGGCGGGCAACCTCCGCGCGCTGGCCGTGTCTGCGGAAGAACCCGTCGAGGGCATTGACATCCCCTCCCTCATGGACCAGGGCGTCGACGTGCACCTCCCCAACTGGCGCGGCATCGTCGCCCCGCCCGGCATCACGGATGCAGAACGCGACCAGCTCGTCGCGATCTTCGAGGAGATGGTCGCCACCCCCGAGTGGCAGGACACGCTCGAACGCAACAACTGGGAGCCAGCAGTGCTCACGGGCGACGACTTCGCCGCCTTCATCGAAGAAGACCAGGCGAGAGTCGACCAGATCATCGAGGAGCTCGGACTATGACCGGCGTCATCCCCACCTCAGCGTGGACACAGCACGACACCACCGCGAGACCCGGCTGGTGGCGACGCCGCACGGGCCTCGTCGTGCCCGGAATCCTCACCCTCGTGGGGATCGGCCTGGTCATCGGCACCGTCACGATGGCCGTGCCGAGCAACGTCTCGCAGCCAGGCCCGCAGGTGTTCCCGGCCATCATCTCCGTCGCGATCTTCATCGTCGCGGCCTTCCTGGCCATCGACGTCATCCGCAATCCCGAACCGGAGCGAGTGGCGGAGCCGGACCTGGCGGAGCTGCGAGGCGAGAAGAAGGTCGTCGACCAAGAGGCCGATGAGCTCTCCGACTTCGACCGCGACGAACTCGCGATCGTGCAGGACAAGGAGCTCGCGGCCGAGCACATCAGGCCGCGCACCAACATCCGCTCCCTCCTGGGCGCGCTCGGCACGACGATCGTCTTCATCGCCGCGCTCACCCCGCTCGGCTGGCTGCTCTCCGGCGCGTTCCTGTTCTGGGGCATCTCCAGGGCGCTCGGCAGCCGCCGACCCGTGTTCGACATCTTCCTCGCGCTCGCGATGTCTTCCATCGTGCAGATCGCGTTCTCGATCGGACTCGGCCTCAACCTCCCTCCCGGCATCTTCGTAGGAGTCCTCTGATGGATACGCTTGCAAATCTCGGGGAAGGGTTCCTCACGGTCCTCACCCCCATCAACATGCTCTGGGTGCTCATCGGCGCCGTGCTCGGCACGGCCGTCGGCGTCCTCCCCGGTCTCGGGTCGGCGATGGCCGTCGCGCTCCTGCTCCCCGTCACGTTCTCGCTCGACCCCATCGGTGCCTTCATCATGTTCGCCGGGGTGCTCTTCGGTGGGCTCTTCGGCGACTCCATCGCCGGCATCCTCATGAACACACCTGGCAACAGCACGGCGATCGCCGGATCGATCGAAGGCCACGCCATGGCCAAGAACGGGCGGGCGGCGCAGGCGCTCGCCACCTCGGCCATCGGCGCCTTCATCGGCGGCATCCTCGCGTCGATCCTCGTCGTCTTCTTCGCGCCACGCCTCGCCGAACTCGCGACGCTCTTCGGCCCGGCCGAGTATCTGGCGCTCGCCATCTTCGCGTTCATCGCGATCTCGGCGGTCGTGACGCAGTCCATCATCCGCGGCCTCGCCGCCCTCGTGCTCGGCCTCGCGATCTCCGTCGTCGGTATCGACTCGATCTCGGGCACCTCGCGGTTCACGGCTGGCATCCCCGAACTCTTCGACGGCATCGACATCGTCGTCATCACGGTCGGCCTGCTCGCGCTCGGCGAGGTCTTCGCGGTCGCCGGTCGCCGCGGGTACTCCGACGACACCGGTCTCATCCAGTCGAAGGGGCGCCTCTGGCTGTCGCTCAGCGAGCTCCGCCAAGCCCTGCCGGCCTGGCTGCGCGGAACCGCGATCGGCGTGCCGTTCGGCATCATCCCCGTCGGCGGCGCCGAGGTGCCGACGTTCCTCTCCTACGGTGCCGAGCGTCGGCTCGACAAGCGCCGCAAGAAGCCCATGTTCGGCTTCGGCGCCATCCAGGGCGTCGCGGGCCCGGAGGCGGCAGGGAACGCGACCGCCGGCACCGCCATGGGCGCACTCCTCGCGCTCGGGCTTCCCACCTCGGCGACCGCCGCGATTCTCCTCGCCGCGTTCCGCCAGTACGGCCTGCAGCCGGGACCGCTCCTCTTCGAGCGCTCGAGCGAGCTCGTCTGGGCACTGCTCGCGAGCTTCTTCATCGGCATGGTCGTGCTGCTCATCCTGAACCTGCCGTTCGCGCCGCTCTGGGCGAAGCTCCTCAAGATCCCACGCCACTACCTCTACGCGAGCATCACGCTCTTCGCGATGCTCGGCGTCTACGCGACGAGCGGCAAGATCCTCGACCTCGTGCTCGTCGTGGTGACTGGGCTCATCGGCTTCACCATGCGCCGCTACGGGCTCCCGGTGGCTCCGATGCTGATCGCGATCATCCTCGGCCCGCTCGCCGAGACCGAGTTCCGTCGCGCGATGGCCGTCAGCGAGGGCGACCCGGGCGTCCTCATCGACAGCCCCATCACGATCACGCTCTACTCCGTCCTCGCCATCACCGTGGCGTTCGTCATCGTGCGCGTGATCCGCGCCAAGGCGAGCGCGAGAAAGGAAGTCAAGGCATGACCGAGACCCCATCAGGTCCGCTCGCGGGAGTGCGAGTGCTCGACATGACCAACGTGCTCGCCGGCCCCTACGCCTGCTACCAGCTCGCCCTCATGGGAGCGGAGGTCACCAAGGTCGAGGTGCCCAACGGGGGAGACCTCGCACGCAGGCTCGGGTCGGACGCGCAGCTCAACGGCGACCTGATGGGGGTCTCGTTCCTCGCGCAGAACGCCCAGAAGCGCTCGATCACGCTCGACCTCAAGACGGAGGGCGGTCGAGCCGTCATGCGGCGGCTCGTCGCTGAGGCCGACGTGCTCTGCGAGAACTTCCGACCCGGAGTCCTTGCACGGCTCGGCTTCGACTGGGAGACGCTGCGAGGCATCAACCCCAGGCTCGTCTACTGCGCCATCTCGGGCTTCGGGCAGACGGGGCCGCTTCGGTCGAAGCCGGCGTACGACCAGATCATCCAGGGCGGCTCCGGGATGATGAGCGTCACCGGCACCGCGGGCACGTCGCCGCTCCGGGCCGGCTATCCGATCGCCGACACGCTGGGGGGCCTGGCCGCTGCCTTCGCGATCAGCTCGGCGCTGCACGGCAGAGACCGCACCGGCGAGGGGTCCCACATCGACGTCTCGATGCTTGAGACCGCCGTCACCGCCATGGGGTGGGTCGTCTCCAACCACCTCGTCGCGGGCCAGGAGCCCCGGGCGCTCGGCAACGACAACGGCACAGCGGCCCCGTCCGGCACCTTCCAGACCGCGAGCGGCGCCCTCAACATCGCGGCCAACAAGCAGGAGCAGTTCGAAGCGCTCACCAGCGTCATCGGCCGTCCCGAGTTGGCACAGGATGCGCGGTTCCGCGACCGCGAGGACCGCAAGCGGTTCAGGGCGGAGCTCACCGCGGAGATCGAGAGGGCCCTCAGCGAGCACGACACCGCGCACTGGGAGGAGCGACTCTCGGCGGCCGGGGTCCCTGCCGCGGCCGTGCTCACGGTGCCCGAGATGCTCGAGAGCCCGCAGATCGTCGAACGGGAGCTGGTCCACGACCTGCCGTTCCCGGGCCGCTCGGGCGAGACGCTCCGCGTGCTTGGCAACGGCATCCGCCTCGACGACCGCGCGAGCGCCCCGACGGCGCCGCCCCCCGTGCTTGGCCAGCACACCGACGAGGTCCTGAGCGAGCTCGGCTACGACGCCGCCCAGATCCACGCACTGCACGACGAGGGAGCCGTATGAGCGACACCGGCAGCAACGCCAAGCCACAACCGACCCTCGACGACGCGACCGCGTGGTGGAGCACGAGCGTCACCCGCATCGCACCCGGCGAGATCGAGCTCCGCGGCTACCCCATCGAGCAGGTCATCGGCAACGTGGGCTTCGTGAGCACCATCTGGCTGCTCACAAAGGGCTCGCTGCCGACACCCGCCGTGTCGAGGCTGCTGGAAGCGACGCTCGTCGCGAGCGTCGACCACGGACCGCAGGCGCCCTCGATCGCGAGTGCACGCATGGCAGCGACGTGTGGCGTCGGGCTGAACTCCGCGATCGCGAACGGAGTGAACGTGCTCGGGGACACGCACGGGGGAGCCGGGCAGCAGTGCGTGCAGTTGCTGAACGATCTGGTCGCCGAGCACGAGGCCACCGGAGCGGCGCTCGACGACCTGGCCCGTGCGGCGATCGGCGAGCACAAGCGCCACGGCCGATTCGTTCCCGGGTTCGGCCACCGCTTCCACCCGCGCGACCCTCGCAGGGACCCGCTTCTGGCCCTGGTCGAAGCGGCGGTCGCCGCCGGCGACATCTCGGGCAGGTACCTCGCCGCGGGCCTCGCGGTCGAGGCCGCGCTCGAGCGAGGCGAGCGGCGCATCCCCATGAACATCGACGGCATCTCCGCGATCGTCTACGCGGAGCTCGGCGTGGAGCCAGAGCTCGCCCGCGGACTGTTCGTGCTCTCGCGGTCGGTCGGCATCCTCGCCCACGCGTGGGAGGAGAAGCAGGCTGGCGGCCGCATCAAGGGCCCGCTCCCGCCACCGCTCCTCGCCGACTACACGGGGGAGCACACTCGGGATGTGCCAGGCGAGGGTTGAGGCCGGGACAGCGCGCGACGGCCAGCGAGGGCCCACCGCGCCTACTCCCGCACGGCCCCCTCGAGCATGCCCTGGATGAAGTGTCGCTGCAGGAACACGTAGAGCACGACCACGGGGAGCGCGACCATGATGGCCCCCGCCGCGAGCAGTGCGGTGCCCTGCGTGTACTGCCCCTGGAAGAACGCGAGGCCGAGGGGAGCCGTGCGCACGCTGCCGTTCGGCGACATGACGAGGGGGATGAGGAACTCGTTCCACGTCCACATGAACGTGAGCAGCACGAGCGTCAGGATCGCGGGGCGGCCGATCGGCACGAGCACCTGCCAGAGGATGCGCATGGAGCCCGCGCCGTCGAGCTTGGCCGCGTCGATGAGCGCCTGGCTCGACGAACGGAAGTAGGTGCGCATCCAGAACGTGCCGAAGGCGATCGACATGGCGATCTGCGGGAACGCGACACCCCAGACCGTGTTCGTGAGTCCCACGGTACGCAGGTCGAAGTAGAGGGGCACAATGAACGCCTCGGTCGGCACCATGATGCCGAGCAGGAACAGGTAGAAGATGGGGGTCGCGCCGCGGAACTTCATGGTGCCGAGTGCGTAACCCGCGAGGATCGACGCGAGCACAGCGACAACCACCACGATGACCGCGACGACGACCGAGGTCAGCATGTACTGCCCGAACCGCGCCACCTCCCACGCGGTGGGGAAATTTTCCCAGTGGAAGACTCGCCCCTCCTGCGCGACGGTCGCATTCTCCGGACCGAACGCGAGCGTGATGATGACGCTGATCGGCCCGAGGATGACGAGCCCGAAGACGCCGAGGATCAGATAGTTGGCGACCTTCTCGAACGCGGAGACCCTCATGCGCGGTCCCCGACCCGGTTCACGACGAAGTTGATGGCGAACACGATGAGGGTCAGCACAGCCCCGACCGCCGTCGCCGCACCGACCTCACCGAGCTCGAACGCGCGCCGGTACACCTCGAAGCTCGGCACCGTCGTCGACGTGCCGGGGCCGCCGCTCGTGGTCACGTAGATGAGGTCGAAGGTTTTGAGCGCCGCGACGATCGTGAGCGTCAGCGCCACCGTGATCTCGCCCCGCACCGACGGGAGTGTGATCGAGAAGAACTCGCGCACGGCGCCGGCCCCGTCGAGCCGAGCGGCCTCGTACAGCTCCTTCGGCACGCGGCTCATGCCCGCCATGAGCAGCACGGTCACCAGACCCAGCGACACCCAGGAGCCGATGAGGCCGACGGCCGGGAGCGTGAACGTGTAGTCGCCGAGCCACGCGCGCGTCCAACTCTCGAGCCCAACGAGTCGCAGGAGTCCGTTGAGGGGGCCGTCGGGCGCGTAGATCTGACGCCACGTCACGGCGACGACGACCATCGCGATGACCTGCGGAAGGAAGATGAGCGTCCGGAAGAATCCGAGCCCACGCACCTGCGCGCGAGTGAGGATTGCCGCGAGCATGAGGCCGACCGCGAGCGGCAGGATCGAGTAGAAGAAGATGAGCACGAACGCGTGCCCGAACGCCTCCCGCAACCGCTCGTCCTGCACGATCTGCACGTAGTTGTCGAAGCCGACGAACGTGGATGCGCCGAGCCCGTCCCACTCGTAGAACGAGAACTGCACGGCCCGGCCGAGCGGGAACAGCAGGAACGTTCCGTAGAGGAGGAACGCCGGCGCGAGGTACGCGAACGGCACCCAGGCTGGGGTGCCCCGGCGGGCAGCCCGCGCCGGGCGGCGTTCGCGAACCGTCGCGCTCGGGTCAGACATGCGTCGGCACGCCCCGGCTACGCATTGTCTGCGATGAAGGCGGCGTAGTCGGTCTCGAGCGCCTCCGTGAACTGCTCGGGGGTCAGTTGCCCGTCGATGAGCCCCTGCAGGGATTGCCCGATGGTCTCGCCGAAGGTCGGCGTCGCGTAGTCCAGGTAGGGGAGGACGCTGCCCGACTCGGTGACCTCGCCGAAGGCGCCGTAGATGTCGGCGAAGACGCCGGACTCCGGGGCGAGCTCAGCCGAGTTGTTGACGGGCAGGTTGCCCGTGTCGGCGAGGATCTGCATGGCCTCGTCGCTGGTGAGGAAGTCGATGTAGGCGGCCGCGACGTCGGTGTTGTCGGCGGCGGACGTCATCGCGAACGGCAGGCCCGTGCCGCCGGTCGTCGCCAGGGCGCCTTCGCTGGTCTTCGGCACGAAGAAGCCGAGGTCGTCGCCCATGCTCGCCTCGAGGTCGGCGGCCAGCCAGGAACCGCCGATGAGGAAGACGCCGTTGCCGTCGGCAAGCGCCTGCCAGGCCGCGTCGTAGTCGGTGCCGTTCACGCCGCTGTTGAAGTAGCCGTCGTCGACCCAGCTCTTGAGTTCCGTCGCGGCCTCGACGTTCTCTGGCGTGGTCCAGCTCGCGCCGGGGTTGCCGAGACCGAGGTTCGTGACGGTCTCCGCGTCCACATACTCGCCCTGCAGCGGCCCGAAGACGTGCCCCGCCGGCCATTGCTCGATGTTGCCGAGCTGCATGGGCGTCTCGCCGGCGGCCTTGGCTGTCGCGAGCGCCGAGTCGAACTCGGTCCAGGTGCCAGGCACTTCGAGGCCAAGCTGCTCGAGCTTCGCCTTCGAGTAGAAGATGCCGACGACCTCGCCGACCTGTGGCAGCCCGTACAGCTGGCCTTCGCCGAAGACCTTCGCGTCCTCGCTGTAGGTCGAGTACTGCAGGATCGACTCCTGGTAGCGGTCGAACCAGCCGTACGCCTTCGCGTAGTCGTCGAGCGGACGCAACTGCCCGGCCTCGACAAACGCGCCCATCGTGTTGCGGCCGTTGTTTGCCTGCACCACATCCGGGGCGTTCTCGTCGGTGAGCGCCAGACGGAGCGTCGTCGCGAGGTCGTCAAACGCCTGCGAGTTCCGTTCGATGGTGACGTTCGGGTACTTCTCCTCAAAGGCCGCGTTCAGCTGCTCAATCTGCTCGTTCTGCCCGCCGCGCACCTCCTGGTCCCAGACGGTGAGCGTGACCTCGCCGACCTGCGAGATGTCAGTGCTGATCTCGCCGCCCGAGGCTGCGGGCGCATCCGTCTGGCCCGTGCCAGGCGCGCATCCCGCCAGCGCGAGGATCAACGCCAGTCCTCCGGCGGCCGCCGCGGTTCTCCGGTGCTTCTCGTTCATGTTCGGCTTCCTTCTCTTGCGGGCTGCGGGGGAGCAGGGGGTAAAGATATCGCTGGGGTCTTGGGTCTTGGGTCTTGGGTGTTGGGTGTTGGGTCTCGGGTACGGAGGACGCGGCGGTCAGGCCGTCGGGAAGTGGTCGACGAGATGGAACGTCGCCTCTGCCCGTCGCACGGCTCCGGCACGCTCCGGCGGGAGCACCTCTTGCAGGAATCGGTAGCGGTCGATGAGCTGGGTGTCGCCGGATGCGCGAGTCGCGTCCCACCAATCGGCGATGTCGCCCCAGCCGGGTGCGGCGAGCGAACCGCCGAACTGCTGCACGGCGAGCGCGGAGCAGAGGGCCGAGAACTCGAGGCGCTGCTGCAGCGGCCAGTCGCGGAGCGTTCCGAGCACGAAGGATGCGCCGAACACGTCCCCGGCCCCGGTCGCGTCGTACGCCCGAACGGGGACGGCCGGGACGCGCACCTCCTCGCCGGTTGCGGCGTCGATGCCGATGGCGCCGTCCTTGCCGCAGGTCACCACGACGAGCGGCACGTGGGCGGCGAGCGCCCGCGCCGCGGCGATCGGGGAGTCGGTGCGCGTGTACTCGACTGCCTCTCGCTCGTTGGGGAGGAACGCGTAGCAGGAGGCGAGCGGCTCAAGGACCGCGCGGTCCCAGACGCCGGTGTCGTCCCATCCGACGTCGGCGAAGATCTTGGTGCCCTGCTTTGCCGCGCGGATCCACCACGGCTCCTGCTCGAGGCTCGACATGACGCCGAGTTCGGTAAGCGCGGTGCGGCTCGAGACGCCGTCGCTGAGGAGCGCGTCGCTGGAGATGGGGCTCGGGTGCCCGTGGGTGATCATGCTGCGATCGCCGTGCTGGGCGACCGAGACGGTGACCGCGGTGTGCCAGTTTTCGAGGCGGCGGGACTGGCTGAGATCGATGCCCTCGTGGTCCTCGAGCAGCTCCCAGCACCAGCGGCCGTACACGTCGTCGCCGAAGACGGAGGCGAGCGAGGTGGTCAGCCCGAGTCGACTCGCCGCGACGGCCAGGTTGGCGATGCCGCCGGGCGTCGATCCCATGCCCTCAGCCCACACCTCGGTGCCGGCGCTCGGCACGCCGTGCAGGTCGGTGAACACGATGTCGAAGAACACCGAGCCGGCGAGCACCACGTCGAAGCGCGGCCCGGCGGGCGCGTTCGGGGTGGGAGTCTCTGGGTATGGCGAAGGCATCGCGGTTCCTTTCGCGCCGTGCGGCAGTGTCTTGGCTTCAAGTATGTTCGATCAGTGGTGCATCGCGCCCTCATGCACGGACGCGGTGGTCGTCGATGCAGAGATTGAGGTGATGTGCTCGTGAAGCTCGCGATCATCGGTGGCGGAGGGTTCCGCGTGCCCCAGGTGTTCGAGGCGGTCGCGTCCGACGATGCCCCGGTGCGCATCGACGAGCTCGCCCTCTACGACGTCTCGCGCGAGCGGCTCGCGATCATCGGCGCCATCGTCGAGCGCATCGCGAGCGAGAAGCGCTTCGCTCCTCGCATCACCGTCACGACGGACCTCGAGGAGGCGCTGCGCGGCGCTGACTTCGTGTTCAGCGCGGTGCGGGTCGGCGGCACGGCGGGGCGGGTTGCGGATGAGCGGGTCGCGCTCGACCTCGGCGTGCTCGGTCAGGAGACGGTCGGCCCTGGCGGGCTCGCCTACGCGCTGCGCACCATCCCGTTCATGGTGTCGCTCGCCGAGACGATCCGACGGGTGGCGCCCGACGCGTGGGTCATCAACTTCACCAACCCGGCCGGCGTTGTCACCGAAGCCATGCGCCGCGTGCTCGGCGACCGTGTCGTTGGTATCTGCGACACCCCCATCGGGCTCCTGCGTCGCGCGGCCGCGGTGGCGGGCGCGTCGAGCCAGCGCAACTCCGGCGGTGCCCCGCGCGTCGCGTTCGACTACGTCGGGCTCAACCACCTCGGCTGGCTGCGCTCGCTGCAGGTCGACGGCGTCGACCGCCTGCCGGAGCTGCTCGCCTCAGATGCCGCGCTGCAGCGCATCGAGGAGGCGCGGCTCCTCGGGTTCGACTGGGTTCGTGCGCTCGGCGCGCTCCCCAACGAGTACCTGTACTACTACTCTTTCACGCGCGAGGCGACCGAGAGCATCCGAGCCGCCGCCTCGACGAGGGGCGAGTACCTCGACGCACAGCAGGGCGAATTCTTCGCGAACCCGGGCGCCGACCCCTACGCATCCTGGCTGCGCACGCGCCACGAGCGTGAGGCGAGCTACATGGCGGAGAGCCGGGAGGAGGGGGAGGAGCGCGATGTGGAGGATGTCGCGGGCGGTGGCTACGAGAGCGTCGCGCTCGACCTCATGTCGGCGCTCTCGTCTGGCGCCGAGGCGACGATGATCCTCAACGTGGCGAACGGCGCCCTCGTGCCCCAGCTCCCGGAGGACGCGGTGGTCGAGGTCGGATGCATCGTGGACGCCGACGGCGTTCACCCCTGGCCGATCGCCCCGGTCAGCGGCGAGATGCTGGGGCTCATGACGCAGGTGAAGGCGTCAGAGCGCCTGATCATCGAAGCTGCCACGCGGGGGTCGCGCGAGCTCGCCTGGCGTGGCTTCGCGGCGCATCCGCTCGTCGACTCCGTCGGGGTCGCCCGTAGCCTCGTCGAGGGCTACAGCACGCACTTCGAGAGCATCGGCCGGCTGCTGCGGTAGGTGCGGGGCCCCTCGAGGGCGGCCAGCTACCGAGCGCGCACCGCGCGGCTCATGCCCTTCAGCAGGAGCTTGCGAGGTGCGAGCTTCGACGCGACCGTCAGCAGCGTGTTGGCGCGTCCCGGCACCACGGACGGGCCAGGCTTCGGCTTCTTGAGCTCGCGCAGGGTGATCGCCACAACCCGGCGGGCACTCATACGGGGGAGGCCAGAGCCGATATCCTCACCCGCGACGTCGAAGAACTCCGTCGAGGTGGGGCCGGGGGCCAGAGCAACGACCCGCAGCGCCGTGTCGGCCGACTCGGCCCAGAGCGCCTCCGTGAAGCTGCGCACGAAGGCCTTGGTTGCCCCGTAGATCGCGAAGCCAGGCGTCGGCTGGTAGCCGGCGACGCTCGCGACGTTCACGAGGAAGCCCTGGCCTGCGCGGAGCTGGCCGATGAAGGCCTGCGTGAGGTCTACGAGGGCCGCGACGTTGAGGGCGATCTCGGCGCGCACCCTGTCCGGGTCCTCCTCGTGGAAGGCACCGCTCGAGCCGAACCCGGCGTTGTTGATGAGGCTCGTCACCCGCACCTCTCGGCGCTCGAGCTCCGCGACCAGCGCCGCGGCGGCGCCCGGTTGGCCGAGGTCGGCGGCGATCGTTGTCACGGTCACCCCGTAGCGGTCACGCAGCTCGCCGGCGAGCGCATCGAGCCGTTCGAGCCGGCGCGCGACGAGGGCGAGGTCGCTGCCACGGGCGGCGAGCTGACGGGCGAACTCGGCGCCGAGGCCAGAGCTCGCGCCCGTGACGAGCACGGTCTGGTCTCCGAAGCGGAGCGAAGGCAGGCGGGAGGTCATCTGGCCAATGTACGTCCGGGCGCCCGGAGGAAGCCTGCGTGCGCGCCCCGCCACGCTCGCCCACGCAGCGCGCCAGTCGGCCTACGGCCATGGACTAAAAACCGGGGACGAGCGGGCGCCAGTTCTAGGCTGATCGTGTCCCCTCGACACCTCACACCCGATCGCTGCGAACCACAGTCCCCAGCATGGTCCGCCGTGGTCGGTCGAGACTCCCCAGTCAGCGCGTGAAGCTTCCTCCCAGAGTCAAAGGACCTCAGCCATGTCCCGAACATACGTCGTCACAGGTTCCGCAACCGGCATCGGCAAAGCCGCCGCCCTCAAGCTCAGAGAGGACGGGCACCGAGTCATCGGCGTCGACCTCGCCGGGGCCGACATCAACGTCGATCTCACCAGCGCGGAGGGCCGAGACGAGCTCGTCGCGCAGGCGACCGAGCTGAGCGGTGGCATCCTCGACGGCGCGCTCGCCATCGCCGATCGCATGCGCCCCTCGTCGGAGACCGTCGCCGTCAACCACTTCGGTGCCGTCGCGACGCTCGAGGGGCTCCGCCCGCTGCTGTCGCTCTCCGAGGCGCCTCGGGCGGCGGTGGTCGCGACGCTCGTGGCGCTCGAGGAAGTGGATGCGCGCCTGCTGGAGCTGATCGAAGCCGGCGATGAGGCGGCGGCGCTCGCCTACGCCGACACGGTCGCCTCGGCTGCGGCCCCCATCGGCTCGTCGGTGCTCTTCACGACCTCCAAGCAGTCGGTCGCCCGGTGGGCGCGGCACGCCGCGACGCAACCGGACTGGGGCGGGCAGGGCATCGCGCTCAACGTCGTCGCGCCGGGCCGCTCGTTCATGTCGATGACGGCCGGCGCGCTCGAGACCGAGGAGAGTGCGTCCGCGCTGCTGCGCGACGAGGCGTCGCATCCCGGCGAGCTGCGCGGAGACGCAAGCCACGTCGCGAACCTCCTCGCGTGGCTCACGAGCGAAGACAACGGCTACGTCACTGGCCAGGTCATCTACGCCGACGGCGGGGCTGAGAGCACACGGCGACCGACGCTGGTCTGAGCGGGCCGCAGCCGTCGCTGGGCTCCTGCGTTCGCTGGGCTCCTGCCGTCGCTCGGCCGCGCATCCGCTCGCCCCGCGCATCCGCCACCCCGCCCCTTCTCGGCCGCAAGCACACGAGTCGTGCAGGCTCGTTTGTGAACGAACCTGCACGACTCGTGTGGATGCCCCTGGCCCGAGGCCAGGCAGAGCCTCCCTGGGCGGGTTAGCGGACGGCTGCGGCCTCGCGGTCGTTTCGCTGCTCGTCGCGCGCGGCGATCTTCGCGCGCATGCCCTTCTCGTCGTCGAGCCAGTTCACTCCCTTGTTGTTGAGGAAGAAGACGTACACGACGAGCGACGCGGCGATCGCGATGGTGACGTACACGATGAAGAGCGGCACCTGCTGCGCCTCGCCGGCCGCCGTGTAGAGGAGGGGCGCCGTGCCGCCGAACAGCGAGTTGGCCATGGCGTAGCCGAAGCCGACGCCGAGCGCGCGGATGTGCGTCGGGAACAGCTCCGCCTTCACGACGGCGTTGATCGACGTGTACCCGGTGAGGATCACGAAGCCGCCGACGAGGATCGCGAACGCCGCGAGCTCGTTGGTCTGCTGCGGCAGGTAGGTGAGCAGGAACCAGGTGTAGAGCACGCCGCCGACGCCGAAGAACACGAGCAGGGTCTTGCGGCCGACGATGTCGGAGAGCCAGCCGCCGATGGGCTGCAGCAGCATGAGCACGGTGAGCGCGATGAGGTTGAGGATCGTGCCGTTCACGACGTCGTCACCCGCGAAGGCCTTCTTGACGATGCCCGGGCCCGTCACCGAGTAGGTGTAGAACGCGACCGTGCCGCCCATCGTGATGAGGAAGCAGAGCAGCAGCGGGCGCCACTGGTGCAAGATGAGCTCCTTCATCGAGCCGGAGGAACGCGACGTGCCGTCCTTGACCGACTCGATGGCCGACTCGCTGAGCGACTCGTCCATGGTGCGGCGCAGGTAGAAGACGACGATGGCGGCGACGCCGCCGATGCCGAACGCGATGCGCCAGCCCCACTCTGAGATCGCTTCGGTCGGCATGAGAAGCACCATGATGAGGAGCGTCGCCTGCGCGAGCACGTGGCCGCCAACGAGGGTCACGTAGTGGAACGACGACAGGAAGCCGCGGCGTCCCTGGATCGCGGCCTCGGACATGTAGGTCGCGCTCGTGCCGTACTCGCCGCCCGTCGCGAAGCCCTGCACGAGTCGGCACATGATGAGGATGATCGCGGCGCCCGCGCCGATGACCTCGGCCGACGGGGTCAGCGCGATGATGAACGAGCATCCGGCCATGATCGACACCGAGACGGTGAGCGCGAGTCGGCGCCCGTGCCGGTCGGCGAACCGCCCGAAGAACCAGGCGCCGATGGGCCGCATGAGGAACGTGACGGCGAAGATGGCCCAGATGTAGATCTGCGAGTTCTTATCTTCGGAGTCGAAGAACTGGAACTCGAAGTAGGAGGCGAAGACCGAGTAGACGTAGACGTCGTACCACTCGACGAGGTTGCCGGCCGAGCCCTTCAGCGTGTTGGAAACCGAGCGGCGCAGGCTGCCCGGCACTTGTGTCGTCGTCATTGACTTCTCCATCGTCGTTGATCTGCGTCTGCCGCCTGGCGAGGCCTGACCCCGCCGCGGTGTTGGTGTACTGGACAACTCTCGGCAGTGCGCCAGGGGCGCGCGCGGATCCTTACATTCCCTTTACGTGGGGGGCGGATGCGCGAGCGCGGTGGTAGCGGATGCGCGATGCCGTGAGTGACCGCCAGCCCGCCCGCGCCTACCATTGGGGCATGCGTGTGCTCGTCGCTGAGGATGACGCGTCCGTCTCCGCCGCCCTCGCGGCCGTGCTCGGGCGCGCTGATCACGCCTGTCTTCAGGTCGCCCGCGGCAGCGACGTGCTGCTGCAGCACCGCGACGTCGACCTCGTGCTGCTCGATCTCGGGCTCGAGGACCTCGACGGGCTCGAGGTGCTGCGGCGGCTCCGCCAGGTGAGCCAGGTTCCGGTGATCGTGGTCACGGCCCGCGGCGACGAGCGGTCGACGGTGCGCGCGCTCGGTCTCGGGGCCGATGACTACCTCGTGAAGCCCGTCAGGATGCACGAGCTGCTCGCACGGATTGACGCGGTGGCCAGGCGCCGGGCGCCGGCGGCCGAGCCTGAGGTGGTGCAGGTCGGGGATGCGCGCATCGAGCTGCTCTCGCGTCGGGTTGCGGTGGGCGACGACGAGGTCGCGCTCACACCGACGGAGTTCGAGCTGCTGTCGGTGCTCGCCAAGCGCGTGGGCCGCGCGGTCAGCCGGCAGGAGCTGCTCGATCAGGTGTGGGGTGACGCGTACGCGGCGACCTCACGGTCCTTTGACGTGCACCTCGCGCAGCTGCGGCAGAAGCTTCCTGCCGTTGCGATCACCACGATCCGCGGCTTCGGCTACCGGCTCGAGACGAAGCCGACGCGATGAAGCTGCAGGTGCTGCTTCCCCTCATGCTGTTCGGGCTGCTCACCGTGATCGCCATCATCGTCCCGGCGAGCGAGGGCATCGCTGTCAATCGCACCCAGCAGCTGACCCTGCAGCGGGCGACCTCCATGGACCAGATTGTGCACCGCGCCGAGACCGCGGCCGCGAGCGGCGACGCGACGGGCCTCGACCGCTACCTCGAGCGGTTCGCCGACACGTACGGCGAGTCGGCGATTGTCGTCGACGGCGAGGGGCAGGTCGTGTCGTCGGTGGGCGGCGTCGAGTTGGATGCCAGGGTCGCGTCGCTCGTGCTCGCCGCCTCCCGCACGGTGCCCCAGCGGTCCATTCCGACGATCTACCCGTGGAGCGACGACACGCACCTCGTCGCCGAGCCGTTCTCGACCGGCTCGAGCGCCGCATCCGGTGCCGTCGTGCTCGAGGTGAACCAGGCTGCGGCGAAGGCGCAGATCACCGGTTGGTGGGTTCTTGTCGCGCTCGCGGGGGCGCTGCTCCTGTTTGCGCTCTTCGCGGCGTCGCAGTTCTGGACCAGCTGGGTGCTGCGCCCCGTCCGCGCCCTCGACGCCGCGGCGAACGCCCTCGCGGAGCAGCGCGAACCCGACCTGGCGGCAGCGACCGGGCCGCTCGAGCTGCGACGCCTCTCCTCGTCGTTCGCCCGCATGTCACGCGGGGTCGAGGACGCGCTCGAGCAGCAGCGGGGCTTCGTCGCCGAGGCGTCACATCAACTGCGCAATCCGCTCGCCGCGATCCGTCTTCGCATCGATGCGCTCCCTCGCGACGAGGCTGACGAGGCCGAACTCGAGGCCGTCGGCAGCGACCTCGACCGGCTCGAGCACGTCGTCGATCGGATGCTGGTGCTCGCCGACGCGGAGCATCGAGCGACGGCCGAGGCGAGCGGTCGGCGCACCGGGTTCGCCGACGGGGGCGCCCGCGCGCACGTCACCTCGGCTGCCATGCTCGCGGCGCCGCACGAGGAGCGCTTCGCGGAGGAGGGGATGCGGCTGCGCGTTGTCGGCGACGACGAGCTTCGCGTCGCCTGCCGCAAGAGCGACCTGGAGGAGATCGTGGAGACGCTGCTCGACAACGCCAGGAAGTACGCGGGACGAGGGGCGACGGTCTCGGTCGGCTTCGTGGTCGAAGACGGGCCGTATTCGGCGGACGGCGCGCGAGCATCCGGCCAGCACGGCGGCAAAGGACCGGACGGCCTCGCGAGGGAGAAGCGTGAGGACGAGCGCGAGACCGGGTCGGAGAACGAGTTGGCGTACGAGGTCGTGGCGGGCAGGGCGGTGCTCGAGATCAGCGACGACGGGGCAGGGGTGGGCGACGACGAGCTCGCGCAGCTCGGCACCCGGTTCTGGCGGTCGCCGGCGCACCGCGGCAAGCCCGGGACCGGGCTCGGCCTCGCGATCGTCGGTGAACTGGCCAGAGCGAACCGAGCGAGCGTCGGCTACGACCTCGCGCCCGAAGGCGGGCTCCGCGCCCGCGTGAGTCTCCTGCGCGCATGGTGAGCGTCACACGTCGCAGCCTGCTGCTCGGCGTCGGAACCAGTGCAGCCGCGGCCGCTGCCCTCGCCCTCGGCGGCTGCTCGCTCGGGCAAGCTCCCACGCGCATCCGCATGGCCTGCGGTGAGCAGGGCGGCACCTACGTGCAATTCGGCGAGCTGCTGCGCGACGCCCTCACCAGGGCTGGCACGACCGGCCTCGAAGTGGTGACGACGGGCGGCAGCGTCGCCAACCTGGAGCTGCTGAAGCACCGCGACGCCGAACTCGCGATCGTGCTCGCCGACGCGGCCGCCACCGACGCGCAGAACAAAGTGGCCATCGGCCGCGTCTACCAGAACTACCTGCAGTGCTTCGTCCGCAGAGGCGGCCCGATCGGCGGCCTTGAGGACTTCCCCGGGCGGCGCATCTCGATCGGCGCACCCCAGTCCGGTGCCGCCCTCACCGCCCGCCGAGTGCTCACCGCGCTCGGCCTGCTCGACGGAGCCGACGCCGTCGAGGTGTCAGAGCTCTACCTCGACGAGGCCATGACCGCGCTCGAGACCAACGCGGTCGACGCGATCTTCTGGTCGGGCGGCCTGCCACTGCCTGCCGTGCAGAGCCTCGAGACCGAAGTCGAGCTCGTCGACCTCACCAGCGCCCTGCCAGCTCTTGAAGTCGACCACCCGGGCATGTACACGCTCGCCGCCGTGCCCGCGAGCACCTACGGCAGCGCCGAATCGGTGCGCGCCATCGGCGTCTCCAACTACCTGCTCGCGCGTCCCGACCTCCCCGACGACGTCGCGGAAGCGCTCGTCGACGTGCTCATCGGGGACGCGGCCCAGCTCGTCCCCGAAGGATCGCTGGGGGTGCAGTACCTGACGGCGTCCAACCTCATCGACACGTCCCCGATCGCGCTGCACCCCGCGGCACAACGACGGTACCGCCAGCTCTACGGTTGAGCGCGCGGACCAGGCGGCGTCGCCCTAGCCGAGGAACGCGTGGGCGATCGTGAAGATCGTGACCCCGGCGAGGGCGCCCACGATCGTGCCGTTCAGGCGGATGTACTGCAGGTCGCGGCCCACCATGAGCTCGATCTTCTCGCTCGTCTCGGCAGCGTCCCAGCTGGCGACGGTATCCGAGATGATCGACGCGATCTCGTGACGGTACCGGTCGACGAGGAACACGGCCGCGTCCGTGACCCATGTGTCCACGCGCTGCTGCAGCTGCGCATCCGTCGTCAACCGCTGGCCGATGTCGACGAGAGCCGCCGTGACCCGCGTGCGCAGCGCGCTCCCGGGGTCTGCGAGCGAACGGAGCAGGCCCGTCTTCGCGGCGTTCCACGCCTCAGCCGCAAGCTCCCGCATGCGGGGGCTGTCGAAGATGTTGCCCTTCGCGCCCTCGAAGCGAGCGATGAGCTCGGGGTCATGCTGCAACTGGTCGGCGAGGCGAACCAGGTAGCCGTCGATGGCGGCGCGGGCCGGATGCGCGTCGTCCGCTCGAACGGCCGCCACGAACTTGACGGCCTCGTTGTACGCGGTGTTGTCGACGAGCCGAGTCGCGACCGACGGAACCCACGACGGCAGGCGCCTCGAGACGAGGCCGTCGAACGCGCTCTGATTCGCCGCGAGCCACGCGGCCGCGCTGTCCGCGGCGAGATCCACAGCCCCGCGATGCGCGCCAGTCGCGACGACCCGCGACATCCACTCGCCGAGCGGCGGCGCCCACTCGGGCTCCACGAGATGCTCGCGCGCAAGATCCGCGATGAGGCCCTGGACGTCGTCGTCGCTCAGGGCTTCAAGCACGCCGGACGCCATGACAGACGCCTCCGACGCGATGCGCTCGGCATGCTCCGGCTGCTCGATCCACTCGCCGAGGCGCGACGCGATCGACGTGGCCTGCAGCTTGGTGCGCACCACGTCGCCGCGCAGGAACTCGGTCTCAACAAAATCGCCAAGGGTTCGGCCGATCTCGTCCTTGCGTTTCGGGATGATCGCCGTGTGCGGAATCGGAATGCCCAGCGGATGCCGGAACAGGGCCGTCACCGCAAACCAGTCGGCAAGGGCGCCGACCATTCCTCCCTCTGCGGCAGCGCGCACATACGCGAACGCCGGCACCTCGCGCTGCAACGCAAACGCGACCACAAACACGACCGCCATGAACAGCAGGGCTCCGAGCGCCACGGCCTTCATCACGCGAAGGCTGCGACGACGCTCCTGATCTGCAGGACTCAGGAGCTCGGTCGGGGTGCGCGACATGCGGTCATCCTCGCACGCGCGAGCAGGCGGCGCGTGCGCGAGACCCGGGGACCGCGGCGCTCTCCGGGGATTCGACGCGTATGCCAGATCGGCAGACTGGATGCATGACCTCGCAGCCTCAGCGCACGTTCCGGTCCGCCGCAGACGGGTCGTCCGCGACCGCGTTCATGTGGTGGGTGGTCTTCCTGCTGATCGGCGTGCTGAGCGGCATCGTCGTCTCGCTCGCCACCTTGCAGCTCGCCGCGGGCACCGAGCAGCAAGAGGCGCTACAGGCGGTGTTCTGGGCAGCCGCGATCGTCAGCGGGGCGTGTGCCGTTGGTGCGTTCGTGGCGTTCATCCGCACGGTCTACGTGCTCCTCGACCGCAGCGACCGGCACTGGAACGGGGAATAGGCGCGCGGGGCGGGCTGGGCTGGCCTGGGCCTGGGGCTCGGCCTGGGGCTGGGCGTTTGCGGGTTGGGGCTTGGGGTTGGGGTTGGGGTTGGGGTTGGGGTCTGTCGTCTGACATGTGACGTCTGGCGCCCGGGGGCTTGGGGCCTGGGCCTGGTGTCTGGGGATCTGGGTCCGGCGTCTGGGGGCCTGGCGTTTGGCGCTTGACGGTGGCGTCTGGGGGCCTGGCGTTTGGTGTCTGGGGCCTGTGGGTTGGTGGGTGACGCCCGGGTCTGGCGGCCGGCGGCTGGTGCCCGGGGCCTGCGGTGCGCGCCCGGGGCCGGGCGTTTGGCGCTTGGCGGTGGCGTCTGGGGGCCTGCATTTGGCGTCTGGGACCTGTGGTTGGTGGGTGGCGCCCCGGGTCTGGCGGCTGCGGCTGGCGGCTGGCGCCCGGGTCCTGCGGCGCGCGCCCGGGCCCTGGGTGTTGGCTCGGGTCGTGCGGGGATGTTTGCTCGCCGGCCACCACTTCAGCCTGGAGGTGCGCGGCATCAGGAACGTCACCAGTGGTTGCTGTGGTGGTCGACGATGCCGCGAGGTGTCCTGCGCGACCTTCCTCATCAGGTCACGAGGCCTGTCTGGGCGATGAACCGTCTCGATTTGCTCTGCCCACCGGGAGTTTTCGTCGGCCAGGAATTGTTTCGAAACTAGTTTCGATATTCATTGAAAAATCCTGGTCAAAACCTGGTTTGAGGTGCGCTCCAGTGGTAGGCTGGTGGTGATCTTGGGGGAGGTCATCGTGGCATCAGAGTCATTCAGGGGTTCGTCTCGTGAGACGGCGGTTGTGGATGCGCTTCTTGAGGGCCGGACCGATCTGTTGAGGGT
>NZ_JBNAFM010000015.1:0-101352 GCF_049707175.1 Pseudoclavibacter helvolus | reverse complement strand
GAAAGCCGTCACCAGCCGCTGGCTCGACCCCGCCAAGCACGGCGGCATCAACCTCGGCTTCCCCGAAAACGACTAACGGCCGGGGCCGCGCGGCGGCGCGGCGGGACAAAGTTGTGGCGGAGTGCACTCCGCAAGCGCGGGAGCAGCACTTCGCCACAACTGCGCGGCCCGGAATGCACGCGCATCCACTCAACCTCGTCGCGGCATGCTCGGCGACCGGCTGCGCGCGGTCGGCGTGCAGGAGGCGGGCGTGCAGGCGTCACGCGGAAAGACCAGGCAGGATGCGCTCGTGCGCATCCTCCTGAAGCTCGAACTCGACTGCCCCACCGAACTGCTCGCCGACGCCCTGCAGCGCCCTGAAGCGTTCCGCGCGGTCGCCGCACCGCTGGCCCAAGTGCGATCGCTCGAACCGGGCGGCTTCCCAGAGCGGTGGAATCCGGACAGCCCCCACCGCGTCGAAATCAGCCTCCTCGGCAAGGTGCCGTTAGGAACACAGGTCATCGACGGGCAGTACCGAGACCTCGGCGACGGGATGCACGAACTGCGCGACCGCGGTTACCCCGAGTCGGGGCTGCTTGCCGTGATGACCACGTTCGAGCACACGATGGTCGTCTCCCCGCTGCCAGGCGGACGCACGCTCTACCGCGACCAGTTGCGGCTCGGCGCCGGCCTGCTCTCCCCGTTTGTCTGGCTCGGCATGTGGGCGTTCTGGCAGAAACGAGCCCTGAGCATGCGCCAGCTGGCGGCGAAGCTCCGGGCCGAGCAGTAATCCGGTCCGGACCAGCACCTTCGGAGGGGCCGCGGCCCGGAGCCCACCAGTATCTCCGAATTCCATACCCCGAATCCCGGACCCTGCACTCCGTGGCCCGCACCGCAACCGCGCGGCCTCGCGCCACGCGGCTGCAGGTCACGCGTCGTCGAGCAGTCGCATCGCGGACCAAACCTCAGCGCGTCCCGCGAAGGTCTGCAGGTCGATGCCGAGCAGCTGCTCCGCGGTCGTGACCCGGCTGCGCAGCGTGTGTCGGTGGATGCCGAGCGATTTCGCGACCGGGTCCCAGGCGCAGTTCCCCTCAGTCCACGCGGCGAGGGTATCGAGCAGCAGACGACCCTGGTCGCCGTGCTCCAGCAGCGGCTGCAGCACGCGGCCGGCAGTGACGCGACCGTCGGCGGCCTCGAGCGCGCCGAGCATCCCGGTCGTCGCGAGTTCCTCGAACCGCACTGACGGCCGTGCCGGCGTGCTGCGTTCAGCGGCCTTCCGCGCTTCCGACAGGAGCCGCGGCAGCTCCGGCCAGTCGCCAGGTGCGGATGCGCCCGCCGAGAACCCGGCGTCCGTCAGGGCGTCGAGGAGCGCGGCGCCGCCCGCGGCCGGAACGACGGCGACGAGCTCCCCCTCGCGGGCCGCGAAGAACAGCGGCTCATCGCCCGACCCGGCGAGGCGCTCTAGGCGATCCAGCAGTGCCTGCCCGGGCTCCCCGCCGCGTGCACGCATCACTCGGATCGGAGCCACGGGCAGTTCACCCCACACTGTCTGCGCGGTCCGGGTCGCCACCTCCATCTCTCCCGCGAGCAGCAGCTCAAGCAAGCCGACCCGCAGGTACCCGCGTGCCGCATCCAGTTCCCGGTTCTGCTCGAGCGCGATCGAGGCGTGCCCGATCGCACTGGCGACGAGATCGTTGCCAGCGAGATCGAGCGGCGCCCGCCCGCCGACGGCGAGGACCCCGCGCAGCTGACCGTGCTGACCGACCGTCTGCAACGTCACATCACCGCTCACCCCGTGTAGCCGCGCGCCGGATCGGCCACCCCGCGCCAACAGGCTCTGCACCATGCGCTCGATTTCCGGGGCCTCACTCGTCGGCACCTGGATGCGCGTCTGCGCTTCCACACGCATCCCCGTCGAGTCGTACAGTGCCACCCAGCTCTCGAGCTGGCGTTCCAGCTCGACGAGAATCGCACCGAGGCCGCCGGGCCTGAGCGCCGCCCGCGCCAGCTTCCGCTGCGCCTGCAGCGACCACTCGAGCCTCGCGCGCTGCTCGAGGGCCCGCTGGTCTGCGAGGTACCGGATGATGCCGATAAACGGTGTTCGATCGGCGACTTCGATCAGCGTCAGGCCGTGACGCTCGCACGCGGCGATGAGGGCTGCCGGCACCTCGACGTGAATCACCTCGGTCGCGAAGCCCAGCGCAGCCACCCCCGCCTCGCGCAGTCGCGCCACGTACGCGTCGAAGACGCCCTCGCTGGCGAGCGCCTGGAACCGAACCGTCGCCGTCGCCGAGACCGGCGAACGCGACTCCGCCTCCTCCGGCTCGGCGCCGCCCTGGTCCGGAGCCTCCGGAACCGTGAACTGCATGCCATCCGTCAACAGCAGCTGGCCCGCCTCGAGCCACGGCGTCGGGTCGACCAGGTCAGAGCTGTGCGCCCACACCAACGCGCGGTCGAGCGCTACGCCATCCGCGGCATGCAGCACCCGCAACTTGAATTCGGTCGCCTCCACGAGCTCGCGCAACGTGACACTCACGACAGCCCCCTGTCCGCCAGACCAACCTGACGCTTTTGTCGAGTCATGCCACCCATTCTCACCGATTTGCTCACCGCCGACGCGCGGCCGGGGGCACAGAGTGGACGCATGGACGCTCCAACCCTCAGCACCGCCCCCAGCAACGCCGACATCCGCGAGCGCGACCTCGCCTCGGTGTTCCACTCCTGGTCAGCCCAGGGGAAGATCTCACCCCTGCCCATCGCACGCGGCGAGGGCGCCAAACTCTGGGACTTCGACGGCAACGAGTACCTCGACTTCTCCAGCCAGCTCGTCAACGTGACCATCGGCTATCAGCACCCAAAGGTCATCGCCGCCATCCAGGAGCAGGCTGCGCAGCTCGTCACGATCGCGCCAGCGCACGCCAACGAAACCCGAGCGCGAGCCGCAGAGCTCATCCTGTCGCACGCCCCGGCCGGCTTCTCGAAGGTGTTCTTCACAAACGGCGGAGCGGATGCGATCGAGAACGCCATCCGCATGGCGCGACTCGCAACGGGTCGCGACAAGATCGTCTCCCTGTACCGCAGCTACCACGGCAACACTGGCGCGGCGATCGTCGCGACCGGCGACTGGCGGCGCATCCCCAACGAATACGCGCGCGCCCACGTGCACGCCTTCGGCCCCTACCTGTACCGCTCGGAGTTCTGGGCCGAAACGGCCGAGCAGGAGAGCGCCCGCGCCCTGCACCACCTCGAACGCGTCATCCAAGCCGAGGGACCCGCGTCGGTAGCGGCGATCCTCATGGAAAGCATCCCGGGAACCGCCGGCGTGCTCGTACCGCCACCCGGCTACCTCGCCGGTGTGCGCGAAATCTGCGACCGCTACGGTGTGCGCCTCATCCTCGACGAAGTCATGGCCGGATTCGGCCGCACCGGCGAATGGTTCGCATTCGACGCCTTCGACGTTCGCCCCGATCTCATCACCTTCGCCAAGGGCGTCAACTCTGGCTACGTTCCCGTTGGGGGCGTCGTCATCTCCGAGGAGATCGCCGCGCACTTCGACGAGCAGGTCTTCCCCGGTGGCCTCACGTACTCGGGCCATCCGCTCGCCGCCGCTTCCATCATTGCGACCCTCGAGACCATGGAAGAGGAGGGCATCGTCGAAAACGCCGCCCGCCTCGGACGCGACGTCATCGGTCCGGCGCTGGCGGAGCTCGCCGAACGCCACGACGTCATCGGCGAAGTCCGCGGCAAGGGAGTCTTCTGGGCCATCGAGCTCGTCAGCGACCCCGAGACGCGCGCACCACTAGCCGCGGCCGACATGGCGACGATCAAGTCGCAGCTCATCGCCCACGGGCTTCTGCCGTTCATCGCCGACAACCGCATTCACGTCGTGCCGCCCGCCGTCATCACCGATGCAGATGCCCGACGCGGCATCGCCATCATCGACGAGGTGCTCGCCGGCTTCTGACCCCGGAACCGGAAGGACGGGACCGGCCCTCCGCTAGTTGTCCCTGGGCGGCGGGATGAGCGCCAGCAGCGCCGTGAGGCCACCGATGACCAGACCAGTCTTGGTGTGCGCCGCGACGACGCCGCGCTCAGCTCGCCGCTCGCCGAATCGGTAGATGCCGCGCTCGGCGGCGGCGATGGCGGCGGCCGTCCCGACCGCACCGGCGACGCCGAGGGCGCCAAACGCCACTCGCCCCGCTGAGGGCAACGCGATCCAGAAGTCCGAGAACGTCTTCTCGTTGCTCTCCCCGTCCGAGCCGAACGGCAAGTTATCGGGATGCGGCTCGTCGTTCTCGGAACTGGAGCCCCCGATGAGTTCGCCAGGCGCCTGCGCGGCAGGCTGCACGAGCAGATCAGAGTCGTCGCCCCGATTGCCGGGCTTCATGTCGTACTCGGAGAAGGCCAGCGCAGTCACGCCCGCCGCGAGCAGCGTCTTCACGACACCGCGGACGCCCCTCGACGAGATGAAGTCCGGCGTGGCGTAGTAGACGGCAGTCAACACCCCCTGGCCACCCGAGAGCATCGCGCGCTTGCGGAGGTCCGTTCCCTGAAAGCTCATGCGCGCCATTCTTCCCACCCCACCTGACCGGATGCTCCGGGCGCCAAGCACCACGGGCGGCGGTTCCGCCGGCCGTCGGCATCGCAACCAGAGTGACGTCACGACGCACACGAACTCGATACGGCCAACTCAGGCCGCCACGTCACGCTGAGTGCGCGACCGTGCGATCGAACAACGTGCGACTGCACGCACGCGACCAAGCGCCGCGCGCCACCAGTCGACGCGCGCGGCAGCGTCGAGATCGCAGCCAGAGTGACGTCACGACGCACACGAACCCGATACGGCCAAGTCAGGCCCCCACGTCACTGTGATTGTGCAACCGTGCGTCTGCGCGCACGCGGCAAACCGCCACTGCATACCGACAACGACAGCGCGGAGCGGCAACAGCGAAAGCGCGGAGCGGCGCAACGGCTGTTTGAGATGCGCGAAGGCGCGGCGCGAGCCGAGGCTGGCGCCGCGCCCGTGGAGTTGGGTGGGCTACGCGGCTCCGCCGGCGGCCATGCGCATGAGGTCGGAATTCAGCTCGATGCCGAGCTCGGTGCCACCCGCGCTGCCGAGTTCGTGCTGGTAGCCGCCCCAGTTGTCGCCGCGGATCGTCTGCTCGATACCGGCTTCCATGAGTGCAAGTAGTTCGACGGACGCGCGCTCAATGCGGGAGCCGAGGCCGGAGTCCTGCCAGTCCTCGGTCGAGGCGAAGAGCGACGTGGGCACGGTCATGCTGCGGAGGTACGCGAACATGGAGCGCATCTGCTCGTCGACGACGAGGGCGTGGCGTGCGGTGCCGGCTGTGGCGGCGAGCACGACGGGCTTCGCAATAAGGAGGTCGTTGTCGAGGGTCTGGAAGAAGGACGTGAAGAGCCCACTGGGCCCGGCCTTGTAGACGGGGGCAGCTGCGACGATGCCGTCGGCGTCACGGAGCGCCGCGACGGCGCGCTCGAACTGTGGCCCGTAGCTCTGCGAGCCGAGTGCGGCGGGTAGTTCCGGCAGCAGGAGCCGCAGGTCGATGTGGGTCGATGCGATGTCTCGGCCGCGGGTGGCGGCAGTCTTAGCGATGCCGCGCTCGATGCGGTCCGCGAGCAGCTTGGTCGACGAGGGGTCGCTGATGCCGGCGTTGACGACGACGACGCGGTAGGCGCCTTGTGCGTTGGTCATGGGGGTCCTTCGGTGCGGCGGTGACGCGCTGATGAGATGCGGTGAGGTGGTTGTCGGATGCGCGGGGCGACTGGCATGTCTCGCCCCGCGCATCCGCAGGGGGGTGCGTTATGCGACGAGCTCGGTGTCCTGGTAGGGCGAGGAGCCGGTGACGTTGTCGCCGCGGTTCTCGTTGGGGCGTGGCTGGCGCGGGGTGGCGTCGCCGTACTTGGCGAGGACAAGCGACTCGTGGGTGGGCGCGTCTGGCACCTCGGCGGGGCGGAGCGCCTCGAGCTCGCGACGCAGCACGGGCACGACTTCGGAGCCGAGCAGTTCGAGCTGGTCGAGCACCATGCCAAGCGGGAGGCCGGCGTGGTCCATGAGGAACAGCTGGCGCTGGTAGTCGCCGAAGTGCTCGCGGAAGGTCAGCGTCTTGTCGATGACTTCCTGCGGGCTGCCAACGGACAGCGGGGTCTGCTGCATGAAGTCCTCCATGCGCGGGCCGTGGCCGTAGACGGGGGCTTCGTTGAAGTAGGGACGGAACTGGTCTTTTGCGTCCTGTGAGTTCTTCGCGATGAAGGCCTGACCGCCGAGGCCGACGATCGCCTGCGATGCCTTGCCGTGGCCGTAATGCTCGTAGCGCTGGCGGTAGAAGTCGATGAGCCGCATGTAGTGCTCCTTCGGCCAGAAGATGTTGTTGGCGAAGAATCCGTCACCGTAGAACGCGGCCTGTTCGGCGATCTCCGGGGTGCGGATGGAGCCGTGCCAGACGAAGGGTGCGACGTCGTCGAGGGGGCGGGGTGTGGAGGTGAAGCCCTGGAGCGGGGTGCGGAACTTGCCTTCCCAGTCGACCACGTCTTCGCGCCAGAGGCGGTGCAGAAGGTTGTAGTTCTCGAGGGCGAGGGGGAGGCCGGAGCGGATGTCCTTGCCGAACCACGGGTAGACGGGGGCGGTGTTGCCTCGGCCGAGCATGAGGTCCATGCGCCCCTTGGAAAGGTGCTGCAGCATGGCGTATTCCTCGGCGATGCGCACGGGGTCGTTGGTCGTGATGAGTGTGGTCGAGGTGGAGACGCGCAGGGTCTTGGTGAGTGCGGCGATGTGGGAGAGCAGCACTGCGGGTGAGGAGGAGAAGAACGGCGGGTTGTGGTGCTCGCCGATGGCGAAGACGTCGAGGCCGACTTCTTCGGTCTTCTGGGCGATCTTGACGATCGCGTCGATGCGCTCGGCTTCGCTTGGCGTCTCGCCGGTGACCGGGTTCCGTGTGATGTCGCTGACGGAGAAGATTCCGAACTGCATGATCAGCCCTTTCGTTGTGGATGCACGGGGCCGGTGGGTCCGGAATGGGTGTGGATCCTGAATCCCAACTCCATGCATATGCATACAACGTACCGCGTCAGGATCTATTCCCGCACCTGGACCGACCCCTCTGAAGCCTCTCCACTGACCCTCGCGATGCGCCTCCCCCACTCCTGCAACGAACGGACAAGCTCTGGCGGGCCGACGACCTCACTCGGCGCGTCGAGCCTCGCGAGCAGGTAAACGACGTAGTCGAGCTCATCAGTGCGCATGCGCACCTCACTCCGGCCGTCCTCGAGCTCGAACACCTCACCCCACTGCCCAACTTCCGCTCGCACCTGCTCGGCATGCACCTCCACTCGCACGACAGCCTCATAGCGGGCGGGAAGGTTGCGGATGCTCGACTGCACGAACGCCTCGGCGTCGCCGCCCGGCACGGGTCGCGAACCGAAGCGTTTCGGGTGTGGCTCGACGCCGCGCATCCGATCGAGCCTGAAGGTGCGCCAGTCGCCCGCCGCCGGGTCAAAGGCAACGAGGTACCACCGCCTCGCGACGGAAACGAGCGCGTGCGGCTCTGCGAGGCGGCTCGAAACGGATCGATCGCGCTTCTCGTAGTCGAAGGCCAGCATGGTCCGATCTCGGCAGGCGGTGGCGACACTCGCGAGCACGGCGATCTCGACCTGCGGGGCACCCTCACGAGTCTGGCCGGTCGTGACCGTCGATCCGATGCCGGCAGCGAGCCTGCGCACGTGCGTGGGCAGCACCGGCACGATCTTGGCGAGCGCGCCTACCGCCGCATCCTGCACCCCCTGCACTCCGCTTGCGGTCACTGCCCTCAGTCCGAGGACGATTGCGAGCGCCTCCTCGTCGCTAACCATCAGCGGCGGCAGCGAACCGCCAGCGCTCAGCCGATAGCCACCCCCGACTCCGCGAGTGGTCTCGACTGGGTAGCCGAGCTCTCGCAACTGCTCCACGTCGCGACGCAGGGTGCGCGGGCTGACCTCGAGCTTCGCAGCGAGCTCCTCGCCAGCCCAGAATCGGTGGTTCTGGAGAAGGGTGAGCAGCTGCAGCATGCGGGAACCGGTCGACACCTTTCCATCGTACGAACATTGCGGCCAGTATTCGGCCGCAATTGCTGAGATCGTCGGAGTATCGACCGAGAGAGGCCAGCATGACCGACACAAACGACCCCACCGCTCCAGTCCAGCCCGCACCGAGTGCAGTGCCGGCCCTGCCCGTCGGCTCCAACACCATCAACCCCTTCCTCTTCACCGAGGACGCCGCGACGCTCATCTCGTTTCTGATTGAGGTCTTCGACGCTTCCGAGGTGATGGAAGCACGCACCACCGACACTGACGGACTGGTGCTCCATTCGGAGCTCCGCATTGGCGATTCCGTGCTGGTCGTCGCCGACCGCAAGCCCAACTGGCCATTCACGCCAGCTTTCACCCAGGTGTACGTCGACGACGTGGATGCCGTGCTCACGCGGGCGAAAGCGCTCGGGGCCGAGATCGTGACGAACCCAACCGAGTTCTGGGGCGACACGCTCTCGCGGTTCGCCGACCAGCAGGGGAACCTGTGGTGGGTGCAACGGCACGTGGTCAGCGGGGACGCGGTCTGGGATGCAGTGCTGCCAGAAGGCGCCGACGCGACCCCCGTGTGGAGCACCTCTGACGAGAGCGAGGAGGACGAGCGCGGCGGCGCCGAAACGTGGGAGTCATTCACGACTCCCGAGCTCGAGTACATCCACTCGACGCTCATGGAGGCGATGGCGCGGCTGCGCGACCCTCGCAGCTGAGCTGCCGACGCGGCCTCCGCTCACCACCTTCATCATTCAGGCAACCATCACCCGACAGCCTTCCGAATGTCGGTGGCCGGGTGAATGATGAGATCACCGATTCACGAGACCAGGAACACTCATGACTGATAGGTCAAGTCCGCCCACCTCAGGCGAGCGCCCCGTGGGCGTTGGTCCACTCGCGGCGAATGTGCCGACGACAGAGACCACCCTTCCCGCACTGCCGCACCAAGACGTGCCGACGCTCGCGACGTTGCGCAGCTTCTACCAGGTGCTTGTCAACACGCTCATCGCCAACGTCACCACGAGCTACCTCTGGTTCGCACTCACGTTTTGGGCGTATCTCGAGACCGGGTCGGTGTTGGCCACCTCGATCATCGGCGGCAGCTACATGTTGCTGGTCGCCGCGTTCGGCATGATCTTCGGCGCGATCGTCGACCACATGAAGAAGAAGGCCGTCATGCTCATCTCGAGCGCGGTCACTCTCATCACGTACCTGCTTGCAGGCGTCCTGTACCTAAGCTTCCCGGAAGAAACGCTGGTCAACTGGAACGGCATCTGGTTCTGGATGTTCGCGGGCGTCATTCTGGTCGGCGGCGTCGTCGAGAACCTGCGCAACATCGCGCTCTCGACGACCGTCACGCTGCTGGTCCCGGCTGACCGACGCGACAAGGCGAACGGGCTTGTCGGAACCGTGCAGGGCATCGCCTTCATGGTCACGAGCGTCTTCTCGGGACTCTCCGTCGGCCTGCTCGGCATGGGACCGACCGTGCTCATCGCCATCGTCGCAACGGCGGTCGCGTTTGCGCACCTCCTGTTCGTGTCAATCCCGGAACGCGGCATCGCGCACGACCCAGCGGCCGGAGCCGCGAAGGTCAACTTCCGCGGCGCCATCCCCGCCGTCATGCTCGTGCCGGGCCTACTGGCGCTCATCCTGTTCACGACGCTCAACAACCTGGTCGGTGGCGTCTTCATGGCACTCATGGACCCGTACGGCCTCACGCTCTTCTCGGTCGAAATGTGGGGTGTCTGGCTGGGTGTCACGAGCATCGGATTCATCGTCGGCGGCGGCTTGGTCGCGAAGTTCGGGCTCGGCAAGAACCCGGTGCGCACCCTGCTGCTAGTGAACATCGGGGTCGCCCTGCTCGGCGCGACGTTCACGATCCGCGAGTACGGCTGGCTGTTCATCATTGGCATGTTCCTCTTCATGGCGATCATGCCCATCGCCGAGGCGGCTGAGCAGACCGTCATCCAGCGGGTGGTGCCCTTCGAGAAGCAGGGGCGAGTGTTCGGCTTCGCGGCGACGGTCGAATCGGCTTCCACTCCGATCAGCGCGTTCATGATCGGCCCGATCGCCGAGTTCTGGCTGATCCCGTATATGGAGACTCGCGAGGGCCAGGAATCGCTCGGGTGGATGCTGGGCGACGGCGATGCGCGCGGCATCGCGCTCGTCTTCCTCATCGCGAGCATCCTGCTGCTCGGGCTGGTGATTGTCGCGTTCGCGTCGCCGCAGTACCGGCTGTTGTCGAAGACCTACGCAGAGACCCCACCGCCGAACTCGGAGGAGGCCGACGGGCCGCCAGCCGAGGCCGGAGCTGCCGACGAGGCCGAAGCAGTCGTCGCTGCCGAAGGCGAACAGGCCGCCGAGGCTGAGCTGCCGAGCGCGATCGCTGACGCGCCCGGAGCCGCCTCACGGGGAGGTCGCGGAGAATCCCGATTATGAGCGACCGCGTCTCCCCCAAGCAGTTCCGGCAGGCCGAGGGCACCGACGATTGGCGTGTGGTCGGCGACGGCGCCCGCGCGAACTTCACGACCGGCGACTTCGCAACGGGCGCCGCGTTCGTCGCCGAGATCGCGCGCGCCGCCGACGCCGCAGATCATCACCCCGACGTCGACCTCCGCTACGGCTCCGTCATGGTGCGCCTCATCAGCCACGACGTCGGCGACCTCAGCGAACGCGACATCGCCATGGCCTCGCGTATCTCCCAGATCGCGCGCCGCTTAGGGATCGACGCAACCCCGGGCACCGTGCAGAGCATCCAGATCGCCATCGATGCGGTCGACCTCGACGCAGTGCTGCCCTTCTGGGAGGCGGTGCTCGCGTACAAGCGACGAGGCGGCGAGGACCTCGCAGACCCCATCGCCGTCGGACCGAACGTGTGGATCCAGCAGATCGACGCACCCCGCTCCGAGCGGAACACGATGCACGCCGACGTTTACGTGCCGCGCGATCAGGTTGACGCCCGACTCGAAGCGGCCCTCACCGCGGGCGGTCGAGTCGTCAACGACGAGTACGCGCCCGACTACTGGACACTCGCGGACCCCGAGGGCAACGAGGTCGACCTCGCCCCGTGGCGAGACGACAGCCCCTGGCAACCAGACGAAGACGCAGCCACCCACTGACCAGCGGCAGGCGAGCGCATCCCGAACACCGTTCGCCCTGCGACGAAACATGCAGCCTCGAGACCTCAAGCGACGCCCGAAGACACCGACGGTGTCGCTCTCGGCGAACCGCACGTACGTTGGCCCGACCGTGCCCCGCGCCAACGATGTGAGGAGTCCCGATGTCCGCGTTACCCAAACCCACCGCCCGGATGTCGTCAGGCGTGCTGAGGCTGGTCCCTACACCCGAGCAGCGGCCCCCAGAGTCGCGCACCACGCACCCACCCACCCAGTCACCACGCGCGCTAAACGACGCACGGCTGCTCGACGAGGTCCTCACGCTCCGACGCGAGAACGCGGCCCTGTGCGATCGGCTCAACGACACCGAGTCCAAGCTCAAAGTGCTGCAGCAGAAGCTGCGCGGCCTGCAGAGAAGTTCCCGCGCAGCCGTGACGAAGAACGCCAACATCGAGTTCGCCAACGCGGAAGAGTGGGCCCGGCACCACATCCACCTCGCCTGGCTCGAGAGTTACCTTGCCGCAGACCGTGCCGCGCATCCGCTCGGCGACTACGTCGTCGGCCCTGCATTCGCGGAGTCCGTTCGGTCACTCGCGCCGCAGCTGCAAGCGAAAGCGTGGCGGGCCGCCGTCGACATCGTTACGGTCCGCGGACGCCACCTGCACTCGCGGGGCGCGCATCCGCTGCGCAGCGGCAACGGGCCGCACGCGCACGACGTCGTCCGGGCCGCGGACAACGCGAGATGCTTCCGCTACTCGGTGGGGTTCAAAGCCGCCGGCGCCAGACGGATGCACGCGTGGCACCTGCCGGACGGACGCGTGGAACTGAGCCGAGTCGTCACGCACGGCGACATGTCGCCCTAATCCATCGGGCACCCAACCATGACTGCGACGACGCGTTCGATCGGTCAGCTGACGTAGAACGGAAGTGCAGGGTCGTTGTACGAGTTGCCAGGCTGAGGGTTGTAAAAGGCGCTGTAGCCGTTGTAGCTCGGCGGCACCGCCTGGTAGGCCGGCTGGTTCAGGATCGCGCACGTGCGGTTGCGGTTCTGGCTGAGGTACCAGGCGTCCATCGTGAACATGTCGTCGGTGCCGACCGTGCGCACGGACCCGGTGCGGAGCGTGATCGTGAACGTGATGACAGTGTCTTTCGGAAGGTCCGCGGTAAGCCGGTACCGGAAGTAGTTGTTCTCGTACCAGGGGTCAGTCTGGCGGGCCACGCTGACATTCGGGGTGTCGCAGCTCACTGCGAGCACACGCGACCCAGGATTCGCCTCGATGTTCTGGAACCCAAGGTCGCCCCAGGAGTTCTGGATGCCGATGGAACCCAGGGTGAGCCGGTAGACGAACGTCACCGAGGTGTTCCGAGGGAGCGTGCGCGAGGCGCCACCGGGATACGTCGCGTGCCAGGTTCCGACACCGGTGAGTTGCGGATTCGCGGAGTCGCAGCGTTCGGACGCTGAGGCAGCTGGCGCCGCGACGGCCAACGCGATGACGGGAGCCGACCAAGCGGCCCCCTTGAGCACGGCGCGGCGTTGCGCGCCCCGGGCGAGATCTGCGGACATGGCGGCCTTTCGGAGAGAGTCTTCGCTGGATTCAAGGCGCTCGCAGATGGGAACGAGCGTGCACTTGCCCTGGCCCCCTGAGCGCCTCCACGACGCTAAGTGGGCGCTGCGACCGAAGGGTCGGGAGGCTCGAAAACGAACGCCCGATGCTCGATAACCAATCTCTGGATCGGTCCAGGTCGAGTCCCACGAATTCCGCCTGCCACGATGGGCGGGCCGCGGCACACTGACTCCTCTCGCACCGCAACCGCCGCCCACGCAGATAAGGAACATTCGTGCCCGAAGCCGGTCCAGCGACCTCGCTGGCAGATCACCGCAGCGACCGGAAAACGTCGCTGAGCGGCCAGAATGCAGTCGACTGGCTCGCCAGCATCGGCTTCACGTCGCGGTTCCTCGGCAATGCCTCGATTCACTTCGACCTCGAGCAGGACGGCCTCTTCGCCTACGCCAGGGCGCACCACGCTCCGATGGAGGTGCGTGTCGCGGAGTTCGGCGGGAGCGAGGTCGTCTTCGCGTTCGTGATCCTCAAGGGCAGCGTGCATCTGCTCGAGGATGCGACGGGTCGCGAGTACACGCTCGGGCCCGGGGACTCCTACGCCTTCCCGTCGTCGGTGCAGGTGACGCAGGTCAACCCGACGCCGATCGCGAAGATCGGTGTCTCGCTCGACAGCGAGAGCATCGCAATGTCGTCGCTCCCCGGACTCACGGTCGTCCGCTCGCACGAGAGCGACGGCCTTGCCCGCGTGGTCGTCGTGCTCGTCAACGCGCTGCTGGCGGTGAAGATGAGCGCGGATGAGGCGAGGCGGCGAAACCTGCGCGCGGCCGTCGAGCACGCGGTCATCGCGCTGTACCGGAGGATCCTGGACCATGCCGCGCTGACCGCGCGCGGCCCGGACAGGCTCGTGCGCCGAGCCCTCGACCGGATTGACCGGTTCGATCAGGTGAGGAAGTACTCGGTCGCCGAGCTCGCGGCGGATCTCAACGTGTCGGATGCGCACTTGCGGCGCGTGTTCCGGAGCGCGGGCTCGTCGCCGTCTGCGGCGCTCACCCGCGCTCGAGTCGCCAGGGCGCAGGCGTTGCTCCGCGTGGGAGCGGAGCAACGCCTCACTGCGATCGAGATCGCGGAACGCTCCGGGTTCTCGTCAGCCGCGAGCATGCGTCGCGCGCTCCGGAAGCACGTCGAGCACCCACGTGACGCCGAAGCGGTCGCGGAGCATCCCGAAGCCCGATGACCAGGCGGATGCGGCGAGCGGCTCGATGACGGTCGCTCCGGCCGCGAGCGCGCCCCAGTAGCCGTCGACTTCCTCGAGCGTGTCGCCGCTCGCCGCGACGAAGAACGGCGTGCTCGTGACGGTGGTGCCCTGCTCGCGCCGGGTATCCCCCGCGGCGCCCGCGAGCCCCGCGGCCGGTTCGCCAGGCGTGTCGTAGGCGAGCACTCGGAAGCCGTTCGGCGCATCCACTCGCCCGAAGACGACGTTGTGTGCACCGGGCAGCTCGGCGGGCATCCCGAACTGCGCGTAGGTGGCGATGGAGACCTCGCCGCCGAACACTTCTGCGTAGAACTCGAGCGCCTCCCGCGCGGTTCCGGCGAAGTTGAGGTGGGTGGTCGTGGTGATGCTCATGATGTTCCCGCTTCCTGGTTGGCGTTGCGACTGCGGCCCCGTGCCGCACCGCGAGCTTCACAGCAGTAGAGGACGTTTTCGGTCCGCTACTCGCGAGAAACTGGAGCCATGACTTCGGCAACGTCTTCACGCGTCCTCGCCCTGCTGTCGCTCCTGCAGACGCGCCGCGGATGGTCCGGCCAGGAGCTCGCCGACCGTCTGGGCGTGACCCCGCGCACCGTGCGCCGCGACATCGACCGGCTGCGCGAGCTCGAGTACCGCATCGAGGCGTGGAAGGGCCCGGCCGGCGGCTACCGCCTCGCGGCGGGGTCGGAGCTGCCGCCGCTGCGCTTCGACGACGAACAGGCCGTCGCGATCGCGGTCGCGCTTCGCGGCGCGCCCGCTCTCGGCGTCGACATCGACGAAGCAGCGGCCCGCGCCCTCGAAACGGTGCGGCAGGTGATGCCGTCTCGACTGCGGCATCGCGTCGACGGCATTCGGTTTACCGGGGCAGCGGATGCGTCGATCGCGGCCCGCGTCGAGCCGGCCGTCCTCGAGGCGGTCAGCGAGGCGGCTCGCGATCGCCGCGTCCTGCGGTTCGACTACGCCCCGGGCGACCCGGCCGAGTCTGCGCCCGCGGACGCTACGACGCCGCCCGCCCCGCGCCGGGTCGAGCCGCACGCCGTCATCGTGCGGGGCGGGCGCTGGTACCTCGTGGCGTGGAACCTCGACGGCGCCGACTGGCGTGCGTACCGTCTCGACCGTCTGACGCCCCGAACTCCCCTTGGGGCCCAGTTCGGCGAGCGGGACATTCCCGCGGGGAGCGCGGCGGCGTTTCTGGAGGCCCGCTTCAAGGGCGCACACGAGGTCAACGAGTGGCCGTGCACGGGCGAGGTGCGGCTTCGTGTGTCGGCGAGCGAGGCGGCGAAATGGCTTCCGGATGCGGTGGTCACCGGGGTCGACGACGCGTCGTGCCTCGTGCGGCTGGGCTCCTGGTCGTGGGTCGGGCTCCTCGCCTCGATTGCACGGTTCGACGCGGACTTCGAAGTGGTCGGCCCGGCCGAGCTCTCCGAGGCCGCGGCCACCCTCGCGGCGCGGTTCGCTGCGGCCAGGGCTCCTCGCTGAGCGGCGCTCCAAGGTGCACCGAGCAGAATCGCCTGGTGCCTACTCTCATCGTCACCGCGCATCCCGACCAAGATTCACTGACCCACGCGGCGGCGCAGCTGCTGCGCGAACGACTCGAAGGGGCAGGGGTCAACGTCGAGGTGGCGCACCTTGCGCAGGAGGGGTTCGACCCGCGGTTCTCGGCCAACGACCGCGCCGATTACAAGGGCGGCTCGATCACAGGGTCAGACGTCGTCGCCGAGCAGGAACGCCTCGACCGGGCCACCGATGTCGTGCTCGTGTTACCGGTCTTCTGGTGGTCGATGCCGGCGCTGCTGAAGGGATGGATCGACCGCGTCTTCATCACGGGCTGGGCGTTCGAGCTGGGCGAGGACGAGCGAGTGCTGCCGAAGCTCGGCGGGCTGACCGCGCATCTGCTGCCCGTGTCCGGTTTCTCGGAGGCTTCATTCGCGCGGCACGGCTACGCGGAGTCCTTCAGCACGCAGATCGAGCACGGCATCTTCGACTACTGCGGCATGCCTCGAGGAGCGAAGGCGCTCATCCACGAGTCGGAGGATCCGGATGCGGCGGGCCCCGCGCTCGAGGCGGCCGTTGAGCAGGTTGCCGCCGCTGTCACGGGCCCTAGCGGAGCCTGAGCCAGCCCCGCTACGCTCGCCCCATGACCGACAAGCTTGTCTTCACGGCCGCAATCGTCAACCCCGAGTGGATGCCCACCTGGTCAGTCATCGAGGTGCCCGGTTCGAAGGAGTTCTTCGGGACGGGCAAGTCGGTGAAGGCTGACACGACCGTCGATGGTGTGGTCGTGACGTCGGCGCTCATGCCTACTGGGCAGGGCGACCACTTCATCTCAGTGAGTGCCGCGCTGCGGAAGAAGCTGAAGAAGGACGTCGGCGACAGCGTCGACGTGGTGATCGGGCGGCTCCCTTCTCAGTGACGGTCAACCCGCGAGCGCGAGTTCCTCGAGCCGTTCCGTTTCCGCGTATTCCGGTGAGAGCACAAGCAGGATGATGCTCGCCGCAGTTGAAAGCCGTTTCACCCATATGCGGCCTCCGGTGCGCGCTTCCCAGCACGCTCCCGACTCTGACAATTGGTGCGGGTCACCGAGAATCGGTATGAGGCCCACCACGATGGACTGGAAGGCGTCCGCCAGATCCGACTCTTCCCAGTGGTGCAACGGATGAGTCGCGCGCACCAGAACTTCCGTGGTGTGTTCGGCCTCGCTGAGGGTCGCGATTGAGGGTAGTCGCCGCTCCACGGCGCGCTGAAGTCGGTCCCGCTCGCCAGCGACGCGCTGACACTCCAGTTGAGGTGCGCAGCGATGTGCGCGCATCGCTCGGTGGTCAGTGGCCACGCGACGCTCGTGAACGCGTCGACGACGGGGCCGAGTGTCTCTGCCCCGGCGTATCCGTGGCGGGTCATGCGGCGCCACCGATCTGCTGGACGATGATTTCTCCGAGGTCAAGGTGGAGAGGATTCAGGACAAGCTCGTTCAGGGTCACTTTTCCCTCGCTGGTGATGCTGGCGAGCACGTAGCTCACCTTCATTTCTCCGGTTTTGAGGCGGCGGCCGGTCTCTGGATGCTGCGCCAAGTACGCCTGCACGCCCGGGCTGCGCTGAAAGACCAGGTTGAAGTAGATGGTCGACCCCCGAGGCACCCGGGCTCCGTCCGCGGCCTCGATCGTTACCGCATCGAGGTTCTCGTCGCCCATGATCGCGTCGACCGCGATGAGGATCGAACCATCTGTCGTGATGCCGACCGCCCCGAAGTTTCCGGGGCCCGTGCCTTCGCCGTCGACGACAACCTGCGCGTTCGACGATCGCACAACGTCGCGGGCTGCCTGGAGCTTCACCTGCGACGTGGCTAGGTTCATCTCGGCGTTGGCGCGGCGCGTGTTCCACGCCAACATGCGCAACTCCTTGACAGAGTTCTGCGATTTTCTCTGCTGCTCTGGCGACAGCTCAATGTCGATGCGCGTGTTGCGGTCGAGAATCTCCGTCGTGTCATCCAAACGGTCTCGAGTGAGTGCGTCCGTGTCCATGTCCCCCCTGGTGTTCGTCCCGAACGCTAGCAACGAATCACCCCGCCGCTGGCGTTCTCCACAGGCCGGAGTTCGAGGAGAGGAGGAGGACCTCGTTCAGCGGTGGCGTGCGAGCAGGGCGTCGAGCTGCTGCTGGGCGGCTGAGCGGACACCAACGAGCACAAACGCGACCATGAGCGTGGCGAGACCGACGAGGAACATGACCGTGCCCCACATGGTGGGGGTCCTCGCGAGATCGAAGGTCACACCGGTGGTGCCCATCGCGGTGAGCCCGCCGAACACGATGAGCAGCGGCGACGCGATGAAGAAGGTCACGGCGAGCCAATGCAAGCGCACGCGAGGGTGCCCGGGAGCGTCTGTTTGGTGGAGCTGATTCGTCATGCGACGACCATAGTTGCGAGCCTGGCTCGGCGCCGTCGAGTCGGGACAGTCGACGGCTAGTCCCGTTTGGCCTGATATGCGGCGCCGATGACGATGCCGAGCAGCATCCCGAGGCCGGCGCCCATGGCGAGGTTGTCGAAGACGAGCATCCCGATCGCGGCCCCGAGGGGCAGGCCCAGGGCGATCCCGATGCCGACCGCGTTCGCCGACTTCTTCGATGGTTCCTCTGAGCGCTCGGGTTCGGTCATGCTCGCCACGGTACGCGGGCAGCCTGACCGGTGACGTGGTGCCGTCTGATTGCCCGTCACAGCGCGCGCCAGCGCTTTCCCACCGTCCCTCAAGCTCCGCGCCGCCCGTGATGCGAACATATGAATCTCCGGGCAACCCTGCCCCTCAGACGCAGGAGATGACCGCATGGCTTCAGCAAAGAACAGGACCCGCGAGCAGCACATCGCGGTCTTCGGCGGGAGCGGCAGCGGCAAGACGGTGCTCGTCTCGTCGTTCTATGGCCCCACACAGGAGCCGCAGTTCGCGAAGGACAATCTCTACGAGGTCGTCGCCGACGATACTGGGCAGAGCGACAAGCTGTACCAGAGCTACCTCGGCATGAAAAACGCCGCGAAAGTGCCCGCATCCACCCGCTTCACACACACGGCCTACTCGTTTCTCGTGCGCCCTAAGGCGTGGTCGGAGCAGAGCGCCAAGCAGTCGAAGCCGTTCGATGCGTTGCGCCTCGTCTGGCACGACTACCCCGGCGAGTGGTTCGAGGAATCCGCCGAGGGCGGAGAGGAAACGCGCCGACGCGTCGAGACATTCAGGGCGCTCCTCCGGTCCGATGTTGCCTTGCTGCTGGTCGACGGCCAACTGCTCCTCGAAAACGAAGGAGCCGAGGAGCTGTACCTGAAGTCGCTGCTCACGAACATTCGCTCCGAGCTGCTTCGCCTCAAGCCTGAGCTTCTCAAAGATGGCAAGCCGCTCACGCAGTTCCCGCGCATCTGGGTGCTTGCCCTGTCGAAGTCGGACCTGCTCCCGGGCACGGATGTGCACAAGTTCAAGGCCCTGCTCGTCGAGAAGGTGAGCGACGAGCTCGACCAGCTTCGCCAGGAACTGCGCGGGTTCGTCGAGGCCCCGGAGGCGATGTCGTTCGCCGAGGACTTCATGCTGCTCTCGTCAGCCAAGTTCGAGCCGGGCAAGATCGAGGTCACGCAGCGTGTGGGGGTGGATGCGGTGCTGCCGCTGGCCGCGATCCTGCCGTTCGAACGTCACGTGAGCTGGGCGAAGCGACTGCACGACGGCGGCAAGGTCGCCGAGAAGATCTTCGGCAAGGCCGGGGATGTGGCCGGCGTCGCAGCCATGGGGGCGCTGTTTGTCGTCAAGAAGGTCAAGCTGCCGGGCCCCCTCGGACTCATCGCCGGGCTCGCCGCATCCTTCATCTCAAAGGATTCCATCGAGCGTGGTGCGGCGCTCGCCGGCGAGAAACTCAAGTCCGTCAACGCGGAAGCGCTCGCCAAGCGCGACTATCTGACGGCCATGCTCACCAGATTCAAGCTCGATCTCGAGGATGCGGAACGCAAGGGGATCCTGCTGCGGAGCAAGCGATGAAGCTCATTTGGGCGACCCGCGGCCGAACGTGGGGCCACCGGTTCCTGCTCGACGGCGGCTACGCCGACCCGCTGCCCGAATACGACAGGGCGTTCGCGGGCCTCGGCGATGACCCCGAACTCTGGCGGATTGGGGCCGACCGAGGTGCGCTCCGCTTCGCTGATCCGGAGGGCAGAACCGACCGAGCGGGACGGCCCATCTGCCACGAGTTCGTGCTCTTCGCGCCTGAGTTTCGCGAGATCCCGTCGGCCGCTGCCGGGCTCTCGCTGGTCTGGCGCCAGCCGCAGGTCGCAGCCCGCTTCGCCGAGATCTGGGACCTGCCCAAGCCACCGTCGCTGCGCTGACCCGCGACCGTCCGCAGTCCGAACCGAGGAGGAACCCCCGATGCCAGGTCACGCTCTTGACCCCGAAGCAACCGGAACCGTCGGACCTGGCGCCGAGTGGATGCGCGACGCATCCGGCCTCAGGACGCAGGCGGACCCGCTCAGGTGCGAGTTCGCGGGTTGGCTCGGCGACGAGCTGGTCGGCGTGCATCCCGACTTCGTCGTCACCGGTGCGCTGGCCGATGCCTTGCGCGCGTCCGACCTCACGGGGTTCGAGCTGCGCGAGGCTGTCATCACGAAGTCGCCGGAGTTCGCGTCAACTGCCGGCAAGCTGCCGGAGCGCTGGGAGCGCCTCGTGCCGACCGGCAACGCCGACGCCGACGCCGACGCCGACGCCGACGATGCTGACGCTGACGACGCCGCACGTGGCCAGGACTTCGCGCAGCGGGACGGGGTCCTCCTGGTCAGCGAACGAGCTCTTGGGGTCCTCAACGACCATCGCGTCGTTGAAGCCCAGCTCGCCGACGCCGCGGACACGCCCGAACGGGCACGGTTCGATCGCCAGCGAGCCGAGGCCCGAGCCGCCGCCCGTGAGGGCGAACGCGCCGCCCGGGACGCGGAAGCCGGGAGTGACGCGCAGGAAGTCGCGCGCCTCACGAAACTCGTCAACGCGCTCGACGAAGCGGCGGCGACCCCGCCGACCATGCGCGTCAACAGCGACGCGAAGCGGCAGTTCGCCGGCGACCTGACGCTCGCCGCGACCGCCCTCGGGAAGGAGATCGAGCATCCGGCAGCCCTCGCCGTATTGCGCCTCATGGACGGGCCGATCGAGATCAACCGCTCCGGCGCCTACCAGTGCGCCTACCGCAACGCGGATCGGTCGCTCATCGTGGGGATGAAAGGTGGCGTCGTGCGGTGCGTGGAGTTCGTCTTCCACCCGCACCGCAACGCCCCGGATGCCCGCTACCCGCGAATGGCCCACCTCATCGACGGCGTTGCAGAGTTCACCCGCGAGGCCGTGCTCGAGCGGCTCGGTGAGCCGAAGGAAACCCAGCCCCCGAACCGCAACGCAGAGAGCCGCGACGAGTACCGCATAGGTCGGCAGCGAGCGCTGGTGTACTGGGAGGGCGAGGACTACGCCCCACGGATGGTCATGGTCGGCCGCAAGGGCTAGGTGTCTCGCGAAGACGCTTCCCCAGCTTCCTCGGCCCTCCGCAACGCCGCACGCACCTGCTCGACAAAACGCCGTGGCGTCGGCCACAGCTGGGCGGAGGTGGCCCGAATCGCGAACCAGTCGATTTCTTGCAGACGGTTGATGCGTCCGATGTCCTTCCGCCACTGCCGCTTATCAGTGCGGTGATGATCGCCTTCGTACTCGAGAGCGATCTTCTGCGCGCGGTACGCGAGGTCGACCCGCCCGACGAACTCCGACCCGTTCCAGACTTCGACGCCGACCTCCGGTTCCGGGAGCCCGCCCGCGACGATCACCAGCCGCGTCCAGGTCTCCAGGGGTGATTCGACGCCAGTGCGGATTCGCGTGACGGCCGCACGCAAGGACGCACCCCCGGCACCGTTGCCCCAGGTTCGCGCGATCTCCTCGAGCTCATCCAGCGTCGCGAGTGGCGGCGCCGTCCGCGCTCCCTCCGGTGGCTGCTCGGGCCGCACGATGCCCTCGTAGTTCGTGGACGTGGCGACCAGCGCATCCCCCAACACGACCAACTCGTTGACGTCAAGGTGCCGGGCACAGGTCGCCCAGGTCAGCGCGGGAGACGCAACAGGTACACCGTGCAGCTCGCGAGCATCCCACAGCTGCGCCCTGACGCTTCGTGACGTGACCCCCAGACCGGCCGGCCTGTTCCTCCCCGCCGGTATAAGCAGGTACACGGTCGCGTCACCGTCGAGCCGGCGCGGCACCGGCAGACCCCAGATTCTTGCCGCGGTCAGCCCACCCAGAACGCAGCGATCCCTGATCCTCGGCACGAACGCGCGCGCGATCTCCAGAGGAGACTGCGCTGCCCCTCGCATCCGCACGCCGCGGTGCGGTTTGGAGAACTCGCTGCCGTTCAGTTGCTGTCGTGTCAGGCCCGCGCGCAGCCCATCCCGAAACGCGAAGGGCTCGTTCCCCACGCCGGAGAGCATCTCCTCGGGCTCAGCCATGCGCCAAGGGTAGAGCGATGCGACGCCGCAGCTCAGAGATATCCACAGGCCAAGCTGGGTCGAGCGGATGCACGTGATGGGTTTCGCCGAGTCGTCATGGGAATCGCCCCATCACGAGTCAGAGAAACCCATCGAAGTGAAGGACCGCCGAGCCCTGCGCCAAACTTCGATGGGTTTCGCCAACCGGGGGTGGGTATCGCGCCATCACGAGTCAGAGGAACCCATCGAAGTACGCGCTGCGGCCAGGCCCAAGTCCACCGGCCGCGCTTCGAGCCGGAGCCGGAACCGGAGCCGGAGCCGACCAAGCGCCTAGCTCCCGCCCTCCACGAGGTACAGCTTCCGCAGGGGCGCGCCGGTGACGGTCCACTTGGTGCGCATCCCTTCGCCGAGGCGCACGATGGAGCCGGGTTCGAGGTCGATGGCGGGCAGCTGAGGCTCGAGGAACTCGACAGTCGCGGTGCCACTGATGACGAGGAACACCTCGTCGGCTTCCACATCGAGCATCGCCCCGGCGGACATCTCCCACAGCCCGAACTCTGCACCGGCGAAGCCACCGAGCTCAAGTGCGGCGGTGGTCGGTTCGCCGCTCACCTTCTGCCAGCCCTCGACAGGTTCGTGCGACAGGGATGCACCCCTCGCGTGCACGACGGAACCCGGTTGCATCCCGCTCACGAGTCGAACCCCAACCCGACCGCATCCATGGTCTTCAGCCACAGCCCGCGTTTGCCTTCGTTGCGGTCAGCGCGGGCCATCTCGGCGAGCGACACCTTCGCACCGAACGACGCGAACGGCTCGGGCGGGAACGGCAGCGGCTTCTTCTTCACGAAGTCCATGCGGGTGCGTTCGGTCTCTTCCCCGCCGAGCAGGTCGAGGAGCACGTTCGCGGCGTAACGGGTCGCCCCCACGCCGAGCCCAGTGAAGCCGGCGGCGTGCGCGACGCGCCCGTCGTACTCGGTGTCGAAGAACGAGAAGAAGCGCGTGCACGTGTCGATGACGCCGCCCCACTTGTGCGAGAAGCCGAGCCCCTCGAGCTGCGGGTAGGTGGCGATGAAGTGCGCCGCGAGCTTCTCGAACGTCTCGGCCCGCTGGTCGTATTCCTTCCTGATGCGCCCGCCGTAGTTGTACACCGCGTCGTAGCCGCCGTAGAGGATGCGCGTGCGGCCGTCGGCGTCCTTGACCTGTCGCGAGTAGTGGAAGCGGTTGTTCAGGTCGGTGATGCCTTGCCGGCGCTTCCAGCCGATCGACTCGAGCTGCTCGTCGGTGAGGGGATTCGTCATGAGCACGTAGTCGTACACGGGCACCGTGTAGAAGCGGTCGCGCTTGATGAGCGCGGGGAACGCGTTGGTACCGAGCGCCACCCGCTGCGCGTAGACACTGCCCTCGTCGGTTGTGACGGTGATGCCGCCCCCGTCGCCTTCGAGCGAGCGGACCGGGCTGTGCTCAAAGATCGCGACCCCCATGTCGAGGACGACGCGTCGCAGCTCCCACACGAGCTTCGCGGGGTTCACGAGCGAGGTGCCCTCGCGTTCGTAGTTCGCGGCGAGGAACAGCGGGGAGGCAACTTCCTCCCGCAGTGTCTTCCGATCAAGGAACTCGAGACCGGAGTCATCAGCCGCCGCCTGCTCAAGCTCGGCTACCTGGTGCGGCTCGGTCGCGACGTTGAGCACTCCGGTTTCCTCGTAGTCGCAGTCCATGGAGTAGCGCTTTACCGTCTCGCCGATCTGGCGCAGGTTCTCGAGGCCGAGCGCCTCGAGCTTCGGATACTCGTGCGGAAGCCGATCCTTGCCATTCGATTCGCCGTGGGTGAGGCTGGCCTCGCAGAACCCGCCGTTGCGACCGGATGCGGCCCAGCCAACTCGCTTGCCCTCGAGGAGCACGACCTTCCGCTTCGGGTCGCGCTCCTTCGCGAGCAGCGCAGTCCACAGCCCCGTGTATCCGCCGCCGACGATCACGAGGTCGGCGGTGTGGTTGCCTCGGAGCGGCGGGAGCGCCGCGGGGCGGCCGGGGTCGTCGAGCCAGTAGGTCGCCGCTTTCGCACCGGCGAGGGATGCGGCGACGCGTTCCTCGCTGATTTCGGCTTCTGCTCGATCGAACGTGGTCATGATGTCCTCCGGGTGGGGGTTTCGGCCATCTGCTGCTTCGTGTCTACCGTGCTTACCTACCGTTTGGGTGGACGCCCTGTCGGTTCGACCTGGCTCCCCTCGACGATGTGTCCGACCACCTCAGCACGATGTGCGGCGGATACGCCACCCCCGGCGCTACCCTCGTGGTCACGCGGCGCACGATCGGTGCCGCGACTTCAACCAGGGGAATCTCATGACCGACATCTCAGAACTGCTCTCGCTCATCCCGGTCGACGACATCGCGCGGCAGCTCGGCGTCGACACGCAGACCGCACAGCAGGGTATCCAGGCAGCGCTGCCGACCCTCATCGGCGGGCTCCAGGCGAACGCCGCCGACCCGGCAGGCGCCGCGTCACTCGAGCAGGCGCTCGAGAAGAAGGACACCTCGCTCGTCGACGGTCGAGTCTCGCTCGCCGACATCGACACGAACGACGGCGAGAAGATCGTCAAGAACGTGTTCGGTGAGAACACCAACCAGGTCGCAGCGGCCCTGGGGTCCGCGCCCGGTGGACAGACCTCCGGGCTCGTGCAGCAGCTGCTTCCCATCCTCGCGCCCATCGTGCTCGCGTGGCTGGCGAAGAAGTTCCTCGGCGGCCAGCAGGGCGCATCCACTCCCGCCTCCGGCAGCGCGGCGGGCGGCACCGGTGGCGGCCTCGAAGACCTCCTCGGGGGAATCCTCGGCGGCAGCGCCGGCAGTGCAGGCAAGGGCGGCGGACTCGGCGATATCCTCGGCCAGGTGCTCGGCGGCGCGGCGGGCGGATCCGGTAGCACCGCGGGAGGCGGACTCGGGGGTGGGCTCGGCGACATCCTCGGCGGGCTCCTCGGCGGCGGCAAGCGCTGACCCGTAGCGGATGCGCGTGGGAGGCCCCGGGGCCGCGTCTGCTCGCAGACACCCACGCGCAACTCCGCACGCCAGCGTCCTGATGCCCCCGCCACACTGAAACGAGTTCCATGCCCATTGCCGGTCTCGAAGATCTCTGGCCGACGATCGCGCTGGCCGCAGCTGGGCTCGTCACCTGCGCCACGATCGCCTTGCTGCTGACCAAGCTGCCGATCTGGCCCAACTCTCGCCTGCTCCTCACGCCGCTCGCCGCGCAGCACCGGCTCACCCGGCTCGACGAAGACGCCGACGGCTGGGAGACGGCCTTCGCCGGCGAACTGGCCTGGCTCGCGAGCCGCGGCGCGCTCCGCCTCCACGAGGTGGACGACAAGGGCGCGGCCACACGGATCGAGGCGGCCGGCTACCGGCCCCCGCGCTCGACCGGGTGGGAGATCGAGTGGCTGGGTGCAGACACCACGCTTCCCGCATGGTCGAACGCCGTCATCGAGGCGTACTTCCCCGGCGGCAGGCGCAGCCGCGGCAACCGCTCCCGCGTGGACCGCACTGGCGCGGACACTCCGCAGAAGCGCGCGTCCATGAAAGCAGCGATCGTCGCCGAACTCGACCGCGCGCGCGTCGACCGCACCGACCGCAGCACATGGCTGACCGGGTTCATCACCGGGGCCTACGGGCGTTCCTCGGCGATCATCCTGGTGATCCCGCTCGGGCTCACACTGCTCATACCGCCGTTGCCCCTCTGGGCGAAGGCCGCGTACCTGGCCGCGATCATCACGCTGTGCGTGCTCGCGTTCATCCGCCCGCCCCTGCAGCGACGCTGGACGAAGCTCTGGCAGCGGTACCGGACCGAAAGCCAGGAACTGCACGAGCTCCCACTCGACGAACGCGGCACCGGGGCGACGCGAGTCGTCTACCTCGACGCATTCGCCGAGAACCTCGGATTCGCCGACATCGTCGCACTGGGCGCCTCCGAAGACATGGCTCGCGGCTACGCCCAACAGGCGAACGCGATGGTGCAGGAGGGCCTCCTCGACAGCATCACGCCGGATTGGCTGGCCCCTCAGCGGCAACAGGTCACCGAGAAGCAGTTCGTCGAGCTCATCGACGGGTTCCTCTTCACCGTGCGCTGAGGGCGGAGCGCGCCGCCAGCACCGCCAGCACCGCCAGCACCGCCAGCACCGCCAGCACCGCCAGCGTCACCGATTGCGGAACCGCGCCCTCCCGCGCGGCCCCGCATCCGCTCACCTACCGGTGCGACGGGATTCGGAACACCTTCACCTTGTCGCCGGCGACGGTGACGAACGCCCGCGACGTTCCGTTGAAGCGGTTACTGCGCCAGTCGAAGAACAGCTCCGTCGTGTCGCCCTCGGTCGTCGCATCCTTCACCGTCATCTGCGCGTTCTGGCCGATGGCGTCGGTCTGCGACCAGCTCCGCACACCCTCGAGGCCATCGAGCACGCGGCCCCAGTCATCGACAGAACCGTCCTCCGTGAACGCCGCGACAAACGCATCCTCATCGCCAGCGTTGATCGCATCGACAACAGCCTGCACCGGTGCAGGCACTGTGAAATCAGTCATGGAACCCCCATCTCTCTGCGGGCGAACACCGCCCGAACGGCGACAATGTAGCAAGCCAGCCTCCGGATTCCCGGGCATGGCCGTAAGCTCGGAATCTCGGGATGCGCGGCGAACCGACCCGCGCATCCACACTGCGGCTTTGAGCAAAGCAAGCCCGGCTCGTCAAAAGCAAGCCCGTCAACCAGCAGAAGGTGAACTGAGCATGAGCGACTTCTCGCCCCTTGAAGTATTCGACCGTCGCGAGTCAGAAGTCCGCGGCTACATCCGCTCGTTCCCCGTGGTGTTCGACCGCGCCTCCGGTTCGACGCTCGTGACAGCCGACGGCGACGAGTACCTCGACTTCTTCGCTGGCGCAGGCGTGCTCAACTACGGACACAACAACCCGCTCTTCACCAAGGCGCTCGTCGAGTACATCGAGCACGGCGGCATCCTGCACGGCCTCGACATGGCGACCTCCGCGAAGCGAGCCTTCATCGAGGCGTTCGAACAGTACGTACTCGAGCCGCGCGGCTACGACTACAAGATCCAGTTCACCGGCCCCACCGGCGCCAACGCCGTCGAAGCCGCCCTCAAGGTCGCGCGCCAGGCGACCGGCCGCACCAACGTGGTCGCCTTCACGAACGGTTTCCACGGCCTCAGCCTCGGCGCCGTGGCCGTCACCGGCAACAAGAAGTATCGGGATGCGGCCGGGACGACGCTCGGCGACGTCACGCGCATGCCGTTCGACGGGTACCTGGGCGACAAGCTCGACACGCTCGACCTGTTCGAGAAGATGCTCGACGACACGGGCAGCGGACTCGACCTGCCCGCCGCAGTCATCGTTGAGGCCCTCCAGGGCGAGGGCGGCATCAACGTCGCCAGCCCCGAGTGGCTGCGACGCCTCCGCACGATCACCGAGGAGCGCGGCATCCTGCTCATCCTCGACGAAATCCAAGCCGGTGTGGGCCGCAGCGGATCCTTCTTCGCCTTCGAGGAGTCCGGCATCGTTCCCGACCTGGTGACCGTGTCGAAGTCGATCTCCGCATCCGGCCTCCCGATGTCGCTTGTGCTGCTCCGCCCCGCAGTGGACGTGTGGAAGCCGGGTGCGCACACCGGGACGTTCCGCGGCAACAACCTCGCCTTCGTCACGGCTCGCATCGCCCTCGAGAGCTACTGGGCGGACGACGCGTTCATGGCGCAGGTCGCCGAGCGCTCCGCCGAGCTGCGCGAGGGACTCGAGTCGATCGCCGCCGCCTACCCGCAGCTTGGACTCACGGTCCGCGGTCGCGGCCTCATGTACGGCATCGTCAGCCTCGGCGACCGTGACCTGCCCTCGCGGGTTTCCGCCGAAGCGTTCCAGCGTGGCCTCGTCATCGAGACCGCCGGCGCGTTCGAAGAGGTCCTGAAATTCCTCCCCGCACTCACCCTCACCAGTGAGGAGCTGCAGACCGGCCTCGGCATCGTGCGCGAGAGCTTCGACGCGGTCCTCGCCGGCGACGACTCCGAGGCAGCACACGCGGTCGAAGACCACGTCGCGTCGCACGCTTAGTCGATCCGGCGCCTCTGGCTGGAAGTGCCCGAACCGAGCACATCCACACGAAGAATGCAGGTTCAAGCGCAAACGAACATGCACGTTCCGTGTGTCTGTGCGCGTCCCGGACCGAGACGGGTGCGCCACACGGGAGACGTCAGGTCAGCTCTGCGCGCCTCCGGCCCGAAGTACCCCGAATCGAGAGCATCCACACGAAGAATGCAGGTTCACGCGCAAAGGAACATGCACGTCCCGTGTGTCTGTGCGCGCCCCGCCTCGAGACGGGTGCGCCACCCGGCAGACGTTAGGGCAGCTCTGCGCGCCTCCGACCCGAAGCACCTCCAACCGAGCACATCCACACGGAGAATGCAGGTTCACGCGCAAAGGAACATGCATGTCCCGTGTGTCTGTGCGCATCCCGCGTCGAGACGGGTGCGCCACCCGGCAGACGTGAGGGCAGCCCTGCGCGCCTCCGACCCGAAGCGCCCGCAACCGAGCACATCCACACGAAGAATGCAGGTTCACGCGCACAGGAACATGCACGTCCCGTGTGTCTGTGCACATCCCGCCTCGAGACGGGTGCGCCACCCGGCAGACGTGAGGGCAGCCCTGCGCGCCTCCGACCCGAAGCACCTCCAACCGAGCACATCCACACGAAGAATGCAGGTTCACACGCACAGGAACATGCACGCCCCGTGTGTCTGTGCGCGTCCCGCCTCGAGACGGGTGCGCCACACGGGAGACGTCAGGTCAGCTCTCCGCCGTACCGCCACCAGAGAACGTAGACCCATAGCGATGCGGAGCAGGCGCATGGCCGCCGAGCTGCCCGGACGGTGACGGCTCAACCCACTCTTGTGTGGACGGCGACGGCTTAACCCACTCTTGTGCGGACGGTGACGGCTCAGGTCGTTGCTGCCCGGACGGCGATGGCTCGACGCGATCCCGTGCTGTCACCGGCGGAGTCGTAGCCTGCGGACGCAGCCCAGGAGTTCGCGCTGCCGCAGGCAGTCTCGGCGCGTGCGCGCCCGAGGCCTGCTGCACCGATGCCGACAGCCACGCTGCCCGCTCGGGCGGGCGCGGCGCGGGCGCCCAGGGCGACGCCCCGCCGGACTCACCAGCACCGCCGGCCCAACCGGCCCAACCGGCCCTACCGGCCCCGCCGGACCCGCTCGGGGGCGCATCCGGTACCGCCTCCTGCACAGACAACCCGAGCAGCGAGATGCCGCCGCTGGTCTCAGTGTCTTCGTGCAGGCCGGCGACGCCCGCCGCCGCGGCTCGGCGCCGCTCCTCGCGGCGAAGCTCGGCCGCGGCCTTCAGCCGCTTCGCGCGGCGCCGTTGCACGAGGATCGCCACGAGCAGGCCGAGGCCCAAGACGAGCACGACCAGCAGCGCGAACGCGACGATGGTGAAGATCTGGTTGACACCGGCCATGGGGGATCCTTCAGCTCAGCGCATCGGGCGGATCTTGAGCTCGTCGACCGCACCACCGACGGGGGTATCGACGGCGAGGCGCACGGCCTGAGCAACAGCCTGCGGGGTCAGGTAGCGCTCCTGCTCGTAGTCACCCCGCTCGAGCTGGCGTAGCTCGCGCTGCATGTCGGTGTCGACGCGACCCGGGTGGATGCTCGACACGCGCACGCCGTGCTCGCGCTCCTCCTCGCGCAACGCATCCGTCAACGCGCGCAAGGCGAACTTCGTGCCGCTGTACACGCTGGTGCCTGCGCCGCTCGCGTACCCCGACCCCGAGTTGATCATGACGATCGTGCCTTCGCTGGTGCGGATTAGTGGCAGCAGCAGGCGCGTGAGGTCGGCAACTGCGAACACATTCAATTCGAAGGCTCGGCGGAAACGCTCACGTGAGCTCTCCGCGATCGCGTCGTGGCCGCCGAGCACCGCAGCTGAATGCACGAGCACGTCGAGGCGGCGGATGCTGCGGGTCGCTTCGGCCAGCTGGCGCTCGTCGGTGAGGTCGGCCACGAAGGGGGTAGCGCCCGGGATGCGCGCAGCCGCCTCAGCGACGGCTCGCGGCTCGCGGCCACCCACGAGGACGTGGTGGGTGCGGCCGAGCTCCTGCGCGATGGCTTCGCCGATACCCCGGGTCGCGCCGGTCACGAGCGCGACGGGGCGGCGACGCTCACCCTCGGCCGAGGCGGACGAGGTGTCGTGCGCGGCATCAGTCATGGTTGTTCCCCCGGGGAGCTCAGCGGTCTGGCCGCGGTCAGCGGCGGCCCCCACATTCTGCCACCGCGCGCCCCGCGCACCCTCCGAGCGAGCCCGGCACGGACTGGCCGCCAGCGGAGGCCCGCTTCGCTCGACGTTCGACCCCTGTGGCAGTCTTGTGCGGCAGACCCGCTCGAGAAAGTTCCAAGTGCTTCCCACCTCTTCCGCCCACGCCGCCGCTCGACGCCCCGGCCGCCGACTGCTCGCGACGCTCGCGATCCTCGGCGCCGCCAGCCTGCTCGCAGGGTGCACGCCCCTCACGACACCGACGGGCTCGTCGGACTCGGGGTCAACGTCGTCGACCGGTTCGGCGACGACCGACGCGAACCAGCTGGTGGCTCTCTCGGGCGAGGTCGAGGCGGCGACGACCGACGGCGCCGACGGCACCTCGACGTCGTTCGCCTCGGACGCCCTCGACGTGCTCGGCAAGCTCGACATCGCGCCCCGCGACGAGTGGGAGGAGTTCGACCGTGAGGGCTCGTTCGGCGAAGGCTGGCAGGATCCCGACGGCAACGGGTGCGATGCGCGCAACGACGCGCTGGCCGCATCCATGACCGACGTTGACCTGAACCGCGACGGTTGCCGCGTCGACGCCGGCGTGTTCGTTGATCCGTACTCGGGCGACGAGGTCGACTTCGAGCGCGGCCCAGACACGAGCCCGCTCGTGCAGATCGACCACGTCGTCGCGCTTGCGAACGCGTGGCGCACCGGCGCGAAGGACCTGTCGTTCGAAGAGCGAGTGGAGTTGTCGAACGACCCCATGAATTTGCAGGCCACCGCGGGCTGGGTGAACGACGACAAGAAGAGCCAGGATGCGGCGAACTGGCTGCCCCCGCTCGAGTCGTACCACTGCACGTACGTCGCGAGGCAGATCGTGGTGAAGGCCACCTACAACCTGTGGGTCACTCAGGCCGAGCACGATGCGATGCGGGACGTACTCGAAGACTGCGCGTAAGCACAGCCTGCAGCATCCGAGCATCCGAGCATCCGAGCATCCGCGTGAGGTTCTCGGCGGCGGCCCCAGTCGTCGCGCCTCGGGATCACACCACCAGCAGCGTTGACACGAGGATCGCGAGCACCACCGCCAGTCCGACCCAGCTGAGCCAAGCCCACTTCTTCGGCTGGAAGCGCAGCGTCGGCGAGCGCAGCACCCCGACGGCCACGGCCGCGAGCGCTGGCGCGAGCGCGAGCCCGTAGGCCCAGCCGCCGACGCTCGCCCAGGGGCCGGAGACCCAGAGGCTGACGAGTCCGGATGCGGCCAGCAGCAGCCAGTTGACGATGGGCAGCGCGGACTTCGAGCGGAACGCGAAGAGCAGCGCCAGCCCCGAGGCGATGAGAGCGAAACCGAACGTCACCCACAGCAGCAGCGAACTCTGCGCACCCAAGTCGGGCACCTCGGCATCGGTGAGCAGCGCGATGGCGATCGGGTCGACAATCTGCTGGGTGTTGCCGAGTACCACGACGGCCCGCTCGGTCTCAGGGTCGAGTACGACGACCGAGGCGAAGCCGCCCGTGCCGCCGCTGTGCCAGGTGAGCGTGGGGTTGGAGGTCGCGGTCGGGTTCGTCACCTGCGTCGTCTGCCAAACCCAGCCGATCTGCGAGCCCTCGCCGAACGAGGCCGTCGGTTCGAGGGCCGCGACCCCTGGGGCCGTGCCGTCGAGGTTCGCGGCAGCCCACGTCGCGAGGTCATCGATCGTTGTGGTCGTCGAGGATCCGGTCGGCGCGTACCCTTCGCCCCACCAGCTGTCGGTGGCCGTGCCGTTGGCGAGGAAGCCGGGCACCGCATCCGTCGGCACCTCAGACTCGGTGGTCGCAATGCTCGTCGATTCCATGCCGACCGGGCCGAACACGCGCTCATCGACGAGCGCCGAGTAGTTCTCGGCGCCGGCGGCATGAGCGAGTGCCGTGCCGAGGAGCGCAACGCCCAGGTTCGAGTAGAGCGGTCCCTGTGCGGGGTCGACCGGCGCGGCGGCCGCGTCGCTGATCATGACCTCCGTCGTCTGCGGCCCGTACGGGTTGCCACCCGAGAGCGAGGCCGCGAGCGACTCGATTGCGAACGACGGCCCGAGCCGCGGAAGCCCCGAGCTGTGCTGCGCGAGACTCGCGAGCGTCACCTCACCAGCCGGGGTGCCCTCAAGCTCGGGAACGTGCTCCGACAGGAGGTCGTCGGCCGCGACCTCGCCCCGATCGATGGCATCGGCGAACAGCGCCGCCGTGAAGGTCTTCGTGACCGAACCGAGCTCGTAGGGCGTCTCGTCGGTCGGCGCTGGCCCGTCACGGCCATCGCCCGTTTTGCCCACGCCGGCCCACGTCGTGCCCTCCGGCGTGACTTCGGCGACGACAACCGAGCGGTAGCCGCCATGGTTGCCCACCGCATCCACAACTCGCGCCGCGAGCGCCTCATCGCCGGAGGTCTGCACGCCGAGCGCCTGGCGCTGCGGCCCCACCAGCATCCCGAGCACAACGGCGACGAGCCCGGCCACGATGGCCGCGACGGCGAGCACGCGCTTCGCCGGACCACGCGGGGTGCTGTTGTTCGGTTCGGTGCCCGCGGCATGCGTGCTCGAGACTTGGGGCGGCGACTGCGGGTACGCGGCCTCCGCCGGGTGCTGCTGGCGTTCGTGTGACATGCGCTTCCCCTTGCTCTCGGTGCTGTGCGTCGTTCCGTGCTTCAACGCTACGAGCGACCACCGACACTGGCCTCGGCCGTGGGCGGGAGATGCCTCCACCCCACGCCGGAGATGACAGCGGATGCGCGTCTCCGTCGCACGGCGTCGCCCGGCTGCGCAGTCGAGCGGGGCGTGGGAAGATCGGAGGATGAAGATCCTGTCGATCCAGTCGTCGGTCGCCTACGGGCACGTGGGCAACTCGGCTGCGGTGTTCCCGCTGCAGCGCCTTGGCCACGAGGTGTGGCCCGTCTCGACGGTCGTGTTCTCGAACCACACCGGCTACGGCGCATGGCGCGGCCCGCTGCTGCCAGCCTCCGACGTCCGCGACGTGATCCTCGGCGTCGAAGAGCGCGGTGCCCTCGCCCAAGTGGATGCGGTGCTCTCGGGATACCTGGGCGGCGAGGAGATCGTCGACGTCGTCGTCGACGCGGTCAAGCGCACCAAGGAGCTCAACCCGGCCGCCACCTACACGTGCGACCCCGTCATGGGGAACGCGAAGTCGGGCTGCTTCGTCGCGCCCGCCATTCCCGAGCTCATCCGCGAGCGCGTCGTGCCGGTGGCCGACATCCTCACGCCCAATCAGTTCGAGCTTGGCTTCCTCACACGCACGACGCCAGCATCGATCGACGAGACCCTCGACTCCGTCGACCTCGCCCGCGAGCTCGGCTCGCGCACCGTGCTCGTCACGAGCGTGGAGCGGCCCGACCGCCCAGAAGGAACCATCGAGATGATGGCCGTCGACGACTCCGGTGCCTGGATCGTGCAGACGCCGTACCTTCCGTTTAAGGCGAACGGCTCCGGCGACGTCACCTCGGCCCTCTTCACGGCGCACTACCGCACGTCGGGGTCGGCCGCCGAGGCGCTCGCCGCGACGGTCTCGAGCGTCTTCGACCTGCTGCAGACGACGCTCGACTCGGGCGAGCGCGAGTTGCAGATCGTCGCGGCGCAGGACGCGTTCGCGAACCCGCGCATGCAGTTCGAGGTGCGCCAGCTCCGCTAGGAACCGCGCTGCGCCGGCCCTGCGCGTCCGCTCCGTCCTCCGCGCGCAAAGTTATGGCGAAGTGCACCCGGCCGACGCTCAAACTGCACTTCGCCACAACTTTCGAGCCCAGGGACCGCCGGGCCGGCCCCGGGCCAGCCCAGCCCCGACCCGCACCCCTCCTACACGAGCTTCCCGCCCTGCATGACCCAGTCGAGACGTGACTCGGCGAGCACGCTGACGTCGGCGAGCGGGTCGGCGGATGCGGCGATCAGGTCCGCGTGCGCGCCGGGTGCGATGACGCCGAGTTCCCCTTCGCGCTGGAGGAGGCGGGCCGCGGTGGTTGTCGCGCTGCGGACGATGTCGATGATGGGCATGAACTCGGCGCGCACCTCGAACTCGCGGGCCTGGTGGCGCTGCATCCCGCCGAGCAGGTCGCTGCCGTAGCAGAGGTTCACGCCGCCCTTGTGGGCTTTCTCGAGCGCGACCTTGCCGCCTTCGAGCACATCCGACACCTTTTCCCAGTTGTCCTGCGGCAGGCCGTGCTCGCGCCCTTCTTCCATGAGTGCCCAGTAGGTGACGAGGTTCATGGTGAGGAACGCGTCGTGCTCGAGGAAGAGCTCGATCGATTCGTCGTCGAGCAGGTTGCCGTGCTCGATGCCGCGGACGCCGGCCCGGAGTGCCCGGTTGATGGCGCGTGCCGTGTAGGCGTGGGCGGTCACGTAGCGGTTCGCGGCGGTGGCCTCCTCGACGACCGCCTCGATCTCCGAGGTCGAGAACTGCGTCGAGTCGACCCGGTCGGTGGGCGAGGCGACCCCGCCTCCGGCCATGATCTTGATGTGGTGCGCGCCGCGGCGGATCTCGTCGCGGGCCGCGTGGCGAACGGCGGAGATGCCGTCCACGACCCGGCCGATGTGGGAGCACGTGTACTCGCCGTCGTGGCTGTCGCGGCCGCGCGAGCGGGGGTCGCCGTGGCCGCCGGTCTGCGACAGCGCCTTGCCCCCGAAGAAGAGGCGCGGGCCGCGTACGAGGCCGTCGACCTGGGCGTCGTGCAGGCCGAAGTCGGCGCCGGCGACGTCTCGCACCGTGGTGAAGCCGCGGTCGAGCATGTCGCCCATGAGCTTCGCCGCCTGCAACGCCACGTAGTTCGGCGACTCCTCGCCGATGGACGCGAGGTCGGCGGTGTGCGCCGTGACGTGCACGTGGCAGTCGATGAGGCCGGGCAGCAGGTAGTGACCGGATGCGTTGAGCTCCTCCACCCCGTCGGCCGCCTGGACCTCGCCGCCGACCTGCTCGAAGCGCCCGTCGCGGATGGAGAGGTCGCCCGTCCGGTACTCCCCCGCCTCGACGTCGAGCCACGTGGCGTCGCGGATGATGAGGTTCGAGGTCATTCGGATGCTCCCTGCTGTTCGGCGCTCTGCACGCCGGTGTCGATGATCTGCACGGCTCGCTCCTGCGCCGTCGGGGTGTAGGTGCCCTCGGGGGCGCACATATTGACGGTCGCGAGCGGCACGCCGTCTGGGCCAGGGATGGGCACGTTGAGGATCGACCCGCAGCCGAGCGCTTTGATCGTGGTGGCGTCGTCGAAGATGCGGTCGAGGTCGGCCGGGGTGGCGCCGAGGAACGGCTCGCCGGAGTCGCGGCAGGCGGCAACCCAGTCGGGTGAGACCTGCGTCGCGACCTGCTTCGTGCCTCCGACCGGGTACTCCTCGGCGTGCGAGCTGTAGATGCGCTCCATGACCGCGCCGCCCTCGGTGAAGCGCAGCACCGTGAAGAGCACGACCCCAACTTCGGCCTCGATCGTATGGTGGAGGCTCGCCCAGTCGACCGCATCCAGTGCCGTCGCGCCGCCCTGGCCGTGTGTGCCGTTTCGCACTCGTTCTCCGTTCGGTGTCATGCGTTGCTGCCTTCCTTGTCTGTCGTCGTCACCGCGCCCTTGCCGCTGTTCGTGATGTCCTCGAGCGAGCGACCCGCCGTGCGCACCGCGAAGAGGAGCGTGCAGGCGACGCCGATGACGAGCACCGTGGTGGTCATGCCGAAGACTCCGACGAAGCCCCACTGCGCGGCGAACGCGCCGATGATGATGGGGGCGGTGATCGAACCGATGCGGCCGAACGACGAGCTCATACCGACGCCGGTGGCGCGCAGCCAAGTCGGGAAGACCTCGGGCGTGTAGGCGTAGACGCCCGCATAGGTGCCGTTGAGGAAGAAGGAGAGCACGATGCCGGCGACGGTGACCATGATCGGGTCGTTCGCCTGGCTCATCCACAGCGCCGCCCCGGCGGAGCCGATCAGGTAGAGCGCGATCGTGAACTTGCGGTCGAGCTTCTCGTTGAGCCAGGCCGCGCTGAAGTAGCCGGGGATCTGCGCGAGATAGATGTAGAGGGAGTACGTGAAGCTCGTCGTGACATCGATGCCGCGGTCGACGAGCAGCGTCGGGATCCAGGTGAAGAAGCCGTAGTACGAGAACGTGATGACGAACCAGATGAGCCAGGTTGTCGCCGTGATCCGCCACATCGTTCGGCCCCACAGGAACTTGACGGCCTTGATGAAGCCGAATTTGACGGGCGCTTCCTCTTCCGGCGCGTTCGGGTCGACGGGCGGCAGATCGGTGCCCATCGCGGTTCGCACTCGGCTCTCGAAGCTCGCCACGACCTCTTCGGCCTCCGCGTGCCTGCCGACGCTCGCGAGGTATCGCGGCGATTCCGGGAGCGAGCGCCGCCACCAGAGCAGCATCACGATGGGCAGGAAGGTGAGCACCTGGGCCCACCGCCAGCCGTCTTCCGACGCGGGGACGACGAAGCGGCCGATGAGGGCGGCGAGCACGAAGCCGAAGGAGAAGAACCCGGCGAGCGTGCCGACGAACCAGCCGCGGCGGTGCTTGGGCACGAACTCCGAGAGGAACGGCGCGATGATGGCGCTCTCCGCGCCAGCCCCCATGCCGGCGAGGATGCGCATGAAGAGGAAGATCTCGAAGTTCCACGAGAGCGCGGCGACGAGCGAGGCGACTGCGTAGAGCACGAGCGACCACATCATCACCTTCTTGCGGCCGATCTTGTCGCCGAGGTAGCCGGCGAGCAGCGCCCCGAAGAGGAACCCGAAGGGGGCGGCCGAGCCGACGAGGCCGAGCTGTGCTGCCTCGAGGCCGAAGACGTCGCGCACGCTCGGCATGAGGAAGGCGACGATCGCGCCGTCCATGCCGTCGAAGGTGTAGCCGAGCCCGCCGATGAGCAGGAGCGCGTAGTGGGGTTTGCTGATCGGCAGGCGATCGAGCCGTGCGGTGAGTGACAACGGAGTCTCCTGGGGGATCGGAACGTCGGTGTTCGTGAAAGCTTGATCCAGCGAATCCCATCATGCAATAGGAATTGCAGAAATGTAACCCCCGCGAAATCTCTTGCACGAGTGCGCCGCGTCACGCCCGGCCACGAGCATCCACCAGCCGATCCGTGCTGAAATGAGGGCATGTCCGCCGCCGAGCCGCCCACCGCAGACGAGACGAGACTCTCCCCCGAGGCCTGGCTGCGCGGGATGCTCGCGGCCAGGAACCTAGGCCCGACCAGCCAGAAGCTCGCCAACTACCTCGTGACCAACATCACTTCGGTCAGCTACGCGCAGGCCTCCGAGATCTCCGCATCCGCCCAGGTCAGCGCATCCACCACCACCCGCCTCGCGCAGCAGCTCGGCTTCAAAGGCTGGCCCGACCTGCAGCAGGCGCTGCGCACCCGCTACCTCGCGCAGCTTTCGATGGTCGACATCGCCGAGATCCACGGGCTCACCGACACCCCGTTCCAGAACGCGCTGCGCAACGACTCCGAGCTGCTCGCCGCCACCATGCGCGACGTCGACGACGTGGCCATCGCGCGCGTCGCCGCGGCCGTGAAGTCCGCGAAACGCGTGCACGTGACCGCCATGGGAAGCTTCGCGGCCGTCGGCCAGGCCCTCGTACACAACCTGCAGATCGCCGGCTACCATGTGCACGCGCTGCTCGACCGCGACAGCGCCCTGTCGAACAGCGTCGCGCAGATGGGCGCTGGCGACCTGCTCATCGTCTGCAGCTACTGGCGCCACTATCGCACGATCGTCGCGGCCGCGAACGCCGCGCACCGACAGGGCGCGACGGTCGTCGCGCTCACCGACTACCTGCCGCCGCAGCTCGAAGGTGCCGTCGACGACCTCATCATGATCCCCGCGGAGGGCACGTCGTTCTTCCCGTCGCTTACCGTGCCCATGGCCGTGCAGCAGGGGCTCGTCGCGACGCTCGCGCAGCTCGACCCCGAAGCGACGAAGGTGCGCATCGACGCGGCCGAGCGGCTGTGGAACGAGCTCGACATCCTCATCGACCCGCGCGCGGCGGAGTAGCCCGGCCCCAGTCAGGCGACTGTGCGTCAGCAGCGTCAGAACACCGTGCGTCAGAACATGGGGTGGGCGTGCACGCTCGTGGCGGGCACCGGCTGCAGCACGTCCCAGTGCTCGACGATACGGCCGCCCTCGAACCGGTAGATGTCGGCGACCGCGGCATCAGGTGCCCCGGGCCGGGATGCGCGCACGTGCACCATCGCGAGGTCGCCGTCGACGAGGATGCGCTCGACGCTGAAGGTCGCGTCGGGCGACCCGTCGAACTTGGGTGTGAGCGCCTCGACCGCCGCGGCGGGCCCGTCGGCGATGTTCGGGTTGTGCTGCCGGTAGTCGTCGGCGACGAGGAACGCAAACGCCTCGGCGACCCGCTTACGGGTGTAGAACAGCTCGACGAAGTGCTCGAACGCGGCGCGGTTGTCGATCATCGGTGGGTCACGGCCTTCGGTCGGTGTGGGATCGGGCGGGGAGTGCGCCGGTGCCGACGCTGGCCCCTCCAGCTTGGCCGTGCGCATCCCGAAACGCACATCACGAGTGCGGATGCGGGGCATCAGCCAGCGGGGCGAGCACGGGGTTTGGGACGGGGCTTTAGCCAGCGTGGGCGGAATTAGGGCGCCGGGGCGGGGTGTCCGCGGTGCGCGGGGGGACCGCTCACGGCAGACCTGCCCAGCCGAGAGTTGTGGAAAAACGCTGCCCGCGCAGCATCCGAAGCGCACTTCGCCACAACTTCGTCGCACGAAAGACGCTGTAGCGCCGACGCAGCCGCGACGCGCCGCGGGCGGCTTCCGAGCACAGCGTTTTGGCAAAACGCTGCTCACGCGCATCCAGGGCGCACTTCGCCACAACTTTGTCGCGGGAGGTTCTGAGTACTGCGCGACCCTTCGCGGCGCCGCGCACAGGGCACGCGGCGCCAGACCGCACGCGACGTCAGACCGCACACGGTGCCGGAGCGCGCGCGGCACTAGACGGCGCGGCACCGGACCGCGCGGCGCCAGACCGCGCGGCGCCAGACCGCGCGGCGCCAGACCGCGCGGCGCCAGACCGCGCGGCGCCAGACGGCGCGGCGCCAGCTACTGCTCCCTGGCCTTCCGGCGTCGGGAAAGGACCGGTGTTCCGACTCCCGCGGCGATCACGAGGGCGCCGACCATCATCCCGAGTGCCGGGGATGCGTCGGCTCCGGTGGATGCGAGGTGCTTGTCATCCGATCCAGCGACCGGCGCCGAGGGCGTCGGTGAGATCGTCTCCACTCCGGGCACAGGAACACCCGTCGGGGTGACGGGAATGCCCGTCGGCGTCGGAGTCGGCTCCACGGTCGGCGTCGGCTCCACCGTCGGCGTCGGCGTCGGAGTCGGAGTCGGAGTCGGCGTCGGCGTCGGCGTCGATCCCGGCAGCGAGGCGAGGAACGCGGCGGCGTTGGCGAGTCCGGCACCCGCCGAATCTGCAACGGAGACCGACTCGTGGATGCTGTCGATGGGCTCCGCGGTCTTCGTGAGCGCCGCCCGCAGTTCCTGCTCGGTGACGCCTGGCCGGAGCTGCATCCCGAGCGCCGCAACGGCGGCCGCAGACGGGGCCGCCGCCGAGGTGCCCGTGAACGAGTAGGCACCCGCTTGGTCGGCGACGGGGCTGCCGAAGAAGTTGGTCCAGCCGCCGTCGAGCGAGGTCAGGGTGGGGGCTCCCGCGATGGGTGACGGGAGCGCGGAGGTGCTCGGGAACGGCTCGAAGTAGAGCGTCATGGGTCCGGTTCCGCTGAAGTCCTCAAGCCGCGTCGGCGTCGCGGCGTTGGCGGCGACGACGCTGACGGCGGCCGGCGTGCCAGCGTGCCCGTAGATCGACGGCCCGACGATGTCGCCGCCCGCGCTCTCCGAGTACTCGGCGGCCAGCAGGTAGCTGCTCGGGAAGATCGTCTTCACGCGGGGGTTGAGCGCCGGCACTCCATCGCTCGTGTCACGCACGATCGTGTAGTTGTAGTCGCCGCCCGTTGGCTGGAAACCTGCGAGCTGCACGGGTGAGCCGGATGCGGCCAGCGGGCTGCCTGCGACGAGCTCGCCCCCGGAGTCCGTCACGGCAACGACGAGGCTGTTGGTCGCGGCTCCCGCCGGCTCGGCCCACTGCAGCATGAAGAGCGCGTTGACGTCGTACGACGCGAGGTCCGGGTACGTCAGCGTGTTGGTCGGGTCGCTGCCAGCGCCGGGATCGAAGTCCATGCAGTCGGCGGTTGTGATGTCGAACTGGTCGAGGTTCGCGGCCACGGCTGCAGGGCACTCTGTCGGCCGGTACGCAGGCGCTTCCCACGAGGAGATCACTCGGCCGTCGCTCGCACCGACGCTACCGACGATGGTGTCGTTGCCGGCAGCGGTGAAGAAGGGTATGCCGAGCGCGACTGCGTCGCTCACGGAGTTCGCGGCGACTCCATCCTGGAACATCGTCTCGTCATAGTAGCCGAGGTCGTCGACGATGATGTCGGCTCCGGCTTCGGTTAGACGCTCAACCGCGTTCGCGAAGCCAGCCTGCCCTCCCCCGCCGGAGGCGAAGAGGAGCGTGGATGCGGGCGCGATCGAGTGCACGAGCTGCGCCATCGCGCGGCCCTCGTCAGTGCTCGGCGACGAGCTCTCGACGACGACCTCGACGGGTTGCGTGTATCCGCACGGGTTCCCGGCGCCGGGGAGCATGCCCGCCAGCACGTCCTCGTCGGCCGTAGTCGGCAGGGGGCCAGCGGCGTTCGCGAACGAGTCCGAGATGATGCCGATGCGGACGCCTTCGCCGTCGACGCCGTACAGCTCGCGCGCGAGCGGAACATTCAGGGGTTCCGCGAGATTCGCCGGCACGGCGCGGCACGTGTCGCCCTCGGCCGCGGCGCTCGGGGAAGCGTCCGTGTCGGACCCAGCTGTCGGCTCGGTCGTCGGCTCGGTGATGGTCAGCGCGTGTGCTGCCTCCCAGGCGGATCCGCTGGACGTCGGCGCGAGCGTCTCCTGCACCGATTGCACGTTCTCGAGGGCCGCGACCGCCGCGAGGTTGCCGGAAGGAACCGTCGCGCCGATGACGAGGTACTTCGCGGCGACCGCGTCGACGGTGCCGAGCGCGGCAAGCGCGTCGACGTCGGCCTGCAGCGGCGGCGTCGAGTAGTAGACGGTGACCGCGACACTGTCTCCGCTCAGCTGCAGACTGGCTGGTCCGGAGTCAGGGAGCGCGAGCTGTGTCGGCGAAGCGGCCGCCAGCTGCTGCTCCGCGACGGCCGGGTTCGAGGAAACGTCGACGGCCGCGATGGCGCTCAGGCGCCCCGAGAGCTTGTCGCTGTCGTCGGTCGACGGTGCGGCGTTCGCCGACCCCGCCCCGAAGGCGACGACAACGACGGCGGCGGCCACTGCGGCGGCGGAGACGCGGGAGAGGGTTTGAACGAGATTCACCAAGTCACCTCAGGGGTAGGCACTGAAACAGGAGCGGGGGCTGGAACAGGAACTGATGGTGCTGATGGAGCGTGGAGCCAGAATGGCAGAACCTGCAGCCCCTGCGCTACTGCCGAGAACAAGCGCGCGCCGCTGGCCGCAACTTGACACGATCGCCCGCACCAGCAAAAGTACAACTGGTACAGACCAGTGGGCGTGGCCCCCGAGAAGACGGAGCGAGCAGAATGATCGTCAGCGCCGCCAACGTCATCACGCCGGAGCGTCAGCTCTCCCCCGGCTGGGTTGAGATCGAAGGCCCGGTTGTGCGCAGCGTCAACTGCGGCCTGCCACCTGCAGACGCACACAACGTGGTCGACCTGGGTGCCGCGACGATCGTTCCCGGTTTCGTGGATGCGCACGTGCACGGGGGCGGTGGCGCGGGCTTCGACGCCGCCGCGGTCGCTGACGGCGCCGGTCGGCGTGCCGCGGAGACGGCGGCCCGCACGCATCTCGAGCACGGCACGACCTCGATCGTGGCGAGCCTCGTCACCGACGAGCTCGGCGCGATGCGCGAGTCGATCTCGGCGCTCGCGACCCTCGCCGAAGAGGGCACGCTCGCAGGCATCCACCTCGAAGGCCCCTGGCTCAGCCCCGCGCATCCCGGCGCTCACGCGCAGCAGCACCTGCTCGAACCGAACGGCGAGGACCTCGCCGCCCTCCTGGAGGCCGGGCGTGGCCAGGTGCGCATGGTCACGCTCGCGCCCGAGCTGCCCGGCGGCCTCGACGCCATCGCGGCGCTCACCGACGCCGGCGTCGTCGCTGCGATCGGACACACGGATGCGAGCTACGACGTTGCCCGCGACGCGCTCGACCAGGGTGCGACGGTGGGCACGCACCTGTTCAACGCCATGCGCGCACTCCACCACCGCGAGCCGGGCCCCGCGGCGGCGTTGCTCGAGCATCCGGATGCGGTGATCGAGCTCATCGCCGACGGCACGCACGTGCATCCCGCCGCCCTCCGCCTTGCCGCGGTCGCGAAGCCGCGTCAGTTCATGCTCGTCACTGACGCCATGTCGGCCGCGTGCATGCACGACGGCGACTACGCGCTGGGGTCGCTCGACGTCGTCGTGCGCGGCGGTGTGGCCCGCCTCGCCGAGGGTGGCGCTATCGCGGGTTCAACCCTCACGATGGCGCAGGCAGTCCAGTACGCGGTCGGCGTCGTTGGCCTGCCGCTCGTCGATGTCGTGCGCGCCGCATCCACGACCCCCGCCCAGACCCTCGGACTCAACCGGGTCGGGGCGCTCACACCCGACAACTCTGCGGACCTCGTGGTGCTGGATGCGTCGCTTGGTGTGCAGCGCGTCATGCGGCGCGGCGAGTGGGTGCGCTGAGCGCTCCACTCGTCAGGAGAATCCGGTACGCGGTGGGCGCGACCGTGTCACCGTGATGAGTTTCGCCGACCGGTGATGGGTTTTTACCCATCATCGGTCAGCGAAACCCATCACGAGTATTCGAGAAAGCCATCAGCGTCGAGGAAACCCCGCACGATGAGCCACGAATGCGGTGATCGGGGGATCGTCGAGCGACCAGAGGCGGCCGGGAGCGTCTCGGAACGACCGGGGATGCGCCCCGCCCTACGCCTCCGGCTGCACGCCCGCCCGGTGCGCGACCGTGTAGCGGTAGTAGTCGGCCATGGTCAGCTCGGCGGCTGCCGCCTCGTCGACCACGATCGTGGCGCGGCGGTGCAGCTGCAGCACCGATGCGGGCCACATCGAGGAGACCGGCCCTTCGACCATTGCGGCGACGGCGCGGGCTTTGGATGCGCCCTGCGCGACGAGGACGACGCTCCTGGCGTCGAGGATGGTGCCGAGGCCCTGCGTGAGGCAATGCACGGGCACGTCCTCAGGCTTGTCGAAGAAGCGAGCGTTGTCGTCGCGCGTCTTGGGCGCGAGGGTCTTCACTCGGGTGCGCGACGAAAGTGAAGAGGTGGGCTCGTTGAATCCGATGTGTCCGTTGGCGCCAATGCCAAGCAGTTGCACGTCGACGCCGCCTGCCGCGAGGATCTTCGCCTCGTAGTCGGCGCAGGCAGCGTCGAGGTCTTCCGCAAGCCCATCCGGCACGTGCACGCGCGAAGGGTCGATGCCGAGGGGCTCCACGACTTCGCGACCCACGACGGCGTGGTAGGACTCCGGATGCGCGTGGTCGATGCCGACGTACTCGTCGAGTGCGAAGGCGGTGACGCGGCTGAAGTCGAGACCGGCGTCGCGGCGGGCGGCCAGCGCACGGTAGGTCTCGAGGGGGCTCGACCCGGTGGCAACTCCGAGCACTGCCTCGGGGTTGGATTCGACGACGTCTGCGATGCGTCCGCCCGCCAAGGCGCCGACCTCTGCCGGCCCGGCCATGATGACAACTTCCATGCACTGCTCCTTGAGGTCCAAGACGATCGGGGCGCCTCGGTCCAGTCTCATGGAGTTGCCGCCTGATCGGCGAGGCGTGATGCCCCTCACATTACCGACAAACCCCTGTGTGGTCTAGTCCACTGTGAGTAACGGGCGCCGGATGCACGTGGCGCGGGCGTGGATGCACGAGGGGGCGGGCCGCCGAGACCGACAGCCCGCCCGTGGAACCGTTCGAGTGGTCAGACCTCGCGCAGCTTCAGCTCCACATCTGTGCCACCGAGCACGATGACGGGCGTCACGGCAGGGTGGCCGGCCGCGCGGATCGCGTCGAGGTTGAACCGCAGGAGCGGCGCACCCTCGACAACCTCGTCACCGACGGCGACGAGGGTCTCGAACCCTTCGCCCTTCATCTCCACGGTGTCCACGCCGACGTGGACCAGGATTGCGGTGCCATCGTTGAGCTTCAACGCAACCGCGTGGCTCGTGGGGAAGATGTGCGCGACCGTGCCGTCGGCCGGAGCCCACACCGTGTCACCCGTGGGTTCGATCGCGACGCCGGGACCCATGATGCCCTCGGAGAACGTCGCATCCGGCACCTCGGAGAGGGGGACGACGCGCCCCGCAACCGGCTGGCGCACGGTGAGCACCGTCTTCGTGGCGACGCCTCCCTGCGTGACCCCGGCCGGGGCAGCATCCGCGGCCGCATCCGCTGCGACGGCCGGCGCGGCGGGCGCGGCCGGCGAGACGGGCGCCTCAACGCGGCCGGCGATGAGGTCCTCCATCGCGTCCTTCACGAACTGCACCTCGAGGCCGTAGATGACCTGCACAGACTTCCCGCCTGGCTTCATGATGCCTGCGGCGCCGGCCCGACGGATCGCGGCGTCGTCGACCTTCGACACGTCCGCGACCTCCATGCGCAGGCGCGTCGCGCAGTTGTCGAGCTCGAGCACGTTCTCCTTGCCGCCGAGCCCCTTGAGGATCGCGGAGGCCTGGGTGAGGAACTTCGACGACCCTGTCGAGGCCTCATCCGCTTCCACCTCTTCGTCTTCACGGCCCGGCGTCTTCAGGTCGAAGCGCTTGATGATGAAGTAGAACGCGGCGAAGTAGACGACGAACCAGACGGCGCCGGCCAGGAAGATCATCCAGGGGTTCTGCGCGAGGGGGTTGACCCAGCCGAGCAGAAGGTCGATGAACCCGCCTGAGAAGCCGAAGCCCATGCGCACCGGCAGCAGGGCCATGATGAACATCGAGATGCCCGTGAAGATCGCGTGGACCACGTACAGCGCAGGCGCGAGGAACATGAACGCGAACTCGAGCGGCTCGGTGACGCCGACGAAGAACGACGCGAAGGCGCCGGAGAGCAGGATGCCCGCGGTGATCTTGCGGCGGTTCGTCTTGGCGGTGAGGTACATGGCCAGGGCGGCGCCGGGGAGGCCGAACATCATGATCGGGAAGTAGCCGGTCATGTACTGGCCAGTGACGCCCGGGGTGCCGGTGCCGTTGAGGAAGTTGCCGAGGTCGTTGATGCCGGCGACGTCGAACCAGAACACCGCGTTGAGGGCGTGGTGAAGGCCGAGCGGGATGAGAAGACGGTTGAAGAAGCCGTAGAGGCCGGCGCCGACCGGGCCGAGTCCGAGCATCCACTCACCGAACGACACGAGGCCGTCGAAGACCACGGGCCACACGAAGTAGAGCACAAGCGCGAGCACGAGGGATGCACCGGTCGTGACAATCGCGACGGAGCGCTTGCCGGAGAAGAAGGAGAGCGCGGCGGGCAGCTTGACGTCCTTGAACTTGTCGTAGCAGTAGGCGCCGACGAGGCCGCAGAGGATGCCGACGAACGCGTTCTCGATGCTGGCGAAGCCGAGGTCAACTTCTTCGACCGGGATGCCTTGGAACTTCGCGACCGTCTCGGGGCTCAGCAGTCGTGTCACCACGAGCCACGAGACGAGGCCTGCGAGGGCGGCGGTTCCGTCTGGCTTCGATGCCATTCCGATCGCCACACCGAGCGCGAAGAGCAGGGGCAGGTTGTCGAGCAGCGCGCCACCGGCTGCGGTGAAGAAGGCCTGGACGACGTTCTCGCCGGCCGTGTTGAGAATCCAGTACCCGATGCCGGACAGGATCGCCGCTACCGGCAGGACAGCCACCGGCAGCATGAGCGATTTGCCGAGTTTCTGGAGATATTTCATGGCGTGACTCCATGGTCAAAGGAAAAGTTAGGGGGACTCTACTTGGAAAATCCGCCCTGGTATAGACCAGAGTTCGCCGGTGGTTCGGTTTGGGTCAGGAAAGGGGCAGCGTGAGGCGCTCCTGGAGCGGGAACGTGAGCTCGAAGCGGTCGGCCGGGAAGGTCGCCCTCGAGTACGACATCGGCAGTCCTCGGGCGATCGCGGCGCGCGAGAGGCGCAGCACGGGGTAGCTCGCGGCGATGCCGAGCAGCTCGATCTCTTCCGGGCTCGGCAGCGTGGCCGTGACGACCTCAACGCCCTCCGTCGGCAGGAGGTCGAGAGTCTCGAGCATCTCGTAGAGGCTGCCCCGAGCCGTCTCCTCGTTGAGCTGCGGAACCAGCGCCGCGGGAATCCACTCGTCTTCGAGGGCAAGCGGGCGGTCGTCGCCGAGACGCAATCGGCGCAGGTGGATGGTCTCCGCATCCGACGGGAGCTGCAGGTGCTCCTGCACTTCCGCGGGACGCTCGGTGCTTCGGACGAACGACAGCACCTGCGTCTCGGCGCGCATCCCGTGCTCGCGGACCGCGCTGGCGAACGAGCGCAGCCGCACCTGAAGCGAGACGGGCGGGGCGAGCTTCTCGGTGCCGATGCCCCGCTTGGTGCGGACGAGCCCCTCGCGTTCGAGGACGTCGATGGCTGCCCGAACGGTCATGCGTGCCACCCCGAGATCGGTCGCGAGCGTGCGTTCAGACGGCAGCAGCTCGCCGGGAGAGAGTGTTGCGGCGAGGGCTCGGACGCCCTCGAGAGCTGTTGATCCACTGCGCCTTGCCATGTCGCAAGTATCCCATCGTCGCGTGGGCGCGGTCGCGGGACCGGCGAACCGTTGCTCCACGTCGCGATGGTCCGCTAGCTTCAAACGATGGAGACCATCGGCGCGCCACGACGGGCCCTCGCGACGTTGGCCGCCTTCGCGTCCCTTGTCGCGCTGGCGGGATGCGCACTACGGGGCGACCCCGTCGACTTGCCGCCGACATTCACTTACGAGGAGACCGCGCCACCGGTAGCCGTCGACCCGGAACTGTTCTGGAGCGCAGACAGCACCAGCCTGGTCGTTGGATTCGAGAGCACACTGGTGCAGGGGTGCTCCGCAGTGCAGGAGGCCACGATCGAGCAGGTGGATGCACACAACCTCACGGTCGAGATCGTCAGCGTGGCAACGAGTATCGGCTTCTGCTCGGCGACGCCGAAAACCCTCTACGCAACGGCGGGCTTCCCAGACGGGGAAGCGCCGGCGACGCCGGTGTTCATCAATCTGGGCTTCCCCGATACGGGGCACACCTTCGAGCTTTCGCTCAGCGGAGACGCGCCGGCGGAGACAGCACAGGCACCCACAGACCTGGAACCGTCATTCACGTTCGGGGAGGACCCCTACCCGCCAGAGGTGGGCCCCGAGGTCTTGTGGACGGCGGATCGGACGGGCGTGGTCGTGAGATTCGCGAGCCACCAGCTCGCGCGGTGTTCCGTCGAACATTCGAGCACGATCGAACGGGTGGGCGATCACAACTTCACCGTCGTCATCACGAGCACGGCGGAAGCACGTGGCGCCGATTGCCCGCTCGGCGACCCGATCTCCTACGAGGCGATCAGCTTCCCCTCCGGCGAGGTGCCGAAAACGCCCGTGTTTCTTGACCTGAGCTTCCCCGACACGAACACCGGGTACGAGCTGACGCTGAGCTGAGCCCGCCTCGTCAGCCGATGCTGACCTGCGACTTGTCGAACGCGACGTAACCGGCGAAGTCGTGGCCGACGCGTTCGGTCGAGCCGTCGAAGGGCTCCGGGTAGCTCCAGGCTGCGTCGCGGTGCGTGGTGCCGTCGACGACCACATCCCAGTACTGGGCGTGGCCCTTCCAGGGGCACGTGTACTGGGTGTCGCTCTTCGTGAAGGCCTCGGTGTTCAGCGAGGACGGCGGAAAGTAGTGGTTCCCTTCGATGCCGACAAGTTCGGACTCGGGTGCCTCTGCGATGACGCTTCCGTCGATGGTTGCCTTCATGGTGTTCTCCTCCGATTGTCCGACAGACGGGAAGCTTGACCCCGTCGCCTGGGAGAAGGGTGATGCGATCGGATGCGCGTGCGCCGTACCTGAGAGAACGTCGGTAAGCAGGCGCGGGCCCTGCCTTACTGTCAGCGGCGGGGATGCCCGCTTCGGCGCCCCTCTCCCTCACCACTGGAAGGCTCGCCGTTGCCGAACCACGCCCCCTCCCGTCCGTATCCGCTCGGCTTCAGCACCGTCGACGGCCGTTCGAACTTCGCCGTGTACTCCGAGACCGCTGACGCCGTGTACGTGTCCACGTTTGATGAGTCAGGCAGCGAGACCCGCACGCAGCTCGAGAGCCGAACGGGCCACGTCTTCCACGGCTTCGTCGACGAGCTGCAGGTCGGCACCCGCTACGGGCTGCGGGTCGACGGCCCGTGGGCGCCCGTGCAGGGGCTGCGGCACAACGTGCACAAGCTGCTCCTCGACCCGCACGCCACGGCCGTCGAAGGGCGGTACGACTGGGGGCAGGCGGTCTTCGGCCACGACATGAACGAGCCGGAGCAGCGCGACGACACCGATTCCGCTGGCGCCGTGCCGCTGAGCGTCGTCACCGACCCGAGCTTCGACTGGGGCGACGACGCGTCGCCGCGCATCCCGCTCGACCAGACGGTCGTCTATGAAGTCCACGTCAAGGGGTTCACGCAGCTGCACCCTGACGTGCCGGAGGAGATCCGCGGCACGTACGCCGGGCTCGCGCATCCGGCCGCCATCAAGCACCTTGTTGACCTCGGCGTCACGTCGGTCGAACTGCTTCCCGTGCAGCAGTTCGTGCAAGACAGCCACCTCGAGGGGAAGGGGCTGCGCAACTACTGGGGCTACAACTCCATCGGGTTCTTCGCGCCGCACGGCGACTACGCGGCGGCCGGCGACGGCGGCGGGCAGGTCGCCGAGTTCAAGGAGCTCGTCAAGGCGCTCCACGCCGCCGGGCTCGAGGTGATCCTCGACGTGGTCTACAACCACACGGCCGAGGGCAACCACATGGGTCCGACGCTGTCGTTCAAGGGCATCGACAACGCCGCCTACTACCGCCTCGTCGAGGGCGACGAGAGCCACTACTTCGACACCACCGGCACGGGCAACAGCGTGAACGTCAGCCACCCGGCCGCGCTCGGCCTCATCATGGACTCGCTCCGCTACTGGGTGACCGAGATGCACGTCGACGGCTTCCGCTTCGACCTCGCCACGACCCTCACACGCCAGGGCGGCGACGCGGAGCTGCACAGCGCGTTCCTGACCCTCATCCAGCAGGACCCGGTGCTCGCGCCGGTCAAAATGATCGCCGAGCCGTGGGACACGGCCGGGTACCAGGTCGGCGGCTTCCCCGCGGACTGGTCGGAGTGGAACGGCAAGTTCCGCGACGACGCGCGCGACTTCTGGAACGGCAGCGACGCAACGCTCGGCACGACTGCCCAGCGCATCCTCGGCTCCCCCGACGTGTACGAGGCCAGCCGCAGGTCGCCACTGTCGAGCGTGAACTTCATCACCGCGCACGACGGCTTCACGCTCGCCGACCTCACCGCGTACAACGACAAGCACAACGCGGCGAACGGCGAGGACAACCAGGACGGCGAGAGCGACAACCGCTCGTCGAACGGCGGAGCGGAAGGCCCAACCGATGACGAGTCGGTGAACGAGCGCCGCGGCCGCAAGCGCCGCAACCTGCTCGCGACGCTGCTCCTCTCGGCCGGCGTGCCGATGCTGCTCGGCGGGGATGAGCTCGGCCGCACGCAGGGTGGGAACAACAACGCCTACTGCCAGGACAACGAGATCTCCTGGTTCGACTGGGAGGCGGTGGATGCGGACCTGCTCGAGTTCACGCGCACGCTCATCCGTCTGCGCGCCGAGCATCCCGCACTGCGGCCGGCCTGGTTCCGTCAAGCACCGGATACGGGCGCGAGCGACACGGTTGACGTGCTGCGGTCGGACGCGCGTGGTTTCGACGACGCAGACTGGGACAACCCCGAGGCGCGGTCGATCGCGTTCGTGTTCACGCACGATGGCGCCGACGCGTTCGCGTTGCTCCTCAACGCGGCCGAGAACGCCGTCGAGTTCACGGTTCCGGATGCGCCCCACGGCTCCTGGGAGCTGTCGCTGTCGAGCGACGACGAGCAGCGCGTCAGCGCCCCCGTGACGACACTCATGGTCAAGGAGGGCTCGTTCACGCTCCTGAGCTCGCCACTCCAGCACTGACCGGTGTGGCTTCGCCTGAGCCCTCCCCGGAACGCCCCTCCGCGGAGGGCTCAGGCGACGGGCAGCCTCGCCGGAAACATGCGGCAAATGCAGGTTCGCGAGCGCCGGGATCCTGCATTTCTCGCGTGGATGCGGCGCGCACGCGGGTTACGCCCGTGTCCACCCCCTGCCCGCAGATGTCGCCTCGCCCCTAACTTTGAGACATGTCAGCATCCGCAACTGCGTCCGTAGCGTCTGTCACGCCTCCGAGCCGCGTCATCATCGTGCACGGGTACCGCGCGAACGTCGACGCGCATTGGTTCCCGTGGCTTCGGGAGGCGCTCGCCGACCGCGGCATCGCGGCGACGAGCGTCGTCCTCCCGCTGCCGGATTCCCCCAACGCCGCCGACTGGCAGCGCGAGGTCGCGCTCGCTCTCGGGACGCCCGATGAGCGCACCTGGATCGTGGGCCACTCCCTCGGGGCGGTGACCACGCTCCGCACGCTCGCCGCCCAGCTGGGCGATTGGCGTCTCGGGGGCGTCGCCTTCGTTGCCGGCTTCACCGGGCGACTCGACACGCTCCCCGACCTCGACGACTACCTCGCCGAGGAGGTCGACGTCGAGGGCCTGGTCGAGCGCATCGGCACCCGCGTTGTGATCCGCTCGGATGACGACAGCCTCGTGCCGCCCGCCGCCTCAGATGAGCTCGCCCGCCGACTCGACGCGCAGCTGCACGTGGAGCCGGGCGCGGGCCACTTCCTCGAAGCGACCGGCGTGACGGCCTTGCCCGCCGTCCTGCACATGCTGGTTGGCGGCGAGCGACAGAGCTGATCTCAGACCGCTCGCGCCGCCAACCTGTGCGTCAGCTGGGAGCCCGAAACGGGTTTGTGACACATCGGGGGTGGGGTGCGTCTCCTCTGTACAAGCCCACACGGTGCATCGACACCGGGGGCAGAGACCACAGAAAGAGAGATCATCATGGCGAACACGACCCCCAACACGACCCCCGCCCCCAAGACGGTCCAGACGTCCAACAGCGTCGTCCCCACCGGCCACTCCGACGGACGCGGCACGACGACCATCGTCGACAGCGTCGTTGCACGCGTCGCTGGCATCGCGGCTCGTGACGCCCGCGGTGTCTACGACCTCGGAGGTGGTGCAGCCCGCGCGATTGGCGCCATCCGCAACGCCCTCAACGCAACGGACCAGAGCCAGGGTGTGAACGTTGAGGTCGGCGAGAAGCAGGTCGCCGTCGACGTCACCATCGTCGCCGAGTACCCCGTGTCGCTGCAGGATGTCGCCGACGGAGTCCGCGCAGACGTGATTCGCGCGATCGAGACCATCGTTGGCCTCGAGGTCACCGAGGTGAACGTCACGGTCAACGACGTGCACCTGCCCAGCGACGACGACAACAAGAACGATGAGACGGAAGAAGCGCGAGTCCAGTGAACACCACATCCCTCACACGAACCGGCATCCTCATCGGCGCGGTCCTCGCGCTGACCTGGATCATCCTCGGATTCTGGGCGTTCTTCTTCGTCGCGATCGCAATGGTCGTCGGCGGGATCATCGGCCGTATCCTCGAGGGCAAGCTCGACGCGACGGCACTCGTTGACGTCATCCGAGGCAGGAACACCTCCTCATGAGCGCCGCCGCGACCACACTCAGCGGCGCGGCGCAGCGAGGCACAACACGACTCACCGCGAAGGCCCTGACTCGTCTCGTGTCAGCTGTCGCCGGTGACGCGCTCGGGGTCGACGCTGGCAGCGTCAGCGTCGACCTCGACGACCACAACGGCAAGCTCGCGCTCCGCCTAAGAACCCCCATCCGGGTTCCCTCGCTCGCCCGCATCCGCGAGCAGCCTGGCGCGCTGGAGCGCAGCGGTGGCCCGCTCCTTGAGCGAATCGACACCGCCAAGTCCACCATCCGGGACCGCGTGCAAGCCCTCAGCGGCTCGCACATCGCCCACGTCACCATCCGGGTGACTGGGCTCGACATCAAAGCCGAGGAGCGAGTCAGATGAGCACCCCCACCTCGCTGTACGCGCGCATCTCCAGGCGCGAGACGCACTCCCCACGGTCTGCGCTCGCGATCACCGTCGCCGTGCTCCTCATCATCGTGGCGGCCTGGGTCGGCACGGAACTCGTGCTCTCGCTGCTGGCACTGCCAGCGCTCCTCGTCGCGCCGGCCGACATGTTCACGTCGACGCTCGGCGTGCTCGAGCAGCCGGCTCAGTACGTCGGCATCGCCGGTGTGATCGTGGCCATCATCGGGCTGGTCCTGCTCATCGCAGGCCTCGCCCCGGGGCGCCGCGCACGCCACACGCTCACGTCGACCCGAACCGCGACGGTCGCCGACAACGCGGTCATCGCATCCGCTCTCGCCCGGCACGCGGCACACGTCGGCCACGTCAGCCCAGACAACGTCACCGTCTCGGTTTCCCACCGCCGCGCCGACGTGCACCTGGTGCCCGCATCCGGGGTGCCCGTCGACTCTGCAGCAATCGCCGCGGTCGTCAACGAGCAGCTCGAGCAGTACAACCTCAACCCCCGCGTCACCGCCAAGGTGCGCGTCGCAGAGAACGGGAGGGTCGGCGCATGAACAGCACCAACCGAGGCCTGAATCGCCTCCTCATCGTCGCCCTCGGCCTCGTACTCCTCGTTGTCGGCGCGGCTGCCGCCGTCGGCGCCTGGGTGCCAGGCGCGAAGGATGCGTGGACGCCGGTCTCCGAAGGCGTGCAGACGCAGACGAGCAGTTGGCTGCAGCAGACCCCGCTCGCCGACACCGGATCGAGCTGGATCCTCGTCGCCCTCGTCGCCCTCATCGTGCTCGGCATCATCCTGTTGCTGGCCTTCAGCCTGCGACAGGGCCAGGGGCGAACAGGAACGATCATCCGCGACCGCAGCCCGGAGACGGGCCGCACCATCGTCGACGTCTCCGTCGCACGGGACGCGCTCTCGGACGCCCTCGACGCCCGCGACGAGTTTCTCTCAACCAGCGTCTCCGCCTACGACGTGAAACGCACCCCGGTGCTCAAGGTTTCGGCGACCTGCCGACGTGGCGTCTCCCCCAGGGACGCGACCGCGATCGTCGAGCAGAACCTCGAAGCACTGGATGCGCTCCTCGGCAAGCAGGTGCCGGTGCTGCTGCGGCTCAGCGGCGGCTTCCGAGCCCGAGTGCAGCAGTCGACGCGACTGCAGTAGCCCACCCCAGCCACTAGACCCCAAAGCGGCACCGCCAACCGGCGGGACCGCATCCCCCAACAGAAAGGAACTGCCATGAGCGCAGGAGACAAGATCAAGAACGCAGCCGAAGAGTTTGGCGGCAAGGCCAAGGAAGCGATCGGCAAGGCAACCGACAACGAGAAGCTCGTCGCCGAGGGCCAGGCCGACCAGGCCAAGGCCAACGTGAAGCAGGCTGGCGAAGACGTCAAGGACGCCTTCAAGAAGTAGCGTTCACGAGCACCAGCGAAACGGCAGTCACCCCTCGGGGCGGCTGCCGTTTCGTTGCGCTGCTTGGTGCTGGTTCGCTCACCGGCGCCGCAGGGGTGAGCGCTGTTTCCCGTCGGCGTCGAAGTTCTCTGGTGCCAGCCACGCCTCGAAGGCCTCTCGCTTGCTCGGCCATTCCGTGTCGATGATCGAGAACCAGGACGTGTCGCGCGTGCGCCCCTTGTAGACCGTCGCCTGCCGGAACGTGCCTTCGAAGACGAACCCGAGGCGCTCGGCGGCCCTGCGCGAGGGCTCGTTGAGGCTGTCGCATTTCCACTCGTAGCGGCGGTACCCCAGCTCGTCGAACACGTACCGCATGAGGAGGGAGTGCGCCTCGGTCGAGATCGGCGTGCGCTGCATCGCGCGGGAGAAGACCACCCACCCCACCTCGATCACGCCGTTCGCCGGGTCGTGTCGCATGAGCGCGAGGGTTCCGACGGCCCTCCCCGTGGCGGCGTCGATCACCGCGTAGTGCCGCGGGTCTGTGCCCTGCGCCTGCGTGTGCGCGAACGCCAGGTAGGCGTCAAACGACTCGAAGGGCCCCACCGGCAGGTACGTCCAGTCACGGTCGGGGGATGCGGCGTACGCGGCGTGCAGGTCGCTCGCGTGGCGGTCCGGGTCGAGGCGCTCCAACGAGCACCACCCGCCGTCGAGTCGCTCGGCTTCCGGCAGGGGCCGCGTCGTCCAATCCGGCAGGGCCTCGCCGATCGGCTGCCCGGCCGGCGAGGTCCTGCTGTTGCCTGCGTTGTGTGCGCTCACGCCTCAATGCTAGAAGGCGTGCGGTCACGCGTCAGGCGTGCGCTGCGAGCCTCGTCCACGTCTCCACGACCGTGTCGGGGTTGAGCGACAGCGACGAGATGCCCCGGTCGAACAGGTACTGGGCGAGCTCCGGGTGGTCGCTCGGCGCCTGCCCGCAGATGCCGACGTAACGGCCGTGCTTCGTGCACGCGTCGATGGCGAGGTCGATGAGGTGCAGCACGGCGGGGTTGCGCTCGTCGAAGCTGTCGGAGATGAGGCCGGAGTCGCGGTCGATGCCGAGCGTGAGCTGCGTGAGGTCGTTCGAGCCGATCGAGAAGCCGTCGACGAGCTCGAGGAACTGCTCCGCGAGCAGCGCATTCGACGGGACCTCGCACATCATGATCACCTCGAGGCCGTTCTCGCCGCGCCGCAGCCCGTTCTCGGCGAGGCGCTCGACCACCGCACAAGCTTCATCCACCGTGCGCACGAAGGGGATCATGACCTTCACGTTCGTCAGCCCCATGTCGTCGCGCACCAGCCTGATCGCCTCGCATTCGAGCGCGAACGCCTGTGCGAAGTCGTCGGAGATGTAGCGGGATGCGCCGCGGAAGCCGAGCATCGGGTTCTCCTCGACGGGCTCGTAGCGGGCACCGCCAAGCAGCCCCGCGTACTCGTTCGACTTGAAGTCGGAGAGGCGCACGATGACGGGCTTGCCGTCGAACGCGGCGGCGAGGGTCGCGACGCCCTCGGCGAGGCGGCGCACGAAGAAGTCAGCCGGGGAGTCGTAGGCGGCGATGCGCTCCTCAATCTCCGCGCGCAGCTCGGCGGCCTGGTCGTCGAGCTCGAGCAGGGCGCGCGGGTGCACGCCGATCTGGCGCGAGATCACGAACTCCATGCGGGCGAGCCCGACGCCGTCGTTCGGCAGCGCGGCGAGGGTGAACGCGGCGTCCGGGTTACCGACGTTGAGCATGATCTTGCCGGGTAGCTCCGGGAACGAGTCGAGTTCGATGCGCTCCACCTCGATGGGCAAGATGCCGGCCAGCACCGCGCCGGTCTCTCCCTCGGCGCACGTCACGGTCACCTCGTCGCCGTCCGCGAGCCGCTCGGTCGCATCCACCGCGCCCACGACCGCGGGCACGCCGAGCTCGCGGGCGATGATCGCGGCGTGGCAGGTGCGCCCGCCACGGTTCGTGACGATGGCGGATGCGCGCTTCATGATCGGCTCCCAGTCGGGGTCCGTCATGTCGGCGACGAGCACGTCGCCCTGCTGGAACTCGCTCATCTGCGACGGCGAGGTGAGCCGGCGCACGACGCCCGCGCCGATGCGCTGCCCGATGGCCCGCCCCTCGACCAGGGTCGCGCCGCGCTCCTGCAGCGCGTGTCGCTCCAGGGTGCCGGCCGCTCGCCGCGAGACGACCGTCTCGGGTCTGGCCTGCAAGATGTAGATGCGCCCGTCGACGCCGTCCTTGCCCCACTCGATGTCCATGGGCCGCCCGTAGTGCTCCTCGATTGCGAGGGCCGCCTCGGCCAGCTCGGTGACCTCGGCGTCGGTGACCGAGAACCGGCGCTGCGCATCCGGTGCCGTCTCGACGAACTCGGTGGTCCGCCCGACGCGTGTGTCCTCCGTAAACACCATGCGGGTCGCTTTGCTGCCGACGCGGCGCGACAGCACCGCAGGTCGCCCCTCGCGGAGGGTGCGCTTGTGCACCGTGAACTCGTCCGGGTTCACCGCGCCCTGCACGACGCCCTCGCCGAGCCCGTAGGCGCTCGTCACGAACACGGCGCCGTCGTAGCCCGACTCAGTGTCGACGCTGAACATGACGCCGGCCGCACCCTCGTCCGAGCGCACCATGCGTTGAACACCGACGGAGATCGCGACGCCGGTGTGCGCGAAGCCCTGGTGCACGCGGTACGCGATGGCGCGATCGGTGAAGAGCGACGCGAACACCTTGCGGGTCGCGTCGAGCACGTTCTCGATGCCGGCGATGTTGAGGAACGTCTCCTGCTGCCCCGCGAACGACGCGTCGGGCAGGTCCTCGGCCGTGGCGCTCGAGCGCACGGCGACGAGCAGCTGGCCGTCGGTCTCGGCTTCGAGCGCCGCGTAGGCCGTGCGCATCGCTGACTCGAGCTCGGGAGCGAGCGGGGCCGCCTCGATGCGCGAGCGGATGCGCGCCCCGACGATCGCGAGGCGCGCCACGTCGTCGACGTCGAGGCCGACGATCTCGCCGCGGATCCACGAGTCGAGGCCCGTCTCGCGCAGGTGCCGATTGAAGGCGCTCGCCGTCGTGGCGAAACCATTGGGGACACGCACGCCGGCGTCGTGCAGGTTCGCGATGAGCTCGCCGAGCGAGGCGTTCTTGCCGCCAACCTCGGGGAGATCCGCGAGGCGAACGTCGCTGAAGGGCAAGACGTAAGCCTCGTGGCTCGTGGATGCGTCTGCGGCGGCCGGGGGTTCGTGGAGCAGCGTCATGATGAGTCCTTCTGGGTGTCGTCGTTGACAAGTGGTGACGGGGTGCACTCAGTATTCGGCGCAGAAGCGGGCCTCTTTCGTGAAATGAGTCGTAAAGAAGTGGTGTTCTTGCGCTAGCGTCATGCCATGCCCGCCGACGTGTACACCGCCTCCGTGCTCGGAGCCCGCATCCGCCACTACCGCTCGAATGCGAAGCTCACGCTCGACGACCTCGCCGCGCTGCTCGAGACAAGCCCCAGCCGCATCTCGCTCATCGAGAACGGACGCCGCGAGCCCAAGCCATCGGAGCTGCCCTCGTTCGCCACGGCGCTCGGGGTGACGGTCGAGGATCTCGTGCGCGCCGAGGCGCCAAACAGCCGCGCAGCGCTTGAGCTCGAACTGAAGCGCGCCCAGTCGTCGCCGCTGTTCGCGGGACTCGGCCTGCCGAAACTCCGCGGCGGCAAGGGCATGCCAGACGACACCCTCGAGACGCTCGTCGGCTTGCACCGCGAACTCGAGCGACGCGCGCAGGCCGCGTCCGCAACGCCGGAAGAGGCGCGCATCCGCAACACCGAGCAGCGTGCGTGGATGCGGGAGCGCAACAACTACCTGCCCGACATCGAGGCGGTCGCCGAGGAACGCCTCCGTCAGGTCGGGCACGTCGCTGGGGCGCTCACGCACCGCGAGGTGCACCTCATGGTCGAGCAGCTCGGCCTCGAAATCGTCTACGCCGACGACCTTCCCCGCTCGACGCGCAGCATCACCGACCTCGAGAACGGCCGCATCTACCTGCCGCCGGAGTCGATCCCGGGCGGCCACGGGTTGCGCTCGATCGCCCTACAGGCCGTCGCGCACCGCATCCTCGGCCACACACCCCCAGACTCGTACGCCGACTTCCTGCGACAGCGGCTCGAGATCAACTACTTCGCCGCCGCGTGCCTCATCCCCCGCACCCAGGCGGTCGACTTTCTCAGCGCCCGCAAGAAGGACAGAGACCTCGCCGTGGAGGACTTCCGCGACGCGTTCGGCGTCACCCACGAGGCCGCCGCACTGCGCATGACAAACCTCATGACCGAGCACCTCGGGATGCGCGTGCACTTCCTGCGCGTCGGTGCCGACGGCGAGGTGTACAAGGCGTACGAGAACGACGACCTGCCGCTACCGCTCGACGTGACCGGCGCCGTCGAGGGGCAGATCGTGTGCCGCCGCTGGGGTGCGCGCCGCGCGACGGAGATCGAGCACCGCACCACCGAGTTCTGGCAGTACACCGATACCCCGGCTGGCACGTTCTGGAGCACCATCCAGACCGGAAAATCCGCCGAGGGGGTCTTCTCGATCACCTTCGGCGTGCCGTTCGACGACGCCAAGTACTTCCGCGGGCGCGACACCGAGAACCGCCAAGTCTCGCGCTGCCCCGACGAGACCTGCTGCCGACGCCCCGACCCAGCCCTCGCCGCACGCTGGGCCGGACGCGCCTGGCCGAGCGCCCGCCTGCACGCGCAGATCCTCGCGTCCCTACCGGCGGGCCGCTTCCCAGGCGTCGACGACAGCGAGATCTACGCGTACCTGGAGCGGCACGCGCCGTAAGGCTCGGAGGTCGGCAAGCTCAGGCTGGCAGGATCGCGACCAGCTGCGCCCGCACCTGGTCGACAATCTCGTCAACCGAGAGCGAGACGTTGATCGACGCTGCCATGGTGGTGAACATGATGGCAGAGGTGACCTGCGCGAGGGCGCCGGCCGTGTCGGCCGTTGCCGACGTCTCGCGCTCGATGACCTCGGCCACGAGCTCCTGGGCCTGCCGCGTCAGCGTCAGCGCCTCTGCATGCCGAGGCTCTTCTGGGTCGCCGAAGACCATCTCCCGCAGGTAGGTGCGGCCGTTCTCGACCTGCTTGCGGTTGCAGGCGACGACGGGGCGAAGCACGGCAAGCACGCCGTCGAGCGCGCCGCTCGTCTCGGCCGCAGCCGCCCGGCCCTCCTCGAGCGCAGCCTCGTACATGGAGTTCTGCACGAGCAGCAGCAGCTCACCCTTGGTCTTGGCGTAGAGGAACAGCGTTCCGGTGCCGATGTCGGCGCGATCCGCGATCTCCTGCGTGGTGACGTCATCGACCCCACGCTCGGCGAAGAGCTCGCCAGCCACCGCCGTGATGCGCTCGAGCTTGTCGAGCTTGTTTCGCTCGCGGCGACCCATCGGACGGGCGTCGGTGACCATCGAGGACTCCTCGGGGAATAATTCATGAGCAGGCTCAGTTATGAGTTCAGTCGTTACCGTGTCGAGTCGGCACTCGCGCCAATTCTTCCACGCGGCCGCAGAGCCCGTCTGCACCCACGACCCCACCCCAACACCACGAAAGAGCCTCACATGCCATCACTTCAGGGAGCAGTTGTCCTCGTCACCGGTGCGAACGGAGGTATCGGCACGAACTTCGTGCGCGAAGCCCTCGCCCGCGGCGCCGCCAAGGTCTACGCCACGGCCCGCACACCGCGCACCTGGGACGACGAGCGGGTTGTCCCCCTCGCCCTCGACGTCACGGACCCAGCATCCATCGCGTCAGTTGTCGAAGCCGCGCCCGACGTGACCGTGCTCATCAACAACGCCGGCGCTTCGGTCTCATCCCCCAGCATCCTGTCGCACAGCGACGAGGAGATCCGAGCGAACGTCGAGACCAACTTCCTCGGGCCACTCTTCCTTGCCCGCGCGTACGCGCCGCTCCTCGCGGACCGTGAAGGGGCAGCCATCATCGACGTACACTCGGCTCTCAGCTGGTACGCCGCGCTCGGCATCTACAGCGCCACGAAGGCCGCGCTCTGGTCGGTGACGAACTCACTGCGCCTCGAACTGCAGCCAGCAGGCGTGCACGTCGTCGGCGTCCACGTCGGCTGGGTCGACACGGCCATGGCGGCGCACACTGACGACCCCAAGACCGATCCGGCCGTGCTCGTCTCGAAGGTCTTCGACGCGACCGAGGCCGGCGAGTACGAGGTGCTCGCAGACGAGACATCGGTGCAGTTGCGGGCAGGACTCAGCGCCCCACTCGAGGCGATCTACCCGCAACTCGGCACGACCACCAACTAGCGGCTTCCTCGACCGGGGAGGGGCTCCGACACCAGGCGGCACCCCTCCCCGCGCCGCGCCGCCCCGCGGCCCGCGGCCCGCGCCAGGACCTTGATGGGTTTCGCTGACCCTGATGGGTTTTTTCCCATCACCGGTCGGCGAAACCCATCAACGTCGCTGGGGTCGAAGCACACACGGCCAGCACCGACGAGGATCTCGCTTATCGAGCGCCGCGAGTGTGACGACGGCTGATCACGGGTTACTGATGACCACCTTGCCGCGAATACCACCGTCCCGCAGCGACTCGAGTGCGAGCGCCGTCTCGTCGAAGGGGAAGACGCGCCCCACGACGGGCCTGAGCGCTCCACGCTCGATGAGCGCGGTGATCTCGCGCAGTTGCTCGCCGCTCGCGCGCATGAAGAGGAAGCGGTAGTCGACGCCGAGGCGTTTTGCCTGCTTTCGGACTTTGCCGCTGAGACCGGCAATCGCGAGGCGCAGCACGGGGTTCAGCCCGGCCGCCTTGGCGTACTCCGGGGTGGGCGGCCCGGAGATGCCGACGGCGATTCCACCGGGCTTCAGAATGCGGAGCGACTTCTCGAGGTTCTCGCCACCAAGACTGTCGAGCACGAAGTCGTAGCCACTGAGCAGCTGTTCGAAGTCCTCGGTCCGGTAATCGATCGCGTGGTCAGCGCCGAGCCCGCGAACGAACTCAGCGTTCGACGCGCTGACAGTAGTAGCCACCTCGGCTCCGAGGTGCTTCGCGAGCTGGATCGCGATGGACCCAACCCCGCCCGAGCCGGCGTGGATGAGCACCTTCTGTCCGCGTTGCACGTTGCCGATTTCGACGAGCGCCTGCCATGCGGTCAGCGCGACGAGTGGCAGCGAGCCAGCCTCCTCCATGGAGATCGACGACGGTTTGGGCGCCACATCCGCTTCGTCGATTGCGATGCGTTCGGCAAACGTGCCGATGCGGTGATCACGGGGCCTCGCGTAGACCTCGTCGCCCGGATGGAACTCGCGAACCGCGGCGCCAACCCGGAGCACCGTTCCGGCGACATCGTGCCCGAGGGTCAGCGGCAACTTATACGGCAGGATCTGCCTGAATTCGCCGATGCGGATCTTCTCGTCGAGCTGGTTCACACCGGCGGCCTGGACGCGGACGAGGACGTCGTGATCACCCACGACCGGCTCGGCGACGTTGGCCTCGTGCAGGGGCGTCTTGTATTTGGAGAAGGTAAACGCGCGCATGAGTGCAGCTCCGGTTCCGGGTCTCGACTTGAGGATGCACCCAACGTTAGCCGAGTCGACTCAATTCTGAGTCAACTCAGACATATTGCCAATCGATCCCGAAGGGCGCCAGGCACCTCACCCAGGGACCAGGAATCCCTGGATGAGCGAGTCCTGAATCGGTGAAGATCGACGCAGCAGAATGGTTCCAGCGGCCAGACTGGCCATTCGCTTCCTCAGCATCTCGGGCACCTCGCCCGCACAACCCAGGAGAACCTCGTGCCGAAGAACATCGACATCCCCGTCCCATCACTCAATGGCAAGCTCGCCCTTGTCACGGGTGCGAGCGACGGAATCGGCTTCCACATCGCATCCCGCCTCGCCCGCGCAGGCGCCGAGGTCATCATGCCCGTGCGCAACCGCGAGAAGGGCGAGAAGACGGCCGAGCGCATTCGTAACTCGAACCCCAGCGCGAAGCTCGAGCTACGCACCCTCGACCTCTCGTCGCTCGCCTCGGTCACGGCACTCACCGACGAGCTCGTCACCGACGGACGCCCCATCAACATCCTCATCAACAACGCCGGCGTCATGACCCCGCCCGAGCGTCGAGCGACGAGCGACGGGTTCGAGCTGCAGTTCGGCACGAATCACCTCGGCCACTTCGCGCTCACCACGGGCATCCTCCCGCTCCTCAAGGCGGGCAAAGCGCGCGTGACCACGCAGGTCAGCGTCGCGGCGAACCAGGGCGCCGTGCACTGGGATGACATCAACTGGGAGCGCAGCTACAGCAACATGGGCTCGTACAGCTCGTCGAAGATCGCCACCGGCCTGCTCGGCATGCAGCTGCACCGGCTCAGCGAGGCGAACGGCTGGGGCATCACCAGCAACCTCTCGCACCCCGGCGTCTCCCCGACGAACCTGCTCTCGGCGCAGCCGGGCATGGGTCGCTCGAAGGACACCACCGAGGTGAAGGTCATCCGCGTGCTCTCCCGCATCGGCATCGCCGGCACCCCGCAGAGCGCAGCTCTCCCCGCGGTGCTCGCGGCGACGAGCCCCGACGCCAAGGGCGGCCGCCTCTACGGCCCCAAGGGGCCGGGCCACATCGGGGGCGGCCCCGCAGAGCAGAAGCTCTACTCACGAGTCGCCGGCGAAGCGGATGCGCGCCGCATGTGGGAGCTGTCCGAGCAGCTCGTCGCCGAGCACGCCGCACGCTAGCTCTCGCGCACGCGCATCCACCCCGCGCACGCGCATCCATCCCGCTCACGCAGGGCGCGCATCCGCTCGCCCCGCACGACGCCGCGAGCTGCCGCAAATGGTCGCCATACTGCCCGCATGACGACCCTTTGGGGCAGCTCGCGAACGTGACGAGACCGCGCGACGCCGCACACGAGGGGCCTTGCACAACAACACCCCTGGAACGGAGACTCAGCCACATGGACAGAGCCCAGCTTGCAGACTTCCTCCGCAGCCGCCGCGAAGCGCTGCAGCCGGAGGACGTGGGCCTCAGCAGGGGCCTGAGGCGCCGCACCTCCGGGCTGCGGCGCGAGGAGGTCGCGGCGCTCAGCGACATGTCGGTCGACTACTACAGCCGCCTCGAGCAGCGCCGCGGCCCGCAGCCGTCCGAGCAGATGCTCGCCGCCATCGCGCGCGGACTGCGGCTCACCGTGCCGGAGCGCGACCACCTCTTCCACCTCGCCGGCCACCAGCCTCCGAAGCGCACCGCCCTCAGCAGCGAGCACGTCTCGCCCGGTCTCATGCGCATCCTCGACCGCCTCGCCGACACCCCGGCGCAAGTGATGTCGGCGATGGGCGAGACGCTCGTGCAGACCCCATCGGCGCGTGCTCTGTTCGGCGACGAGACCCGCTTCACTGGCAACGCGCGCAGCGTCGTCTACCGCTGGTTCACCGACCCGGCAGCCCGAGACGTCTACCCCGCGGCCGACCACGCGAAGCTGTCGCGTGCGTTTGCTGCGGATGCGCGTGGCTTCGCCGCGCAGCAGGGCCCCGAGTCGCGCGCCCAGCGGGTCGTGGATGCGCTCCTCGCGCAGAGCGGTGAGTTCGCAGCCATCTGGGCCGACCACGAGATCAACGCGACGCACGAGCTCGAGAAGCAGGTGCAGCATCCCGAGACCGGGGTGATCACCGTGCAGTGCCAGTTCCTCGTCGACCCGATGCAGGGGCAGACGCTGCTCGTGCTCACGGCGACGCCCGGCACCGACAGCTACGAAAAGTTGCAGCTGCTCTCCGTGCTCGGCACCCAGCGCCTCACCGCGGAGGCCTGACGGCGCGGCACGACGCGGCGCGGCACGACGCGGCACGGCACGAGCGCGGCGCGGCGCATCCATCACCGCGACGGCCCACGAAGTTGTGGCGTTCTGCTGTTGCGCCGCTTCCCAAGGACACTTCGCCACAACCCTGTGTCTCGTGGAACCTCGCACGGCGCTCCGACCGACCGTCCTCCAACAGCGCTTCGCATCCAACCATTCCGCTGTGTCGGTACACAGTGGATGCGCATGAGCGGCCCCTAGCCTGGTCGCGTCGCTGGCGACACGGACCCGGCGGCTGACGACTGCCGCGGGCGAGCGACGTCACGCGGGCAAGAGACGACAAGGGAGCCCAGACATGACAGATTTCAACGGACGCTCAGTGCTCATCACCGGCGGGGCCGGCGGCATCGGCGCCGCAACCGCAGAGGAATTCCTCAAGCAGGGTGCGCGCGTGGCACTCGTTGATCTGTTCGCGGAGCCGCTCGAGGCGACGCGCGAGCGACTCTCCGCGCACGGCGAGGTCATCGCGATCACGGCCGACGTGACCCGCGAGGCAGACGTCGAGCGCTACGTCGCCGAGACGGTCGAGGCGTTCGGCACGATCGACGTGTTCTTCAACAATGCCGGCATCGAGGGCGCAGTCGGCCCGCTCACGGAGGCGAGCGTCGACAACTACGAGAAGGTGTTCGCCGTCAACGTGCGCGGCGTCTTCCTCGGCATGAAGCACGTGCTCAAGGTCATGACTGAGCGCGGCAGCGGCAGCATCATCAACACCTCGTCAGAGGCTGGCCTCGACGGGGCGCCTGGTGTCTCCGCCTACGTCGCCTCGAAGCACGCGGTCGTCGGCTTCACGAAGTCGGCCGCGCTCGAGGTCGCCTCGACCGGGGTCCGGGTCAATAGCATCCACCCGTCCGGAGTGAACACGCAGATGGTGCGGCGCCTCGAGGAAGGCTTCGGCGGCGGCGACACCGAGGCGGCGAAGGCCGGCTTCCAGGCAGCGATTCCGATGGGCCGCTACGCGGAGCCGCTCGACATCGCTCGGGTCGTGGTGTTCCTCGGTTCCGACGAGGCGTCGTTCGTCACGGGCGCGCAGTGGCGCGTCGACGGCGGCAACGGCGCTCGTTAGCCGCCCGCCAGGGCGTGCCCGAAACACCCGAAGACTCTCAAGACCCGAAGACCTGAAGACCTGAAGACAGAGTTGTGGCCCGATGCAGTTCCTGATTCCAGGAACTGCATCGGGCCACAACTTTCGAAGCTTCGGCGGCGGCGTCCGGCACAGCGGCGCACCGCGGCCCACCGCGGCACCTAATCGCCCGCAGGCTTCTTCGTGGTGGCGCGGCGCTTACGGACCGTGCGCGGCCGCTCGTCGCCGGGGCCGTCCGAACTCGGCTCGTGCATCCGCGCTGGCCGCCATACGACGACCTCGGTGCGCCTCGCCGTGCGCCGCCCGTGCGCGAGCGGCACGACGTCGCCGCGCTCACCGGCCGCGAAGACGCGACCACCGAGCCGCGCGAGGCGCTCGTCGGCGAGTTCGCCTTCGAGGGCTCGCACGCGGCGTCGGAGTCCAAGCACCTCGCGTTGCAGTTCGAGCACGCGCGCAATGCCCTCGAGGCTCACGCCTTCATTCGAGAGCACGGCAATCTCGCGCAGCTGCGCTACGTCGCGGAGCGAGTAGCGACGCACGCGCCCAGAGGTGCGCTGCGGGGTGACGAGACCCATGCGGTCGTACTGCCGCAGGGTCTGCGGGTGCATGTTCGCGAGCTCCGCCGCCATCGCGATGGCGAAGATCGGGGCGTCTTCGTCGAGGTCGGAGGGGAATGCCATGGGCTCGCCTTACCTGCCCTGGCGGGCGAGGCGGAGGAGGTCCTCGCGGGGGCTCTCGTCGCCGGAGGCGGCGACGAAGTCGGCGAGCGCCTTCTCTTGCGCGCTCGAGAGGCGGCTGGGCACGGCAACCTCGAGGTGCACGAGCAGGTCGCCCTTGCCCTTCTTGGTCTCGATTCCTCGTCCCTTGACGCGCAGCGTCTTGCCGTTGGGGGTACCGGGTGCGACCTTCACGCGCACGGTGTTGCCATCGACGGTCGGCACCTCGATGGTGGCGCCGAGCACGGCCTCCGCGAAGGAGACGGGCACGGTCACCTCGAGGTTGAGGCCGGAGCGTGTGAACACGGGGTCGGGGCGCACGGTGACGGTGAGGATCAGGTCCCCGGCTTCGCCGCCGTTGGGGCTCTGTCCGCCCTTGCCGCGAAGTCGGATTTTCTGTCCGTCTTCCACACCGGCCGGAATGCGCACCTTCACGACACGCCCGTCCTGGCCCTGCAGCTCGACCGTGTCGCCCTTGATGGCGGTCATGAAGCCGAGCGTCGTGGATGCGGTCTGGTCGCGCCCCTTCTGCGGTCCGGTCTGGAACCCGGCTGGTCGACCAGCGCCACCACCGAAGCTGCCGGGGCCGAAGCCACCGCCGCCTCCGCCGAACATCGAGCCGAGGAGGTCTTCGAAGTCTGCGTTCGAGGCTCCGCGGCGTGCGCCGCCGCCGTTGAACATGCCGCCGAAGACGTCCTCGAAGCCCGCGCCCCCCGGACCGCCTGGCCCCTGTTGGAAGCGGGCACCGGAGCCCATGGCGCGCATCTGGTCGTACTCTGCGCGGTGCTCTGGGTCGGAGATGACCGAGTAGGCCTCGGAGATCTCCTTGAACTTCGCCTCGGCAGCGGTGTCTCCCGGGTGCGAGTCAGGGTGATACTGACGCGCGAGCTTCCGGTACTGCTTCTTGAGGTCTTTTTCGTCTACGTCCTTCGATACGCCGAGCACCGCGTAGAAGTCCTTGTCAAACCAATCTTGACTGGCCATATGGTCCTTCTGTTCCTAGATATGAGCACGAGAGGGGGCCCGCAGCAGCGGTGCCCCCTCCCGTGTTCGATCGGGCGGATGCGCCGATCGCGGTGCTTATGAAGCGGGTACGAACACCGCTGCCTTCGCGACGCGGACGACGCGGTCGCCGACCGTGTAGCCGCGCTCGACGACGTCAGCGATCGTGTCGGTCGTGACGTTCGGGTTGGGCAGCTGGGCGATCGCCTCGTACCGCTGCGGGTCGAAGGCTTCACCCACTTCTCCGTACGAGGCGAGGCCGAGACGTTCGACCGCGCTGCGCAACTTGTTGGCGATGACCGCCATGGGCGTGTCCTCTTCGAGGTCGCCGTGCTTCTGGGCACGGTCGAAGTCGTCGAGCACTGGGAGGAGGGAGCGAAGCACTTCGGCCTTGGTGGCGTCGTACGCTTCGGTCTTCTCGCGGTCGGTGCGGCGGCGGTAGTTGGCGTACTCCGCCTGGACGCGCTGCAGGTCCAGCAGGCGCTCCTGCGCGAGATCGCTCTCGCCTGGGGTGCCTTCGGTTGGCGCGTCCTCCGCACCTTCGCCGCTGAGGAGCTTCTCGAGATCCTCGACGCTCAGGCCTTCAGCCGCGGCGTCAGCAGCCTGGCCGGCGGCCGGGTCGGCGGAGTCCGTCTCGGACCCCGCCGACTCGGCGTCGGCAGCCTTGCCGAGGTCGCGAACTTCGCCAGTCTCCGGGTCGATCCGACGCTTGTCGTTGATGATCGGCTCGCTTGCTTCTCCCGAGTTCTCGGGACCGCGTGCTTCTGACTCGTTTCGCTCTTCAGCCATGGGTTACTTCTTGTCCTTGTCGTCCTCGTCGTCCACGACCTCGGCGTCGACGATGTCGTCGTCGGCTGCCTGGTCTCCGGCGGGTGCGTCGGCCGCGGGGGCCTCTGCTGTCTGCTCAGCCTGGGCTGCGGCGTAGATCGCTTCGCCGAGCTTCGTCTGGCTGGTGTTGAGCTTGTCGAGCGCGGACTTCACTGCAGCGTCGTCGTCGCCGGCGAGGGCCGTCTTGAGGGCGTCGACGTCGCCTTGGACCTCGTTCTTGACGTCGGCGGGGAGCTTGTCGTCATTCTCGGTGAGCACCTTCTCGACCTGGTAGACCGTGGTCTCGGCGATGTTGCGCTGCTCGGCGCCTTCGCGGCGCTTCTTGTCCTCTTCCGCGTGCTCTTCAGCTTCGCGGACCATGCGCTCGATGTCTTCCTTGCCGAGGCTGGAGCCACCGGTGATGGTCATCGACTGCTCCTTGCCCGTGCCTTTGTCCTTTGCGGAGACGTGCACGATGCCGTTGGCGTCGATGTCGAACGTGACCTCGATCTGCGGCATGCCGCGCGGGGCGGGTGCGATGCCGGTGAGCTCGAAGGTGCCGAGGTTCTTGTTGTCGCGGGTGAACTCGCGCTCGCCCTGGAACACCTGGATCTGCACGGACGGCTGGTTGTCGTCGGCCGTCGTGAAGGTCTCGCTGCGCTTGGTCGGGATGGCCGTGTTGCGCTCGATGAGCTTGGTCATGATGCCGCCCTTGGTCTCGATACCGAGGGAGAGCGGGGTGACGTCGATGAGGAGAACGTCCTTGCGCTCACCCTTCAGCACACCAGCCTGGAGGGCTGCGCCGACTGCGACGACCTCGTCAGGGTTGACACCCTTGTTCGCTTCCTTGCCGCTGAGCTTCTTGACGAGCTCGGCGACTGCCGGCATACGAGTGGAGCCACCGACAAGCACAACGTGGTCGATCTCGTCGACCTTGATGCCAGCCTCGCGGATGACGTCTTCGAAGGGCTTGCGGGTGCGCTCGAGGAGGTCCTTGGTGAGGTCCTCGAACTTCGCACGGGTGATGCTGGTGTCGAGGTTCGCCGGGCCGTTCTCCGTGAGGGAGAGGTAGGGCAGCTGGATGCTGGCGCTGGTGGAGCTGGAGAGCTCCTTCTTGGCCTGCTCGGCGGCTTCCTTCAGGCGCTGCAGGGCGATCTTGTCGTTCGAGACGTCGACGCCGGTCTGCGACTTGAATTCGGTGATGAGGTACTTGACGAGACGGTCGTCCCAGTCGTCGCCACCGAGGCGGTTGTCACCGGCCGTCGCGCGAACCTGGATCGTGGAGAAGTCGTCGTCCTTGCCCACCTCGAGGAGGGAGACGTCGAAGGTTCCACCACCGAGGTCGAAGACGAGGATGAGCTCGTCTTCCTTGCCCTTGTCGAGGCCGTAGGCGAGGGCGGCTGCGGTCGGCTCGTTGATGATGCGGAGCACGTTGAGGCCGGCAATCTCGCCGGCTTCCTTCGTCGCCTGGCGCTCGGCGTCGTTGAAGTATGCGGGGACGGTGATGACCGCGTCGGTCACCTTGTCGCCGAGGTACTGCTCTGCGTCGCGCTTGAGCTTGCCGAGGATGCGCGCGGAGATTTCCTGCGCGGTGTACTTCTTGTCGTCGATGCCCTGGGTCCAGGTGGTTCCCATGTGGCGCTTGACCGACGAGATGGTGCGGTCAACGTTCGTGACCGCCTGACGCTTGGCGGTCTCGCCGACGAGGACGTCGCCGTCCTTCGTGAAGGCGACGATCGACGGGGTCGTGCGGAAGCCCTCGGCGTTTGCGATGACCTTCGGCTCGCCACCTTCGAGGACTGCGACAACCGAGTTCGTCGTTCCGAGGTCGATTCCAACAGCACGTGACATGTGTGGTTCTCCTTCTGTAGGGATGTGTCTGTGTGAGTCTTCGTCGGCCCAGGGCCCGAACTCCCGACAATCGGGGCGGACAGACCTGAGCCGTCTGCGCTCAAGTTTACTCAGCACCAGGTGCGAGTCAAGCTCAGCGCCTGAGAGTTGAGTGAGAGCGACTCAAGTCTTGTCGATGTCCTGAAGCTCATGTCGATGTCATGCGGCGCAACGTACCCGCACGCCGAGTCACGTGACTTCAGGCACGTCGCCTTTGTGACGCGGTTCCTGGACGCCGCCTGAGCTTCCTGACACGCTCTCGCCAGCCGCCGCACCCGGCGTGCCCCCGCAGCGCCTCCCCGCGCCTCCCCGCGCATCCTCCTACGACAGGACAGCCATGTTCAGACGCCGCTCCACCATTTCCGCCGCCGTCATCGGCGCCGCACTCACCTCTCTCCTCCTCAGCGGATGCGCCACTGGGCAGAGCACCGCAAGCGCCGGGTCCGAGACCCCCGTCGCCGGCGGCGACCTCGTGCACGCCGTGACAGCGATCGCCGACGGCTGGCAGCAACAGCAGTCCAACAACTGGCACAAGAGCCAGGTGTGGACCCAGCTGGTGGAGACCCTCGTGTACGTCGACAACGCCGGCGAGGTGCACCCGTGGCTCGCCGAGTCGTGGGAGGAGAGCGACGACGGACTTCAGTACACGCTGAAGCTGCGCGACGACGTCACCTTCTCGGATGGCACGGCGCTGACCGCCGACGTCGTCGCCAAGAACCTCGAGGTGCTCGGCCTCGGCGACGAGAGCAAGGGCATCCCACGATCCCCGATCGTGCCGGGCGAGTTCGCGAGCGCCGAGGCCGTCGACGACACGACCGTGCTCGTGACCCTCAGCGCACCGAACCGCGGGTTCATCCCGAGCCTCGGGTTCTTCGCGGCCGGCATCCTCGGCGAGCGCACCATCGACCTGCCGCTCGAGGAGCAGTCGAAACTCGAGAACGTCGTCGGCACCGGACCGTTCGTCTTCGAATCTCAGGTGCCGGAACGCGAGATCGTCGTCACGAAGCGCGACGACTACAACTGGGCGAGCGAGGCGTTCGACCACGAGGGCCCCGCCTACCTCGACTCGATCACCTTCAACGTGCTCGAGGAGGACTCGGCTCGGCAGGGAGCGCTCGAGGCCGGCCAGGTCGACTCCGTGCACTTCGTGCAGCCGAGCGAAGAGCAGCGCCTCATCGACGACGGCTTCAACGTCATCTACGGCGAGTACCTCGGCACCCCCATCAACTTCGTCCTACGGCCCACCGCCGAGATCACGGATGATGTCAACGTGCGCCAAGCCATTCAGCATGGCGTGAACCGCGAGGAGATCGTCGACACCGTCTACAACGCCAACTGGAAACCGGCCACCTCCTCAGTGCAGGCCGCCACGCCAGGGTGGGTCGACCTGAGCGAGCACCTCGCGTTCGATCAGGATCTCTCCAACCAGCTCCTCGACGACTCCGGCTGGACCGAGCTGGACGGCGATGGCTACCGCAACAAGAACGGCACGCGCCTCACGATCCCCGCCTACACGTCGCCGTTCGTGAACGGCTCCAACCAGATCCTCGAGCTCGCCAAGCAGCAGCTGAAGGCGATTGGTATCGAACTCGAGATCCGCCAGTCGGACGCGAGCACCTACAGCGACGTCTTCGCCGCGGGCGGCACGCCGATCTTCCCCGTCGCCAACTCGTTCCTCGACGCGACGACCCTGCGCCAGTACTGGGGCCAGGACTTCACCAACCAGTTCCAGCTCGAGAACGGCGAACTCGAGGAGCAACTCTTGGGCGTCACGCAGACCGCGAACGGCACCGAAGAGCGGGCGGCGAACCTCGCCGAGGTGCAGCAGACCGTCATCGACGAGGCCTACACGATTCCGCTCGTCGACAACTACCAGGTGTTTGTGACGAGCGCGGACGTGCTGGGCATCCAGACCAACGCCGTGGGACGCCCGTACTTCTACGACACCTGGCTCGACCGGTAGGCGCGGGGGCCGGGCGCTCACACGGCGAACCGTCCTCGGACGCTCTCCGCCGCGCATCCCGAGCACCTCACGGGTCGTGGAACTCGACCGGGAAGTCGGCGATGTGCAGACCGGATGCGCGGATCGCGTCTTCGATCGGCGTGCGGTGGGCGGCGGGTGCGATGACGTGGACCCGATCGACGCCGTCGACCGGCGTGCCGCCCCCGTCGGCCCAGAAGCTGGTCACCTCGTGCTCGTCGGCGAGCTCGGTCAGCAGGTCGACGTAGGCGGCCTGCTGGCCGGGAAGGATCGTCGCGCCAAGCCGCGTCGAGTTGAGCTCGACCGTTCGGGTCGCATCGAGCCCCGCCGCGAGCAGCAGTCGCGTCGAATGCTGCACCAAGGGCAGCAGGTGCGCGTACCCGGACGGTGCGTCGTCGAGCGAGACGAGCGCGAAGCGGCCGTCCTCCCAGATCGCGGGCTGCACGGATAGAGCCGGCGCGAGCTCGGCGAGCTCGTCGACAAGCGGCTCGGCTTCGAATCCGAACGTCGGGCACGCGTCGGCGGTGAGGGCGCGCCTGGAGGAATCGGTCTCGCTGTGCAGCGAGATGACCCCGCCCGCCTCGGTCGCGACCCGGATCGACCAGCTCACGGCACTGGGATAGGCCGAGGCGCAGAGGTCGCCGAGCAGCGTGCCAAGGTGTTCTCGATCGACGCTCAACCCGACCCAGGAGATCGGGTCGACGAACAGGGGCGCCTCAACCCAGCGCTCATGCTTCACCTCACCGACGCCGGGCAGCTCGTCGACCTGCTCCGCGAACGCGTCAAACTCGGCCGTCGGGCGGTCGAAGTGCGTCTCGTTCACCATCCAGCTGAACAAGGTGCCAACGGCGAGCAGCATCGCGACGAGCGCTACGACGAGAGCGGCGAGCCACACTCGGGTCCTGAGCCTCATGCATCCACCGACTTTCTGCTTCCGCTCCAACGTCCCGGCCACTGCCCGCGCACGCTGTCGGAGCGACGTCTTCCCACCTAACGGTGCCACGCGCACGCCACTGCGCGGTTGACGCCAGGAGAACGGCCGGCAAACGTCGACGGCGGGGCCGTTCGCCTCCGCGCCGCCTCACGCACATAGAATCCGCGCATGGCATCTCCTGGCCGCGCCGACGACGGCGCTCCCTCCCCCAGCCACCCGACTCCGAGCGGCAGAGTCGAAACCGTCGACGGCGGGACGGCGGTCACGCCGAAGGAGCTGAAGCGGCGGGCGACCGCGTGGGCCCTCTGGGATGTCGGCAACTCGGCGTTCCAGGCGGTCGTCGTCACGTTCGTCTTCGCCACTTACCTGGCGAGCGACCTCTTCATCGACCCGCAGATCGCCGCGCTCGGCGACGCGAACCCGCTCGACCCGCAGTACCTGGCCGCGCAAGCCGCATCCACGAACGTCATCGCAAATCTGAGCACGGTCGCCGGCCTGCTCGTCGCCCTCATCGCCCCGGTGCTCGGCCAGCGTTCCGATGGCTCCGGCAAACGCAAGCTGTGGCTCGGCATCTTCACCGGCATCACGGTCGTCATCATGCTGGCGATGTTCTTCATCCAGCCGGGCGAGGAGTACCTCTTCTGGGGCGCGCTGCTGCTCGCCGTCGGCACGATCTTCGCCGAGCTGAGCGGCGTCAACTACAACGCCATGCTCTCGCAGGTCTCCACGCCCAAGAACGTCGGCCGCATCTCGGGCATCGGCTGGGGCCTCGGGTACCTCGGCAGCATCGTGCTGCTCGTGCTGTTGCTGGTGCTGTTCATCCAGTCGTTCGGCGTCGAGGGTCGAAACGGCGTGCTCCAGGTGCCGAGCGGGGCGGATGGGGGTGCGCTCGATATCCGTTTCGCCATCGTCCTCGCGGCCGTCTGGTACGTGGTCTTCGCACTGCCCATCATGTTCAGGGTGCCGGAGATCCCGAAGGACGCGGACCGGCCGAAGGTCGGGTTCCTCGCCTCGTACGGCATCCTGTTCCGACTCATCGGACGCCTCGCGAAAAGCGACCCGAGGTTGTTGCTGTTCCTCGCCGCGAGCGCCGTGTTCCGTGACGGACTGCAGGCGATCTTCGCCTTCGGCGCGATCCTGGCAGCGCAGGTGTACGGCTTCGCGCCGAGCGAGGTCATCTACTTCGCGGTCGCGGCGAACCTCGTCGCCGGGCTCGGCACGCTCGCCGCCGGCTGGTTCGACGACCGGTTCGGCCCGAAGCTCGTCATCATGGCGTCGCTGGTGTCACTCACCGCGTTCTCGGTCGTGCTGCTTTTCCTGCCATCGGAGCAGACCGTGTTCTGGATCTTCGGCATCGCGCTCTGCCTCTTCGTCGGGCCGGCGCAGGCCGCGAGCCGCTCCTACCTGTCGCGCGCGACGCCTCCGGGCCGCGAGGGCGAGCTGTTCGGCCTGTACGCGACGACAAACCGCGTCGCGAGCTTCATCACGCCCGCGCTCTTCAGCCTCTTCGTGTTCCTCTCCGGCAACCCGAAGATGGGCATCATCGGCATCGGCATCGTGCTCTTCGTGGGCTTCCTCATGATGCTGCCCGTGCCGAGCAAGGTGAGGCAGGCGAGCGCGTAGCGGGATGCGCGCGAAGCGATCCCGAGTGTTACCCCCTGGGCCAGGCGCGCTGGCGGAATGTCGGTGGCCCGAACCAGACTTACTTCCATGACGCACGAACCCGCCAGCACCACCGCCAAGCTCCCCACGACCCTCCTTGGCGATGGACTCGTCACGACCGTGCAGGGCTATGGCGCGATGAGCCTCAGCGATGCCTACGGCCCGATCGACGACGAGCAGGCGCTGCGCACGCTGCAGCATGCGGTAGATGCGGGCATCACGTTCATCGACACGGCCAACATCTACGGCGACGGCCGCAGCGAGCGAACCATCGCGAAACTCTTCCCGTCGCAGCGGGAGCGCATCCAGCTGGCCACCAAGTTCGGCATCACAAAGGGCGACGGCGTCGGCAAGCGCGGTGTGCGAGGTGACCGCGCGCACGTGCGCGAGCAGGTCGACCTGTCGCTCAAGCGGCTCGGCACCGACTACATCGACCTCTACTACCAGCACCGCGTCGACCCGAACGTGCCCATCGAGGAGACGATCGGGTTCGTCGCCGAGCTCGTTGCGGAGGGCAAGGTGCGCCACATTGGACTGAGCGAGCCGACGGGCGCCGAGATCATCCGCGCCGCCGCCGTGCACCCGATCGCCGCCGTGCAGAGCGAGTACAGCATCTTCAGCCGCGACCTCGAGGCGCACGTCCTCCCCGCCATCCGCGAGGTGGGGGCCGGCTTCGTGCCGTACTCCCCCGTCAGCCGCGGCCTGCTCACCGACTCCTGGGCCGAGCTCGAGGCTACGGCCCCCAACGTGCGCGCCAACTTCCCGCGCTTCTTCCCCGAGCACCTGCCCACCAACCGCGCGCTGGCCGGCGAGGTCGCAGCCGTCGCGACGCAGTTCAGCGAGCAGCACGGGCGTCATGTCTCGGTCGCCGAGGTCGCCATCGCGTGGGTCTACGCTAAGTCAGCCGAAATCGGCGTGCGCGTCTCGCCGATCCCCGGAACCCGCAGCCCGCAACGCGTCGACGAGAACCTCCGTGCGATCGGCCTCACGCTCACCGCCGACCAGCTTGCGGTGCTGGATGCGCTCGGCGAGCGAGTCGTGGGGCACCGCTCCGCAGACCCAGCGTGGACGTCGCAGGGCCGCGAAGAAGCTCAGCTCGCGGCCTCCTGACCCGACGCGGGCGCCCCACATCCACCGCCTCGCGTCGTTGACAGCAGGGGCGCCGCAACGAGAGGGTGAAATGGTGCAGCCGACCCCGCAAACCTCCCCCACCACCCTTCCGGCGAGCGATCGTTCCACGACGGGCAGGGGGAAGTCCACGACCGGCAGGGAGACGGCGGCGCTCGGAGTCTTCTTCGCGCTGGCCTTCGGCCTGCCGTGGCTCGTGACGCTGCCGCTCTGGCTCGGCGAGGGCCTCGCGCATCCCTGGTTCCCGGCCATCTCCATCGCCATGATGATGACGCCGGCCGTGGCCGCGCTCGTCGCGGTCTTCGCGGTCGAGCGGCCCGCGCGGCCGTGGCAGACGCTCGGCGTGCTGCCGTTGAAGCCAGCGAGCCGGCTCATCGGCTACCTCGCGCTCGCCCTCGGCGTGCCTGTCGCGATCGTGTTCGCCGCCCTGCCGGTCGGCGCGCTCTTCGGCGTCTACCCGATGGACCTCGTGAACTTCTCGGGCTTCCAGGCCATGCTCGACGAGCAACTCGCCGCTGAGGGGGTCGGCGACCTTCAGCTCCCCATACCGATCGCCGTGCTCGTCGTCCTGCAGCTCGCGAGCATCCCGCTCGGCGCCTTCCTCAACCTCATCCCGGCACTCGGCGAGGAACTGGGGTGGCGCGGCTGGTTGCTCCCGAAGCTCCTGCGGCTCGGCACCGTTCCCGCGCTCCTCATCTCCGGCGTCATCTGGGGCCTCTGGCACGCGCCCCTCATCCTGCTCGGCTACAATTATGTGGATGCGCCCGGCTGGCTCGGGCTGACCATGATGACCGGGATGTGCATCCTGGTCGGGGCGGTCTTCGCGTGGCTGCGCATCCGCTCGGAGTCGGTGTGGCCCGCGGCGCTCGCGCACGGCGCCTTCAACGCGGCCGCCGGGTCCTACCTGCTGTTCGCGGCGGCCGGTGAGCGCGTCGACACCACGCAGGCGACGATCCTCGGCTGGACCGGCTGGATCGTGCCCCTCATCCTCGTCGGGGTGCTCTTCGCGACGAAGCAATTCGCGCCCCCGCGCCGGGCGGCCGCCGATGCAACGCCGCGAGACCCGCGGCTCACGCCTCCCGAGGCACGCGGACAGTAAGCGCCCCTGCATCCAGCCAGGCGTTGAACGCCACGGCGGTGCCGAAGCTGTCGCCGTCGAGCTCAATCTCCTCCGGTCTCGAGAGGCGCGCCACGAACCGGGTGCCCGTTTCGTAGCGGAGGTCACCGTCGTTGCGGCGTTCACCCGCGAGCGCGGCACCTGCCTTGCTGCGGCGGAGGACCCCGTTGGTCCACGCGATCTTCACCCAGACGCGGACCCACCCGAGGGCGCTTCCGGGCCGCATCATCATGACGTCGAATCGGCCGTCATCGACGACGGCGTCGGGCAGCAGCAGGATGTTCGCAGGCAGTGAGCCGCAGTTGCCGAGGATGAGCGTGTGCATCGTCGCGCGCTTCGGCCTTCCGCCGTCGAGCTGGAAGCGCAGGTGCAGTTCGTCCGGGTCACGCAGCGACGCGATGATGGCCGTCACGTAGGCGGCCCATCCGGCCTTCTTCTTCAGGTCCTCGTCGGTGTTCGTGATCATCTTCGCGTCCATCCCGAGCCCTGCCATCACCACGAAGACGTGCTCGTCACGCGATCCGTCGGCACGCTCGATGTCGATGACACCAAGGTCGATGGCTCGGTCGTCGCCCGTGAACGCCGATCCGACAGATCCGGGCAGGTCGTCGAGCGTCAACTTCAGGTTCCTCGCCAGCAGGTTCCCCGTGCCGGAGGGCAGGAGCGCCACCGGAGTTGCATGGCCTCGGACCGCCTCAGCTACAGCCCGCACCGTGCCGTCGCCGCCCGCGGCGATGATGACGTCGACGTCAGCGTCGAGCGCCCGCGCCGTCGCCTCCTGGCCAGGGTCGTCCTCGGAGGTCTCGAACCAGAGCGTCTCACCCCACCCTGCGGCGCTCGCCTCGGCGGCCACGGCCGCTTTCAGCACATCCAGCTCGACCTTGATCGGGTTGTACACGACTCCTGCGATCTGCGTCGCACGGTCACTCGTCATCTTGTCCTCATCAGCTCGGCGATCAGCCCCGCGGATGCGCTCCGTGCGGCAGACATGACAGACGCCCCGGGCGCAACCGCCGCCGAGTGACCCACGCACATCCACTTCAGTGTGCGGCCACGCAGGAGAACCTCGTTGCCCCTTGACCTCGTGGGCAACCACCAGGACGGGCGCGTACGGTCGTCGCCTGCGCCATCTCGGCGAGCACGTCACCACGAGGAGCCCCATGCTGCTGATCTTCGGCACCCGCCCCCAGGAACGCATCGTCGCATCCGGCTCCGCGGTCTGCCGCTTCTGCAACGTCCAGGCACTGCAGCGAACGATCGAGCGCAGCAACCGCTTCACGCTGTTCTTCGTGCCCCTCTTCCGGTTCTCCAAGAGCCGCGTCTCGCAGTGCCTGAACTGCGGAGCCGAGACCCCAGCCTGACGCGACGGGGTCACGGCGTCGCGGCGTCGCGGGGTCGCGGGGTCGCGGCGTCGCGGCGTCACGGCGTCACGGCGTCACGGCGTCTCAGCGTCACGGCGTCACGGCGTCTCAGCTCTTCTCCCCGTTCGCCGGGCACACGGGTCGAGGCCGCAAACTGGTCGCATGTCTCCCGCAGAACCCGCACGGACCACCCCGCGAACCTCGTTGCCGCGAACCGTCGCGCGGGTGCTCCTCGGCCTCTTCCTCGTGTTCGCCGGGGCGGCACACCTCACGTTCGCGCGAGCTGAGTTCCAGGCCCAGGTGCCGACGTGGCTGCCGCCCAACGCCGACTTCGTCGTGGTGGCGTCGGGGGTAGTCGAGGTGCTGCTGGGGCTGGCGCTCATCGCGGCGTGGCGGTGGCGCGTGGCCGTCGGCTTCGTTGTTGCGGCGTTCTTCGTGGCCGTGTTCCCTGGCAACATCTCGCAGTACGTGACCGGCACGGACGCGTTCGGCCTCGACACCGACGCGGCCCGCCTCATCCGCCTGCCCTTACAGGTGCTGCTCATCGCGGTGGCGCTCTGGTCGACCGCCGCGTGGCGCGACCGCCGCGAGCTGATGACGCCGTTTGGCTTCAGGCGAGCCCACGAAACCCGGTAAGCATCGAGACGCAGCGCCGCTCGCCGCTCCGCGCATCCGACACCCCGCATCCACGCGGAAGATGAAGGTTCGATCGCGAACGAACCCGCGTTTCCCGTGTGGATCGGATGCGCCCGGCGAAGCAGGAGCGCCAGCGCTCGAGCGAAGCGGGAGCGCAGGCACGCGAGCGGCTGTGTCAGCTTGGCAGCACCCATTCGAACGCTGGGGCCTTCGACCTCGCCCCCTGCCGCGCTTTCGACCGGTTCGGCTCGCCGAGCTCGGTGAGCAGCGCCTCGGATGCGCGCACGATGCTCGCGAACGCGGCGGGGGTGAGCCAGTCGGGGCGCATTGCGAAGAGCAGGTCTTCGGTCGCCGTGTTGCCACTCGCGCCGGGCGCAAACGGGCACCCACCCAGCCCGCCGAGGGCTCCGTCGACGACGACCGCTCCCGCGAGGACGGCGGCCAGCGCGTTCGAGACGCCGGCACCCCAGGTGTCGTGACCGTGAAAGACGACGTCGCGCCGGGGCGTCTCGGCGACGACCCGCGCGACGAGGGCGTGCACCTCTCCCGGGTGGGCCTGACCGAGGGTGTCGCAGATGACGATGTCGGCGGCGCCCGCGGTGCGCGGGTCGTTCGCGATCTCGATGACCCGGTCGGGGTTGACGGGCCCGTCGAACGGGCACGTGAACGACGTGGCGATGCAGAGCTGGATGCGCCCGCCGGCCTGCTGGGCGAGCGCGACGGCGTCGGGCATGGCCGCGATGCTCGCCTCGGTGCTCCGACCGATGTTGGCCTGATTGTGAGCGTCCGACGCGGAGAAGCAGTACTGGAAGTTACGTGCGCCCGCGGCGGCGGCCTTCTCGACGTGCCTTGGGGTGGCGACCCACACCCAGCTGCGCTGCAGCTCCTCAGGGGTGAGTGCCTGCAGCACCTCAAGGGTGTTTGCCATCGGTGGCACGAGGTCACCCCTCGCCATCGACCCGACCTCGAGCTCCGGCACGCCCGCCGCGAACAGCTCGCGGGCGAGCGCGACCTTGCGCTCGGCCGACAGCATCCGCCCCGTGAGCTGCAGGCCATCGCGGAGCGTCACGTCGCGGAGCCGCGCGGCGGCGAGCGAAGGCTGGCGCGGTGCCGGCGCGCTCGGGCTCGTCTGCGAGGTCGACGGTGCGGGCGAGGGCGTCATCGTGTCTCCGGTGCCGGGTTGGTCGACGCCGGGTCGGTCGACTCCGGGTCGGTCGACGCCAGGTTGGTCGACGCCGGATCGGTCGACGCGGGGTTCGCCGACGCCAGGTTGGTCGACGCGGGGCTACTCGTCTCGGGGTCGTCCATGGCACGGGCGCTCGGCGCGCGGTCGCTCGTCTCGGCGTCATCTGCCGCACGGCCGTCCGGTACAGCGTCGCTCGTTGCGCCGAGGTAGGCGGCGAGCACTGCCGCCGTGTCGGCGCCGAGCTGCGGCGCGAGCGTGCGAATCGGCAGCGATGCCGGGCCGAGCACGGGCACGATGCCGGGGAAGCCGACCCCTTCGTGCGTCACGTCGCCGTCGGCGACGTCGAACTTCTGGATCATGTCGCGCGCCGCGTACTGCGGGCTCTCGCTGATGTCGGCGGCCGTGTAGATGGGGCCGGAGGGAACCCCTGCCTCATCGAGGACATCGAGCACCTCGTCGGCGGTGAGCGTCGCGGTCCAGGTGCCAATCGCCGCGTCGAGCTCGTCTCGACGATCCCAGCGCAGGTTGTTGGTCGCGAGCCCCGGGTCGTCCGCAAGATCGGGCCGCCCGATGATGCCCATGAGCCGGTGGAAGATGGCGTCGGCGTTGCCCGCGATGACGACGCTCTTCCCGTCGCGGCAGACGTAGGCGTTCGTCGGTGCGATGCCCTCGATGCGGCCGCCGACCCGCTCCCGGACCACTCCGTGTGCCTGGTAGTCGGGGATCAGCGACTCCATCATCGAGAACATCGCCTCGTTGAGTGCCACGTCGATGACACGTTCGACGAGAGGCGCCGGTCCGAGTCCCGCGCCGCGCCGCCGCTCGCGCTGGAACATCGCCATCATGACCCCGTAGGCGGCGTAGACCCCAGCGATCGAATCGCCGATCGAGACGCCCACGCGAACCGGTGCCCGGTCGGGATCCCCGACCAGGTTCCTGAAACCGCCCATCGCCTCGGCGATGGCCGCGAACCCGGGTCTGCTCGAAAGCGGACCGGTCTGCCCGAACGCGGAGATGCGTCCGATCACGATCTCCGGGTTGGCCTCGTTGAGGATTTCGGGGCCAATGCCCCACCGTTCGATCGTTCCCGGTCGGAAGTTCTCGAGGATCACGTCGCAGTCGGCGGCGAGCGCCCGCACCGCATCCCGGCCCTCGTCGGTTCGCAGGTCGAGCGTGATCGACTTCTTGTTGCGGTTGATGGTGTGGAACAGCATCGAGGTCGTCGAGCCGGGATGCAGGCGCCAGGACCGCAGCTCGTCGCCAGTGCCGGGTCGCTCGACCTTGATGACCTCGGCGCCGAAGTCGGCGAGCATCCGCCCAGCCGTCGGGGCCGCGATGAAGTTGCCGAGCTCAAGCACCCTGACCCCGTCAAGCGGGGCGATGCGACCTGCCGGGCTCATGAGCGCCTACCGCCAGCGTGGCTCGAGGAAGCCGAGCGCGACGAGCTCGCGGACGTCGGGGACGAGGCTCGCGCGCAACGCCTCTTCCTCGACGTCGACGAGCGAGGCAATCGCCGTGACGATCTGCGAGCCCACGAGTTCGCCGTCACACACCGACACGAAGCCGGTGAGCTCGGTCGACATCGACATCGTGCGACGGAACCCCGCACCCTGCCGGAGCATGATGATGCTCGGGTCCTCGTCGCCTGGCCGCGAGTGGCGCTCCTCGGTGACGTCGCCGGCGACGACCAGCGGCTCGTCGAAGAGGGCCGCGTCGTCCAAGCCGCGCAGCCACGTGACGGCCTCAAAGCCGTCGCGGATGTGCTCGGCCAACGGGTGCCCGAGCGCGTGCGTGAGGTGCTCAAAGCGGCGCAGCGGACCCCCGACCGCGCCCTGGTGGGTGCGACGCAGGAAGAACATGCCCATGCCGATGCGCTCAACGTCTCGGCTCGCGAAGTCCTGCAGGTAACGACGGAACGCCTGCTGCCAGCTCGAAAGCTCCGCGTTCTCTGCCGCATCCTTCAGCCACATGTCGGCGTACTCGACGGGCGTCGCGTCTTCCCGCTGCACGACCCAGAGGTCGACGTCGTCTGCCGGCCAGGTCTCGAGGCGCGAGTGCCAGGTGGCGTCGCCGGCTCGCACCTCCCAGTTCCCCAGCATGCAGGCAACCCCACCGGGGGCCAGCACCGTGCCGAGCTCGCGCACGAGCCCTTCGACGATGCTGTCGCCGGGCTTGCCGCCGTCGCGATACGTGTACTGGTCGCTGCCCGCTTCGCCGTCGCGGCGGGGCGTGATGACAAAGGGAGGGTTCGAGACAAACAGGTCGAACTGCTCGCCGGCGACCGGCTCAAGCATGTTGCCCAGTCGCAGACTCACGCGGTCGTCAAGGCCGCCTGGCGCGATGCCGAGCGCGACCGCGTTGAGCAGCAGGTTGAACTTCGCGAACGCGAGGGCGCGCTCCGAGATGTCGGTCGCGACGACGTGGCGCGTGTGCGCGAGCAGGTGCATCGTCTGCACGCCCATGCCGACGCCGAGGTCGAGCGCACGCGCCACCGGCTCTCTTGGGGTGAGCTGCGCGAGCAGGGTCGTCGCCGGGCCGATGCCGACCACGTGATCGCGTCGCAGCGGCCGGTCGCGGCCGAGCTGCACACCCCCGAGATCGGAGGCCACCCACATCTCGACGCTGCCGTTCACACCTTCGCTCGCGTAGGGCCGAACGTCGACGAGCGCCGCGATCAGCTCCTCCGCCAGGTGCTCACCAGACGCGTCGCCGGGCGCATCCGTCGCCGATGGGCGTGGGAGGCGCTCGACGAGGCGCGCTGCGAGCAGCTCCTCGAGGGAGGGCACGTCGCTCGCCTCGACCGGCTCTGCCAGCACGAACAGGCGGATAAGCGCCGACAGCGCGTCGTCGGGCTCGCGCGAGAGGGCGAACGACGCGGGCTCGAGCAGGTCGCGATGCAGCGCATCCGCCGCCTCGGCGCCCAGCCGCGACTCGACGCCGTCGACCGTGAACCCCACCTCCCCGAACGTCACCGCGAGCGCGCGGAGCAGCGCCTCGTCGGTGCTGTCTGGGGCGTCGCTCGGGTCGTCGAACGAGAAGGCGTCTGCGGCGGAGGCGGGAATGGCATGGCGCGCGTGGGAAGTCACCCGTCAATTATGCGGATGTGCACCGACAGTCGCGTGCGTCGCCAGCGTCTCAGGGGCGCGTGGGGCCCAGGCTGCGGGGTCGCGCAGCTGTGCGAGGGCCTCGATCGTGCGGAGGCGCACCTCCACGTCGTGCGTCGTCGCGGCGAGGATCACCTCGTCGGCACCCGTGCGCTCGATGAGCCGGTCGATGCCCTCCGCCACCGTGGTCGCCGTACCGACCAGCTGCGTTCCGGTCGTCGCGTCGTACAGCGAGCGGTCCTGGATGCGGTTCGCGTAGGCCGCGGCGCCCTCTGGCGAGAGGACACGGGTGGGCCTGCCGAAGCGAATCTGGTGCATGGCGGCGCGGCTCGGCAGCGCGAGACGCGTCGCCTCGTCCGCCGTCTCGGCAGCGATCGCCGACACCGACACCATGAAGTAGGGCTCGCTCAGCACCGGCGACGGCACGAAGTGCTCGCGGTAGTGGTCGGCGGCGGCCTTCGGGTCGGCGTGCATCGCGAAGTGGTGCGCGAACGTGTAGGGCAGGCCGTAGGCTGCCGCGAGCTCCGCCCCATAGAGGCTCGAGCCGAGCAGCCAGATCTGCGGGTGGGTCGCGGCGTCGGGCGTCACGCGGAGGCGCGCGAGCACGTCGCGGTCGTGCTCGTCACGCACGTCGCCGAGGAACCCCATGAGCTCGAGCACGTCGTTCGGGAACTCGTCGACACGCTCGCGCGACACGTCGCGGCGGAGCGCCGCCGCCGTGAAGGGGTCGGTGCCCGGGGCGCGCCCCAGGCCGAGGTCGATGCGGCCGGGATACAGCGACTCGAGGGCCGCGAACTGCTCGGCGACGACAAACGGCGCGTGGTTCGGGAGCATGACACCGCCGGAGCCGAGGCGGATGCGCCGGGTGCCGGCCCCGAGGGCCGCGAGCAGCACGGGCGGGGTGGTCGAGGCGACGAGCTGCGTGTTGTGGTGCTCGGCGACCCAGTACCGGTGGTAGCCGAGCTCGTCGGCGCGCTGCACCAGCCGGCGGGAGGCGGCGATCGCGTCGGCGCTCGACTGCCCCTCAGCCACCGGGATCAGGTCGAGCACGGAGAGCTTCGGCGTTCCAGGCATGGCAGGGGCAACGCGCACCGGTGTTCCCCTATTCCTCGGTTCCCCTGCCCCTCCTGCGCCCGTTCGCCGCCGATCAGGGGAGAACTCCCCGTCACCTGGGTTTTCGGCCAGTTCGCGGCCGGAGTGTCGGTGGCCCTGCGTAGCATGACAAAGAACGGCAGACCCAGCGTGCCGAAGGAGAGACCCATGACCCGACACCGCCGCCGACCGCGGGCTCTGTTCGCGAGCCTCGGAGCGTTCGCGGCGGTCATGCTGCTGGCCGGATGCTCGGTGACCGCAACGGCCGTCCCCTCGGCGAACGGCTACGACGCGGTCGACGCTCCCATTGAGGGTGGCACGGTCAGTCTGCGCGACTCGTTCGAATCGTCCCCGCAGGAGTCGCACGACTTCTGGTCCGACCCAGACATGTTTAAGAACGCCGAGGGTTTCGACTACACCGCGCCAGACAACGGCATCACCGTCGGTGTCGGAGACCCGGCGACGGGCGCGTTTGTCGCCCCGACGACCCCGGTGCCTGCAGCCGAGTCGCCGAACGGCTACGGCGATGTCTCCGAGGCCGTGCCGTTTGACCGCGCCGGGCTGGGCGCATCCACCTTCGGCCGCCTTTACATGTCGTTCGCAAGCGGTCTCGCCGTCTGCTCGGCGACCGTCGTGAACTCCGGCGAGCGCAACATCGTCGTCACGGCGGCCCACTGTCTCGTCGACTTCGAGAGCAACAAGGCCGTGGCGAGCAATGTCGTATTCATCCCAGGCGATCGCGGCGATGGCGCCGAGCAGCCCTACGGGCGCTGGGCGGCGACCGACTACAGCATCCCGCAGCACTTCCTCGACAACGCCAACTACGGCGACCAGGGCGTGTACGGCGAAGGCTGGAACAACGACTTCGCGTTCCTCGTGATGGAGGAGAAAGACGGGCGGCGCATCCAGGACGTGACGGGTGGCCAGGGCATCGCGTTTGGGGTTCCAGCCAAGGCGATCACGCAGGTCGGCTACCCCAGCGCCAGCCCATACGACGGCTCTGAGGAGTACATGTGCGCCTCGAGCCAGTGGCGTGAAGGCTCGGCGGGCGGGTACACCCACATGTGCAGCATGACTCCCGGCGGATCCGGCGGGGCATGGCTGGTCTACTACGACAAGATCGTGGGCGCCGGCTACGTTGCCGCGACGTCGTCGACGGTGCTTTCTGCCGCCAACCCGCCGTTCCGCTGGGAAGGCTCGGTGCTCGGGCAGACGGCGCTGTCGCTCTACAACGAGCTCGGGGGTTCGTGATGCGCGTGCAACGGACGATCGCAGGGGTCACGGCGCTGCTCGTCGGGCTGGTGTTGAGCGGATGCGCGGCCACCACCCCCATGGCCGTCGCGAACCACGAAGCCAAGCTCGAGTACCACGCCGATACCGGTGCCGAGCTGCTCGGCGACTCGCTCGTCGAGGGGCTCGCCGCGGTCGAGAGCTTCTCGGCCACCGCCTACACGCACGGCAAGGCCTCCACCGGGGCGACGCTCAGCACCCAGCACGAGACGAGCGTCGTCGGTGCCTCGTACGTCACGAAGGAGTCGACGGCCGAGCCAGGCATGTCCATCGATGAGGTGCACATCGCCGGCAGCGGGTTCACCTACTACCTCTTCGGCAGCGCGTACACCTCGGTCGTGTCGACGCCGTGGGCCCGCATTCCGATGGGCGACCTCGACCGGGCAGGCGACCCGCAGCGCACCTGCATCCTCGGCACTGTCATCTTCATGTGCAACCTCGTCAAGGCGTGGCAGCTGTCGAAGGAGACGAAGGGTGAGGAGCTGCCCGAGAACCTCGAGGTCTCCGCTGACGGCAGCAAGCACTTCACGTCGGCGGTGACGTTCGACTCGCTCGAGGAAGCCGGCCTCTACACCCTGGGCGACGATCTGAAGGCGCAGCTCAGTGAAGAGGAGCTCGGCACGCTCCTCCCCCTGCACGTGTGGGTGGGGGCCGACGGCATCATCCAGAAGATCGAGGTCAACGGCACGATGGATGCGGCCTCCCTCGACGTGGAGGTGCAGTTCGGCTTCGAGATCACCGGAACGCCAACCGAGGAAGACCTGCCGGACGACCCCGCGTCGCTCGCGCCGCAGTACGTGACCAACGTCTCGGCGGACGACGCGAGCACCTTCTGGGATGCGATCGGGAAGGCGAGAACCGGCTGAGGCTGGGCGAGCTCATGAACGCGTCAGCAACAGCAGCAGACAAGCTGGAGGGAGCACGATGACTTTCCCACCGCAGGGCGGCCCGCAGCGGCCGTTCGACCCGCGCGACCCAAACGACCCGCGCAACCAACAGAACCCGCGCAACCCGCAGCAGGAACAGGGCGGGCAGGCGCCGGGCGGGCAGGCGCAGCAGGGCCAGGCGCCACACGGCCAGCAGGGCCAGCACAGCCAGCAGCCGAACCAGTGGCAGCCAACCGCGACCGGGCAGGGTCCATCGGCCTCCGGGCCGAACGGGTCTCCAGGGTCCGGCGCGCAGTACCCGCAGCAGTCGCCGTTTGGGCAGCAGCGGTCCCCTGATTCCAGCGCTTCGTACGGCTCGGGTGCCGCGTATGGTTCGAGCTCCTCATACGGCGCGGGCGCCGGTTCCGCGCGCGGAGCGAGCGCCACGTCGGCCTACGGAGCCGGGGTGCCGTCGGCGGGTGTGCCTCCAGTCAGCTCAGCGACGGGCAGCGGCTACGGCGCGGCGTCTTCGAACTCGTTCGGTTACGACGGGTCCACGGGGTATCCCACTCCGAGCGCGACGTACGGGGTTTCCGGGGGTGGATACGGTGCGCAGTCCGGGACCCCTCTCCCCGGGGGTTCCCCCGGGGAGGGCTTCGGCTACCAGCAGCCGAACGGGTACCCGATGGCGGGTGGCCCGGGTTCGCAGTTCGGGCCGGGGCCGGGGCAGCCTGGCGTGGGGCAGGCCGGGAAGCCGGCGCGCAACTCGCGCCTGCTGTTGATCTTGGCGATTCCGGCGGCCGCGCTGATCGCGGGGCTGGGTGGGTATTTCATCGGTGAGAGCAACGGCAGCGTCCTGGCGGCGGAGCCGTTGCAGGCTGAGGTCACGCGTGTGCTGCAGGACGACTTCGGCCTGGTGGAGGTCGGCGACGTCGCTTGCCCGGAGCAGGTGAAGGTCGACCAGGGTTCTGAGTTCCAGTGCACGTTCACGTACGCCGGCCAGGACCAGTCGGTCACGGTCACGGTGTCTTCTGCCGACGGTCAGGTGGTGGTCGGCGCCCCGGAGTAGGCGCCGTCGGCGCAACGGCAACGCCTGTCCAAGCGGAGTGCTTTCGTGCGTCAGTGCCTCAGTGCGTCCTCGGCTGCGGAGGCCCCATCGAGCCAGGATTGACCTCGGAGCTGTCCCTGACTACAGCCCAGGGTCGGCATCAGTCTCGGTCTCGGCCCACGAACCAGCCCCATGTCCATGCCCAACCCCGGGCCCTTGCCCGGGCCCGGGGCCACGACCGGCGCCGGGGCCCACGATCGGCAGCGCGACCCCATCGACGAGCAGTTCATACTCCGGCCGGTCGGCAACCGCGACAGCGATGCGTGACGCGAGGTGCTCTGGCATGTCGGGCAGCGCATCCACCGGGAACCAGGCCACCTCCGTCGACTCGTCGTCGCCGACAGCCGCGTCGCCAGAAATCCACGAGCAGCGGAAGACGAGGTCGCAGTATTGCGCGCGATCACCGGTCGCGTGCACGATCTTCGGCGACACACTCAGCCGGACGAGTCGATCGACGCGAACCTCGACCATCGCCTCCTCGAGGCTCTCACGCACGGCCGCAGTCGCCGGATGCTCGCCCGGATCGACGATCCCCGTCACGGGACTCCACACGGCATTGTCGGCACGCCGCACGAGGAGCACCTCCTCGCCGAGCGCGGCCGGTCCGCCTCCCTCGACCCGGGCGCCCGACGAACCCCGCGCATCCACGCTCGGCCGGATGATGACGGCCGTCGAGCCGGCCAACCAGAGCGGATGCTCGGGGCCGATCTTGGCGCGAAGGTCGGCGACGAACTCAGGAATAGGCATGCGCCCTATCCAACCGCAACTCCGAACGCGAGTCCCAGCACGTACGTGACCGCGGCCGCGCCGTAGCCGATGAGCAGCTGCCTAGCGGCGCGACGCCACGGCGGACCACCGGAGAGCACACCCACGATGGCGCCGGTGGTGAGCAGCGCGAGTCCAACGACGACGGCCGACACGACCACGGCCGCGAGACCGCTCATGCCGAAGAGATACGGCAGCACCGGCAGGAGCGCGCCCCCAGCGAAGAAGCAGAAACTCGAGATGGCCGCGGTCCACGCGGTGCCGAGCTCCTCGTGCTCCTCGTCCGGCGCCTGCAACGAGATCGGACCGGATTCCGGATCAGCGCCCTGCAAGGCGAACACGCGGTGGGCGTAGCGGCGCGCCTCGTCCTCGTCCATGCCGCGCGCCCGGTAGACAAGCTCCAGCTCGTTGGCGTTGACGTCGAGCCGCTGGATGGTCTGCGGCGTATCGGGGCTCGGCGTCGACGCCTGCAGTAGCTCCCGCTGCGATCGCACGGAGACGTACTCGCCCGCCGCCATCGAGAGGGCACCGGCGAGGAGGCCCGAGAGGCCGGTGGCGAGGATGATGACCGTCGGCGCCCCGGTGGCGCCGATGCCAAGCACCAGAGCGAGGTTCGACACGAGCCCATCGTTGGCGCCGAAGACGGCGGCCCTGAACATGCCAGACATGCGAGAACGACTGCGCATCGCGAGTCCGCGCACGACCTCCTCGTGGATGCGCTCGTCCGCTGCCATCTCAGGTGTTGCATCCGCTTCCCGCTCGTACGGCGAACGCGACTCAGCCCGCTGGATGAGCGCCAGCACAAACAGCGAGCCGAACCGGCGGGCGAACCAGCCAAAGAGGCGCGTACCCAGCTGCGCCCGAACGCCGCCGTCGCCGGCGGGACCGAGCAGGCTCAGCCAGTGCTCTTCGTGACGCACCTCGGCGTTCGCGAGGCCGAGGAGGATATCCCGCTCCTCACCTTCACGTCTCGCCGCAAGGTCACGGTAAACGGCGCCCTCGGCGCGCTCGTCGGCGAGGTAGCGACGCCAACGCCGAATATCGGCGGGCGTCGGCTCGCGGGTGAGGTCCCCGGATCCGGGAACGGGGGCTGGTGTCTGTGGCATGGCCGTGCATCCTTCATGCGGACGCCTCGAGCCCGAAAGCACGGGCATCGTTGGCAACGTTCGCCCCACGTTATTCGCGGCGCACCCGGTTTCCGCAACCTCCCGCAGATGTTCGGTGCACCTGACCACGGCGGCTCGACGTGCCGGAAAACACCTCGTGGGCGCACTGGCGCGGCCCGGCACGGCTAGGCCCGGTGAGGCCCAACGCGGGCGCGGCGCGGCGCGGCCAGGCGCGGCGCAACCAAGCGCGGCCCGGAAGCCCGCGGCGACTACTGCCCCGGCGCTCCCGCTTCGGTCACGGACACGTCAGAGCGCGTGAAATTCTTGAACGACCTCGACGCGGTCGGACCGCGCTGCCCGAGGTATCTGGAGCTGTAGATCGCGGATCCGTAGGGGTGTTCTGCGGCGCTCGACAGCTGGAAGAAGCAGAGCTGCCCGATCTTCATGCCGGGCCACAGCTTGATCGGCAGGGTCGCCACGTTCGACAGCTCGAGCGTGACGTGCCCCGTGAATCCGGGGTCGATGAAACCGGCCGTGGAGTGCGTGAGCAGACCGAGACGCCCGAGCGAGCTCTTCCCCTCGAGGCGGGCCGCGACGTCGTCGCCGAGGGTAACGCGCTCGAACGTGGAGGCGAGCACGAACTCGCCGGGATGCAGCACGAACGGCTCGTCCGGCTTGGACTCGACGAGCCTGGTCAGCTCGGGCTGCTCCTCCGCCGGGTCGATGAAGGGGTAGCGGTGGTTGTCGAAGAGCCGGAAGTACCGGTCGAGGCGCACGTCGATGCTCGACGGCTGGACGAGGCCCGGCTCGTACGGTTCGAGGCCGATGCGGCCAGACTCGACGCCCTGCTTGATGTCCCGATCACTGAGAAGCACGCCGCCAGCCTAGTTGCTCGGTGGATGCGCGTGCCCAGCGGGATGCGCGTGCCTGGCTCGATGTGCACGACCCGGTGTGCCCGGGTGCGCATCCACGCAGCAGCGGATGCCGACACCCGTCGGGCACAACTCGCGGCGCTACTCTGAACCGGTGAAGAAGAACGTCTGGACCATCGTCGGTGTCATCGTCGCGGTGGTCATCTCCTGGTGGCTTGTGGACGTCCTGTTCCACTTGGCCTGGTTCATGGTGCGGCTCGGCGTCGTCGCGGTCGTCGCCGTCGTCGTGTTCTTCGCGATCCGCGCGCTCGTCTCGAAGCGCGAGTGAGACGCCAGTCGCAACGCCACCGGGCGGCTTCGATGTACGATGGTCAGGTCTGCGGGCCTCGGTCTGTGGATGCGCGGATGTAGTTCAATGGTAGAACTTCAGCTTCCCAAGCTGATAGCGCGGGTTCGATTCCCGTCATCCGCTCCAGACACGGCAACACGGCAACGCGGGCCGGCGCAATGTGTGCGCCGGCCCGCGTTGTCTCTGTCGGCCCGCGTGACGGGCCTTCGACGGGTTAGCTGTCGCCGCGGCCCGTCTTCTGCTGGAGGCGGTCGATGTGCTCGGAGGCCTCCGCCTTCGTGATGTCGGCGGGAATCTCCTCACCCGCCTCGCGTGCGAGCGTGTCCAGGTAGCTGCGCTGCGCACCCGTCATCGGCTCGTCGCCGGTGACCCAATTCGACGGATCCTTCTCGGTGCCGTTCTCGTCTGACTCGGTCGCGCCGAGCATTTCGCCTTCGTGTGTATCTGCCATGCCGGCAACCGTAGGCCGCGGTCCTGGCTCGCGGCCCGGTGCCGGCTGGGAATATGTGTTCGAAACTCAGACCCCCGGGCACTCTGCAGTGCTAGGCCTCAGAAGTCGGCGATGACGAGCTTTTTCATCTGCATCATGCGCTCGTAGGCGCCCGGCCGCTGCATCAGCTCGCCCATGTTGGCTGGGACGATCTGCCAACTGACTCCGAACCTGTCGGCGAGCCAGCCGCACTGCTCCGCCTCGGGGACGGCGCTCATCGAGTCCCAGAACCGGTCGATCTCCGCCTGGTCGGCGCAGTCGACCTCGAAGGAGACGCCGCAGTCGAACCCGAACGGCTGGTCAGCGCCGTTGTCCATAGCCACGAACCACTGCCCTGCAAGCTGGAAGTCGGCGTACATGATGGCTCCGGCCGGGGCAGGCCCAGACTGCATTGGATACTCGGCGATGTTGCCGATGCGCGCATCTGGGAACAGCGAGACGTAGAAGTCGATGGCCTCGCGCGCCTTGTTCTGAGCCTCGCGACCGAACAGCATGCTCGGAACGATGAAGGGGCGCGCCTCGTCGGCAGCGCTCAACGCTCCGGAGTCGACGAGCATGAGCTGCCAGCTCACCCCATAGCGGTCTTCGACCCAGCCGTAGTGCGGGCTGAAGTCGTACTGCTGGAGCGGCATGAGCACCTTGCCACCCTCGCTGAGCGCCGCCCAGAGGCTGTCGAGGCTCTCGCGCACTGAAGCCGTGTCTCCGCCGAGCACTCGTGGGTCGAAGTTGAGCATGAAGGAGACCGACGGGTTTGGCCGAAACTGGTCGCCCGCGTTGATGAGTGTGAATCGGTAGTCGTCGATCTCGACGCCCACGACGAGCGGAAGCCCAGCAAAGTCCTTCTGGAAGTCGAGGAGGTCGGTCTCCGGGTAGCGCGCTTCCACTGACGTCGTTGTCTTCGGGAAGACGGAAGCGTAGAACTCGCCGGCTTCCTCGGCGTTCTTGTTGAACCAGAGGTTCGGAATAATCTTCTGCATGACTCGCTGCTCCTGCACGCGTCGGTTGACTCGGGTTCGATCGAACCTGAGTGCCAAGTTACTCCCGACTTCCGACATTCGCGGCACGTCCCGCATCCGATACGGAGCGAACTTCCAGCCCGCCTCGCCGCTCCTACTGGAGGCCTGCGGTCAGCCTCGCGAGATTGTCGAGCACGGTGGAACGAAGCGGCTGCTTGCGCCACTCGTACATGGTGAGCTCGCGCGAATTCTCGCGGTAGTCCTGCTGCACCTCACGGAGGTCCTCAACGAAGTCCGCACTGCGCACCATGAGCGAGACCTCGAAGTTGAGGGAGAACGAGCGCATGTCCATGTTCGACGAGCCGATGACGGCGACCTCGTCGTCGATGGTGAAGTGCTTGGCGTGCAGGATGGTCGGCGACTTGTACATCCAGATGCGCACCCCGGCCTCCAGGAGCGCCTCGTAGTAGGAGCGCTGCGCGTGGTACACCATCGCCTGATCTCCGATCTCGGAGACGAACAGCTCAACGACGACACCCCGAGCCGTCGCCGTGGTGATGGCGTAGAGCATCGACTCGTCTGGCACGAAGTAGGGGCTCGTGATGATGATCGACCTCTGCGCGACATACAGCAGGTTGAGGAACAGGCGAAGGTTGTTCTCGCTCGGGTAGCCCGGACCGCTCGGCACGATCTGGCAGTCCATCCGCGCTTCCTGCGGCATGGTCTCGACGTCGGAGAGGTCTTCCGGGATGATCGTGCCGGACTCCGAGTACCAGTCGGTGATGAAGACAGCACTGACGGCGTGCACGGCCGGCCCCTCGAGGCGGACCATCAGGTCGTGCCAGTGCAGGCCGCGGCGTATGTTGCCGCGCTTGTTGTAGGTGGAGTCGACGACGTTCTGCGAGCCGAGGTAAGCGGAGTTGCCGTCGACAATGAGGAGCTTGCGATGGTTGCGCAGGTCGGGGCGCTGGTACTCGCCGCGCCACGGACGCACGGGCAGCATGTAATGCCACTCGGCCCCCGCATCCGCCAGCGCCTTCAGTCTCGACAGGGTGTGCTTGCGGTAGCCGGGCACGCGAATGGATGCGATGTGGTCGAGCAGGATGCGGACGCTCACGCCCCTGGCGGCCGCCCGGTCGAGGGCGTCGAAGATCGGCATCGTGGTGCGGTCGCAGGCGAGGATGTAGAACTCGACGTGCACCCAATTTTCGGCGGTGTCGATCTCGGCGGCCATCGCCAGGATCGTCTCCTCGTAGCTGCCCTGCAGCACGACTTCGTTGTCGCTGATGAGGGGCATTGCCGTGTAGGTGCGGTTGAGGGCCACGACGGAGTCGAACCAGGGCGGGTCGCTGTGGTGGGTCGGCTCGACCTCGACGCTCGAGACGGCCATGTTGATGAAGGTTGTGACCTCCTGCTGCCGCTCCATGCGCTTCGCGGGCAGACGGAAGCTGCCGAGGAGGAGGAAGGCGACAACCCCGACGTAGGGGATGAGGAAAATGGCCATGAGCCACGCGATGCCGACGCTCGGCTTGCGATTCCGGGGCACGACGATGATCGCGATGATGCGAATGATCAGGTCGATGATCGCGAAGATGAAGCCGGCGCTGATCGTGATGTGCGGAATCTCGGCCATCTGGTCTCCTCGGGGTACTAGGGGACAGCGTAGGGCAACGGATGCGCGCACCGCGGTCATCAGGCCGCCAGCGACATGCTTGCACTTTCGGGTATTAGTGCAATACTGCACATGTGAATGAAAGTGCAACGAGCCTCCGGGCTCGCAAGATGGCGGACACGAGCCGACAGCTCTCAGCGGCAGCCAGAGCACGTGCCCTCGAGGTGGGCCTGTCCGGCTTCACGATCGAGGAACTCTGCGAGCACGTGGGCATCTCCCGACGCACGTTCTTCAACTACTTCGCGTCGAAGGAGGATGCCCTGCTCGGCATCTCCGCACGCCGAGACACCACGCACCTCGACGAGCTCTTCGTCGCAGGCGGTGACCCTCGGAGCAACAGCATCAGCCCCGACCTCCTGGAGGCACTCGCGCAGCTCGCCATCACGCGCTGGCGGGAAACGGACCCGGAGCCCGACCCGGAGCACGTGCGGCAGATCATGGCCGTCGTTGACCAAGAGCCGCGCCTGTTCAAGCGGATCCTCGAGCACATGTCGAGCGACGAGAAGCGCGATGTGGCCCTCGTCGAGCGACGCGAGGGGTTGCCCGCCGGCGACCTGCGCGCAGCGGCGGCAGTGCAGGTCCTCATGGCGGTCATGCGCGCCAGCGCTTTCGAGTTTTTCACCACCGACACCACCGACGACATCGAGACGGTCGTCGCCAGACGGGTCGCAGCCATGCGCGCCGTCCTGAGCGGCTGACCGCCGGATCGCTGCATCCGCTCGCACGAGCATCCCGCCGCCGCCCCGTCGCGCTCGCTCACGTGGCGCACTCACCGCCGCGCACGCGCGAGCCGACCGTACCTCTTCCTTCGAACGGACCCCGCATGACCACCACCACTCAGGCTCCGGCCGAGCCGCAGTTCCTCCTCACACAACGCCGGATCTGGACAATCTTCGGCGCGCTCATCGCCGGCATGCTGCTCTCGAGCCTCGACCAGACAATCGTGTCGACCGCGATGCCCACGATCGTCGGCGAGCTCGGCGGCGTCGACCACCAGGTGTGGATCACCACCGCCTACCTGCTCGCGACGACCATCGTCATGCCCATTTACGGCAAGTTCGGTGACGTGCTCGGGCGACGCAACCTGTTCCTGATCGCAATCGCCATCTTCACCCTCGCATCGGTTGGCTGCGCGTTCGCTGGCGACTTCTGGACGTTCGTGGTCTTCCGAGCGCTGCAGGGGCTCGGCGGCGGCGGCCTCATCATCCTGTCGCAGGCGATCATCGCCGACATCGTGCCCGCCAGCGAGCGAGGCAAGTACCTGGGACCGCTGGGCGCCGTGTTCGGCCTGTCTGCCGTGGGCGGCCCGCTGCTCGGCGGCTACTTCGTCGACCACCTGACCTGGCAGTGGGCGTTCTACATCAACATCCCGGTCGGCATCGCGGCGTTCATCATCGCCGTGGTCGCACTGAAGCTGCCCAGCAAGAAGGCGACGAAGCGCATCGACTACCTTGGCGTGATCTTCCTGTCGGCAGCGACGACGTGCCTCATCTTCTTCACCGATTTCGGTGCGGATGCGGAGCACGGTTGGGGCTCCATGGTCACGTGGGCGTGGGGGCTGGGCCTGCTCGTTGCGGCCGCGCTGTTCGTGTTCGTCGAGTCGCGTGCGGAGGATCCGATCATTCCGCTCGGACTGTTCAAGAACCCGATCTTCGTGAACGCGACGGCGATCGGCCTCACGCTCGGCATCGGGATGTTCGCGGCGATCGGCTTCGTGCCGACCTTCCTGCAGATGTCGTCCGGAACGTCAGCGGCGGCGTCCGGCCTGCTCATGCTGCCGATGATGGCCGGCCTCATGGGCACGTCGATCGCTTCGGGAATTCTCATCTCGAAGACCGGGCGCTACCGGATGTACCCGATCGTGGGCACGGTGCTGACGGGGCTGGCGATGGTCGCGATGACGACACTCACCGCCGATACCCCGATCTGGCTGATCTGCGTGTTCCTGTTCTTCTTCGGCGCAGGGCTTGGCCTGATCATGCAGGTTGTGGTGCTGGTCGTGCAGAACGCAGTGCCTGCTGCGGAGATCGGCACGGCGACGAGCACGAACAACTACTTCCGCGAGGTGGGCGCGGCTCTCGGCACGGCCGTCTTCGGAGCGATCTTCACGACCCGGTTGACCGAGAACTTGACGTCGGTGTTCACGGCCAGCGGCGCGAGCGCGGCGGATGCTGCGACCGCGACGTCGACGATCGACCCGCAGACCCTGTCGCAGTTGCCGGATGAGGTGCGCGACGGCATCGTGACGGCCTACGCGGATGCGCTCGCGCCGGTGTTCTGGTACCTCGTGCCGTTCATTGCGCTCGCGTTCCTGCTGTCGCTGTTCCTCAAGCAGATCCCCCTCTCGGATGTCGCGGGCCTCGTGGCTCGTGGCGAGGCGGTCGGCGGCGCCGAGGCGGAGGAATTGGATGCGGCGAGCCGGGCGTCGCACGCCGGCGTCAAGCAGGCGACTGGCCCGGCCGAGCGTGGGGTGGGGGCGAGCGGCGCTGATGCGCGTGGAACTGGTGCATCGCAGCCCACGGCCGGCATGCCACCGCGCGAGGACTGAGTCGGCGCGACGGAAAGTTCAGGTTGAGAACGGCAGGTTCTCGCGGGCCGGCGGCGTGGGGGTTACCTCAGACCGCCGGCCCGCTCAGGCCCCGGCCCGCTCAGTCCCCGGTTCGCTCAGTCCCCGGCCCACTCAGGCGACTCAGTCCCCCGGCCCGCTCAAGCCCCCGACCCGCTCAGGCAGCAGGCTCGCGGTCGAATGCGCTTGCAGCTCGGACCCCGGCTTCGAGGTGCATCCCCGCGATGGGGAGCACAGCGGCGATCGCCTCCGCGGTGAGCCGAGGTCCGAGCCGTGCGCCTCGCCGGACCGAGTCGGGGTCGACGCGGTCCGGCGCCGCTTCTGGGTCGTCGAGTTCCATGGCCGCGCCTTGGAACCAGTCGTCGGCCGTCTCGAGCATTCGCTGCTCGCTGAGGACTGGGAGCAGGTGCTGTTCGAGTCCGTCTGCGACCTGGAGGCCGGCGGGGTCTTCGTGGGCGACGGTCCGCCAGTCGTCTGGGCCGTCGGCGGACGGGTCGAACCAGTACACGAAGCCAAGCCAGGGCAGCTCCGTGCCGTCCGTCGAGTCTCGCCCCGACTCGTGGCGGACGGCGGTTTCGACGGCGTCGACGGCCCAGTCGGGGATCCCGTTCCTGGGGTCGATGCCGCGCTGGTGGGTTTCGGAGTGGTCTCTGTCGATGCCGGCGAGGACGGCCTTCCCGCCGGGGAGCTGTGTGAGCCGCGCCCAGCTCCCTCCTCCGTCAGAGAAGAACCAGCCCAGGTCGTCGGCACGTGTGTTGTCGGCGCGCTCACCGAGGATCGCTGTTTCGATGGCGGCGGCGAGCGCCCAACGCCCGCGCATCGTCTCCAAGGGCGGGAGTTCGCGTCTGCGGCTTGCGGTCATGCGCCTATCCTCTCAATCAGGTCGCGGGGAACATCCGCTCGATCACGTCGTGGGGTGAACATCCGCTCGATCACGGCGTGGGGTGAGCATCCGCTCAAGCACCTCCTGGGGTGAGCTTCCGTTCATTCACGTCGTGGGGTGAACACTGGACCGGTCGCTCTGCGGTCCCGCCCGCGAATAGGGTCGCGGCTTGTTCTCGGCCCGGTTGCCGGCTCGACCTTCCACACTCGGTCGTTTGAGGGCACGATGGTGAGCCGCTCGAGGTGCACTTCATGGTGGTGGAAGGTGCAGAGCGAGATTCCGTTCGAGGTGTCGGTTGGACCGCCCGACCACCACGGGAGCACGTGATGGACCTCGATCATGTCGAACGACAACTCGCACCCCGGCGCCCTGCATCCGCCGTCCCTGGCGAAGATGGCTCTTCGCTGGGCCGGACTGAAGAGCCTCCGTTTTCGACCGAGCTTGAGGACCTCACCGGAGTCGTCGACGAGCGCCGCGCGAATGATCCCGTCGCAAAGGACGCGCCTCGCGGCCTCAATGGAGACGGGCTCACCGGTGTGCTCAAGGCGTGCGATGTCTGCCGGCGTTTCCGCAGCACCGACGAGACCCGCTCGTGTGACGGCTACGACCAGCGTCGGAGCCTCGCCGCCCGTCCGAGGCGCCGACGACGATTCGGCGTGCTTCGCAAACAGCGCGACGAGGGCGTCGATGCGCCGTTGCGAAAGGCTACGGCCGTCACTCAACGGCTGGTCATCCTGCGTTTCGCCAGCACGAAGCTCTACGCCACGAGGCTCGCCGTCACGAGGCTCTCTGGCGCAGCGTTCGCCGGCGTCACCGTGGGCGCCACAGCCGACCCGACCGTGAACATCTCCGCTGCAATCACCGCAGACGTCTCTGCCAGCGTCATCCCTGACGTCGCTGCCGGAGTCACCGCTGACGCCACTGCCGGAGTCACCACTGACATCACTGCCGGAGTCACCGCTGATGCCTCCTGCACCGGCACCCCCAGACGAACACGAAGCAGAAGCAGAGCCAGCGGCAGAGGCTGAGCCAGCGCCTGAAGCTGAGCCGGCACCAACACCAGAACCAGCAGCCGCAGCCGCAGCCGCACCGTCGCAGGGCGAGTCTCGCCGAGGCGAGAGGTACGCGTCGAGCACGCGCTGGAGGATCTCGGCCTGTTCGGCGGTCGCCACGAGCCGACCCTGCACCATGCCGTCGGCGCGCCGGGTGAACGTCAGGCCGCGCTTCTCGGCGCAGCGCTCGGCGCTTGGTTCGGCCCCGTCGGGGTCGAGGAAAGCGACCCAGACGGCCGCCTGTTTCGCGAGACGTTCCGGCGAGGCTGGCTCATCGTCTTCTGGCGTGAGACCGCACGCGGCCTGCACCAGCTCGTACTCGGCGCGCTCAAGGTCTGCGAGGTCTGCTCGGCTGTTCGCTTCTCGAAGGCCTTTGACGATCGCGGAGGCCTGCGACAGCGTCACACGACCCGCGGAGACGGCCGCCGCGACGTGCCCCCGGGCGGGGAGGAGCGGCTCCCCGGTCATGCTGATGCTCTCGCGCGTCGCCTCAGCGATCTCCCTCAGGCTGACAGCCTCACCCCGACGCAGGCCGAGGATCTGTTGCACTGCCTCGTGGACGGAACGGAAACCTCCTCGGCGAACCAACGAGCCCGCGAACGCGACTGGAGTCACTTCGTCGCGACTCAGGAGCTCGGCCGTCATCTCGATCACTGTGGCTTCAAGCATCCGCCTGTGCGCGGCCAGCTCTTCAAAGGCCGCGAAAAACTCGGCGTCGAGCAATGCAGCGACCGAGCTGCGTCCGCTGATGAGGGCGTCGACAGACGCCGTCGCACCGAGCGAAGACTCCCGTGACGCCGCCGCGACCCCGGCGGCCAAGAGGTCACCAGGCAGGACGCCCGAAGGCAAGGCACCCGCAGATAAGGCACCAGCAGGCAAGGCACCCGCAGATTCTGCCCCGACGGGCAACCAACCTCGACCCCGCGTACCCGCAGTCGACTCGCTCCCCGCCCCCAGGCCACTCGGCGACACGAGCAGGCCAGGGTCTCGCGAGGCGTCGTCGCCTCCTGGACCGTTAACTAAAGCCACCGTGCTGACCTCCCCCAAGATCTAGATCGACAGTACCACAGATTGGTATATATCTTCTAGTCTAGGCTTTGAGCAATAACAAATACACGTACATACATACGACTTTCGCCATCAACCGACACCCGAACGAGCCCCCGGAGACCCTCACCCAACACTCGACACGGCGAGACCGACCGCCGACGTCGGATCCTGTGTCCCTCTCAGGGCTCGCGCGGGATACTCTTTCGATCACCTCTGCTTCACCGATCACCTCCGCATCTCAGCGACTGGACGCACCTTCCGTGGCTCCCACACTCATCCCCTGGCTCGACCCTGAAACGATCATTCACGGGGCTGGCCCCTGGGCGCTGCTCGTTGTCTGCCTCATCGTGTTCTCGGAGACCGGGCTGCTCGTCGGGTTCCTGCTGCCAGGAGACACACTGCTGCTCATCACGGGCCTGCTCGCCTTCTATCCGGGTATCGGCTTCGACATCTGGTGGGTTTGTCTCGCGATCGGCTTCGCTGCGTTCCTTGGCGGCGAGGTCGGGTACCTGATCGGCCGGAAGGCAGGCCCGAGGATCTTCGAACGCAAGGAGAGCGGCCTCTTCAGCAAGAAGAACGTCGAGCGCACCAACGCGTTCTTCGAGCGCTTCGGCGGCCTCGCCGTCATCGTCGCTCGCTTTGTGCCCATCGTGCGGACGTTCGCGCCGGTCGCAGCGGGCGTCGGCAAGATGGACTACCGCAAGTACACGATCTACAACCTCATCGGCGCCCTGGTGTGGGGAGCAGGCCTCACGTACGCCGGCTACCTTCTCGGCTACGTCCCGGTGCTCGGCGACTTCATCCGCGAGTACATCGACATCATCCTGATCCTCGCCGTGCTCGCGACCGTCGTCCCCACGGGCATCCACTACCTCCTCAGCGCTCGGCGAGCACGTCGCGAGGGCGAGCTTGCGAGCGCGCAGGACGCCGAGGCTCTCGCCCTGGCCCCGAAGGACTTCGATCAGAAGCTCGGCGACTAGACCCGACTGAGCGTGGTGGCCACCCAGCGACGGCGCCACGCCGCGGCCCAGCGGGGTTCCGCGAACCCACCATCACAACACCCCCGAGGGCATGCGTCGTCGCGCGACTCGGTCCGCCTCCGGGGCTCCGGACGCGGCGTAGGCTGGCCTCCGCGGCATGGCTCGCCGCGGACCACGACGGCATTGCAGTGAGGAGATCTGTTCTCGGATGAGTGGCATCTGGCGGTACCAGTCGACCTCGATCCCGCTGCGACTGGCGAACGCCGGTGCGGTCGTCGCGATCCCGCTGCTTGCCGTCGAACAGCTCGGCGACGTGGCCGTCGGTGGGTTCCTCGTCGCTGTTGCCCTGTTTCCGAGCGTCATCGCGGCACCGCTCGTCGGAGCGCTCCTCGACCGGATGCGCCGCCCACGGCTACTGCTCATCATCGGCGGCATGATCACAGCGGCCGCGTACCTCTTCGCGTCGCAACTCGGCACCCTGCCGGTGGGGGTCATCGCCATAGTGCTCGCCGCGGCAGGCTTCGTCACCCCTGCCTACATGGGCGGCCTCTCGAGCTTCGCCCCAGACAACATCGAGCCGGTCAGGAAGGCGTACGCGCAAGACGCGCTGTCGTACACGATCGCCTCAGTCGGAGGGCCAGCGCTCGCAGCACTCGCGATTCCCCTCGCGGGCTCAGCTCGCCTTGCGATGGTACTGCTCGGCATCCTCGCCCTCGTCGGCGCCGTTGCCGGCTTTGGTATCCGGATGCACGCGAAGGAGGGAGCGGTCGAAGGCCTCGGCCGCACGATCGCACGCGGCATGACCTACCTCGTGAAGCACAAGCCGATCGCGATCGTGACCGTGGCTGGCACGGTCAGCCAGGTCGCCGGCGGCGCGCTCGGCATCGCCGCCATCGCAATCTCCCTGGAACGTACCGGCTCCGAAGCATCCGCCGCCTGGATCGTCACCGCCTACGCGATCGGCGGCCTCGCCGGCGCGCTGTTCATGGCCATCAGAACCTGGACGACCCGAGGGCCCGTGTGGGTGATGGGTATGGGGTTCGTCGCGACCGGCGCCTTCCTGCTCATCGCGGTTCCCGCGCTTCCGGTCGGCTTCACGTTCGTCGCCGTCTTCATCTCCGGACTCTTCGCGGCCCCCGCAAACGCCGCCATGATGCTGCTGCGCGACAAGGAGAGCAAGCCCAACGTTCGCTCGCAGGTCTTCACGATCGGCGCGGGCCTGCGAGTCACCGCAGCCGCGATCGGTGCAGCCATCGCCGGCCTCATGGCGGGCTTCGAGGCCGGCTGGCTCGTGGCGGGCATGGCCGTCATCTGGATCCTGTCCGGCGCCGTGCTCTGGTTCTTCCCCAACCCGCCGGCACGCACCGGTGTCATCCCCGTGCAGAAGGGACCGCGGGCGCCGTAGGGATGCGGGCGGGCTCGGGTGCGGATGCGGGCGGGCTCGGGTGCGGATGCGGACGAAGACGTTGCCCGTCACCTGCCTCGTTACGAGCCCCCTCAGTCGGCGATGCGATGCGCCGCGATTGCTGAACGCGCGACAGGGGAGCACCTCAAGCCACGTGTGCGAGCACACCGACTGACGTGGGAGACTCGCCTGAAGTCGCGCGCCCAGCGCCTGCACGAGCGGAGCATCCCATGGCCGACAACCCGTTACTCGTGGTCTTGCTGATCGCGCTTGGCCTCGCCGCCATCGCGTTCCTTGTCGTGTGGATGCTGCGCGCAGCACCGCGCACACCGCGCGACGCCGAACTCTCCCCTGACGAGCGGCGCCGCCGCGCGGAGAACCCGGGCCCGCCGCCGACGCGTATCCACTTCGACCAGGGCAACAACTCGGGTTATTGAGCTGGCCTAGCTGTATTGACCCGTGAGGTTGTGAACACGGTCTGAGGGGCGTTGGCCGCCGATCCCGGTGTGGGGTCTGTGGT
>NZ_JBNAFM010000014.1:0-124343 GCF_049707175.1 Pseudoclavibacter helvolus | reverse complement strand
GCCGGACTTCTTCGATGAGCCGGGGTTGGTAGGTGAGTGAGCAGCGATGCTCCTCACCCACCAACCCCGGCTTTTTTGTTCCCTAAAACGCGGCCCGGCATACGGCCCTCCTTGCGCGTACGCGGGGGCAATAGAATGCCCGCATGGGCGAATCCCGCAGGAGGAGCTCCCCGAACGCAGGCAACTCCCCGACACCCGGCATCTCAAAGGTCATCAACAACAACGTTGTGATCCAGATCGACGCGGCAGGGCAGGAGCGCGTGCTTATGGGGCGCGGGCTCGGCTTCCAACTGAAGCCGGGCGACCTCATCGACCCCACCCGCGTCGAGAAGACGTTCGTGCTCGCCACGGGCAGCGAGGGTGACCAGGCCCTGCAGTTGCTCAGCGCCGTCCCCTACGCCGTCGTCGAAGCCGTCATGGGGGCCGTCGACGAGGCGGAGCGGATGCTCGGCCGTGACCTCGGCAAGCGCCTCCCGCTCGCCATCATCGACCACATCCAATACGTGCTCGAACGGCTGGACAAGGGCATCCGCATCCCCGCCACGTCCATGCCCGAGCTCCGAGTGCTGCACCCGCAGGAGTTCGCCGCGTCGAAGCACATGGCGAAGGTGATCTCCGACGCCCTCGACCGAGAACTGCCGCCGGAGGAAGCCGTCTTCCTCACCATGCACGTGCTCAACTCGACACGCGACGAGCCAGACGGCACCTCGGCGCTGCTGTTCCGACGCGTGCAGCACGTCGTCGTGACCGTGGAAGCCGGACTGGGCGTCGACCTCGACGTCGACAGCCACGACTACGCGCGCTTCGTGCTGCACATCCAGTTCCTGCTGCAGCGGCTCGTGTCTCGCAGCATGCTGCGCTCCACCGACTCCTCGTTCTTCGACTTCACGAAGCGCACCTACCCACGGTCGTTTGCGATCGCCGAGCAGGTGAAGAGCTACGTGCGAGAGGCCACGGGCGTTGAGCTCACCGACGAGGAACTGCTCTACGTGACCGTCCACATCGAACGCCTCGCGCAGCACATTGCCTATGGCACCGACGTGGCGCCGATGCTAGAGTGACCTGCGCAGGGCAACGAAGTCCTGCGGAATCCTTGGATTGTTACCGGTCAAGCGGGCAAAACCTGAACTCATATCGCCGAAATGGCGGTGTTCGAGTTCAGGTTTTTTTGTTGCCCAAAACTTCCCCGTGAGGGCCGGATGCGCGCCGAGGGCTCCAGACTGAACGCCGCCACAGGCGGAAGAAGGAGAGCGGTCCCATGGATCACTCAAGAGTCGCAGCCGACGTGCTCAAGGGAGTCGGCGGCGAAGAGAACGTCAAGTCGGTCGTGCACTGCATGACCCGCCTCCGCTTCACGATCAAGGACGACGCGAAGATCAACAAGACCGCGGTCAAGAGCATCCCCGGCGTCATCACCACCGCGGAAGCGGGCGGCCAGTACCAGGTCGTCATCGGCAACGAAGTGCCGGAGGTGTACGCCGAACTCGGCAAGATCTCAGGCCTCGTCGCAGGCACCCAGGCCAGCGACGCGAGCGACGACGGCGAGAAGGGAAACCTCCTCAACCGCTTCATCGCCCTCATCGCCGCGATCTTCACCCCCATCCTGTGGGCACTCGCCGGCACCGGCCTGCTCAAGGCCTTCCTCGCTGCAGCGGCGACCTTCGGCTGGATCGCGACCGACACGAGCACCTACGCGATCCTCAACGCGCTCTCCGACGCGTTCATCAACTTCCTGCCGTTGGCCCTCGCGATCGCCGCCGCCAAGTACTTCAAGGCGGAGCAGTACACGTCGCTCGCCATCGCCGGCGCGCTCGTCTACCCCTCGATCGTCGCGATGGCCGGCGCTGAAGGCATCACGTTCTTCGGCATCCCCGTCATCATGGTCAACTACGTCTCGAGCGTCATCCCGATCCTCGTCGCCGTCTGGCTGCAGAGCCACATGGAGCGCTTCCTGCTCAAGCGCCTCCCTTCTGCGGTGCGCCGCTTCGTGACGCCCATGATCGTCGTCGCGGTGCTCGTGCCCCTCATCTTCCTCGTCATCGGGCCGATCTCATCCTTCCTCGGCGGCGGCCTCTCCGACGGCATCAGCTGGGTCTTCTCGGTCGCGCCGTGGGCTGGCGGCGCCATCATGGGTGGGCTCTGGCAGGTCTTCGTGATCTTCGGACTGCACTGGGGCGTCTCCCCGATCATGGTTCTCGAGTACCAGAACACGGGCTTCATCTACCTCGCCGCCCCCATCTACGCAGCCGTCACGGCGCAGGCAGCCGCCGTCGCCGGCGTCTGGGTGCGCAGCCGCAACAAGCGCATCAAGTCGCTGGCCGCCCCCGCGACGCTCTCCGGCTTCCTCGCCGGCGTCACCGAGCCCGCCATCTACGGCATCAACCTGCCGCTCAAGCGCCCGTTCATCTACGGCATCGTCGGCGGCGTCATCGGCGGCGCAATCATCTCGGCTGGCGGCGTGGCTGCCAACGCGCTCGCCGTCCCGTCGCTGCTCGCACTGCCGGCGCTGTTCAGCCAGGGCAACATCATCATGCTCTTCATCGGCACCGCGGTCGCGATCGTCGTGCCGTTCTTGCTGACCGTCATCCTGGGCTTCAAGGACCCGGTGGATGAGGATGCTCCGGCCGCCGAGGCAAGCAACGACCTCGAGGTCCGCAGCCCGCTCGACGGCACGGCCGTCGCGCTCAGCGAGGTCTCCGACCCCGTGTTCGCGGGCGGAGTGCTCGGCAAGGGCGCCGCGGTCATCCCGAGCTCGGGCGCCGTCTACGCACCGTTCGACGGGGTCGTCGCTGCCGCATTCCCCACGGGGCACGCCATCGGGCTGCGCCACGCCGACGGTGCTGAGGTGCTCATCCACATCGGCGTCGACACGGTGAAGCTGAACGGCCAGCACTTCTCGATGAAGGTCGAGTCCGGCCAGGCCGTCACCGCGGGCGAGCTGCTCATCGAGTTCGACCTCGACGCCGTCAAGGCGGCGGGGTACGACGTCACGACGCCCGTCATCATCACCAACGCCGACCTCTACCCCGAGATCACGAGCCAGGTGACCGGACCCGTCGCGCACGGCGAGGCGCTCTACCTCGCAAAGTCGGTCGAAGCCGTCGCACTCGCCAAGTAGGCGCATCCACGCCTCTACCTCCTCACCAACGCACACACGAACGCATCGCAGAAAGAAGGACACGAGCGTATGACGACAACGAACTTCCCCGACGGATTCCTCTGGGGCGGGGCGACCGCCGCCAACCAGCTCGAGGGCGGGTACCTCGACGGCGGCAAGGGCCTCTCCATCCAGGACGTCATGCCGAAGGGCATCGTGGCTCCTCCCACCGAGGAGCCCACCGACGACAACCTCAAACACGTCGGCATCGACTTCTACAACCGCTACGCGGAGGACATCGCGCTCTTCGCCGAGATGGGGTTCAAGACGTTCCGCTTCTCAATCGCGTGGAGCCGGATCTTTCCCAAGGGCGACGAGCTCGAACCCAACGAGGAGGGTCTGGCGTTCTACGACCGCGTGCTCGACGAGCTCGAGAAGCACGGCATCGCGCCGCTCGTCACCATCTCCCACTACGAGACGCCGCTGCACCTCGCGCAGCAGTACGACGGCTGGGTGAGCCGCGAGCTCATCGGGTTCTACGAGCGCTACGCGCGGGTGCTCTTCGAACGCTACGGCAGCCGCGTGAAGTATTGGCTGACGTTCAACGAGATCAACTCGGTGCTGCACGCCCCGCTCATGAGCGGCGGCATCCTCACCCCCAAGGAACAGCTCAGCGAGCAGGACCTCTACCAGGCCGTGCACCACGAGCTCGTCGCGTCGGCCCTCGCCACGAAGGTCGCCCGCGAGGTCGCGCCGGGCGCGCAGGTCGGCTGCATGCTCATCGCCCTGCCCACCTACCCGCTCACGCCGTCGCCCGCCGACGCGCTCGCCGTCATGCAGGCCGACCACTCGAACCTCATGTTTGGTGACGTCCACGTGCGCGGCGAGTACCCGGGGTACGCGCTGCGACTCTTCCGCGAGAAGGGCATCGACCTCAACATCACCGATGAAGACCGCGAGATCCTCAAGAACACGGTCGACTTCATCTCGTTCAGCTACTACATGAGCATCGCCGAGTCGGCGGAGCCCGTGGAGGCCGACGGCAGCGGCAACATCATCATGGGTGTGCCCAACCCGACGCTCGAGAAGAGCGAGTGGGGCTGGGCGATCGACCCGACCGGCCTGCGCATCGTCATGAACCAGTTCTGGGAGCGGTGGCAGAAGCCGCTGTTCATCGTCGAGAACGGGCTTGGGGCGAAAGACCAGCTCGTCGAGGTCGACGGGGTCAAGACCGTCGAGGACGACTACCGCATCTCCTACCTCAACGACCACCTCGTGCAGGCGGGCGAGGCGATTGCCGACGGCGTCGAGCTACTCGGCTACACGACCTGGGGCTGCATTGACCTCGTCTCCGCGAGCACGGCGCAGCTGAGCAAGCGGTACGGCTTTATCTACGTCGACCGCAACGACGACGGCTCCGGCACGCTCGAGCGCTACAAGAAGAAGTCGTTCGACTGGTACGCCGAGGTCATCCGCACGAACGGCGGCAGCCTGCAGGCGTAGCTGGCAGAGCATACCGAGCCGCGGCATCCCGGCCCGTGAGGCTCGGATGCCGGATGCCGGAGTTCGGCACTCGCAGAGGCGGGTCGCGCACATCGCGCGGCCCGCCTTCGGCGTCTTGCCGGAGATCGGGCGGGGCCGAGCCGGGGCCGAGCCGGGGCCGAGCCAATTTGCCGGCGTGCACTGACCAATCACAGTGCAATATCGGGCCCCGGCGGCTCGAAAGGGCCAGTTCGACGCAATATCGCACTGCGATCGGACAGTAGTTCCGGGCACACGTCCGGCTGGCGCAGTGTGCCGAGACCCGAGAGCCGAGAGCCGAGAGCCGAGACCCGGCAGTACGGAGCCGCGGCGTCGTTGACGAAGCGATCTCGCTGCGACGCCAGCCTTTCCCGTGGCGCCGCTCGTTACGAAACGTGACGCTGTCTGAAGCCCGGCAACGCCCCGCGAAGGGATGCGACGAGGGTGCCTGTTCACGGCTCTGGGGCTTCCGTACCTTTCGAGGGATCGTTCCCCGTTCCATCGAAAGGCCAGCATGCCCACCGAGCTCGCCACCCCCGCGTCGACCGCCCAGCGCTCACCAGCTGAGACAGCCGAGCCGCTGCAGCGTGTGCTCCGCGAGCTTACGGCCGAACTGCCGCAGCTCGAGGTGCGGGTGCCGTCAGCCGAGACGCGTGAGTACGCGGTGGATGCGAGCACACGGGCGCGTCTCGCCGGCATCGAGCTCGGCCCTGCCGTCGCGTTCCCCGCTTCCGCAGATGAGGTGCAGGCGGTGGTTCGTGCTGCGGCGAAACACGGCGTGCCCGTCATCCCGCGCGGCGCCGGCTCCGGCCTGGCTGGTGGTGCGACCGCCGACCAGGCGCAGCTGGTCGTCTCGACCGAGCGCCTCAATCGGGTCGTCGAAGTGAGCCCGCTCGACGAGGTCGCCGTTGTCGAGCCTGGCGTCATCAACGCCGACCTCAACCGACACCTCGAGCCGTACGGCCTCTTCTACGCCCCCGACCCGGCCAGCTGGGACATCTCGTCGATCGGCGGCAACATCGCTACGAACGCGGGCGGTCTGCGCTGCGCAAAGTACGGGGTCACGCGCGAGTCGATCCTCGCGCTCGACGTGGTGCTCGCCGACGGCAGCCTCGTACACGTCGGCCACCGCTCCATCAAGGGTGTCACCGGCCTCGACCTCGTCTCCCTCTTCGTGGGGTCGGAGGGCATCCTGGGCATCGTCGTCGCGGCGACCGTGCGCCTGCGCCCCATCCCGGTCGCCCGCCGCACGGTGTCGGCGTTCTTCGAGAGCACCGCCGCAGGGGCGGATGCACTCTCAGCGATCACGCGCAGCACGGTGCGCCCCAGCGTGGTCGAGTTCATCGACTCGAGCACGCTCGAGAACATCGACAAGCACAGCGGCAGCTCGCTCACCGCACGCGGGGGAGCCCTGCTGCTCATCGAGCTCGACGGCTACGGCATCGACGAGCAGTCAGCTGACCTGCGGGTGGCGCTCGAGGCTGTCGGCGGGCTCGTCACCGAGGAGAGCGTCGCGGACGGCGAGGCGCTCTGGGAGCTGCGCCGCTCCGGGCGCGGCTTCGACCCGGCCGAGTGGTTCGTCGGCGGCGACATCGCCGTGCCCAAGTCCCGGATTCCGGAGATCTTCGCCCACTTCCCGGTCGTCGAGGAGCGCTTCGGCGTGACGATCGGCGCGGTGGCCCACGCCGGCGACGGCAACCTCCACCCCGTCATCACGCTCCGCATCCCCGAAGGCGCCGACCCCGCCGTCGTGCCGCCGCAGTTGCACGACGCCGCCGTCGCGCTCGCGCAGTACGCGCTCGAGCTTGGCGGAACCGTCAGCGGTGAGCACGGCATCGGCTCCTCGAAGCTCGACCTCGCCGCCCTCGAACTCTCCGACCGCAGCCGCGAGGCGCAGCACGCCATCAAGCGTGCCCTCGACCCCGCCGGTCTCTTCAACCCGGGCAAGGCCATCTGACCCGGGCAAGACCTTCTGATCTCGCGCGGCCCGCGCGCCCACGAGCATCCGCTCACCAAGACCCCACGCCCACTTCGCAAAACCCACGCAGAACCCCTGAGAAAGCAGCACACCATGCCCAACCGACACCCACGACTCCGACGGAAACTCGCCGCAGCCATCGGCGTGCTCGCGAGCATGTCGCTGCTCGCCGCTTGCGCGACCTCCGACGCCGCCCCAGGGGCCGGCGGGGAAGCCGGTGAACCGCAGAACGGCGGCGACATCACGTTCCTCATCGACTCGCTCGGCGACACGTGGATTCCCAACAACGGGTCGATCTCCAGCTACCAGGGTCAGGTCTGGCGACAGGTCACCGACAAGCTCGTCTACGTGGATGAGGAGGGTGCCGTCAGCCCGTGGGTCGCCGAGAGCTGGGAGCAGAACGACGACGCGACCGAGTACACCCTGCACCTCAAGGACGGCGTGACCTTCTCGGACGGTACGCCCGTCGACGCCGAGGCCGTCGTCGCGAACCTCGACATCTGGGCGAAGGGAGACCCGGAGCGGGGCATCAACCGCATCGGCCTCTTCCCGTCGGCAAACTACGGAAGCGCGACCGCCGTCGACCCGGCGACGGTCAAGGTGACCTTCACCAAGCCGACCCTGGGGTTCATCCCCACCCTCGGATACCACGGTTCGATCCTGCTCTCCCCCGAGACCATCGCGTTGCCGGCTGAGGGACAGGCGGACCTCAGCAACGCCGTCGGTAGCGGCGCCTTCACCGTCGAGTCCTGGCAGGAGGGCGACAACGTGGTCCTCACCAAGCGCGAGGACTACAACTGGGGTCCTGAAGCGCTCGAGCACACCGGCCCTGCCTACCTCGACTCGATCACGTACAAGATCGTCGCGGAGCAGTCGCTCCGCACCGCCTCCGTGCAGTCCTCGCAGGCCGACGTCGGCTACAACGCCTCCCCGCAAGAGCTGGAAGCGCTCAGCGCAGAAGGATTCCAGGTCGCGACCCCCCGCTACCTCGGCTTCGCGTACGGCTTCGCGGTCGACACCCGCGTCGAGCCGTTCGGCGAGACGGCCGTGCGTCAGGCCTTCCAGCACGGCATCGACCGCCAGGAGATCCTCGACACCGTCTACACTGACGACTGGCAGGCCGCAGAATCGTTCATCCAGAGCAACGTTCCCGAAGCCAGGGACCACTCCGCCGCCTTCGCGTACGACCCCGAAGAATCCGAGCGGCTGCTCGACGAGGCAGGCTGGGTCGCCGGGGCTGACGGAGTGCGCACCAAGGACGGCAAGCGCCTCGAGGTGACGCTCCACCCGACGCCGTACCTGGCGACGTCGCAGCCCGTTGACGAGCTGATCGCCCAGCAGCTGACGCGGATCGGGTTCGACGTGAAGCTGGAAGCCTTCGATGTCATCACCTACGGGGAGCGCGTGACGAACAAGGAGGGCATCGCCGTCGAGGAGCCGACGCGCAGCTTCATCGACATCGGAACCGTCGCGGGCGTGCTGACGAGTGTGAACGGCGGTGAGGACTGGTTCGGCCTCGGGGAGAGCGACACAACCCTCAACGACTTCGCGACCGGCATCTCGACCGCCAGCGACACCGAGGCCCGCGCGCAGCTCGCCGATGACCTCCAGGCGTATGTCCTCGAGCAGGGCTACTACGTGCCGATCACGCAGATCGTCCAGCGCATCTACGTGCAGCAGCCTGGCCTGCAGGGCGTCACCTACGACGGTGTGGCGTTCGCGAACTACGCCACTGCCTGGTTGAGCTGACATGCGCGGGCGGTACACGCGCTTCGCACTGAGGCGCACGGGACAGGCGATCATCGTCGTGCTGCTCGCCTACGTCTTCACGTTCTTCGTGATCAGCGTGCTGCCGGGCGACCCTGTCTCGAGCACCCTCCGCAACCCGGAGAACGGGTTCACTGAGGAGGAAATCGCCCGCATCGTCGCCTACTACGGCCTCGACCAGCCGCTGATCGTGCAGCTGTGGGGCTCGCTGTCGCGCTTCGTCGTGGGGGACTTCGGCGTCTCGCTGCGCTCGAACCTCCCGGTCGCCGACCTCATCGGGGACGCGCTGCCCTCGACGCTCGCGCTCGCGGGCAGCGCCCTCCTTGTCGCAGTGGTGCTGGCGGTGCTCATTGCGTTCGGCACGCAGGTGCTGCCGGTCCGCTACGGGCAGGGTCTGCTCCGCGCGTTCCCGTCGCTGTTCCTCTCGGTGCCGAACTTCGTCATCGGCCTCCTCCTCATCAACGTGTTCGCGTTTGGGCTCGGCCTGTTCCGCATCGTCGATCCGGAGAGCGGATGGGCGACGTTCTTCGCCGCCGTCGCGCTCGGCATCCCGGTCTCCGCCCAGATCGCCGAGGTGCTCATCACGAACCTCGACCACGCGTCGTCGCAGGAGTACGCATCGGTGGCTCGGTCGCGTGGCCTCACGCAGGGACGGCTCTTCACGCGCCACCTGCTGAAGCCGTCTGCGCTCCCTGCCGTGACGGTGCTCGCGCTGACGGTGGGCGAGCTGCTCGGCGGCTCGCTGATCACAGAGGCCGTCTTCGGGCGCAGCGGCATCGGCAGCATCGTGCAGCGCGCGGTGTCGAGCCAGGACCTCCCTGTGCTGCAGGCGGTCGTCGGCCTGGCCGCCGTCGTCTTCGTGGTCGTCAATCTCCTCGCCGACCTGGCGTACCCGATCCTCGATCCGCGCGTCGACATCGAGGGCAACCGCAAGAAGGGGGGCCCCGTCATCTCCGACGCGGACGCCTCCACCCGCGGCCCCGCATCCACCTCCGCGTCCGCATCCGCCCCGTCCGACTCCCCACTCAAGGAAGAGGCGAGCATCGTATGACGTCCGCAGTCCTGAATGCCGCACCCAGCGCCACCGGCGGCCGCACGCCGCGGGCCGCGTTCAAGGTGCGCGCCATCGGCATCCTCCCGCCGACCGTCGTGCTGTCGTTTGTGGTCATCGCCCTCGTGCTCGCCTGGTCGCTGCTGCCCGGCGTCTTCACGTCGTACAGCCCCGTCGACGGCGTGCCCGCCGACAAGTTCCTCGCGCCGAGCCTCCAGCACTGGTTCGGCACCGACCACCTGGGGCGCGACCAGTTCGCGCGGGTTGTGTTCGGCACGCAATCGTCGATCTCCTCGGCCCTCGTGGCCGTCGTCATCGGCGTGGTCGTGGGCGGCGCGATCGGTCTCATCGGCGGCTTCATCGGCTCGTGGACCGACACCGTGCTCGCAAGGTTCGTGGATGTGCTGCTCGCGATCCCGAGCTTCCTGCTCGCCGTGGTCATCGTGTCGTCGCTCGGCTTCCAAACCATCAACGCCGCCATCGCAACCGGCGTCTCAGCCGTCGCGGTCTTCGCGCGCGTCATGCGCTCGGAGGTGCTGAAGACGAGGCGGGCCACGTTCGTCGAGGCCGCGTACCTGCAGGGCGGATCGAAGTGGCACGTGCTCGCCCGCCACGTGCTGCCCAACGCGTCGCGCTCGGTGCTCGCGCTCGCGGTGCTGCAGTTCGGCCTGTCGATCCTCGTCATCGCGGGGCTCGCGTTCCTCGGCTACGGCGACCCGCCGCCCGCGTCCGACTGGGGACTCCTCATCTCCAACGGCAAGGACTACCCGCGCGCCCCATGGCTCGTGTTGTGGCCGGCCGTCGTCACCATCGCGACGGTGCTCTCCGTCAACCGCATCAGCCGGTGGCTCCGGCAAACCTCCTGACCGCACGCCGACCTTGAGCGAACAGACGAAGAGAGGCACGCCATGACTTCCGAACACGCATCCCCGAAGACACCGGCACCGGGACAGGCGCAGGCACAGGCGCCGGCGCAGGCGCCCGAGTCCGCGCGGACGGCATCGGGCTCCGGCAACGACCAGCCGCTCCTGCAGGTCGAGAACCTGTCGGTCGCCTACGGCAAGAGCGAGGTCGTCTCCGGCGTGAGCTTCACGCTGAACCGTGGCGAGAGCCTCGCCCTCATCGGCGAGTCGGGCTCGGGCAAGTCCACCATCGCCCGAGCCATCCTGCGCCTCCTGCCGGACGGCGGGCGGGCGGCCGGCAGCATCCGCTTCGAGGGCAAGGATGTGCTGGCCTACTCGCCGCGGCAATTCCGGCCGCTGCGGGGCGCGCGCATCGGTTTCGTGCCGCAGGACCCGGCGAACTCGCTCAACCCGGTACGCACGATCGGCTCGCAGGCGCACGAGGCCGCTGACCTGGTCGACGGGCTTTCCCGGGAAGAGCAGCGGGAGCTCATTTTCGCCACGTTCGAGCGGGTCGGTCTGCCCGACCCGAAGCGGGTCTACGAGTCGTACCCGCATCAGCTCTCCGGCGGCATGCTGCAGCGAGTCCTCATCGGGTTGGCTGTGCTGCCGAGCCCCGACCTGCTCATCGCCGACGAGCCGACGAGTGCGCTGGACGTGACGATCCAGAAGCGGATCCTCGGGGTGCTCAGCGAGCTGCAGAACGAGCTCGGCATCGGACTGGTGCTCATCACGCACGACCTGGCGATCGCCGCCGAGCGCACGCAGAAGATCGTCGTCCTGAAGGGCGGCGAGGTGCAGGAGTCTGGCGCAACAGAGCGGGTGTTCACCGAGTCGACGTCGCCGTACACGATTCGCCTGCGTCAGGATGCGCCTGCGTTGAACCCAGACCGCTACGGCTCGCTGCTCCAGCGGGAAGGGCGCGGCGGGTCCGTCGACCAGGTCGCGGTCGCGGGGGTCTCGAAGAGTTTCTCGGTCGGTGCGAGGCGCGTGGCCGCGCTCGACGACGTGTCGTTCGCGGTCAAGGCGGGCACGACGCACGCCCTGGTGGGGGAGTCTGGTTCGGGCAAGACGACTGCCGTGCGCATCCTGCTCGGCCTCGAAGAGGCCGACGCGGGCGAAGTCCGGGTGGGCGACGAGCGCGTCGACGGCAGCTCGCCGAAGCAACTCCGCGAAATCCGCAGGCACCTGCAGCTCGTGTACCAAAACCCCTTCACGTCGCTCGACCCGACCTGGCGGGTGGAGCGCATCGTGCGCGAGCCGCTCGACCGGTACAAGGTGGGCGACAAGCGCGAACGAGCCGAGAAGGCTAGGGCGGCGCTCGCCTCGGTCGGCCTCGGCGCCGAGTTCCTCTCCCGGAAGCCGGGGGCACTCTCCGGCGGGCAGCGTCAGCGCGTCGCCATCGCGCGAGCGCTCGTCCTGCGCCCGGATGTGCTCGTGCTCGACGAACCGACCTCGGCGCTCGACGTCACCGTGCAGGCCGAGATCTTCGAGGTCCTGTTCCAGTTGCAGGCCGAGCTGGGCCTGACCTACCTGTTCGTCTCGCACGACCTCGCGCTCGTGCGCCAGGTCGCCGACACCGTGTCGGTGCTGCAAGGCGGGAAGGTCGTCGAGTCGGGCCGAGTCGCCGACGTGCTCGCGCATCCCGAGCAGCCGTACACGAGGGCGCTCATCGACGCGATCCCGGCGCCCCGCTACGGGCACGCTGTGTCTCCCGATGCCGAGAACCCGGCGCCGGCCGTGCAGGTTCCCGAGCTCGTCTGATGTCCTGGCCGGCGAGCGGGCGCCAGTTCCTGCGGCGAGCCGCGGGGCAACGGCGGATGCGCGTGCCGGGGCGCCGAATGCGCGTGCCGGGGCGCTGAGGCCGCGTCCTCGTCCCGCCACCGGCAGGCCAGATCTCGCGGGCGAGGCCCGCTGCCACTTTTCGAATCCGACCGGGTCGCAGCACCCGGGTGAGAGGGAACAACACATGACCACCACCGCCACTCCACAGCACCGCGCCGAGAGCTCGCCGGCCGCTGAGCCCGCGACCTGGACGTCGACGGAGCTCGCCCGCGCGTTCAAGGCACCGAAGGGCTTCGGTGACGCGACGCTGCGCGACCGCCACCCTGACGCGATCGAGCTGCTCGGGGGCATCCCCGACCCGTCTGTTCTGCCCTCCGCCGAGCTCGCCGACGCGACGGCGCGGGTGCTCTCGGTGCCGGGCGTCCCGGCGCTGCAGTACGGCCGGACCGAGGGTGTGCCTGCGCTGCGCGAGTGGATCGCGGCGCGTGAGGGCGTGCCGGCGTCGCGGATCCTCGTCACCAACGGCGGGTTCCACGGCATCTCGCTCGCCGTGCAACTGGTCGTCGAGCGGGGCGGCCTCGTCGCCGTAGACAACCCGATCTTCCCGCTGTTCCTGCGCGGGCTCGAGCTTTCGGACGCGAAGATCCTGCCGATCACGGTCGGTCGCGACGGCTTCGATGTGGCGGAGCTCGAGGCGCACCTCGTGGCCGGCGCCCGCCCGGCGGCCGTCTACACGGTGCCTGACTTCCACAACCCCTCGCAGCACAGCCTCACGCTCGAGGGGCGACGCGAGCTGGTGCGCCTCGCCGAGCAGTACAACTTCATCCTGCTCGCCGACAACCCCTACCGGGAGCTCGGCTTCCGTGGCGAGCCGCTCGACTTCGAGGTCTTCAACACCTCGTCGCACGTGATCCACATCAACACGTTCACGAAGACGCTCGGACCCGGCCTGCGCCTCGGCTGGATCGTGCTGCCGGAGCGCCTCGTGCCCGACTTCGTGTCGCTGCGCGCGCGCCAGGACTCTCACTCGTCGCAGCTCGTGCAGCACGCCGTCGCCGAGCTGCTCGGCTCGACACCTACGTTCTTCGACGACACGCTCGACTCGGCCCGGGCGCTGTACCGGGAGCGGGCGGATGCGCTCTCGGCGGCCCTCGAGGCGGAAGCGCCGGGAGCCTTCGAGATCGATGCGCCGGAGGGTGGGCTCTTCCTGTGGCCCCGTATCGCGGACGACTCGATCGACGCCGACCGCCTCGCCGACGACGCGACGGCGGAGGGCATCAGCTACCAGCGAGGCTCGTTCTTCCCGTCCGGGCCCGGTACGGACGCCGCGCGGCGCCTGCGCCTCGCCTACGGGGACACCTCGATCGAGCGGCTCCAGGAGGGCGCCGCACGCCTCGGCCGGGCGGTCGCGAGACAGCGCTGAGGTCGGCTTCGGACGAAGCCTGAGTCCAACAATGCCCCGGTACATGGGAAAATGTCCGGGTGGCTTCCCCTCAGCGACACCGGCACCGGGGGAGCAGTGCGTTCGCGTTCGCGCAGCTCAGCGGCTACCAAGTCGAGCGGGCTGAACCGGACTTCGAGGTCGACGTCACCTCCATCGACCTGGGCGAGGTTGCGATGTGGCGGATCCGGCTGTCGCCGGTGCAGGCCAGGATCGGCGAGATCACGCAGGGTGAGCTCGAGACGGTGCAGGTGCTCTCCGCGATCTCGGGGACGACGACCGTCACCATTGCGGGGGTCTCGCACGAGCTGACCCCGGGGTCATTCCTGCTCTTCGACCCGCGGAAGCCGCACGTCGTCGCCAGCTCCGAGGCGACGACGTCGTTCCTCTACTCGGTGCGGCGATCGGCGGTCGAGCCGATCATCCGCGAGTTCCCGCTTCGGGTGGTCGCCGACCCGGTCTACAGTCGGGCCCTTCGCGCGCTCGTCACGAGCATCCTCGACTCGGACACGGAGTACGCGGGCCCGGGCGCAGGCAACCTGCGGATCGCGATCGAGTCGGCGTTGCTTGCGAGCATCGCGGAGTCTGTCGGCAGGTTCAGGGCGGATGCGAGCGAAGGCGGTGACCGCTTCATCGTGCTGCTCGAGGGGGCGCGCCAGATCATCGCTCGCGACTTCGCTGACCGCACGCTCACGGCGACCACGCTGGCGCAGCGGCTGAACGTCTCCCGCTCCCTGCTGCATCGTGCGTTCGAGAGCGTCGGGCTGACGCCGGCCGTCGAGCTCCGCCAGGCTCGCGCAAGGTATGCCGGTCATCTGCTGTCGGCAGGTGACAGTCCTGCGCAAAAGCGCGCGGCGGCGAAGGCCGCGGGCTTCGCCTCAGTGCTGTCCATGCAACAGGCGATCGAGGCGCTCGGCCGAGACTGACGCGCGGGCGGAGGGAGCTGCCCCGGGAGTGGGGTCAGGCGCGTGGATGCGGCGTGCCTGGGCGCGATGGCCGCGAGCCAACGGCGTGGGTGCACGTGCACGGATGCGAGGTCGGTTGCTGAGGTTCGTCTGCGGTGCACGAGTGCAGAACTCGCGAATCTGTCGCAGGTTTCGCGGAATCCGTCGCCGGACCAACCGGAAGGTCTATGTGTTCGCATACTGTTCTCGATGTCAGGCAGTCCGTCGCGACCTGCCGCAGCACGACGCCAGATGGCAATTGTCGTGGGTGCGGAAGCGGCGGCAGACGGCACCCCAACGACACCGGGCGCACCCCACGCGCGGTGATCTTCCGTGCGCCCGCACGAGCTCAGGCCCGCCAGCCGCCCTGCTCCGGCAGGAGCCACAGAGCTGGCCGCCCCCGCATCCCTCCCTCAGAAAGACGCGACCATGCAGAACCTCGCAGCAACCCCCGCCGAGAACATTACCGGGAACACCGCCAAGACCGCCGCCACCCGGGCCCCAAGTCGCCGCAGCCTGCTGACCGCGGCGGCCTGGTCGGCGCCCGTCGTCGCCCTCGCCGTCTCGGCCCCGCTCGCCTCGGCCTCCACGCTGTGTGTCGACCCGGACGTCGGCATCAACTGGGGGCTCGCGACGGTCACCGGTACGGCGGCAAGCCGAGGCAGCGCTGCGCAGCTCTCCCGCACCGCCGTCTTCCGCCCACAGAACTCGACCAGGCCCGGCACGCCGAACGTCACCGCGCGCATCCAACACACCTTCGCAGGCAACGCCAGGGCCGAGACGTCGGGAGGCACCGTGTCGGCGCAGAACGTCGGCGGCATCGGCCAGCGCGGCTACCAGATCAACCAGCGCGTCGGCAACGGCTACGCCTCGCCCACCGCGAGCGACGTGCAGAGCGTCGTGTTCGCGTTTGACGAGGACCTCTACAACGTGCGGTTCTCGATCACCGACATCGACCGCGCCTGGCTGTCGGGCGCCAACAGCACGCGCGACTTCCTCGACGGGGTGGTGCTCGAATCGGCGGCGACCTGGACGGCCCTCGTGCCAGCAGGATCGACGGTGACGGGCACCGGCCGCGCGGGCTCGCCCTGGTACAACGCGACCGACGGCAACAAGAACGAGGACGCTCCAGGCGGTCAGGTCGATGTCGTCTTCGCAGGCCCGGTGCGCTCATTCACAGTGCACTACTCGAACCTCGGCTACACGGTCGCGACGTCGAACAACGGAGTCACCCAGTACAACGACCAGACGATCTTCGTCACGGGCATGACGGTGGAGCGCCGCGCCGCCTGCTAAGAGCCGACAGGCTGACGGCTGACGGCTGACGGCTGGTCGCTGAGTCGCTTGTCAGGTCGTTCGCGCGCCGCTGGTCGCTGGGCCCGGAGTCATACCGAGGGCCGGTTGTCGTGTCGTGCCGCTCAACCTGCTGGCCGCAACTGGACGCTCACTCTGTGGGTGAGGCAGCCGCAGGCTCACCGTCCGCGGGCGGCGCGGCCTGCGGTTCCCGGGCGCTCGTCGAGAGACGGGCGAGGTGGATCTCGAGGTAGCAGACTTCGGCTTCGCTGAGCTTGCCGCCTTGGGCTTCGATGATGTCGCGCACCCTGTCGCTCGTGGCGACGATCTCGGGGTACGAGTCGCGGATGGCGGTGAACAGCTGCGGGGGTGCGCTGTCGAGCTGCGTCCTCGTGGTCATGCGCGCATACAGGTAGCGCAGGTGCGTGACGAAGCGGGCGACGTTGGTGGGGTCGGCGGTCGCGTCGGCCCCGAGCGTCTCGGTGACGACGTCGACGACGCTCTGCAGCGTCTTTGTCATGGCGACGGTCTGCGAGGTGTCGGACTTCGCGAACTGCGCGTTGACGAAGTGCATGGCGAACGCGGTCGCCTCGTCGGCGTCGATGGCGGACTCGCTGCCGAGCTCCTCGTTCGCGAAGCGCACGGTGGCCTGCCCGAGCTGGGTCTCGCGCGGGTAGAGCTGCGCGATCTCCCATTTGAGCGGGAAGTCGACGCGCAGTCCCGTCTGCGCGCGCACGACGGCGAAGTGCAGGTGGTCTGCGACCGAGAGCAGCAGGGCCTGGCTTGGCCGAACGCCGCCGTCGGACTCTGCGTGGTCGACGGCGCGCCGGGCCACGCGGAACACCTCGAGGGGGATCTCGCGGGCGAAGTCGGCGAGCTGCCGCAGCTCGAGCGCGGTGGAGGGGGCGAACGACTCGGTCGCGGAGGCGAGCTCGACGGCGTCGCCGAGGCGCTTGCCGAAGCCGATGCCGCGGCCGAGGAGGATGATGCGGTCGCCCGCAGCGTCGACCATCACGGCGTTGTTGTTCAACACCCTCAGCAGGGTTCCCGTCTGCGTCGTCGTCATCGGGTCTCCCCTCCTCACGTTCGTGGATGCGGTGGGCGCGGCAGTCAGTGCAGCCGCGGCGCACAGATGAAGACTACGTCCGCTTGGACGCAGCCCGAGTGGGTTCCCGGGGACCCCGACGTGCGGGGTCCCGGGAGTGACACTAGATTCCGGTTCCGTTGGCGCTGATCACGCCGGCGTACCAGTCGAAGGACTTCTTCTTCGAGCGCTCCATGGTGCCGTTGCCGGCGTTGTCACGGTCGACGTAGATCATGCCGTATCGCTTCTTCATCTCGCCTGTCGTGAACGAGACGACGTCGATGATGCCCCACGGCGTGTAGCCCATGAGGTCGACCCCGTCTTCGGAGACGGCGAGCTCGACCTGTTCGATATGCGCCTTCAGGTAGTCGATGCGCGCGTCGTCGTCGATCGACCCGTCTTCGTTCACGACGTCGATCGCGCCGAAGCCGTTCTCGACGATGAAGAGGGGCAGCTCGTAGCGCTCGGTGAGCACATTGAGGGCGTAGCGCAGGCCGACGGGGTCGATCTGCCAGCCCCAGTCGCTCGCCTTCACGTGCGGGTTGGGTACGGAGTTGGCGAGGCCGCCGTTGACGTTGGTCTCCTCAGTGAACGCGTCCGCCTTCACGACGGTCGACATGTAGTAGCTGAAGCCGAGGTAGTCGACGGTGCCGGCGGCCAGGATCTCGGCGTCGCCGTCCTGCCATCCGATGTCGAAGCCCTCGCGCTCGCGTTCCCGCACCGCGTAGGCCGGGTAGTGGCCGCGCACGTGCACGTCGGGGAAGAGGAAGCGGTCGCGGCTTGCGACCTGCGCCGCGAACACGTCCTCCGGGTTGCACGAGTAGGGGTAGATCGGCACGTGCGAGATCATGCCGCCGATCTGCAGGCTCGGGTCGACGTCGTGGCCGGCCTTCACGGCGAGGGCGGATGCGAGGAGCTCGTTGTGTGCGACCTGCAGCACGACCTCGCGCGGGTTGTCCTCAGGGGTGAGGAGCACGCCGGAGTTGGTCCAGAGGAACAGCTCGTTGCGGGTGTCGAGCTGGTTGTTGATCTCGTTGAAGGTCATCCAGTACTTGACCTTCGTCGCGTACCGCTCGAAGCAGACTTTCGCGAAGCGCTCGAAGAAACCGACGAGGGCGCGGTTGCGGAAGCCGCCGTACTCGCGGGCGAGGTGCAACGGCACCTCGAAGTGCGAGAGGGTGACGACGGGCTCGATGCCGTGCTTGAGCAGCTCGTCAAAGAGGTTGTCGTAGAAGGCGAGGCCGGCCTCGTTGGGTTCGAGCTCGTCGCCCTTGGGGAAGATGCGGGTCCACTGGATGGAGGTGCGGAAGCACTTGAGGCCCATTTCGGCCAGCAGCGCAATGTCCTCGCGGTAGCGGTGGTAGTGGTCGATGGCTTCGTGGTTCGGGTAGAACTCGTCGGCCTCGACGGTGTCGGTGATGCGGCGGGGCACGCCGTGCTCGCCGGCGGTGAGGACGTCGACGACGCTCGGGCCCTTGCCGTCCGCATCCCACCCGCCCTCGAGCTGGTGTGCCGCGACGGCGCCGCCCCAGAGGAAGTCGTTCGGGAGTCTGCTCATGGTGTGCGTGTCCTTTCGAGAACGTTGCTGGTGGTGTGGGTCGGCCGGGCGCATCCGGTCGACCCACACGTTCGGGGGAGGGGGTGACGGCTACTTGGTTGCAGCCGCGTCGGCAGCGGTGGTGGTGGTGGATGCGGTGGCGGATGCGACGGCGACGGCGAGCTGGTCGCCTGCTGCGACTGCCCCCGCGCCGGTCGCGACGACCTCGCTGTAGCTGCCGGAGTTGGTGACGATAACGGGGGTGATGAGTGAGTAGCCTTCCGCCTTGATGGCGACGGCGTCGAACTCGAGGAGCAGCGCGCCCTGCGTGACCTCAGCGCCCTCGGCGACGTGCGCCGTGAAGTGCTCGCCGTTCAGCTGCACGGTGTCGATGCCGACGTGGATGAGCACCTCGACGCCGTCGTTGGAGATGAGGCCGATCGCGTGCTTCGAGGGGAAGACCGACACGACCTTGCCGTCGAACGGGGCGACGACCTGGTGGCCTGCGGGGTCGATCGCGGCGCCGGCTCCCATGACACCCGCGGAGAAGACCTCGTCTGGCACCTCGGCGAGGGTCAGGACCTGGCCCTCGAGGGGGCTTGCGACGATGCCGGTGCTGCCGGCTGCCGCGACGGCTGTCTCGAAGCGCTTGTTCTGTGCAGGGTCGGCGGGGCGAGCCTGGTCGAGGTCGCTGGTGGGGAGGTTCTCGGCGACGACGTCCTTGAAGCCGATGAAGTACACGAGGGCTGCGGCGCCGAAGAAGGCGACCGCGCATCCGACGACCATGCCGATGATGGAGTTGGGGTTGTCGGGGCTGACCGAGTTGACGATGGTCAGCATGCCGGGGAGGCCCGCGTAGGCGTAGTAGCGCGAGCCGAAGAACGAGATCGTGATCGCGCCGACGGCGCCGGCGACGCAGGCGAGCAGGAACGGGCGCTTGAGGCGGAGCGTCACACCGTAGATGGCTGGCTCGGTGATGCCGAAGATGCCGGTGACTGCTGCGGAGCCGGAGACGCCGCGCATTTCCTTGTTGCGGGTCTTGAGGAACACGCCGAAGGCGGCGCCGACCTGGGCGATGACGGCCGCGGTCTGGAACGCCTGGAACGAGTCCTGTCCGAAACGGTCGAAGTTGTCGAGCACGAACGGCGTGACGCCCCAGTGCACGCCGAAGATGACGGCGACCTGCCAGAAGGCGCCGATGAGGCCTGCGGCCACGGCTGGGGCGATCTCGACGAGCCAGTTGTAGCCGTTGGCGACGCCGGATGCGCCTGCCGCGGAGAGCGGGCCGATGACGAGGAGGACGAGCGGCACCATGACGACGGCGGAGATGAGCGGCACGAGGAGGGCCTGTGCGACGCCGCGGAGGTACTTGTTGAGGAAGCGCTCGAGGTAGGAGAGCACCCAGACGAGGATCAGCGGCGGCAGCACCGACGACGAGTAGGTCGTCGAGTTGAGGGCGATGCCCAGGAAGTCGATGGTCTCGCCACCCTCGATGCGGCCTGCGAGCGCCGCCCAGTCGGGGTTCATGATGGCGGCGGCGCAGAGCACCGCGATGTACGTGTTGACCTTGAAGTGCTTCGACGCGGTGATGGCGATGAAGATCGGCAGGAACGCGAACGGCGTCCACGAGATGAACGTGAGCACGAGGTCGGTGCCGGTGCCCTCGAAGGCGGGCCAGATCATGCGCGTGATGATGAGCGAGCCCTGAAGGAGGCCGGCGGCGGCGAGGATGTACACAAACGGGGCGAACACGGCCGACATGGTGGCGATGACGCGGTTCAGGATGGACGGCTTGTGCGCCGTCGACTCCGGCACGTTGTTCGAGATGTTGGCGTTCGACATGAGCGCCTCGTGCACCTCGCCGACGTGGGAGCCGATGACGACCTGGAACTGGCCGCCAGCCTCGACGACCGTGATGACGCCGGGGAGCGCGGCCACCTTGTCCTTCGCACCCGCGGGGGTGTCGTTGAGGACGAGTCGGAGCCGGGTCGCGCAGTGCGAGGCCGACTGGATGTTCTGCTCGCCGCCGACAAGATCGACGATCTCGCCTGCGAGCCTGGGATAGTTGCGGACTGCTTCGGCCATGGCATTCTCCATTGATGCTTGGGATGGGGACGTTCCCGAGCGGAGAGCCTGACGACATGACGGTGCAAGACAAGATAGCGAGGTCGACGCCCTGCGGAGCAGCCGTGCTCGCAGTGCGTTGCGTCAGCTCCACTCGGGAGCTGTGACGTGGGTTCTTGCCTCGCTGAGTAACAGGCCCGCAGTCGCCTCGAACTCTAACCGCAACATCGCCGATTCGGCAAGCGCGGCCTGTGGGGCCGAGCTAGGCGGGCGTGGGGCCGCCGAGTTCCGGCGTGCCCTCGCGGCTGCCGACGCCGGTGAGCCCGCGTTCGTCGAGGAGGCGCCTCGCGAGCACGGTCGACCCGGCGACCGCCGCTGGCATCGTGAAGACTGCGCCGCCCGGGACCATGAAACAGAGCTGGGTCGCCACACCGAAGCCGAGGAGCTGCGCGCGGTTGCCGCGGATGACCGACGCGCGCTGCTCGCCGAGCAGGCGGCGTGCATCCAGTGCCCTGCCGGTCAGCTCCCTCGACAGCACCGTGCCATTCAGGGCGACGCCGACGATCGCCGCCGCAACGGTGCCCACGAGGGGGATGACGCCGACGATCGCGACCACGATGGCGGCGAGGATGCCCATGCCGACCAGCCCGAGGCTGCCCCTCGCGGCCGCCCAGAAGCCGAGCCCCTCGCCGGGGTTCTCATCGCCGAGGTCACGCTCGACGCTCAGCCAGATGCGCTCGTAGAACGGGTCGCCGACGGTCAGCGTGATGGCGGTGAAGGTCGTGACGGCAAGGAAGACGCCACCGGCCACGATGAGGGTCATGAACGCGATGCGCAGGATGTTGCGCCAGATCTCGTCCCACGCGGCCGCCCAGGGCGTCGCCCAAGCGACGATGTCGTCGACGAAGAAGAGCAGGAACACCAGCGCGGTGAAGACGAGCGCGAACACGATCAGCGCGGGGATGAGCCCGAGCAGCATCAGGTGCGGCTTCCTCTTCCAGTACCCGAACCCCTGGAGGAGCGCGCCGACGCCTGCGAAGAACTGCCCGATCATGCCACCGAGACTACTGAGGCGCGGCAGGGAAGTGGATGCGTGCATCCACCACCCCGCCGCGCCTCGGCGTGCGAGCAGGTCGCTCGAGTATCAGTTACAGCGTGATGAGGCCGTTCGTCTTCGTGGTCGCGGCGTCGTAGCGCTGCTGCACGTTCTCCCAGTTGGCGATGTTCCAGAACGCCTTGATGTAGTCGGCGCGCACGTTGCGGTAGTCGAGGTAGTAGGCGTGCTCCCACACGTCGAGCATGAGGAGCGGCACGAGGCCGAACGGCACGTTGCCCTGCTGGTCGAAGAGCTGGAACACGGCGAGCTGCTCGCCGAGCACGTCGTAGGCGAGCACGGCCCAGCCGGAGCCCTGGACGCCGAGCGCGACGGCCGTGAAGTGTGCGACGAACTTGTCGAAGGAGCCGAACTGCTCGTCGATCGCCGTGGCGAGCGAGCCCGTCGCCTGGCCTCCACCGTTCGGGGAGAGGTTGGTCCAGAAGATCGAGTGATTGACGTGGCCGCCGAGATTGAAAGCCAGGTCCTTCTCGAGCTTGTTGACGTTCGCCAGGTTGCCGCTCTCGCGGGCTTCGGCGAGCTGCTCGAGCGCGGTGTTCGCGCCCTTGACGTAGGTCGCGTGGTGCTTCGAGTGGTGGAGCTCCATGATCTCGCCGCTGATGCTCGGCGCGAGCGCGGAGTAGTCGTAGGGGAGGTCGGGAAGGGTGTATTCGGTCATGGTTTGACCCTCTTTCTTTCGGATTTCGTGGAACGGTTCTTGGGGCGAGGCGCGAAAAGCGCTCGCGGGGGTGTGTTCGGCGTTGCGTTATGCCTCGAAGGAATGCGCGTCGAGTCGACCGAATCGGCGGTTCTGGTACATGAGCGGCGGAATGCTGCTGCCGTGCAGCACCTCGAGCACCTCCGCGAGCACGATGGTCGAGCCGCCCACCTTGACGGTACTGGCGATGCGGCACCGCAGCGTCTCGCGCGCCTGGGGGAGGTAGGGCTCGCCGGTGGGGAAGTGCTCCCAACCCTGTTCCGGGGTGAAGCGGGGGGCGCCGCTGCGGGCGAAGTCGAGGGCGAGTTGCTCCTGCTCGACGTTGAGGAGGTTCACGGTCACGTCGCCGGCTTCGAGCAGGCCTCCGGCGCTGCCGGTCGCCCTGGTGACCGAGAACGAGAGGGTGGCGGGGGCGACGGCCACGGAGCTGACGCTCGACGCGGTGAGGCCGACGGGGCCGGTCGAGGTGCGGGCGGCGATGATCGCGACGGCGGCGGGATGCTCCCTGAAGGCGGTCTTGAAGTCCTCGGCCAGCGCCGCTTCTGGCGACACGGCTTCGGGTGCGGCTTCGGACACTGCCTTTGAGGCTGGTTCTGTCATCGAGTGGACTCTCTGCCTGTCGGGATGATCGGGGTGCTGAGGTGTTCTGTCTTCGAGGCTAGAACCTCAAGTAAGGTTGAAGTCAATTCGAGCGGTGGGATTTCACTGTGAGCGAGACACGCAAGGACACACAGGGCGTCGAACGAGCCTCTGACGAACTGCTGACCGTGAGCGAGATGGTGCGCAGGACGGGGGTTGCCGCATCCGCGCTCCGCTTCTACGAGGAACTGGAGCTCATCGCCGCGGTGCGCACCACGGGCAATCAGCGTCGCTATGCGCGCCACATGATTCGGCGGGTCTCGCTCATCTCGGTCGCGAAGCGCCTCGGCATTCCGCTGGCGGATGTGCAGGACGCGTTCGCCGCCCTGCCGAGCGACGCGACGCCGAGCCAGGAGGACTGGCAGCGGGCGTCTCGCCGGTGGAAGCGCACCCTCGAGGAGCGCCGGCGAGGTATCGAGCGTCTCGAGCGGGAGCTCATGGGGTGTATCGGATGCGGCTGCCTGTCGATGAAAGCGTGCGGGTTGCTGAACCCTGATGACACCCTGGCGAGCGACGGGGCAGGTCCCCGCCGCCTCGACTGAGGCACGCGGTGCGCATGGGTGTCGAGGCCGTGACAAATGTCACCCCACGACGTGACCTGCGGCACTGGGCGGTGTTGGTGGTCGCTCCTATCGTTGAAGCAACGACAGAGAGTCGTCTTGGAAGACAGAAGACAGAAGACAGAAGTCAGAAGTCAGAAGACAGAAGACAGGGGAGAGCACATGGCTGAGTTCAAGATCGGCGACACGGTGCAGGTCACGGGAAGCACGATGACCGGCAACGTCGGCACCGTCACGTCCTACGACGAGAAGCGCGAGAAGTACCTGGTGCTCATCAGCGCCGTCACGCAGAACTACTTCACCGCTGACGAGCTGAAGCTCTTCACGGCGTAGCTGCCGGGGCTCCTTACGCGCCGGTCGCGTCGATGCCGTCGAGGTAGGCCTCTGTGGTGCGCTGCTGCGCGGCACGGGCGTCTGCCTCGTCGGAGCCGGCCGCGATGGAGGCATCCGCCCACGCCTCAGCACTCAACACGAGGAAGCTGGTCGCGTCTTCGCTCTGCACCCACGAGGTCGTCTCGAGGGGCACCGTGGCGCCGGTCGCAAGGTGGTGGGCAAGGCTCGCGAAGCTGAGATCCCAGCCAACGCCGCTGGCGCCGACGCCGAACTTCGGCCACGTCTCCTCGTCGGTGGGCGAGTGATGTTCGAGGGTCAGGGTGGCGTGCGTCTCGTCCACCTTCGCGAAGTGCGCTTCGAGGTGCGAGTGCTCGCCGTCGTACTCCCAGGTTGCGGTGAAGGAGTCTGGCGCGTGGCAGCCGGTGATGTGGCCGTGCGCGTTGTCCTGGATTTGGTACGTGCCGCCTTGGCGGAGGCTGCCGTCGACCGGGGCGAACCACTGCGCGAGGCGGGAGATCTCGGTCGCTGCAGACCAGAGTGAGCTGCGCTTGGCAGCGAACGTCTGGGTGAGGGTGATGACGACGCCGTCATGGCCGTCGAGCTCCTGCATCCGCACGGACCGGCTGACGGCGGCGAGCTGCGCGGCGCCGTCGAAGGTCGGTGTGCTGGTGGAGGCGGGCGTCGTGGACATGGGCCCTCCTTCTGTCTCGATGCGGGATGAGCTGCAGCGTGCGCTGCGGGCCTCGGGTGGGGTCACGGTGCTGGGGTGGGCGGACGTGCGATCTACCGCCCCTCAAGCGTCGCATCCCGGCGCATACCTTTGCAGGATCGTCGCGTCGTTGCCTGTGACGATTACGTGAAGTTGCGGTTGCGGACGTGCGACGACGCGGCCCGCACGCGAGATCGGGGTGCGGTGGTTACTGCACCTGGACGGCTTCGGTGGCTGCTGTTTCGCCCTTCCAGGGCAGCAGGAACAGGGCGAGGAGGCCGGCGACGATCGTGAGTCCGCCGACCATCCAGATCACGCCTGGCCAGTCGAAGTGCTGGAAGAACACGCCGCCCAGGAAGCCGAAGATGCTCGACCCGCCGTAGTAGCCGAGGTTGTAGAGGGCTGTCGCCTGGGCGCGCCCGCGGGTCGGGTAGGCCCCCGCCCAGCCGACAGCGACGGAGTGTGCCCCGAAGAAGGCGGCGGTGAAGACGGCGAGACCCGTGATGACGAGCCAAAGCTGCGGTGCGAGGGTGAGCGCGAGCCCTCCGAGCGAGATGGCGGTGGATGCGAGGAGCACGATCTTGCGGCCGTGGCGCCCTGCGAGGCGCGCGATGAAGGGCGACGAGAAGGAGCCGGCGAGGTAGGTGACAAAAACGAGCGACACGAGCCAGACGGGCAGGAAGTAGGGCGCCTGGGTGAGGTGGAAGCCGAGGAAGTTGTAGACGGCGACGAACCCGCCCATGAGGAAGAAGCCCTGCGCGAAGAGGCCGAGCATCCTGGTGCTCGAGAGGTGCGCGGTGATGGCTTTCCAGGCGCGGCCGATGCTGGCCCCGAGGGTGCCGCCCGCGTGCTTGGCGAGGGGTGCGAAGCCACGGGGTTTCGGGATGAGCCAGATGAAGAGCACGGCCATGGCAACGGAGATGAGTGAGACCGTCAGGAGTCCGAGGCGCCAGTCGAGGAGCTCGGCGACGGGGGTGGGCACGATGCGCCCGCCGAGTCCGCCGAGGGTGTTGCCGGCGACGAAGGTGCCGGCGGCCCCGGCTGCGGCCGTGGGGTGCAGTTCTTCGTTGAGGTAGGCGATGGCGCAGGCTGGCACGCCGCCGAGTGCAAGCCCTTCGAGGAGTCGCAGGGCGAGCGCGAGCTCGAAGCTCGGCATGAGGATCATGAGCAGCCCAAGCACGGTCGCGCTCGAGATGGAGATCGTGATCGCGCGGACGCGCCCCACTCTGTCGGCCGCGATCGACCAGGGCAGCACCGAGACGGCGACGCCGAGGGTGCCCATTGACACCATGAGGGCGGCGGTTGCCGGGTCGATCGCGAAGGTGTTCGAGATCTCCGGCAGCAGCGCCTGCGGGGCGTAGAGCTGCGCGAAGGTCGCGAATCCTGCGCAGAGCATGGCGAGCTGGATGCGTCGATAGTCGCGGGACCCGCCGAGGTGACCGAGCCACGGGTTGCCGGTGGATGGGGGCTTCGGGGTGCTGGTGCGGTCGGGGGTCACTCGTTTGAGGGTACTCCGGGGGTCTTGGCCCGGCATTGTGCGCCTGCATGAGACCAGGCGAGAGCTTCGTCGCCTTGAACGAAATGCCGTGGCGGCGCGCTCGGTTTGCGGACCCTCGTGGTCGTGTGTAAGCTAACCCCTGGTCAATCGCGCAAGTGAGAGACTGGGCGCCCGTAGCTCAACGGATAGAGCATCTGACTACGGATCAGAAGGTTAGGGGTTCGAATCCCTTCGGGCGCACGGTACTTCGGTACAAGGCTCTGTGTTGAGACAGATGCAGGAAAGGCTCGCGAAAGCGGGCCTTTTTTGTTGCCCTCGCTGGACCCGCGGAGTCCACGCTGGACTCGCGCTGGACTCGTGGCCTCGCGCGCCTGCCAGCGTCTCAGGCGCCGGACGCATCCGCCCCCAGCGTCTTCTGCTGTCTGAGCTCGGCCGGCGTGGATTGGTAGTAGCGCTCGAGCGCCCGCCGCATGACCTGCTGTGAGGCGAAGCCGCTCTCCTGCGCGACGGTATCGAGGTGCAAGTCGGGGTGGCGGGTGAGCAGCTGGCGCGCGAAGCGTGCGCGTTGCGCGCGGAGTTCGTCGGACACGGAGAGCCCCTCGCGCGCGTAGGCGCGGTCTAGGGTGCGGCGGGCGACGCCGAGTTCGCGCGCGACGTCGTCGGCCGAGAAGGTCAGCGAGGCGGCGTTCGCCTCGAGGATGGCCGACGCCCGTTCCAGGATGCCGTCTTGCTTCGCGCTGGGTGCGGCGGCGCGCATGAGGCCCACGGCGATGTTGCGGGTCATGCTGCGCAGTGTTTCGGCGTCGCGGGCGTCTGTTGCGGGTGGGGACTTCGCGGCTTCCGCGAGGTAGTCGTGCATGACGCGGAAGACGGGCCGGGCGAGTTCCACGGTGGTGCTTCCTGAGTCGGGGATCGCGAGCGGGCGAACTTCGTTCGCGTCGACGGTGAAGACGACGAAGGTCGATTCCGTGTGTGCTTCGAAGCGGAGCTCACCGGTCGAGGGCGGGGCGGCGAGTGTTCCGCCTTGGACTGCGGCGCTGGTGACCCCGTTGGTGGTCATCGACACGCTTCCCTGGGTGATCAGCAGGAAGATGTAGCGTCGGCGAGCTTCCGGCCGGTCTCGCGTCCAGGCGTATACGGCGGGTCGTGTCGTCATCTGCGCGGCGAGGAACGCGTCGAAGCGGATGACGGCGAAGTGTGCGTAGACGGGTCTCGGGTGCCTGACGGGCCGGAAGCCGAACGTGTGGGCGGCGGCGCGGAAGGGAGGCGTGCGCTCGCCCCGCCACGTGAACTCGAACGTGCGGTAGCCGGGTAGGTCGTGCGCGCCGACCGAGACGGCGGCTGTCTTCGGTCTACTCGTCAAGAGGCGTCTCGCTGGCCGTGGGCTGCAGGCTGCCGCGCACTCTCGCGGGGTTCTGGTTGAGGTGGCGTTGGAATGCGCGCCGCATCACCTCGGCCGAGCCGAAGCCGCTGGCGGCGGCGATCTCGGCGATCGGGGTCTCGGGCTGGTCGGTGAGGAGGTTCACTGCGTGCCTGGTTCGGAGGAGGTTCAGTTCTTCGGAGAGCGAGAAGCCGCGGTTCGAGGCGGCGCGTTCCAGGGAGCGGCGTGAGGTCTGCCGTTCGCGGGCGACGTCGTCGATGCCGAAGATCGCGGAGTGGAAGCGTGCTTGGAGGACTTCGAGGGCCCGCCCGGCCAGGTCATCGGCGGGGAGCTCGGGGCGGCTCGCGCGGATGAGGGCTTGTGCGGCGTTGAGCGTGAGCTCGTGGAGGAGCGCGATCTCGGTGGCGTCGGCGTCGGCGGGGGCTTGGGCTGCCGATGCGAGGAACGTGTAGGTGGCCTGGAACATCGCCGACCCTGGCGAGAGCTTGCGGATCGGCACCTTGCTCGAGTCCGCCGGGCTGTCCTCTGGTGCGAAGCCGATGCATGCCACTTCCGCTGAGCGTTCGACGTCCCACTTGACGCTGCCGGTGTTGGGGCTGACGAGCGCGATGTCGCCCTCGGTCATGGACAGCGTGCCGGTTTCGTCGAAGAGCTCGATGCTGCCGCGGCGCACGAGAACGTAGACGGCCATGAGTCGAGCCGTCGGGCTGCTGCGGTGCCATGTGGCGCGGATGCCGCGCGCTTGGCTGAGGCCGATGGCGTGCCGTTCGAAGTGGACGGCGCGAACTCGGGAGGCGGAGTTGGGTGCGAGCGAGTCGATCTCGATTCCGGTGATCTCCGCGAGGCCGGAGTCGCCGATCTTCTCGTCTCCGCGCGTCATGAAGCCGACGGCGAAGTACGTGGGCTCTTGCCCCGTCGGTGGGTGTACTGCCATAGGTGTGAGCCCTTCCTCGCTTTCGGTGACCGCGCAGTCACCCAAGCAGCCGCTCATGGGGATGAGGTTCGGACAGATCGCGGGAAGCGACCAGGGATCATCGTTGACCCACCCGCATTTCATCTTCACCCGAAGCCGTTGGGTGGCGCAATAAGTGGTTTGCCTTGTCGCGTAATCGAGCGAAGTTGGGTTCGTGTGACGGTGCTGTGCGGCCGAGTGGCGAGGTTGTGCTCGGGTGCGGGGGATGCGCGCAGGTGCGACTCGTAGGCTGGTCTGGTTGTCGATGCCTACGAGGGGAAGACGTTGCGTCAGAGAGTTCTTGTCGTGAGCGCTGCCGGGTTGCTGGTCGCCGGGGTGCTGAGCGGGTGCACGTTGGCGAACCGCATCGCGTCCGGTGGATCCTCCCCGTCTGGGTCGCCGGTGGCTTCGCAGGGGAGCGAGACGACGGTCACGCCCGCGACGCCGGCGCCGACGGTCTTCCCGTTCGCCGAGGGCCTCGAGGGGGATGCGCGCGCCTGCCAGGACGCGAATGCCGCGACGGACGCCATGTTCTCGCTGGCGGCCGGCGGCGCCCGCTTCGATTCGGACGAGGCCTCCAAGGCCCAGTTCACCTCGGCCGTCGACCAGCTCTATGCGGCGCGTGACGCCGCGATCGACGAACCGCCCGTTGCGGAGGCGATCCGCGGCCTGGTCTTCACGTTCACGGGCCGAGCTTCTGATCGTGACGACTGGCTCATCTGGGATGCGGCGAAGGCGCACGCGGCTTCGCCGGATTCGGGGACGACCGAGGACGCGCTCGACAAGGTCGACGACGCCTGCGATGACATCGGTTACGACTGGGTCGACTGGGAGCCGAGCGCGTAGACGTTCGGCGTGCGAGCGGCGACCGGATTCGTTCGCGCGTAGCGCTGTGCCGGGTCGTGTCTGGCATCGTTTCTCGTCATGAGCCCGGTGGGTTCTCGCCAACCGCTGGGGGTCAGGCGAGCTGAGGCGGTAGCCTCGCTGCATGCTCATCGTGACGACCAATGACGTTCCCGGCTCCTCCATCACGAGTGTGATCGGCGAGGTCTCAGACCTCACCGTTCGCTCGCGCAACATCGGCGCGCAGTTCGCGGCCGGCCTCAAGTCGCTCGGCGGCGGCGAGCTGAAGGGGTTGACCACGCAGCTCGAGCAGGCACGCGCGGAGGCCGTCGAGCGCCTGAAGGCGACCGCTGAGGCAGCGGGCGCGAACGCCGTCGTCGCGATGCGGTACGACTCGAACGAGATCGACCAGAATTTCCAGGAGATCGTGGCCTACGGCACGGCGGTCGTGATCAGCTGAGCCCCGACGGCGCAGCCCTCTCCGCTGCTCAGGCCTGCCACTCCCTGGAGGGGTGGAGGGAGCGCTAGGCGCGTCCTTTCAGGATGAGGTTCCAGTAGACCCAGGGGAGGATGCGTCGGTCGAAAACCCACGTGAGTCTGCGCTCGCGGGCGAGGCCCTTCCAGAGGGGAATGCTCGGCTGCTGGCGGCCGTGCTCGTCGAACTCGGCGAAGACGACGGATGACCGCGAAACCGTGAACGGGGCGACCGTGTACCCGTCGTATTCGCTGCGCGGCGGCTTGTGCGCGAGCGCGCTCACGAGGTTCTCGGCGAGCGCCTTCGTCTGCTTCCGCAGGGCACCGCCCGAGCGCTGGCTGCGCGAGACGGCGGCGTCGCCGAGCGCCCACACGTTCGCGTGTCGGCGGTGTCGGAGCGTGCGGGTGTCCACGTCCGCGAAGCCACGCTCCGTGTGCGCGTCCGAGTTGCCTGCCTGGGGCGCTTCGGCGGTGGGTGCAGGGATGCGCGCGAGGCCTGACTCAGCGATCCAGTGGGGCGCCCGCTGCGGGGGCTCAACGATGAGCGCGTCGTAGGGAATCCGCTCGTCGCTGGAGCTGGAGCTGGGGTTGTCATCGTCGCCAGTTGCGGTGCCTGTGCCTGTGCCTGGACCTCTGGTTGCAGGTTCGGCCTCAAGCGCCGCCTCCGATGCGGGTCGTCGCGAGATGACCGCGGTCTTCGCGTCGGCCAGCACTGCCGCGAGGTGCGATTCGCGGCGCACTTCGATGCCGTAGTCGGCGATGCGTCGCTCGAGCTCTCGGTCGATCTCGGCAACGCCGAGCGGGGTCTTCTCCGGCAGGACGAGGACGACGCGGATTCGGTCGAGCACCCCCTGCGACCTCCAGTAGTCGCAGGCCAGGTACATGGGCTTCTGGATCGCGCCGGCGAACGACGCGGGCTCGGGGGCCTGCACGAAGATCGCGGTGCCGCCGCGCAGGTCTCGCAGGAGGCGGGAGGTCTTGTCGGCAAGGCCGATCTCGTAGCTGGATGCGGTGGTCTCGGTGGCGAGTGCGGCACGGAGGCCGGGGATCGCGTCCCAGTCCTGCACGATGCCGGGGCAGACGATGAGGTGCTCGTAGCCGACGCGTCGCCCGGAGGTGAGCATGACCGACGAGGCGTCTGGGTCGACGGAGGCGACGACATCTTGGAGAAGGGCCACCCCGTCCGGCATGACCTCGGCCTGCGGGCGCGAGGCCTGGCTGGCGCGTGCGGTGCCGCCCGCGACGTGCGAGAGGAGCGGTTGGTAGACGTGTCGGTCGCGTGGCTCGATGACGGTGACCCCGTCAACCCCGGCGCGCTGGAGGCGACCCGCAACGGAGAGTCCTGCGTTGCCGCCGCCGACGACGAGCACACGGTAGTTCGTAAGGCTCGGCTCCTGCTGCGACAGCCGCCGGGGCTCGGCGGCGTGCGTGCCCTTGCCGTTGCCGTTGCCGGGGCGTTCGGCTGGGCCGGTGCCGGTGCCGGTGCCGGTGCCGGTGCCTGTGCCGTTGGCGGGGCCGCGCCCGTCCGTGGGGCCGTTGCCGTTGCCGGTGTCGTTGCCACTGACGGGGCGCTGCGTGGCGTCGTTCGAGGTGGGGGTCATCAGTGCGACGCTAGCCGCCGACCGAGCTCAGATGGACTCCGCCGGGGCATGGTCACGCAACTCCCAGCCGGCTGCCACCCTCGCGAGCCACGCGGCCTACCCGGGATGCGCGCGCCCCGCGCCCCTTGCCTCGACGTCTGCGGCGTGCGCCTACGCCCGGCCGAGCCACCAGTCGGGTGAGGCGGCGATGATCGTCCTGGCCGCCGCATCCACGTCGTCGAGGTCTCCGGACCGCAGCCACTCTTCGATGGCGCTCACGGTGCCACCGCCGGCGTAGGCGACGAGGAGCCGGTAGTGGCGTTCGCGGTCGATGCCTGGCTGGGGTGCGGGCGCGATCTCCGGGTGGCGTTCGAGATGGGTGAGGAGTCCTGTTTCGATGCGGTCGACGAGGGTGTCACGCACGGGGCCGGTGAGTCGGGGTGCCATCGCGCTGCGGTAGATCTGCGCGCGCGCCGCGATGTGGCGCAGCAGCTCGCGTTCCGGCTCGTCGAAGACGCTGAGTTCGGTGCCGCTGCTGGCCGGCAGCGACCGGATGGGTGCCATGAGTGCGTCGATCTCTTCGCCGAGGAACGTCGAGAGGAGGTGCTCCGGCGTCGGGGCGTACCGATAGAAGGTGTCGCGCGTGATGCCCGCCTGCCTGGCGACCTGGGCGACGCTGACGTCGGCGATGGGCTGCGACGCTGCGAGCTGGTAGATCGCGTCTTGCAGCGCCGATCTCGTACGTGCCTGACGCGGGTCCATCCGCCCACCCTATGGGGTCTGCGGGATCCGCCCAGCAAACTATCTGACAGGTGACTGATAGGCGGCGTAGGGTGAGGATGCACGCCAACGACGGCGCGCAGAACGGAGTGAGCAATGTCACAGGAAGCAAGCTCGACCCAGGAGCCGAGCTCGGGCGGAGTTGGCGCGCACGCCGCCGCAGCCAGCGGATCAGCCGGCACCACCGCGCCTGGTCGGTTCGCAGGCAAGGTCGCGATCGTCACGGGTGGCGTGTCGGGAATCGGCGCGAAGATCACGGAGCGCCTGGTCGCCGAGGGCGCGTCGGTGGTCGTCGCAGACATCAACGCGGAGCTCGTCGCCTCCGCGAGCGAGACGTTCGGCGAGAACGTCGTCGGCCGACGCACAGACGTGACCGACGAGGACGACTTCGCCGGCCTCGTTGCGGAGACCGTCTCGAAGTTCGGCACCCTCGATGCGCTCTTCAACGTCGCTGGCGGGTCGCGGGCGGGCACGCTCACCGACATCTCGTTCGCCGATTGGGACTTCACGGTGCGCCTCAACCTCTACAGCGCCTTCAACGGCACGCGCCTCGCGGCGCGTCAGTTCCTCGCCGAGGGCAAGCCTGGCGCGATCGTCAACGTCGCCTCCCTCAACTCGCTGGTCCCGATGCACTTCGGCGTCGGCTACACCGCCTCGAAGGCGGCGGCCGTGATGCTCACGAAGCAGGCCGCGCTCGAGCTCGGCGAGCACGGCATCCGCGTCAACGCGGTCTCGCCCGGCCTCGTCGCGACCCCGCTCACGAAGGGCCTCACCGACATTCCTGGCGTGCAGGAGGCCTACGACGAGCGCATCCCCTTCCGCCGCCCGGCGCAGCCCGAGGAGATCGCGTCGGCCGCGCTGTTCCTGGCCAGCGACGACGCCTCGTACATCTCGGGGGACAACCTCGTCGTCGACGGCGCTTGGTCGACGACCGGGTACCCGGACCTGCGGAAGTTCCTCGCATGAGGGCCGCGGTGTTCCATGGCAAGGAGGACGTGCGCATCGAGGATGTCGCTGAGCCGACGCCTGGCGCCGGCCAGGTGAAGCTGCGCAACGCATACGCGGGCATCTGCGGCTCCGACCTGCACGTCTACTACGCGCCCGAGAGCTCCGGCCTCGACTTCGAGCATCCGCATCCCGTGACGGGCTCCCTGCCACCGCAGATCCTCGGCCACGAGTTCTCGGGAACGGTCGTCGAGCTGGGCGACGGCGTCGACTCGGTGCAGGTCGGCGACCGCGTCGCGGTGTGGCCCATCTACGCGTGCGGCGAGTGCGCCGCCTGCCGCCGCGGCAAGCCGAACGTGTGCACGAAGATCGGATTCCACGGCCTCTCGTCGCACGGCGGCGGCATGGCCGAGTTCACGACGGTGGATGCGTCGAAGCTGCACGTGCTGCCCGAGAACGTGGATCTGCGCCTCGGGGCGCTCGTCGAGCCGATGGCGGTCGCCTGGCACGCGGTGGAGCAGAGCGGTGTGCAGGCGGGCCAGACGGCGCTCATCTCGGGCGCTGGACCCATCGGCATCGGCGTCTGGTTCGCGCTGCGAGCGAAGGGCGTCGAGACGGTCATCGTCTCGGAGCCCAGCGAGGACCGCCGCGCGGCGATCGCCGGCGTGGGCGCGACGAACCTCGTCGACCCCAGCACCGAGGACCTCGCGGCGCGCGTCGCCGAGCTCACCGGTGGCGACGGGGTGGATGTCGCGTTCGACGCGGCCGGCGTCGGGCCAGCCGTCTCGGCGTCGCTCGCGAACCTCACTCCGGGCGGACGTGTCGTGGTCGTCGCCATTCACGAGCGCCCCATGGACTTCCTGCCGACGCGGCTGGTGATGGGCGAGACCGCGATCGTGGGCACGCTCGCGTACCTGCAGAGCGACTTCGACGCGGTCATCGCGGCGATGGCGGCGGGCGGATACACGGCCGACGGCTGGGTTGACGATGTCGCCGTCGATGACGTGGTCGGGGCCATCGAGCGTCTGCGCGCCGGCAAGGGCATGAAGGTGCTCGTGCGCGCGTAGGGGCCGAAAGCAGGGGAGTCGGGGCGCCGCTACCCGCCGTGTACGCGGATCGTGCTCGGCGGGTTGGCGGCCAGTTTCGACGCGGGGCGCACGGGGCGCCGCTCGAGGTTGCCGCCGCAGTTCGGGCAGGCTCCGCCGGGGAACGTCGCGGCGCACTCTCGGCACCACGTGCATTCGAAGGTGCAGATGTAGGCCTCGGCGTCTGGCGGCAGGTCGACGTCGCAGCGTTCGCAGTTCGGGCGGAGTTCGAGGGCCATCAGCGTGCGTCCTTCGTGTGGGGTGTGAGGGGAGCCATCGCCGGGTCCTGGGTTTCGGCGTTGGCTGGCGCGATCACGCGAGGCCGTTCTTCGCGGCGAACGGGTCCCACGAGGCGTCGGTGTGCACGTCGAGCTCGGCGGCGTCGCTCAGCTTCGCGGCGACCTCCGGGCCATGGATCGAGGCGATGATGGCGACCGCCATGTCCATGCCAGCGGCGACGCCGGAGGAGGTCCAGCGGTTGCGGTCCTCCACCCAGCGTGCCTGCGGCACCCAGTCGACGGATGCGCCGTGTGACGACGCCCACGCGAAGGCGCGCTTATTGGAGGTCGCCCGGTAGCCGTCGAGCAGGCCCGCGGCCGCGAGCAGCGCCGACCCTGTGCACACGGACGTCACGAGCCGCGCATCCGCCGCCCACGCCCCGAGCCAGGCGAGGAAGTCGGCATCGACCGCCAGTGCGCGGGTGCCCTGCCCGCCAGGAACCAGCACGATGTCGGGCGCTGCGGCGTCGGCGAAACTGCTGGTGGCGACGACTTCCGGGCCCTGCGAGCTGCGGACGGCGCCGGCTAGCGGGGCGATGAGCTCAACATCGAAGAGCGAGCGGTCGATGCGGAACAGCTCGACGGGGCCGAACACGTCGAGGAGCTCGAACCCCTCGAACAGGACGACGGTGACGCGACGCTTCGCTGGAGACATGCCCGTATTGTCGCAGGCCGAACCGTCGGCACTCGAGGTGTCGTAGGCCTCGGCCCCTCGGCCCCTCGGCTCCTTGGCCCCGCGGCTCCTTGGGCCCGCGGCCCCTCTGCCCGCGGCCCCTCTGGCCCGCGTGTTGTCTAGGCCGAGATTCGCCAGGCTTCGCCGGTGCCAGCTCCTGCGCCCGTGCCAGTCGCGCCGGCGACGAAGTCAGAGAGCAGCCTGCGCCCGCTCTCGGTGCTGCGGTGGGCGTGGTCGGCGCCGAAGAGGAGATGCAGGGTGCGCACCTCTCGCCCGCTGGTCGGATCGAGCTGCACTTCGGAGACCGCCTCGCGGATCGACCAGCTGCTCGCCTGCGCCGACATCCGCCCGGCGCGCCCGTAGGCGTAGGCGGGCTCAAGGGCCGCGAAGAAGCGCCAATCGTTGTCGCTCAGCTCGACGGCGTAGCCGCGCTCGCGGGTCCACGCGCCGTCGGCTTTTGGCCGCGGCAGCGTGTCAGCTTGCCTGATGTGGTCGTAGAACGTGTTGCACGCGCACCCGCTGCCCACGACTGATCGATCGCCAATGTCTCGGCACATGATTCCCCCCCCGGAATGCCGCGCTCCCCCCGGAACGCCTCGCGAAATCCGGGACCGTCGAGCATCCCGGATCACCAGGATACGACGGCCCCCAGCACATTTCCCGTCGCCCGATCTGCGGTGCCTATCGGCCGCGAAACTCACCGAATTCGCCCATGATCGAGCCGCCCGAATGCGGGTTTGCCGGTACCGGTGCGGGCTGTCAGCGCACGGCGAGGAGGATCTTGCCGACGTGCCCACCCGACTCCATGCGTCGGTGGGCGCGGTGCGCGAAGTCGAGCGTCTCGACCGTGTCGAGCAGGGGGCGCACCTTGCCGGATTCCACGAGCGGCCACACGTGCTCGCGCACCTGCGCGATGATCGCTCGCCGCTCATCCAGTGGCCGCGCGCGCAGCGTGGTGCCCCAGATGCGGCCGCGCTTTTGCATGAGCCGACCGACGTTGATGGTGGCGTCGTTGCCGCCCTGGGCGGCGATGACCATGATGCGTCCGCCCGGCGCGAGCGCCACCACGTCTCGGGCGAGGTAGTCGCCGCCGACCATGTCGAGAATGACGTCGACGCCGCGCCCGTCGGTGGCCTCGCGGATGGCCTCCACGAAGTCCGTTTCGCGGTAGTTGATGCCCTTGGTCGCGCCGAGCTGTTCGGTGACGGCGACCTTCTCGGGGGAGCCCGCGGTCGCGTAGACGGTGACGCCGAGCGCCGCGGCGAGCTGGATGGCGATGGTGCCGACCCCGCTGGTGCCGCCGTGCACGAGCAGCGTCTCGCCGCCGCGCAGCTCGGCGCTCATGAACAGGTTGGACCAGACGGTCGCGACCGCCTCGGGAAGGCCGGCCGCTTCGACGAGATCGACGCGCCTCGGCATGGGCAGCACGAGGCCCTCGTCGACGGCAACCCGGTCGGCGTAGCCGCCGCCCGGCAGCAGCGCGACAACGTAGTCGCCGACCTTCCAAGCGGTGACGGATGCGCCGAGTGCGACGACGGTGCCGCTTACCTCGAGGCCGGGCCACGCGGGCGCGCCAGCGGGGGGCGGGTACTTGCCCTCGCGTTGTGCGACATCGGCCCGGTTCACGCCGGCGGCGGCGACGTCGATGATCACTTCGTGAGGACCGGCGACCGGCTCCTCGACCTCGGAGAGGGTGAGGGCGTCAGGCCCGCCTGGCGTTGGAACCGTGATTGCGCGCATGACGGCCAGTGTTTCACGCGGTCCCCTATACTCCCTCACATGTCAGGCCACCCTCACGCGTCGGGCCACCCTCCTGCGCCGTCGCAGGCGAGCGGTTCCGCCCGCGAGGTCGGCGTGACGCGGCCCGAGCTGAGCGTGCTCGCGCGCGTTCGCGCCGCATCCGCCGCCCTCGGCCCCAGCGAGCGCAAGGTCGCGCAGATGGTGCTCGCCCGGCCCGATGAGGTTGTCGAGTGGTCGACGGTCGAGCTCGCGGATGCGGCTGGCACGTCGACGGCCACCGTGATCCGGGCCTGCCAGAGCCTCGGGTTTCGAGGGTTTCAGCACCTGCGTCTCGACCTCGCCCGCTCGGCCCCGCTCGCCCCGCGCGAGCAGGCGCCTGCCGGTGAGGCGAACACCTTTGACGACGCGATCGACGCGGTGCGTCTCGCCCAGGAGAGCGCAGACCCCGAGCGAATCGTCGCCGCAGTGGCGGCCCTGCGGGGCTCCCGCCGCGTCGTGCTCGTCGGCAGCGGGTTTTCGGGGCCGCCCCTACAGGACTTCGTGATGCGCCTCAGCACGCTCGGCCACTCGGTCGAAGCGCCGGTGGATGCCCTCGCCCAGCAGTTCGCGGTGCGCTCGCTCGCGGCGGGCGACGTGTGCCTCGCGCTCAGCTACTCGGGCGCCAACGTGCAGTCGCTGCGCGCGGCGGAAGCGGCGAGCGCGCAGGGCGCGACCGTGATCCTCGTCACGAGCTACGCGCGCTCACCCCTCGGTCGGGTCGCCGACATCGTGGTCACGACGGGGCCCGCGGGAACGGCCCACGACATCGACCCCTTCCTCGCGCGGCTCGGGCACACGATCGTGCTGCACGCGTTCCACTCCGCGCTTTCGCAGCAGCTCGGGGGCGACGAGGTCGTCGGCATGCGGCACGTCGTCGCGGACGCGCTCTCCGAAGACTGAACTCCGGAGGGGTTCGAGCTCGCTCGCGGCGTGCTGCTCTCTCCTAGGTCGAGCGCAACGTGTGGCGCCGGCTCTTGCGGGTTTCCGCAGCGGTGCAGGGGTCTTGCGGATGCTCGTGCTGGGTTTCGCCGACTGGTGATGGGTTTTTACCCATCACCAGTCGTGAAAAGTCATCAGGGTTGATGTCGATGTGCGGTGCGCGCAGCACCTGAGCGCACCGCTCTCGCCCTCGGTGGGGCCCCGCGCGGACTCGTCTCCCGGAGTTCATTCGCGCGCTCGACTCGCGTCACCGCGTGTTCACCGGCGCTCGCCACACTCTCGATGTAACGACGTTCCAGGTCTTACGGAATCCCTGTAACAGACTGGAGCTAGGCAACGGAGGTGCTCGTGAGAGCGATCGAGATCGACGGGCTGTTCAACGCTCGCGCAGCTGGTGCGACCTGCCCCTGGGTGGTGCGCGCCGGATCCCCGGACGCCCTCACGGTCGCCGGCGAGTCCCAGCTGCGGGAACTCGGCGTCGCGCTCATCCTCGACCTCCGCGAACGCGCCGAGTCGGGCGCTCGGACCCACGGCATCCCGGTCCGCCAGGTGCCGCTCTACGGCAGCGAGCCGCCCGTCGCGGGCCGCCTCGAGGACATCTACGAGACCCTCCTCCGAGGCCGCGGCGGTGCGCTCGCGGAGGCCGTCGCGGTGCTGGCCAACGCCGAGGCCGGAGTGCTCGTGCACTGCACGGCGGGCAAGGACCGCACTGGGCTCGTCGTCGCGCTCGCCGAACTCGTCGGGGGAGCGGACGAGGCTGAGGTGGTCGCCGACTACGCGCTTTCCGGCGTCGCGGTGCGCTCCGTGCGCGAGCCGTTCGCGCTCGCCGTCGCCGCCGCGTATCCGGCCGAGCAGCGCGACGAGATCCTGCGCCTCCACCTCGACAGCCCCGCCGAAGCGCTCGAGTACGCGCTCGGCATCGTGCGCGAACTGGGCGGTGCCGAAGCGTACCTGCGCGCGCACGGCCTCACCGACGCACAGGTGCAGGCGTTGCAGGAAAAGGTGGCAGGGGCGGCCAAGCCGGCGCCCGAGGCGACCCCGATGGTCGGCTCGTGAACCCCGACTCGAGCCTCGCCCTGAACCTCGCCCTGAACCAGGGGGCAAGCCCCGCGGCGACGCTCGGTGAGGCGCGCACCACGGTGCTGCACCTGAGCGACGTGCACGCGACGGCCGGCGCACCGCTCTACGGGGCGATCGACGGCATCGAGCGGATGCGCGCGGCAAGCGCCTACGCCCGTGACGCCGGCGTCGTGCCCGATGCGATCGTCATCTCGGGCGATCTCATCGAACGCGGGAATGAAGCCGCCTACCCGGCGCTCCGCGACGCGCTCCTTGAGCTCGAAGCGGCCTGGGGTGTGCCCGTGCTGACGGTGCTTGGCAACCACGACGACCGCGCGGCCGCCCGTGTCCTCCCCGGGCACGAGGCGCCGGAGGGACGCAGGGCGGACGCCGCGATTCCTCGCGCGGTGCGCATCGGCGGGTGGCGCTTCCTGCTGCTCGACTCGTCGACGGGTGCTCTGGGCGCCGAGCAGCTTGCCTGGCTCAAGGCCGAGCTCGCGCACCCCGAGGCCGGAGCACTCGCGACCGCATCGCCTACACCGGAACTGCCTTCGATGGGCTCCGTCGTCGTGATGCACCACCCGCCGCTCGGGTCCCCGCTGCCGACGCTGGCGCGGGCGGGCCTCCGCGATGCCGCAGACTTCCTCGACCTCGTCGAGGGCACCGATGTTCGGGCGGTCCTGTCCGGGCACTTCCATCACCCGCTCGCGGCGACGATGCGCGGCGTGCATGTCTCGGTCGGTCCGGCGCTCGCTTACCACCAGGTCATGGACGCCGAACCGGGCACAGTGAGCGGCTTCGACCGCTCGATGTACTCGCTCGTGCACCTGACCGCGGACGGCGTGAGCGCATCCAGCGTCGGCGTCGAGCACCCCGAGGTGCTCTTCACGCTCAGCCCGGGCGCCACCAGCCCAGCCTCGCTTGCCTCCGCCGAAGAATGACCCTCCTTCCCCGCACAGACTTTTCTCCCCCTGCACAGCCCCGCTCTCCCTCGAACAGTTAGGTCATCATGAACTCCCTCCGTACCACCGCCGCGCTCGCGGCCTTCGGCCTCGCCGGCGTGCTCCTCGCGGGCTGCGCCAGCTCACCCAGCACGGCCGCGAGCGGCGACGCCAGCCCGTCGGCCGCATCCACTCTCGACGCCGCAACCATCACCCTCTACACGTCTGAGCCGCAGGAGAAGGCGGATGCGCTCGTCGCGGCCTTCAACGAGGTGCACCCGGAGGTGACGGTCGAGGTGTTCCGCGCGGGCACCGGCGACCTGACGACCCGGGTCGCGACGGAGCAGGCCTCCGGCGGTATTCAGGCGGACGTGTTCCTCGCCGCCGACGCCGGCACGTTCGAGGACTACGCCGCCGACGAGCTGCTGCTGCAGTACTCGCCCGCCGACGTCGAGTCGCTCAACCAGGACATCGTCGACCCCGAGGGCTACTACACGGGCACGCGCATCATCCCGACCGTCATCGCCTACAACACGGGCCTCGTCACCGAGCCGCCGACGTCGTGGGCTGACCTCACCGACGCCGAGTACGCGAACAAGCTCGTTATGCCGAACCCCGACGTGTCCGGTGCGGCCGCGTACAACGCCGCGGTCTGGCTCGACGAGCCCGCGCTCGGCGAGGAGTGGCTGACGAAGCTCGCGGCCAACAAGCCGGTCATCGCGGACAGCAACGGACCCGTCTCCCAGGCCATCGCGACGGGTGCGCAGCCCGTGGGCATCGTCGTCGACTACCTGGCTCGCGAACTCGCCGCGCAGGGATCGCCGATCGCCGTCTCGTACCCGACGGAGGGCGTGCCGTACGTGTCGCAGCCCGTCGGCATCTTCGCGAACACCGAGGAGGCGGAGGCCTCGAAGGCGTTCGTCGACTTCCTCGTGAGCGCCGAGGGCCAGGAGCTCGCCGTCAACCAGTCGTACCTGCCGGTGCGCGACGACGTCGGAACGCCCGAGGGCGCCCCGGCGATGGACGAGATCACCATCCTCTCGCCGGAGCTCGAGACCATCCGCGCCAGCCAGGACGCGGCCGTTGAGAAGTTCCGCACGCTCTTCCTCTGACGGGCAGCCACTTCCCACATGACCTCACCCCTTCTCCCATGAGCACACTGACCACACAACCCCGGAGCGGTGCCGCTGTTCGCAGCGGCACCGCCTCGGCGGCGGTCCCCACGACGCGGCGCCCCCGGCTCGACGGCGTCCACGGCCTGTCGATCGCCCTCTGGGTTGCCGTCGCCGCGGCCGTGCTCGTTCCCATCGCGGCGATCCTCGTGCTCGCGGCCGGCGGCACGCAGCTGCACGTGCTCTGGCAGGGCGACGTCGTGGAGGCCGCGACGAACAGCCTCGTCTCGGCCGGAGCATCCGCCCTCGGCGCCGTCGTCACCGGCACGGCGCTCGCGGTGCTGCTCGACCGCACCGACCTCGCCGGCCGTCGCGGGCTCAGGCTGCTCGCGTTGACTCCGCTGCTGGTGCCGCCGTTCGTGGGCGCGATCGCGTGGCTCGGCATCGCCGGGCCGACGAGCCCCGTGAACCTGTGGTGGTCGCAGGCGTTCGGCTCACCGCTCTGGTCGATCTACGGCGCAGACGGCGTCATCCTCCTCCTCACCGTGCACAGCTACCCGATCGCGATGCTCATCGTCTCGGCCGCCCTGGGCCGCGTGCCGTCCGACCTCGAGCAGGCGGCACGCATCGCAGGGGCAAGCCCGGGGCGCAGCATCCTCACGATCACGGTTCCCCTACTCCGCCCGGCGTTGCTGTCGTCGTTTGTCCTCATCGCGGTTGGAAACCTCGCCGACTTCGGCATCCCGTCGATCATCGGGCTGCCCGAGCAGTACACGACCCTCGCGACGCTCGTCTACCGCTACCTGCAATCGGGGACGGTGGAAGAGCCGCTCGCGGTCGTCGCGACCATCGGGGTGGTGCTGCTGCTGTTGGCGCTCGCCGCCCTCGTCGTCGACTTCCTCATCGGCAGGAGCCGCTGGGAGCTCGACTCGTCGGCATCGGCGCCGCAGGTGCTGCCGCTCGGTCGCGCCAAGGTGCCGGCATCGGTCGTCACCTGGGCACTGGTGCTGACGGTCACGGTGCTGCCGCTCCTCTCCCTGCTGCAGCAGTCGCTGCTGCGGGCGCCCGGCCTCCCGCTGGCGCCCGAGAACCTCACCCTCGACAACGTCGTGAAAGCCGTCACGTCGGCCAACTCCATCCAGGGCGCCACGAACTCGGTCATGCTCGCCGTGCTTGCGGCCCTCATCTGCGGGGTCCTCGGGTTGGGCATCGCGGTGCTCGTCACCCGAACGCGGATGCGCGGCAGCGGCCCGCTGCGGGCCCTCGCGATGCTGCCGCAGGCGGTCCCCGGCATCGTCATCGCCGTCGCCTGGCTCGTGCTCGCGCCCCACATCGGGCTCTTCAACACGCCCTGGCTGATCCTCTGCGCCTACGTCACCTCGTTCACCGCCCTCGTCGTCCAGGCCGTGGCGGCGCCGCTCGCGAGCACCCCGGCGAGCGCGGAGGAGGCAGCGAGGATCGGGGGAGCTGGGCGGATGCGCGCGCTCGTCGACATCTCGAGCCGCATGGCGGCACCTGCCGCGCTCGCGGGAGCTGTGCTCGTCGCCGTCACCGCGGTGCGCGAGCTGACCCTGTCGGTGCTGCTGCTCTCGCCAGGGTCGCAGACGCTCGGCGTCGCGATCTTCAACCTGCAGCAGGCCGGGGCGTTCAACACGGCCGCCGCGCTCTCGCTCCTCGTGGCGCTGCTCGGGGTGGCCGTCATCGGCGTCGCGACGCGGGCGCCGAAGTAGTGGGGCGGCGAGGCGGGCTGCGCGAGCGTCGGATGTGCAGCTGCCGCTTCACGTATCCGCTGGCCTCGCGCATCCGCTGCCTCCGCGGCCGCGTTTGTCACCCCTCAGCTCGTCTTCCGAATCCGCTTGATCTTCACGAAGGGCACACCGTGGCATCAGTCACTCTTGACGCAGTTTCCGTCCGCTTCCCGGGCGGCCCCGTCGGCCTCGACACCATCGACCTCGCGCTCCGCGACGGGGAGTTCCTCGCGCTCGTCGGCCCGTCCGGGTCGGGCAAGACGACGCTGCTGCGCACGATCGCGGGCTTCCAAGCACCCACGGCGGGGCGAGTGAGCATCGGCGAGCGGGTCGTCGCGGGCGGGGGAACGGAGGTGCCGCCGGAGGCGCGGGAGCTCGGCATGGTGTTCCAGCAGCACGCCGTGTGGCCGCACTGGAACGTCGGCCGCAACGTCGACTACCCGCTGCGCCGGGCGAGAGTTCCCAAATCGGAACGCGTGGTCCGCGTCGAGGAGGCCCTCGCCATGGTCGGCCTCACCGGTTACGCGAAGCGCAACCCGGCGACGCTGTCGGGTGGGCAGCGGCAACGCGTCGCGATCGCGCGGGCGCTCGTTGCGAGGCCGCGCGTGCTGCTGCTCGACGAGGCGCTGTCGGCGCTCGACGAGCCACTCCGGGACAGCCTCCGGCTCGAACTGCACACGCTCACCCGGGAGCTCGGGCTCACGGTTGTGCACGTCACCCACGACCGCTCCGAGGCGCTCGCCCTCGCTGACCGCGTGGCGGTGCTCGACGGCGGGCGCATCCAGCAGCTTGGCACCCCCGAGGAGCTCGTGACGCGACCAGCGTCGCCGTTCATCGCGAAGTTCCTCTCCGACGCGACGATCGTCGACGGCGAGCTCAGCGAGGAGGGGTTTGTGGCGGATGGGCACCCGCTGCGCGTCGACCGGTCCCGACTCGAAGGGGAAGCGCAGGCCGACGCGGGCACCGTGCAGGCGGCGATTCTGCCGAGCGACGTCGAGGTTGAGGTCGTTGGCGTCGGTGTTGGTGTTGGTGTCGGTGACGCTGGCAGCGACGCGACGGTCCGCTCGGCACTCTTCACCCCAGAGGGCAGCGACCTCGTGCTCGACTGGGACGGGCTTCGGCTGCGGGCACGCACGCGCGGGGTTCGACCAAAGGTGGGCGACCGCGTCGCGGTGCGCATCGCGAAGGCGCGAATCTACGGCACAACTGTTGCCGCTGCCGCTGCCTCTGCTGCTCCTGCTCCTGCTCCTGACGCTGCTCCTGCTCCTGCTCCTGCTCCTGACGCTGCTCCTGCTCCTGCTCCTGCTCCTGCCGCTGTTCCTGCTTCTGCTTCTGCTTCAGCTTCAGCTTCTGCACCTGCGAATGCCTCCGGCTCGGGCGCTCAGCCTGTCGAGGGCGCCGGCCGCGCGCCCTCGGCCTCTGTTCCGGGGCGCGATGCGCGTGCATCCGAGCGCGATGCGCCGATCTCGGTGTCCGCGTCGTGACCCTCGCGCTGGTGCGGCACGGCCGTACCGCTTGGAACCTCGAGCGACGTCTGCAGGGGCGCAGCGACATCGCGCTCGACGCGCACGGGGAGCTGCAGGCGCACGCGGCCGGCAGGCTGCTCGCCCGGGCGCGTTGGGGCCGCGTGGTGGCATCGCCGCTGACTCGAGCGGCGCAGACGGCGGCGATCGTGGGCTCCCATCTCGACACCGCCGCCCCGGTCCTCGACCCCGGGCTGCTGGAACGGGACTTCGGGGAAGCGGAAGGGATGCACGTTGCGGAGGCCGCGGAGCGGTGGCCTTCCGGTGAGTACCCGGGGTCGGAATCGACGACGCAACTGGGCGAACGGGCCGGGGCGGCGCTTGCGGCGCTCCTCGAGGGGCCCGGGACTGCGGTGATCGTGAGCCACGGCGTCTTCCTCCGCGCGGGGATCGAGGCCATCACGGGCGCGGCGTGCCCCCGCATCCTGAACGGCCAAGTGGTGCTCCTGGAGCCGACCGGAGGACGCCCGACGGCGCGGTTCCTCGGGGAGTAGGTCCGGGGGCAGTCGCTGGGTGTGCTCGCTGGGAGTGGCAGCCGGCGTGGCCGCCGGGAATTCCGGGGAGCATCAGGCGCGAAGCCTGTGCGTGTCGAAGCCTGTGCGTGTCGGAGCGTGAGCGCTGCGGTCGGGCTGAGACGAACAGCCTGCGACGCTGGGGATCCTCGTCGGCCCTGGCCCTGAGCTTCGCGGCGGACGGTCCTCGTTACAGTTGATGCCGTGTCTCCCGCCTCCGCATCGCCGTCTGCTCGCGATCATGCGCGTAAGCGCGTCGAGGTGCGGTACATCCGGCACGGCGAGGTGCGGGCGCGGGTCTCGACGATCGGCGCGGATGGCGACCGGGCGTTTGTGCTCGTCGCGGGCATCGGGGTCGCCTCGAACTACTACGAGAACCTCGCGCCGGGGCTCGGCGAGTTCGGGCCCGTGCATGCCCTCGATCTGCCCGGCTTCGCGGGTGTCCCGTACCCGAAGCGCCCCATGAGCATCCAGCGGTACGCCGCCGTGGTCGGCACGGTCATCGACGAGCTCGGGCTCGTCGACCCGGTGCTCGTCGGGCACTCGATGGGCACGCAGGTCGTCGCCGAGCTCGCCTCCCAGCGGCCCGAGCTGACCACGCTCGTGCTGATCGGCCCGGTCACGAACCCGCGCGAACGCTCCCTGCTGAAGCTCGCGTACCGCTTCCTCGAGTCGTCAGCACACGAACCGTTCCGTGTCGCGATGCTCGCGATCGGTGCCTACCTGCTGTGCGGGTTCCGCTGGTTCTCGGCCGTGCTCCCGCGCATGATGCGGTACCGGATCGAGGAGGTGCTGCCGAGCATCCAGGCCCACACGCTGCTCATCAGAGGCGAGCATGACTCGCTCGTGCCGCGCTCCTGGCTGCGCGAGATGGCCGGGCTCCTGCCCCGCGCATCCACGTGGGAGATCGAGGGCGCCGCGCAGTCCGTTATGTACGACCACGCGAAGGGGGTCGCCGAGTTGTGCGTCGACCACGCGCTCCAGCCGTTCGACACCCGCGACCGCGACGTCGCCCGTGATGTCGAGCGGGCGCGGGCGGCGGGGGTCGACTCGGTCGTGGATGCGGCGGATGCGGCCGACGCCGCCGACGGGAAGGTCGTGCAGATCGCCGATGAGGATGCGCGCAACCGACGCGTGCGCGTCACGCCGCGACTCGTGTGGCAGGTGCTGCGCTCGCGGTGGAACGAGTTCTTCGCGAGCGCCGACAACCGACCGCAGGACATCGCCGACGCGAAGACCGAGCACTTCAGAGCCCAGCTGGACGCCTACGAGGATGCGGAATCGCCCGAAGGCTCAGCCCCCGAGGCGCCGCGCGGGAGCTGAGCGCGGAGCGCGGCTCGCGCACGGCACTCAGGTGCGGAGCGCCGGCCCGAGGACGGCGTCGAGGAGTCGCTGGATGCTCTCGGGGCTTGACTCGCTTCGGCTGAGCGCGCGGAGGAGGAGGGCGCCGATGATGGCTTCGCCGATCTCCTCGAGCCGCGCATCCGGTGCCAGCTGGCCGTCGGCGATGGCGCGTTTGAAACGTTCGGTGAGGGACTGGCTCGCGCCGAGGCTCTCGTGGAGGCGCCGGCCGATGTCGGCGTTCTCGACGGAGGCAGCGATGAGCGAGCGGACGAGCAGCTCGCCCTGCGGCTGGCCGAGGAGGGCGAAGATGGTGTCGAGCCAGGCGGTGAGGTCGCGCCGCAGGTCGCCGGTGCTGGGCACGGTGAAGCGGTTCGGGAAGAGCTGCCCCTGCAGGAGGCAGTCGGAGACGAGGGCCCCCTTGGAGGGCCACCAGCGGTAGATGGTCTGCTTGGAGACGCCGGCCTCGGACGCGACGCCCTCCATGGTGAGGCGCTCGTAGCCGCGCTCGGCGAAGAGCTTCGACGTCGCCTCGAGCACCGCCACGCGGGCCGCTTCGCTGCGGACCGGACCCTGGCGGTGTGCGGCGGCTGCGCGCTCGTCGACGCCGGGGGCTTGCTGTGACATGACGGCCATCCTATTCACAAACTGCGTAGACGAGACGTTGCGTATGATCTACGTCGGCGCACGATCATCCCGCGATTCGAACGCGGGAGCTGACGCGCGCCGATTGACGATGTGCGCCGAGCACGCACGTGCCGAGAGGATGCTGATGGCCGAACTGCTGTACCGCCTGGGGAACTTCGCGACCCGCCGAGTGTGGGTGGTCGTTGGGGCCTGGCTGGTCATCTTGGGGCTCGCGGTCGGCGGGTTCCTGATCGGGTTCAAGGGGCTTTCGTCGAGCTTCGACGTGCCGGGCACGGCGTCCGGCGAGGTCATCTCGGAGCTCGAGCAGCAGCTCCCCGACTTCGCGGGCGCATCCGGAACGGTCGTCTACTCGACGGCGGACGGTTCGGCGCTGACGGATGCGCAGCGCGCGGAGATCAGCGCGGTCATCGCCGACCGGGGCGAGCTCACCGATGTCGCCGATGTTATCGACCCGTTCTCGGCGACGGCCGAGCTCCAGGGGCAGGCAGCGCAGGTTGAGAGCGGCCGCTCGCAGATCGAGGCGGGTCAGACCCAGCTCGATGCGGGGCAGGCGCAGCTCGACGGCGGCAAGGCCCAGCTGGATGCCGCGCAGGCGCAGCTCGATGTGGCGAAGCAGCAGTTGGAGGCGGCAGGCAACCCGGCGGCGCAGGTCGAGGCGCTCGAGGGGCAGCAGGCGCAGCTCGACGCGCAGGTCGCTGCGCTCGCTGAGCAGCAGGCGACGATCGACGCGTCGCAGGCGGAGATCGACACGCAGCTGCAGCAGCTCGAGAACGGCGCGAAGCTCGTCGAGCTGTCTGACGGCATCAGCCTCGTCTCCGAGGACGGCTCGACGGCGATCGTCAACGTGTCGTTCACGGAGCCTCGCCTCGAGCTGAGCGAGGAAGCGAAGCAGGGGGTCATCGAGTACTTCGAGGCGCACCCGGTCGACGGCGTCAACGTGGCGTTCTCGACGGACATCGCGCAGAGCGTTCCGCAGATCTTCGGCATCGGCGAGGCGGTCGGGCTCGTGTTCGCGGCCATCGTGCTGCTGGTGCTCCTCGGGTCGGCGCTCGCCGCATCCCTGCCCATCGTCACGGCACTCGTGGGCGTCGCGATCGGCGTCGTCAGCGTGCTCGCCTTCTCCGGCGTCGTGCAGATGGCGTCGGTCACGCCGGTGCTCGGCATCATGCTCGGGCTGGCGGTCGGCATCGACTACTCGCTGTTCATCGTGAACCGGCACCGCAAGCAGCTCATGCAGGGCATGGACGTGCGCGAGTCGATCGGTCTCGCGAACGGCACCGCCGGCAACGCGGTCGTGTTCGCTGGTGCGACGGTCATCGTGGCGCTGCTTGCGCTCAACGTGACGGGCATCCCGTTCCTCGGCCTCATGGGCACGGCGGGAGCGGTGTGCGTGCTCATCGCGGTGCTCATCGCCGTGACCCTCACGCCGGCACTGCTGGCGAAGCTCGGGATGCGCGTGCTCAACAAGCGCAGGCGGGCGCACATCCGCAAGCTGCACGGCACGGTAAGTGGTGGCGCCGGTGCTGAGGGTGCTGGGGTCGTGACCGGGCAGGTGCGTGCGGCGCACGCGCCGGCGCTCAAGGCAATGCCGACGTGGCGGGCCATCGTGACCGTGCTCGCGGGGGTCGCGGTGCTGCTGACGATCGCCATTCCGGCGCTCTCGATGCGAGTCGGTCTGCCGGACGGCTCGTCGGAGCCGGAGGAGTCGGCGTCCTACCAGGCGTTCACGATCACCGAAGAGCAGTTCGGGGCGGGCGCGACCGGGCCTCTGCTCGTGACGGCGACGCTGCCGGAGGGGCTCGACGATGCCGGCGTGCTCGACAAGCAGGTCCTCGTGGCGGGGAAGCTCGCGTCGCTCGACGACGTCACCGCGGTCGCGCCGATCGGCGTCTCTGACAACAAGAGCCTCACCGCATTCCAGGTGATCCCGGCCGAGGGGCCCAACAGCGTCTCCACCGAGCAGCTCGTCGGTGAACTGCGTGCACTCCCCGAGATCGAAGACGGCATCACGCTCGGCGTGGCCGGCCAGGCGGCGATCAACATTGACATTTCTGAGGGGCTGGGCTCGGTGCTGCCGCTCTACATCGCGCTCGTCGTGGGGCTGTCGCTGCTCATCATGATCCTCGTGTTCCGGTCGATCCTGGTGCCGCTCATCGCAACGGGCGGGTTCATCCTGTCGCTGTTCGCGACCTACGGGGCCGTGGTCGCCGTCTTCCAGTGGGGCTGGTTCGCCGACGTCATCGGCCTGCACGCGACCGGACCCATCCTGAGCTTCCTGCCCGTCATCCTCGTCGGCATCCTGTTCGGGCTCGCCATGGACTACCAGCTGTTCTTGGCGTCCGGGATGCGCGAAGCGTACGTGCACGGGGCGGAGGCGCGGGTCGCCGTCGTGCAGGGCTTCCGGGCTGGACGGGCGGTCGTGATCGCGGCGGCGCTCATCATGGTGTCGGTGTTCGGTGGGTTCGTGTTCGCAGAGTCGACCATGATCCGCTCCATCGGGTTCGGGCTCGCCTTCGGTGTGCTCCTCGACGCGTTCATCGTGCGAATGCTGATCATGCCGTCGCTCATGCACCTCCTCGGGAAGTCCGCATGGTGGCTCCCGAAGTGGGTCGACAAGATCCTTCCCAACGTCGACGTCGAAGGGGCCGCGCTCGAGCGGAAGCACCCGGTGCATTAGCGGGGCGAGAGTGGGCAGTTTGCGGCGAACCGTCGCTCCAGGATATCGGAGCGCGGTTCGCCGCAGCCGCATCTGGGGTCGGGTGGGCTCACGTGTCCGACCTGAGGGGTAGGGGTAGGGGTAGGGCGCGACAGCTGAGGGCGTCAAAGCTTGTTGGCTTGTTGGCTTGTTGGGATCGTTGGGATCGTTGGGATTGCTGGTCTTCTCGTCTTCTCGTCTTCTCGTCTTCTCGTCTGCTGGTCTGCTGGTCTGCTGGTCTGCCGGACTGCCCGACGCGGGCTTGCACGGGTCAGCGTTCGCGCAGGGTTTCGTCCATGTCGGCGGTCTCGACGGGGCCGCCCGGGCCGTACTTGAGGAGCACGCACCCCTTGGGTGACGTGACCGGCGCCTCGAGCAGGGTCAGGCCGAGCGGCGGACCGTCGTCTGGGAACAACCGCTTGCCGGCCCCGAGCACCACCGGGTAGACCCAGAGGTTCAGCACGTCGAAGAGCCCCTCGCGCACCAGATCCCGGGCGAGGTCGACGCTGCCCACCGCATGGATGCTGCTGTGTCGTTCGCGGATCGCCGCCACCTGAGCCGCCAAATCCGGGCCCACGAGGTGCGATGTCGCCCACGGAAGCTCCGGGTTGTCGCGCGACGCGACGTACTTCGGGATCCTGTTGAAGACCGACGCAATGCTGTCGGACGGGCCATCGGCATACCGCGGCCAGTAGGCGGCGAAGATCTCGTACGTCTTCCGCCCGAGAAGCAGAGCATCCATGCTCCGGACGCCCTCGTTGACGGCGTCACCCTCAGCCTCGTCCATCAGAGGTGCCTGCCAACCTCCAAAGCGAAAGCCTCCCTCCGGGTCCTCCTCCGGCCCGCCCGGCGCCTGTTGGACGCCGTCAAGCGTCGTGAACAGGTCGATGACTATCTGACCAGCCATGGTGTCTCCCTCACTCGGTGTCAGCGGCGAAAGCTCGTCGTTGTTGATGTCGTCGGTGTCGGTGTCGGTGTCGGTGTCGGTGTCCGTGTCCGTGTCCGTGCCGCTGCCGCTGTCACTGTCACTGTCACTGTCACTGTCACTGTCACTGCCGCTGTCACTGTCGGGCGGCGGCGGCGTTTGACGAGGTGGTTGGCTCAACGTACGTCCGGAAGTCGCCTCGACACCGGCGAAGCGGATGTGAATCCCAACATCAGAAGGGTGGCGGGTCATATTGCTGCGCGTCCGGCTCGTCAGTTGCCCGGAACTCTGGTTGCCGCCGGGGGCCAAGTTCGGCCTCGATGGCAGCCTTCTTGGCCGCGCGTTCACGCCGGAACTCCTCCAGAAAGCCCACCTTCGGGAAGCGCGCACGACGCTCATCGTCGCGCGAGTCTTGCCATCGGTCCGGAACTCGTGAAGCACCAGCGTCCCGCGAATCTGCCCGCGCCGAGACCTCCGGTGTGGCTCCCACGTTTCCTGTGGCTCCCACGTTTCCTGTGGCTCCCACATTTCCTGTGGCTCCCACATTTCCTGTGGCCCCCACGAATGCTGTCGCCGTCGCATCCGCTGTGTTCGTCGCGTTCGCTGTACCCGTCGCGTCCGCTGTACCCGTCGAATCCGATGTGTTCGTCGCATCCGTCGTCGCTGGCGGACTCGATGCAATTGGAAGGTTCGGACGGTTCGGAAGATTCGGTGGGTTCGCCGTGCTGAATCGTTCCGTTGCTTGGCGTTGATCGAGTGGCGCTTCGGGCTGTTGGTCTACCCCGAGGTTTGCCCCGAGGCCTGACGACTCGCTGGTCGCCGCTTCGGGAATGTGGCCGGGCGGGAGCGGCGTGAGTGAGGTGAGACGTCCGAGTTGCGCGGGCTCATCGAAGAGCACGAACCCGGAGGGTGAATGCCACTCGTAAGTTCCGTCGGGGAGCTGCTCGACGCTCCAGTCGCCGTGATGCTTGCCAGTGTGATCGCCCTCGCAGAGGTAGCCGAGGTTCGAGAGGCTCGTCGGGCCGCCGTCTTCCCAGGCTTCCGTGTGGTCGACATCGCACCGGTTTGCCGGCATCATGCAGCCCACAAAACGGCATCGGCCGTCACGCACTGCGAGACGCCGTCGCATGGCACTTGTCGGGCGGTAGGTGTCGACCTCCAGGAGCGTTCCTTTGATGGGGTCGATGAAGATGCGCTCGAACTCGGGAGTTGCGTCGATGAGCCGGCGTACCTCTTGGGTGGGGATGGGGATGTGACCGTCGAGGAGGGCTGGACTCGGTGGGGGAGCGGCGTTCGTTGGGCGATGTGGCTCCTCGGAAACCTCCGCGAGGTTCGCGGGGCTTCCTGCCCCGGCCCTGCCTCTCGGGTCAGCCGTGGGAGCGAGGAAGGTTTCGGCGGGCACGACGACCGAGATCTTCGCCTTGATCCGGGGCTTTCCCTGCAATTCCGCTGGAGTCGCCCGCAGGAAACTGTCGCTCAGCACGTCGGCGCGAACCTCGTCAAGGGAACGTGGCTCGGGAAGGGGCACGGTGGGAGTGGCCTGCTCCTGCTTTGAGCCGGGGCGCGCTCGTGCGGCTCGTCGCTCGGCGTCGCTGATGACACGCGCTTGCCTCGTCGTGCGGTCGTAGATCAACCGGAGCTTCGCGTAAGAGTCGATGACCGCCAGCTCACCGAGGCCGTCGTGGAGCTGGGTCAAAACCACGCGCCGCGTGCGGTGTGCGCGCTCGAACCGTTCGTCGAGTGAGGCATCGGTGAGCTCTTCGGCAACGCGTTCCGCGAAGGCCTTGATGCGGCCCGGAGTCGTCGACACGGCCTTCTCGAGCACAACACGGCAGAACTCGGCGCGGCGTCGTTCGAGCTCCGCGGCCTCCGGATGCGTGATCAGCAACCCGGCGTCAACGATGACCAGCGCGTGGGCGCGACTGAGCTCACCGGCCGTCATGGCTACCCGCACGGGCTCGAAGAGGTTCGCGATCGCATCCGCTCGCCCGAACTCGATCTGCACCGACCGCTTCGACCTGCCGCACACGGCCCCGATCTCACCGGCCAGCGAGCGCACCTCGACAGCGGGGCTCGACGTTCCCGCGAGTTCGTCGCTGCGGAGACCCATCTCGAGCGCCTGCGCGTGCAACTTTGCCTGTTCACCATGCAGGTGGTTCAGCTGCCGCTGGTTCTCGGCAAGTGCGTGGATGAGCAGGGCACGGCGAGCCCCCACCGTGAAATCTTCGGCGTGCTGGCAGGCCGCGATGACGACAGACAGGTCGACGCCCAAACCGTCGGCGAGGCGCTGCTGCGCCTCGCGGATCTGCGCGGCTCGGCCAGGCACCGCCACCTGCGGTGCCTCGTCGTCGGCCGGTTCGTTGTGCATGTGGGCATCGTCTCGCGAACCACCGACATTTTGCGATTGGCGAGTCACTTCTTCGGGTTTTCTCTTCTTCGGGGTTGCCTGTTCCCTGTGGCAGCCCGCGAGGCACTCCGGAGCTTTCAGCTATGGCGTCGCGGCGCGACGATGCCAGCGCAACCTTCCCAGCGCAACGTTCCCAGTACCGGCGCGAACCCGAACACAGCCTCCGCTCGCGCGGGCCAGTTAGCGTTGCCGCATGACGACAGCATCCGTGGCGCGGCCGACGCTCGAGATCCAGCGCACGCTGTGGGTGTGGTGCGGCGTGTACGTATCCGCCTGGGTGAGTGGGCTGCTCGTCGGAGCCCCCGACGTCACCACACACGACAGCTCGGCCACCATCGCTGCGGCATACGCGACCTCGCCGAGCGTGCTCGTCAACGCCACCCTCGTGCACGGCCTCGCCGCCGTCGCCCTGTACGGAATGTCGACCCTGCTCGGCAGCGAGCGGATGCGCAGGGCGACCCGCGGGGCGGGCCTCGCGACCCTAGTGCTCTCGCTCGTGCAGCTCGCCGGAGAAGCGCTCCTCACGTTCGGGCTCGCTTCCGACGGCGCGGCTGGGATGCTCGGCCTCGACTCGCGGCAGGTCTGGGCGGCCATTCAAGTCGTGGACGGCCTGAAGATGCTCGCCCTCGCCGCGCTCGTGCTGTTCGTCCTGATCGGCCAAGCTCGCCGCCCGATCTGGGCAACGCTGGTGAGCGGCGCCACGATACTCGCGCTGCTCGTGTCCGCGGCCGGGTTCCTGACACTCAGTGAGCCCCTCATGCTCGCCGCCTACGTTGCCCTCCCGTTCCTCCTCGTGTGGGCTGTGGTTGCCGCTCTCCGCTTCGGGACGCCGGCAGCACCACCGAGCGACCCGCAGCTCAGCTAGTTTCGGCGTCGGTAGCGGCCTCCGTCTCCGCCTTCGTCTCGGCCTTCGCGTCCGCCTCGGCCTCGGCCTCGGCCGGCTGCGGTGCTCGCACGCGCTTGTCGCGTCCGCGTCCGCGTCCGCGCCCGTGCCCGCCCGTGCCCGTGCCCGTGCCCTCGCGCGTCCGCACCGCCTTTACGACCGGATCGCGTCGATGACGTTGCTGCGCGTCGCGATGACGGCGGGAATGAACCCGGCGAGCAGCCCGACCCCGACGCTCACGACGACGCCGAGCACCGCCGCATCCACAGGGAACGGCACCGAGTCGGTGAGCCCGAGCCCACCCGTGATGGCTTGCTGGACCAGCGGATTCTGAAGCGTCACGATCGCGCATCCGATACCCACGACGCCCGCGAGCAACGTGCCGACGACACTCTCAAGCAAGATGGCGAAGAACACGCGCCCACCCGTTGCCCCGAACGAACGCCGGATTCCAATCTCGCGCACCCGCTGCTTGACCGTCACGATCGACAGGTTCACGAAGCCGATCGTGCCGACAAGCAGCACTATGCCGCCGACCGCCGTCACCAGGATCTGCACCGCGAGGAACGGGTCGTCGCCCCAAGACAGGTAGTCCATACGCTGAGCCTCGACCGCCCCGCCCTCCCCGAGCGCCGCCTTCAGGTCGCGCACGATCTGACTCGACAGCTCCTCGTGGTTCTCGAGCGGCAACCACATCTCGTACGTCGGGAACGTCGCCGAAGTGGCCTCAGCACCGCCAGGGGCGGGCTCCGCGGAGAAGCCGCCCATCATTCCGCCGCCCATCATGCCGCCGGAGCTCGCCCCGAGCAGGTGCTGTGCCTCGCTGAGCACGTACAGCTGCTCCGGGTAGTCCGGGTAGATGTTCGCCGACACCCCGACCACGACAGCCGTCGTCGGGGCCTCGCCAGCGAGGGCGAGCGTTGGATGCTCGGCCAGCGACGGGTTCCCCAGTCGGTTCCACATCGTCTCGTTGATCACCACCGCGGGCGCGAGCCGGTCGGCGTCACTGGCCGCCAGCCAGGAACCCTCCAGCAGCTTCACGCGATGCATCTCACCGTAGGGCGGATCGACGATCAGCGACTCCACGTCGGCCACACCGTCGACGAACTGGATGCGCGTCGTCCCGTACCCGGACGTCGACTCGTACGTGATGCCGTAGCGCTCGATCGCAGCCGCATACGCGGCTTCGTAGATCGCCACCTTCTCATCGGTGGCCTCACTCGAAACCATGAGCTGGTAGCTCGCGGGGCGCCCACTGGAGCGCTCAGACACCTCGATCGACGACTGCCTCGTGATCGACCCGAGCCCGGTCACAGCGACGATGGCGAACACGGCGATACCGATGCCGACGAGTGCGAGCGTCACGCGAACGCGATGCACCCGCAGCTCATCCCACGCCTCCATGAACGCGCCAGCGACCTGCGTGAGCCAGCTCATGCGGGTGCCCCGTCTCCGGGACGCCTGGACACGGCCGACCAGCCAGGCGCGCTCGCGCTCGTCATCGTGCCAGTCTCGCTACGCGCATCCGCATCCGCATCCGCATCCGCTTGCGCATCCGCCTCTGCCGCCGAGTCCAGACCCAAGTCAAGTTGCAGGTCGTCGCTCACCGGTGCGCCTTGACCCGGTGCGCCTTGGCCCGGTGCGCCCTGGCCGGGCACAGCGCCACCACCGCCTGACGGGCTGCCTGCGCCGCCGAACGGGCGGCCCGCACCACCCGGGCCGGACGGCACCAGCACGCCGGCGTCGAGCCGCAGCATGCGATCGGCACGCGCCGCCACGCTCTCGTCGTGTGTGATCGTGACGAGCGCCGCCCCGGTCTCCTTGCAGATGTCGGCGAGCAGCGTCATCACGCGCACCCCCGTCTCCACGTCGAGCGCCCCCGTCGGCTCGTCGGCGAGGATCACCCGCGGACGCCGCACGATGGCGCGGGCGATCGCGACCCGCTGCTGCTCGCCGCCCGAAAGTCGAGTCGGCAGCGAATTGAGTCGGTGGTCAAGGCCGACGTCCGTCAGCGCCTCCCGTGCCAGCGCATCCCGCCGCCAGAACGAGCGATCGCGTGCATACAGGAGCGGCATGGCGACGTTCTCCGTCGCCGTCCGCCCCTCCAGCAGGTTGAACTGCTGGAACACGAAGCCGATCTGGGCCCCGCGCATCCGGTCGCGAGCCCGCAGCCGCAGCGACGCCGTCGGCTTGCCGTCGAACAGCAGCTCGCCGCTGGTCGGCGCATCCAGCAGCCCCAGGATGTTGAGTAGTGTCGACTTGCCAGAACCCGAGCGGCCGACGATCGAGAGATGCTCACCCTCCTCGACCCGCAGGTTCACGCCGCGCAGGATGTGCAGCTCGCTGTCGTCGGCCGCGCGCATCGACTTCGAGATGTCTCGGAGCTCGATGAACGCCACGTCAGCCGCCCAGCATTCCGCACACCTCAGCGCCCGTCATCGGGTCGATGAAGCACTCCTCGGGGCTTGCCTGCTCCGCACCGGGCACGAACTCCAGCACGATGTCGGTCTCGGTGAGCCCCTCGGTGATCTGCACGAGCGTGCCGTCGGTGAGCCCGAGCTTGACCGAGCGTTCCTCGATCGCGCCGTCAGGGCCCTGCACGAACACCACGCCAGTCTCAGCCTGTCCCTGGACCGCCGTGATCGGCAGCGTCAGCACGTTCTCGGCGACGCCACCGTGCAGCACCACATTCGCCTCCAGGCCAGGGAACACAGTGACTTCGGCCGGAACGCGGCACGTTACCGTCGTCGTGTCCGTCGTCTCGGCGGCACTGGATGCGCCATTCGGGTCCTGAGCGGCGCTGCTGCTCTTCGCCGCCGCGCCAGAAGCGATCCGCAGCTCGGTGCACGTGAACGGCGCGGGGCCCGCCGTGATCGTGACCTGCGCATCCGCCGGCGTCGTCGCCAGACGGTACAGCTGCGCCGGCGGGATGGTGCCCTTCACGATGAAGCTCGCGGGCGTGATCGAGGCGGGCGCCTCACCGACCGTCACCTGCTGCTCGGCGATGAGGTTGAGCTTCGTGATCGTGCCAGACGTGGGGGCGACGATCTCGTTCCACTCGTACTCGGGCTCGACCGCCGGCGCGGGCTGGGAGCCGCCGTTCGCATCCGGAGTCGCAGGCGCGACCGCCTCGGGAGTCTTCTCGTTGCGGATCGACGCGAGCACGTCGCCCGCCTCGACGCGAGCGCCCTGCGTCGCGTAGACCGCGTCGATCGTGCCCATCATCGGCACCTTCGCGTCGACGGCCGCCGACTCCTGCACATTCGCCGTCAGCGTCACATCGTTCGTGATCGTGGCGAGCACCGGACTGATGGTCGGCTCGACGATCTCGCCCGTCGGGATGGCCGCCGACTCCTCAGGAGTGGAGCTGAAGAACGCGATCTTCACCAGCGCCACCGCGATCACGGCCACCAGCAGAATCTTGATTCCAGGCCAGACCCAGGACTTCCACACGCGCACGCCGATCTCCAATCTGTCCGCGTCGCGGAACTGCGACGAGATCTGCGGGTTGTCGCAGCCCGATCCGACCGCCCACCCCGCGCACAAGGTAGCAGGGGCCAACGACACTCGGCGCGCGCATCCTGGACCCCTCCGCTCGCCCCCTGCGACAATGAGACGTGACCACTTCAACGCCTGACCTCGGCCTCCTCCTCGACGTCGACGGCCCCATCGCGAGCCCCGTGACCCGCACCATCGCGATCCAGAGCATCCTCGACGACCTCGTCACGCTGGCCGCGGCGGGTGTCCCCATCGCGTTCATCACTGGACGCTCCGAGGAATTCATCCGAGAGCGCGTCATCGAGCCGCTCTTCGAGAACGGGCTCGCGGATGCGCTCAAGAAGCCGGGCGCGCGCATGTTCGGCGTGTACGAGAAGGGCGGAACCTGGTCGGCGATCTCACCCGAAGGGATGAGCGAGCTGCAGATCGACGAGTCGGTCGTGCCGCCCGCCGCATACGTCGCCGCGATCCGCGAACTCGGCGAGGGCGAGTTCAGCGACGTCCTCTTCTTCGACGAGACGAAGAAAGCCATGATTTCGGTCGAGCAGCGCACCGACGTGAGCTCCGAGGCGTACCGCGAGCGGCAGAAGGCGTTCGACGACGCGGCGTTCGAGCTCGCCGCCCAGCAAGGCGTCGGGATGCGCCACGGCGACCGCGAGGTCCCGGATGCGCAGGGCGACGTTCCCTTCCGCATCGACCCGACCATCATCTCCACCGACATCGAATCGGTGACCCTCGACAAGGACCACGGAGCCCGCCGCGCCCTCGCCGAGTTCGCGCAGGCCGGCCCCCTGCCGAAGCGCTGGCGCTCCGTCGGCGACTCCCGCAGCGACTACAAGATGGCCGACGAGCTGCACGCCACCGGGTACGACGCCGCGCACGTCGACGTACGCCCTGCCGACGGCATCCTCGAGAAGGACTACGACGTGCTCACCTTCGGCGACCTCATCCACGACGACGCCGGTGCCGCATTTCTCCGCGAATGCGTGCGCGAGCTGGGCTTGGAGGACTAGGCGGGGCAATCGCCTCCCTGAATCTGCCGCCTGCCGCGGCGACCGGCACTGGGACTGGCACTGGGCACCGGCGACAGACACGCGAGAACAACATCTTCATCGCCAGATGAGCCGGGTTTTCCCGTATGGATACGCCCGGCGCACTCCGGACCCGGCGCGTTGCGGACCCGGCGCACTGCGCGCCGGCCGCTGCGCGCAGGCGGCCTCATCCCCTCGTTCCGCGCTACGCCGGCGTGGCACACTGCTGGTGAGCCCCGGACCTGGCGTGCCCCCGCAGCGCCGCGCAATCCGACCCCACCCTCTCGCCGGGGCTCCACCCCAGAACGGAGCCCCCAGTGTCTGACGACGTCAACGACGACATCGCCCCAGAGCCCCAGCCCGACATTCCCGAGCACACCCGCAGCGATCGGCGGCTCACGCTCCGAGGCGACGATGCCCTCGGCTGGCTGTCCAGCATTGGCTTCGTCTCCGAGTTCCACGGCGCCGTCGCCATCCGCTTCGATATCACCCAGGACGGGCGGTTCGGCTACGCACGCGCGCAGCACGCCGCCATGACGCTGCGGCTCGGAGAGTACGGCAGCAGCCATGTCGTGTTCGCCTTCGTCATCGTCGAGGGGGAGCTACACCTCGTCGAGGAAGCGACCGGTCGGGAGTACACGCTCGGTCCGGGCGACGCTTACGCGTTTCCGCTGTCAGTCAAAGTCGTGCAGACGAACCCCACCGTCATCACCAAGATCGGCATCTCACTCGACAGCACCGTCATCGACATGGCCGCGCTCACCGAGCTGGTCGTCGTGCGCGGCGGAGAAGACGCAGGCGTAGGGCGCGTCGTCGTATCGCTGGTGAACTCGCTGCTCGCCACAGAGCTCGACGTCGACGACGAACGCCACGACAACCTGCGCGCCGCCGTCGAGCAGTCGGTGCTCGCCCTCTACGGGACCGTGCTTCGCCAATCCGGCCGCGCCCTGAGCCCCGGCGAGCGGCTCGTGAAGTCTGCCCGTTCGCTCATCGAACGGCACGACCTCAACCGGCGCTTCACGGTCGCCTCGCTCGCGCGAGAACTCGATGTCTCGGACGCATACCTGCGCCGCGTGTTCCGCGAATCTGGCAGCTCGCCCCTCGAAGCGCTCACCGAAGTCCGCGCGGCCCGCGCCAGAGCGCTCCTCGCCGGCCCAGCGGCAGCCGGGCTCACCCAGACGCAGATCGCCGAACGGGCCGGCTTCACCTCAGCAGCGAGCATGCGGCGCGCCCTACAACGCGACTGAGCCCGCCGCTGACGAGGACCGGCCGCTCGGGGATGTGCGCCGGCCCGTCGAGGTGCAAGGTCCGCCGGATCACGTGCGGCTGCTCGGGGATGCGCGCCCGCCCGTCGAGGTGCGAGGCCCGCCCGCTCACGTGCGCGCGCTCGCTCGCCTGGGCCTGCGCGTCCGCCCACCCACAGGCGAGGCCCGCCGCTCACGCGTGCTCGCTCGCCCGGGCCTGCGCGCCCGCCCACCGGGCCCGCCCGCGTACGCCCCCGCGATCGAAAACGGAACCGCGCGCGATCGTTTTCGCGCGCGATCGACGACGGCCGAGCATCCGGCGCCGGCAGCGCCATACGTTGCGACGAGCAGCTCACGCGACCCACACCACCCAACCAGCGGGAGACCGGTGAGCTGCACCACACCGTCGCAACCGAAAGAGTCGCTGAACACCATGAGCTCCCCAGAAACCCCCGGCCAGGCAGGGACCCCCCACGTCCGAGAGGCCCTGCACACCGCCCGTACCCACGCCACGTCAGAGACCCCAGGCCTGACCGCACGCACTGCGAGACGAACGCTCATCCAGGGTGCCGTGTGGAGTGTGCCCGTCATCGCCGTCGCCGTCGCGGCTCCCGCCACGGCCGCATCCCGGGCCTGCCCCGTCGTCAACACGCCGTCGACGTGGACGCAAACGTACTCCCGGGTGCTCGGCGACGGTTTCAGTCCTCGACACTTCAACCAGTACGGCGGCACCGAGATCGCCCTCACCACCCGCAACGCCGAGAGCTTCCTCTCGATTCAGGATGCGCGCCCCGCGTCCGCGGGCAGCGGGACAGTCACGCTCGCCACCACGTTCACGCCGGTCGCGGGCCAGACCTACACCTTCTCCTTCACGGCGCGAGGACGAGCCGGCCAAACGCTCGGCCAGACCCTCGCGATCCGGCTCGCAGGCACGCAGGTGTGGGCGGCCGCGACCCGCACGGGCATGGGCCCCACCATCATCATCACCAACAACCAGGCCAACTACTCGATCACCTGGACAGCACCGAACTCCAACGCGACCAGCCTCGAGTACGTGTTCTTCCTCCCCGCGACCAACGGCAACAACGACGACCTGCGCATCACCCTGCCCGTCGTCACATCGCCATATTGCGTCTGAGCGGTGGCATGACGCCGTCGCGCGTCTGATCTGCTGAGCAGTAACTGAGCAGTTGCGCAGCTGAGCGCCTGAGGAACTGACCGGCGCCAGCACTCGGTCGGCAAGGGGCGGGCCCGCTCCGGCCGCCGCAGGCACCATGCGCGTAGCGCAGCGCAGCGCAGTTCAGCCCCTCGCAGTTCAACTCAGTTCAGCCCGGCGCAGCGCAGTTCAGCCCCGCCCAGTTCAGTCCACTTCGGTTCCGCCCCGCTCAGCTCAGTTCAGCGTGATCCGCAGCGCCGCCGCGGCTTCGCGCGCACGCTGCCGAGCCTCATCAACGTCGGCTCCCCGCGCGAGGGCCACCGCGACCCGCCGCTTGCCGGCGACGTTCGGCTTCCCGAAGAGTCGCAGCTGTGCCGTCGGCACCGCGAGGGCCGCATCCACCCCCTCGATGATGGGCACGCCGGTGCCCTCCGCGAGCACGGCGCAGGATGCGGCAGCCGGCTCGCCAACCCCGGAGCCGATGCGCAGGGGTTCGGCGACCGGCAAGCCGAGGACGGCGCGGGCGTGCAGCGCGAATTCGGACAGATCCTGCGAGACGAGCGTCACGAGGCCCGTGTCATGGGGGCGCGGCGACACCTCGGAGAAGAGCACGTCGTCGCCCACGATGAACAGTTCGACCCCGAACAGGCCGTAGCCACCAAGCGCATCCGTCACCCGCTTCGCCACACCCTTCGCCTTCTCGAGCGCCGCCTCGGGCAACGCCGCCGGCTGCCACGACTCGCGATAGTCGCCGTCGACCTGCGTGTGCCCGACCGGCTCGCAGAACACCGTGCCACCCACGTGGCGCACCGTGAGCAGCGTGATCTCGGAGTCGAACGGCACGAAGCCCTCGACGATGACCCGGCCGCGGCCCGTGCGGCCGCCCTCCTGGGCGTAGTCCCACGACGCCTCGATGTCGTCAGGTTCGCGGATCACCGACTGGCCCTTCCCCGACGATGACATGACGGGCTTCACGACGCATGGCAAGCCGACCGCTTCGATGGCCGCCGCGAACTCCGTGAAGGTGTCGGCGAAGCGATACGGCGACGTCGCAAGTCCGAGCTCCTCGGCCGCCAGTCGGCGGATGCCCTCCCGGTCCATCGTGAGCTGCGTCGCCCGCGCCGTCGGCACCACCCGCGTGCGCCCTTCTGCCTCGAGCTCGGCGAGCACCTGCGTCGCGATCGCCTCCACCTCGGGGATCACGATGTCGGGGTGCTCCAACGCCAGCACCTCCCGCAGCGCTACCGGGTCGAGCATGTCGACGACGTGGCTGCGATGCGCAACCTGCATCGCGGGGGCGTTCGCGTACCGGTCGACGGCGATCACCTCGACGCCGAGGCGCTGCAGCTCGAGCGCGACCTCCTTCCCGAGCTCGCCAGCGCCGAGCAGGAGCGCGCGCGTCGAAGCGGGGGTGAGCGGGGTGCCGAGGGTGCCGTCCGTCATGCACGCATTCTCGCACCGCCGCGTTTCTGGCGGGCGAGTCGCGCGGTCAGGACTCAGGGGGAGTGCCTCCCGTCGAGGTCCGACGAGGCGTAGTAAGGTGACCCTTACTTCTAACGATGACGTGTGCGGCCGTCGTCGGTCGTGCTCAGGACCAGGAGAGTCGCCGTGTTCCAGGCCCTCGCGACCAGCCCCACGGCGCACCAGACCGACGCCGCACACCGCGGGGCGAGCATCCCAGCGCCCCGCGATGAACGCCTCGCCCAGCTCGTGCGGTGCGTCCTCGACGATCCCGCCGACGACCGGGGCGTCGAGGCCTGGGCCTGGCAACTGTCTCTCAGCGTGCGCACCATCGCGCGCATCTTCGCCGCTGAGGCTGGCACGACGTTCTCGCGCTGGCGCACCGAGGTTCGAATGGCGGCGGCCGTGCGGATGCTCGCCCACGGCGTACCCGTAAGTACCGTCGCAGTGCAGGTGGGCTACGCGACAACAAGCGCGTTCAGCGCGGCCTTCCGTCGGTCCAGAGGGTCGCGGCCCAGCGACTGGCGGCCGTAGGTGCCCAGAGCCGCGGCCCTCCGTTCGGGATGGGTTTCTCATCTCGAGATGGCCTGCAACCCATCCCGAGATAAGAAAGCCATCCCGAGACGAGCGGGAGCGGAGCTTACGCGTCGGTCGCTCGGCGCTCTGGCCCCGGTAGGAAGTGCATCTGCTCGAACCGCCCATATTTGACGACAAGCGCCTCGACGAGGTCGCGCTGATCCTCGTCGTCGATGCGGATCTGCGTGTGCCCGTTGTAGAGCAGCAGATCGTGGGCGTTGGAGAAGATGAGCCGCTCCCAGCGACTCGACCAGAGCCGCCGCCCTCGCTCGTCGAACGCGACCAGCTCCTCTCCGGTGAGGGTCACCATCGCGACGCCGTCGCTGCCGCGCACGATGAGACCGACCGGGAACTCGCTCTTCTCGTACTCCTCGAAGTAGGCGTTGTACCCGACAAGCGCGATCGGGGAGACGGAGCGCAGCGACCTCGAGACGCGGGACACGCGAAGCTGACGCATCTCCGGGATTTTCTCGACCGGTGGTTCTGCGGCCGCGCCCTCTTTCGTGGTTGAGGCCCCGTCCGTCGAGCGGTCTGCTGCGTCTTCGTCCGTTTCACCGCCGGGGGTCGCTGAGTCGGGTGCCGCGTCGCCGCCCTCTTCGCTGTCGACGGGGATCGCGACCATGGTCCCCGGCTTGTGGCTCTCGAGCCACAGCTCCCAGAGGCGGCGTTCGTTCGCCGGGAACGACCCGGTCGATGTGACGAAGGGCTGGTTCTTGCCGATGACCCGGTGGGTGTACTGCCACACGGGCAATCGCCGCGGCCGCGGGCGAATGCTGAGGTCGCCGAACACGACAATCGCGGCGATCGCGATGACCGCGAGCGCGAAGATGACGAGCAGCCCCCCGAACAGCTCGTCTTGATTCACTCTCGAAGCGTAGCGCGCTGTGCGGATGCGTTCGTGTCGCGACAGGGGCAGCGGCGGGACGCCCATCGGTCGCGGAGCGACAGGTCACATCGCGGAGCGACAGGTCACATCCCGATGCTCGGAGGGGGAGGGGAGATCGCGACGCCCGTGCGGGGCGGTGCGTCCACGAGGCGGCGCCATTGGCCCTCTCCAAACAAGAGTGGCGCCGCCACGTGGTCGTCGTTCGGGCGCCGACGACGCGAGGAGGAGCGTCGACGGCACCCGGTCTGTGGGGGGTGGGCCGTCAGGTGCCGGGGCGGCACTCGGCCTGCAGGCTCTGTCCGGTCCGGTCCGGTCCGGCGGAGTCCCCGGCCCGCCTAGAGCCCCTGCGCGAGGCGGTAGTAGGCCTGGTTCCAGCGGACTTCCTTGCTGAACTCGCGCAGGGTGGTGTCGGCGTCGATGCGGAGCAGCTCGGTTTTCGCGATGGTCGCGAAGTCCTCAAACACGTCGATGCCGACGGCGGTCGACATGACCGTGTGGTGCGCGGCGCCGGCGGTGAGCCAGGCGGCGGCGGAGACCTCGAAGGAGGGCTCAGGCTTCCACACGGCGCGGCCGACGGGCAGCTTCGGCAGGGGAGCGGTGGGCTCGACGACCTCGACGACGTTCGCGACGAGGCGGAAGCGGTCGCGCATGTCGCTGAGCGCGACGACCACGGCGCGGCCGGGGTCGGCGGTGAAGACGAGGCGCACGGGGTCGTCCTTGCCTCCGATGCCGAGCGGATGCACCTCAAGCGTCGGCTTGCTCGTCGTGAGGGAGGGGCTCACCTCGAGCATGTGCGCGCCGAGGATGAGCTCGCTGCCCTCCGTGAGGTCGTACGTGTAGTCCTCCATGAGGCTCGCCCCGCCAGGCAGGCCCGCGCCCATGACGTTCGCGGCGCGAACGAGGATGGCCGTCTTCCAGTCGCCCTCGGCGCCGAAGCCGTAGCCCTCGGCCATGAGGCGCTGCACGGCCAGGCCAGGGAGCTGTTTGAGGGCGCCGAGGTCCTCGAAGCTCGTCGTGAAGGCGCTGAAGCCGCCCGCCTCGAGGAACGAGCGCAGGCCGAGTTCGATGGCGGCGCCGTCGCGCAGCGACTGGTGGCGTTCCGCGCCGCGGCGCAGCTCGGGGGCGACGTCGTACAGCTCCTCGTATTCGGCGACCAGCGCATCCACCGCCGCATCGTCAACCCCGGCGACGGCGTCGGCGAGCTCGTTGACGCCCCACGTGTTGACCTGCACGCCGAAGCGCAGCTCGGCCTCGGTCTTGTCGCCCTCGGTGACGGCGACGAAGCGCATGTTGTCGCCAAAGCGGGCGAGCTTCATGGTGCGCACGGCCTGCCAGGCGGCCGCGGCGCGTGACCAGCTGTCGATCTGCCGCGTCACGCTCGCGCTGGACGCGTGGCCGACGACTGTCTTGCGGGGAACGCCGAGGCGCGTCTGGATGTACCCGAACTCGCGGTCGCCGTGCGCGGCCTGGTTGAGGTTCATGAAGTCGAAGTCGATGTCGGCCCAGGGCAGCTCAACGTTGGCCTGCGTGTGCAGGTGCAGGAGCGGCTTCGCGAGCGCGTCGAGGCCCTGGATCCACATCTTCGCGGGGCTGAACGTGTGCATCCACGCGACGATGCCGATGACGTTGTCGTTCGAGTTGACCTCGAGGGCCGCGCGGCGGATGGTGTCTGAGTCGGTGAGCACTGGCTTCCAGACGATCTTCACGGGCGTGCTCGGCGACTCGTTGAGGGTCTCGACGATGCCCTTCGACTGCTCGGCGACCTGACGCAGCGTCTCCTCGCCGTACAGGCCCTGGCTGCCGGTGAAGAACCAGATCTCGAGGTCGTCGAAGGAGGTGGTGAGTGCGCTCAATTGAGGGCTCCTGTCGGGTCTTGTCCGTAGACGTTCTGGTAGCGGTCGAACAGCGAGTCGATGGCCTGCTGGGGGATGGCGTCTGGGGTGCCGAGTTGGCGGGAGAGGTGCACGGTGCGGGCGACGTCTTCGACCATGACGGCCGCCTTGACGGCGTCGCGGGCGTCTTTGCCGATCGTGAACGGGCCGTGGTTCTTCATGAGCACGGCCCGCGAGCGGTGGCCGCGCAGCGTCTCGACGATGCCGCGGCCGATCGAGTCGTCGCCGATGATCGCGAACGGGCCGACGGGAATCTCTCCGCCGAACTCATCCGCCATTGCCGTGATGACGCATGGGATGGGCTCGCCGCGCGCCGCCCACGCGACCGCGTAGTCGGAGTGCGTGTGCACGACCCCGCCGACCTCCGACATGTTGCGGTAGACGTAGGCGTGCGCCGCGGTGTCGCTGGACGGAGAGCGGTCGGATCCCGGCGTTCCGGGAACGACCTCGCCGTCGAGGGTGCAGAGGATCATGTTGTCGGCGGCCAGATCGTCGTAGCTGACGCCGGACGGCTTGATCACGAAGAGCTCGGTGCCGGGCACTCGGCCAGAGATGTTGCCGCCCGTCCAGACGACGAGCCCGTAGCGCACGAGCTCAGCGTGCAGGGCAGCGACCTCAGCGCGCACCTGGTCGATACTCGCCTGCGTCTCCGCCGTGATGACGGGCGTGGTGCCGGATGTCTGGATGCTCACGCGTTGACCTCCTCGTGGGTTGCGGGCGTAGACGTGGATGCGTCTGCTGCGTCTGCTGGGGCAGTGGATGCGTCTGCCTGGGCTGTCGATCCGCCGGCGAGTGCCTCGCGGCGGCGTCGCTTGAGGCGCTTCATGACCTGGTTCGCGCCCCGCCCAAAGTGATCGTGGAGCTGGTCGTACTCGGCGTAGAGTTCGTTGTACGCGGCGACCGCCTCGAGGTTCGGGGCGTACTTGGCGCGCGTCACGCGCCCCATGGCTGCCGCGGCGGCACGTGCATCCGGGTACGCGCCTGCAGCGATCGCGGCGTGGATCGCTGAGCCAAGCGCCGGCCCCTGCGCGCTGTCGATCGTGGAGATTGGCATGCCGAGGATGTCGCTGTAGGTCTGCATGAGGAACGCGTTCTTGAGCAGCCCGCCGGCCGCGATGAACTCGGTCACCGGCACCCCGGAGGCGTTGAAGGTCTCGACGATCTTGCGGGTGCCGAACGCCGTCGACTCGAGGAGCGCCCGGTAGACGTCCTCGGCCTTCGTTGCGAGCGTCGCGCCGACCAGCAGGCCGGAGAGCTCATGGTCGACGAGCACGGAGCGGTTGCCGCTCTGCCAGTCGAGGGCGACCAGGCCGTGCGCGCCGACCGGCTGCGCTGCCGCTAGGTTCGTGAGGTGCTCGTGCACCGAGATGCCGAGCTCAGCCGCGGCGCGCTCGTAGCGAGCGGGCACCTGGTTCTCGACGTACCAGGCGAAGATGTCGCCCACGCCCGACTGGCCGGCCTCGTAGCCGTAGAGCCCCGCGACGATGCCGCCATCGACGACCCCGCACATCCCCGGCACCTCGGCGAGGGTGTCGGAGCTCATGACGTGGCAGGTTGAGGTGCCCATGATGGCGACCATCTGGCCGGGCTCGGTCGCCGCGGCGGCCGGGGCGGTGACGTGCGCGTCGACGTTGCCGACCGCGACCGCGATGCCCTCCGGCAGGCCGGTCCAGGCCGCCGCCTCCGCCGAGAGCAAGCCCGCGGCGTCGCCGAGCTGGCCGATCTCGTGCGCAAGCTTTTCGTCTGCGAAGTCGGCGAACTCGGGATTGAGGGCTGCGAGGAACTCGCGGCTCGGGTACTCGCCGTCCTGGAAAATGCCCTTGTAGCCGGCGGTGCAGGCGTTGCGGATGTACGTGCCCGTGAGCTGCCAGACGATCCAGTCGGCCGCCTCGACCCAGCGGTCCATCGTCGCATAGACCTCAGGAGCCTCCTCAAGCAGCTGAAGCCCCTTCGCGAACTCCCACTCGCTCGAAATGAGCCCGCCGTAGCGAGGCAGCCACTTCTCGCCCCTGACTTCGGCGAGCTCGTTGATGCGGTCGGCGTGCGGCTGCGCTGCGTGGTGCTTCCACAGCTTCACGTAGGCGTGCGGGTTCGACTCGAAGCCGGCGACCTCGTTGAGCGGGGTGCCGTCGCTGAGTGTCGGCACCATGGTGCACGCCGTGAAGTCGGTGCCGATGCCGATGACATCCGCCGCGTCGATACCGGCGTCGGCGATGGCAGCGGGCACGGCGACCTTGAGGACGTCGACATAGTCGCTCGGCACCTGCAGCGCCCACTCGGGCGGCAGCTTCGCGCCCGTCGCTGGGAGCTGCTCGTCGACCACGGCGTGCGGGTACGCCAGCTCGCCCACACCGACTTCGGCCCCATCGCGGACTCGGACCACCACGGCGCGACCAGAGAGGGTGCCGTAGTCGACCCCAACAACGTACGTGTCGCGCGCGCCGGCCTCTGGCGTGGCGGGTCCGCCCGAAGGCGCTTCGATTGCTTCGCTCATCGTCGGCAGGTCTCCTTTGGCTGTGCCTCGGCGCATGTGATCGATCACATTTGACGATGACAATACGCGATGCCGACCCAAAAGCAAAGCGGTGCTTCTACGCGGGAACGGGAGCGGTGGATGCGCGGTGCACGAGCGCCAGGGTGGGCGTCGGCATGGCGTCATCGTCGTCGAGGAGCTGCTCGACGCACCTGCGGCCCGCAACGGAGAAGTCCTGCCGAACGGTGGTCAGCGGCGGCCAGAAGTGTGCCGCCTCCGGGATGTCGTCAAAGCCGACGATGCTCACTCGTCCAGGCACCTCAACCCCGAGTTCGTGGGCGGCGTGCAGTACGCCGAGAGCGAGCTGGTCGTTCGAGCAGAAGATGGCCGTCGCCTCGCCTGCGAGGAGCTCGCGACCCGCCTGGTAGCCGGCGGCGGGGCTCCACGCCCCGGCGTTCACGTGCTGAGGGGGCAGTCCGCGGTCGGTCATCGCGTGCTCGTAGCCGTGAAGGCGCGACGTCGCGTCGAGCCAGTCGATGGGGCCCGCGAGATGCACGATCTTCCGATGCCCCAGGCGAAGCAGGTGCTCGGTCGCGAGGCGCGCGCCCCGGAACTGGTCAGAGGCCACCTCGACGCCGTCGATCGTTTCGCGGTTCTGCACAGTGACGAACGGGATACTCGTGCGCGTCGACTGCAGCGCCTCCAGCACCCTGGTCTGCGGGGCAACCGCGACGATGCCTTCGACTGCCAGCTCCGCGAGGCTCGTGAGTGCCGCATCCACCGACGTCGCCGACAACTCGTCGGCGTACTCGATGATCGTGCTGTACCCGCGTGAGCGCGCCGCCTCGGTGATCGCGGAGATGCTCGAGGCGGGCCCGAACTCGCCCCGCGACGTCGAGATGACCCCGAGCGTGCGGCTGCGCTTCGACGACAGGGTGCGGGCCGCGAGGTTCGGCCGGTAGTCGAGCTCGCGCATCGCGTCCAGCACCTTCGCGCGCGTCGACTCGCGCACACTCGGGTGGCTGTTGAGCACGCGGGAGACGGTCTGGTGTGAGACGCCGGCCGCCCTCGCGACGTCGAAGACGCTCGCGGCACGGACCGTGAGGGGGCGCTCTTGGGCAGGCATGGGGTGATTATCTCCGACGGGCGGTAGGCATGCGACCGTCTCGACCTCGAACGCGGGCACCGTCCCAGATCCGCGACCAGACGTGAACACGCTACGGTGCCTCCGCGAGTTCACCGCCGTTCGCCACTTCCGAGGTCACTGCAATACTGAACGAATGACCGGGGGCGGGGAACAAGACGGCGGCGATCCGTATGCCTACGACGAGGTGTTCACGGCGCCCGCCGCGCATCCGACTCCCTCGCCGGGTGTCCCCTCGAGGCCAGTGGCGCCCGCGGCACGGACGCCCGCTGAGTCGCAACCCGCCACCCCCGGCGCGCCCCACACGGTCGGTCCCAGCAGCTCAGTCCCCAGCGTCGCAGGGCGCGGCATCTCAGGGCGCGGCGGCGCAATCTGGGCGGTGAGCCTGGCCGTCGTAGGCCTCCTGATGGGATCGATGTACACGGATGTCCAACCTTTCGCGCTCATCAGACCCATGCCGAACGCCGTCGCCATCTTCATCACCATCACCGCAGGACTCGTCGGGCTCGTTGCTGTCGTGCGCCCCGGTGTCGGCTGGCGGATCCGTGTCGCCGGAGGAGTGGCACTCCTCATTGCCGGCTGGGCCATCGTCCCGCCGTTGGTGACCGCAACTCTGATATCGCGACAACTCGCAGCCGAAAGCGTCGCGCTCGGCGGCCAGCAGAACCACGCCGCTCTCGGAGACGAAGTGCGGCTTGGTGACTGGCTCGTCACGATCGATGTCGTGAACCGTGATGGGAACGACTGGTACCGTGCCGCCTTCCCCGACGAACGCCTGGACTTCTCGGAGACCGCGGTGGTGATCAGTGGCGCCGCCCGGCTCGTGCACAACGCCGACGCCACAGACGGCATCTCCGGACCCAACCTTCGCATCGACACCGCAGGCGAATCGTGGAGTGCTTGGTCTGAAGAGAACGTCATCCCCGGAGTCGAATCGCAGACAGCGTTCTTCCAACCCGGAACCGAGACCCGCATCACTTGGGTTGCCAAGCTCCCAAACGAGGCGCTCGAGGTGGGAATGCCAATCACGCTGAAGGTGAGCGCAGATCGCCCAGAAGATGACCTCGTCACCCTGGAAGGGCCGTCCTTCATTGCGGCCACCGTCGACGCTGGTCGTCGGTCGCAGCTCCCCGCCTGGTTGCCCGACGAAGCCACGACGTGAGGCAGGCCGCTCCGAGGCGAAGTGCCTCGGCGTTCTCCTAGCGAGCCCCCTCCCGCGAGCCTAAACTCTGCCTATGACTGGCATTCGGGCAGGGAACGTGCGTCTCCTGGCGGCCGCCCTGGCGGCAGCGGCACTCCTGGCCTTGAGCGCCTGCTCGGCAAGCCCCGCCCTCACGATCGGGGCGGATGCTCCTCCCGCGGTCACCGAGACACCCTCCGCCGAAGAAGCCCCCGGTGCGACCGACGAGCAGTTCACACCCGTCGTCGTCCAAGCGCTCGCCGAACCGATCCCCGTGCTCGGAACAGACGCGCGCATCCACCTCGCCTACGAACTGCTGCTCACCAACGGGGCGCCGTCGAAAGTGAAGATCAAAGTCGTCGAAGCGAGTGCCGGCGGGACCGTGCTCCAGGAGCTCGAAGGTGACGACCTCGACGACTCGATGCGCGTCGCCGGCACTACCGACGGCGGCGGCCTCGAACTCGGGCCCGGCCAGAACGCGACCGTATGGATGGACGCGACCGTCGCATCCGACGCCGACGTCCCCGACCGCCTCGAGCACACCGTCACCGTTGAGATGCCCAAAGCGCAACCGCCCCTCTACGAGAAGACCATCGAGCAGACCACTCAGGCGATCGGCGTCGACAAGCGAGACGTGGCCGTCATCGGGCCGCCCCTCACCGGCAGCGGCTGGCTCGACGCCAACGGCTGCTGCGGCCTCACCGCGCACCGCGGAGCCGTCAGCCCCATCAACGGCACCTACTGGGCCCCGGAACGGTGGGCCATCGACTACGTCAAGCTCACACCGACGATGAAGCTCTACGACGGGGCCCGCGACAACGCGCGCAGCTACCCGGGCTTCGGCGAGAACGTCATCGCCGTCGCCGACGGCCCCATCGTCGCCATCACCAGCAACCGAGCAGAGCAGAAGGCCGGCACCGCGCCAGGCCCGACCCTCACCCTCGACGAATACGGCGGCAACTACGTCGTGCAGGACATCGGCGGCGGCAACTACGCCTTCTACGCGCACCTCAAGACCGGCAACCCCTTCGAGCTCGAGGTGGGGCAACAGCTCAGCCGAGGCGACCGGCTCGGCCTGCTCGGCAACACCGGAAACAGCGACGCCCCGCACCTCCACTTCCACATCATGGACTCCCCAAATCCCCTCGCCTCCAACGGTCTGCCGTTCGTGTTCGACACCTTCACGCGCGACGGGCAGGTCACCTCGCAGGCCGCGCTCAACGACGGAGAGCAGGGCAAGGCGTACAAGGTCGACAAAGCCGATGCAGGGGAGCGGTCCGGCCAGGTGCCGCTCACCGGCGACCTCATGACCTACCCCGGCGGCTAGCGCCGGTAGACGGCGGGGCGTGGGGTGCCTTCTCTTGGCGCCCGCTCGCCACAGCATCACTGCCAGCCGAAGTGCCGCTTCGGTGTGCGCTTCTGTCGTCACTGCCAGCCGAAGTGCCGCTTTGGGGTCCGCTTCTGTCGTCACTGCCAGCCGAAGTGCCGCTTTGGGGTCCGCTTCTGTCGTCACTGCCAGCGAAAGTGCCGCTTCGGTGTGCGCTCCTGTCGTCACTGCCAGCAAAAGTGCCGCTTTGGGGGCGGGTTAAAGGGCCGAATCTCTGGCAGCGATGCCGCAGGCTCGCGCCGAGCCGCCTCGCCCCGCTTCGCCCCGCCGCGCCCCGCTCAGCCTCGCGGCGGCTCTCAGGATGCTGGGCGTACGGTCGTGCCGTGAGCGTGCACATCCGCAGCATCGGCACCGCCGTCCCCCCGACGGTGCTGCCCCAGACCGACGCCCGCGACCTGTTCGCCGGCCAGCCGGGCATCAACCGACTCGGCGCGCGCCTCATCGGCGCCGCCTTCGACGGCTCCGCGATCGAGCGTCGGCACACGGTGGTGGATGCGCTCGCCGGCGGCGCGGACTCGGCCCTCGTCGCCGACGGTCGCGTGCTCGACGCGTCGACCGGCGCTCGCAATGAGGTGTACGCCGCGCGCGTGCCGGAACTGCTGCTCGGTGCCGCGCGCGCCGCGCTCGCCGGCAGTGACCTGGAGGCGAGCGACATCACGCACGTCGTCACGGTCTCCTGCACCGGCTTCTACGCGCCCGGACCCGACTACGAGATCGTTCGCGGCCTCGGCCTGTCTCCTCGAGTGCAGCGCTTCCACCTTGGATTCATGGGTTGCTACGGTGCGTTCCCCGCGCTCCGGGCGGCGGATGCGTTTGCTCGCGCGGACCCCGATGCGGTCGTACTCATCGTTTGCGTCGAGCTGTGCACCATCCACCTGACGAGCTCCAACGACCCCGAACAGATCGTCGCCACCTCGGTCTTCGCCGATGGCGCCGCGGCGGCCCTCGTGACCGCACGTCCCGCGCCGGCCGGCACGAGCATCCTGAGCATCGACGCGCTCGAGAGCACCATCACCGACGAGGGCGAGTCGGAGATGGCGTGGACGATCGGCGACAGCGGCTTCCGGATGCGCCTCTCGGGGTACGTGCCGAGCATCATCGGCGCGTCCATCGAGGACGTCGTCGCGCCGTTGCTCGCCCCGACCGTGCCGGCGAGGACGCCGCTGTGGGCGATCCACCCGGGTGGGCGCAGCATTCTCGACAAAGTCGAGCATGCGCTCGGCCTTACGGAGGAGCAGCTGGCGGCGTCTCGCGGGGTGCTGCGCGACTACGGAAATATGTCGAGCGCGACCGTGCTGTTCATCCTCGAGCGGTTCCTCGCCGAAGGGGGAGCGCGTGCTGGGGGTGCTCAGAATGCTTCGGGCTCAGGGGGCGTCCCGGGTGCAGAACGCTCCCAGCGGTCCCAGGGCTCCCAGCCTTCTGGGGATCCAGCGGGTTCCGCTGCCAAGCCGCCGGAGGACGCCGGCGAGGCGCTCTGCGCCATGGCGTTCGGCCCTGGACTCACGGTCGAGGTCGGGCGATTCACGCGGATGCGCGCGTGACTCGCGAGAGGCGCCGAGCCCGTGCGGGCGCCACCCTCGCAAGGCCAGCCGCTCCTGCGCCGCACCAGCCTGAGCGCCCACGTCGCGGGCCCCTGGGGTCGCGACAGTGAGCGCATCCCGTTCGCTCTTCCCACTGCCCCGAGACACCACCTCGCTGGAGCTCATGGATGACCCGAACTGCGATCAGGATCGCCTCTTCGCGACCTACGCGCAGTTCCGCGCCGTGAACGCACTTGTCGCCGGCTGGCGTCGCGTCTACCTGCGCGACGTGCGGCCCGTGCTTGACCGGCGGCGCGCATCCACGCTGCTCGACATCGGCTTCGGCGGTGGTGACATTCCGCTCGCGCTGGCGCGCTGGGCGTCGCGCGACGGGCTGCGGCTACGCGTGACAGCCATCGACCCGGATGAGCGTGCGCACGAGTTCGTCGAGTCGCGCGGGCTGACGGGGCACGGCGTTGACTTCCGGGCGGCATCGAGCCGAGAGCTGGTCGACGCGGGGGAGCGGTTCGACATCGTCACGTCGAACCACCTGCTGCACCACCTCGAGGCGGATGCGCGTGCCGAGTTGCTCGCGGACAGCGCCGATCTCGCGCCGCTCAGCCTGCACAGCGACATTGAGCGCGGGCGCCTCGCGCTGGCCGCGTTCAATGCTGCGACGAAGCCACTCGATCGGGGGTCGTTCGTGCACTACGACGGGACGCTGTCGATTCGCCGCAGTTACACGGCCCCGGAACTGCAGGCGGTCGTGCCGGCAGGGTGGATCGTGCGTCGCCGGTTCCCGTACCGGCTGCTGCTGACCCGGGACGAGACCCTCACGCCGCAGGGCTGACGCGGGGCATGGACCCGTGCTGCCGGGGCGTTGGCGCGTGCTGGCGTGGCGTCGGTGCAGTGCTGGCGCTGCGCGCCGGGCGTCGTGGAGCGGCACGGTGCCGGCGAACACGATTTTGTCGGTGGTCTGCATCAAGATGGGCACTATGCAGGGGGATGAGCAAGACAGCAGCACCAGCAAGGCGGAGGGGCCAGGCGGGGGAGCACACGCGGGCGATCCGGCGGCTCCGGGCGGGCACGATGTGGGCGATGCGCTGAGACGGTCGGTCGGTGGCCCGGGTGGCGATCGCGATGTTGAACCATTCGGCGCACCGAGCGGCGGCCAGGGTAGCGATCCGAAAGGCGACCAGGGGGCGGGCGGGGCTGAGGGTGCAGATCCCTACGGCTATGGGGAGCCGGTGGAGATGCCGGATGCTCGCGGCGCGAACACGGTCACGGCAGCGGCAGCGGCAGCGGCAGCGGCGCCGGCGGCGACCGTGCCAGCCGCACCGGCACGCGGGAGCCAACCGCGGCGTCGCTTCGGCTGGGCGCTTGCTGCCTTCATCCTCGCGTTGCTGAGCTGCCTCGGCGAACTCACCGTCGGCGCGCTCTGGCGGTACTACGAAGACACCGACAGCGTGACGCCACTCGGCGTGCTTATCGGGGCCGTCGCGGTGCTGCTGGCGGCCGTCGCCCTGTGGGCTCGTCAACCGAAACCGCTCGCCATCACCGCGCTCGTCATCGCTGGCGCGCTCGTGGCGACCGGAGCGGTGCAGGCCGGCAGTGCCCTGTGGCAGGAGGCACGGGAGACAGCCGATGCCGCGGCCGCTCGGGGCGGAGCCGACAACCCCGTCGCGGTCGGCGAGTCCGTCGTCGTCGGGGAGTGGAAGGTGACCATCGATCTCGTCAACTTCGACGGGAGCGAGTGGGCGGACTCGGTTGGCGATGGCGCGCTCCCCGTCGCCGACGGCGAGACGGTCACCGTGGTGAGCGGCACCTTCGAGCCCCTGACGACGGTCAGCACCATCGGAGACCCGCTGCCGAGTATGTCCATCGAATCCGAGACCCTCGGCGATACGTTCCGTCTCTTCCGAGACAAGAGCATCGTGCCCGGCGTCGCGGGTGCCACCACCACCTACACAGTCGGGGTGCCGACGCGCATTCACTGGTCGGTCGTGACGCCCGAAGGCCTGACCGAATCGGCCGACGACCTCACGCTTCGGATGCGCGGTGAATCCCGCGGCGTCGAAGACTCGCATGCAGGAGTCGGCTTCGAGACGAAATACGTGCGGCTCGGCTCGGCATCCGTCATCCCCGATTGGGCCACGAACACGCCCGGCGGGGTCCCGTCGACGTCAACGTCGCTGCCGCCCTCTTCCTCGCCGTCACCGAGTCAGGCGCCGCGCGGGGGCGAGGAGAATCCGTGGCGGGTCGGCGAGGCCTTCCAGTTCCAGGGCTGGACCGTGACCGTCGCCAGCGTCGACGACAGCGCGGTCGACGAGGGCGTCGTGGTGAGCCTCACAGCGCAGAATGACGGCTCCTCGATCATGTTTTCACGAGACCTAGAGCCCACGTTCTACTTCACACCGGACTGGTCGAACGCTGGCCCCCGGAGCCCGCTGCTCCTGCCGGCACCCGAGCCGAGCTTCCCGCTCTCCGAACCGGTTCCACCCGGCGGGACGGTGACCGGCAACATCCATTTCCAAGAAGAAGCGCAGAACAGTTGGGCGCTGATGTTCGAGGCAGAAGATGGGTCCGAGAAGCAGTACGTCGCCGCGCCCTGATCGGTTGGCGGCGGAGCCTTCAGGCCGCACGTGTAGCGTCGGCCCGGTGAACGTGCCCCCGCTGCTGGCAGCCGCGACGACCAGCTACGCCGCCAACTGCACCCTGGGAGTGAGCGTCGCCACTGGCGTCGTTCGCACTGGACGCTGGCACTGGATCCACCACGCCCTCTACATCTGCACGTCAGCGCTCACCCTCACCGCCGGAATTGCGCTCCTCACGAGCCGAGACGAGCGGAACCGCCGCGCCGGTGCGCTTCTCCTCCCGACCGCCGTCCCGCTCGCCGCGATCCCCTTCGCCGGAACCCACTCACGACGACACCCGGCCGTTGCCCTCGCCGCGGCCCCCTTCTACGCGCTCGCGCTGCGCGCATCCGCTCGGAGTAACTAACTCGACCCGTCCCGCGCGAACCGTCCCGCGCGAACCTTCAAGCTCGCACCATCGCGCTCGCGCGAGTTGCGCCCGCCGCGGTCTCAGGCAAGGTCCTCTTACCCAGACCCTCCCTCACGGCCCGAGATTTTGTTTCAGGCGGATGCGCCAGACTCTGCGCATGGAATTCCTTGACGTGCTGCGTCGCCGCAAGACCACCAACGGCCCGTTCCTCCCAGACCCCGTCAGCGAGGAACATCAGCGCCTCCTCATTGAAGTCGCCAGCCGGGCCCCCTCGCAGCTCAACAGCCAACCGTGGCGGTTCGTCGTCGTCGAAGCGCGCGAAACGATCGACGCGATCGCCCGCATCAGCGGCGAGAGCATGACCACCGCCATGAGCAACGGCACCTTCTTCGAACGCTACAAGCCGTACTTCCGCTTCTCGAAAGAGGAGATGGAACAGCGACGCGACGGCATGCTGTTCGACAAGCTTCCGGCACCGCTCCGCCCCTTCACGGGTCAGGTCTTCACGAAGCGCGGCCAGTTCCTCATGAACTCGCTCCGCGTGCCGCAAACCCTCGGCGAAGAGAACCGGAAACTCGTCGCCGGCTCCCCGCTGCTGCTCGGCGTCATGCTCGACCGCGCCGAGTACCGCCCCGGCGAACTGTCGTCGTTTTACTCCGTCTTCAGCATGGGCGCGGCCATGGAGAACATCTGGCTCACCACGGGCGAAATCGGCATGGGCATCCAGTTCGTGTCCTTCCCCATGGAAGTGCCGGGCCAATGGGACAAGATCGTCAACCTCCTCAAAGTCCCCGACGAGTTCGAGCTCATGGCCGTCTACCGCCTCGGCTACCTCCCCAAGGAACAGCGGCGCCCAGCCATCGACTGGTCCTCCCACCAGCGCAAGCTTCCCTCGCAATACGTGTTCCGCGACACCTGCGAGACCCCGCAGCAGGGGTGGGACGAGGCGCCCGCCGGTCAGTGACCGCGGGCGGCGGATGCTCGCGACGCTGAACCGAGGTGCGCAACGGCGACGCTCAAGCGAGGCGCGGACCCGCGCGCCTCAACCGCGTCGCGGACCTCCGCGCCTCAACCGCGTCGCGGACCTCCGCGTCGCCGCCTCGCGCCTCGGTCGTCCGCATCCCAGAACCGCGCCTCGGACTCCCGCGGATTCGTTAGCGCACGTCGGAATTCTGGAGCGCCGTTCGCGCGATCTCACCGGAGAGCACGAGCTCGGCAACTGCCTCGATTTCTGGGCTGAGGAAGCGGTCCGGGCCGGCGCCGGGTGAGACGGTCGAGACGAGGTCGCGCACGGCGCCCGTCGCCCGACCTGGTTCGAGTGGAGCCCGGAGTTCCAGAGCACGTGCCCCGGTCAGCACCTCGATCGCGAGCACCCTGCCGAGTCCGTCGATGGCGCGGCGCAGCTTCCGTGCCGCGGACCAGCCCATCGACACGTGGTCCTCCTGCATCGCCGACGATGGAATGGAGTCGACGGACGCCGGCACCGCAAGCCGCTTGAGTTCCGACACGATGCCGGCCGCCGCGTACTGCGCGATCATGAGTCCCGAGTCGACGCCGACCTCGTGCGCGAGGAACGGCGGCAACCCGCGGTTGCGGGCAGGGTCGAGGGCGCGATCGGTGCGCCGCTCCGAGATGCTCGCGACGTCGGCGGCCGCGATGGCGAGGAAGTCGAGCACGTACGCGACCGGCGCTCCGTGGAAGTTGCCGTTCGACGCGACCCGACCATCCACAGTCACCACCGGGTTGTCGACGGCGGATGCGAGCTCCCGGGATGCGATGAGCGTGGCGTGCGCGACCGTGTCGCGAGCCGCCCCGTGCACCTGGGGTGAGCATCGGAGCGAGTACGCGTCTTGCACGCGGCCGTCCTCGGCGCCCCGGTGGCTCGCAATGATCGGGGACTCGGCGAGGAAACGGCGGAGGTTCGCGGCCGAGTCGCCCTGCCCCAGCTGAGGACGGAGCGCCTGCAGGTCTGCGGCGAACACCGCGTCGGTCGCGAGCTGGCTCTCCACCGACATGGCGGCGGCGAGGTCGGCCGTCGTCAGGAGCATCTCGAGGTCGTGGATGGCGAGCAGCAGCATCCCGAGCATCCCGTCGGTGCCGTTGATGAGCGCGAGGCCCTCCTTCTCGCGGAGCACCAGGGGCGTAATGCCGGATGCGATGAGCGCGTCCCGGGCGTCTACCTCGGTGCCGGATGCGTCGCGCACCGTGCCCTCGCCGGTCGCGGCGAGCGCCAGGTGCGACAGCGGGGCCAGGTCGCCGGAGCAGCCGAGCGAGCCGTACTCCCGCACGATCGGGGTGATGCCCGCGTTCAGCATCGCCGCGTACGTCTCGACGACCACCGGCCGCACGCCCGTGCGCCCCGTCGCCAGCGTCTGCAGGCGCAGCAGCTGCAACGCTCTGACAACTTCCCGTTCGATCTCCGGGCCCGTCCCGGCCGCGTGCGAGCGCACGAGGCTCGCCTGCAACTGCACGCGAAGCTCCGGTGCGATGAAGGTCGTCGCGAGCGCACCGAACCCGGTCGAGATGCCGTAGTGCGGGTTCGGGTCGTCGGCGAGGCGCTCGATGAGCTCGCGCGTGCGCCCGACTTCGGCGATCGCGGTGGGGGCGACGTCGACGCGGGCGCCGTGCCGCGCGACCGCGACAACTTCGCCGGGCTCGAGCGGTCGCAGGCCGAGAGTGACGTGCCCTGGGCGGGAGGGATCGTTCTGGCTGGTGAAGGGCGCTGCTGTGCTCATGAAGTCGATTCCACCTCACCCGTTGCGCGGCGTCTGCCGGGCGAGGAGACTCTCTGTCTGTGATCTCAGACAGCGCGGACCGAGGGGCCGACCGGCGCCCCCGCGCGCCGCTGACCGTCGCCGCGCCGACCGCCGTCGCGGTGTCTCGGAGATCCGTGTCCAACAGGAGTGCAAATTCGGCGCCAAACGCGCCCGAGGGCCCGTTTCGGCGGCATATTGCACTGTGGTTGGTCAGCGCCTGCGCCAACCTGGTCTGCACCACCGCTGCGAAGGGCCAAGCGCGTGACTGAGGGCAGCGGCGGGGTGGCCGCCAGGGCCCAGGTGCCCGCGGCCGATCAGACGCTCGCGATCCTCAGCTTCATGAGCCGTCAGCGGGGTCCCGTCGCGGCGAGCACGATCGCGACGCAGCTCGGCATCCCGCGATCAAGCGTCTACCACTTGCTGACGACGCTCCTTGAGCATCGTTTTGTCGTGCACCTTCGGGGCGAGCGGCGCTGGGGCCTCGGCACGGCCGCGTTCGAGCTGGCCGGCGGTTACGCGCGGCAGGAGCCGCTCGCGCGCATCGGGCATCCAGTGGTCGCCGACCTCGTCGACCAGGTCGGCGAGAGCGCCCATCTCGCGGTGATGAGCGGCCGCGACGTGCTCTACATCGTCGACGAGCGCGCTCCGCGCAGGCCGGTGCTCGTCGCGGAGGTCGGGGTTCGGCTGCCCGCGCACCTCACCGCATCCGGTCGCGCAATGCTCGCCGCGATGCCGCAGAAACAGGTGCGGGCCCTGTACCCAGACGCGTCGTCGTTCGCCGACCGCACGGGGCGCGGGCCGAAGCGGCCGGGCGAGCTCCGGGCGCTGCTCGACACGGTGCGAGGCGGCGCGCTCGCGTCTGAGAACGGGGAGGTGTCGATCGGGATGCGGTCCGTCGGCATGCCGGTGCTCGATCATGCCGGGTGGCCCGCAGCCGCCATCGCCGTGACGTGGTCGGATGAGCGACCTCAGGACGAGGGGCGGCTGCGGGCACTGCTCGAACAGGGGGCGGCGGAGATCAGACGTCGCATTCGCGGCGGCTGATCTCGCGCCGTGACCCAGCCGGGGTGCCGTGACTCAGCTGAGGTGCGGCGGGTTGCTGGTGTCTGGCTCGTAGTCGCGGGTGCCCAGGGGGTGTTTGCGACGCTGCCGCGCGCTCTTGTACATCGTGACGGCGCCGTAGCCGGCTGCGAAGCCGCCGACCCAGGTCAGCGCGTGGAGGTACGCCGGTCCGCCCATGAGGTCGGCGATGAGTGCGATGACGCCGAGCGCGAGCCCCGCGACGAGGTAGCCGAGGGCCAAGCCTTCCTGTCGAGTCATGGCCGTGTCCTCAGACCGCGCAGGCGAAGGGGCTCACCGTGACGGAGTCAACGGAGTCCGGTGCCAGCGAGTAGCCCTCGGGGAGCGTGAAGGTTGCCCCGAGGCTAGTGACTTCGCCGCCGACGTTGGCGAAGGTGACGACCACGAAGTCGCCGGCTGCGACCGGGCTTGGGAGCGTGACGGTGCCGAAGCCGGTCACGGTGTAGACCTCGCCGTTGGCGCGGAGTTCGATCTGGGTCGACTCGGCACCGCCGTCGAGCGCGAAGACGGTGCCGGCGGGGAAGCCGACCTCGCCGGTCGTGGAGAAGCGGGCCGCCGGGGTGATGGTTTCGAGCTGGCACTCGGCTTCGCCCGTCGAGAAGATCTGGGTCGTGGCGGATGCGCTCGCGGTGGGGGCGACGGCGGCGACGGCGGGGGTCGTCCAGGCGGCGGTCAGGAGCGTGCGCCGTTCGATTGCAGACATGGGGGATCCTTCTGGGGAGGGGTGGGGGAATGTGCCTGCGTTGTCTGAGGAAGCTTGCGCTCAAGGGGGACGGCGCGAACGAGAGCGAGACTGAGGGTAAGGCCCAGAACTCGTGACCCGGGGACCCTTGCGCGCGGCGATTCTTCTGCGCTAAGAGTTTTGTGTCCGCTGGCTGGCTTCGCCTCAGCCCCGGGCGTTGTGTGTTCGGGGCTTCCCGGGCGTCCGCCTAGGCTCGTGCAATGACGAATCGCGGACCGGCTCGGCCTCCGCTTGGTCGTGGGTTCGCTCGCCTCTGGGGTTCGGCGGGGCTCTCGAATCTCGCGGATGGTGTGCTCAAGACTGCCGTTCCGCTCATCGCGTTGCAGTACACCGACGCGCCGCTCCTGCTCGGGCTTGTCGCCGCTGCCATGTCGCTGCCGTGGCTGCTGTTCGCGCTGCTCGCGGGGGCGATCGCAGACCGAGGCGACCGCCGCATCCTGATGGTCGCCGCGAACATTGTTCGCGCGGCTGTCCTCGCGGCCGGTGCTCTCGCCGTGTGGGTGGATGCGGGCAGCGTCTGGCTGCTCGCGGCCGTCGCGTTCTGTGTCGGGTCGATGGAGACGGTGTACGACACCTCTGCGCAGTCGATCGTGCCGCAGTTGGTGGGCAAGGGTGACCTGGTGCGCGCGAACGCGAGGCTGACGACGGTCGAGCTCACAACGAACCAGTTCGTGGGACCGCCTCTGGGTGGTGTGCTCGTGGCTGCGGGCGCGGCGGTCGCGTTGGTCGTCCCTGGTGCGATGTGGCTGGCTGCGCTGCTTGTGTTGCTGGCGGTCCCCGGTTCCTTCCGCATTGCCCGACCCGCGCGAACGACCATTGCGGCCGATGTCGGCGAGGGCCTCCGCTTCCTCTGGCGCAGCACCCAGCTGCGCACGCTCGCGCTCATGGTCGGCCTCGTGAGCCTCACCATCAGCGCCGCTTTCACGGTGTTGCCGCTCTTCGCGACGCGCAGCGGCGAGGGTGCTGATGTTGGGCTCGGGCTCTCCGAAGTCGGCTACGGCGTGCTGCTCGCGGTCTCCGCGGTCGGCGGGGTGCTCGGCGCGACCCTCGCAGCCCCGATCGTGCGGGGGATCGGGCGCACGGCATCCCTAACCCTCACGATCGCATCGATCGTGGTGCTTGTCGGCATTGGCGCGGTCACCGAGCATCCAGCTCTGGTGGGTGCCGCGCTCGCGGTGGGGAGCGCGGGGATCTCGATCTGGAACGTCATCACGGTCTCGTTCCGCCAGCGCGTCACTCCTGGTGCGCTCCTGGGGCGGGTCAACAGCGCCTACCGTCTGCTCGCCTGGGGCACCATGCCGATCGGGGCCGTGCTCGGGGGCATCGTCGCGGATGCGGTCGGCGTGCAGGCCATGTTCGCGATCGCCGCAGGGGTGGTCGCGCTCGCCTTCCTCGGGCTGTTCGTCGTGAACGGACGCACGATGCAGTCGGCAGAGGACGCGGCCGACGGCGCCGACTGACTGTCGCTCGCACTCGCGAACGCGGGCCCGCGCATCCACCAGGAAAGGAGGAACCTGGTGGATGCGCGGGCCCGCGTTGGTCGTGCGAGGTTGGAACCCGCGGCGCCGGTCGGAGCAACGCCGGTCGGAGACCCCGGCGCTGCGATCTTCGCCGGCTGCCGCTTAGCCGCGCCCCTGCACGGCGTAGGGGTTGAGGATGGCCTCTTCCGTTCCGGGGAGGATGCCCTCTTCGGTGGCGGTGGGGTGGGCTGCGTCGGGCGGGAACGACTCGGTCATCGAGAGTGGCATGGCGCCGTTGCGGTAGAGGTTGTTGGAGCCGGTGGAGGGCTTCCAGTCGTTGGGCTCCCAGTCGGGCACGTAGTTGCGGTAGCCGCCGGTGTTGACCTCGATGCGCATGCCGCTGGGGTCGCGCAGGTAGAGGAAGCTCTGCTCGCCGATGCCGTGGATGGAGGGGCCGTATTCGATGGGGATGTTGTTCTCCATGAGCACGTCAGCGCCCTGGAGGAGCTCTTCGCGGGTGTCGACCCAGTAGGCGTAGTGGTTGATGCGGCCGGGTCGCGACGAGCTGTCGAGCACAACGCCGAGGTCGTGCGACTTCTCGTTGGTGGTGAGCACGGAGAAGACGGTGACGGGGTGGTCGTCGAGCACTGTGTAGGCCATGATGCGGAAGCCGAGGACCTCGTTGTACCACTTGGCGAAGCCGCGCACGTCGGAGGCTGCGACGGTGACGTGGTCGAGCTGGCGGGGGCCGACGGCGTGCTTGGTGCGCTTCTCGGGGCGGTCGGGGAAAACGGAGGCGTGCTCGGCGTCTGCCTGGTACTTCTCGACGTCCCAGTAGAGCTCCATGGTGTGGCCGTAGGGGCCGGTGAAGGTATACGACTTGCCGTGGCCGACGCTGCCGTCGGCCCAGGTGCCCTGCACGCCGGCGGCTTCGATGCGCTTGGCTGCTTCGTCGAGCGCTTCGGCGCTGGAGGTGCGCCAGCCCATGACGTTGAGGGCGGCTTCGGGGCCTTCGGCGATGACGAGGCTGTACGTGTAGTAGTCGCCCCACGAGCGGAGGTAGACCTTGTCGTTCTCGCGTGCGACGACGCGCAGGCCGAACTCGTTCTCGTAGAACTTCACCGAGGCTTCGACGTCTGGCGTCGCGATCTCGATGTGCGAGAGGTGGGAGAGCAGTTTGATCATCATCGATCCTTTTCGTCTGGTCTGGTGCAGTGCGTCTGTGGCGGTGTCGGCCGCGGTGTGCGCGCGCCCCGCTTGGTCACAACACAACTTTCGTCTCGAATCCACATATCAGGGAAGCTGAAGTTCATGATGCCGAGCATCATCGATGTGGATGCAGTGGGTCGCGGTTAGCATGGCGGCATGGCCGGTGGCGGTGGTGACGAGCGCAGTGTGGCGCAGAAGCTGTTCGCGATCGCCGACGCGTTCGCGGCGCGGGAGGAGTTGACGCTCACGCAGGTCGCGGCGGCGGCGAACCTGCCCGTGTCGACGGCGCACCGGATGCTCGCATCCTGGGTCGAGTGGGGTGGCCTTGAGCGTTCCGACTCCGGCACCTACCGGGTCGGCATCAAGCTCTGGCGGCTCGCGGCGCGGCGCACGACCGTTGAACGGCTGCGCGCGATCGCGCGCCCCTATCTCGAGGACCTTCTGGAGTCGACGGGCGAGAACGTGCACATCGCGGTGCGCGACGGCCTGGGTGCTGTCTACCTCGAGCGCCTCTCGGGCCCGGCCGCGGTGCGCGTCATCTCTGACGTCGGCACGCGCCTGCCGCTGCACGCGACGGGCGTTGGGCTCGTGCTGCTCGCGCATTCGCCGCTCGAGGTCTTCGACGAGGTGGTCGCGTCGAAGCCGCGCCAGTACCTACCGAACACCATCACCGACCCGAAGGCCCTGCGGCGTCGGCTCGCCGAGATCCGTGCGACGGGCCTCTCGAAGTCGGTTGAGGAGATGACGCCTGGCGTGTTCTCGATGGCGTCGCCGGTGGTGGATGCGCACGGCGAGGTTGTCGCGGCCGTGTCGATCATCGCGCACGTCGAGCGCCTCAATGAGCCGCAGTTTGCGCTCGGGGTGCGCATGGCTGCGCGGGGAATCTCGGGGGCACTCGGGCGCTGAGGGTGCCCGGGGGTGCTCAGTTGGCACTCGAGCATTGTCTGAAACCGACGCGAAGCTCGCGCGTTCCTTGTGGATGCCGATAAATGTAGCTAGGCTAACTACATGACTTCCGCTACCTCCACCCCCAGCACAGAGAAGTCCGTCAAGCCGTCGACTTCTGACCGTTATTGGGACGCGTACCAGCAGCGCACCCTCCCCAAAGAGCTCCTTGCTCTCTGCGCGATTGGTGCCACGCTCAGCGTCGGCTTCATCGCCGCCGTCTCGACGTTCCTCTGATCCGCCCGGCCGCCCGCGCCCATGACCGAGGTCTCGAACAGCCGCGAGCAGTCGTCGACGACTCGCGAGCATCCCGTGTCGACGCCCGGTGACGACGCGTCGGAGGCCGTCGACGAGCTCCGCCGCGCAGAAGCCCGCCTCGGGAGGCGCAGGCAGGCGACCGGGGAGCTGAGCGAAACCGACCGCACTGCGATGCGATTCGTCCTCGAGCGTGCCGGTCGAGGAGACCGCACCAACCCGAGCGACCTCGCCGAGTACCTCGACGTGTCGAGCGCATCCGTCACCATGCTCGTACAGCGCCTCGGGGAGGTCGGCCTCGTGCGTGCGGTTCCCGACCCGGACGACCGCCGCCGCAAGCTCATCGTGCCCGTGGAGGCCGGCATGGACGCCGACGAGATCGACCCGGTCACCGGGCAGATCCGGCACCTCTCCGAAGACCTCTCGCCCCAAGAGGCGAAACTCGTCTCCCTGTACCTCGACCGGGTCACCGCGGTCGTCGACGGCGAATCGTCGAACGGCTGACGCAGCGCTCTCGCTGACCGCTCTTGCGCGCGAGGCCGTGTGTATCCGCTCAGGTGCATCCGCTCACTGTGCATCCGCTTACTGCCCATGCACTCACGCGCATGCGCTCAAACGAAGAGGTGCCCGCGGGGCCGGCCAGGACGTCCAAATCGAAGCCGGCCCCGCGGGCGGGTCGGCCGCTCGCAGAAGCGACCGAGTCTTGAATCCTGTGGTGGCTAACGCTTCTTGCCGAGCACGTGGATGGCTCCCGTCGTGACGCCGACTTCGAGCTTCTCGAGGGTCACACCGCGGGTTTCCGGCACCTGCGTGATGGTGAACAACAACGCGACCGCGCCGATGCCCGCGAAGAGGAAGAAGACGCCGCTGATGCCCATGCCGGCGATGAGGCTCGGGAAATACAGGGCGAGGAAGCCGTTCGTCATCCAGCCGAAGAACACGGAGACGCCGATGCCGAAACCGCGCATGTGCAGCGGGAAGATCTCGGCGAGGTAGACCCACACGGCGACATTGAGGAACGTCTGCATCGACGCGACAAACGCGACCACCAGGATGAGGATCACGAACGGACGAGCCGGGTTGCCGACCGGCAGAGCCAGGGATGCGGCGCCGATCAGCACATGACAGGTGGTCGTGAGCGTGAGGCCGATCGCGAAGGTCTTGCGGCGGTCGACGCGGTCCATCATGTACAGCGCGATGAACCCGCCGATCACGGCAACGACGCCCGGCGCGATGTTCGCGATGAGTGCCGCAGACTCCTCGAAGCCCGACTCGATGAGTACGACCTGGCCGTAGTACATGATCGAGTTGATGCCAGTGAGCTGCTGCATCATCGAGACGCCAATGCCGATGAGCAGAATGCGGACGAGCCACTTGTTGGTGAGCACCGCGCTGAGTCCGACCTTCGCCGCCGTCTGCTCCTCTTGAGTGACCTGCTCGACCTCACCGAGTTCGGCGATCGCCCGCTCCTCGGAACGCACCGTCTTGAGCACGGCCAGCGCATCCGCGTGACGGCCCTTCTCGACGAGCCAGCGGGGCGACTCCGGCATGCGCAGCATGCCAAAGAACAGGCAGATCGCGGGGATCGCGCACACCGCGAACATGATGCGCCAGACGCCGTCGAGGTGGCCGAGCGTGTTGCCGAGAATCGCGTTGATCACGAACGCCGAGAGCTGGCCCGTAACGATGGCCACCTCGTTGCGGCCCGTGATCGAGCCGCGGATTTCGAACGGTGCGAGCTCGGCGAGGTAGACCGGGACCACCGTGGATGCGCCGCCGACGGCCAGGCCGAGCATGATTCGTCCCACGACCAGGAGCGCGAAGCCGGGCGAGGCGACAACGACAACCGTGCCCACGAAGAAGAGGATCGCGAGGATGATGATGGTGCGGCGGCGGCCGATCGCGTCCGAGATGCGGCCGCCGAACAGCGCGCCGACGGCAGCCGCGAAGACGAGCGAACTCGTGACGACGCCCTCAGTGAATGCATCGAGGCCGATCTCGGCGGCCATCGGGCGCAGCGCGCCGTTGATGACGCCCGTGTCGTAGCCGAACAGCAGACCGCCGAAGCAAGCGACGATCGAGATGAGGCCGAGTCGCTTGCGATACGGGCCTGGGGTGAGCTTGGGCAGGGTCGTCTCCGACGCTGATGCCCCGTGCGTGGAAGTGATGAGAACTCCTTTGTCTCTGCGAGTGGTGCGCCGCGTTCGCGGTCGAGGTGAGGTCGACCGCTGGCCCGCGGCGGGGCCGATTGGAGGCAACCTTATACGTACTAGACGCCGAGCGCTAGTACGTAATAGTCTCGTCCTGCTGGGCGCACCCAGCAGCACAGTGTCGTGTCGGCACCGCCGTCCTCAGGAGAACCACCATGTCGAAGAACCCCCTCGTCCGCGTCGCCCTCATCGGGGCGGGGCGCATCGGCAGCAATCACGCCAAGCTGATCGCCCAGGACATCCCCAACGCAGAGCTCATCGCCATCGCCGACCCCGTCGACGGTGCAGCAACGTCGCTCGCCGAGACGCTCGGCGTCGAGCAGTCATACACCGACATCGCCGAGCTCCTCGCTCGCCCCGATCTCGAAGCGGTCGTCATCACCGCGCCCGCGCGCTTCCACACCGCGCTGGTCGAGCAGGCTGCCGCGGCAGGCAAGGCCGTCTTCTGCGAGAAGCCCACGGGCGTCTCGCTCGAGGAGCTGCGCCGCGTCGAAGCCGCCGTCGACCAGCACCGAATCGTGTTCCAAGTTGGCTTCAACCGTCGCTACGCGAACGGGTTCCCCGAGCTGCGCGCCGCGCTCGACGCCGGCGCCCTCGGCACGCCGCAGCTGCTGCGTTCGGTGACCCGCGACCCCGGCCTCGCCAACCCCGCTGCGGTCCCGCCGTTCACGATCTTCCTCGAGACCCTGATCCACGACTTCGACACCCTCAACTTCTTCAACCCGGGGGCCAAGGCCACGCAGGTCTACGCCGTGGCCGACGCGCTCGTCGCCCCGGACTTCAAAGACAAGGGCCTGCTCGACACGTCGGTCGTCACGATCCGCTACGACAACGGCGCGATCGCCACGGCGGAGGCGAACTTCTCTGCCGCTTACGGCTACGACACCCGCGCCGAGGTCTTCGGCAGCGCCGGCATGGCCACCGCCGGCGAGCTCGCCGCCTCGAGCCTCCGCCTCTACGGCGCGGCTGGCGCATCTTTCGACACGGTCAGGGCCGACACGCAGCTCATGCGCGCCGCCTACACAGGTGAGCTGCAGGCGTTCGTGAACGCCGTCGCCGGCAGCGAGAGCGCCCGCCCCGGCACCGACGCCGCCGTCGAGGCGATGGTCATCGCGCTCGCCTGCATCGAGTCGGTCAAGAACGGCGCACCGGTCGAGGTCGTCCGATGAGCGAGCCCATCGCTGACACTCAGAGTGACGTCAGCCCCGAAACGCTCGCAAACGGGGTGCCTGAAGCCGCCACGTCACCATTTGTGCTCGCCGCGTGCGCCGAGATGCTCTTCCTCGACCTGCCCTTCGAGGAACGGGTGCGCCGCATCGACGATGCCGGGTTCGAGGTCGAGATCTGGCGGTGGTGGGAGAAGGACCTCGACTCGCTCGCCGCCACCGGCGCCACGTTCGGCTCGATGTCGGGCTACATCCGCGGTGAGCTCATCGACCCGGACGGTGCCGACGCGATCGTCGCCACCGCGCGCGAGTCGCTTGAGGCGGCGCAGGTGCTGAGCGTGCCGCGCCTGGTCATCCACGGCACGGGCCTCGACGACAACGGCCTGCCCGTGCGTCCGAGCGAGCACACCACCCCTGCCGACTGGCTCGCAGCGCTCCGCACGCTCGAGCGGCTCGCGAAGCTCGGCGAGGAGTACGGCAAGGTCTTTACGCTCGAGAACCTGAACCACGCGATCGACCACCCTGGCGTCCCGTTCAACCGCGCCGCCGACACGATCGCGCTCGTCGCGGCGGTCGATAGCCCGCACCTCCGACTCAACCTCGACCTGTACCACGCGCAGATCGGCGAGGGTGATCTCGTCGACCTATGCGGACGCGCGCTGCCGTACATCGGCGAGATCCAGGTGGCGGATGTGCCGGGCCGCTGCGAGCCCGGCACGGGCGAGATCCACTACCCGCGGGTCGCGCGGGCCCTCCACGAGCTGGGCTACACGGGAGTCGTCGCGATGGAGGCGTTTGCGTCTGCCGACTCCGACCTCGCGCTCCGGCGGTTCCGGGAGGCCTTTAGCATCGACGTATGAGTGACGCCGACGCACGAGACGCCCGCCGCCCGGCGAGACCGGGCGGCGGCAAGCGCGTCACGATGCGCGACGTCGCCGACGCGGCGGGCGTCTCGCAGCCGCTGGTCTCGATCGTGATGCGCGACGTGCCGGGGGCGAGTGCCGAGTCGCGCGCGCATGTGCTCGAGGTCGCGGCGCGCCTCGGCTATCGCCGGGACGAGCGCGCGCGGATGCTCAAGCAGGGTCGTTCGCGCCTCGTCGGCATCGTGTTCCACGCTGCCCAGCCGTTCCACGGCGAGCTCATCGACGAGCTGCAGCTTGCGGCGCGGGAGGCCGGTTACAACGTGTCGCTCGCCGCGGTCACCAAGCGGCGGGGTGAGGCGGATGCGATCGAGGCGCTCCTCGGCGAGCGGGTCGAGGGTCTCGTGTTGCTCGGTGCCTCGCTGCCTGAGGTCGAGCTTGATCGCATCGCCGACGAGGTTCCGGTGGTCGCCGTCGCGAGCCAGTACTCGTCCGATCGGTTCGACAGCGTCTCCATGGACGACGCGCGCGGCACTGAGCTCGCCGTGCAGCACCTGCGCGAGCGGGGGCACACGCGCATCCTGTACCTGGGGGCGCCTGGGGTCTCCGGCGACGAGCTGAGGCGTGCCGCGTTCCTGCGGGCGGCCGAGGCGGCTGGGCTCGCGGATGCGGTCGGCGTCGTCGCTGGCGGGGCCTCCGAAGCGGCCGGGGCAGCGGCGATCGAGGACGCGCTCAAGCGCCACCCGGAGACGACCGCCGTGATCGCCTTCAACGATCGCAGCGCGCAGGGGGTCGTCGCGCAGGCGCGCCTCCTCGGCAAGCGCGTCCCTGAAGACCTCGCGGTTGTCGGCTTCGACAACTCCGAGCAGGCCGACCTGCCGTACCTGCAACTCACGAGCCTCGCGCAGGACCCGGCGCAGCTCGCATCCGCTGCCGTGGAGATGGTGGTGGAGCGCGTGGATGCGAACGACAAAGGTCAGGCGATGAACAACGGCGAGCACCGGGTGCTGCCGACGAAGCTTGTGGTGCGGTTGAGCAGCGGGTCGCCCGATCAGTAGCGCGTGCCAAACTTGCGGCATGAAGATAGCGCTCGCGATCTCGGCTGGCGTCTTCCTGCTCGGCGTTACCGGAGTCGCCGTGGGCGCCGGCTACGGACATCTTTCGCGACTCGACCCGAGCCTCGGGCCCGCGTGGTTCCCCAACTTCGCGCTCGCGGCAGGCTACTGGGGGATGCTCCTGCTGGTGCTGAGTATTCCCGCCGTGGTCGTGCTTGGGCTGCTCAGCTTGTTCCAGATAGCTCGTGCGGATGCGAAGAAGTCCACGTCCGCGATTCGCGAACCGGAGCCTCGTCCTGCAGGCCGATCCAGTTCGTAGCCGCGCAAGACCCGCCTCGTCCACGAGGGAGGGGCACCCCGACGCAGCGCGTCGAGATGCCCCTCGGACCGACCTCAGTGTTTACGGGAACAGCTGGTTGACCTGCTCCGCTGCCTGCTTGAGCGTGTTCTCGTCGCCCTGGCCAAGGAGGACCGCCTCGACGGCTGGCTCCATGATGGCGAGGATCGAGCTCCAGTTGTTGGCGATCGGGGCCTCGACGTACTCGCCCGCCTCGAACGCGTCGTAGTAGACCGAGACGTCGATGCCGGCTGCATCGAAGGCCTCACGGGCCTTCTCGCTTGAGGTCTCGACGGCCGGGAAGACGACCGCTGCTTCAGCCACGATGTCCTGGCAGTCGGCGGTGGCCAGGTAGGCCACCAGCTTCTTCGACGCCTCCGGGTGCTCGGTGCTCGCGATGACGGAGTCCGCCAGGCCGTTCATGACACCCGCGCGGTCGCCGCTCGGCCCGACCGGAAGTGGTGCGATGCCGGTCTCAACGCCGGTCATGCCGAAGTACGCCTTGGCGTTCCAGCTGCCGTCGGTGACGAGCGCGTAGCGTCCGGCGCCGTAGGCCTCCTGGATGCTGGTGCCGGAGATCGCCGACTCGTACCCGGGCATGTAGCCCTTGTCGATCAGGCCAGACCACCATTCGATGGTCTCGATGTACTTCTCGTCGGCGTAGTTGAATTCGGTGCCGAACGGGTTCTGGTTGGCGTAGGTCCAGTCGTTTGTTAGCGCGTACGGGCTCCACTGGGTCTGACCGAAGGCGCCGATGCCGGACTTGGCTTTGAGGCCGAGGCCGTAGACGGCCACGTTGTTCTTGTCGAAGCCTGCTTCGTCGCCGCGCACGCCGTTCGCGTCGACGGTGAGGTGGGCGATGGTCTTCTCCCAGGTGCCGCCGTCATCCGGGTTCCAGTCGAGGGTGTTGAGGTCCTCCGGCGTGTATCCGGCTTCGGTGAGGTAGTCGGTGTTGAAGAGCGTTGCGACCGTGTCCCAGTCTTTCGGGAGGCCGTAGCGCTTGCCGTCTTCGCCGATCCATCGTTCCGCGAGGCCGTCGCGGAACGACTCGAGGTCGACCTCCACGTCGTCGAGGTCGAGCAGCGACCCGGAGGTCGCGAGCTCAGGGTAGAAGGAAGCGTGGTTGGTGATGACGTCTGGTGCGTCGCCGCCCACGAGGCTGGTCGTCAGCGTCTCGAAGTAGTCGTTCCAGCCGACCTGCTCGATCTGCACTGAGATCTCCGGGTTGGCTTCGGTGAAGTCGGCGATGCACTGTTCGTAGCTGGGGAGCTGGTTGGAGTCCCACAGCCAGTAGCGCAGCGACGCGGCTTCGGAGCCGCCGTCGCCGCCGGCGCTGGCACCGGAGCAGGCGGTGGCTGCGAACAGCGTGCCGGTCACGACCGCGGCGATGGCGATCTTCTTGGCGTTCTTCATTGAGTGCCTTTCGATTCGTGTGGTGCGAGGGGAGGGGCGGGTCATTTTGTGCCCGAGTACCCGATGGAGTTGATGATGCGCTTGCCGAGGAGGAGGAAGAGGATGATCACGGGGAGGGCCGCGATGAGCGTCGCCGCCATGAGGCCGGCCCAGTCGGGTCCGCCCTGTGGGGTCTGCGATCGGAAGACGCCGAGTGCCACGGTGAGCACGCGCACGTCTTCTGCGCGCCCGACGACCAGCGGCCAGAAGTACTCGTTCCAGCTGTTGATGTAGGTGAGGATGGCGAGGGTCGCGATGGGCGAGGCCGTGAGCGGCAACGCGATCGACGTGAAGCGGCGGATGTGGCCGGCCCCGTCGAGAATGGCGGCCTCTTCGACCTCGCGGTTGATGCCGAGGAAGAACTGGCGCAGGAAGAAGATCGCGAACGGAGTCATCAGCATTGTCGGGAGCGCGATGCCGAGGTGCGTGTTGAGCAGTCCGAGGTCGCGGATGGTGATGAAGTTCGGGATGGTCGTGAAGATGACCGGCACCATGAGGGCGCAGAGCAGGATGCCGAAGACGAGGTCGCGCCCGACCCACTTCAGCCGTGCGAACGCGTAGGCGGCCATCGAGCAGAAGACCACTTGGCCGACGGTGATGAGCGTTGCGACGATCACGGAGTTGCGCAGGTATAGCCAGAAGTCGATCGAGGCGCCGGATCCGCCTTCGGCCATCGACTCTTCGGTGGTGGCGAGCCCGAGCACCCGCTTGTACGCGCCGAGGGTGAAGTCGACGGGGAACGGGTTGCCTGGGCTGCCCGCGAGGGAGAGGTTGTTCGACAGGGAGGTGCGGAGCATCCAGTAGAAGGGGAACAGGGTGACCAGCAGCAGGATCCACAGCAGCACCCACGCCGCGATTCGGCCGATGGATCGCTTCTTCCGAGGCGGGGTGTTGTCGGGCGCTGACGCTGCTGTCTCGGTCGACGGCGGCGTCGGCTCCTGGCTCTGGCTGGCGCGTGAACGTTTCGTCATGGTCATGGTGTCATCCCAGGTCGGTCTGGTTGGCGCGGGTGGCCCGCAGCTGGATGTACGTGAACACGGCGAGCAGCACGAACAACGCCACGGCGAGCGCCGAGCCGTATCCGAAGTCACCCCGCGTGAAGGCCACGTCGTAGATGTAGTAGTTGATGACTCGTGTGGCGTTCACGGGGCCGCCGCCGGTGGTGACCGCGACAGTGTCGAACACCTGGAAGGCACCGGTGACTGTGATCACCAGGACCATCGCGAGGATGGGGCGCAGGAGCGGCAGGGTGATGCTGCGGAACATCCGCACCTCGCCTGCACCGTCGATCGCGCCGGCCTCGTAGACGTCGCGCGGGATCATCTGGAGCCCGGCGAAGATGAGCAGCGCGGTGTAGCCGAGGTGGCGCCACACGTTGATGAACGCGATGGTCGGAATGGCCCAGGCTTGGTCGCCGAGGAACGCGACGCGGTCGAGGCCCAGCCAGGCGATGAGCTCGTTGATGGGCCCGATCTGGTAGTCGAACAGGTAGAACCAGACGAGCGCCGCGATGACGTTCGCGATCATGTACGGCAGCAGGGCGATGCCTCGGATCACCAGCGACTGCGTGAGCCGGTGCAGCAGCACCGCGACGCCGAGCGCGAGGATCGTCTGGAAGCCGATGTTGAGCAGCACGTAGTAGACGGTGACGCCGAGCGCGTTCCAGAACACTTCGTCGGCGAACATACGCGTGTAGTTGTCGAGGCCGACCCATTCGGGGGCGGTGAGCAGGTTGTACTTCGTGAAGCTGAAGTACGCGCCGCGCAGCGCGGGCCAGACGAAGAACGCGGCGAACCCGATGATCGCCGGTGCGGCGAACAGCCAGCCGGCGAGGTTCTCCCTGCCGAGCTGGCGGGGCCGGCGCTGCCGCTTCTTGCCCTTGGGTGCGATTGCGAGGCTCTCGGTTGCCATCAGTCCTCCTCGCCCGCCCGCGTTGCGCGGATGAGCAGTGCGTGGTCGGGGGCCAAAGCCGGCAGCTGGATTCCGGCGTGGCCGAGCGCCTCGCCGGTGGTGCGGACGCCAGTGCTCCACCATGCGGGAAGCGGGTGGCCGTTGTATTGCAGCACTCCGTCCGCGGGTGCGGCGGCGCTCACGTCGTAGAGGGCGGCCGGGTCGAGCCCGGGGAGCGTGACCGCCCCTGGAGGGGCTCCGACGCCGGTCGCGACCGCCGCGACCGAGAAGAGCGCATCCGCTCGATCCTGCGCGACGACGCCGCGGATGCTGAGAGCGGGGTCTGGGTGGTCGCCGCGCACGACGTCGCCGGTGTGCAGGAGCGGGCGGAGCTGCTTGTAGAGCGCAACCCAGCCGCGGAGGGCCTCGAGTTCCTCCGGGCTTGCCTCGCGGAGATCCCATTCGATCCCGAGGTTCGACATCAGCGCCGTCATCGCGCGGTAGGACAGGGCGTGGCGTCGCTTCGTGGCGTGCGCGATGCTCGAGCCGATGTGCGACCCGAGCAGTTCCGGCGGGACCGTGACGCTCGTCCACAGGTCAATGCGCTGGCGCTCGTGGGCGTCGATGCAGTCGCTCGCCCAGATGCGGTCGGCGCGCTCGAGCACTTCGAGGTCGGCGCGGGCGCCGCCGGAGGAGCACGACTCGATCTCGAGATCGGGGAACTCGGCGTGGAGCTCGTCGAGGAGCCGGTAGAACGCGAGGGTCTGACCGTGCACCGCGGCGCGGCCGCCGTCGTGACCGGCGTCGGTGAGGTCACGGTTGTGGTCCCACTTGATGAAGGCGAGGTCGAGCTCGCGCACGAGGCCGACGATGGCGTCTTTCACGTGTGCGTAAGCGGCGGGGTTCTGCAGGTCGAGCACCTGCTGGTAGCGCGAGGTCGGCGGTTGCCGGTGGCCTGGGGAGAGGATCCACTCGGGGTTCGCGCGGGCCGCGTCGCTCTCTGGGTTGATCATCTCCGGTTCGAACCACAGCCCGAACTCCATCCCGAGCCCGCGCACGTGCTCGGCGAGCGGGAGCAGCCCGTCGGGCCAGATCGAGCGGTCGACGGTCCAATCGCCCAGGCCGGACTGCTTGCTGCGGCGCCCGAGGAACCAGCCGTCGTCGAGCACGAAGCGCTCAACCCCGACCCCTGCGGCTTTCGTCGCGAGCTCGAAGACCGCGTCGGGCTGATGGTCGAAGTAGACCGCTTCCCACGTGTTGAGGACCACCGGTCGGGGCGTCGCGCGGTGGCGATCCCGCGCGCGGAGGTGCTGGTGGAAGCGTCGGCCGACGCCGTCGATGCCCTCGCCGTAGGAGCCGTAGATCCACGGAGTTGTGTACTCCGCCCCAGTGGCGAGCTCGACTTCGCCTGGAAGGAGGATCTCCTCACCTCCGAGGATCGTGCGTCCGTTGGTCTGACGCTCGACGAACGTGCGGTGGTTGCCGCTCCAGGCTGTCTGTGCGGCCCACACTTCGCCGTGGCGGAAGCCGAAGCCGTCGGTTCCCACGGCGTACAGCAGGCTCGCGTCGTGGCCGGTGCGCCCGTGGCGGCCTTCGCGCGCGTGGGTGCCGACCGTGAGCGCGTGCCGCTGCGCCTGGGCTTCGCGCATGTGGCGCCCGGCGAAGTCGAGCACCTCGCCAGCACGCGTCGGCACGGGGAAGCCCAGCCGCACCGCATCGACGGTGTAGGGGCTTGCGCCGGCGTTGCGCACGGTGAGGCGGGTGCGTACGAGGCCGGAGGTCAGCAGGTCGATGATCAGTTCGGCGTCGATCTCGAGGGCCTGGTCGGCCAGGGTGGTGACGAGGCGGGTCTGGATGCGAGGGTCACTCGGGGCCTGCAGCTCGACAGAGCGCGTGGAGAGTTGCAGCGCGAAGTCGCGCCCCTGCCGGTGCCCCTCGATGCCGGGCGCGCCCACCCAGCCGCGGCTCGCATCCGGGACGACGCTAAACGGCACCGGGGTGTCGATGCTGTTCGAGGCGATCTGCGACTGGCTTGCGTCGGCGAACGCCTCGCGGCCAGCGGCGTCGAGGCCAAGGGGGCGGCCCCAGTGGACGATGCGCGGCACCTGCTCCGACCGCGCATCCACGATCACCTGTACGTCTGCGCCGTTCAACTCGAGAACGCGCGGCTCCATGTATTCCATCAGCACCATTGCCTTTCGGGGGTAGCCATGATTATTGCAACAGAAAACACTTTTGTCAATGAGCTCGCTGTTCCGGCGGCAAACCACGCGTATTGCCGCTGATGCCACCGCCATCACTACTGCCACGGTAGCCAGAGGCAGCATTTGTGTTTCACGCCGAAACGCTGGAGCGGTACCATGAAGCCCATGGGGATGAACGAAACCGGGACGCAGACCATCGACACTGCCCGCGCCGTCGCGCGCGCTGTTGTGTTGCATGGGCCCATCTCGCGGAGCGAGGTGGCGCGTCGACTCGGGCTCTCGCCCGCGAGCATGACCCGGCTCGCCAAACCGCTCATCGAACAGCGCCTGCTGGTTGAGGCGGACGCCATCGCCGACCCCGTCCATGGTCGCCTGGTTCGCCCGCTCGATGTCGCACCGACGCTGCGGTTCATCGGCGTGAAGATCGCCGTCGACGCGGTCCACGGCGTGCTGACGGATGCGCGTGCGTCGATTCTCGCGCGTGTCGACGAAGCGCTGCCCACGTCGACTCCGGATGATGTCGTCCGCGTCGCCGCAGCGGTGATCGCCCGCCTGGCTGAGGGTGAAACGGTGCACAGCGTGGGGGTCTCCCTCGGTGGGCACACCGACGACCATTCCAGCGTTGTCCTGTCGCGCAGCCTTGGCTGGCGCCAGGTGCCGCTCGGCGAACGGCTGACTGCGGAGTCGGGGCTGCCGGTCATCGTCGAGAACGACGTCACCGCTCTGACCGTCGCGCAGCACCTCTTCTCCGCTGACCGCGACAGTCAGCGCTTCGCGCTGGTCACCGTGGGCGTGGGGGTCGGCTGCGGGCTCGTCATCAACGGAGACGTGGTGCGGCAGCTCGACGCCGCATCTCCGTCGCCGAGCATGCTGATCTTGAACCCGTCCGGGCCGACGGTGCCGGAGGGGCCGCGGGGGAGCGCACTCGCGTACCTGGCCTCCTCGAACGTCGCGATCGCCGCATCCGCCGCCTGTGGCCGCCTGCTCTCGTTTGACGAGGTCATCGAGCTTGCTCGGGCGGGTGACCCCGGGGCGTTGCCCGTCGTGACCGAGGCCGCGGCCTACCTCGGCCGCTTCATCGCGAGCATCGCGACCATGTCGTACGTGACGCGCTTCATCCTCTCCGGCGAGGGCATCGCGATCGCCGAGGTCGGGGCCGACGCCATGCACGCGGCGATCTCGGAGTCGCGCCCCTCGTGGAGCACCGAGCTCGACACCGAGATCGTGCCCACGACCATGAGCGACTGGGCGCGGGGCGCCGCATCCGTCGCGATCTGGGCGATGATCGAGCGCTACTCCGCCGACGACCGCTGGTAGGAGACACCGCGTACGGCCTCGACGAGGCCCTCGTCGTCGCCGATGTTGCCCGGCACGAGCGCGAGCGGGATGCGCGTAGTGTCGTCGGCAGGCTGCCACACGATGCCCGCGCCGACGCGCCCGCGCACGATCGCGCGTTCGATGCGCATCGCGCGCGTGGCGATGTCGCTCGAGGTAATCCCGCCCTTCGCCACCACGAAGGCGACGGGGAACCGCTCCATCGTGCGACGCGTCACGGCCACGAGTGTGTCGGACACCCGGCGTGCGAACGCGAGGCTGCGGTCGGGGTCGCTGAAGGTGCGCGCCACGCGGCCGGTCGCGATCACCACGTGTGACGAGGCGAGCCCCGCGGCGGCGTGTGATGCGAGGCGCTCGATGATCGCATCCACCGCGGCTGCGTTCGCGTCGACGAGGTCATCGACGTCGAGCTCGAGGAGCGTGACGTCGGGCTCCTCGAGCAGTCGGGCGAGCTGACGGGTCGTCTGTGCCACGTGCGATCCGACGATGATGAGGCCCCCGGCGTGAGGCGCGGCGCCGTGGCGGGGGAGCTCGGTGCTCACCGGAAGGCCGAGCAGTGCAGGCAGGATGCCGGGGCTCGCGCGGATCAGCGTGCGATCCGCGTTCGGGTCGGCTTCGCTCAGGGCCGCGGCGATGGTTGCGAGGTCAGCGTCGTCCTCGGCATCGCAGGCGAGCCACGAGCCCCGTGCCTCTCGCACGCCGGAAGCGACGCGGTCAGGGGTCACGACGACGATGTCGTCGCTCGTGAGGTCACCCGAAGAGCGTTCGGCGACCAGCTCGGGAAGGAACGAGGTCGTGTAGCCGAACGTCGCGTCCTGCGCGAAGTGCGACTCGTGGGCCGGGGCCTCACCGTCGGCGTCTCGCAGCAGGTGCACGCCGTCGCGCGTGATGCGCCCGGCGCGCGGGAAGGCGGGCACGAAGACGGTCATCGCCGGAGCGGGTGCCCCGACCTCGCGGAGCGCTGAACGGATGGCCGCGGGCTCGGCGAAAATGTGCCCGCGCAGCGTCGAATCGCTCCGGCTCACGAACCGAACGGGGCGCGACCCGGCCGCCCGGATGACTTCGGTGACGATGGTCTTCGTCAGCGCGACCATCGCCGGCTCGTCCAGGCTTCTGGTGTTGGTGAGGACGAAGAAGCCAAGCGGCGAGGTGTCGAAGGCCCATCGGAGGTTCTCGGGGGTGGGTGACGTGATCACCGGGATGTCCGCGACGGCTTGGGTGCCGGTCGGGTCGTCGTCGAGGATGACGACGGTCGGCCTGGTCATGCGGCGTCGGCCAGTCTGCCGGCAATGTCGAGGGCATTGAACATCGACGCGGTATCGGCCTGGCCGGTGCCGACGATGTCGAACGCGGTGCCGTGCGCTGGGGTGGCGATCGCGATGCCGAGACCTGCCTCGACGGTCACGCCGCCCGCGAACCCCATCGCCTTGAGTGCGAGCTGGCCCTGGTCGTGGAACATCGTCACGATGCCCTCGTAGCCGCGGCGCTTCGCCGTCACGAAGAGCGTGTCGGCAGGGAACGGGCCTTCGACGTTAAGACCCTGGGCGGCTGCCGCCTTCACGGCGGGCGCGATGATGTCGATTTCCTCGGTGCCGAAGCTGCCGTTCTCACCCCCGTGCGGGTTGAGGGCGCACACCGCGAGCTTCGGGTTCTCGAAGCCAGCCGCACGCATCTGCTCCGAGAGGAGACGCGTGACGGCGATGATGCGTTCCTCGGTGATGAGGTCAGCGACCGCGCGGAGCGGCACGTGCGAGGTCACCCGCGACGTCCACAGGCCCGCTGTCGCGTTCAGTTCCGAGACCTCGGTTGCCGACTGCAGCTGGCCCTCGAACCAGCGCATCTCGTCGTACTCCTTCATGCCGGAGGCGTGCAGGGACGCCTTGTTCAAAGGGGCGAAGACGAGCGCGTCGGCGTCGCCGGTCTCGATCGCGTCGAGCGCGGCGCGGAGGGCGCGCAGGGCCCAGCGCCCGGATTCGCCGTGCACCTCGCCGACCGGGGTCGATGGGAAGTCGGGAAGGAGGCGCAGCTCGACCCCATCGGCCGTCAGGAACGCATCCATCGAGTCGCGCAGGCCCGCGTGCTCGAACCCGCGTCGAAGTTCTTCTTCCGCTGCGAAAACGATCAGGTCATCGCCGTCACCGTTGCTCCGACGCGCGATTGTGCGCGCAAGCAGCTCAGGGCCGACTCCTGCGGGGTCTCCAGCTGTGATGGCAATGCGCCTGCGCTGGGGAGAGTTGTCGATCGTCATTGATCCGCCTTTCGGTATGTGTTCCGTCGCGGAAAGCATAACAGGGTGGGTTGCCGGATGATCGGGGGTATTCGCGCGTTGTCCGTCGGCCGTATCTCCTTGACCCTCACGTCGCGTCAGGCTCTACGGTGGCGCGCATGACTCTCTCGATCGTCGACACCGATGCCGCCCTCGAAGCCGTGCTGCTGGCACCCGAAGTGCAGCGTGAAGCGAGGATGCGTGACCTCCTCGCGCCGATGGCCGACCAGTTCCGCTACTTCCCGGGCGAGGTGGACCTCGTGCAGATGCATCTCGTGAGCTTCGGATGCGCGCTCGACCGGCACGCCGCCGAGACGCGGTCGGCGTTGGCCCGCTTCCGCGAGCACGACGCGTGGCGGCGCATCGAGGACGCGCTCCGCGCCGCGATCGACGTGCAGGCGGCCGCGACCCCGGGCATCCTGATCCCGGATCTCTCGGTACTGCTCGTTCCCGGCGACGTCGGCGACGCCCACTTCATGGGGCCCCTTCGTGGCTTCAGTGGCAACGGCAGTGCGACCGGCTTCATCTCGCTCACCGTCTGGCCGACCGACGAGAACCTCGCGCGACTGGAGGCGGCTGCGGTCCACGAGCTCAATCACAACCTGCGCTATGCGCCCGGCGGGGTGGTGTGGGATCCGAGCGCCGTGACGGTGGGCGAGCAGGTCGTCTCGGAGGGGCTGGCGGATGCGTTCGCTCGGCAGCTGTACGGCGAGGCCGGCTACACGCCCATCGGTGTCCCGCACCTGCGGGACGAGGCCGTGCTGCGGAAGGTGGCGTCAGGTCTCGGCGTGCAGGGCATGCAGAACTTCACCGCGTGGGTGCACGGGGATGCGTCTGCCGTGCGGTTCGGCGTCGCCCCGGTCGGGCTGCCGACGGGGGCCGGATACGCGGCGGGCAACCGCCTCGTCGACGCCTACTTGGAGGCGAGCGGGCAGACCGCTGCCGAGGCGCTGCACGTCCCCAGCGCCGACGTCATCAGGGTCGGTGCTTCAGGTCTTTGCGCCACCGGGACGGGGGCCGAGCTGTAGTCGACGTCACTCCCACCGTGCGGCATCCGGGTCGATGCCTGACCGTCGCGCGGCCTCGTCGATGGCCTCGCGCATCCACGCCGCCAGGCCCGCCTCCACGCCGTCGTAGAACGCGCGGCGGTCTGCCTCGCTCTCGGTCATCCGGCCTAGCACGACGTGCATCGACAGCGTGCAGTGGAAGAACTCGCCGAACGCCTGTCGGTGGCGCTCCACGAGCTTCGCGGCCTCGGGGCTGTCGGGTGCGACGCCGCCGCGCTTCGCCGCGCCCATCTCGGAGGCGACCTCGCGGACGGCGGCCGTCACCTCCTGCCAGCCCTGCGGTGACCGGCGAGCCGAACGCTCCGCGTATTCCGCCCACTGCGCCGTGTCTCCCCAGCGCTCCTGCGCCTGGCGGGCCCAATCCGGATTCCAATCCGGGCCGAAGGCCGCGGCCGACTCGGCGTCGCCGAGCAGCGGCCCGTGCTGGTCGGCCTCGATGAGGGCGTCGACCTCGCGGGCAAGCCGCTGGAGGTGCGCGATCTTCGCCGCCAGCTCCGCTCGTCGAGCCTTGAGTTCCTGGCGACGGTCGGCGCCGGTGCCACCCAGCAGTGCAGAGATCTCCGAGAGCGGGATCCCGAGATCGCGAAACATGAGCACCCGGCGGAGCCGCGCTATCTCGCGCTCGTCATACGCCCGGTAGCCGCCCGGGGTGCGGCCGACGGGATGCGCGAGGCCGACTTCCTCCCAGTGATGCAGCGTGCGCACGCTCACCCCGAGCTCCGTCGAGACCGCTCCGACCGTTCGCGTGTTCGCGTGCATCCGCTCAGCCTCGCAGATGCGGGCCCGCGTTACTCGGGCGCGTCGAGTTCCAGGTACAGCTCCATGCACCGCAGGCGAGCCGGGGAGAAGTCGTAGGGCATCATCTGGACGGCCTCGGTGAGGCTCGTCGTGCCGCACGAGTCGCCGTCGCCGTCACCGTCGCCGTCGCCGTCACCGTCGCCGTTGGCGTCTCCGACCTCGTTGCCTCGGGGCTCCGGATGCGCGTCCTCCCAGGCGTCGAAGAGGTCGTCGTCGGCCTGCGCAAGGCCGGAGCTCTTGATCACGGCGCGCAGGGCGGTCTCGAAAGCGTGCCGCTCGGCGGCCACCTCGGCGACGCGGGGGTCGTCGACGGCGACCGTGTCGTCGAGCGCCTCCTCGGCGTAATCGACCCGGTCGGAGGCCTCTCGAAGTTCCGGGTGACGAGCGAGAGCGATGAAGCGCGACGCTTGAACGGATGCGCCGAGCGATCCGAAGATCCGCTCGGTGACGAGCAGCGTGTCGAGGTCGTCTTGCCGGAGCGACCCCTCGGGCAGGTCCGCGAGGCGGTCGCCCACGAGGTCGGAAAGTAGGCCGATCCTGCTGCCGCGCTCCCGCATCCGCTGCACGGCGACGCGCTGCCGTTCGAGTTCGGCCTGCTTCGCGGCGAGCGTCTCGTCCAGGTGGTCCAGGATGAGAGCGACGTCGCCGTCGCTGGCGTCGGGCGCATCCGTGAAGGCGTCGCGGATGTCATCGAGGGGGACGCCGGCGTCGGCCATCCGCCGGATCCACAGCAGCCGGATCATGTCTTCGTAGCCGTAACGGCGGCGGTCGTCGCTTCCGCGCTCGGGCTCCGGAAGTAGGCCGATCTGGTGGTAGTGGCGGATTGCCCGGGGTGTCGTGCCGACGAAGGCGGCCGCACCGCCGATCGTGACTTGGCGGGGCGGCGTGAAGGTCGAGAACATGTGAGGGCCTTCCTTGGTGAGCGGACTCCATCCACTGCACCACATGACGCAGCGGCAGGTGCAAGTCGATGCTCGCGGTGATGCCCCGAACGGCAGACTTTTCATCCGATGCTCGGCCGAGCGCCGCAGCCTCCGCGCACTCATGGACCTTATGGATGATGCCGTCTGGGTCGTGCGCGGGCAGACTTCTGAGGTGACCACCGCTCATCGCCAGAAGCGCCCCAGTCTCCGCGGGGCTCCGTGGCGGCCAGTGGCCCTGGCATCGGGCGCCGTGCTCGGCGTGACGCTGCTCGTTGCGGCCGGTCTCGTCGCGGCCCTGGTCTTCGCCCCGGACCCGCGCGCTGTCCTCCCGGAGGTCATCGCCGCGAGCCTCCTGGCCCACTCCCTCGGCAGCCTCGGCGTCATCTGCGTAGTGTTCAGAACGACGGGCGTGCGCGTCCACTCCCTCGGGGTGACGCGCCCCAGCTGGCGCCTCCTGCATCTCCTCTGGCAGATTCCCGCGACCCTCATCGCCGCCGTCGCAGTGCAGGCGCTCGTCGCGGCCTTCATCCCCGGCGGTCAAGAGCAGGCTGGCGCCAGTCGGCTGGACACTGCGCTCGGTGGAGCTCACCCGGGGATGCTCATCGCTGCGGCGCTGGCCATCACCGTCGTGACGCCCGTCTGGGAGGAGCTGTACTTCCGCGGCCTCCTGCAAGGGCGCATCACCGCGCGGTGGGGCACCGTCGTGGCAATCATCGCGACTGCGGTGCTCTTCGCCGCGGTGCACGGATTCCTGATCCTCCTGCCTTACTACCTCGTTCTCGGGGTCGCCCTGAGCGCGTTGCGTGTCTTCCATCGCTCGCTGTGGGGTCCGCTGCTGCTCCACGTCACGGTGAACAGCATCGCGACGCTCGTGCTCGTTGCTTCGCTCGGCTGAAGTGTCACAGCCCGGACCGGGCGGGCAGTTCTGACCTGGTGGATGCGGGAGGCATTGCGCATACTCGAAACGACCCAGTTGAAGGAGCCCCCGATGAAGAAGCTGCTCACCGTCGTCGCGAGTCTCGCCCTTGCCGTGGGAGTCGGCGCCGGCGCCAACATCGCCGCAGCCCCGTCCGCGGAAGCCGCGAGCGCATCCCAATACGTATGGGGTTCGAACCCCAGCTCGTGCACGCAGGCCGCGAAGTCCTACATCCGCAACTGGTCGTTCGGCTACCGCTCGGCGCTCTACACGCCATGCAAGTACGACGCCGCGCGAGGACAGTACTGGTCCAAGGTCACCCTGTACACCTGACGGTGAAGGTCTCCGCGGTGGCGGCGGCTCGCCGAGGCGCTCTGTGTGGCACGGCAAGTGGACCAGGTATGGGGAGAAGCTAGGCACCAGGTCGCCCGATCGCTATGGTGTCCCCATGACTGCCCCCGAACGTCATGTTGTTTCACGTCGCGCCGTGGTTGGTCTCGCGTGGGCGACACCCGTCGTGGCCGTCGGCGTCGCTGCGCCGGCCATGGCCGCGAGCCCGGCACAGCCGGTCGAACCGGTGAGCCTCGAGGCGATCACCGATGACGTGGCCCAGCTCTCAGTCAGGCTGACAGCAACGGAGAGTCTGCCCATCGGCACGATCTTCGACGTGAACGTCGAGAACACCACTGACCAATGGGCCGTGAGCTTGGGCGGATCGATACCCTCCGGGTGGCAACGAGTCTCGTCGAGTAGTCGCGGCGCGCGCTTCAGGTCGACGGCGCCGGTCCTCGGTGTGTACGAGTTCGTTCTCGGGGTCGCCGGCGTCGCAGCCTACGCCGGGACGATTCTCACGGTCAGCACTTCCGACGGCCGAGTGCTCACGACGCTGACGCTCTGATCCTCACGCGGGTGAAGCGCAGACTGTCGACGAGTGACGAACGCCGTCAGACGAAACCCCTGTCCGTGATGGGCACCGTCACGTTTCTCGAGCGCCACCAGATCGCCCTCTACCTCGCCGCGATCGCAGCCGGTGCTGTGGTCGGCCTGCTCATTCCGGGTGCGCACCGACTGGAGTCGGCGATCGAGCCAGTGCTGGCTCTGCTCCTCTTCGCGACGTTCCTGGGCGTGCCACTCACCGCCATCGGCAGGTCGTTCCGCGACGTTCGTTTCTTGGCGGCGCTGGGGGTCGTGAACTTCGTGATCGTGCCGGTTGTCGCCTTCGGCTTGTCGAGGTTCGTGGCGGATGATCCCGCGCTGCTCTTCGGGGTGCTGCTCGTGCTGCTCACGCCGTGCATCGACTACGTAATCGTGTTCGCGGGCCTCGCGGGCGGCGCATCCGACCGACTGCTTGCCGCCGCGCCACTCCTCATGCTCGCGCAGATGCTGCTGCTGCCGCTCTACCTGCTCATCTTCCTCGGCCCGGACGGGGTGGCCGTCGTAGAGATCGCCCCGTTCGCGAGAGCATTCCTGCTGCTGATCGTGGTGCCGCTTAGTGCGGCCGCTCTGGTCCAGCTTCTCGCGAAGCGCCATCGCAGCGGCGAGGTGATCCAGCGCGTGACAGCGGACCTGATGGTGCCCCTCATGGTGGCGACGCTCTTCACGGTCGTCGCGTCGACAGCAGGCGCGGTCGGCGCTGCTGGGCCGCGCTTGCTCACCCTCGTGCCGATCTACGTCGCGTTCCTTGCGGTCATGGTCTTCGTCGGTATCTTGGTGGCCCGCGCGTTCCGTCTCGACGTTCCCGAGGCCCGCGCCCTGACGTTCAGTGGCGTCACCCGCAACTCGCTCGTCGTGCTTCCGCTCGCGCTCGCCCTTCCTTCGGCACTCGCGCTAGCTCCGGTCGTCGTGGTCGCACAGACGCTCGTCGAGCTCATCGGCATGGTTGTGCTCGTGCGATTTCTGCCGAGGATCCTCCGGGGCCGGTCCGCGAGTGGCGAGAAATGGCATCGTCCGTGACTTCCGGCGCCGGACCCGCCCGCCTAGACTTCCTCCCATGCATGACCCCCAACGTGCACAGCACGCGACGCGTAGGAGCGTCATGGCAGCGGCGTGGATGGCCCCCGTCATCGCGCTTGCGTCAGCCGCCCCAGCTCAAGCTGCCAGTCGGGAGCCGGGGCCTCCGACCTGGACCTGGACGGCGGACTACCTCACCACCAGGCAGGCGCTGACCTACTTCACTGCGATCAACAACGCTGATGAAGACGTGCCTGCCACCTTCATCACGCCAAGGTTCACGAGCACGGGGGTTGAGCTGTACGGGCACGGCTTCGGTCCCTGGGAGATGGAGTTCACCAGCACCGCGGTGGTAGCGACCGCGGTGATCCCGGCTCGTAGCTCATTGACGACGGCGTTCATCGGCTACTTCACGCGCACCCCACCAGCGACGGCCACGTTGGTCGCATCGCTGACCCCGCCCGCCTCACCGAATCCCCCGACGTTGACGCTCAACTTCACCTGACCACTCATCGAAGGAGCGTCAACGGACGGGCCCGACGGACGGGCCTGTCGGACAACGTCGACGTCGTCGGCGGCTGCTACGCCCCGAAGAGTTTGGACCAGAAGCCGGTCTTCCGCTCCGTCCAGCCGTGCTGGGCGAGCACCTCGCGCGCCGGGCGTTCGATGTCGTCGCTGTCGAACTTCCACCCGAAGGTGTGCCCGAGCTGACCGTGGTCGGAGGCGATCGGTGCCGCGCTGCTGTTGAAGCTCTTCGAACGGATCTTGCCCTTGAACGTCGTGTGACTGAACCCTGCAGAGCCTGGGCCGATGCTCGCCGAGGAGCTCTCCGCTTGATTGGTGATCGTGAAGGTGCCGTCTTCGTGCAGTTCGATGCGCACTTCGAAGGTGCGGTCGACGGCTCCGGCAGCGAAGACGCCGGCCCACTTGGCGTCGGCGTAGTCCCAGGTGCCCGTGACGCCGGTCGGCGTGGCATGGAACACATAGGGCACGTTTGCGCCGTTGAGCGCGAGGAGCGCGCCGGTCACCTGCTGGGGATGGGCATGCATGACGGTCCTTACGGTCGAGGTGGGTGATCAGAACGTGCGCTGTGCGGGGGAGTTGCCCATCGCATCCACTCGCCGACTTCGTGCGATCCCAGCGATGGCGACGCCGACGGCGAGCAGCCACCCCGCGCCGGCCACCGCGCCGAGGCCCAGAGTGACGATCGTCGTGGCGTCGGGGCTCATGCCGGTGAGCAGCTGCAGTGGGGCGAGCATAGGGCGAGTGCCGCCGCTATCGGGGGCGGTGAGAGCGATCGCGAACAGGGCCACCCAGGTGGTCACGGTGCCCCACACATAGGCGGTGCGCACGCCGCGTCGACGCGTCGCTTCGCGGTCGAAGCGCGTCAGGATGGGCGGCACGATGAGGAATATCGCCGCGATCGGGCTGAAGACGACGCCGAAGAGACCCAGCCAACCGAGGTCGCCGGTGAACAGCAGTCGCCCGAACACGGCGAAGAACGGCATGACGACCGCGAGGAACCACTGGAGCACAGCGATGACCCGACCCGACCGCCCGAAACCCATGGGGCGACGGTAGTCGACGAAGGTCGGGGAAGTGCTGATACCGGTGCCCGAACCGCGTTAGATGGCGCTCCGCCAGTCGAGGATGATCTCTACCACCTCGTCGAGGTGGGACTCAAGGAGGAAATGGCCACCGTTGAGAAGTTCGACCCGTGCCTTCGGCGACGGGCGCAGCGTCAGCCGCCGATGCAGTCGCGCATGTCCGTCCACACCGACGTCACGCACGCTTCGAGCGTGAGGTCGGTGTGGTCTTCAAGCCACCTGTCCATCGCGAGGTCGAAGCAGGCCACCGCGAGAGCCGCCAACGTGCGCGAGCGTGCTGGGTCGATGCCGCGTTTCTCGAGTGACTCGGTGATCGCCATGGCCAGGTGGTGGCTCTGCAGGAGGTTGCGCTCGCGCAAGGCGGGTTCGCTGCGGACGATCCTGTGTCGGCGCACGATCGATTCCCTCCATCCCTGAATTCCTCGGGCTGCCGCCACGAGCCCCGCTCGTACCGTCGCCACCCCGTCGCCTTCGGGCGGGGCCGAGTTCATGAAGTCCGCAACGGCTTGGGGAAACTCTCGATCTCGAAGGAACAGGACGTCTCGCTTATCGGAGAAGTGCCGGAAGAACGTGCGGGTTGTCAGGCCGGCCGCCGCGGCGATCTGGGGCACCGTCGTTCCGGAGAAGCCTTGACGCTCGAACAGAACCATCGCCGCAGCTTCGAGCCGCAGCGCGGCATCCGGAGACCATCGAGGCATGCACACATGATGTCACGCCGTGCCGTAAGGTGTGCGATCACGACACGAGATGTCATCACTTGCGAAGGGTGGATTGCCATGAGGGACAACACTGCGGCGTGGATCGACTCCCCTTACGCCGATCTGACGATTCGAGACGCGCCCGTACCAACGCCGAAACCGGGACAGATTCTCGTCCAGGTGCGCGCGCTCGCGGTGAACCCGCTGGACGCGATCATCCAGTCCAACGGCAGCATGATGTACGGCTGGTTGCAGTACCCGGTGATCCTCGGCGAAGACGTCGCGGGCATCGTCGTCGAGGTTGGCAAGGATGCGGGCGCGTTCCAGATCGGTGATCGCGTCACGGCGTACGCCATCGGCTTGGAAAAGGGCCGTGACCCCGTGGCCGAGAGCGGCTTCCAGGCCTACGTTGCAGTGGATGCGAACCTGGCTGCCGTCATCCCGAACGGCATGGCGTTTGCGGAGGCCGCCGTCCTCCCCTTGGCGGTGTCCACTGCGGCGGCGGGGCTCTTCGAAACGGCTCAGCTCGGATTGGACCATGCACACCTCGGGAATGCGGCACCGCGCGACGAGGTCGTCGTGGTGTGGGGTGGCGCGACGGCTGTCGGGGGCAACGCGATACAACTCGCCCGAGCGGCTGGCTACCGTGTCATCACGACGGCCTCCGCCCGCAATCATGAGCGGATGAGGCGGTTGGGGGCAGAGGCTGTCTTCGACTACCACGACCAAGACGTCACCGACCGGATCATTAAAGCTGCACAAGGATCCGCGGTCGCGGGCATCCTCGCCATTGCCGTCGGGTCCGCCGCGCCGTCCCTCAGGATCGCGCGAGCGACCGGCGCGAAGAAGATCGCCATGGCGAGCCCGCCGGTCTCCTTCTACGAGCAACCTCGCCGAGGTGGTCTGTCGCTGGCCCGCATCCGCCTCCTCCTGCGCTTGGGGACGCGGACTGCCCTCCTGCAGGCGCGCAGTCGTGTCCGCAACATCAGGGCCTCGTTCATCTGGGGAAGCGCCATAGCGACGTCCCCCGTGGGTGCAGCCATCTGGAAGGACTACCTGCCTCAAGCGCTCACGTCTGGCAGGCATAGCGCTTATCCGGATGCACACGTCGTCGGCGATGGCCTCCCGGCAGTTCAGGGAGCAGTCGACGCACTCCGCCGTGGCGTGTCCGCACAAAAGCTGATCATCACCCTCGATGCGACGTCGACAGACGCCTGATCACCCGCGAAAGGTCTTGGCTCCACTGCGAAGCTGGCCGTGAACCGATTGTGTGGGACCAGCCTGTTCACGAGAGGATGCGAGCATGAAGCCACGCAATGTGCGGTCCGCTGTCTTTCTCGTCGGGATGCTGACCTTGGCCCTTGTTCTGGGCTTCCTCGCAACAGGTGTGTTTCACCTCACAACCGAGCAGACCTTGCTCTTCATCCTCGCGCCGCTCGTGCTCATCACCGTCTCTGGATATCTGCTGTTCCAACGGGCTGGGCGGTAGCGGCGGAGTTGTTGTCGCCGATTCTTGATTAGGTGGCACCTATCGTTGAATCATGCCCTCAGCGAGCACACCCGGGATCTTCCTCTACGGCTCGTACGGCGTGGGCAAGTCATCGACGCTGGATCATCTGGGGGACCTGTTCGCGCAGCAGGAGCTGCCCTTCAGCCTCTTCGACGTCGACTGGTTCCATCGTTCGTGGCCGCCTTCGCCGCAGGATCCGGACAACACCGCAACTGAAGCGCTGAACATGCGCGCGACGTGGCGGAACTACCTTCGCACCGGGCCGAGAACGCCGATCATTGCGGGGGTCATCAGAACGCAGGATGACCTGGCGAGATATGAAGGTGTGTTTCAGCGAGCGCTCACGACTGTCCATCTGACCGCATCGCCTGAGGTGGCTGAGTTGCGCCTGCGCCGTCGGTACGATCCGGACCGGAGTGGAGCACTTTCTTGGCACCTCGAACGGCATGTCCAGCTTGCAACGGAGCTACGGGACTTGGCGGGCTACGAGCTGACGGTGAGCACTGACGAGTTGACGCCGGCGCAGGTCGCGTCGACGGTCTTTGACGCGCTCGGGCTCAGGCGCGCAGAGCGGTGAGTGGGCGCAAAGGTGTTGCGAGGTGGTGAGCTCTTTCAACCGTGGAGAAGCTGTTGGGTGCGGGCACGTGAGGCGGGTGCGCCATGTTGTCTCACGACGCCGCAGTCGCCGCTCGAAGTGTCGCCGTCGTCGGGACGGTAATCGGACCGTGTTGGTGACGCTTGCTAGATCGAGTCGATGACTCTCGTTTGGGTTCCATCGACGAGCAGGGCCTGGTCGTCGGTGAGGGGGACAAGCGGGTACTCGGTGCCGTAGGTGTCCAGAGTTCTGCGAATCAGGTCCGGCGGGTACGGCGGCAGTTTTCCGTCCGCGTGCGGAATGACCGTCTGGTCGATCAATCCGAGCCCGGCGAAGTCAGTGAGCATGGGTCCATCTGCGGGGTCGTCCATCAGGGATGCAGGTGTGATGTCGGGTCCCGCGATGATCGACCCAGCGCTGGAGCCGACATAGGGAAGCCCCGCGCCTACATGCTTGACCAGGGGCGCATCGCACCCGGACACGCGCAACGCCTCAAGCAACGCAAAGGTGCTGCCGCTGGCGACGTACAGAGCGTCAAGTCCTGCCAGCGCGCGCTCGAACTGAGTGACGCTCAGGCCTCGAACGGTGATCCCAACGACTTCGTAGCCGAGCTTCAGCACAGAGTCGCGCTCATCGCGCACGAACGGAGCCTCTGCAAAGGACACCTGGGCATCGTCAATGTATCCAAGGCGGAGCGCGGCTCCTGAATCGGTCGACTCCGCAAGGAAGGGCGCCAGGGCACCCATAGAACGAGAAAGCAGCAAGATCTTCACGCCGCGCACGGTATCAGCCACCACCGACGGAACGAGGTCTGCGCTGGAGCGACCGGCCTCGAGAACCCAGCAGTCGTGACGGCGTTCAGAATGGGATGGTGATGCGCTAACCTTCCCGCAGAGGGAAAAATCCCGTCCTGCCGATGCAGGCGGAAACGCACAAGCGGTCTCATGGGAGTCGCCACTTCTTCATCGAAGGAGTGCGCCCATGTCCGAATCGTCCGTGCTTGCAACCCAGGCTCCACCGCCCCGACTCCGTGACGCGTGGGTTGCATTGACTGGTCTCTCGGCAGTGTTCCTGTTCGAGGTGCTCGACAACTCCGTCCTGAACGTTGCGCTCCCCTCTCTTGGGCGCGAGCTCGTCGCATCCACTGCCTCACTGCAATGGGTGTCTGGGGCCTACTCGGTCGCCTTCGGCGGCCTCATGCTTCTGTTCGGTTCCATCGCTGACCGCTTCGGTCGCAGGCGGATCATGCTCACCGGACTGGTGTTGCTCGCCATCGTGAGCGTGCTGACCGTGTTCGTCACGTCGGTTGAGCAGCTCATCGTCGTGCGCGCGCTGATGGGCGTCGCGGCGGCGATGACAACCCCGGGATCGATGGCGTTGGCCTTCCGGCTCTTCGATCGAGACGAGCTGCGCGTGCGAGCGTTGACGGTCATCTCGACCGCTGGCCTGGTCGGCCTCGCGGCCGGGCCGACGATTGGTGGAATCGTCCTCGTCGTGGCCCCGTGGCAGGCGCTCATGATGGCCAATGCTCCGATCGCAGCGATCGCCTTTCTTGGGATTCGCAGCGGGGTCGTCGCGGATCAGCGTGCGGATCTTCACCACGACCGGATCGACGTGATCGGCGCGCTTCTCGGCACTGCCACCATCGTCGGCGTTCTCGCCACCCCGACCCTGTTCGTGATCGGCACCGACACCGCTGTGGGGTGGGGTGCGGCCGCGGTCACGGTGGCCGCTGCCGGCGCGTTCGTGGCCCGGGCACGCACCGCGCGCCATCCGCTGCTCGACTTGCGACTCGTCGCACAACCGCGGGTCGCGAGCGGCCTGGCGTACAAGGCCGCCGCCGGTCTCGCGATGGCCGGGTTGTCCTATATGGTCACGCTGCAACTGCAGTTCGCGTGGGGATGGACGCCCGCCATGGCTGCGCTCGGAACGCTGCCTCAGGTCGTGGTGCTTCTCGCGAGCGGCCGCTTCGTGGGTCCTGTCGTGCAACGGCTGGGTCTTGACCGGGCGGCGTGGATGAGTGCGGCCGCTGTCATCGCTGGCCTCGCCGTGTTCGCCCTCCTGGGCCGCTTCTGGTACCCCTGGATCCTGGTTGCACTCGTGCTCGTCGCCGCCGGCATGCGGGTGGTCGGCGTCGTTGCCGGCACCAACGTCCTTCGCGGACTCCCCGAAGACCGCACCTCCATCGGCGCCGCGCTCGTCGACACGGCGAGCGAGATCGCCACCGCGGTCGGGATCACGGCAACTGGCACGATCCTCGCCGCTCTCGTCGCCGGCAGTATCACGACGACGACGTGGACCCCTGACCGGCTTGCCTCGTTCCAAGACGCGATGCTCATCGCCGGCCTGACCATCACCGCCTTCGCCGTGATTCTCGTCGCCGTCGGCATCCGACGTTCACGTTGCATCCTCACCTCACCCATCACCACACAGGAGCCCTCCGATGACTGACCTCACGCCTCGCCCGAAGTTCGATCCTGAGCTCGAAACCTTCCTCACCGCTCTCGAGGCGCGTGGACCCTTCACGCTCACGACCGAGATGCTGCCGCACATGCGCAGCCTCGACGTCACTGAAGGAGAGCTTGACGACCGGCTGCGGTCTCGCGGCTACGAACGGCGCACCTTCACTGTGCCCGGCCATCTCGGAGCTCCGATCGCGCTCGCGGTCATTCAACGAATCGGCCGCACGGGCACCAAGAGCGCGATCTACGCGATCCACGGGGGCGGCATGATGTTCGGCCACTACCTGGGGAACCTCGACTCGTACGACGACTGGCTCCTGAACGACCACGACGTGGTGCTCATCAGCGTCGACTACCGCCTGGCCCCGAGCATCCCGACCCGTACCCGGTCGAGGACTGCTACGCGGGGTTGACGTGGGTCGCTGCTCACACCGATGAGCTCGGCATCGACCCGGAACGCATCGTCATCGTCGGGCAGAGCGCCGGCGGTGGGCTCGCCGCCGGAACGGCACTGCTCGCCCGGGACAGGAAAGGACCGGCCCTGTTGGCACAGATCCTGGTCTCCCCGATGCTCGATGACCGAGACTCCACCGTGTCGACCAAGCAGATCGACGGCATCGGGGTCGCGGATCGCAAGATGACCCGTTTCGGATGGGACGCCTACCTCGGATCCCGCCGCGCCGGAGAGGATGTCTCCGCGTTCGCCGCCCCGGCCAGGGCGGCCGACCTCACCGACCTTCCGCGCACCTACATCGACTGCGGGAGCGCCGAGGTCTTCCGCGACGAGACCGTCGCGTACGCGAGCAGCTTGTGGGCCGCGGGCGTTGACGCCGAACTTCATGTGTGGCCAGGAGCGTTCCACGGCTTCACGAGCATGATGCCGAACGCCGTCATTTCGAGGTGCGCGACCGCAGCTCTCGCTGACTGGACCCGGAGGCTCCTCGCTCCCGGACCGATCGCATCGCCTCGAACCCCCCGAAGCGTGAGCGTTGCGGCTTCGAGTCCAGAGCGTGTACACCTCCCGGCGAAACGCAGGCGCTTTCTCTAGCACTACGTTGGGTGCGTGTCATCACCTCGGAACCGTTCCGCGCGACTTCGCTGGGCCAGCGGCCTCCTGATCACGCAAGGCGTGCTGATGGAGATGTCCGTTCTGGTTGGACTCGTCGTCTTGCTCGTACTCGGGATACCGCAGGACGCGATCACCCAACGCGTCGACATCTTCGCCCTGCCCTACCTCAACGAGAACCTCTACTTGATGATGGCGATGAGCGGCATCTTCGGCGCGCTGAGGGTGACAGGCGCCGTCGCGATGGCTCGCGGTCGTCTGTGGGGCCTGGTGTTGTCGCTGTTCAACTGCGGGGTGACGCTCGTGCTGATGATCTTCCTTCTCCCTCCAGGGCTCATCGATGGCCTCCTGACCGGGAGCGCGCTCGTCCTGATCCTCTCCGGATGGCTGCGAGGGCGGCCGATTATCGACGCTCGGCGCCCTCACTCTGACGAAACAGTCACGGAGCATAAAATTTCCTGGTGGCAGTAGCGATACGAAATGCAACTCATTCAGACCTATCTCAAGCGGCAGCCACGCTTGCTGTCGCCTTCGAGTCATACCCATGGACGCGCTGGAGCATCCCAAGCGACGGTTACTCCGCTCGACTAGAGCAACTGCAGGCCATCTACCTGACGTATGCGCTCCAACACGGCGTGGTTGTAGTCAGCGATGACCTCGCCGGAGTCGCCGCCATGCTCCCGCCCGGCGCACCCGAACCTGCTGAGTCTCTGCAGTCAGAAATCTCCGAGCTCATGGGCGATCGTCTCGGCCCTGTGTTCGGGGTCGAATTGCCACCCAGGATCGAGAAGTCGTGGGATCTCGCGACGATAGGCGTGCGCCCTGAGCGAGCCGGCCAGGGCTTGGGCTCTCGAATCCTCGACGAGTGCATGCGTCAGGTGGCTGCATCACCATCCCCACGTATATCCCTCGAAACCTCTGCGGAGCGGAACGTCTCCCTTTACAAGCGACACGGATTCGAGGTCGACCACCGGACGCAAATCGCGGATGGACCTCTCGTCTACACGATGAGTAGCGAGCTCTAGCCAAGGACCCACAGCGAGCTCCGCGGCGCGCTCTCCGACCACACGTTGCCGTGAGACCCCATGGGTTTCGAGATGTCTCATCTGAAGCGAAAACCGGGGGAGTGGCAACACGGCGGGCGGGGCTCGTGACGACCTATGTCAGAGGTGACGCTCCCGTAGCGCTGGAGTGCTGCGCGCCTTGTTAGCGGCCAGCCCGGGTGAGCGCGAGACGGAGAAGCATTTGAACGCTGAGCTTCTCGGCGGATGGTCCGTGCACGGTGATCGCCGGTAGCGGTGCGGCCATCGGCCTCATCCTCGGCGGCGTGCTCCCGGAGTTCAGCAGCTGGCGCTGGTGCCTCCTCGTGAACATCTTCTTCGTCATCATCGGCCTCGTCGGCGGAGCCCTGCTGCCTTGAGGGCGGGGCTGGGCAGCTCGCCGAGTTCACGAACGGCTACACGGCCGCCTTCCTCGCCTCCGGCATCGGGATGCTTGTCGCCGCCGCCGTCGGACGAACACGACTGATGTCGCTGCGCCTGCCAGCGCAGCTGAAGCGCCCGTCTTTGACGCGAGGTGATTCCGCAGTCGGGCGGGATGTGCATCCCGCCCGACCGTCTCAGCTCCGTATGGTTCGGCCTAGTTGTGCTGGGTTACCTCGTCGAGCACCCAGCTCGGGCGCACGTAGTGGCAGGTGTAGCCGCCGGGGTGCTTCCGCAGGTAGTTCTGGTGCTCTTCCTCCGCATCCCAGAACTCGCCGGCCGCTTCGACCTGGGTGACAACCTTGCCGGGCCACCGGCCAGACGCGTCAATTTCCGCGATCGTCTCGCGCGCGACGCGCTCCTGCTCGGGCGTCAGCGTGAGGATCACGGACCGGTAGCTCGTGCCGCGATCGTTGCCCTGCCGGTTCTTGGTCGTCGGGTCGTGCACCTGGAAGAAGAACTCGAGCAGCTCCCGGTACGTGGTCTGCTCCCCGTCGAACTCAACCTCCACGGCCTCGGCGTGGTCGCCGTGGTGCCGGTAAGTGGCGTTCGCGGTCGTTCCGCCCGCGTAGCCGACGCGGGTGCTGTGCACGCCAGGCAGGTCGCGGATGAGCTCCTCGAGGCCCCAGAAGCATCCGCCGGCGAGGATCGCGCGCTCGTCAGCCATCAGCGGCCACCTTCCTTGTCGAACAGCGGTGCGAACTCGCCGTAGCCCGCGGACTCGAGGTCAGCGAGCGGCACGAAGCGCAGCGCCGCGGAGTTGATGCAGTAGCGCAAACCTCCCTCATCGACCGGGCCGTCCTCGAAGACATGCCCGAGGTGGCTGTCGCCTGCAGCGGATCGCACTTCGGTGCGTCGCATGCCGAGCGAGGTGTCGGAGTTCTCGACGATGTTGTCCGCGTTCAGCGGCTTCGTGAAGCTCGGCCACCCGCATCCGCTGTCGTACTTCGTGGTCGACGCGAACAGCGGCTCGCCGGACACGATGTCCACGTACAGCCCCGCGTCCTTCGTGTTCCAGAACTCGTTGCTGAACGGCCGCTCCGTCGCCGACTGCTGCGTCACCGCGAACTGCTCCGGCGTGAGCCGGGCGATAGCTTCCTGGTCTTTCGTGTACTGCGTCATCACAATGTCCTCTCCGAAGTCAGAACAACGCTCGATGCGGTGAAAGCGTTCCCCGAGACGCCGCGAATCGCGGCCGAGTTGGGTGAATGCACAGCTTCGGGAGTCAGGTAGCGGTTCGCTGCGACGAGCTGATGAGCTCGCCGGGCGCTAAGCCTTAGGGCTCGAAGGTCTCGCAGTATCCGACTGGCGAGTCTGAAGCATGCCGAAAACGCAGACCGCGACGCCGACGACGGCAACACCCAACGCGGCCGCCATGCCCGCGGCATCGAGAGGTAGCATCGCGCACCCGACGGACGTGTCCTCGTATGAGCAGCTTCTCCACGGTTGGAAGAAGAACAAGACTGACGTCGCTGCACCCACGAGTGCCGCCGCAGCGCCAATGAAGGTCATCAGTTTCGATGCGCGGCGAGTCATGGCCCCAACGTAGTCCGAAACGCGCTCTCAACTCTTGAGCTTCTACTTGCCGCAGCCATGCGTCGCTCCTACACCGATGGTGGAGTTGGAACGGCGATCCGATCGAACCGCGATAGTAGGGTGCCGATCGTGACGGCACGGAAGTGTGGGTGTCGAAGGAGGCGGCATGATCGCAGAGTTGAACAGACTGGTCGAACTGGTCGAACGTCATCTTGACGACGACCTCGACGTTGCGTCCCTGGTCACGGAGCTCGGCACGACGGAGTACCACCTCCGTCGCATGTTCTCGTCGCTCGCTGGGATGCCACTGTCGGAGTACATTCGCCGCCGCCGCATGTCAGTCGCGGCAGCGGCCGTTCTCAGTGACGAGGATCTGCTGAGCATCGCGGTGCGATACGGCTACGGCTCAACCGAGGCGTTCGGTCGAGCGTTCCGCTCGGTGCACGGCGTCAGTGTCGGCGACGTAAAGCGAAATGGCGGCCCCCTTCGAACACAACCGCAGCTCAGGTTCCGCCTGACCGTAGAAGGGAACATCACAATGGACACCCGAATCACCGATCGCCCGGCCTTCCTCCTCGTCGGTCACGCGACCCGCGTGCCACTCATTCATGAGGGCGTCAACCCGCGCATCCAAGCGCACATCGCTTCCCTGCCGGCGTCAGAGCACGCACGACTCAAAGCCCTCAGCGACACCGAGCCGGCCGGACTGCTCCAGGTCAGCGCCGACGTCGACCCGGATTACGCCGAGGGAAGCGAACTGACCTATCTGCACGGAGTGGCCGTCACGGGCGCCGACGTAGCGGACGACGATCTCGACACGATCGAGGTTCCGGCCGGCACATGGGCGGTGTTCCGCACCGAGGGCGAGTACCCGACTGCGCTGCAGGCGGCGTGGGCCGCGACTGCGACTGATTGGTTCCCGTCGAACCCCTGGCGGCTTCGGCCTGGGCCGTCGATCGTCGCGGTACTCGACCGTGCCGACGACTTCAGCACGGCCACCTGCGAGCTCTGGCTCCCCGTCGAGCGCGGTTAGCAGAAACGGAAGCAGAACCTAGCGCGTTTCGAGACGGCATTTGGCCAGAGATCAGACTCAGGCACTTACCGCGGACTCATGGGCTCCTTGTCCGGGGTGCATCAGCTGGGCGGGCGGATGCTGCGAAAAGCCGTTGTTTTCAGGGGCGATCCCGCCCATCAGTCATCGTCGATGGCTCGGACGAGGACGAGTGCGGTCCCGGCGCAGACCACAAACACGCCGCCGCCGACTGCTACTGGCAACGCGACGTCTACGACCGCGAGTAAGCCGCCAAGAATGGAGCCCAGGGTGAGGCCGAGCAGGCCCAGGACACGTGCCGCGGCGTTGACGCGACCGCGGAGGGCGTCCGGCACGAGGCGCTGGCGGAGCGATGTCGAGCAGATCCCCCAGACCACCGCGTGGAAGATGTAGATGGCCAGAACGATCGAGGCGGTCACCGCGTTGTCGGTTGTAGCGAGGGCCAGTAGTGACGCGGCTCCGGTGAGCAAGCTCGCGACGATGGTCCAGCGGTAGCCGATCCGCGAACGGATGCGTGCTGTCGCAAAGGAGGCGACGAGTCCGCCGAGCGCCGAGACGGCGAGGATCAAGCCGTATCCCACGCCGTCAACGCCGAGCCGTTCCTGAGCGAAGATGACGAGGATCGAGAACGGAAGCATGTAGCCGACGCTCGCGAGCGCCCCGATTACGGCCAAGCCCCCAACGACGCGATGACGGACAAGCCAGGATGCGCCAGTTGCTGCCTCTCGCCACATGGATGCACGCACTGCTGGAGCCGCGTCGGGCGAAGTCGCGCGACGCAGCGGAAGGGCCAGTGCAACCAGGCCGGCGGTGGCCCATAGGCCGCCCATCGCGAAGATGGGGGCGGCCGCGGTGATCGCAAAGAGGAACCCGCCGAGGGGTGGGCCCGCGAACTCGTCGGCAACGAGCTGCGCTGCTGAGATCCGACCGTTGGCGGTGTCCAACTTCTCTTTCTCTACGACGTTGGGAAGGAGGGAGACAGCCGCGTTGTCGGCGGCGCTCTCGAGCGTGGCAACGACAGCGAACGCTACGTAGAGGAGGACAAGCCCTCCGATGCCGAGCTGCACGCAGAGCGCGAGGGCGAGCACGGCGCCTCCCCGGAAAACGTTCGCGACGATCAGGATCGTTCGTCGGTCCACACGATCAACCCACACGCCAATCGGCAGAGCGACGAATAATCGCACGAGCGCGTAGAGCGCCGAGAGGCCGGCGACCCAGCGCGGGTCGTCGGTGAGCGAAGTCGCCAACAGAGGTATCGACACGAACGCCAAGCCGTCCGCCAGATTCGACGCGGCATTCGCACTCCAGAGCACGGTGAAGGAGCGGCCGAGAGACATCCGGCTCAGCCTAGGTCACCCGGTCGCCAGCATCGGGAGCGGGGGTTCGTTATCACTCCGCATCTGATGTCGCGAGAGCCACGGATTCCGCGACGCGAAAGCTACGCGACAGGTGGGGGAGGGGCAAGAGCCCGGGATACGGTGCTCGCGCTTTCTAGGCCCATCCGGTTTCGGGTCCGATTCGGAGAACGTGCGTCCCTCGATCGCCCTGCTGTGTGGTGTCTACATGCGCAATCTCGAGCTGGACAACTACCTCACGACCGTGACGATGTTCATCGATCCAGGCAGTGAGCTCGTCGTACCCTGACACGTCCAAGAGTCGGAAGTCTTCGGTCGACGTGTTCGCTGCGTCCCAGAACGTGACTCGAACCGCATCTGCCTGGCCGGCGCGAGTGATGTCGCGCGGGTCCTGAGAGTAGGCCTTCATAAGCTCCTGCCGTGTTCGTACTTGCATCGTCGTTCTGCACACGCAGAGATCACGTGTCGCTCAGTTGTCGATGACGGATCGGGTCACTGACTCGCCACCCGTAGTCCTCGACAACAACATAACTTTCCCCCGCTCGGGTGATTCGGACCCTACTGGTTCCAACCCCAGCGGTGAAGACTTCCTCATCAACCCAGATCAAGAGCTGCATCACCCAGTCCGCTGCGTCCACAGGGTCCGAATGCAACCAGGTAGGGGTAGTCGGCGAGCTCGGCGCGGGAACCACCACGCGCACTGACTCCTCGTTTCGTTGCCGAACCTCGAAGTCAATACCGCTTTCCACCAGGCGCACGTCTCGAACCCGGCAATCGTAGGAACTTTCGCGCCCGTCGTATGCGATACGCCACGCGGCACCCTCCAGCTCGCGCAAGGCCGCCCTGTCTGTCACCATGCAATGAGTGTGGACCATGCAGATCAAGGATGCGCTCATGCCGCAACACCTCGGCGGGTAGAGCGAGTCCCAAGCTGATCGAAGCCGCGAAACCGTGAGGTCGTGAGGTCGTGAGGTCGTGAGGTCATGAGGTGACAACAGTCTGGATCGTCTACCACGACAGCAGCGCCGACAACAACATCCTCGGCGTCTTCGACAATAACGACGAGGCGACAGAGTACCAAGAGCTCGTCGCGCCGGTGTTGCCTGGCGCTTCGTGGCCGACGCAAAGACCCCCTGCGTGTCCCGAAACGCATGGGTCTTGAGATGCCTCACCCAGCCTCTCCAGGAACGTCCGCGCCGGTAGGCAGGAACCCGGCGTCCCAGACCTAAGTACAGTGCCTGACATGGACTTCCGAACGCGGCTTGCGGTGACCTCCGTCACCGTGGCGGCCGTCATCGCACTCACGGCAAGTTGCACCGACACCGAGACCGTCGACGGGACAACACCGCCACCAAATCCCGTCGAGACGACCTCCGCTCCTACAGTCCCGACCGCGGGTCCCGACGAGCCAGCGACTCCGACCCCGGAAGTCGGCAGCGCCGAGGCGATCAGTGTCTGTGGCGATGCGCTCTACTACTTCTACCTCGACGGGAACTTCAACGCACGCTTCAACCTCAACGACGTGCGAGTCGAAGGCAACCGCTATGTCTACGAGAACCAGAGCGCCAACTACAACTATTTCCCGGGATACCCGTACGCCGACCCCGACGTGGCCGCCTACGTCGACACACTCATCGAAGACGACAACGCCGACATCTGGTGCGAACAAAACGGAGACACGTTCAACGTCGGCTTCGTCGACGGCAACAGTCGAAACGGAGCGACGATGGCAGAGCTCAAAGCGGAGTTTGATGCTGCCGCGTACGAGATCCGCAAGCTCGAGGGCCTTGCCTAAGCCCTCAACATCACGAGGTGTAAACCGGGCTTGAGTCTGCACCATCACCCATGCGTTTTGACGCGTCAGAGTTATGCGACATCGGCCATCCATCGCGACGCGGCACCACCTTCCGTGATCCCCTGAGCACCCGAGGGCTGCACCGGATCGTTAGCCCGCTCGTCGAGAACCAAGGCGCCGCAATGCATCGTTCGCGTTACGTTCGATGCCATGGACTCAAACGCGAGAGCCGACGGTTACGCACTCTCTGAGGCGAACCGCGCTCGAGTTGAGTTGGACGCACGCCTCGGAACTCAGCCGTTCAGGCGCGGGGACAAGCCTCGTGGAACCGAACGCCGTGGAGCTTCTGACAAGGGCAGTAAAGAAGGTCGCGAACGTGCGACGAAGAAAAGAGCCATCATCGCGCGAAGCAAGGCAGTCATCTGGAGTTCACTAACTGCAGTCGCAGGCGCGCTCTCCGTGCTCGGGATCCAGTTCGGCATTGCTGTCGACCGACAAGACTTCGACCCCTACGTGGTGGCTCTTCGCACGATCACAGAACAGACTCCAGGGATCGTCGAGAGCAGCGTGAACTTGCCAAGCTCCGGCGGAATACACGGAGGGTCGGACGGAAGGGCGTCTTATTGGGTTGCCGATGCTGACGTGGCCGTGGACACTCCCGAGTTCCTCAAGTTTTGGTACAGCGGGCTCTCCGACGAGGAAGCGCAGTTCCGGATCTGCGTTTACTCAATGGATGGCTCCCTCGAGGGAGCCATCCCGACGCCCGGATGCCTGGGTCAATCGGGTCCGCCATCAACTTGGGTGGCCAAGCAGGACAAGCAGGCCCCAGCCCCTCCAGTTCTCCCGAAGCACTAGGGTGTCGGAGCATCCCAATGCGAGACCGGCGGACGTTGATGGGAGAACTCCGTCAACCGGCAAATAAGTGCGCGCTACCTTTCGGCCAGAATCGAAGCACCGGGCCCCGTAAGTTGCGGGAGGAACGTGCTCCGCCCGACCATGGCCATGACGAGCGCGAGTGTGGGACCTCGAACCGTGTCTCCCCGCCCAACGACGACGTTCTGGTCGTTCGCTTCGAGCTTCAGGCCTCGAACCCGCTTCTTGGCGACCACCACCTGATTTGTGCTTGCGTAGTACCGCAACAGTGCTGCAAGGACGGCGGGTGGGTACGTTCGCTGGATTCCCAATGGCTGACGTATGTCTTCACCGTGTACGACCATCTCGCCCAGAAGCGCCAGCCTCGGCAGGGGAGGCGAGACGCGACTGCCGACCGTCGCCGCAAATTGGCGAAGGGTGTCCGCACCGTCGCGACCGAGTTGCTCGCGGAGGCGATCAACCACCTGCTGGTCGAAGTCGAACCGAGCCCGAACGACGCCAGCGAACCAATTTGGCCCAGACACTGCCCCACTGACGGTCATGTGCGCCAAGACCTCGCGCACGGAGAGTCCCGCACAGAGCGAAGGGGTCGACCACTGCGATGTCTCCATCGACGCGAGGTCCGCCGTCAATGACCTTCGCTCGGCATCAACACTGGACCACACGTCATCTCGATTCACACCACCATTGTTGACGGACCGCTCAACCAAGTCCACGTCCCACCGTCGTACGCAATGGCCTTAGCAGCCATTTTCGGCTCTCAAATCCCATGGGCTTTGAGAGGTCTTACGGGACCTGAAAACCGGGCTGACCGTCGCGACTGACCTTCGACCCACGCAAGCAGCCAGGTCGAGCCTTGCCGCGCCCGTCGCATTCGCTTTGAGTTAGTGACCGGACAGGTCCTTGAAGTACCGCGCGACCGGCCAACGCTCGAACCCATCAGCCTCGTACGCTCGTCGAGCTGGTTCGTGACCCGGATCGTCGCCCGTCTCGACCATCACCATGTTCATGCCGGCCGCTTTCGCTCGCTGCGTGGAGTAGTCGAGAAGAGCCCGTCCGATCCCGCGTCGTTGCAGGCTCGGCTCGACCGCAAGAACGTAGACCTCACCCATGCTGTCCTCTGGATGAAGCCTCGTGCACACCCATCCAGCCACCTGGCTGTTTGAGAATGCGACGTCGACGTTCTCGGGCTCGCCATCGAGCACTGCCGCGATGTCAGCTTCCTGTCGCACGCGCCAGCCGTCGGGATAGAACGCGCGGTAGACGAACGGCGACACGGCTTGCTCGGTGAGCGGGAACACCGGCTCCCAGGCGCGCAACGCGAGGGAGATCAGCTCCTCGCGGTCGTCTGGCGAGAAGGCCCGTATCGGAGCATGGGACCACGCTATCGCCGCCAAGTCCTCGACTCAGGCGGATCATGGCAACCATCGCGAAACTCTAGAGTTTCGCGCGCTGCGCATGGCGGGACAGCAAGCGATACCCTCCTAGTGTCTGCCCAAGGCGTCCTTCACTCCTCACGGGGGCGTCCTGCCCGCAGCATGGAAAGAGTGGCAGCCCGTTTGGGCCGGGCCAGATGCGTGCAGCCTCGTGCTGCGGGCGTGAGGCTCCCACCTTCCTTCGCTGATGCCAGGGGTGGTGCCGAGCCCATGGGTTTCGCAACGCCTGGGTTGTGAGACAAGGGCGCGGGCCCCGCACAGGGTGGTCACTCTTGCGAAATCGGGGATGACACCCGGGTCCCGCGTGACCGCCGCTCACTGCGTGCGACGCTGATCACGAGCGCGATGGAGAGCCCGATGAGCACGTACTCCACGGCTGCCGTTCCGGCGTCACCACTCAGCCCCTGGGCTTCCTCGTGCGCGTCACCACCGCTCTGCATGAAACGGGCGAAATCGCCGAGCCCATGGAGCAGGATGGGAACCCAGAGCGTTCCGGTCGCTCGGAGCGCCCCGTAGAAGAGCGCGCCGTTCATTGCGAGGAAAGCAACGCTCAGCGCGGTTGCGCCGATGGGAACCCCGTTGAAGAAGTACCCGACCGTGTGAGCAAGGCCGAACGCGATCGAAGTGACCAGTAAGGCAGCAAGCTCGCCGTGGTGACCACGCATTGCGATTCGGAAGATGCCCCGAAAATAGAACTCCTCGCCGATTCCGATGAGCAGGGAGCCCACGAGGTAGATCAGCACAACCGACATGGCCCGCTCCGACCAAGGCACATCGACGAGCATGAGGATGATCTGCACTACCAACACAACCGGAATGGCAAACAACCACCACCGTTGCCGTTCGACGAAGGGCGACGGTGCGCTCCATGCCTCGCGGAGCCAGCCGGCTCTGCGCGCGAACAGCAGCCCGACGATGATGAGCACGGCGACCGGGATCCAGGTCGCGATGACGAAATCCAGAGCGTCGTCGCCACCCGCAAGAGGATCAAGCAGATTGCCCACCACGGCGGCGATCAGCACATAGAAGGAAGCAGCCGCGACTCCAACCCAGATCGTCCGAGGAATCGGTCCACTGCTCTGTTCCTGCTGGTCGCGTGAGGGCATAGTGCAGTATCACCCGGGCGACCACATCGCTGCCCGAAAGGCTGGCCAGGGGGTGTCAAGTCAAGCGCCAGTCCCGGTGCGCACCGCGATGGTCGCCGCCGTGACTCACTGCTCAAGAGAGGCATCCCGCGCGATGTCGTAGAACTCATGGGTTTTGAGACGTCTCACTCGGTGGGCGCAGCCGCGGGAGCGGAGCCACCGCAGAGGCGCGTCCCGACGAGCTCACTTGATCGCTCGCTACTCGCTCGCTGTGTTCGCTTTCTGGTGTCGGTAGAGCGTCGCGCGGCTCCAGCCGACGAGGCGCGCAGCTTCTTGTGCCGTCCTGCCCCGCTTGCGCGCGTCGGTTACAACGTGGAGTTTCTCTGCAACCTCGACAGGATCAGAGAGGGGCCGGCCGAACTTCGTGCCGTTCTGGCGGGCCGCGGCGATGCCGGCGTTCGCGCGCTCGACGATGAGCTCACGCTCGTACTCGGCAAGGGTGGCGAGCATGTTCAGCATGAGACGGCCCGTTGAAGTCGCCGGATCGATTCCGTCGGAGACTGAGCGCACGTTGATGCCGCGCTCACGCAGGAGGTTGACGGTGTTGAGGACGTCGATGAGGGATCGCCCAAGACGATCCACGCGCCACACCACAACCGTGTCGCCGGCCTCCGCGTGCTCGAGCAGCCGCTTCATTGCCGGGCGCTCGATCGCAGTCCGGCTCCCGGACGTCACATCGGCGAAGATGTCGCGCTTCTGCACGCCGACGTCTACAAGTGCGTCGAGCTGGAGCTGCGCATCCTGGGTTGCGGTGCTGACGCGGGTATAGCCGAGAAGTCTCACGCGGACAGCGTGCCTCAAAAACCCCATCGCTAGTTGTATTGACCTGGGACGTTGTGAACGCTTGATGGTTTGAGGGAAACGAAAACCTCCGTGAGGATGTGGGTTA
>NZ_JBNAFM010000013.1:42866-126481 GCF_049707175.1 Pseudoclavibacter helvolus | reverse complement strand
CAATCACCACAGACCCCACACCGGGATCGGCGGCCAACGCCCCTCAGACCGTGTTCACAACCTCACGGGTCAATACAGCTAGCGGACTACTTTGCACAGCTGCCGTTCGCCTATCTGATGCTGGCCCTCGGAGCAACCCTCCCGATACGCCTCGGTTCACGCACGGACTTGTCGTATGGCCTGTATATCTGGTCGTTCCCTATCCAGCAGCTCATGTCCATTGTTGGCATCGCCTGGCTAGGACCCTTAGGAGCCGCGACCCTCGCCGTCATCCTGACGCTGCCGGTCGCTTGGCTCTCCTGGACGTACGTTGAGCGGCCGGCCATGCAGCTTCGCAAGCGCCTCCAGCGGCGTGAGGTAAGAGACCACTGACGACAGGTGGATCAGTTCATCGGCGGACGGGCCGCACCAGGGGTCTGTACTTTGCCTGCAGCCCTGGTTTCCGCCGTAGGGGCTCCGGGTCGACGACAACGTCTGCTTTGACCGATGCCAGGTACGCGATCGCGATCCAGATCGGGATGAACGTCCAAGCGGGGCTCGTATTGAGCGCCACCACTACGAAGATGCCCATGGCCAGGTACGAACGATCCGAGCGACGAACGCGCCATAGGAGGTATACGAGGAAAATGACGAAGACGATCGCCGCGAAGAACCCCAGTTCGGACATGATCTGCACGTAGGCATTATTAGCGAGCGGTCGCTTGAGAGCCAGAGCGAAACCCACCGGCAAGTCACTGAAATCAGTGTGATCCCGGTACCAATATCCGTAGCGCCCAGGCCCAACTCCCACGAACGGATTCTGCGAGGCAATGCCGAACCCGGTCTCGATGTTCGTGGACCGCGCACGCATGGAGAACTCAATATTCGCGGAGAAGCCATTCGTGTCGCCTAGACCTAGCTTTCCCAGTTGCATATTCACGAACCGGCTGACTGCCGGGACGAACGTGTAAGTGGCGATGGCGAGGAAGCCCAATGCTCCTCCGGCGGTCGCTACGCGCGTGGATGGGCGAACTACGAGGAGAAGTAGACCACCTGCTGCGAGGCTCAAGTATGCGGATGTCGACTGCGAGAAGAGCAGGGTTGCGATCGCAGTCCAGACCGCGACGCGATCCTTGAGCCGCATACCGGTGAAGAGGGCCAAACCTGCGAAGAAGCCGAGGAGGTTACCTTCGAGGAATGGACCGTTACGAACTACCGAGGTACCGAAGGTAGTGCCGACCTGCGTGACACCCTGAACCGCGGCAAGGAGTTGCGCCTGGCCGACCAAGCCGAGCGCAAGCTGGACGAAGCAGTAGAGCGCAGCCAACTTGATCGCGATGTTGACTCCACGCGCGATCCAGTCCGGGCCAAGACGTGTGCCTGCTTGCCAGGCCAAGAGGAGCACAAACGCGCCGAGACCGAAGTACTGGAGTATGTCGAAGGTCAAGCCGCGTTCGTACCCGTCGAACGGGTATGGAGCGAGCGGCTCTATGAGGTTCACGATCGTCGATGCAGTCAGCAAGAGCGCGAACACGGCTAGGAGGCCGGCGCCGGCGAAACGGTGGACTGTCGTCCTGCGCTCTACAAGGAATAGGATCAGCGCCAGTGCGCCGAATATCTCACTGAATTTCAATGGGAAACCGACGGGGATCGTAAAGGCCTGCTGAAAGGGCATCAATACGATGGCGAAGTACATGAGCTTTTCCGCAAGACCGGAAGGGAGCTTCGGCGGTTTCTCCTCCGGAGCGCTTTTAACCCTGAAAGGCTGCGTGGTCATTGATTGGCTCCCCGCACACGGGCCTTCACGAAAGTGCGCGCGAATGCCTTGGCCGAGGTGCGCGGGTCGCGGATCGCCCGCGCGACCATTCCGTAGCCGCGGTAATTGGGAATGCGGTTGCCTGCGATAACGCGCGCTGCCAGGCGAGCCGCGAGAGTCTGTTTGCGGTTCACCTGCAAAGGTTGAATTCGTGCAACGTCGTCGAGTGAGACCTCCTCGAGGACCAAATACCCGGCCTCTGCTGCCGCCAAGAGCAACGTCTGCCCACGCTCCGTCCTCGCGATGGCCACCGAGGATCCTTGGGTCTCCTCGAAGACCGGATAGCCGAGCTCATCAGCTTCCCAGAAATCTCCAACGGCGACGTCGGCATCTTCGCCTGTCCCATCCGGACAGATCTTGCAGCGCCACTGCAGGTCGCGGCCCAGATGCTTTCCCCATGAGTCCTCGTAGGAAAGCGAGCCAGAACTCTTTGGGCTTTCCGCGGAGAAGCGCCCGGGCCAGCCGTTACCTCGATATCGAAGTGACGTCGCCTCGCTCGGATCCACCCCCAGTTTGGTGATGAGTGCGTTCGTTGCTCGCTGGCTCGGGGTACCCGCGCAGAAGAACGAGAGCAGAAACGGGGTCTGAGCCTCACCGCCAGCAAGCTCTGAGAACCGACGCATCGCTGAGATCTCACAGGGCTTACCTGAAACGGCGCCGACTGGGCCCGAGCTCGGTGCACCGGCGAGTACGGAGACCGGCGCGTAGCGTGAGCCGCCGGCAGCGAGCGCTTCGGCGCGTGATTGGATGCGTACGGGCACCGTGCGCGTCGGCGCAGCCGGGTTCGCCCCCGCTGCTGCCACTGTCTCCGCGTGACCAGTCTCCACGAGGAACTGCGAAAGCGCAGTCAGTACACCTGCGCTACTCCCGTTCTCTCTGACCTCGGGATCTGCAGCCTGCGCCCGCCAACTGGTGATGTATGAGCCGAACGTCGCATGATCGCGACGCATTCCTCGATCAGCACGCGTCATGACGACGCCAGGACAGATTTTCTTGAAGATCTGTGCCTCTTCGCGACCGCTCGCACCGGCGTCCTGCACTCGCGGGCGCATCCAGCCGTCCCCGCGAAGCTCCATCGAGACATCGCCCGAGACGAGGGTGCAGCCGCCGCATCCGGAGCAGTTGCCGTTCTGCACGACCCGCTCGACGGCCCGGCCCAGCGGACTGCTCACGAGTGCGAGCTCTGCGTCACGCCGCGCAATGCGCGGACGACTTCCTCGAGGCGAGCCTCGGCGCGGGCGCGCACAGCACCTGCTTCGTTCTTCAGCGAGGGATCTCCGACTCGTTCGAGGATCTCGTAGGTGGCAGATACTGGATCGGCCTCCGTCCTTAGATCGACGACGTGGTCCCACCCAATATCTCCGAGCAGGGGCGCGAACTTCCGGGAGTACGCCCAGGGAAGGGCGGGTGTTCCCACGGAGATCGCGTTCAAGCATGCGTGCATTCGCGCGCCGATGAGCAGGTTAGCTGAGGCCGCGATGTCGCGGACATCCGCTATCGACGTCGGCCGCTCGACCACGGCATCCGGGAACTCGCTTGCCAGTTCAGTGACAACGGGCCAGTCGTTGTCCGCACTGGCGCTATCTAGAACGTGTGGCATGAGCGAGACCGCCCGGCCGTCGGCAAGAAGGCGGGCGACGAGGCCGCGAACCGAGTCCCGGTACTTCGATGCATCGACATGGTGATTGTCACGCCAGAGAAGTCCGGAGGGATTCACCACGACGTCACGGGTTCGGGCGACCGCCGGAACGGGAAGTGCGAAGACGACATCCGTCGCTGATAGGTCAGCTGGCCGTCCGAGCTGTGCCGCCTCCTGCTCGCTCGCGTTGTCGCGAGCGAGCACCAGCGCCATTCGCTTCATGGAGCGCGCGGCGAGGGTGCGTGGAATCCAGCGTGTGAACGGCCCGATCGTCTGCGGCGCGAGGATCGTGGGCACCCCAGCACGCTGACTCGCCGCTTGTGTGTACAGCAACAGGCCCAAACGCCGGAGTCCGTAGATGTCAGTGAAACTGTCGCCGCCTCCGACATCGGCGACGACATCATAGCGGCGGAAGGTCGCGCCGATCGGCCCGCGCCCCAAACGGAGCGCGTCCCTGACGACCGCGGCCTTGTTGAAGCTCACGCCGGTGTCTCCGCCGTCGTAGTTCTGAACATGCACGACGGTGTCCGCTCCCCACGCACGCCTGGACAGCGCAGTCATACCTTCAGCAAGCACGCGAACGCCGAGATTCGGCGACGTCGGGTCCGCGCGGAGCAGCAGCACCCGCAGCGGTCGGGCGTTCTGTGGTTCGTGACTCATGGCTTGAAACCTCTCAAGGTATCGACGAGGGTCTGACGTCGGTCGCGTAGCGTCGCGGTTGCATGGGCGACTGCATCCCAGTACGTCGTCGGGTCCTCACGCAACTCGGAGACCTGAGCACGGACCGCTTCGGGGTCGAAATCGTACGCGTTGTGCACGAAGCGCGAAAGACCGAGATCGTCGTAGGCTCCGAACCCCTTGCGCTCGTAACTCAGGTGCACACTGGGAACACCAAGTCGGACGCTCTGGAGCGCGCCGTGCAGACGTACGGAGACCGTGACGGCAACCCGGTCGCTGGAGGTCTTGGAGACCCCGGCCCTCAGGCTCCTGAACTCCCGATCGAATCCCAGACCGCGATAGTACGCGGGGTCGTCATTGCCGCGCGCTGTAGCCTGTGCGAGGAGCTCAATGCCATCCGCCGAGGCGAGGTCGCGAATCCGTTCGTCGTACTTTCGCACTCTTGATCGACTACCACTCAGCGCGCGGGCGACCAGGCCGACCTTCGCGTTGGGTCGCACCTGAGCTACGTCCTCGGGACGCCACTCGTCAGGGAGACCAAGCAGCGCGAGATCCGGCGTTCGCTGCACGTTCTGCAGCGAGGACAGGAGGGCGAGGCTTCGATCGTCGCGCACGCACACCAGCGATGCATTACCCAGGCGTCGCCTCGTGGGTTCGAGGGTACCGAAGCGCAGAGGGCCGATGCTCTGGGAGAGATAGATGTACGGAACCGTCCGCTGCCGAGCCGGCAACTGGACGTAGTGCGTTAGAACCATCTTGAAGGCCTCTAGTGGAGTCTTGGACCGAAGGTACCCTCCGCCAACGGCGACCACGAGGTCCGCACGGTCGATGAGACCCGCGACATCACTGCGCAACCGGCCCTTGGAGAGCGTCTTGAGACCGAGCTTGACCTGTCGAAGGGAGCTGCCTTCCTCATCCCCAAGAAGCGGGTGCACGGCCCGTCCGAGATCCTGGTCACGAAAGCTCTCGGGATCGTTGGCGACAAGGTTGATCTCAGCGCCAGGGAAAGCCTCTCGAACGAGTGCCGCAGCTTCTTCGACCAGGAGACCGTCGCCTGAGTTGGTGACGCTATAGCCGTGCGTCAGGACGACTCTCACCGCGCAGTCTCTTTCAGAACGTTCGCGTGCGCGGCGATCGATTCCTCCCACTGGAAGCGCTGCGCGTTGCGCAAACCTTTTGCGCGAAGCTCATCTGCGAGGCCAGGTTCGGTCGCGACCCGGAGCATAGATCGCTCGATATCTTCGCGCCCCAGACCCTCCACAATGAGCGCAGCATCTGCGGCTACCTCCCGCAGCGACCCTTCGTGGCTGCAGATGACGGGAGTGCCGCAGGCCATCGCCTCTACAACCGGGAAACCGAAGCCCTCGTACTTGGAGGGGAAGCAGAAGGCGAGTGCGTTGCGAAGCAACGGCAGCAACAGCGCCTCGGAAACACGCCCGAGGTACCGGACGCCCTTGGTGTTCTGGACGACTTCGACGATCTCATCGCTATCCCAAGCGGCAGCTCCGGCGACGATGAGCGGGATGCCTGTCTGCTCGAAGACTCGCTCAGCTGCCTTAGCCAACTCGATGATGTTCTTCCTGGGGTCGAGATTGCCCAGGTACAGGAAATAGGGCCCGTCGATTCCGGCGGCCGCGAGTTCGGCGTCGTCGTCGGGTCCTCGCTCCGGGCTGAACTTGCTGTGGTCGATGCCGTGAGGAATCGTCACGATCTTCGACGCGGACCCAGGCGCGACAGTGACGATATCCGCTGCAGACGATTCGGAGCCCGTGATGATCCGGTCAGCCAGTTCCGCAAGGCGGGTCACCCGAGTCCGCCACAAGAGATCGGCCGCGGGGCTTCGCACGTTGTCGACGTGCAGAGTTGCCAGTCCCTGAATCGTCGCGACCACCGGGATTCTGCTCGGGACGAGTGCACCGGTGTCAACCGGGTAGTGGAGCACATCAAACTGCTCGAGCTTCGACGTTGGCAAGATGAGCCCCTCCCAGACAGCGTAAGAGACCGGCCTCAGTCTAGAACCCGACCCTGCGGGGCGTCCGATCGTGTAATCGATGCCGTGCCTACGGAGACCGGAGTACACGGTCCGCGCGTAGCGCGTGTTGCCTCCGACTTGCCGATCAAGGACTCGCCCTGAAACCAGTACTCGTGTCATGTATCTTCCTTCGCCTTACCGTGTCGCGGTCGAATAGACGCGTTGGAGCGCGATCTGCTGGTGGGTGTCGGTGCAGTCCGCGAGAGCTTCGTCGAGCTCATCCGCCACCCGCTCGCGGTACTCGCTGTCTGAGAGCCGATCCCAGATCGTCAGGATCTCGTTCGGCTGGGTGATCATGAGCGGAACGCTGACGCCCTGGAACGCCGTGATGTCGCGAACGATCGTCGGCACGCGCAGCGCTGCCACCTCTAGTACTCCTACGGGGAACCCCTCCCAACTGGCGGAGTGCAGGTACACGTCAGCTGACAGCATACGGCGGAGCACCTCTTCGCGCGGAAGCCATCCAGTGACTTCGACATCTGCGTCAGACATAGCCGCTTGCAGCTCCGGTTTGTCTCCCCCACCGATCCAGAGTGCCCGCAGCTCTCGGCCCTGTTCCCTCAGTGAGCGCACCGCGCGAGCGAAGAACTCCGGGTCCTTCTGCGCCCCGAATCTCCCGGACCCTACAAGAGTGAGCGGACCGTCCTCGGTTCGGCCGGATGCGTCGGGTGCCGCCGAGTCCTGCGGAGGCACATTGGGGACGTAATAGCGCGAGGCTCTGCTCAACGGCCAATCCGACAGCGCGAGCTCTCGCCTAGAGCAGGCCGCGAAGACCGAAGTGTTCAATGCGAGGATCGCTTCGGCACCGAAGAAGACTTTCCTGACAAGGCCGGAAACGTCGCGACGCTCGAAGGCATAGCAGTGGGGCGTGTAAGCGATCGGCCGGTGGCTACTGGCGCGCACCGCGAGCCGAACGTAGACGCCGGCGTAGCTCGAGTGCGCGTGCAGGACCGCAGTGGGGAATCGTCGTCGCATCGCTCTGACTGCGCGGATGCGCGCGAGGTGTCCGGGCGGGAACTTCGTCACGGACTCGAAACCTTGAAGCGAGGAGGCATCAAGCGGCGCGTCCTGCCGGGTCGCGTAGAGGAGGTGGTGACTGACCTCCGGTGCGTTGCGGCGGTAGTCGTGGATGGCGGACATCACCCCACCTGCGTAGCTCTCCGCGATGTGAACCACGATGCGAGCACGATCGGCGTGTTCGGTCATGAAGAGCCTCTCTGCAAGAAGGCCCGGACCGCGAGAGGGAGATCACGCGGCCGAGGGACGATGTCGAGGGGAGGGATGCGCAGGCTGACGAGGGCGAGCGCGAAAGTGGTCGCGTACCCGATCACAGCCGCCCATGCGGCACCTTGCGCGCCGAAGGCGCTTCCCATCGGGTACATGAGACCGATTCCGATGGCGAGACCAACGACCTGCATGGCCGTCATCGCTTTTCCCCTGCGCTGCGCGATGAGCGCCGAGACGGCGATGTAGTTCATGGCGATGAAGACGCATCCGAACAAAGTGATCCAGCTGACGACCACCGAATCGCGGAAGTCCTCACCGAAGAGACCTGGAATCAGCCAGATCGAGACGAGGGCAAGCCCCAGGGCAACTACCACCACGATGACCGTGATCTGGCGGATGGCGCCGGAAATGAGTGCCTTGTCTTTCGTGCGCGCGAACGACTGAAATACTGAGGCCCCGAGGGCGACCGCAAGACTGAAGGGAAGCATGCCAATAGTCGATGCAACCGAGTAGATGCCGGTTGCTGAAGCGCCAATAACCGGTAGCACGAGGAGCTGGTCGAGACGATAGCTGGCCATTTCAGCGAGCTGGCTGCCCCACATTGTGAAGCCCTCGCGGACAACAGACCAGAACTCTCGAATTTGTCCGCCTCTGACGCTCATCCAGCTGCGACCGAGCACGAAGGCCGCGACTGTTCCGGCCGCGAAGCAGAGCAGCACAGTTCCAACGGTCAGATGTCCGGTCAGCCAGAAGATCATGACGCCGATGAAGTATGCGACTGACTGAATGCTGACGAGGCAGACCATTCGGAAATATCTCCGCTCGGCGACGAAGACGTTGAGGTCCGTGGTCCACAGCACGGTCAGGCAGCTGCTTGCCATCGCGACCAGGAACATCGCTGAGTCCGTGGTGCTGAGCTCGCCAAAGAAGAACAGATGGCACAGCACCCCAATCCCGAGGGCGGGGAGCACGGTCAGCCAGCCGAACAACCGTGCGGTCTTGACCAGTGATGCGAGCGTCGCCGGGTCCGCATCGACCGACCTCCGACGGACGGCGAGCGGAACTCCCATGCCTATGGCAATCCCGGTGATCTGGACGGCCGCGAGCGCCGCGCCCGTCAGGCCACGCCCTTCCGTGCCGATGGCCTGTGCAATGATCGGCGCCGTCACGAGTGAGAGGATCGCCGTGAGTGCACGCCCCATACTCATCGCAATCGGTGTATCAAGGACCCGCTTCAACTTGCGGAAGAACCTCATGCGGCGCGGGCTCCGGAATGATCGGAGTGCGCCGTCGGATCGAAGCGCCGACGGTCGCGATGGAAGCCCCATCGGGCCACCTCCCGGAGCCGGCGCGCGCGATCTGCCGCGTGCTTGGGCTGACGAACCTTGGTCAGGACACCGAGCAGCGTGACCGCGGTGTGCTCGAGCCGACCGAGCAACGAGAGCGCGTACGGCTGGTGCCTGGCAAGGAGCCGGAGGTGCGCGTCTGTGCGCGCTGCCTGGACGAGCCCCGACGACCCCTCCGATGAACCACCCGCGTCGTGTCGAATGATGCTCTTCGGCACTAGCGTCAGTCCGACGCCGGCACGTTTAGCACGCAAGGAAAGGTCAACATCTTCGCCGTAGAGGAAGAACGATTCGTCAAATGGCCCGAGCTTCACGAGGACATCGCGGCGGCCAAAGAGACCGGCGCCGCAGAGGCGGGGAACCTGAACGGGCCTAGCAGCGTCGCGCCAGCCTTCAAGCGTCCTCGCAAATTTCCTCTTCTTCAGGAAAAGCGAAGTTGATGTCCACCAGAGGTTGTAGGCATGGATTTGAGCCCTGTCCCCATTGAGGAGCAGCGAGTTGAACAGCTGCGGTCCGGCCTGGACACCTGCCTCTGCGAGAAGAAGAGAGAGTGCGTCGGCGTCGAGCGTGGAATCTGGATTCATGAGGAGAACAAAGTCTCCCTCAGCCTGCGCGACGCTAGCGTTCACCGCCTCGCCGAAACCCAGGTTCTTGCCGTCCCCGATCACTTTCGCGGCTGAGGAGATAGCCTCCCGGTCAAGACCGCCGTTATCAGCGACCAGGACCTCGAGGTCCACATCAGCACGCTCAGCTGCAACGCTGACACTCGACAGGCTCGTGTTGAGGAGAGCAGACGGAGTGCGGTAGGCCACGTAGACCACACTGACGCGAGGTCGACCTGTCTCGGTTTCACGCATTGCGACACCTGTCTGGGGTAGAGGGCCGTTCGACGAACATGGGACGAGGTACAAGCCTCGGATTACCTGGAACCGCCGCGCTTCTGCCGCGCGCTAGTGACGATAGGCATCTGACCAGTTCCGATCTTCCGGTACTCGGTCGTAGGGTTCCCTGCGTCGTCTGTCCCGTAGTAGGCGCCGTACGCACCGTACGAGCCGTATGCGTAAGAATCTGGTCCCTTGGTTGGCACCTTCGTGACGACGATGCCAGAAACTTCCGAGCCAATCCCCTCAAGCTGGGCCACTGCCCCTGCGAGCGCTGAGCGCGGCGTCTGCCCACTCGCCACGACTAGGAGCGTGCCGTGGGCGAGCTCGCTCAGAACTGCACCGTCGGTAACGAGAAGCAGCGGGGGCGCGTCGATGATCACGTAGTCGTGCTCCGCGAGCAACTGGTCGTGGACCTGCTGCATCGTGTGCGATCCGAGGAGCTCGCTCGGATTTGGTGGGATGCGTCCTGCGGGGAGCACGTAGAGACGTCCTCGACCCCACCGCTGCAGGACGTCCTTCGGCTCGGCGCGGCCGCTCAGGAGGTCGGTCAAACCAACCGAACCGTCGATGCCCATGGTCGTCGCGACCTTCGGCTTGCGGAGGTCGCCGTCGACGAGGACGACCTTCGCGCCCTGCTCTGCAAGAGCGATCGCGATGTTCGCCGAAGTCGTGCTCTTACCTTCGGACGGCAATGAACTCGTCACCACGAAGCTATGGCGAGTGTTTTCGATGTCCATGAAACGAAGGTTCGTGCGGAGCGCACGGTACGACTCGGCCTTGGGATTCTTCGGATCCTCGTGCACGATCAATGGACGCTTTCCTGCATCGGCATCGTAGGCGATCGTTCCAACGATGGGACGGTCCGTGATCTGCGAGATGTCGTGCGTGCTGCGGATCCGCGTGTCAACGAACTGCCGGAGTACTGCAATACCGAGCCCGAGCGCGAGCCCTACGACGGCGCCAATGACGATGTTGAGCGGCACGCGAGGACTCGTCGGCTCGCTGGGGACCTGAGCAGATTGGACCGGCTCGATCTTGACGAGACTCGGGGCGGTCCCTTCCGGCTTCTCGAGCTCGTTGACGATGACGTCCACGAAGTTGGAGGCGACAGAATTGGCGATCGATGCGGCGCGCGCTGGGTCTTCGTCTTCGACGGTGATCTGGATGACGACTGTGTTGAGCTCATTCGTCGCGCTGATCTTGTTCGCCAGGTCCTGGGGGCTCATCTCAAGACCCAACTCCGTGATCACACGAGACGTGACGATCTCTTTGCTCACGATGTTCGTATAGGACTGAACGGCCTGCCGAGCGAAAGTGGTGCCAGAAGCGATGTCCTGCGCGACGGCACTGTCCGAAGATCGCACCGAAACATAGAGCTCCGACGTGGACTCATACTTCGGCGTCATCAGAATCGAGATACCAGCCCCTGATGCCACACCCGCCAGCATGCAGATCAAGATGATGATCCAGTTCTTGTGCAGGATTCGCAGGTAGTCGCGCAGTTCCATAAAGGTCCGTCCGTGTGTCTCTCGCGCTCGTGCCGCTGCCGCTTTCGCGGCAGGCACGAAACGGGTGGCTCGCGGTTCGGAGCGCAGGGGGTATCTCAGGCAAGCTGGGGCAAGCCCGGCCTCATACTACTGGTGTCATGTTATTGGGCTGTAAATTCGTGAAATGTGCCGAATCAGTCGCAGATCGGGCACACGCTGGCTCAGAACGCTGATCAGCCGCCGATTTCCACGGGCAGGCCCGCGTCCACAGCGTTCGCGATGAGCTGGTGACCCGCGTCGTCCGGGTGCAGACCATCGAGCTCGAAGTACTGGAACTCATCCTCGAAGAGGTGACCCACGTCGAGGTACTGCCCGCCGACTGCGGCAACATCCGACTTGATGAGGTTGGACGTCAGAGTGAGCTGGGTCGGGTACGCCGTCGCGACCCAGAACGGTGAGACCGCCAGGATGCGCGCATCCGGCAGCCCGGCACGAAGATCGGTGAAGACCGACTCGACGCCAAGCTCCTGGTCGAGCTCCGACATGTTCAGACCGCCCGAGACGATCACCACATCTGGCTGCGCCGCGATGGCCTCTTCGACCTGAAGCGCGTACGAGTTCCACTCGTCCAGCCCCTGGCCGTAGCTCGCGCCACTGACGCCGAGGTTCAGCTCTTCCCAACCGTTCGCCGCCGCGAGCAGCGTGGTCCAGCGCAGCGACGGATCGCTCGCGCCGACACCCTCCGTGTACGAGTCGCCGATGAACGCGACCGTCAGGCCGGTACCCGCTGGGGTCGCCGACGGAGCCGAAGCAGATGGAGCACCAGCGGAGTTCGTCGCCGAAGCGGCATCCTCCGAGCTGGAGATTGTCAGTACTGGGTCAGCGCCGGCCCCCGCAGGGACCTCTCGAGGCATGAACGCCAGAGCCACCAACGCGACCGCAGCCAGAGCCACGACCACGAGCAGTGTCAGCTGGGGCCAACGACGCGCACTCTGGTTGCGTGTTTTCATTTCCCAGTGATCGTACCGGCCCGGCGCGACACCTTGTACTCCCCGGGGAACCGAAGACGTTTCCGACACGCGCACATCCGCGGGATTTAGCCCTGGAAGAGGTTTCAAATTCGCGCAAATTCGCCATGTCTAAGCCCAAAAAGTGGACAAGTGTAGCGTCGAGACACGGCGGAAGGGGGAACGCATGGCAACGCACGACTCGGCACCACGCGCATCCGCGACCCTCCCACGTCAACGCGAACGCTGGATCGACGTGATCCGCGGCGCCGCCATTCTGCTCGTCATCGCCAACCACGCCATCGATGTCCCGATGCACATCGCCGACATCGCGCCAGGCACCGTCATCGACGACATCACCCTCTACTTCGCACCGTTCCGCATGACCTCGCTCATGCTGCTCTCCGGCCTCCTCCTCCCCCTCGCGGTCGCCAAACCACCCGGTCGCTACTACGCCAGCAAGCTCCGCACCCTCGCCTGGCCCTACGTCGTGTGGCTCGTCATCTTCTGGATCGCCACCGAGAACCCCACCGAGTGGATGCGCCCAGACGGCTGGGCCACCCGCAGCTGGCTGTGGTTCATCCTCTGCCTCTTCGCCTACTACGTCGCCGCACCACTGCTGACGCGCATCCCGAACCCCTGGTTCGCCGCCGTACCCATCGCGCTCTGGCTGCTCAGCACGGTCGCCCCAGAAGGCACGCTCTTCGACCTCAGCTACTACGGCGGATTCTTCTTCACCGGCCACCTCATCGCCCAGAACCGACACGTGCTCCGCCGCCTCGACACCGCACCCGCCATGGTGCTCCTCCTCGCCGGAAGCTCCCTCTTCGCGCTCCTCACCGTGTTCCAGGAACACGGACTCACCCTCACCAGCCCCGCCGCTCCCGGCACCAACGACGACGGCGACATCCAACGCTTCGACCTCGTCTGGGTACCCATCGTGCTCGCCGGGATCGCCGGCACCATGCTCCTCGCCAGACGCATCCGCGGCGCCACCGGCGACGGCCAGCAGCCCGCCCTCTCGCGCCTCCTGCAGTACATCGGCCGCAACTCGATCGCGTTCTACCTCATCCACTACCCACTGCAGATCGTGGTCGTCAAACTGCTCGCCGCGTGGGGCGTCAGCGCCCAGCCCGTGTACCTCGGCACGTGCATCATCGCCGCACTTGCCGTATCGTTCGGCGCTGTTGCCCTACGCCGCCGCAGCCGCGTCGTGGATGCCCTGTTCACCTTCCCGAGGTGAGCGGAACCGGCTCGCGCGCCGCGAACACAACCCAGCGCACCACCTGAGATCACGATGACCACACCAGCACGCACCGAGCAACCGGCCCCCCGCGTCTCTACAGATGTGACCCCCGGTTCCAGCGCCGCCCCCGCGAGACGACGCGAGCACTGGATGGACCTCGTCCGCGGCGCCGCCATCCTGCTCGTCGTCACCTTCCACGCCAGCGCCATCCCGATCTTCCTCACCGGAGTCGAGCCGACCGCACTCATCAACGACCTCAACACGTTCTTCGCGCCCTACCGCATGAGCACCCTCCTGCTGCTCTCCGGCATGCTCCTCGGCCGCTCCCTCGCCAAGACCGGCCCCGCCTACTACACGGGCAAGCTGCGGGCCCTCGCCTGGCCCTACCTGCTGTGGGGCACCGTGTACTGGCTCGTCACCATGCAAGACGGCTGGACCGACCCCGGCAACTGGGTCGCCCTCAGCTGGCTGTGGTTCATCTTCTACCTCGCCATCTACTACCTCGCCGCCCCGCTGCTCACCCGCATCCGCGGCCCCTGGTTCGCCGCAGTCCCACTGACGCTCTGGTGGCTCAGCGCTGTGCTCTCGGCCCGCGGCCTCGGCTCCGTCGACCTCTGGGGCGACCTCGCCTACTACGGCGGGTTCTTCTTCGCCGGCCACCTCGTCGCCCAATACCGGAGCCGGCTCGCGCGCATCGAGAGCTGGCCGCTGCTCATCGGATGCGCGGGGATCGCCGCAGCGTTCGGCACGCTGCTCATCGGGCAGACGCGCGGCACCTACTTCGGCCTCGACGGCGCTCTCCAGTGGGTGTCCAACTCGAGCACGACAGCGCCCGGAGACACCTCGCTCACCGCCGCAGTCCGTCTCATCGACCGCTACGAGCTCGTGTGGATCCCCATCGTGCTCGCCGGCGTCGCCGCCATCATGATGATCACCCGCCGCCTCACGGGCTTGCAGCGCGGCCGCGACGGCGACACTGCCCGCTGGCTGCAGTACATCGGACGCAACTCCGTGGTCTTCTACGTCGTGCACTACCCGGCGCAGATCATGATCACCTCATGGCTCGGCGACTGGGGCATGATCGACCCCACCTGGATGCTCATCATCAACACCGTCGTCGCGATGAGCCTCAGCTACCTCTTCTGCTGGCTGCGCCGCTGGCCCGCCGGCGACGCCCTCTTCGTCTTCCCGAGAGGGCGCCAGCGCCGGCCAGCGGCAGCCCCAGCGTCTGCTCCTACGCCCGCCCCTACGCCTTGACCGGGGCGCCGTTGCGCTCGAAGCCCGACCAGGCCGACTCGACCATGTCGTCGAGCGAGTACTTGGCTGCCCACCCCAGCTCGCCCTTGATCCGGGATGCGTCAGCCACCAGCAGCGCGGGGTCGCCCGGGCGGCGCGCGGCCACCTCGACCTCGAACTGCTGCCCGCTCGCGCGACGCACCGCATCCACCACCTCGAACACCGAGTAGCCCTCGCCGCGACCCACGTTGTACTCGGTCGACACCGGCGTGCCCGCGGCGATCGCGTCGAGCACCGCGAGGTGCGCATCGGCGAGATCGACGACGTGCACGTAGTCGCGCACGCACGTGCCGTCAGGCGTCGGGTAGTCGTCACCGAACACCAGCGGCGCCTTGCCCTCGGCAAGCTTCTCGAAGATCATCGGCACCAGGTTCAACGCGAAGCGGTCGGCCAGCTCATCGCTGCCGGCGCCCGCGACGTTGAAGTAGCGCAGCGAGACCGCGCTGATGCCCGCCGCCTTCGCCGCCGCCTGCACGAGCCACTCGCCAGCGAGCTTCGTCTGCCCGTACGGGTTGATGGGGTTCTTGACGTCGTCTTCGCGAATCGGCTCGTCCGACCCGGTACCGAGACCGTAGACCGCGGCCGACGACGAGAAGACGAGGCTCCTCACGCCCGCACGCTGCATGGCCTCGAGCACGTTGGCGAGCCCGCCCATGTTCTGCTGGTAGTACCATGCGGGCTTGGCGACCGACTCCCCCACCTGCTTCTTCGCGGCGAAGTGGATGACGCTGGTCACCTCGAGCGCCTGCATGATGTCGGCCAGCGCATCCGCCGCACCGGTCGTCGAGATGTCGAAGTCGAAATGCGGCGTCGCACCCACCTTCTCCGGAGTGCCCGTCGTCAGATCATCGACGACGACAGCCTTGTCGCCCCGAGCCTCAAGCGCCGCGAGCACGTGGGCGCCGATGTAGCCGGCGCCGCCGGTGATGAGCACAGTCATGGTGATTCTCCTCAGGAAGGCGGTGACGGCGGCCCGCTCAGGCAGGCTCCTCCACCAGTCTGGCAGGTTCCGGCGCCGGCAGACGAATCTCGAAGGTCGTCCCCTCACCAACGGTGCTCGACGCGTCAAGGCGCCCGCCGTGAGCCTTCACGATCGCCAACGTGATGTTCAACCCCAGGCCGACCCCGGGCACCGCCTGCTTCGTCGCCGTCGTCGCCCGGAAGAACTTCGTGAACAGCCGCGACATCTCCGCCTCGGGAATGCCCATGCCCGTGTCGCTCACCGAGACGACCACCTCGTTGCCCTCGAGGCGCAGCCCCACACGCACCGTGCCACCCGCGGGCGTGAACTTCACGGCGTTCGAGATGAGGTTGTCGACGGCCTGCCCCAGCCGCATCGCATCGCCGCCGAGCACCACCTCGGCACCCGCCTCATCGCCGACCAGCTGCACCGACGCGGCCGACGCCGACGGCACCGCCGTCTCGATCGACAGCCGAACGACGTCGTGTAATTTCACCGGCGCGATCTCCATCGGCACCTTGCCTGCGTCGACCTGCGCCACGAAAAGCAGGTCGCCGACCAGCGAGAGCAAGCGGTTCGCGTTGCGCTCAGCAACCTCGAGGTAGTGCCGCTGCTCGTCGTTGAGCGCCCCGCTCTCCTCGTCCTGCGCCAGCTCCAGATACCCGAGGATCGAGCTCAGCGGCGTCCGCAGCTCGTGCGAAATCGTGCCGACAAACTCGTCCTTCACCCTCGACGCCTCGTTGACCTGCGTCATGTCGTACGCGATGAAGATGTGGCCGACCACGTCGCCCTCGGGCGTCTTCCGCGGCGAGCACGTCATGAGCGCGGGCATCGGCGCACCCTTCGTGCGCACCAGCTCGACGAGCGTGCCCGCCTGCTCCGCGCATCCCGCCAGCTCGACGAGGCGCCGCAGCAGCTCGGCACCTGCGGCCCCACCGCCGATCGCCGACGCCGACGCCTCCGACAGGAACTCCGTCACGTTCCTCGACCCCACGACCTCGCTCGAGCTCGGGCCGAGCAGATTGCGCGTACCAGGGCCCCACGCCACGATCGTCCCGTCGAGCTCCGTCACGATCACGACCTCATGCACCGCCGCGTTCCAGACGCTGCGGTTGAACGCCTCCGACGCCCGGAGCTCGGTCGACGCGATCTCGCGCGCCCGCTCGCTCTCTTCGACCTCCCTCAGCCGCAGCTCGCGCTCCTCAGCGAGCAGCCGGGCACCCTCCACCTGCACGCGCGCCCGATGCGACAGCTCGTTGACGATGCTCGCGATCACCGCGAACACCAGCGGCGTGAACACCACCCGGAGGATGAGCGGATCGTCCCAGGGCGCCGTGCCGACGAGGTACGGCATCGCCAGGGTCACGACCGAGGTGCCGATCGCGACCCAGATCGCCTTGCGCCCCCGCTCGGCCGCGATGAAGATGAGCGGCAGCAGGATGAGCGACGTGAACATCGACTGCGCCCCACCGGTGCCCGCGCGGAACAGGCCGAGCGCCAGCATCGTCGCGATCGGCAGCACGAAATGCCACCCAGCCGCGAGACGAGCCCACGGCACCAGGAACGCAGCCGCGGAGAGCACGAAGATCGCGACCACGCCGGTCCACGTCGGACCGGGATCGGTCACCCGCACCCCCGGAATCAGGGCGATCGCCCCGAGCGCCAGCACCAGCCCGAGCACCGAGGCGAGCTGACGGACCGCGGGCGACGTCGAATCGAACGTGAGGCTGCCGAACCAGACCTTGGCCGCGACCATCACAGCTCGATCGCCTTCAACCGCGCCACGAGCCCCGCCAGCGAGAACGGCTTCGTCAGATACTCGTCGGCACCCGCATCCTCACCGGCCTGCTGGGCCACCCCATCCGCACTCGCCGACACGATCACGATGTGCACCCGGTCCCCGCGCTCCTGCGCACGCACCCGAGCCAGCACCTCCAGCCCCGAAAGACCCGGCATCGACACATCCAAGATCAGCACCTCGGGCTCGCACTCGAGCGCCGCCTCCAACGCCGACCGGCCATCGCCGACCGAGCCCACGATCTCGAACCCGGCCCGCCGCGCCGCCGTCTCCAGCAGGAAGCGGATGTCATCGTCATCGTCGGCGATGACGACACGAGCCGGCGCTCCTTGCAGTCCTCGCGCTCCTCCGGCGAGCACCATCAGCGCAGCCTCGCCCGAAGACGCCCGACAAGCTCCCTGACCTCCGCGCGCGTAAACGGCTTCGGCAGCACCTCATCCGCACTCGGATACTCCGACGCATCCAGCACCGACGAGATCACGATCGCCACCTCAGGCACCAGCGCCTGAATCTCGACCCGCGCATCCCACCCGCTCTCCACCCCAAGCAGCAGATCGATCACCGCCACCTGCGGCGTGCGAGCGCGGATGCTCGCGAGCGCCTCCTCGAGACTCGCGACGGCAGACGCAGAACAGCCCGCCTTCTTGAAGTGCGTGCACAGCAGCTCCCGCTGATCCTCGTTGTCGTCGACGATCAGCACATGCAGGGGCGCGTCGCTCACAGGAAGAACACCTCTCTGACAATGACCAGCACGACGACGCCCGCGAGCGCCAGCGCCGCCTGCCAATACAGTCGGAGCTCCGCCCGCGCATCGCGGTCGATCTCCTCCTTCAGCCGCCGCTCACCAAGCTCTCTCATGACAGCACTCGCCCGCTCTTCTCGGTCTTGTCCCACGTCATGGCCGCGCCCCTGGCCTCCTTGATGTACGCGTCGAACGTGACCGCGCACAGAATCGGCCCATAGCCGATCACGTAGATCAGCACCGGGTTGAGCACGCGGCCCACCCTCGTGCCGTCGATCAGCTTCATGCCCCAGGCCGCGACCATGCACACCGAGATCCACGCGAAGATCGCGAGGTTCCACGCGTCATACCCGCCCGGCGTGAGCGAAAGGCCGAAGAGGGCCGGGATGCGCTCCTCGAACAGGCCGGGGAAGAACGCCGCCAGCAGCACGATCATCGAGATGAGCCCCGGGAACAGCAGCACCTCGCGCCACGAGACCCTGCCTGCCTTCGGATCCAGCTGCGCCGCGAACAGCATGATGTACACGTACGCGCAGCCGACCACGATCCACAGCGCGCGGAACACCACCGACGCCAGCGGCGAATCCATCAGATACAGGCCGATCAGCCCCACTGACGACAGCAGCATCAGCACCGGCAGCAGGAACACGCTGAACCAGAACAGGCCGAAGGAGATCGAGCCGAGCCGGTGCCTGCGCGTCGGCCGGAACCAGAGATGACGGTACCGCGTCGTGAGCTGCACGTTGCCGCGCGCCCAACGCAGCCGCTGCTTCCACAGGTCGCGGATGAACCGCGGCTCCTCAGCCAGCACAACCGCGTGCGGCTCGAAGACCACCTTGCGGCCCGCGAGCTGCGTCTCGAACGTCGTCACCGTGTCCTCAGCCAGCGAGCTCGTGTCGATCTGCCCGCCGATCGCCATGAGGTTCTCGCGCGAATGCAGCTGCGCGCCACCCGCGAGGCACGCCAGCGCCCCGAGCACGTTCTGCGCCCGACGGCTGCCGATCTGCGACAGCACGTACTCGAACGAGATGAACCTCGTCAGGTAGTTCTTCCGCAGACTGCCCTCGCTGATGTACGCGGTCACCGACCCCACCTCGGGGTCCGCGAGATGCCGCGTCATCTTCCGCATCGAGTCCGGCAGGTAGATGACGTCGGCGTCCATGATGAGGAGCGCCTCCATCCAGTCCTCGCTCAGCACCCGACGAAGCCCGTGATTCAGCGTGTGCGCCTTGCCCTCGCCACCCTTCTCGCGACGAAGATGGAACACACGCCCCGGATACCTGGCCGCCCGATCGAGCACCACATCCGGCGTCTCATCCGTCGACGCGTCATCCACGACGTACACGCGCAGTCGCTCCGGCGGATACTCGAGCGACATCAGCCGGTCGATCGACGCGCCGATCACCGCCCCCTCGTTCCACGCCGGCACCACCACGGCCACATTCGGCAGATACGGTGCCGCCTTCGCGTAGTGATTGAACCTCGCGTGGAACGGCACCAGCAGGAACTGGTACGCCATCGTGAACGCCGGCACCGCGCCAAGCGCGACGAAGACCACGAAGATCAGCGCGAGCACGAGCCCGCCGGTGTCCAGCCACTCCTGCGACATCAGCCGACCTGGGGGGCGTTGGGTGCTGACGACGCTTGCGGGGTTTGCGGGGCTTGCGACTCGGTCGCCGCGGGAACCTGCGCCAGCAGCTCGCGCACCCTCGAGTACACGCCAACATCGTCGGCATGATGGCTGTCCGTCGACGCGACCAGCGTCGCCCCCTCCGCCAACGCCACACCGATCGACCTTGGAGACGGGCACGCCCATTTCTCGTTCACCTCGATGGAAGTGCCCGTCTCGCGAGCACCCACAGCCCACGCCCGCAAGTGCTCAGCGCTGAGCTGAGACTCGTCAAGGCCCACCTTCGGCAGGATGGAGAACGGATGCGCGAGCTGCGCGCCGCCGCCCGCCGCGTGCATCGCCGCCACCGTCGCGCCGATCAGCAAATCCAAGGCATCCCCCACCGAAAGCCCCGCCGCGAGACGCTCCCGCGTCGACGTCGGCGACCACGGACCGTCCACACCGGGGAACTGATGATCAGCGATCACGATCCCATCCACGCCGCCACGCCCCACGCGCAAATCGCGCGGCACATCCAGCGTGCCCCGCGCATCCAAAATCTTCGCTTCCACCCCACTGAACAGCTCAACCCCCGTCGACCGCCTGGCCGACGCAACCGCAGCCACGAACTCGGGCACCCACGGCGTATCCACGCGCACATGGTCGGTCGCGCGCATCCGCACCAGCCCCCGAGCTTCCGCCGCGCGGACGTTCGCCTCCATCGGGCTCCTGGCGTCATCCGAAAACACGGAATGAACGTGCCAATCGCCGAGCAGCAACGCCCCAAGGCCCGAGGCCAGCAGCGGCTCAGTCACGAGTGAGCACGTCCTGCCACGGCAAAAACACGTCCTCCAAGAAGCGCACATTCGCGACCTCCCGGAACTCCACCCGCTCCGGCACCTCAAGCCCCAACGCCAGATCGACGGCGATCGACGGCATGTCGACACCCGCCGCGATCGTCAACGGCATTGCGCCGGAGAAACGCGGATTGATCTCCAACAGGGCAGGGCGACCATCAGTGCCATACCGCAGCTGCACATTCGCGACCCCCACAATGCCCGCCGCGCGAGCACACGCCGCAGCCGTCTCCTCCAGCTCAGCCCGACGCACCGTGCGACCCGCAACCGCAACCCCAGAATCCACGCGCGCGCGAAGACGAGGCACCGCCGCGATCGCCGAACCATCAGCGCCCATCACCACGTCGACCGAGAACTCATCGCCAGGGAGGTTCTCCTGAATCAACAAGCGCTCATCGAAGGCCTTCGCCTCCAGCTCCTCCCGCGAATGCACCAAATGCACCCCGCGCGAACCCGCGCCACTCCGCGGCTTCACAATCACCGGGAACGACCACTCACGAGCCACGCCCGCCGCATCCAACAACGCCGTCGCCGGCACCGCCGCATGCGGCTCACACGCCTGCACCAACAGCCACTTGTCGAGACACGTCGCCAACGCATCCGCCGACGGCGCCGCCAGCGCCGCCCCGAGCTCACCCCGCCGCGCCGCGAGCGCAGGCAGCTCCACATCCACCGTCGACACCAGCACGTCAATCTCGTCAGCCGCAATCAGCGCGATCACCGCATCACAAAACTCCGGCGCCAGACCAGCCGGCACCAGACGACGCCTCGCCGCCTCCACCAGATACAGCCCGCTCGCCCAGCCATCCATATCGGCCGCGAACACCTCGACATCAGCACGCCCCAACAGCGAACGGATGACCGCCACACCAGCCGGACCGCCAGCCCCCGTCACAAGAACTCGATACGTCATAGCTGCGTCGTCTCCCCAACGTCGGTCGTGATGCCATGCGACGCGGCCGAGAACTCGCCCGCCCCGCGATCCGGAGCGATACTGCTCGCATCCCTGATCACCTCAAGCGGCTCGCTATACGTACCCGAACCGAACCGCGACCAATACCGAGCCGCAGAAAGCACGTAGTCGGGCTCCAGATAATCGCGGATGCCCGCCTGCGACGCGAACCGCGCAAGCAGGCCGAGCTTCGCCTCCGTATAACCATCGACCGTCACGAACTTCGTCGGCCGGAAATCGATCGTCGACGACGGACTCTGATAACACGCCACCGTCGCCACCCGACGACTCGCGACGAGCGTCGCCTCATGCACCGCCCGATGATCCTGATGACGGTCGTTCTTGGAATGCGTGTACACAATGTTCGGATCAGTCTCAGCGATCACGCGCTCGATGATTCCCACCGTCGGATCACTATTCGGAATCGCCGTATCGGTGAGATCCTCGAGGAACAGGCGAGCGCCCAACGAATCCGCCGACGCCAACGACTCGTGCTGCCGGTCGGACACATCGCCACCCCGGCCACCACGAGACAGCGTCAGGATCACGATCGAATCGCCCGCCGCCGCGTGTGCCGCCAACGTTCCACCGACGCCGATCTCGACATCATCCGGGTGAGCACCGATCGCCAGGACCCGACGCTGCGACGTCAACGCGCGGCGAACCCGGGCCTCTTCCACGAGCCGCTGCACCGTACTCACCAGCAGCGCGCTCGCAATCGGCTTCTGCAGGAACTCATCCGCACGCTCCCGCAGCGCCCGAACCGCATACTCCACCGAAGCATGCGCCGTCATGACAACCACCGGCAGATCCGGCCTGATCTCACGCAGCCGGCCGAGAACCTCAAGTCCGCTCATGCCGGGCAGCTCGACATCCGTCAGCACAAGATCCGGAACGAATTCCTGCACGTGGACCTGCACGGTGAGCGCATCGCCCAGCACGCGAATCTCGCACCCCAGGCGCCTGCGGAGCACGGTCGCCAGAAATTCGGCAACGTCGGCATCGTCCTCAATGATGAGAATTCGAAAGGGAGCCGCGGCCATGGTCGGTAACACTAACCGTATTGGGGACCCAAAACACGCCTTCTCGGCGATTCGTGCATCCCGGCCAACAAGGGCATGTCGGGCCTTTCAGGAATGCCCGTGAACTTCCTTTCTCGCGTGCCGACTTCGCCGATCCCTACGGTGCCCGACCGCCTTAGCCCTGGCGCGCCTTCATGCGCGGGTTCTTCTTGTTGATCACGAACACGCGCCCACGACGGCGGACGATCTGCGCGCCCGGCACCTTCTTCAGTGCCTTCAGGGAGTTGCGAACCTTCATGATGAACCCTTCTTGTTGAGAATCTTTCTCATTAGACTACTCGCATGACCCCAGAACAGCGAACCAACCAAACCGCGACCAGCTCGCTCGGCATGACCCTCATCAGCGGACTCGACACCTCCGGACGCAACCTCGTCACCGCCCTCCTCTGCGGCGAACCCAGCGGCCCCACCCCAATCCAGGACTACGGCGACGAACACACCAACGCCATCGAACTCGGCGTCGAACTCGGCGAAGACCTCGCCAGACAAGCCGCAACCGGGAAACGCGGCAACGTCATCATCGAACTCTCCGCAGACGCCGACACCCAGAGCATCGGACTCACCATCGACCACGTCCTCGCCGACACACCCCACGAACCCTCCACCACCATCGGCACCCGCGAATTCATCACCGTCGCCAGCGTCAGCGACATCCGCCGCCTCCTCCTCCAAGAAGGCCACCCCCAACCCGACGACGCAGACACCTCCGCCACCCTCGCCGCCCAACTCGAATTCGCCAGCATCATCGTGCTCACCGCCACCGAAGCACACCCCGCAGGCATCGTCAGCGAAACCTGCACCCTCATCCACCACCTCAACCCCACCGCCACACTCACCACCCCCACCACCGCCACCAGACTCGGCACCCACCTCCGCCCCATCCGCCCCCGCCTCGCCCACCAACTCGCCTCCACCGCCGGCTGGATGCTGCGCCTCGACGAACACACCCACTTCCCACCAACACGAAGCCACATCCACTGCCACATCTACAACGACACCCGCCCCTTCCACCCAGAACGCCTCGCCAACGGCATCGCCGCCCTCACCCCAGAACACGTCGGCCTCATCGCACGATCACGCGGACTCTTCCGCCTCGCCAACCGCACCAGCCACGTCGGCGACTGGTCAAGCAGCGGCAGCAGCATCCAACTCGGCGCTTCCGGACTCGTCAGCGCAGACCCAGACGCACCCCTCGGAACCACCCTCGCGTTCTTCGGACGCCGCCTCCGCACCGACACCATCGACGCCGTCCTCCACGACTGCACCCTCACCGACAGCGAACTCCTCGACGGGCCCAGCAGCTGGCGCCACTACCGCGACCCGTTCCCCAGCTGGGAATGACGGGCGGGGCGACGAGCTTCGTGGCCGCGGGGCGGTGGGCTTCGTGGCCGTCACGCTGCCCGGCGAGGCACCACGCGACCAAACTCCCGACCCCGAGCACGCCGACCTCGAGCCAAAATCGCGACAAGCGCCTGCTCAGTCGAAGCCCACTCAGACATCACCTGCTCGTACGTCAACCGCACCACCACGAACCCCATCGACGCCAACAACAAATCACGACCCCGGTCAGTCATGAACGCCGCAAGCGAGCCATGAAACTCGCGAGAATCGCACTCGATGACCAGCCAGCCATCCACGACCAGATCAACGAAGCCAACCGAATCGAAGAACACCTGCGCCTCAACGCGGTGGCCACGCCCGCGCAACCACAGCCGCATGCGGGTCTCCGTGCCCGACATGCCGGTGCCGTCCACAAAGGCAACCTTCCGGGCCGCTCGAGCCGAGACCGACGACGCCAAGCTCTCCAACACATCGACACTCACCAGGCCGCGGTTCAGCAGCGAGTCGCCGACCACCGCAAAGTCACGAGGGTGCAAACACTCGAACGCCATCCGCAGCGCCACCTCCACGTCGTCGACCGCCGACCGGCCCAAAGGTGCGTCCAGGTGGCGGGGCGCACGATGCAGCAGCAAACCGCGTGCTGACGCACCGAACCCCGCCGCTCCCTCGCGGCGGCGCTCCGTATGACCTCGCGCGCCGAAGCCAACGCGAACATGCGGGTGCGCGGGACGAAGATCCCAGGCCCCGTGCAGCGGCAGCGCACTCGCGCAGGTCAGCCGCGCGCCAGCCGAAACCGCGCGACTCGCGTCGAGGTTGCTCGCCCCGTGCTCGTACCAGCCGCGGCACACCCGCGAGACCTGGCCCTCGCGCACCGCGCGCCGCAGCTCAGCCTCCGTCAAGCCCGCAGCGTGCCACTCGGCGCGCGAGAAGACACCCCCGACTGCCTGGATTGCCTGCGGCGCGATTCCGCCTATGTCTGATCTTCGAACGTTCATGAAGCCAGGAGAACGCGGCGCGACTCGCCGCAGCGGTCCGGTTCGCAGCGCTGTGGACAACGTCTCTGCACAGCCACAGTGTCGACAGAGTCGGGAGGGCCCGATTTCGTGCGCGAAACCGCGTGACGTCACTCTGAGTGGCAGGGTCGCCCGCGGGGCAAGCCCCGCGGGTCGCCGTGGGCTTGATGGGCAGGGGGCAGGGTCGGCACGGGCACGGGCACGGGCGGGCGGAGCGGGAGCGGGAGCGGGAGCGGGAGCGGGAGCGGGAGCGGGAGCGGGAGCGGGGACTTCGGCAGGGCTTGCGCGTCCGCGGGGACCACGAAGGGGCAGCCGCGGCGGGGCTACGAGGCTGCGAGGCTGCGAGGCTGCGAGGCTGCGAGGGCCTTTGTGCCAGATTTCGGACAGCCAGAGTGACGAGAGGCCAGTTCGTGCACCATCTCGAGCACCGATCGCGCCCACGTCACTCTGACTGCGATCGCGGCAACCGAGACACCGAACCACGGAAGCAGGCAGGCACAGACCCCAAACTCCGGGACCCCACGCGACGAAAGTCAGAGTCAGAGTCGAAGTCGAAGTCGAAGCCGGCGTCGGAGCCAGAGTCGGAGTCGGAGGCGGAGTCGGAGTCGGACGAATTTCTGGCAGTCAGAGTGCCGAAAGACGAACTCCATCTCCACCGGACAGTCAGAGTGACGAGAGGGCAGCTTGTGCTGCATCTCGAGCACCGATCGCGCCCACGTCACTCTGACTGCGATCGCACGGCCAACGTCGGGAGGCAGTGCGTCCACAGCGGTTGTTGCTGATGGGCCGGAGCGGGGAGGGTTTCGTCAGGCGGCGACAGCGTCTTGCGACGTCGACGGCTCCTCGCCGCCCGGAGGGATACGACACCAGGACTCAGCGATCAACCCGACCGTCAGCAGCACGACGGAACCCACCAGCGCGACAACCGAGTGCCAGATCGGCTCCTCGGGCGGAACGGTACGAGTCAGCGCGAACACCAGCACACCGAGGGCCACCCCGCCCATCAGCGACGAAGCGAGACTCGCCGCGCGAGCGAACGCCAGCACGCGGAACGCGTACTGCGGGTCGACACGCTTGCCCCGCGCATCGCGGGCAGCGTCGTGATCATCGTGACCTCGGCCCTGCTGGCGATCCGAGTTCCGCCCGCCGCCGCGCCCGCTCCTCGAACCGTCTCGCTCCAGCCCGGGCGCACGCCGCCTCGACTCCGCCTCGCGACGCTCCCGCCACAAGCGCCGCGTGTACGCACGGATCGGCCATGCAAGCCACAGAAGCAGCGCCGCCAGCACCACGAGCGTCAACGGCATCGTCAGCGGTGGCGCCATCACCGCCCTGCCCGACGTCACGAGCCACGTCTCCACGCACCACGCGAGCACACCGCCGATGATCGCGAGGCCGATCAGCAGGCCGGGACGGGTTCTGCTGGCGAGATTCATCGCGCCACCCGCTCGACCCGGTCGACCGCCGCCGACCTCAGCTCGGCAACACTTCCGTGAGGGACAAGCCGCGCACTCGGATCTATCTCAAGCCACGGCGCCAGCACGAACGCTCGCTCGTGCGCTCGAGGATGCGGCAGCTGCAGCTCACCGTCGCGCAGCTCCCCGGCGACTTGGATGAGATCTAGGTCGAGCGTTCGACTCCCCCACCGTGTCTCACGGGTGCGGCCGTGTGCGTCCTCGATGTCATGCAGTGCCCGCATCAGGGCCGTAGCCGGCAGATCGGTATCGACCAGGGCAACCGCGTTGCGGTAAGCGGGCGCTTCCTCGCTGACCCCGTCAAGCGTCAACGCCGGCGTCTCATAGAGGCTGGACGCGGCGAGCAGCTTCGTACCGGGCAGCTCCGAGATACTCCGCAGCGCGGCCGAGAGGGTCGCATCGCGGTCTCCGAGGTTCGCGCCGAGTGCGATCACCGCCTGCCGCACACGCGGCACCGCCTCCACCGCGACCGCGTTCGGCGCGCCGCCCTCGCGGCGCACCACCGCAGCATCGGACGGCGAACGCTCGTCCTGCTCCCGATGCGCGACCGGAGAGAAGAGATCACCCGCAGGCTCCACTCGAGGCAGCGGGACGTTGGGCGCGCCGCCCGTGTCCAGCACGATCGCAGCATCAGACGCGGAGTGCGCAGCCTGCCCAGAAGCACCTCCGCCCGCGGAAACATCTCGTGCCGTGCCGGCAAGCGCATGGCTGCCCTCAGGCGCGCCAACTGCCGCGCGCACAGCGGCGAGACTATTAACGTGTTCGCCGGTCTTTGCACCGGACGGCACTTCGGACGAGCCCGGCACCGGCGTACCCGGCACCGCGGGGCAGGCGCCGCCGAAGCTTTCAACTCCGGCGCCGACAACCCCGCCCGCGCGCGCGACCGGCCCCGCACCGCCGGCAGAGACCGAGCCTCCCCCTGGACCCGAACCCTGCACACCGGACGGCGCTTCGGGCGAGCCCGGCACCGCCGTACCCGGCACCGCGGGGCCGGCGCCGCCGACGCTTTCAACTCCGGCGCCGACAACCCCGCCCGCGCGCGCGACTGACCCCGCCGCACCACCCGAGACCGAGCCTCCCCCAGCAGCCAGTGCCGCGCCCGGCGAACCAGTTCCAGGTCCGGCTTCCGCGGCGGCGACCGCATGCGCGGCCGCAGACTCGAGATACTCGTCAGGCTCAGTCGGACGGTGGCGCAAGATACTCACCGCCACATCCTCGAAGTCCAAGGCCACAGGTGCCTGCGGCTTATGCACCGTGATCCGCACCGCCACCGCATCATCGAACCCGAAGGTGGCCTCCGCGAGGCGCTCCGCCAGCGTCTCGATGAGATCAACCGGCTCACCGGCGACGATGGCGTGCAGCGTGTGCATCCACTCTCCGTAATGGAGCGTGTCACCGATGTGGTCGCTCGCCGAGGCGGCGGCCGCATCGACCCACGCTTCGGCGTCGACGTAGAAGTCCTGGCCGTCGCGCCGCTCATGCTCGAACACCCCGTGGTGCCCCCGCGCGTGCATGCGCGTGATGAGGATCCGATCGAGCTCTGGCTCCGGCACACCTGCGCGCCGCGCGGCCGGGCGGGGGGACGCGGCGGCCCGCCCACCGACTGCGCTCGCGACGGCGGTGCTCGACGCGTCGGCGGCGGGCTCGCGCACGAACGCATGCTCGTGCGCGTGCCCCCGAGCCTCGTCGGCAGCCGCGACCGCGGCGGCCGCGCGTGCATCCGCGACCCTCCGGCCGTCGAGGTCCGGCTCGTGCCCACCCGTGTGATCAGTCATCTTGTGCTCCTTCGCGCCACGCGTCGACGACGTCCAACGCCACGCTGTTCGCCTCGACGTTGTGCACGCGCACACCCCAGATGCCGGCCTTCGCGGCCAGGGCCGTGATCACTGCCGTCGGCAGATCGCGCTCGACCACGTCGGCGTCCGGCTGCAGCACCTCGCCCGTGAACCGCTTGCGGGACGCCCCGACCAGCAGCGGATGCCCGAGCGCCACGAACTGCTCCAGCTCCCGCAGCACAGCCCAGTTGTCGTCGCGGCGCTTCGCGAAGCCGAGCCCCGGGTCGAGGACGATCTGCGACGGGTCGAGGCCCGCATCCACCGCGCGATCGCGGGCAACCGCCAGCTCTGCGAGGATCTCTGCTGCCGGGTCGCGATAATCGGCGAGGTCGTTCATACGGATCGAATGCCCGCGCCAATGGCTCAGGATGAACGGGTTGCCGCGCTCGGCGACCAGCCCGAGCATGGCCGGGTCGGCCTGCCCGCCCGACACGTCGTTGACGTACTCGGCGCCGAGCTCCAGCGCCGCCTCAGCGGTCTTCGCGTACATCGTGTCGATGCTGACCAGCACGCCGAGCGCGGCGAGCTCCTTGATCACCGGCAGTACGCGCGCCGCCTCTTCCTCCTGCGGTACGCGGACGGCGCCGGGCCGCGTCGACTCGCCGCCGACGTCGATGATGTCGGCGCCCTGCGCGACCAGCTCCCGCGCTCGGCGCAGGGCGCGCTTCGTGCGGCGATTCTGGCTGAACAGGTCCTCGAACTTGCCGCCGTCGCTGAACGAATCCGGGGTGATGTTCAAGATGCCGAGAATGCGCGGACGCTTCGGGATGGTCGGCTGCAGCAGGTTCGTGAACCGCTGCGGCAGCTCGAACGGTCGCGTGTGCACGGGGCCGGAGTCCGCCGCCCATGGCGCATCGGAAACAGCGCCGAGCTCGGTGACCTGAACCGCCTCGCGAGGCTCGACCCCAGAGGCGTCGAGCTCGACGTCGACGTCGGTCGCGTTCGTGGTGGGAGTCTGCACCGGATGCTCGCCCCCGGTCGCTTGCTCGCCGTCGCCGACCGCGGCGCCTGCGTCCGGCGAACCGCCCGCGAGCGGGTCGGAGAGCGGCTCCGCGAGCGGGTCGGAGAGCGGGTCCGCGAGCGGATCGAAGCGGGCACCTCGGAGCGCATGGCCGAGCACCGGCGCGACGCCGGGGGCCACCGCCGAACTCGCCCCGGACGCGACGTCCGGCGCACTGACCGGCTGCGCTCCGATGAGCGCGACGATCTCCGCCCGGGCGCTCGGTTCGGAGAGCTCGCCCCGCGCGGACACCGTCACCACAACGCCCGCCTGCTGGCGGGACCCTCTGAGTCCAGCGCACGCGTGGCTCGCCTCGATGATCGCCAGCGCACCGCGCGCATCCAGGGCCACCATCATGGCGTCGACGAGCTCATCGCCGAGCCGCTCCTGTAATGTCGCCCGCGCCGACAGCGTCTCAAGCAGCGTGTGCAAGCGGCCGAAACCGACGATCGAATCGGAGGGCACGTAGGCGAGATGCACGCGGCCCGAGAACGGCAAGAGATGGTGCTCACACATCGACCGGAACGCGAGATCGCGGAGCACAACCGGTTGAGAAGGCTCGGCCCCGCCGAGATCTCCGGATGCGCTGGCGCTGGCGCCCGCCGGCACGGCGTCGGCGACCGGGAACTTCGCCCCCTCGAGGGGCGCGATCGGGTCAACCCCGATACCGCCGAACAGCTCACGCGCGGCCTCAGCCACCCGTTCCGGAGTTCGCACGAGACCAGGCCTCGTGGGGTCCTCACCGATCGCGATCAGGAACTCGCGAACCGCAGCCTGGGCGCGGCCAACATCGACCTGATCGAATGACCCCGAATCGACATCGTTCATCTGCAAGTCCTCACTCCGCGCGGCCCGCGACACGGGTCCGGTCCCATCCTCCCGCGAAACGAAGCCCCCGCGCATCCCCGCACCGCTCCCGCGCGTCGCGACGGACACACGAGGCCACGCCAGCCGCGCGAACAGGCTCGCGACGCCCAGTCCGAGGCCGAGACGCGCTATCAGACGCGGAATCGCGCTCCTGAGCCCCAACGTCACGCACCGTGCACGTTCCCTGGGCGTCTGCGTCTCAGGTTGACATGCCGGTGGCGCCCTCGAGAGGCTCGAAGAGCTGATGCGCCAACCAGGCGCACGTACAGAGACGGAGGAACGATGAAGAAGTTCACGACCCTTGCAGCACTCAGCACCCTCGTCGGAGCCGCATTTGTCGGCCTCGCCGCCCCAGCCCAAGCATCCGAGGCGCCAGCGGCGACCCAGACGGCCGTCGCGCAGACCGCCGCCGCCGAGCTCACCGCCTACAAGCTCAGCGAAAACCAGCTCGGCCTCTCGTCTGCCGAGTTCACCTTTGCCGTCCAGGCTGACGGCACCGCCACCGCAACGAACAACGCGAGCGGCGCCGTCGAAACCCTCCCGAGCACCACGACCGACGCCAACGGAGCAACCGTGCAGCTCCAGTACGAGCTCACCGACGCCGGCGAAGTGCTCGTGAACCTCGTCGATCCGAACGCCACCGACGCCTCAGCCGCCGACGGACGCGCCTTCAACCCCGCCCAGTGCGCCCTCGGCACCGTCGGCGGAGCCGGTGCCGGCGCCGTCGCGGGAGGACTCGGCGGAGCCGCCGTTGGTACCGTGACACTGCCCGTCGTCGGCACCGTCGGCGCAGGCGCCGTCGGACTCATCGGTGGCGGCGTGTTCGGCGGTATGACCGGTGCCGCAGCGTCCTGCTTCGGCTGACCACCCCGCCGTGCCAGGCCCGGGCATCCGCGCCTGACCCTGCACCTGCAGATCTGAGTAGAGGAAGCGACAAGCGAAGGAGTTCACATGACCACCGAACGACCCGGCTTCCGGAGTTTCGCATCCACCCCACTCGCCATCGCGCTCTGGGTGGTCACCGTCGGCGCGACCGCGCTGTTCCTCGCGCTCGGCTGGAACGCGCTACAGCTGGGGATCCTCATCGTGCCCCTCGCGGCCGTCAGCATCGCCGTGACCGTGGCAGCGCTCAAGAAGGCCCGAGGCTCCTAAGCGCAGGCTGACAGCAACAAGTGCAGGCTCCCGGAAAACCGGGAGCCTGCACTTGTATCTGACTGGCCTCTCGCTCGGCGCCGGCGCGTCAGCGCGTCAGCGCGTCAGCGCGTCAGCGCGTCAGCGCGTCAGCGCGTCAGCGGCCGAAAGCAACCACACGCGGGAGCATGCACCCTAGCGAGCGCGGCTCGGCGGCTGGGCGGATAGGCGGCTAGAAGCCCAGCTCAGCGCCGCCGTCCTGTGCGTGCTCGATCGGGTCCATCTGATCGACCGGGATGTGCGGCTTCAGCGGCACCGGCGGCAGTGCGCTCACGGGGCGGTCGGGACTCGAAAGCCACTGCGGGCGCTCCGGGAGCTTACGAACCGGCGCGAAGATCTGCTCGAGACGCACGTGGTCGAGCGTCTCTTTCTCGAGCAGCTCAGCCGCAAGCTGGTCGAGGATGTCGCGGTTGTCGTTGATGACCTTCCACGCCTCGTCATGCGCCTGCTCGATGAGCGCGCGCACCTCGTGGTCGACAGTCTCAGCCACCGACTCCGAATAGTTGCGGCCCGCCCCCGCCTGCTGGCCGTAGACGGTCTCAGCGGACGACTCCCCGAGCTTCACCGAACCGACCGAAGCGGTCATGCCATACTCGGTCACCATCTTGCGGGCCGTCTTCGTGGCCTTCTCGATGTCGTTCGACGCGCCCGTGGTCGGGTCGTGGAACACGATCTCCTCCGCGACTCGGCCACCCATGGCGTACGCGAGCTGGTCGAGGAGCTCATTGCGGGTCACGGAGTACTTGTCTTCCAGCGGCAGCACCATCGTGTACCCCAGCGCTCGGCCACGCGGAAGGATCGTGATCTTCGTCACCGGGTCGGTGTGACGCATCGCAGCAGCCGCCAAAGCGTGGCCACCCTCGTGATACGCCGTGATAAGCCGCTCCTGGTCGTTCATCACCCGGCTGCGACGCTGCGGACCCGCGATGACGCGGTCGACCGCCTCATCAAGCGCCTCATTGTCGATGATCTGCGCGTTCGAACGTGCCGTGAGCAACGCGGCCTCGTTGAGGACGTTCGCGAGGTCGGCACCCGTGAAACCGGGCGTCTTGCGCGCGATGACCTTGAGGTCGACATCCTGCGACAGCGGCTTGCCCTTCGCGTGGACACCGAGGATGCGGGCGCGGCCGTCGAGATCAGGCGCATCGACACCGATCTGGCGATCGAAGCGGCCCGGGCGGAGCAAGGCAGGGTCAAGCACGTCAGGACGGTTCGTTGCCGCGATCAGGATGACATTCGTCGAGCCATCAAAACCGTCCATCTCGACCAGCAGCTGGTTGAGCGTCTGCTCGCGCTCGTCGTTACCGCCGCCGATACCAACGCCACGGTGACGACCGACCGCATCAATCTCATCGACGAAGATGATCGCCGGCGAGTTCTGCTTCGCCTGCTCAAACAGGTCACGGACACGGCTCGCACCGACACCCACGAACATCTCCACGAAGTCGGAACCCGAGATCGAATAGAACGGCACGCCCGCCTCGCCTGCGACAGCGCGCGCAAGCAACGTCTTACCCGTACCGGGAGGGCCATACAACAGCACACCCTTCGGGATCCGCGCACCCACAGCCTGGAACTTGGCCGGCTCCTTCAGGAACTCCTTGATCTCCTGCAGCTCCTCAAGCGCCTCGTTGGCGCCGGCGACATCCTCGAACGTGACCTGCGGACTCTCCTTCGAGACCAGCTTCGCCTTCGACTTGCCGAACTGCATGACACCGCGGCCGCCACCACCGCCAAGACCACCCGCGAAGAGGATCCAGATGAAGAAACCAATCAGCAGCAGCGGGAACAGGATGCTCACCGCCGACAGCAACCAGCTCGGCTGCGGCACGTCATCGTCATACCCACCCGCGGGAGCAGCCGTATCGACCGCCGACACGACATCGTCAGCACGCGCATCCACAAAGTAGAACTGCACGCTCTGGCCAAACTCAGGGTCAGCCTGCGTGAGCTCCATGTCGACACGGTTGTCACCGTTGACGATGACGACCTTCTCGGCCTTCTTGTCCTGAAGGAGCTCAAGGCCCTGCTGCGTCGTCACCTCACGCGTGCCACTGCCGTTGATGAGGCTGAAACCGAGGCCGATGACCAGAACGGCCAGCACCACGATGAAGATGGGGCTCTTGAGGATCTTGGTAACTTGCTTCATAAGTCGAGACTCGAGTGGCGTGCTCGGTGCCTTTCAGCCGGTTCTTCGCCAGCGCACCACGGCGCGCGATCGAGAGTCATGGTACTCGGGACCACCGACACCAGTGTCCAGTGTTCGCTGAAGGCGCGCATCCACTCACCCGTCCACCGACAGCAAAGGCGGGAACACCACCAGGTGCCCCCGCCCGCAACGCTCAGAACAGCTCGTCAGCTACTCGCCGCCATACACGTGCGGCTGCAGCACGATGATGTCCCGCAGATGGCGATACTGCTCGTCGTAATCGAGGCCATACCCCACGACGAACTCATTCGGCACATCAAAGCCCACGTACCGCACCGGCACATCCGACTTCAGACGCTCCGGCTTGCGCAGCAACGTGCAGATCTCAACCGACGCGGGCCCACGCGACTCAAGGTTCTGCTTCAACCACGACAGCGTCAACCCCGAATCGATGATGTCCTCAACGATGAGCACGTGGCGACCCGTCAAATCGGTATCCAAGTCCTTCAGAATCCGCACCACACCGCTCGACTCCGTGCCCGAACCATACGAGCTCACCGCCATCCAGTCCATCTTCAACGGAATCGTCAGCTCACGCGACAAATCAGACACGACCATCACCGCGCCCTTCAACACCCCGATGAGCAACGGCTCGCAGTCGGCATAATCAGCCTCGATACGGCGGGCGATCTCGGCGAGCTTCGCCTGGATCTCCTCCTCCGTGATGAGGACCTCACGGACATCGTTCGGAATATCAGTGGCGCGCATCCTGGCTCCCTGGTGGTTCAGCGCTCGAACAAACGAGCGCGGTGTGCGGAACGGGTGAAGCTAGGCAGTCTCGTCGAGATCATCGCCATGCGCGGAAGCCGTCGCACCAAACAAGATGCGGCCCTTCTCACGCTCAACACGAATGCCGGGAAGATCAACCGGGCCCTGACCACGCCACTCCGTCGCCAACGCCGTCACCGCCATCGTGTGCCGACGCGTCAACGAAACACCGAAGCCCTGCTCCGCGACAATGCGGCAGATGCGCTGGCGCAGCGCAGGGGGCTGCGCGACGATGCCACCCACGTCAAGCGAGATGCGTCCATCCGCATCCGTATTCACGATCTCGTGCGCCCACTCCAAGGCGAGCGCATCCAACGTCTCCGAATCCTCACGCAACGTCGTCGCCGTGCGAGCAAGCGCCTCCGAGATACCGGGGCCGATCTCCTTCTCAAGCAACGGCAACACCGTGTCGCGCACCCGAACCCGCGTGAACGCAGGGTCGCTGTTGTGCGGGTCGATCCACGGCGTCAAACCCTGGTCCTCACACGCCTGCACCGTCACCTGACGATGCAGACCAAGCAACGGACGCAGCAGCGTGCCCGTCACCGGAGCCATCCCATGCAAACTCTTCGCGCCAGAACCACGCGCCAAGCCCAACAGCACCGTCTCAGCCTGATCATCCAACGTGTGGCCAAGCAACACCCACGAAGCGCCCGTCTCAACACGCACAGCCTCGATCGCCTCATAGCGAGCCACACGCGCAGACGCCTCCGGGCCAGCGCCAAGATCCTCGACACTCACCCGCACCACACTGACCGGGGCAAGACCAAGCTCAGCCGCCTGCACCGCAGCATGCTCCGCAACCTTCGCAGACCCCTCCTGCAAGTCGTGATCGATGATGACCACACCCGCCTCGACCTCGAGGCGCTTCGACTCGAACACCGCAGCCGCAGCCAACGCCAGAGAATCAGGACCACCGCTCAGCGCGACAAGAATCCGATCACCCTTTTGCACGCGCCCAAGAAGCGAACCACGAACGGCTCGACGGAGGTCGGCGACAGCTGGAGTGAGGCGAGGGCGATCTGACACAAGTACAGCCTAAACGCGCCCGCGCGAACCGTCACGCCCAGACCCGCAACGCGCATCCACCGGCACACACCCGACAGCGCCCAACCGCAGCAACGTCAACGCTTCCGCCCGAACAGGAAGTAAGAAATTGGACCCACGAAGTTCACCAACGAGAACGCACCCCACGCAAGACGCGAACCCCGAACCTGACTCGGCTTCCGACGCAGCAAACTCAACAACGCCGCCGCAAGCAACGTGAACTGCACCCCCGCCGCCAACGCCGTACCCAGCGTCAACGCCTGCGGAAGCGCCTGACCAGTCCCCTCCCGGAGCGGAATGAACGGGTCCACGTGCAGCGCTTCCTTGAGATCAACCATGCACACCAGCATGCCACGACCCCCAAGCCGCACCCCAGCCGGAAAAGACACACCACGCCACACGAACACCCGCCGAAGGACCCCGAAACCCCTCGGAACCGCACCCCCGGCCAGGGCGCATCCACTACCCTGAACCCGAACGAAACCAACGGTTTCGTGCGGCGAGCAGCGCCCCAACAGGCCCCGCCGACAAGCCACACCGAATGAGCGCCACCAGGCGCAACGAAGGAGCGCCATGGGCAGCTACGACGTCGTCATCGAAATCCCGCGCGGAAGCCACAACAAGTACGAGGTCGACCACGAGACCGGCCGCGTCTACCTCGACCGGGTGCTCTTCACCCCCTTCGTGTACCCAGTCGACTACGGCTTCTTCGAGCACACGCTCGCAGACGACGGCGACCCCCTCGACGCGCTCGTGCTGCTCGAGTACCCGCTGTTCCCGGGCGTCGGCCTCAAGGTGCGCCCCGTCGGCGTCCTCAACATGGCCGACGAAGCGGGCGGAGACGACAAGATCCTGTGCGTCCCCGCGAAGGACCCCCGCTGGGCGAAAATCCAGGACCTCGGCGACGTCGATGACTCCACCAAGGACCAGCTCAAGCACTTCTTCGAGCACTACAAGGACCTCGAGCCCGGCAAGTGGGTCAAGGTCGAAGCCTGGGGCGACGCGGCCGCCGCAGAAGCGATCATCGAGCGCTCGATCGCGCAGTACAAGCCCGCCGAATAGACACGACCGCGCCGGGTGACCGGCGAACGGCGACAGGCTTCAGAAGCCCCGCACCAGCTGATCAGTGGACTGATCGACTGGTGCGGGGCTTCTTCGCGCGTCCTTATAGGGAGTCCAGGCGCGGGGGCGCGGGCTTGCAGGCGCGAGTGTGCCGGCGGCGGTGCTGGGTGCTGGGTGCTGGGTGCTGGGTGCTGGGTGCTGGCAAGTTGAGGGGATCATGCGGTCTGCGTGGTTCGGCGCACCGCGAGGACGTCAGCGAGAGCTACGGCCGAGCTGACAGTCAGAGTGACGTGATGGCGCGATCGCGTCACCACGCGGCCAGAAATCGCGCCTCGTCACTCTGAGTGTCACGCCGGGCCTGTCACCCGGCGTCCGACCGGGCATCGCGGGCGGGCGAGGCGAACCCAGAGGCCGATGCCCAGTGAGCGCGTTACAGCGGGCGAGCGTGCAGGGCCAGGCGAGCGCGGTCCGGCCGGTGAGCGGGAAAGGCCAGGCGTGTGAGGCCAGACAAGCTGCCGGGCTGACAGTCAGAGTGACGTGACGGTGCGATCGCGTCGCCACGTGGCCAGAAATCGCGCCTCGACACTCTGAGTGTCACGCCGGGCCTGTCACCCGGCGTCTGACGGGATGACACGAGCACGAAGCTGGGCCAGCAGCTTAAGCCATTTGAGTCATCCGAGCCAGGCAAGCAGGGCGAGGCCGGTGAGGCGAGGCGGGGCCGGCACGCAGTCGAGGCCAGTTGCCGGGCTGACAGTCAGAGTGACGTGGCGGCGAAGTCACGCCGTCTTGATGCCAAAGAGCTCGCCTCGTCACGCTGAGTGTCAGGTCTCGCTTCGACCCGGCGACTGACCGGGCCTCGCGAGCGGGCAAAGCCAACCCAAATGCGGCACGCGGCGAGGCGTGCAAGGCCAGGCGAACGCGGTACAGCGGGCGAACGCGGTACGGCCAGGAGTGCTGCCGTACTGACAGTCGGAGTTCGGTCGCAGCACGCTCGCGCCATCGCGGGGCCAGAAATCGCGCCTCGTCACTCTGAGCGTCACTGATTCAGGGAAACCGCCGCCTGGTCTGCTCTCGAAGTCTTGAGCTCAGAAGTCCTCGGCTCGCTCAGCCTCAGTTGGTGGGCCCGGCGGAGCAGTTTCCCGATCGCGAGGCGGGAGGTCGTGAGTTTCCCGCCTACGGGTCCGAAGGTCGGGAGTTTCTCGCCCGTGGTTCCGAAGGTCGCGAGTTTCCCGCTCGCGGGCCACAGCTCGTGGTCACTGCGGTTGCGCAAGGCGTATGAGGCCAGGCGACCGGGCGGAGTGACAGTCAGAGTGACGTGGCGGGGCTATCGCGCCGGATAGGAGACCAAAATCGCGCCTCGTCACTCTGAGCGTCAGAGAGTCAGGGAAACCGACCTGAGCAACGGACAGCGGCGAACGGGCTGAAGGGCAAAGGGCAACGGGCAAAGGGCAACGGGCAACGGGCAAGCCGAATCTGCACCTTGAACGCGGAAGGGCGGCCCGCCGAAGCGCGGGCCGCCCTCTCGTTCGCGTCGGAATCAACGGACGCGGGCACTGATCAGTAGTAGTAGATGCCTGCCGAGGCGAGCCACGGCTTCGGGTCCATCAGCGTGCCCCAGTACTTCAGCTCGAAGTGCAGGTGGCAGCCGGTGGACGACCCGGTGGTTCCGGCGTAGGCGAGCACGTCACCGGCCTGGACCGTCTGGCCGACGTACACGTTGATGCCGCCGTCCATGATGTGGGAGTACGACACCTCGGTGCCGTTCCCGAAGTCCAGGACGACGTGGTTTCCGAAGCCGCCGTTGTAGCCGGCGTAGGTGATCGTTCCGCTGTGGACGGCGTAGAGCGGGGCGCCACAAGTACCGCCGTTGACACCGAGGTCAAGGCCATTGTGCATGCGGTAGGTGCCGAAGATCGGGTGCAGTCGCATGCCGTACTCGTCGGTCACGACACCGTTGCTGATCGGTCCGTAGTAGCCGGCGAGGACACCGCTCGGAGTCTCAGGCGTCGTGGGCGTCACGACCTCGGGCTCGGGCTCCGGCTCCGGCTCGAGTTCGAGGTCGGGCTTGGCCGGCTCTTCAGGGAGGATCTCTATGTCGGGCTTGCTGGGCTCGGGCTCCGGCGCCGCGGTGGGAGCGGCGGTCGGCTGGGGCTCCGGTGCCGTGGTGGGCTCAGGATCGCTGGTTGGCTGGGGTGCCGAGGTCGACTCGGGGGCCGACGTCGGCTCCGGCGCCGTCGACTGCCCAGGCGTCTCGGGCGCGGGCGACTCTGCAGGTGCCGTCGGCTGCTGGCTGGGGGCCGGCGCGGTGGGGTCAGCGGTTGCCGTCGGCGGCGCCGTGGGCTGACGTGGTGGCGCGGCCTGGCCAGGCGGCCGCAGCGACTCGGGCGCAACGGAGGTGTCGGTGGGGTCCGCGGGAGCGAGCGGCGCTGCCGCGACGGGTGGCTCCGTCGAGATCTCGGGCTTCGCGGGCGGTTCGACGCCGGCCGCCTCGGCGTCAGTCACGGCCTGCTGGTGCGCCTCCTCCTGGTAGGCGGCGGCAGCCTCAGCGCGCTCCTTATTGGTCTGCGCGATCTGCTCCTGGCGCAACTTCTCGCCCGCGGCGTAGTCACTCGCGGTGACGTCGCGCTTCTCCTTGAGCGGAGCGAGCATCGCCTGCAGGTCTGCCTTCTTGCTGTCGGCGAGGTACTTCTCGTTCTGGAGAACAACCTGCTCTGCCTGAGCGGCGTCGAACTTCGTCTTCGCGTCGGCCTCGAGCTTCGCGAGCTCGTCGTGCGCAACGGACGCCTGCGCGCCGAGGACATCGGCGGTGTTCTTCTCGGTGACAGCTTGGTTGTAGATGCCGTCTGTCTGCTCGGACAGTTTGCTGATGGTGCCGAGCTGGTACAGGAGTGTGTCGGCTTCGCCCGGATTGAGGAAGAGCGCGAGCTTCGGGTCACCGGCACCGCGGGTGCTCATGGCAGCGGCCAACTGGCCTGCCTTCTCGCGTGAGGTCGAAGCCTTCTCCTCGGCCGCGTCCGCCTGCTCCTGCAGGATGGTGACTTCGGCGAACTTCTCGCTGGACGCCGTCTGCGCCTTGCCGTGTTCCTCACCGGCCGTCTTCGCCGCCGATGCGGCCTCGGTGACCTTCGCGTCGAGGTCAGCGATCTGCTGCTCGATGTCGGTGATCAGTGCTTCCTGGCGGTCGACGTCGCCTTCTGCTGCGACGACGTCTTCCCAGGTGGCGTAGTCGTCGTCCGCAGCGAACGCGGGGCCTGCTGAGAGTGCGAGCGCGGCGAGGACTGCGGCGGACGCTGCACCGACGAGCGGAGTGCGCCAACGGTCGCGGAGTCGCAGGGGCTTTCGGCTCCTGGTGGCGGGCATTCGCTCTCCTCGTGGTGGATCTTGGGTGTGTATCGAGGCGGGGGCCACTCACAACGCGAGGCCGCACCTACCACTGCAGCCACTCGTTTCACACCAACAACACGAGAAACAGTAACAAGTTTGTCAACTTCTGCCTAGCGCATCACAGAGACCCGGGTGATGAAACCTGTAGGGGGTCATCGCTCGGGCCTGCGTTTCCTCGTTGGGCTCGCGTTTCAGCGTGATCGAAGCCTGCGCGCAGCCGTCCGAGCGAAGGGATGCGACACGCCGTGCAGACACGTATGCGGCTCAGGATTTGCCGAGATCGGAAAACGCCCCTATGCTCTTCTCTCGGTAGTCAAGTCAACTACAAGCACTCGGCCCCATCGTTTAGCGGCCTAGGACGGCGCCCTTTCACGGCGTTAACACGGGTTCGAATCCCGTTGGGGTCACGGTCGTGACACACCAGGTGCTCGGATGCTGTACATTGAACTGTCGCAATCGAATACAGATGCACCAGCCACGGCTGGGACATCACATTATGGCCCTGTAGCGCAGTTGGTTAGCGCGCCGCCCTGTCACGGCGGAGGTCGCGGGTTCAAGTCCCGTCAGGGTCGCTAAGCATCTTGCCCTCTTTTCGAAGAGGGCAATTTGCAACGGCGACAGGCATCCGTTTGTCTCCAAGAGGCGTCAGCCTCCGGCTCTGTAGCTCAGTTGGTAGAGCGCACGACTGAAAATCGTGAGGTCACGGGATCGACGCCCGTCGGAGCCACTGAAACCCCGCCTAGCTTCTACATGGCGGGGTTTCTTTGCATCTATGGGCACACGCCTCCGGTGGAACAGCTACACATCTCAATGCCGAGAGGCCAGCACCGCGACACTCTGCACCACAGAGTGCACCTCATCCCGTTCCCGCAGGTCGCCGACGCTCACTTCATTCCGATCATCGCAACCACCATCGCCGCTCCGCGCTTCCAAGTGCGTCCTTGGCATCAGGATCCGCATCCAGCAGCGGCATGTGCTGCCGATCCACGGAACTGGCCCATCGAACGCGTGACGACGTTTGCCCACGTTCACGGCTCTCTCCGTCGTCCCGATACACGCGCCGACCGCCTCCTGCGGTGAACCCAGCCCGGACATAGGCGTCACGCAACGGGTCGGTGGCGGCGGCCGCGACGACGATGCCGCCCGCTGGCACACGCTCGAGCAGCTGCTTTGCAAGGATCACGGCCGTCAACCGCGTGCCGGGGAGCTGCGCAAGCGCTGCGATCATCCACCGATCACCCTTCGGGGTCTCCGGGCCGGACGCCGACAGCGTCGTGCCGCCTGGCTGCACCAGGGCGATCACCGAACCGACCAGGAACAGCAGGTACACGCACATCCCCGCGGCCAGCAGGACCGCCTCGTCGAGCAACAGGATGCTCGCCACCCAGAGCCCGAATGCGCCGAGGGTCACTCCGGCGATGAGAAGACCGTCAAGAACCGGGCGGCGCCGCGCGAACAGCACGGTTCCGGTGCGCGTGCCGTCGAGGTACAGTCCCCCGCGAACCGTCATCGGCAGGATCGAGAACCCGTAGACCGGCACAGAGAGCCACGCCGTGACGACGTTTGGCGTGCACGCTCGCGCCGCGATCCAAGCCGCACGCGGCATATCGCGGAGGGTCGACGGACTGGGGCGCACTTCGGGGGAAAGTGAGGGCATCCCGGCCAGGGTATCGAGCCGTGCTCCGCAGATCCTGGCCCGACGACTCCCGCACGTCGATCCACACGGCAGATACATGGTCGCTAGGCGACGAGCATGCACGTACCGTGTGGATACGCGTCCAGTCACCCGAGCGGGGCAGGGAGGAGACCGGCGCAGCGAGGCAGACGGGCGGGAGCTACCCGGTGACGTTCACCGTGATCTCGTGGTGGCCCGTGGCGCCGTCCGGCACCACGTTCGCGATCGCATCCGTCTGCACCTCGCCGGACTTGGCCGTGGCTCGCACTCGCACGGTGTGCTCACCAGCCTGCGCATCCCAGTCGAGCTTCCACTGCAGCCAGGTATCGTCGGAAATCGGCGCCGCGAGCTGCGTCGCCTGCCACTCGCCGTCGTCGATCTGCACTTCGACGGCTTCGATCCCCGTGTGCTGCTGCCATGCGAATCCGGCGATCGTGGTGGGTCCGGCCTCGACGCTTCCCCCGCGGGGCACGTCGATGCGCGAGCCGATCTTGATGGGGCCTTCGGCGCTCCACCCCCGGTCGGTCCAATACGCGTTGACCCTGTCGAAACGAGTCACCTCGAGGTCGACGACCCATTTGGTCGCCGACACGTAGCCGTACAGGCCGGGCACGACCATCCGCACGGGGAATCCGTGCTCGGACGGCAGCGGCTCACCGTTCATGCCGACGGCCAGGATGGCGTTGCGATCGTCGGTGAGCGCCCCGAGCGGGGTGCTCGCCGTCCAGCCGTCCACGGATTTCGACAGCACCATGTCGGCGTCGGCGTGCGGGCCTGCGCGTTTGAGCAGCTCCCGCAGGGGGTATCCGAGCCAGAGGGCGTTGCCGATGAGCCCGCCACCGACCTCGTTGGAGACACACATGAGGGTCGTGATGCTCTCCTCGAGTGGCAGGGCGAGCAACTCATCCCAGGTGATGGTCACCTCGTTGTCGACGAGTCCGTGGATGCGCAGCGACCACCCTTCCGGGTTCACGAGCGGCACGCTGAGGGCCGTGTCGATGCGGTAGAAGTCGGAGTTGGGGGTAACGACGGGCGGTAGTCCTGGGATGTCGAGCTGCGCACCGGCGGGGACCGCTGCGGCCTTCACCGCTGCCTGAGGCAGCGCGATCGCTTCGCGGACGGCCGTCACCGCGCGCGTCCCGGCCGAGAGCACGGCGCCCGAGGCCGCAGCGATGGCGCCCACGATGACGGACGCTCCGGCGTAGACGAGGAATCGACGCCGGTCGACGCCGACGGGTGCGGCGGGTGCTTCGTCCTGGTGGATGCGCCCCGCGGCTCGGCTCGTGGCTCCGCTGGCGGAGGCGCGGGTGTCTGCGGGCGCACCGACCGGCTCGTGCGCTCGAGTCTGGGCTCGGTCCTCCGCGTGCACGAGCTGCTTGGCGAGGAACTGCAGCGCCAGCACGGCCACCACCATCGCGAGCAGCGGAGGCACGGTGTCGAGCGGAGAGAACGGGGTGCGCGTGGCCACGGCGACCGCACCGAACGCGGCGATCAGGCCGAGCACGACGCGACCCCACGGCGGACGCCTCCACTCGAGCACGCCGGCGAGCGCCGCCAGCACCAGCACCACAACGGCGACGAGGGCGATCAGCGCGATCTTGTCGGCGGTCCCGAAGAGGGCGATGGCGGTGTCCTTCGCCCACGGTGGGGCGAGGTCGATCAACAGGGCGCCGACCGCGACCACGGGGCTCGCGGTCGTCTGCAGGAAGGCAGCGGCGAGCTCCCCGAGACCGACGCCGAGTACCGCTGCACCGACACCCGCGAATGCTGCCGGCACAGCGGCGCGCGACCGGACGCGACGAGCTCGGACCGGTGCGTTGGTGGCTTCCAGAGACATGGCGGTCACGGTACGCGCGCGAGTCCTGGCCGGGCTGAGTGCGGGTGGATGGTGTGCATCCGCTGTGAACTTCGGCCCGGTCAGCCACCCAGTGGAGCGACGGGCCCACGCCCACCGACGTGCGCCGCCACGGTCGCACTGGCAGACTGGAGGCTTTGCGGCGCCTCTCCCGGCGCACGCGCATCCGGCGCCGACCCCGACCCCGGCGCCCGAGAAGGGCCGGTTTGTCAGCGCTCAACGTCCTCGTCAACCTCTTCCGGGGAGCGCTCATCGGCGTGACGGAGATCATCCCCGGTGTCAGCGGAGGCACCATCGCCCTGCTCATCGGCGTCTACGAGACGCTCATCGACTCGGCGGGGCACCTCGTGCGCGGCGTGGTACGGGCGGCTGTCGACACGGTGCGAGGCCGCGGACTCGGCCGGGCACGCGACCACTTCGCCCAGGTGCAGTGGGGCATCGTGCTGCCCATCGGCATCGGGATGCTCGTGGCGCTGGTCGTCGCGGCTCGCCTGGTCGCTCCCCTCATCGAGGCGCATCCCATTCCCTCGCGAGCGCTCTTCGCCGGCCTGATCGCGGTCTCGCTCATCGTGCCCGCGCGGATGCTCGGCGCTCGCTGGCAGCTGCGCGACTATGCGATCGCCGTTCCCGCCGCGGTCCTGAGCTTCGTCCTGACAGGCCTGCCCTCGGCAAACGACGCCGACCCCTCCCCCGTCGCGATCTTCGTGTCGGCCGCAGTCGCCGTGTGCGCGCTCGTGCTGCCCGGCGTTTCAGGGTCGTTCGTGCTGGTCACGACCGGCATGTACGAACCCACGCTGCGTGCGCTCAACTCCCTCGACTTCGGCTACGTGGCGCTCTTCGCCGTCGGCGCCATCACCGGCCTCGCCCTGTTCGTGCAGGTGCTGCTCTGGCTGCTGTCGAAGCACCGGCGAGTGACGCTCGCGCTCATGACGGGCCTCATGGCCGGATCGCTGCGCGCCCTCTGGCCCTGGCAGACCGACGACCGCGAACTCCTCTGGGCGTCTGGCGACTTCGTCGGCCCGGTGCTCTGGTTCCTGCTCGGCGCGGCAATCGTCGCCGCCCTCCTCATCGCCGAAGGCGTGCTCGTACGACGTGCCCTCCGCAGGGCGGCGGATGCGCGCCCCTGACCGCGCGCAGTTTCCACGGGCCGCCCGCAGATTCCACAGGCAACCCGTGCAGTGTCGGTGGTGCTCGCTAGCATGAGTTCCGCATCCACTCGACAGCAGGGAAGTGCCCGATGAGCCTCGTACCGACGGACCCATACGCCTCTCAGCCGGACGACGGCGCCCCCGGCTCGCCGCATGCCGCCAACCCGCCCTCGTCACCCGCGGCTGGCTGGTATCCCGACCCGACGGGGCGGCAACGCTACTGGGACGGCACCCAGTGGGGCCACTACGCTCCGACGCCCGCGGCCAACGCGCCGGTGCTCTACCAACAGACGGTCGTGGTCAACGGCGGCAAGGAAGTCGGCATCACCTACGTGCTGGCGATCTTCCTCGGCGCCCTCGGCATCCACAACTTCTACCTCGGCCGTACCGGCATCGCCGTGACCCAGCTGGTGCTCTACCTCGTCGGCTGGGCGACCGCGTGGCTGGGCGTCGGCCTGCTGCTGATCTTCGGCGTCAGCGTGTGGATCATCGTCGAGCTCTTCCTCATCCCCCAGTTCGTCCGCGAAGCGAACGCCCGACTCGCGGGCTTCGGGGGCTACGCCGCCAATCAGGGCTACGGGCCTGCCGGCGGCAGCGGCCCTTATCCGCGGCAGTACTAGGCCTGCCGGCGGCCCGCCTGGCGACCCGGGCCGCGTGCCTGACAACCGGGCGACCCGCGCGGTCTCCCTCCCCCGTTGCACGGTCTCAGCTGAGCGAGAAGACCTGATTGCCCCACGCGGCTCGAAGGTCGGCGTCGAGGTCGTCGACGATCCGGTCCTCGTGGTCGACGACCAGCGTCGAGCGTGCCGCACCGAACGGCGGCCACGGCACCGCACCGGGCAAGCCGGCGTCCTTCGGCTGACCATCGCGAGCGAACGAGGTCCAGAGGGCGAGCATCCGGTCGGAGACCTCGCCCGCCTGGCGTCGCCCGCCTAGCCTGTAGGCGAGCCCGCGGGGGTCCGTGTCGAGGTTGCCCCACACGTACGCGATCTCGGAGCCGTGCGTGGCACCGAGGCGCAGCACCTTGAGCAACGGAGTCGCGAAGTCGTACCGGTAGAGGAACGTCGGGGCGACCTTCGAATGCCCCTCCGCGATCCACAGCGTCGGCATGCGGAAGCCCACATCGCGGGCGATACCGAGCCCGACCATCCGCTGCCGCACCCCTTCGTACGCGTCGAGGATGTGCTCGCGGTCCGGCATCTCGACCGACGGGTTCTCGGCGGCGATCTCGGTGATCATCGTCGTCAGCGCCGTCTCGCCGACCGGCAGCAGCGGTGACTTCGCGAGCTTGAAGAAGGTCGCCTCGTCGCGGTTCGTGCCGATGATCAACGGCACGGGCAGCCCACGGCCCTCACTCAGCACGGTCACCGGATGCTCGGGCACCAGCCCGCCGTCGACGACCGGTGCGAACGCGAGCGTGCCCGGGAACTCGGTCGGAATCTCGGCGAACAACTCACCCGCCGTCTCGATGACACTCGACACGGGCAGGTCGCGCAGCGCGGACCAGTCGCGGCCATCCGACGCCACCGCGCGGAGGCCCTCCGCTCCGAGCTTCTCGGCGAACCGTTCGGCGACCACCTTCGCCCGCTTGAGCCCGTACACGCTCGTCGCCGGCGAGCTCTCGACGATAGCCGCCGCGAACAGCCCGCTCGCAGATGGCGTCGCGAGCAACGTCGACACGATGCCGGCTCCGGCTGACTCCCCGAACAGGGTGATCCTTGCCGGGTCGCCGCCGAACGACGCGATGTTCGACCGCACCCACTCGAGTGCGCACAGCACGTCGCGCAGGCCCACGTTCGAGTCGAACTGCCCCTCGGCGCCCTCGAGCGTCGACAGCTCGAGGAAGCCGAGGCCGCCCAGCCGGTAGCCAAGCGTGACGACCACGACGTCGCCGCGCGCGGCGAGCGCAGCCCCGTCGAAGACCGGCTGCGTCGTGCCACCGAGCACGTACGCCCCGCCGTGCACCCACACCATGACGGCGCGTGGCGTCGCGTCCGGCAAGCCTGCGTCCGCCGGCCGCCACACGTTCACGAAGAGGCAGTCCTCGTCGGTGATGGCGTTCGCTCCCACGTCCATCGCCTTCATGCGGGGCTGCGGGGCGATCGGGCCCGCGATGCGCGCATCCACGACCCCTCCCCACGCGCCGACCGGCACTGGGGCGCGCCAGCGTCGCTCGCCGGTGGGAGCCTCCGCGTAGCGAATGCCGAGCCAGCGCTCGGTCGCCCCATCAGCAGCGCCGCGCAAGACGCCATTGGCCGTCTCGACCAGCGGATGCGCGGAGCTCGACGCCTGCGACGCCTGCGGGTGCGGTTGTGCGGCTGAGCCCATGGGCAACTCCGGCGTTTCGAAGGGGCGGGGTGGAGTCACAGCATCCCACCGTGGGCGTCGGCGCTACAAGCGCTGCGCGACGGCCAGATCGACAGCATCCACTCGGCGGAGCCGCCCGCGAGCCGACCCGCCTGACTCGAGCTAGGCGAAGGCGGCCTCGATCGGACCGCGCGCGAAGTAGATGAGGAACCCGACCGCGACAATCCACAGCAGCGGCGACACCCGGCGTGCCTTCCCCGTGAGCGTCTGCACCAGCACCCACGAGATGAAGCCAGCGCCGATGCCGTTCGCGATCGAGTACGTGAGCGGCATGACCACGATCGTGAGGAACACGGGGAGAGCGACCGAGAAGTCATCCCACTTCAGCTCGCGCACCTGCGACACCATGAGCACACCCACGACCACCAGGGCGGCGGCAGCGACCTCGAGCGGGACGATCTGCGTCAACGGCGTGAAGAACATCGCCAGCAGGAACATGGCGCCCGTCACGACGCTCGCGAGACCCGTACGCGCGCCTTCGCCGACGCCAGCGGCCGAGTCCACGAAGATCGTGTTCGACGAGCTCGACGTCGCCCCACCCGCGACAGCGCCGATGCCCTCGACCACGAGCGACGACTTGAGGCGCGGGAAGTTGCCCTGCTTGTCCTGCAGGCCGGCCTCGCGCGTGAGGCCCGTGAGCGAGCCGACCGCGTCGAAGAAGTTTGTGAACACCAGCGTGAAGACCAGCATCACGCCAGCCAGGATGCCGATGCGCTCGAACGCCCCGAAGTCGAACGCCCCGATGAGACCGAGATCCGGAACCGACACGATCTGCGAGGGTAACGTCGGCACGTTGAGCGACCATCCGCCCTCGTTCTCGAACGCCGGGCCGAGCTTCATGATCGCCTCGACCGCCACCGCCACGATCGTCGTGCCGACGATGCCGATGAGCAGCGCGCCCTTGACGCGGCGTGCCATGAGCACGCCCATGACGATGAGTCCGATCACGAAGATGAGCGTCGGCACCGTCGTCACCGAACCGCCCACACCGAGCTGGACGGGAGGGGAGGCGTTCCCCGACGACGTGACGAAGCCCGCATCCACGAGCCCGATGAACGCCAGGAACAAGCCGATGCCCACCGTGATCGCCGTCTTCAGCTGCGGCGGCACGGCATGGAAGATCATCTCGCGCAAGCGCGTCGCCGACAGGACGACGATGACGAGGCCGTTGATGACGACGAGCCCCATAGCCTCAGCCCAGGTGACCTGCTGCACCACGTTGACCGCGAGGAACGAGTTGATGCCGAGACCCGCCGCGAGACCGAACGGCAGGTTGGCGACGACACCGAAGAGGATCGTCATGACGGCGGCCGTCAGCCCCGTGACCGCGGCCACCTGCGACGCCTGGAGCCAGCCGCCCTCGACATCGAGCGTCGCCTGGTCCTGCGAGAAGCCGCCGAGGATCAGCGGGTTCAAGATGACGATGTACGCCATCGTCATGAAGGTGACGAGGCCACCGCGAATCTCGCGCGGCACGTTGGAGCCGCGGTGTGTGATCTCGAAGAACGAGTCGAGGCGTTCCCGGAAGGTCGAGCCACTGCCACGCCTCGTCGGCGCTACCCGCGTCGCGCGGGTCGGAGCAGCCGCGTGACCAAGGTCGCCCGCTTCCGCCTGCTCGTGATCGGCTGCGGACTCGTGGCTGGCGCTCATGCGGCTCCCCTGATCGTGCTGCTCGCGGTACGGGACAAGCGTAGTCAGCGCTGACGGTGCTCGATGCCGCCCGAGGTCGGCGGTGCGACGAGCTCGCTGACAGTCAGAGTGACGTGGGGCGAATCTCGGCGCACACGGCGATCGATCTCGGCCTCACGTCACTCTAAGTGACACGGAGGCCCGTCAACCCCGCCCGCCACATCGCCTAATCTCGTAGAGGTCACGCGCCGCTCCGCCAGCGCAGGCCGATCCCCCGAACGAGTTGGAAGCGAGACCGCTGTGGCACTCCCCTGGAAACTGCACGGAGACGGCAAGAACGTCCCCGCAAGCGACATCGTGCTACCTGAGGAGCGGCTCACGTGGCCGCGCACCATCGGGTTCGGCGCGCAGCACGTCGTCGCCATGTTCGGCGCGACCTTCCTCGTGCCGCTGCTGACGGGCTTCCCGCCGTCGACGGCCCTGCTCTTCTCGGGCATCGGCACGATGCTGTTCCTGCTCATCACCCGCAACCGGGTGCCCAGCTACCTCGGTTCCTCGTTCGCGTTCATCGCGCCGATCCTCGCGGCCGTGGCCTCGGACGGGCAGGGCGTCGCCCTCGCCGGTGTCATCGTCGTCGGCGCGCTCCTGGCGATCGTCGGCTTGATCGTGAACCTCGCGGGCACCCGCTGGATCAACCTCCTCATGCCCCCGGTCGTCGCCGGCACGATCGTCGCGCTCATCGGCTTCAACTTGGCGCCGGCCGCGAAGAACAACTTCGAGGCGTCGCCCATCGTGGCGTCGATCACCCTGCTCACGGTCATCGTCGTCGCGGTCGCGTTCAAGGGCATGGTTGGCCGACTGTCGATCCTCATCGGCGTTGTGGTCGGCTACATCGTCGCCGCGTTCATGGGCCAGGTCGATCTTTCGGGCCTCGACGAAGCCGCCTGGATCGGACTCCCCACGTTCACGACACCCGTCTTCGCCGCCGAGCATCTGCTCGTCTACCTCATGTTTGTGCCGGTCGTGCTGGCCCTCATCGCCGAGAACGTCGGCCACGTCAAGGGCGTCGGGCAGCTCACGAACCGCAACCTTGACCCGATGGCCGGCCGCGCCCTGCTCGCCGACGGCCTCGCGACGGTGCTGTCGGGCTTCGGCGGCGGCTCGCCGACCACCACGTACGGCGAGAACATCGGCGTCATGTCGGCGACCCGCGTCTACTCGACGGCCGCCTACTGGGTGGCCGCGATCGCCGCGATCCTCCTCGCCCTCTCACCAAAGGTGGGCGTGCTCATCGCGAGCGTGCCGGGCGGGGTCCTCGGCGGCATCACGACCGCACTCTACGGGCTCATCGGCATCATCGGCGTGCGCATCTGGCTCGAGAACAAGGTCGATTTCTCGTCGCCGACGAACCAGTTCACGGCGGGTGTCGGCCTCATCGTCGCCATCGGCGACTTCACCATCAACAGCGGCCAGGTGACGTTCGGCGGCATCGTGCTCGGCACGGTTGCGACGCTCGTCGTCTACCACCTCATGAGCGGCATCGCGAAGCTCCGTGGGTCCGACGCCGACGATGCCGGCGAAGACCTGGTCGCGGGCGCCGACGGGGCAGCGGATGCGGAGCGCGGCGCGCGCTGACCGGCACGCGCATCCGAGTCCGGGTCGAAACACCCACCGGTCGGGGGCATCCACACGAAGAATGCAGCTTGACGCCCTCGGGAACCTGCTTATCCCGCATGTTTCGGCTCTGCGTGGGCAGGGGCGGGCGGGGTAGATGCGCGGGACGTGCGGGCGGGCTACGGCAGCGCCGCCTCGAGCGCGTCGAGCCAAGCGCCCCAGTATGCCTTCCAGAGCTCGATCTCGTCGAGGAGCTGCAGCTTCTCGTGCATGATGGCGAGCTTCGTGCGCCCGTTCGTGGCGGTATCGAAGGTGAAGAGCAGCCCGCCGAGCGGCTCGCCATCGCGCGCGATGAGCACCTTGTAGGTCTTCGACGCGGCCTTCGACCGGAACTCGGTCTCGAAGCCGAGCAGCGCATCCCTCGTCTCGTCGGCGGCGATCAGCTCGCGCAGCACCTCACGGTCGACCGGTAGCGTGCGCGAGCGGTTCGCCGTGAACGTGCCATCCGTTATCTGCCCGGCGAGGCGGCGACCGGTCATACGCTCAAAGCTGACGGCGATGCCCTGGCTCCACCAGCCGTTCTGGGCCGAGTTGGCCATGACCCACTCGACGATCTGCGGATGCTTGGCGTCGCGGCCCACACCGGCGTCGATCGCGTCGATCCAGTCGTCCCAGCCCCGACCAGTCTGCGCCCGGATTGCCGCGTCCGAGTGCATGGGCTGCGCAACCCAGTCGTGGCGGGTGACCGGGCTGTCCGCCGCCGTTGCCGGCGTGCTGTCTGGGAGCCTCGTTGCCGTGCGGCCCTCGACTGGCGTGGTACTCGAAACCGACGTGCCGCCCGTGGTTAGCGTGGCGTCCAGTGCCAGCGTGCTGCCACGAGCTCGCGTGCCGTCCGAAACCGGATCAGCCCCGTCGCCCGAGGCCCACGCCGACGCCGACGCCAACGCCGACGGCATGCTCGACGCTTGCTGCGCATCCATCGGGCCGCTTCGGCCCGCCGAGCCGCATGCATCTGCCCCGAGCCCGAGCAGCTCGGCTCTGCGACCCAGCGTCTCCTCGAGCTGGGCCCGCGTCTTTGCGCCGACGGCCGCCGAAACTTCCGCAAGTGATCCCACGTCGCATCCCCTCGTCGAGGCTCACCCTACCCAGGCAGGTCGCGAGGCGCGGCCGCGTTCGCGAGATGCCCCAAAGGGTCGCTATCAGGCGCAGGATGACGACCTTTCGCGGCATCTCGCGCAGAAAAGGCGCAGCCGACGCGCCCAAGGAAACGGGCGAGTCGACGGCAAGACGAGAGGCCACATGCCCGCCACGAGATGCCTAGAAGGTCATTCCCGAGGGACGATGACAACCGTTTGCGGCAACTCGCGCAAAGAAGGCGCCGGCAAGAGACGAGGCCAACCTCGAGATGCCCCAAAGGGTCATTCCCAAGGAACCATGACAACCCTTTGGGGCAACTCGCGCGGTGGGAGAGCGGCGAAGCGCACCTGCACCACCGTTTGCGGCAGGTCGCGCAAAGAAGGCGCCGCCAAGAGACGAGGCCAACCTCGAGATGCCCCAGAGGGTCATTCCCAAGGGAACATGACAGCCCTTTGCGGCATCTCGCGCAGAGAATGAGCGGCGAAGCGCACCTTCACAACCGTTTGCGGCAGCTCGCGATATGAACATGCGGCCAAGAGGCGAGGAAGATCCACGAGATGCCCCAAAGGGTCATTTCCAAGGGACCATGACAACCCTTTGGGGCAACTCGCGCGGTGGGAGAGCGGCGAAGCGCAACTTGACAACCGTTTGCGGCAACTCGCGCAGAGAAGGCGCCGCCAAGAGACGAGGCCAACCTCGAGATGCCCCAGAGGGTCATTCCCAAGGGAACATGACAGCCCTTTGCGGCATTTCGCGCAGAGGATGAGCGGCGAAGCGCACCTTCACAACCGTTTGCGGCATCTCGCGCAGAGGAGGAGCAGGCAAGAGACGAGGCCAACCACGAGATGCAAGCGCGAGATGCCCCAAAGGGTCATTCCCAAGGAAATTTCACGACCCTTTGGGGCATCTCGCGCGCGGTTTGAGGCATCTCACGAAAGCGCACTCTCGCCCCGGGCGCGCGCACGAGCGGGGTGAGCACACGCGCGGGGCACACGCGCACGCGCGGGGCGCACGCACGAACGCGCGGGGCGCAGTCTCGCGCCGGGGCGCGCGCACGCGCACGCGCGGGGCGGTCACGCGGGCTCGCGCCGCGCCGCCGCCCCGCGCATCCGCCCGGCTAGATCAGCTTCGCGTCCTGCAGGAGCTCTTCGACGTAGGTGCCCTTGGCCTTCGCGAGGGCGGCCTTCTCGAGCACGCGCGCGGCGAACGGCAGCTTCACCTCGTGGAGCTTCTTCCGGTCGTTGAGGTAGTAGACCGCGTTGAGGAGCGTGCGCACGTCGAACGACGATGCGAACACCTCTGGCACGCCGCGGTCGATCTCGAGCAGTGTGTAGACGGCTTCCATGGCGGTGCGCACGGAGTACTCGGTCGTGAACACGGTGTCGCGCTCGGTTTCGGCGAAGTTGCCGAGGAACGCGAGGTTCTTGGAACCCTCGGGTACGACGAGCGGGCGGTCGCCGGCGGCGCGGGGCATGAAGTACGTCGTGATGTACGGCATGTTGCATGGCACCGTGTTGGCGGAGTTCTTCGCGAGGTCGTCGATTTGGTCAACGGGCACGCCCATGTGGTACAGCCATTCGGCGGTGAGCTCCCAGCCGGAGCATTCGCGGATGGTCTTCTTGATGTAGTCGCCGGGCTTGTCGGAGAACAGGCCGTACAGCCAGACGACGAGCTCCTTCTGCGGGTCCTGCGCTTCGAAGTGCGGCTGGCGGCTCATGGTGTATCCGTAGAGCCTGGAGGAGTCTTTGAAGTTGCAGGGTCCGCCGGTGACGATCTTGCCGTCGCGGGGGTCGCGGCCGGTGATTTTCTGGATGTAGGGGGCGATCTTGTCGTCGGTGAGGGTCACGGTCGCCGAGATGGTCCAGTTTGCTTCCGGGATGTTCTCGCAGAACTTCTCTGGGCGTCCGAAGGCAGGGTCTTGGGCTGCGAGGTTCTTCCACAGCGACCAGGCGCCGCCGCGGTCGGTGACGACGGGTGCCGGGTTGTTGTTGTCGCCGAAGGTCGACGATTCGGTGATGGAGCCGTTGGTGACGAACACGAGGTCTTCTGGCTGCAGTTGAATGGTCTTGGATGCGCCGCCGGTGGTCAGTTGGAGTTCGGTCGCGACCTTCTCGCCGTTTTCGTTGGCGACGATGATGTTGTCGACCTGGGTGTCGTAGACGAACGTGACTCCGGCGTCTTCGAGGTAGGCGACGAGGGGCCGGATGAGCGACTCGTACTGGTTGTAGCGGGTGAAGCGCAGCGAGCTGAGGTCGGGGAGCGTCGCGATGTGGTGCACGAAGCGCAGAATGTAGCGGCGCATTTCGAGCGCGCTGGCCCACGGCTCGAAGGCGAACATGGTGGCCCAGTAGAACCAGAAGTTCGACTGGAAGAACTCTTCGGTGAAGACCTCGTCGATGCGTTTGTCGTCGAGGTCCTTCTCTGGGGTGAGGGCGAGCTTGAGGAGCTCTTCGACGGCTTTCGGGGTGAGGGTGAGGTCTTGCATGTCTTCGATTTCCTGGCCCCGCTTCCAGATGCCGCGCATGGGGTTCGAGGAGGGGTCGGTCTTCTGCAGCCAGTACATTTCGTCGAGCACGGATGCGCCGGGCTCGGCGAGCGACGGGATCGAGCGGAAGAGCTCCCAGAGGGTTTCGAAGTGCGCTTCCATCTCGCGCCCTCCGCGGATGATGAAGCCCTTGTGCTCGTCGAAGATGCCGTCCATGCTGCCGCCGGGCAGCGCGAGCTCCTCGTAGATGGTGATGTCGCTTCCGGCCATCTGCGCGTCGCGCACGAGGAAGGCTGCTGCGCTGAGGGAGGCGAGCCCTGAGCCGACGAAGTGGGCCCGTTTGCCCTCGACGGCGGCGGGCTTCTTGGGGCGGGCGAACGCTTCGAAATTGCCGTTGGAACGGTACACGGGGACGCCTTCGTTGGAGGGCAATGTGGGCCGACGCAGCATTGGGTCGTTGCCGCCGTCATCTGGGGAGGTGGAACGACTTCGACGCTATCGCGTGCCGTTCCGGGGATTCAATGGGTGACTGCATGATCACCACGGGGAACTGTCCCGAATCAATTTGGCAGCGCTACTGGTAGCGCTGCCATTTTTGGGCTAGTGTCACCAAGCAAGCTGGCGAACAGCCCCTGATCTCCCTCAGCGGCCAACACCTCCCACCTCACGACGCCAGCAGCATCCGCCCGATTTCAAAGGAGAAATCATGCACACTCGTCGACCCAAGTCCCGCTTCCGGATGGGTTCAGCGCTCGTCGCCGCGGCCTCAGCCGTGGTCCTGCTCGCCGGATGCACCAGCGCGCCGGCAGAGGGCGGTGGCGGCTCCGCAGGGGGCGAAGACGGCAAGTTCGTCATCGGCTTCCAGCAGCCCCTCGGCGGCCAGGCCTGGCGCGAAATGGGCCTCGCCTCACTGCAGGCCCTCGCCAACTCCCCCGAATACGTCGACAAGGTCGAGCTCAAGATCGTGCGCACCGACGACAACGACGCAGCCCAGCAGAACGCCGCCATGCAGAACCTCATCGCCGACGGCGTCGACCTCATCCTCTTCGACCCCGCCTCCTCGAGCGGCGCAGACCCCGCGATTGCGCAGGCGACCGCGCAGGGCATCCCCGTGATCGCCAACGGCGGCCCCTACGACAGCGAGGACGTCTACACGGTCTCGACCGACTGGGCGAGCGCCGGCACGATCGGCGCAGAGTGGCTGCTCGAGAACCTCACCACCAACAAGGATGTCGCCGTGCTCGAGGGCCTCGCCGGCGTCCCGCTCAACGAGGGCTCCATGCCGGGCGTCATCGACACGCTCGAAAGCGGCGGCGCAGCCGTCGTCGCGCAGGACACCAACGGCTGGAACGAGGCGACCGCGCAGGAGTCGATGGCGAACATCCTCCGCTCCAACCCCGACATCGGCGGCGTGTACTCGTTCCTCACCGGCGGCCAGGGCGTCGCGGAAGCGTACAAGGCGGCGGGCATCCCGTTCGTGCCGACCGTCGGCGGCTCCGGATACAACGGCGAAGCGTGCGCGCTCGTCAAGTACGCGCCAGAGGGCTACACGGGCAACATGATCTTCGGCCAGCCCGCGATCTACGCCAAGGGCCTCGAACAGGCCGTGAAGCTGCTCGAGGGTGAAGACATCGAGCGCGAGCAGTTCTTCCCGCCGCTCGAGATCACGACCGAGAACGCCGCCGACTACTGCCTCGAAGATCGCCCCGCGAACTTCCAGCTCGGCTACGACTTCCCCGGCCTCGACCTGAAGCTCGAGGACGTCATGGAGTACTACTCCGGCTCCTAGTCAGCGACGGCGGCGGCTCCCGCCCACGGCGGAGCCGCCGCCTGCTCCCACTCGAACCGATCAGCGAGGACACATCGAGTCATGAATGCAAGTGAAGTGGGCGCCGCCGCCCCAGGGGCGACCCTGCCAGCTGCGGCGCCCGGGGCGGCGACGGGCGAAACGCTTCGCCCCGAGTCGTCGGGCGAGGCGCTCCTCGTCGCGACCGACCTGGTCAAGAGCTACGGCCCGGTCAAGGCCGTGCAGGGGGTGAGCTTCGTCTGCCACCCCGGCGAGGTGCTCGCCCTCGTGGGCGAGAACGGGGCGGGCAAGAGCACGGTCGCGAAGATGCTGGCGGGTGCGGTCACCCCGACCTCCGGCACGATCACGGTCGAGGATGCGCCGCTCGCGTCCGGCAGCGTGCGCCTGTCGCGACGCTCCGGCGTGCGTTGCGCGTTCCAGGAACTCGCGCTCGTGCCCGAATGGACCGTCGCCGAGAACCTCAGCCTCCCGGACGGGGCGCCGCTGCGCGGCTTCTCCCAGAAGAAGGCAATCACCGCCGCGAGCGCACTGCTCGAGTCGCTCGACCTGGCGCAGATCGATCCGCGCGCGCTCGTCTCCGACCTCTCGCTCGCCAACCGGCAGCTCGTGGAGATCGCGCGGGCCTTCGCGGGTGAACCGAAGCTGCTGATCCTCGACGAAGCGTCCTCGGCGCTCACTCCCCCGGGCGTCGAATGGCTGTTCGCGCGCATCCGGGAACTCACCGCTCGCGGCGGCAGCGTCATCTACGTGTCGCACCGCCTCGGCGAGATCGCCGAAATCGCCGACCGCGGCATCGTGCTGCGCGACGGGGCGCTCGCCGGTGAATTCGCTCGCGGCTCCTGGACTGACGACGAGCTCATCTCGCTCATGGCCGGCCGCAAGGCGGAGCGGTTCTTCCCCGACCCGCCGCAGCGCACCGAAGAACGCGACGTCCTCGAGGTCGAGGGGCTGCGCGCCGAGGGCGTCCACGGAGTCTCCCTCACCATCGGTGCCGGCGAGATCGTCGGCATCGGCGGCCTCGCGGGGCACGGCCAAGCCGAACTCCTGCGCGCCCTGTTCGGCGCATCCGCCGCCACCGCCGACGCGTGGAGCATCGACGGCGAAACCGTCACACGCCTCACCCCCGTGCGCGGCGTTCGCCGCGGCCTCGGCTACGTGCCAGAGGACCGCAAGAAAGAGGGCCTCGCGCTCGAGCTCGGCGTCGGCGAGAACCTCCTTGCTCCGTGGTTCAAAGCCTGGCAGCTCGGCGGCAAGCCGCGCCTCGCCCGCGAGCGCGGCTGGCTCGACGGGGTGCTCTCAGCGCTCTCCGTGCGCACCCGCGGCCCCCTCGAAGCCGCCGGCGCACTGTCGGGCGGCAACCAGCAGAAGCTCGTGTTCGGCAGGTGGATGAACCGCTCGCGGTCCGTCATCCTGCTGCACGACCCCACGCGCGGCATCGACGTCCGCGCCAAACAGGAGCTGTACGGCGCCATCGTCGACCTCGCCAGGCAAGGCGTCGGCGTGCTGTGGTTCTCGACCGAAGTCGAAGAGCTCGTGCACGTCTGCCACCGAGTGCTGGTGCTCTACAACGGCCAAGTCACCGACGAACTCGCCGGCGAACGACTCACCGCGGACGCCATCGTCGGCGCCGCAGTCGGCGTGACCGGCAGCATCCAGACCGTCTCCGCAGCCGAGCTCGAAGAGACCGCACGACAGAAGACAGCGAGGAACAGCAGATGACCGCCACCGTCACCCCTCCCCCGGCTGCCCCGGTCACCCGGGCCGTCGCGCGGAGGCAGGGACTCGTCAGGCTCCGGCGCGAGGGCGCATTCGCGCCAGCAGCCGCGTTCGTCGTGTTCCTGATCGTCTACATCATCATCAACCCCGAGCTGCTGACCCGGTTCCAGCTGCAGACCGCCGCCAACCTCGTCGTCCCCCTCGCCTTCGTGGCCCTCGGACAGCTGCTGATCGTGCTCGTCGGCGGCATCGACATCTCCATCGGCGCCATCATGAGCCTCTCGAACGTGGTCTTCGCCGCCCAAACCGAACTCGTGCCGGCACCCATCGCCGTGCTCATCGGGCTCGCGACCGGCCTCGCCTGCGGCCTCTTCAACGGCTTCCTCGTCTCCTACGGCGGGCTCCCCGCGATCGCCGTCACCCTCGCGAGCGCCTTCATCTTCGGCTCCCTCGCCCGAGAAGTCATGGACCGACCAGGCGGCAACATCAGCACCGAGTTCCACCTCGCGACCAGCGGCGAAGCCATCCCGTTCGTCCCCGTCGCGCTCGTCTGGCTCACCCTCGTCGCCGTCCTCCTCTGGTTCGTGCTGCAACGCACCGCCCTCGGCAGGCACATCTACGGCGTCGGATCCAACATGGACAGCATCCGCGCCGCCGGCCTCAACGCCCGCCTCACGAAACTCGCCGCGTTCGGCATCGCCGGCGTCCTCACCGCGACCGGCGCCATCATGCTCGCCGGTTCCACCATGACGGGCGACCCGAGAAGCGGCGACCCCTACCTCCTCTCCTCCATCGCAGCCGTCGCCCTCGCCGGCGCCAGCTTCACGGGCGGGCGAGGCAGCATCCTCGGCACGATCCTCGCCGGCATCACGCTCGGCCTCATCGGCAACCTGCTCTTCTTCGCAGGCATCAACTCGTACTGGCAGTACGTCATCTCGGCGCTCATCATCGTCTCCGTCGTGGGCATCCCCGTCGTGTGGCGCAAGGTGTCGTTCGCTCGGAAGGGAGCACGGTCATGACCCAGACAGTTCCGGCCGCAGTCGGCGGCACCGGAGCATCCGGCGCCGGAGGGTCGACCTCAGGCCAAGGCGCAGCCGGCGGCGAGCACGAGGTCGAGTACACGCCCTCCAAGTCGCTGCTCGCACGAGTCCCACGCAGCGTGTGGCCGCTCCTCGCGTTCCTCGTGCTGTTCCTCATCGGCGGCATCATCCGACCGAACCTCATCACCATCGAATCCCTCATCGGCACCGCGACGTTCGCGATCATCCTCTCGATCGCCTCCTTCGGGCAGACGTTCGCCGTCATCCAAGCCGGCATCGACCTCTCGGTGCCTAACACGATCGCCTTCTCGGCGCTGTCGTTCCTCGCCATGGTCGGGCCACTCGGCCCATTCGGGGCGTTCGTCGGGGCGCTGCTCGCCGGCGCCGTCATCGGCCTCCTCAACGGACTCGTCATCGCGAAGCTCGGACTCACCCCCATCGTCACGACGATCGCCATGAACGGCCTCCTGTTCGGCGTGATCCTGCTGCAGTTCAACTTCTCGGAACTCACGCAGATCCCCGACTTCATCACCGCCATCACCTCAGCGCAGATCAGCGTCTTCGGCCTCTCCATGGCCGCAGTGCTGCCCCTGGGACTTGTGCTCATGGTCGTGCTGCAACTGGTCCTCAGCTACACCGGATGGGGGCGCTCCCTGTTCCTCGTCGGCGCCGCCCCAGAGACCGCCCGGCTCGCCGGACTGCCCGTCGACCGCATCCGCATCACCGGGTACATCGTCTCCGGCGTGCTCGCCGCCTTCGCCGGCATGGTCATCGTCGGCTACTTCCAGCAGGCATCCGCAACCATGGGCGACAGCTACCTGCTGTCCTCCGTCGCCGCGGTCGTCGTCGGTGGCGCATCCATTTTCGGCGGGCGAGGCTCGGTCGTCGGCACCGTCGGCGGCGCCCTCGTGCTCGGCCAGGTGGCGACGCTCGTGACCGTGCTCAACCTCGGCTCGAACGTGCAGCAGCTCATCTACGGGGCCATCATCCTCGTCGTGATTTCGCTGTACGGGCGCAAGCGCGGGTAAGGCGGGGCCGGGCGGGTAGGGGCGGGGTCTGGTCCCGATCCTCCGCCGACAAGGTTGTGGCGAAGTGCTGTTCCGAACCGTCGGAACAGCACTTCGCCACATTTCTTCGAGGGGCATGGGCGCGCGCGGGGATCAGGGTGGGGCGTGGATGCGGGGCGGCGGATGCGGGGCCGCGAGCGCGGTCGGATTCCGGGATCCGGGCGAGGCAATACGCCCCGCGTCGCGAGTCGCGTAGGGTCGAAGACTGCCGAGGCGAAGCCGTCGCGCCCCCGCAGCTCCCAACCAGACGCGCATCCGGAATGACTTCACCTTCCCAGCAGTCCGCACAGCCCGCAGCTGGCCGCACCCCGAGCGGCGAATCCAGGGCCCGCTGGATGGACCTCATCCGCGGCGCCGCGATCCTGCTCGTGGTGCTGCTGCACGCGACGGCGATCCCGTGGATGTTCGCGGGCATCACGTCGGGCCGGGTCGTGAACGACGTCAACTCGTTCTTCGCGCCGTACCGGATGAGCCTGCTGTTCCTGCTGTCCGGCGTGCTGCTGACGCGATCGCTCGCGAAGCCGCCCGGCACCTACTACTGGAACAAGGTGCGCACCCTGATCTGGCCGTACCTCGTGTGGATGGTCATCGGCATGCTCACCGAGGGCTACACCGACCTGCGCGACCCGTTCTTCTGGATCCCCAACAACTGGCTGTGGTTTATTTTCTTCCTCGCCGTGTACTACACGGTGGCGCCGCTGCTGGCGCGCATTCCGGGCACCTGGTTCGCCGTCGTACCCGCCGTGCTCTGGCTCGCCAGCTGGCCCCTGCCAGACGGCGACCTCTCGAACCTCAGCTACTACGGCGGGTTCTTCTTCGCCGGGCACCTCTGTGTGCGCCTCCGCTCGCACCTCTCCCGGCTCGAAACGCGCACCCTCATGTGGGTGTGCCTCACCATCGCGACCGCCTTCGGGGCCTTCATCATCGCCGGCAATCGCGGCTACACCAACGCCATGACGGCCGGCTTCGACGCGCACCGGCTCGAACTGCTGCCCGTCGTGCTCGCCGGCATCGCAGGCACCGTCATGGCCGTGCGGCGGGTCACCGGCGCGCACCGGGCGCAGAGCCACGACCGCGCCAAGTGGCTGCAGTACATCGGTCGCAACTCGGTCGTGTTCTACCTCGTGCACTTCCCCACGCAGGTGTGGATCACGAACAGCCTCAGCGACCTCGGCGTCACCAACCCGAACATCTCGCTGCCGGCATGCTTCTTCGGCGCCCTCGCCGTCGCGTTCCTCGCGTGTTGGCTGCGCCGCTTCCGAGTCGTGGATGCGCTGTTCGTGTTGCCCAAGTTCAGGCGCCGTGACAAGGCGGTCGCGTCGACGACGACGCCCTCGACGCACCAGCTGACCGGCCGCGAGCGCTCAGCTGGTGCAACGACTGGCGAGCCGACGCGAACCCGTTGTTGCGGGAGCATCCGCATCCACATCCACGCATCCGCATTTACGCATCCACCCCCTGCATCCGCACACCCTCTGGAGGTACACCCGATGTCGAGCTACGTCACCCTGATCCGAGCCGGAGCGCTCAGCGACGCCGCCGAGTATGCCTACGCGTCGTCGGTCGAGGCCGGCGCGCGCCTCGTCTTCCCCGCCGGAGCCTGCCCGCTGAACGATGACGGCACCACGGCAGCCGTCGGCGACTACGCCGGCCAAGCGGCGAAGTGCGTCGAGAACCTCCGCGTCGCACTCGCCGCCGCAGGCGCCAGCCTCGACGACGTCGCCAGCACGCGCGTGCTCGTGGCCTCCGCCAAGCAGGCAGACCTCGTCACCGCCTGGGAAGTCGTGCGCGACGCGTTCGGCGACCACGACGTGCCGAGCACCCTCCTCGGCGTGACCGTGCTCGGCTACGACCATCAGCTCGTCGAGATCGAAGCCGTCGCCGCGGTCGCCCCACGCGGGTAGGACGGCGCGCTGGGGTGCCTCCCATCTGGGGTGCGCAAGATGGGGAGCGGATGCGCCACGTGCATCCGCTGAAAGGCCCGGCACGGCTCGACCGGCCGCCGGGCCGCATGCGTTTCGATCAAAGGAGATCGCCGTGTTCAAGAGCCCCTACCCAGACGAGCAGATCCCGAACGTCTCGGTCTTCGACTTCCTGTTCGCAGAGCTGAGCGAAGCGGATGCCTCACGCACCGCCATCGTCGACGGCACGAGCGGCGCCGAAACGACGTTCGCCGCGCTGAAGCAGCAGATCGAGCTCGTCGCGGGCGCGCTCGCCGGGGGCGGCCTGGGCGTCGGTGACGTCGTCGCCCTGCACTGCCCGAACGTTCCGGCCTTCGCGTCCGTGTTCCACGGCATCCTCCGCTCGGGGGCGACAGCGACCACGATCAACGCGCTCTACACGGCCGAGGAAATCGAGACCCAGCTGCGCGACTCCGGCGCGAAACTCCTGTTCACGGTCAGCCCGCTGCTCCCCCAAGCCCACGAAGGCGCGATCGCGGCCGGCCTCGACCAAGACGCGATCATCGTGCTCGACGGCGCTGAGGGGTACCACGACCTGCGCGAGCTGCTCAGCGCGGGCCTCCCCGCCCCGCAGGTGACCTTCGACCCGGCAACGCACGTCGCCGTGCTCCCCTACTCGTCAGGCACCACCGGCAAGCCCAAGGGCGTCATGCTCAGCCACACCAACCTCGTCGCAAACGTGGTGCAGACCTACCCGGTGCTCGACGTCGAAGACGACGACGTCGTGCTCGCCCTGCTCCCCTTCTTCCACATCTACGGCATGACGGTGCTGCTCAACATCGCCATCAAGAAGCGCGCACGCCTCGTCACCATGCCCAAGTTCGACCTCGGCGAGTTCCTGCGCATCATCGAGACGCATCGATGCACGTACCTCTTCATCGCTCCCCCGATCGCCGTCGCGCTCGCGAAGCATCCGCTCATCGACGACTTCGACCTGTCGAGCGTACGGTCGGTGTTCTCCGGCGCGGCCCCCATCGACGCGGCGCTCATGCGGGCCGTCGCCGACCGCATCCACACCCGCACCCGCCAGGGCTACGGGATGAGCGAAGCGAGCCCCGTCACGCACGTGCTGCCGCCGGACGACAACGGGATGTCGCTCGGCTCAGTCGGTGTGCCCATCGCCAACACCGAGGTGAAGCTGGTCTCCGTCGACACGGGCGAGGAGATCGAAGCCGTCGACGACGGGCAGAGCGAACCCGGCGAGATCTGGGTGCGCGGGCCGCAAATCATGCTCGGCTACCTCGGACGCGACGACGCGACCCGCGAAGCTGTCGACGACGACGGGTTTCTGCACACTGGCGACATCGCCACCGTCGGGCCGCTCGGAGAGTTCAGCATCGTCGACCGCCTCAAGGAGCTCATCAAGTACAAGGGCTACCAGGTGGCACCCGCCGAGCTTGAAGCCCTGCTGCTCACCCACCCCGACATCACCGACTCCGCCGTCGTCGGCGCGCTGGATGCGGACGGGCAGGAGATCCCGAAGGCGTTCGTCGTGCGCCGCGAAGGGTCGACGCTCGATGAAGCCGGCGTCGAGGCGTTCGTCGCCGAGCACGTCGCGCCGCACAAGAAAGTGCGGTCCGTTGCCTTCATCGACGTGATCCCGAAGTCGGCGTCGGGGAAGATCCTGCGGAAAGATCTGCGCGGGCGGTGAGGTTGGGGCAGGCGGGCGGAGACGCTTGGGAGGGCGGAGACGCTCGGGAGGGCGGAGACGCTCGGGAGGGCGGACGCTCGGGAGGGCGGACGCGGGAGACGCGCAAGTCCCGAGCGCCGGCACCCGAGCGCCGAGACCCGAGCGCCGAGACCCGAGCCCCGAGCCCCGAGAGCCCGAGAGCCCGAAGTTGTGGCGAAGTGCAGCCAGCGCGCGGGCTAAGCACATTCCGCCACAACTCTGTGCGGGCCGGCGGGCGAGCGGCACGCCCGCGCCGAGCGGCAGAGCGGGACGTCCGCGCCGAGCGGCAGAGCCGCACGCCGGCCCGAACGCCGCACCAAGCAGCCGCGCCGACAAGGTTGTGGGAAAACGCCGCCAGCGCGCCGCTCAGCTACAGAACGCCACAACTCTGGCCCCAGTCGCGAGCGCACGCCGAGGCGGCAGCCCCGGGGCCTACGCGCTCTCGCGGGCGACGACCTCGAAACCGAGGTCGACGGTCTCGCCCTGAGGCGCATCCGCACCGCCACGGCTCATGCGCGCCAGCAGCAGCTCGCCCGCCTTCGTGCCGATCTCACGGTTGGGCACGGCCACGGTCGTCAGCGTCGGGGTGAGGTGCGAGGACAGCTCGAAGTCACCGAAGCCCGTCACCGCCAATTCTCCAGGCACGGCCACGCCGCGTCGCGCGCACTCCAGCACGGCGCCGGCTGCGAAGACGTCACTCGCGAACATGAGCGCGTCGGTCTCGGGATGCTCGCGGAGCGCCGCGTCGAGGAGCGCGCGGCCCGTCTCCAGGTCGACGGCGGCGACCCCGGAGTCGACGACCCGCACCGGCTCACCCGGGTACTGCTCTGCGACGGACGCCTCGAAACTCGCGCGTCTCGCCGCGGCTCGGAAGTCACCCGACTGAAAGGAACCGGCGAACGTCGGATGCGCGTACCCCTTGCCGCGCACGTACTCGACCAGGGCGCGGATCGCGTCTTCGTTGGAGAAGCCGATGAGGCTGTCGACCGGGTTCTCGCTGGAGTCCCACGCCTCGACGACCGGGATGCCGGATGCGCGCAGCAGCGTCGATGCCGCATCCGTGTGCTGGGCGCCGACGATGAACATGCCATCCGGCCGCCGCCCGAGGAACGCTCGAACGAGCTCCTCCTCGTGCTCAGGGCTGTACCCGGTGGTGCCGATGAACAGCTGGTACCCGGACGGCGAGAGCATCGCCTCGAGCCCGTGCAGCGCATCCGCGAACACCGACGCGGAGATCGAGGGCACGATCGCGGCGACCGTCATCGACCGATTCGACGCGAGGTTCGACGCGGCCAAATTGGGCACGTATCCCAAGGCGGCGATCGCCGACTGCACCCGCTCGAGCGTGTCTGCCGACACGAGGTCCGGCGTCCGCAGCACGCGCGAGACCGTCTGCGGAGACACCCCCGCAGACGCGGCGACGTCGGTCAGCGTCACCTTCTGCGTCGACCGCCTGGTCACAGCAGCCTTCTGGCCGCCAGGTTGCGCATGAGCGCTGCGATCCCGAATGTCCACGGCGCACACCCCTCGCTGCTCTGTACCTGGCCTACCAGACTACCGAGGGCTGGCGAGGAGATGCGCACGACATCACCAGCATGGTGGGTGAACCCACGGTCCGGCTGGTCGCGGTCGACGATCGGCGCGAACATGGTGCCGAGCATCAGCACCGCCCCATCGGGGTACTGGTGGTGCGGGCCGAGCAGTTGGGCGGCGAGATCGGCGGGATCGCGCGAGATCTGCGCCAGGTCGGACGACCCGTGCAGGGTGAACCCGTCGAGCCCCACAATGTCGAGCTCGACGGTCATGCCGCGCACCGAGTCGAGGTCGAAGTCACCGTCGAACAGGCGGATGAACGGGCCGAGCCCGCAGGACGCGTTGTTGTCCTTCGCCTTCGGCAGCAGCAGCGCGGAGCGGCCCTCGATGTCGCGGAGGTTGACGTCGTTCGCGAGGGTCGCCCCCACGATGGCGCCCGTGGATGCGATGAGCAGCGCCACCTCCGGCTCGGGGTTGTTCCACTCCGACGAGGAGTGCACGCCCACCTGGTCGGCGGTGCCGACGGCGGATAGCGTCGGGCCCTTGGTGAAGATCTCAGCGTCGGGGCCGATGCCGACTTCCAGATACTGGCTCCACAGGCCTTCCCCCACCAGGTACGTCTTGAGCGCGGCAGCCTCCTCGGATCCAGGCTTGAGGCTGGCGAGATCGGTGCCAATCTCGGCGAGGATCTGCTCGCGCATCCGCGCCGCCGCCTCGATGTCTCCCCGCACCCGCTCCTCGATGACGCGCTCGATCATCGACACCGCAAACGTCACGCCCGCCGCCTTGAGCACGTGCAGGTCAACGGGAGCCAAGAGCCACGGCTTCGACTCGTCGCGCGCATCCGGCTCCGTGTTCGCGAAAATCTCCTCGAGCGAGCCGAGACTCGGCGCATCCGCTGCAGCCGCACGCACCGCAGCCGCTGAGTCGGCTGACTCGGTGATGTCACTCACCGTCGCGAACGCCCCGCTCAGGTCCAACACGCCCTCGCTCGTCACCAACACGGGCGAGGGGCCGCCAACCGCCGGGTCCCAAACGCGGCCGACCAGCGTGCCCGTCGTTCCGTCGGCCGGGAGCGCCTGGGCGACGCTGCCCGACCATCCCTCTGGCGCCTGCTGGGCGGCTGCCGTCTGCTGCGTTGTCATGTGAACTCCTGAGGGTCGGGTTGTTGTGTGTGGCAATTCGGTCGGGTCCGGGGCGGGTCGCGTTGCCTCGCCTCTCCCGTCTCGGTCGGGTGGGGTGCCGGTCGCATTGTCCCGGCGTTCCTGACGTGGGATGGGTTTCTCATCTCGGGATGGCTTCCTACCCATCCCGAGGTGAGGAACCCATCCCGAATCGGAGGTGGGGTTCGAAGGTGGGGTTCGTAGGTGAGGTGTGAGCGGAGGCGCGGGCGGTAGCGGGGCGGTGCTGCCGCCGACGATCTGCGGTCAGCGGCGGTGGAAGATGCCCTGGCGCTTCTCGGCGAAGGCGGCGCGACCTTCGTCGGCGTCGGCGGTCGCGAAGGTGATGGTCTGGAGGTCGCGTTCGTAGGCGACGGCCGCATCCTGGCCCATGTTGTAGGAGGCTCGCAGGTTCGCTTTCGCGGTTTCTGCGGCGATCGGCGGTCGGGATGCGATGACGGCGGCGAGTTCGCGGGCCCGTTCGAGCAGTCGGTCGCTCGGGAGGACCTCGGAGACGATGCCCCAGGCGAGGGCCTGCTGCGCCGAGATGGGGTCGCCGGTGAGGAGCATGATGGCGGCGTTGCTCGCGCCGGCTGAGTGGGCGAGGAATGAGGCCATACCGCCGCCGCCGATCCAGCCGAGCTTGATCTCGGGGGCGGCGAGCGACGCGGTTTCGGCGGCGAGGCGGATGTCGCAGGTCATGGCAGTCTCGAGCCCGCCGCCGAATGCGTAACCGTTGATGGCGGCGATGATGGGTTTGCGGAGGGCGCGGAGGGCGTCGCAGTAGTCTTCGCGGTTGCGGAAGTCCCAGGGGGTCGCGTACTTATCGAGCGAGCGGATGTCGCTGCCTGCACAGAACGATCGCTCGCCGGCGCCGGTGAGGATGACGACGCGGACGTCGTCGCTCTCGTTGGCCCAGGTGGCGACGGTGACGAGCGCGTCGGACATTTCCTGCGTCACCGAGTTGAGCTTCGCGGGACGGTTGATGGTGACGATCGCTGTGGAGCCGTCGAGCTCGACGAGGATCTCGTTGGTTCCGAGCTGCGGGATGCTGCCGGTCATGAGGTGACTCCTGAGGTCGTGGGGGTTGCTGAGTGGATGCGAGCCTCCGCTGCATCGACGCGCATCGATGCGGTGTAGGCGGCCTCGAGGGAGTCGAGGCACGATTCAACGGGGTCGGCTTGGTGCCGGGTGGCGACGGCGGCTGTCCGAGCTGCGGTCGTGTCACTGGTGACCCCGTTGCCCGATGCCCCTGCCCCGAGCAGGGCGTCGCGCAGCAGTTCGGAGGCCTTCGTCTGGAAGGCGATGTACCCGTCGTAGCGCGGGCGCACCCACGACTGCTCGATGGTCGCGGCGGTGCCCGAGTAGAAGTCGTGGGCCGCTTCGTTGACGGCGGCGTCGTGCCACGCGGAGCGCAGGCCTGGCTGCCCGTCGTGCTGCGGGATGAACGTGCGCTGAGTTTCGGGGTCGAGGAGCCAGGCGAGGTGCGCGGCCAGCTCCGGGGTCACCCGGCAGCGCTTCGAGATGGCGATGCCGGTGCCGCCGATCGTGGAGCCCGGGCGGGCGGAGCCGGCCCAGCGGGGCGCATCCCGGAACTGCAGCGAGCGCGTGGAGTAGTTGACGTAGCCGTAGACAAGGGGCACGTAGGCGAGCGAGTCGGTGCCGGCCATGCGTTCGAGCAGCGCGATGGGGTTCTCGGTGTGGGTCTCGACCGGCGACCGGCGGGCGATGGCGCCGAGCAGTTGGAGCGCCTCGCGCGCGACCTCGCGGGAGGAGAACAGCGTTCCCTCGGCGGGACTGTCGGCGACGGGAGCGCCGGCTCCGGCGAGGACCGACGCGAACGTGAGGAAGGCGTGCGGGCCGGCGAGCGAGAGCGCGACGGGGGCGCGCTCTGCAAGGGCGAGCACCTCATCCCAGGTGCCCGGAACCGTGCCGTCGATGAGGTCGACGCGCGCCGCCGCGACCTGCGTCGCCGCATCCAGGGGCAACGCCCACTGCGAGCCATCAAGGGCGTAGGAGGTGAAGCTCGGGCCGATCGCGTCGCCCGCGATGCGGGCGAGCGTCGCGGCGTCGAACACGTCGTCGAGCGGCACGAACGAGCCGCTCGCCAGCGCCTCGCCGAGGTGCGGGTGGTCGAGCACGATGAGGTCGTACCGGTCGGCGAGCTCCGCGATCGGGGCTGATTCGAAGCCCTCGAGCGGATGCGCATCCCACTCGATCTCGACGCTCCCCTCGGCCGCAGCAGCCGCAGCGGCGGCCTCGAGCGCGTGGCGGCCCCGGGGGTGGTCCCAGGTCAGCCCGCGGTATCGCGGCGGAGGACCGCTCGATGCCGTCACCGACGGCGATGCGTCGCTCATGATCGTTCGCCGACGACTTCCGAGTGCTGCGCGTCCGGCGAGGCAGCGGCAGCGGGTGCGGCCGCGCCGGGTGCAGCCGCAGCGGATGCCGCCGCGCTAGATGCCGCAGAACCAGGCGCCGTCGCCTCCGCAGCGGTTGCCGCGACCGACTCGGGCGCGCCTTCTCCCGTGAGCACCGCATCCGACCCGCCCGGCCGTGCCGTACCGTCGGCCGCCACCGCGCCACCCAGCTGAGCCTCAGCGCGCGTCAGGGTCTCGCGAACCGCGATCGCTCCGCGCTCGGCGAGCTCCTCGATGTGAGCCGCCGCGTGGCCCAACTCGCTGAGGATCTCGCGCGTGTGCTCGCCGGTGAGAGGCGCCCCGCGGTCGATGCGCGCGGGCGTCTTCGAGAACTTGTACGGGAACCCGGGCGTCTTCACCAGGCCCTCCGTGGGGTGCTCGTACTCGACGAACGTGCCGTTGTGCGCGATCTGCGGATCGGCGACCAGATCCGCGTAGCCGTAGACGGGGCCAGCCCAGATGGAGGTCTTCGAGAAGGCATCAAGCCAGTGCGCGCTCGTGTTCGTCGCGAGCCGCGCGGCGGTCTTCGCGAACACCTCGTCGCGCAGCCGCCACGAGTCGTCGAGGGTGTGGAGGCCGATGAAGCTGTCTTCCCCGATCGTGCGCCCGAGCTCTTCCAGGTCGGGCATCGCGAGCACGATGAACCCGTCGGACGTCGCGAACGACCCGTAGGGCGAACGAATGTACACGTGCGCGTGCGGCTCCGCGCTTCGCTGCTGTGGCACCCCGCCGGCGGTGAAGACCGAGAGCTCCTGCATCTGCAGGGTTGTAATGGCGTCGAGCATGTTGACCGTCACGAGCTGACCCTCGCCGGTGCGCTCACGGTGGAAGAGCGCGGCCAGCACGCCCTCGAAGGCAGTGGATGCGGTGATCGCGTCGACCAGGTACTGGCCGGCCGCCTGCGGGGGCTCGCCGTCGCGGCCGGTCGACAGCATGGCGCCGCTCATGGCCTGCAGCAGGAGGTCCTGACCGGGGCGCATCCGGTACGGCCCATCCTCGCCGTAGCCGGAGACCGAAACGTAGACGATGCTGGGGTTGATCTCGCGGAGCGTCTCGTAGTCGACGCCGAGCCTGCCCGCGACGCCGGGGCGGTAGTTCTGCAGGAACACGTCGCTGGTCGCGACAAGCTCCCGCAGTACCTCGCGACCGTCGTCGGACTTGAGGTCGAGCGCGATGGACCGCTTGTTGCGGTTGAGGGAGAGGAACGACACGTTGATCTCGTTGCCGGCGGCGCCGCCCGCTGGCGCGTGGCGCTGCCACTCACCTGCTGGCGGTTCAACCTTGATGACATCGGCTCCGAGGTCGCCCAGCCGCTGGGCGGCGAAGGGTCCCGCCATGGCGATCGAGCAGTCGAGGACCCGGATGCCCGACAGGACGCCGCGCGTGCCCCCGGCCTCGGCGGCTGCGGCAGGCGCATCCGCTGCTCTCTGATGCACCCCGCCCGCCTCGCTGGCGGCCGGGCTGCCGCCGGTTGCCGTGTGGTCGCTGGTGCCTGCTGCGCCGCTCATGGGTTCCTCGTTTCGGTCGTTGCGCTTGTGGCAGCGCTAACATCTCAAGTGTAGAACGCCCGAGGCCAACTTCGTCGTCAGCCCCGGGCGCCGGGGGTCATTCCGGCTGATCGCCGATGGCACGAATCGCGGCCTCGACCGCGTTCGTCTCGTCAACACCGTCAAGCACGCGGATCGTCGTCGAGTAGCTCCTCGACTCACCGTGCTCCAAGAACACCGCAGTACCGTCTTCACGCGACGCGGCATCGCCGGACACGTGATGCGTGCTCGGCTCGAGCCCGATGCCGTACTGGCCGCTGCGCAAGTTCTGCCACTCGAAGAAGTGCGGCATGCCCGCAGCCTCCCAGCTCAGCTCGATGCCGCGACCGCCGTCCGCCGCGATCAACGCCACCCGATGCCTGCCATCCGCGCCGACCACCAGCTCATGCTCGGTCACCTGCTCGACAAAGCCATCGATCGGCGCCGGCATCACGCGGTAGCTCGTGCCCTGCTCGGCCACGGAGTCCGACTGCCAGAGATGCCTCGAGATGGGAGCAACGAACCTCGTGCCCTCATCCAAGAACGGCCAGCCGACGTTGATGTGGTACAAGAACATGTGGGGCGTCGGGTCGAAGCCGAGATTGTCGACGACGTCATCGAAGCGCACCTCACGGCCATCAAAATCAAGCTCGATCGTGCGCGTCAGGCGCAGGTGCTCGCCGAACGCCGTCGCCTGGATCACCTCGCCAACCACCCGCAACACCACGCGTCCATCCCGATCGACCTCGCGCGCCTCGAGGAGCCGCGCGGGAATCGCCGTCAGCCGCCCGTGCAGCCCATGCGTGACCGTCTGCTTCGGCGGGTAGTTGTAGCGCGTCGCATCCACTTCCCCGCCGAACAGCGTGTGATCGAGGCCACCCGAGACGAGCAGGCCGTCGAGCGCACGCAGCCAGGACAGGCCGCCCTCGTCGTTGTGCTCGTGCAGGCCGGGGTGGCGGAAGCCGTTGCCGCTGCGCCACCCGATGGGCGCTCCGCGGAAGCGCATCGAGCCGAGGTCGAACGCCCGGTCGACCAGCACCTCGAGCTCCAGACCGGCGGAGGTGCGCAGGTCGATCGCCCGCACGCCCCGCTCGACGCCGTTCTCGAGGACCACCTGGCGGATGCCCGCGACCGCCGACAGATCGCCAGTGCGGCGCCGAAGGTCCGCGATCGAGAGGTCGGCGCCGAAGACCTCGACGCCCCCGGCACCCGCACCGCTGGCCGCGCTCACTGCTGCTGTCTGCTCGCTCACATCATCACCCATCCGCCATCGACGTTGATCGTCTGTCCGGTCACGAAACTCGAGTCCCTGCCGACCAGGAACGAGATGACACTCGCCACCTCATCCGGGTCGCCGCGCCGCTTGAGCGACTGATGATCCAGCACGAACTGCGTGTACTGCTCCGGGTTCTCGTGGATCTCCTCAGCCTTCGTCGGGAAGGCGCCAGGCGAGAGCAGATTCACGCGGATCCCAAACTCGCCCAACTCGCGAGCCAAAGCGCGCGTCATCGCAACAGCCGCGCCCTTCGTCGTGACGTAGCTCGCCAACTTGTCCCAGCCGCCGCTCCACGTGATCGAGCCGATGTTGACGATCGCGCCGGTGCCACGCTCGCGCATGAGCTCGGCCGCCGCCTGCGCCGCCACGAAATAGCCACGCTGGTTGACCGCGACGACATCGTCGAACTCCTCGACCGTGATGTCGAAGAAGGGCGTCGGCGGGTAGATCGCGGCGTTGTTGATGAGCGCGTGCACCGGCCCGAACTCCGCCTCAGCCTCGCGGACCGCGGCCTTGATGGCTTCCGCGTCCCGTAGATCGACCTCGAGCACGTACGTGGGCACGCCCGCCGCCCGCAGCTCATCCGCCGTCTCCGCGAGGGTCGCGCCCCCGCGGCCGAGCACCGCAACCGCGAAGCCGTCGCGACCGAGCCGCAGCGCAGTGGCCCGCCCGAGCGATCCGCCCGCGCCGGTCACGATCGCGACCGGCTTCTCACCTGTTTCCGTCATGATTCCTCCGGCCGAAGCCTGTCGTTGTGTGGGGGTACTCAGCTTGCGCTGACACTCAGCGTGACGTGAGCGCGTCGACCGCGGTCGCTCGACGCTATTTCGTCGCCACGTCACCCTGAGTGTCAGCATTCCAGTGCACCGTGGGGATCAACCGCCGAAGTAGCCCGGGCGCCGCCGAGATCGCGCTGCGCGGGAGCCGGGTGGTTGGCACTTGGGGCTGGGTTGGGTTGGGGCTGGGCGAGCGCGGCGCACTGGGCGGCTAGCCCGACGCAATGGCCGGCTAGCCCGACGCCCCGGCAGGCCCGGCCAGCCGGCCCGGCCCGGCCCGATTAGATCGAGTACTTCCGCAGGATGTCGTCGATGAACTTCTTCGCGCGCGGGATGTCCGACTCGTCGAGGTGCTCGATGATGAGCGGCGCGTTGGGGTTGCGTTCCGCGAGGCGCTGCAGGTAGAGCTCGTAGTCGAGTGAGCCGAGGCCGGCGGCGGGCAGCTCGATCTCGCCGACGCCGCGGAAGGTGTGCGACGCGAGTGCGTCGTCGTCGCCGATGTCGGCGTGCTTCTCGCTCTTGTCGTCACCTGCACGCTTGACGTCCTTGGCGTGGGCGACGCGCACCTTGTCGGCGAGGGTGTCGAAGACCTCGTTGAGCACGCCGGCCTGGTCGTCGATGTTGGAGGCGTCGAAGTAGTTCGTCGGGTCCATGAGCAGCTCGATGCCGGGCGAGCGGATGTCGTTGAAGACGCGCACGGTCTCGCGGACGGAGCCGATGACGTTGTTGACGTACGTCTCGAGCAGGAAGATCGAGCCGTGGTCGTAGGCCTCCTGGGCGAGCTCGGCGAGCACGTCGCGCACCTGCTCGTAGGCGTCTTCGGTCTTGTTGTGTGGGTCGCTGTCCCACTCGCTGTCGGGGTTGAAGGTGCCGGACTCGGAGATGACGTACGGCGTGCCGAAGGAGCGCGCGTTGCGGATGATCTCCTTCAGGTAGTCGACGTTGGCGCGGCGGTGGTCTGGGTCGGGGTGCACGATGTTCGTGTAGCCCGAGATCGCCGAGATGGGGAGGTTGTTGTCGCGGAACGTGTCGGCGACGAGCTTCGCCTTTTCCTTCGTGATCTGCCCTGCAGTGAGGTCGAGGTCCTTGAAGTGCAGGTCGAGCTGCACGGTGTTAAAGCCGAGGGCACGCGCCTTTTCGGCGGTGGTCTTGAGGTCGTAGGGGAAGTATCCGCTGAAGATGCCGACTTGGATCATGAGCTTCTTTGCTCCTTCTGTGAGGGTTCGGGTTGGTGGTGGATGCGTTGGGTTCAGAGGGCGAATTCGTCGAGTCGCACGGGGCGGCGTTCGGCGATGGAGCGGTAGCCGGCTTCGATGAGGGCGACGGTTTTGACGTTGTCTGCCACGGTTAGGGCGGGTTCGCTGCCGGAGTCGAGCGCGTACTGGAGTTGTTCCATGACGCCGATGAAGGCGTGGGGGAACCAGTGCGTGTCCCACGTGGGGGTCACCCATTTGCCGTCGGTGGAGGGTCCTCCGTCGTCGCGGGCGGCGGAGGCGTAGGTGATGGTCGAGGGCGTGCCGCTCGGCCACCCGATGGTTCCCTTGGCGACGCCGCGCGTGCCTTCGACGCGCCAGGTGATGGAGAAGTCGTCGTCGAAGCCTTCTTCGCGGGGCCCTCCCCAGACGTCTTCGGTGGAGAGCGCGAGGAGTCCGCCTGGGAAGCGGAGCGTGGAGACGACGATGCCGTCGGTGTGTGGGAACTGGGTGCGCGGGTCGGTTCGGGTCACGGTCGTGATCTCTTCGGGGTCACCGAAGAGGAAGCGGAGCGCATCGAGGTGGTGCACGCTCATGTTGGCGAGGGTGAGCCGGTCGTAGCCTTCGAGGAAGCCCTGCCAGTGGGGTACGGCTTTCATGTCGATTTCGACGAAGACGGGTTCGCCGAGCTCGCCGCGGTCGAGCAGCTGCTTGAGCACGCGGATCGACTGGTCGTAGCGCATGTTCTGGTTGACCGACAGGATCTTGCCCGCTGACGCCGCTTCGTCGCGGAGCGCGATGGCCTCGTCGAGGGTGAGGGCGAGCGGCTTCTGGGCGAGCACGGCCTTGACGTGGGGCTGCGCGAGGGCGTGGCGGATGAGGGCCGGCTGCAGGTCCGGCGGGTACGCGATGTCGACGATCTCGACGTCAGGGTCCTCGATGAGCTGCTCTGGGGTGTCGTGCACGGTCGGGATGCCCCACTGCTCGGCGACCCGCTCGGCGTTGGCCTTGGTTCGGGACGCGATCGCGACCACCGGGAACCCTGCTTCGCTGTAGGCGGCGAGGTGCTGGTCTGCCATGATGGCGCCAGCGCCGATGGCGCCGATCTTCGCGGAGCGGGCCCGTACGGGGCCGTCGGGAGTGAGGCCGCCTTCGGCCTTGGCCTTGGCCTCGGCCTCGTTGGCCTGCGTTTCAAGGGAACTCGTGGACACTTCGACTCCTTCGCGCCGTTGCGTGAGCGTGTGCTTTCGGACCGGGGAAGTCCGAGCTATGTGAGCGCTACTGCTAGCGCTGCCATTGCACCTAATGTACCGATGCCGTGCGCCTGCCGCAAGTCCCCGACGCAGGTGTTCCGCGTGTCGCACGCGGATGCGGTCAGCGCTCGACGCCGTCCAGCACGACGCGCAGCCCAGCCCGAGACGGCCGCATGTGGGGGCCCGCCGGATCCGCCCACCCGCGCCCCGCATCCACGATCGCCGACTCGTCGATCGAAATGCCGGACCCGACCGAGTCACCCAACACAATGCCCCCATCGGCGAACTCCTGATCGACGCTCATGCCATGCGCCCAGTGCAGCGCCTGCACCTCGGTCGTCAGGTGATTCGGCACCGCCGTCATCGCAGCCGCCACCGCAGGGTTCGCGTTGTAGCCCACCGGACTCACGGGAAGATTGCGCGCATTCGCCGCGTACGCAAGACGCAGCACGTGCGTGACACCCCAGACCGCGCCAGCCTGCACGATATCGGGAGCACCGGCATCGAACAGCGGACGGAACTGGTCGACGCCCGTCAGGTTCTCCCCCGTCGCCACCGCGGCGCGCACCGCCGCAGACAATCGCGCGTGCCCGAGCGCATCCCACCGCCTCAGCGGTTCCTCAACCCACAGGAGGTCGATCTCAGCCTCGAGCGCCGACACGTAGCGCACCGCCTGCTTCACCTGCCACGACTCGTTCGCGTCGAACATGAGACCAGGATTCGGGGTATTGCGACCCAGCACGTCACGCAGCAGGCGAAGCCGCCGCAGGTCAGCGACCGGATCGACGCCACCCTTGAGCTTGCCGGCGACATACCCGCGCTCGGCGAAGTCCGCGTAGAAGGCGACGAGCTCGTCGTCGTCGAGCGCGATGTCGAGTCCGGATGCGTACCCCGGCACGAACCTGTCGCGCCCGCCGAGCAGGCGCCAGAGGGGCTCACCCGCGAGCTTCGCCTTGAGGTCCCAGAGGGCGGCGTCGAGCGTGGCGACGCCACCGTAGGTCGCGCCGGCGTGGCCGGACTTGAACACCTGGGCGAGCATCCGGTCGAAGAGCGCGGACACGCCCCGCGGATCCTCGCCCTCCAACGCCGGGAAGAGTCGCGCGATGTCGGCATGCGAGCCGACGCCGATGCCCTCGACCCCCTCGTCAGTCTCGAGGATCACGATGGGGACATCGGTGATCGCGGCGCTGATGTGACCGTTGACGTCGCCGATGGACCGCCCCCAGTCATGCCTGGTGGTGAGCAAACGGAAGCCGGTGATCTTCATATCGTCCTTGATCCTCAGATGGGAGATTCAGCATACATCACATGATTTATTCGTCATATGTTTTTCGTGATCTTCGTCGTGTGCTCGCCTCAAGAGGCCCGTTCGTGGCTACAATCGCGGCATGTCCAGCACCACCACGCCCCGGCTCGGCGCCCATCGCACGCCCGCCGCGAGGCTCGGCGTGCAGGTCGTTCACGACCTCGTCTCCGCCATCGTCACCGGAGAAGTCGCACCCGGCGACCTCCTCCCCACCGAGACCGAGCTCTGCGAAAACTTCGGCGTGAGCCGCACCGTGATCCGCGAATCCATGAAACGACTCGAGGAGAAAGGCATGGTGTCCGTCGTCCAAGGACGCGGCACACAAATCGCCCCGCAATCAGAGTGGAACATCCTCGACAAGGTCGTCCTCGGCACCATGATCGAGAACGACGAAACGCTCGGCATCCTCGACGAACTCGCCGTCGTCCGCGGCCAACTCGAATCGAGCATCGCCGCCGCAGCAGCAAGCGCGAGGAGCGACGACGAGCTGCGTGTCATCCACGACCACCTCCACACGATGCACGCCACCGCGGAAGAACGCGACGCCTTCGCGGCCGCAGACGTCGCCTTCCACTTCGCCGTCATGGACATCGCAGGCGACCGACTCGCATCCGGCATCGCCCGAACCCTCTCCAAACGAGCCGGCGAAAGCAGCCGCTACTACGGAGCCCCAGGCGCCGACGCCGTGCGCCTCACCCTCGAAGAACACCAACGCGTCTACGACGCCATCGAAGCCGGCGACAGCGAAGCAGCCGCCCGCGAAATGCGCGACCACATCGCGCTCGCCTGGGAACGGCGCCGCATCCGCGACTGACGCGGGAGCGGGCGCGGGCGGATGCGGATGCGGATGCGGATGCGCGCGGGCGGGCGGGCCCGGGCGGGTGCGGGTGCGGGTGCGCGCGCGGTGCGGTGCGCGGCCGCCCGACGAAGGCGGATCTGACCGCAGAATTGTGGCGAAACGCACCCCAGAACGATCCCGCCTGCACATTCCCACAACTCTGCAGACCCAGCCCGGCACCCCACTCCCTGCAGGACTCCGCGAAACCCCAAGACCAATGCCCACACGCTCATCCACCAGAGAGTTGTGGCGAAACGCACCCCCGCGCGATCCCAGCTGCACAATCCCACAACTCTGCGGCTCCCCGAACCCGCGACCCCGCAGCGCCACGACCCGCAAACCCGGGGCCGCACCCCCAGCCCCAACGCCACCGCGCGCTGCGGCACCCGCGGTCAGCAGCCGTGGCCGGTGTGCCCTCGCGCCGCATGGTGGGCGTGCGGCGTCGGGTCGCTTGCATGCGCGGCGGCGAGGAACTCTGCCAGGTCGACGCGCGCCCCGCCGACCCACGTTCCGAGCACCTCGACGCGTTCCGCGAGGTACCGAGGGGTGACCTCGTAGGGGTCAGCGCTCAGCTCGACGAAGTCGGCGAGCTTGCCCACGGCGATCGACCCGATCAGGTGCTCACGGTGGAGGGTGCGGGCCGCATCGATCGTGTGGGCCTTGAGAGCCGCATCCACTGAAATCGCCTGCCCAGGACCGTGGATGCGCCCGCTGCTCGTGCGCCGGGTCGCGGCCGTCTGCACGTTGAGGATGGGCGCGGGCGGCGACACCGAGCCGTCGTTGTGCAGCGACACGACGACCCCGGCGTCGACCGCGTCGGCGAACGCCTGCCAGCGAGATCCCTGCTCGGGCGCGAACATTTCGCCGTCGAGGAGGTCACCCCAGTAGTAGTACTGGAACGGCGCGAGCGACACATGCGCGCCGAGGCGCGCGGCCCGCTCGAACTGGTCCCGCCGCCCCGAGCCCGCATGTTCGATGCGCCAACGATGGTCGGTGCCGAGCAGGCCGTGCTCGGCGAGCGCGCGCTCGTAGGCGTCGAGGGCGAAGTCGATGGCCAGGTCGCCATTCGCGTGGAACGACATCTGCCAGCCAAGGGGCGCGCAGGCGTCGAGCGTCGCATCCACCGCCTGCCGCGTGTAGTTGAGTGCGGATGCGCCTCCCGCGGTCGCCGGGTCGATGCCCGCGCGCCGCGTCGCGCCGTTGTCCAGGTAGGGGAATGAAGTGGCGACGTTGCCGATCCACGGGGAGCCGTCGGTCCAGAGTTTCACGCCCTGCTTCACGAGGCGCTGCTCCCCCGCGGCGAACGTCGCCGCGGCGCCCGGGTCGGCTGCCGTGGACACTTCCCACAGGCTCACGCGCAGCGGTGACGACGGCATCGCGGCGAGCGCCTCATACGCGGGGGCGAGATCGGCCGAGAACGTCATGTCGGACGTGGACGTGATGCCCGCGCGCGCCATGAGCGCGTAGTACTCGGCCGCACTGCCGAGGGGGTTGCCGCCGAGCCGCTGCATGACCGGCCCGAGCACCGCGGTGTTCGCGGGGATCTCGAACGAGACGCCCGTGAGCGCGCCCGCCGCGTCACGCCCGAAGGAGCCTCCGACCGGGTCTTCCGGTGGGGTGGTGTCCCACCCTCGGTCGCGGATGAGCGCAGACGTGAAAGAGCAGGCGTGCCCCGAGTTGTCGACGACCACCGCCACCCGGTCCCCGAAGATCTCATCAAGGTCGGCAGCCGTCGGGGCGGGGCGGCCGTGGAGGAGCGCGTCGAACCCGTTGAACAGCAGGGGCGTCTCGGCGTCGTGCTCGGCCATCGCCTGCGAGAACACGCTGAGCACCTCGCTCCACGTCGGCGCCTTCCACGGCGCGATGGAAAGCGCTGGCAGCTGCGTCGCGAGTCCGCTCAAGAACGGGTGGCTGTGCGGGTCGATGAAGCCCGGCATGAGGACGGGCGCGCCACTGTCGACGACCGCCGCTCCAGGCACGACCTCGGCGCACTCGGCGAGGGTCCCGACCGCGACGATCTTGCCGTCCGCGATCGCGACCGCGGATGCGCGCGGCAGCTGCGCATCCATCGTCACGATCGTGGATGCGGTCAGAATGAACGCCCCGGAAGCGTGCGCCGTGCGTGAGTCGGGGGTGATGCCGGGGCCATCGGGCCTGGGGGCAGCGGCATGCGGCGCGGGGACGGGAGGAACGGCGGCGGGAGGAACGGAGGCGGGAGCAGGATCCGCACCGTCAGCGGCGGCGGGAGCAGGATCCGCACCGTCAGCGGCGGCGGGAGCTGCAGGATCCGCGCCTGCCGCAAGAGCAGCAACGGGATCTGCAGCAGCACCGGCAGCGGCCACGGCATCGACCTCGACATCTGCACCGACAGCAGGAGCACTCGCCGCAGCGCTGGCGGCGGCAGCGGCAGCGGCAGCGGCAGCGGCAGACCTTGGCTCGGACATGCGACTCCTTCGGGCGCCGCGCTGTGCGGCTGGCAACGAATGTGGGATGGAGCGGGAGTGGAGCGAGTGTGTTGCGTGCGACGCCATCAGTATGGCGCGCGAGGGTAAAACTCTCTACACGATGCCGCGTGCGCTCACTTTTGGCCGCGAGTTACCCCAAACGGTCGTTCTGGAGCGTCCGATGACGACCCTTTGCGGCAGCTCGCGGATGGCGACGTGTGGCACGAGATCAGTGGCCCGGGTTTGCGAAGCGCGAGCCCAACGGAGCGTGCCCAGCGTCCCGAGCCCCGCAGCGCGGGACCCGCATCCCCGTGCCCCTCGGCTCACGACCAGCAGCACGTGACCGCATCCGCAGCCCCGCAACGCTGGTCCCGCGAGAAAGAACCCCGGGCTTCAGCTGGCTCGGAGCCGCACCATCTCCGCGTAACCGTCTCGGTAGCCGGGGTACTCGAGCGCGCCGAGGAGGCCGAGCATCCGCTCGCCGCTCAGCACGGTTCCGCTTGCCTCGTCCTGCTCGGCGCGAGGCGGCGCATCCACCCCCAGCTCCCCCGCGACAAACTTCGCGACGTCGCCGAGCGAAGCCGGATGCGCGTCAGTGGCGTGCAGCAGCGTTGGCGCATCCGCGCGCTCGAGCATCGCCTCGATGGCGCGAACGAGGTCGGTCTCGTGCACGCGGTTCGTGCGGCGCGCGTACTGGATGGGGGCGCCGGCGAGCACGCGGCGGACGAGGCTGTCGCGGCCCGGCCCGTAGATGCCGGACGGCCTGATGACGGATGCGCCGAGCAGTTCGGCCGCGCGGCGCTCCCCGTCGACAAGCGCACGGGCTCGGTCGGACGCCGGCGAGGGCGCATCCACCTCGCTGAGCACCGAACCGTCGCCGCTGCCCTCGAAGACGCGAGTGGATGACACGAACACGACACGCTCCGGGATGCTCGGCAGGCTCTCGGCCAGGGCCTCGAGGGAGCGCCGGTAGCCGTCCGGCGCCACGACACCGTCGACCGAGGGCGGCGGCAGCGTAACCACGAGGGCGTCGACGCGGGGTAGCTCGAGGGGCGCGGCGGCAGGGCTCGAGAGGTCCGCGGCGATGAGCTTCGCGTTGCGCTCATCCGCGACGTCGCTGCGGCGCACGCCGAACACTTCGGTGCCCCTCGGGCCGTAGCGCTGCGCAAGGCGGGCGCCGAGCTTACCGAAGCCCGCGATGAGGAGTCGGGCGGGCACAGGCGAGGATGCGGCGGGGGCGCTCATCCCCCGAGCGTAGGTGGCCGCCCCCGCGAGCTGCCCCAGAAGGTCGCTCCGGATGCGCGCATCACGACCATTTGAGGCATCTCGCGGCGATCCCAGACCGAGCAGCCCCACAAGATCGCCCTAGATGCGCGAACTGCCGTAAGGGTCGCCCTCGATGCGCGAGCTGCCGCGAAGGGTCGCTCCGGATACGCGCACCACGACCCTTCGCGGCAGCTCGCGCCAATCCAAGACCAAGCAGCCGCACAAGATCGCCCCGGATGCGCGAACTGCCCCAAAAGGTCGCCTGGATGCGCGAGTTGCCCCAAGAGGTCGCTCCGGATGCGCGCATCACGACCGTTTGAGGCATCTCGCGGCAATCATCGCCCGAGCCGCTGCAAAGGTCGCCCCCGATGCGCGAGCTGCCGCAAAGGGTCGCCCTAGATGCGCGAGCTGCCCCAGAAGGTCGCTCCGGATGCGCGCATCACGACCATTCGAGGCATCTCGCGGCAGTCATTGGCAGCCGCCCGGCCGCTGACATCCGAAAACGGCACGGACTGCCCCTCACCGGCGCGAGCAGTGATCCCGCCATTCGATGCGTACCGCCACGAGCGCCAGAGCGATCCATTCCGAACGCCGCGAACGCAACGAACACCGCGAACGCAACGAACACCGTGAAGGCAGCGAACTCCGCGAACTCTGCCGACGCAGCGTACGCTGCGGACGCAGCGGGCGTATCCTCGGGACGTGACTTCGGAGATCCTGACCCCGTACGAAGACCTGCTGCGCGACGTGCTTGAGAACGGCGCCCACAAGTCTGATCGCACCGGAACGGGGACGCGCAGCGTGTTCGGCCGGCAGATCCGGTTCGATCTGGCGGAGAGCTTCCCGCTGATCACGACGAAGCGCGTGCACTTCAAGTCGATCGCGTACGAACTGCTGTGGTTCCTGCGCGGCGACTCGAACGTGCGCTGGCTGCAGGAGCGCGGCGTGAAGATTTGGGACGAGTGGGCCGACGAGAACGGCGATCTCGGCCCCGTCTACGGCGTGCAGTGGCGTTCGTGGCCGACGCCCGAGGGCGGTCACATCGATCAGATTGAGCAGGTTGTCGAGCAGATCCGATCGAACCCGGACTCGCGCCGCCACATGGTGACGGCGTGGAACCCTGCAGAGATTTCGACGATGGCGCTGCCCCCGTGCCATGCGCTGTTCCAGTTTTATGTTGCCGACGGCAAGCTGTCGTGCCAGCTGTACCAGCGCAGCGCGGACTTGTTCCTGGGCGTGCCGTTCAACATCGCCTCCTACGCGATGCTCACGCTCATGGTTGCGCAGCAGACGGGCCTCGAGCCGGGCGAGTTCGTGTGGACGGGCGGCGACTGCCACATTTATGACAACCATGAGGAGCAGGTACGGGAGCAGCTCACGCGCGACCCGTACCCGTACCCGCAGTTGCGCATCCACCGCACCCCCGACACGATCTTCGACTACGAGTTCGAGGACTTCGAGGTCGAGAATTACCAGCACCACCCCGCGATTCGCGGCGCTGTCGCCGTATGAGCGGCGCGGCGCGACCGGAGCAGGTTGCCGGGGCAGCGGATGCGGCGCGCGCGCAGCCAGAGGGCGACGCCCGGGCGCGGCCCACGGTTGGCTTGGTATGGGCGCAGGCCCGCGGCGGCGTGATTGGCGCTGAGGGCGGCATCCCTTGGCACGTGCCGGAGGACATGGCGCATTTTAAGGCAGTCACCGTGAAGCATCCAGTCATCATGGGGCGCAAGACGTGGGATTCGCTTCCGGAGCGGTTCCGACCGTTGCCGGGGCGGCGCAATATCGTCGTGACCCGGCAGGCCGAGTGGGCCTCCGAGGGAGCCGAACGCGCGGGATCGCTCGAGGCGGCGATCGCGCTGGCTGGCGCCCCGGCGGGCGAGGACGATCTGGACGAGGCAGCCGCTTCAGCCGCTTCGGCTGAGGTTTGGGTCATGGGCGGCGGCGAGCTCTACCGCGAAGCCATCGCGGGCGCCGACCGCCTCGAGGTCACTGAGATCGACCTCGAGGTCGACGGCGACGCGCACGCCCCCGACTGGTCGGGCGACGAGTGGCGGGTGGATGCGCGCGAGCCGTCCGCGGGATGGCTCGAGTCGCGCACGGGCATCCGGTATCGGTTCCTGAGCTTGAGCCGCACGTGACTCACTCGACCTGACGCAAGGAACCTGCGGCGGAAGCCGAGTCGCTGGCGGGCGGAAACGCCACCGTCACCATCACCGTCACCGCCAACGCCGACGTCAGCGCCAACGTCTCATCCACCGTCAGCGTCACCGTCGACTCCGACTCCAACTCCAACGAAGCCGACGCCAACGCCGACGCCGACGCCGACGCCGACGCCGAATCCAACGCCAACGCTGCCAGCCAAACTGCCGTTTTGCCGCGCGCGGCGCGAATCGCCGCCAGTCGAACGGCCCTTGTGAGCGCCGGATAAGGGCCGTTCGACTGGCAGCGTTCGCTGCGACCGCTACGCCTGCACCGGCCTCACTCGGAGGCCACCGAAGCCGCCGTCGACGGAGACGACGCTGCCGGTCGCGGATGCGGACAGCGGCGACGCGAGGTAGGCCACTGCCCCAGCGACCTCGGCTGGTGTGACGAGCCGCCCCGTCGGCTGCCGCGCGTTCATGGCCGCGCGCTCGGCCTCGGGGTCGGCGACGTTCGCGACCATCCGCTGCACCCACGGTGTATCGGTGGTGCCGGGCGAGACGGCGTTGACGCGAATGCCGTCGTGCACGTGGTCTGCGGCCATCGCGAGGGTGAGCGCATGCACTGCGCCTTTGGTCGCCGAGTACAGGGCACGCTGCTGGATGCCCGTGGTTGCGGCGATCGAGGTCAGGTTCACGATGGCGGCTGCATCGGACTCGCGCAGCGCTGGCATCGCCGCGGCGCACACCCGGGCGACGCCCTGCACGTTCACGTTGAGGACGCGCGACCATTCGTCGTCGCTCGAGTCCTCGATGGTGCCGAACGCGCCGATGCCCGCGCAGTTCACGACGACGTCCAGCCGCCCGAAGCGGTCGAGGACGGCCGCGACCCCAGCATCCACTGAAGCCCGATCGGACACGTCGACGTTTACGCCGAACGCCCGCTCCTCGACCGAGGCGCCGTTGAGGTCGAAAACCGCGACCTGCGCACCCCGGGAGAGTAGCTCGTCGGTGACGGCCGCCCCTATCCCGGATGCGCCGCCCGTCACGATCGCGACCCGCCCGGCGAACTCGCCTGTCGCGCTCATGCGGTCACCTCCGCGCATCCAGCAGTCTCGGGATGGGTTCCGCATCTCGGGATGCCTTGCAACCCATCCCGAGGTGAGGAAGCCATCCAGAAAGGTGTGGGAGAGCCTTCGAACTCGACGACCGAGTGGAACGCCGGAGAGGTCGAGACTCGGGCCGCCCCGCCGTCGCCAGCCGCGCATCCAGCAGTCTCGGGATGGGTTTCGCATCTCGGGATGGCTTGCAACCCATCCCAAGGTGAGGAACCCATCCCGAAAGGTGTGCGAGAGCCTTCGAACTCGACGACCGAGCGGAACGCCGGCGAGATCGAGACTCGGGCCGCCCCGCAGTCGCCAGCCGCGCATCCAGCAGTCTCGGGATGGGTTTCGCATCTCGGGATGGCTTGCAACCCATCCCAAGGTGAGGT
>NZ_JBNAFM010000013.1:0-42768 GCF_049707175.1 Pseudoclavibacter helvolus | reverse complement strand
GAACCCATCCCGAAAGGTGTGGGAGAGCCTTCGAATTCGACGACCGACCGGAACGCCGGAGAGGTCGAGACTCGGGCCGCCCCGCAGTCGCCAGCCCCGCATCCAGCAGTCTCGGGATGGGTTTCGCATCTCGGGATGGCTTGCAACCCATCCCGAGGTGAGGAAGCCATCCCGAAACGCGAAGTAGGCGAAACCGAGCCCGAGGCCAAGGCCGAGCCCGAAACCGAGCCCGAGCCCGAAGCCGAGCCCGAGCCCGAAACCGAGCCCGAGGCCGAGCCCGAAGCGACGACCACGGCGCGGGCCGCCGCGCTCACGAGGCGTCCTCGAAGCGTTGGCGGGCGGTGCCGAGTCCGTCGATGGAGAGTTCGACGACGTCGCCGTGGCGGAGGTACGGGTTGCCGTCGATGCCGAGGGCGACGCCGGCGGGGGTGCCGGTATTGATGAGGTCGCCCGGCTGCAGCACCATGAACTGGCTGAGGTACCAGACGACGTGGTTGACGTCAAAGACCTGGTCGGCGGTGGTGCCGTTCTGCCGCTGTTGGCCGTTGACGCTGAGGCGCAGTCCGAGGGCTTGCACGTCGTCGATCTCGTCGGGTGTCGCGACCCACGGCCCGAGGGGGTTGAAGGTCTCGCAGCTCTTGCCTTTGTCCCATTGGCCGCCGCGTTCGAGCTGGAACTCGCGCTCGCTCACGTCGTGCGAGAGCACGTAGCCGCCGATGACGGCGGCCGCGTCTGCAGGCGAGTCGAGGTAGCGCGCCTCGCGGGCGATGACGATGCCGAGTTCGACTTCCCAGTCGGTCTTGACGGAGTTGCGTGGGATGCGCACGGCGTCGAAGGGCCCTGTGATGGTCGAGGGGTCTTTCATGAAGATGACGGGCTCTTCGGGGATCGCGGCGCCCGTCTCGGCTGCGTGGTCGCGGTAGTTGAGGCCGATGCACACGACCTTCACGGGCCGCGCGATGGGTGCCGCGAGGTCGAGGCCCTGGAGGTCGCGCCCTTCGGTGGCGAGGGCTGCGGCTTCGAGCTCGCCGAGCCGCTCGTCGGACGACGCGAGCAGTGCCCCGTCGATCTGCTCGACGCCGACGAGGTCGTAGACCCGGTCGCCGTCGACGATGCCTGGCACAACTCGGTCGCCGTCGCGGCGCTGAACGAATCTCACGGTGTTTCCTCCTGCTGGTCTACGTTGGGGTCTGTCTTGGGGCCTGCGGTGAGGCTCCGTGGGTCGATGAGGCCTTGCTCGGCGAGGTCGTGCCAGAGCGCGTCGGGCACGGCGACGGATGCGCGCCGCAGGTTGTCGCGCACCTGGCGGGCGCTGCGCATCCCGAGTGCGATGCCGGCGACGGCCGGGTGCTGCAGCGGGAACGCGAGGGCCGCATCCGGCAGCGTCACGTTGTGTCGCTCGCAGACGTCGGCGATGCGGTGCACCCGCTCGAGCACGTCGGGCGGGGCTGGCAGGTAGTTGTAGGAGGCGTCTGGGCCGGGTCGCGGTGTCGACAGCAGGCCGGAGTTGTAGACGCCGACGGCGATGACGGATGCGCCAGCTCGCCTGGCGGGTTCGAGCACGCTCTCGAGGCCGGGCTGCTCGAGCAGTGTGTAGCGGCCGGCGAGCATGGCGACGTCGATGAGGTGCTCGTCGAAGAGCTCGCCGAGCTGGTGGGTCTCGTTGGTGCCGACGCCGATCGCGCCGACCACGCCCTCGTCGCGCAGCTCCCGGAGTGTCACGAGCGCCTCGCGTGCGGCCCCCTCGCTGCAGGCGTCGGGGTCGTGCACGAACACGACGTCGACCCGGTCGGTGCCGAGTCGTTCGAGGCTGCCCTCGAGGCTGCGGAGCACGCCGTCCCGGCTGAAATCCCACCGCCGCATCAGGTTGTCGGGCACGACGAAGCCGTCGTCGACACCCGTCGGGCGGGGGTTCGGCACGAGCAAACGCCCCACCTTCGTGGAAATGACCATCTCGTCGCGGGGGTACGCGGCGAGCGCTTCACCGAGGCGCCGCTCGGAGAGGCCGAGCCCGTAGTGCGGGGCCGTGTCGAAGAAGCGGATGCCCTCGTCCCAGGCCGCGGCGACGGCCCCGGCCGCTTCCTCGTCGCTCGTCTCGCGGTACAGGTTGCCGAGCGAGGCGGCGCCGAACCCGATGCGGCTGACGTGCACCGCCGACTGGCCGAGCCGGCGTCGCTCGAGAACTTGGGTGTGCGGCGGCAGTGGGGTGCCAGCGGATGCGCGCGCGTCGGTCCCGTCCAGGGAACGGCCGGCGGCGCTCACTCGCGACCTCGGCCGACGTCGTCGCCGGGGACAGCGCCCGTGCCCGTGCCAGCGCCGACGCTGACGGAAGCGGCGGAAGCGCCCGCGCCCATGCCTACGCCCGCGCCCGCGCCCGCGCTTTGTCCGACCCCCACGCCGATGCCCGCACCCTCGCTCAGCCCGTACACCCGCTCCGCAGTGCTCACGTCGATTTGCCGCTGTTCGTCGTCGCTCAGCGACGCCGTCGCGGATCGATACGCATCGATCCAACCCCGGTAGCCGCCGCGCGTGAGGCGCACGAGCGGCCAGTCGGAGCCGAACATGAGCCTGGATGGGCCGAACAGCTCGAGCGCCGGGTCGATCGCGCGCGCGACGGCCGCCTCCGACCAGTCAGCCCAGTCGTCCTCGATCGTGAGGCCGGAGATCTTCGCGGCGACGTTGGGCAGCGCCGCGAGCTGCCGCAGCCCCGCGTTCCAGGCGTCGAGCTCGCCGGTCGAGAGGGGCGGCTTGCCGAGATGGTCGAGCACGAACTGAGTGCCGGGCACCCGCTCGGCGAGCCGCGCGGCCTGCTCGAGCTGCCACGGCCTGATCACGAGGTCGAAGGCCAAGCCGTGCGCGCCCAACTCGGCCAACCCCGCGGCGACATCGTCGCGCGAGAGCCAGCGCTCGTCCTCGTCGATGTGCACGGGGTGCCGGATGCCGACGAGCCGAGACGAGCCCTCGATCCCGCCGAGCGCATCCAGCTGCACTCGCACGCCGTCGGCGCCGGCGCGGAGGTCGACCCACCCGACGACCCCGGCGAGCTCGGGGCTCCGCTCTGCCTCGTCGAAGAGGTGGTCGTTCTCGATGAGGATGCCGTCGGACTGCACGACGACGGCGCGCGTCACGCCGATGTCCCGCAGTTGCGCGCCGAGGTCCGCGCCCGAGAAGTCGCGGTCGATCGCCGCCATCGAGTCGGGGTCGATCCAGGTCTGCGGCACCACCGACCGGTCCCAGAGGTGCACGTGCGTGTCGATCGGGATGCGCGTGGTCGCGCCGTTCGCGGGGCCAGCGTGGTCGCCCGCGCGCCGGACATCCGCGCCAGCGCCCGCCGCGGACGCGAGACCAGCACCCGCCGCGGACGCGTGACCCGCGCCCGCCGCCGACGCGCCCCCCGCGCCCGCCGCATCCACAGCATCCACTCGCCCGCTCATCCCTTCGTGCCGCCCGCGGTCATGCCGTCGACGAGGAAGCGCTGCGAGAACAGGAAGATGATGACGATGGGCGCGACCGAGAGGAGCGTCGCGAGGGCGAGCGTGGGGAGCTCGATGACGATGCTCGTGGCGGTCGTCGGGTTGAACTGGGGCACGTTCGAGAGCAGGTTCGCGAGGCCGACCTGTACGGGCACGTTCTTGCCGCCAACCATGAGGAACGGGAGGAAGTAGTTGTTCCAGTTGCCCGTGAAGCTGAAGAACCCGACGAGCGCGATGACGGGTGCCGCGAGGGGCATCGCGACCTGCGCGAAGACCCGCAGCTCGCTGGCGCCGTCGATGCGCGCCGCATCCAGCAGATCGCGGGAGACCGCCGTCGAAAAGTAGATGTAGGTGAGATACACGCCAAACGGAAAGAACGAGAACGGCAGGATCACCGCGAGCGGCGACCCGATGAGCTTCACGGCGCTCAGCTCGAGGAAGATCGGCAGCACCAGCGCGGTGTTGGGGATGAGCATGACGATGAGCGTCACGAGCAGGAGCGCCTTGCGGCCCTTGAAGTTGCCGAGCGCGAGCGCGTAGCCGGCGGGCACGCTCACGATGAGCGTGATGACGAGCGCCCCGAACGAGTAGAGCGCCGAGTTGCCGATCCACGTGAGGAAGATGCCGTTCTGGAAGCTGAATAGCTGCTCCCAGTTGGCGGCGAGCTGCTCGAACGAGCCGAACGACATGGGGTTCTCGAGCAGGAGCGAGCGCGCATCCTTGGTGCCGGCGAGCAGCAGCCACACGATGGGCAGCAGGAAGAAGACAACAAACGAGGCGATGACGGCGCCGAGCACGATGCGCATGATCCACTCGCCTGGCGTCAGCTTGCGCGCGAGCGCCTTCGTGCGCGGATGCGCGGAGTCGACGTGTTCGACGTTCCTGGATTGCACGGTGTCAGTCACGTTCGAACAGCTTTCCCTTGAGGATGAACACGGTCGAGAGCGCGAGGGCGACGACGAGCAGCGTGATGGAGATGGCGGCGGAGCCCGAGAAGTCGCCCTGCTTGAACGCGTACAGGTACGCGAGCTGGTTGAGCGAGTAGTCCTCCGGAACGACGCCGCGGCTGGCCTGCGAGAGCACTCGCGGCTCGACGAAGAGCTGCGTTCCCGCGGCGAGCGACATGATGCCCATGTACGAGATCCACTTCGTCATCATCGGCAGCTGGATGTGGAGGGCCACCTGCAGGGGGTTCGCGCCGTCGACTCGCGCCGCCTCGATGACCTCGTTGCTGATGTTGTTGAGGGCGCCGTACATGATGACGATCCAGCTGCCAGCGCCGGTCCAGAAGGCGATGACCGTGAAGACGATCGGCAGGTTGTCGATCGAGACGGTGCGGATAAGCGAGTCGTAGCCCATCGCCCGAAGGAGGCCGGCGACCGGGCTGACGGTTGGGTCGAGCAGGAAGAGCCAGAGCATGACGCTCGAGGCGCCGGCGATGGCGCCCGGGATGTAGTAGAGGAAGCGGATGCTCACGCTCAGCCACTTCGCCCGGATCGAGTGCACGACGATCGCCAGGAAGACGACCAGCACGATGAGGCTGATCAGCCAGAACACGATGTACAGCGTGACGTGGCCGACGGCAGGCAGGAACCGGTAGTCGCCGAACACTCGGACGAAGTTGTCGATGCCGACGAAGACGCCGTTCTTCGTGACCGAGAGGAAGACCGCGTACAGCGTCGGCACGATGCCGAAGGCGAGCAACAGCAGCACGTAGCCGCTGACGAAGATGTACCCGAAGCGGGTCTCGTTCGCGAGCGGGTTGGCGGCGCGCTGCCGCTTCACCTTCCGAGGCTTCTTCGGCCCCGCCGGGTCGGCGTCGCCCAGAAGGGCGGCGCCGACCGCGGGTGCAGCTTGGGTGGAGGTCATTCGGCGACCGTGTACCCGTTCACCTGTGCTTCGTTGAGCACCTCGGTCTGCCAGGCGGGCAGCACTGACTCGATGGTCTTGCCGTCTGCGATCGCCGGCATAACGGTCGTCGCCCAGGCGGTTTCCGGGCTGAAGCGGGCCGAGGCCCAGCCTGTCCAGATGCTGCCGCCAGCGTCGATCATCTGCTGCTCGAAGCCGTCGATGAAGTAGCCAGTCTCGGCGAGCTTGCCGAGCCATCCTTCGGCCGCCGACGAGTAGGCCGGGTAGCCGCTCGAGAGCTCGACCTGGAACTCTGGGGCGCTCACCGCGAACTCGAGGAACGTCTTGACCGCGTCGAGGTTCTTGGAGTGGCTGGATGCGTACCAGATGCCGCCGCCCACGTTGCCCGTGGCGATCTCCTCGCCCTCCCAAGCGAGCGGTGCCGCGACGCCGAGCTGTCCCTCTGGTACCTGGAGGGTGCTCTGGAACACGGCGCCCGTGTACCAGACCGGCCCAGGCATGACGACGACCTTATCGGCGTACTTCGACGTGAACTCGGCGCTGAAGACGCTGTCTTGCACGATCGTGCCGTTGGCGATCATCTTGTCGAGGATCTTGGAGATCGCGGCGGAGTTCTCCGACTCCATGTCGGCGATGAAGGTGTCGCCCTCCGTCTGGAAGACGGGCGACTGGGTGCCCTGGTAGTAGACGTACGGCATGAAGGCATCGCCGACACTGCCGAGAATGTAGCCGGGGTGCTCGGCCGCCAGCTTGTCACCGAGCTCGCCGTACTCTTCCCAGGTGGTTGGGACCTCGTAGCCGAACTGGTCGAGCAACGGCTGGTTGTAGTAAGTCACGACCTGCGCGAGGTCGTTGCGGAGCCCGTATACCGTGTCGTCGACCGTTGACGGGTCGAGGGCGCCGGGCGCGAAGCCGTCGAGGAACTCCTGGTCGAAGAAGCCCTTGTTCAGCGGGGCAGCGAAGCCCTGTCCGCCACCGGGCGCGGGCTGCGAGGCCCAGGAGGCGTCGTTCTGCTGCGTCGAGAAGACGACGTCGGGCCAGCCCTCGCCTGCCTGATCCATGAGCGCGATGCGAGTCTGGAACGTGCCGCTTCCGCCGGCGTTGCCGTCGTAGACCTCGTACTCGATCGGCACGTCCGGGTTCGCCTCCTGGAAGGCTGCGATCGCAGGCTCGCGGGCCGCATCCACCCACACCATGATCGGGCTGTCGGCTTCCTGCTCGGCCGTCGCGAACCCGTACTCGCTGTTGACCTCGCCGCCGGCGCCGCCGGCGCATCCCGCGAGGAGCAGCGCCGAGGCAGCAGCTGCCGCGATGGTGACGATGCGCCTGCTGCGGCGCTTCGGGGACGAATCTTGCAACATAGTGCGTCCTTTTCTGGTCGACGTCGTTGACGACTACTGCCCGCATCTTGGGGCTGATGCGATTACATCATACGTCTGACGTTAGAGCAAGGAATTCTGGCAGCGCTATCAAGAATTGGTACTATGTATCACCTATTGATGACCCGAGCAGGAGAGCAACGATGCTGTCAGCACACTACGTCGGCAACACCTCGATCGAAATCCGCACCACAGAGGCGGTCGCACCGAGTAAGGGGGAAGTGCAGATCGCGGTGGCCTTCGTCGGCATCTGCGGCACCGACCTCCACATTCTGCACGGGTCGATGGATGCGCGCATCACCCACAGCGGAATCATCGGCCACGAGATGAGCGGCACCATCGCCGCCATCGGCCCCGGCGTAACCGAATGGCGACTCGGAGACGCCGTCACCGTCATGCCCCTCGCCTGGGACGGCACCTGCCCCGCCTGCATCGCAGGCCACACACACATCTGCCAGAACCTCGACTTCATCGGCATCGACTCGACCGGAGCCCTGCAGGAATACTGGAACGTCCCCGCATCCACCCTTGTCCGCCTCCCAGACGGGATGCCCCTCGAGCACGCCGCGCTCGTCGAACCGACAGCCGTCGCAGCCCACGACGTGCGCCGCTCCGGCGTTGGCCCCGGAGACAAAGCCCTCGTCATCGGCGGCGGCCCCATCGGAGTGCTCATCGCGACCGTCGCACACGACGCAGGCGCCGAGGTTCGACTCTTCGAAGTCGACCGCGAGCGTCGAGCCGCGGCAGCCGCCCTCGGCATCGAGGTCGCGGACCCCACCGCACCCGGCGCCGCCGAGGAGATCGAGGCCTGGACCGGCGGAGCCGGCGCAGACGTGGTCTTCGAGGTCTCCGGGTCAGCGGCGGCCGTGCTCACAGCAACCAGCTTCGTGAAGGTCCGCGGCACCCTGGTCATCGTCGCGATCCATCCACAGCCGCGGCCCGTCGACCTGCATCGCGTCTTCTGGCGCGAGCTCACCATCGTCGGAGCCCGCGTCTACGAACGCGAGGACTTCGAACACGCGGCCTCACTGCTTGCCCGGGGCGTCATCCCAGCCTCCGCGCTCATCACCGAGACCGTACCCCTCACCGACACGGCCAGCGCCTTCGCGATGCTCGAAAGCGGCCGTGCGATGAAGGTGCTCGTCGACGCCAGAAGCGGCCAGCGGTGAGCGGGCTTGTAGACCCCGACCGCCACCACGGAGGCTGCGCCACGCGGACTGGAGCACCGGCTGCCCGAGCACGATGCCGAGCAGTACAAGCGCCATGCCGACGCCCTGCTGCCACTCGAGAACCTCACCCGCAAGGAGCGTGCCCAGCACCACACCCGTGACCGGATTGAGGAGTCCGATCAGCCCCGTCGTACCAGCCGGCAGATGCTTGAGACCCCCGAACCAAGCGAGATACGCGAGCGCCGTCGAGATGAGGCCGACATACGCGAGGACCACCAGTGCGGGCGCGTCATACCTGGGTACGCCTCCCTCGACGACCAACGCGACAGGCAGCAACACCAGCCCTCCGCCGACGAGCTGCCACGCGGTGAGCGGCAAGATCTCAACATCGCTCCCCCACCGCTTGACGAGTACGAAGCCGAACGAAGCGAGCGCCATCGCCGCGACCGACGCGATGACGCCGCGCCAATCGACCGCGTCGTTCCGGTCGCAAGCATCAGCACAACGCCGACCAACCCCACGGCCGCACCCGTCACCGGCAGAAGCCGGAGCCGCTCGCCCAGCATGGAGACCGCGAAAACCATCATGACAATGGGTGACGCAGCCATGATGATCGACGCGATGCTCGACGGAAGCAGCTGCGACGCCACGTAGACGAGCGCGAAGAACGCACTCATGTTGATCGTGCCGAGCACCAGGGCGCGCCACCACCAGGCACCCCGCGGCAGCTTGCGCGCGACCAGCAACAGCACGAGCCCCGCAGGGAGCGCGCGCAGCACGGCACCCCACAGCGGCGCATCCGCCGGGAGGAACGAGCCCATGACGAAGTAGTTGCTGCCCCAGGCGATTGGGGCGATGGCCGTGATGAGTACCCAGCGCCATGTAGCTTCCATGGAAGTCATACTAGCTTCCTCGGAAGCTAGCATGACTTCATGACCGAACCCGACGACCGCGTGACCGAGATCCTCGCCGAATGGACACGCGAGCGACCAGACCTCGACCCTTCACCCATGGGCGTCATCGGGCGCATCCACCGCGTCGGCCTGCACCTCACCGACGAACTCACCCGCCTCTACCGCGCCTACGGGCTCGGAGAAGGCGACTTCGACGTGCTCGCCACCCTCCGCCGAGCCGGCGCCCCGCACGAGCGCACCCCCAGCGAACTCGCCGCGTCAACCATGGTGACCACGGGAGCCATGACCAAACGCGTCGATCGACTCGAAGGGGCCGGGCTCGTCTCGCGGAGAGTCAGCGACACTGACGGGCGAGGCCGAGTGGTACAGCTCACGCCGCGCGGCCTCGCCCTCATCGACGAGGCCTACGAGCGTCACCTCGAGAACGAAGAACGGCTCCTCGCCGGAGTCAGCGCCGAGGACCGCGCGGCGCTCGCGCGGATCCTCGGCACCTGGCTCGCCGACGTCGAAGGGCGCGGAAGCGGCCCAGCGGAGCGCGGCCGGTAAGCAGTTTGGGCTCGGGGCGGCCGCATGCTGACACTCATCGTGACGTGGGCGGGTCTCGACCGCGCTTTGCGGGCCGGTTCGCGCCCCACGTCACGCTGAGTGTCAGCCAGGATCCCAAACGCGGCCGGCGCCGGCCCTCCACCCTGAGCAGCGGCCCCGGCCGCGTCGCGGGTTTAGTGGCCCGGGCCCGGGCCTGGGCCTGGGCCTGGGCCTGGCATCGTGCGGGGTCTGGGCCCGGCGTCGTGCTGGGCCCGGGCCTGGCGTCGTCCTGGGCCGGGGCCTGGCGTCGTGCGCCCCGAGGCAGCGTGTCTACACTGGCCGCATGCTCGACCGGCAGCCCGAGGACCTCGAGTCCCACCCCTCCCCCGCATCGGACGACATCGCGGCGCGCCTCTCGCAGATGGTGCGGCTCCAGACCGTCGACGGGCAGCACGAGCCGTTCGCCGCGTTCCTCCGACTCATCGCCGAACTGTACCCACGCGTGCACGCCAACCTCGAGCGCGAGACCGTCACCGACCGCGGCCTGCTCCTGCACTGGCGCGGAAGCCAGCCCGCCGAATCCCCCGTCGTGCTCATGGCACACTTCGATGTCGTCCCCGCGTTCGAGGCCGACGGCTGGACCCACCCTCCGTTCGACGGCATCGTCAGCGACGGCTCAGTGTGGGGGCGAGGCACCCTCGACGACAAGGGCCCGCTGTGCGTGATCCTCGAGGCAGTCGAGTCGCTCCTCGGTGAGGCGTTCACCCCCCAGCGCGACGTGTACCTGTGGTTCGGTGGCGACGAAGAGACGGGCTCGGCGGCAGCCACCGCGGCAGCTGCCCTCTTCCGCGAGCGCGGCGTGACGCCGTGGCTGGTGCTCGACGAGGGCGGGGCTGTCGTCGATGCGCCGCTGCCGTTCATCGATGTGCCCGCCGCCATGATCGGAGTCGGCGAGAAAGGCTCGGTCAACATCGTCCTCGAGGCGAGCGGCGACGCGGGGCACGCCTCAGCACCATCGGGCCTGACGCCGACCGCGCGCATCGCGAGGGCCGTGTCCCGAGTCGAACGGCGCCCGTTCCCCGCCCGACTGCCGCGCGTCGCCCGCGAGATGTTCGCGACATTCCTCCCCCACGCAGAGGGCTCCGGCAAGGTCGCCCTCGAAGCACTCACCAGAGCTCCGCTCCTGACGGCGCAGGCACTCGCCAGGCTCGGGGGCGACGCGGCGGCCATCGTCAGGACAACGCTGGCCACCACGCGCCTCGCAGGCGGCTCGGCCGACAACGTGCTTCCCGCGAGCGCCAACGCAACCCTCAACTGCCGCATCGCGCCAGGCGAGAGCGTCGCGACAACGGTGCGGCACGTCCGCCGGGCGATCAGAGACCGCGACGTGCGCATCCGCATCACCGACCCCAACGAGCCCACGGAACTCGCCCCAACCGACAACACCCAGTTCCAGCTGCTCAGCACCGCGGCGCGGGCGGCGTACCCCGACGCCATCCCGGCCCCCTACATCACCCTCGCCGCCACCGACGCGAAGCACTTCCAGCGCTTCACGCCCGCCACCTACCGCTTCGCGCCGCTGGCGATGGACGCCGTGCAGCGCGCATCGATCCACGGCGTCGACGAGCGGGTCTCGATCGCGAGCCTCCACGCAGGCAAGCACTTTCACGAAACGCTGCTTCGCTCGGTCTGAGCATCAGGGACGCACCGTCCGGTAGGTGATGGGCGGCGTCAGCAGTACAGTGAATTCACCCAAAAGGGGACCCCACGTCGACCCCGCGGCCGTTCCGTGCGCGAGGTCCCGCCCCAAGAAAGACACGAACGTGCACAGACTGCGCTCCGCCGGCTTCGCCCCGATCGCCGGCATCGTCGGCTTCCTGGCCTTCGTCGAGTTCACAAGTGGAATTCTGCAGGGCTACTACACGCCGCTACTCACCGACATCGCCCGACACCTCGGTATCCACGACGCCGACGTGAACTGGCTCGAAGGCGCGCAGCTCATGCTGTCGGCGCTCGTCGTGCCAGTACTCGCGAAGCTCGGCGACATGGTCGGGCAGCGCAAAGTGCTGCTGGTCTCGACCGCCGTGACCGCGCTCGCCTCGTTCGGGCTCGTCGTCGCGCAAGAGTTCTGGCTGTTCCTCGTCGCCTGGGCGCTCCAAGGCTTCTACGTCATCTGGCTCCCCATCGAGATCGCCCTGATCTGGTCGCGCACGCGAGAACGCCCCGACTCAGCGCGCCTGACGCGAGCCTCCGCCGGCGTACTCGTCGCCGCCCTGCAGCTCGGCGCCATCGCCGGAGCCCTGAGCGCCGGAATGCTCGCCGACCGCCTCTCCGTGCCGACCCTGCTCCTCATCCCCGCGATCGCGGTCGGCCTCTGCTTCTTCGTGATCCTCCTCGGAGTCAAGGAGTCACCGAACCCGGTCGGCGGCAAGCTCGACTACCCCGGCCTCCTCCTCCTCAGCTTCGCGCTCATCTCCTTCACCGGCGGACTCAGCCTGCTCCGCACCAACGGCCCCGCCGACCTCTTCGCCTGGAGCATCGTCGCGCTCGGACTCGCGCTCCTCGCCGTGTTCGCCCGCGTCGAGCTCGGCCGACCCGATCCCCTCATCGACGTGCGCCTCTTCCGATCCGCATCGCTCTGGCCCGTCTTCCTCACCGCCGGCCTCTTCGGCGTCAGTGTCCTCGGCGCGCAGGCACCGCTCTCAACGTTCGCACGCACCGACCCGAGCGTGTACGGGTACGGGCTGGGCGCATCCGCTGCGCAAACCTCGATCCTCATCGGCTCGTACGTGCTGTCCATGGTCGCCGGAGCACTGCTCTATAGCCAGGTGACGAAGCTGCTCGCCCCACGCCTCGCGCTCGTCGGCGCGAGCGGACTAGTCGCGACCGGCTACCTGCTGTTCCTGCCCTTCCACGATGGCTACGTGTCGGCGGTTCTCAACATGGTGATCGTCGGTCTCGGATCGGGCGCGCTCGTCGCAGCGCTCCCCGCAGCCGCGGCCGCAGCCGCGCCCGCAACTCAGACCGGCGTCGCGACCGGACTGACGAACTCGGTGAAAACGCTCGGCGGCGCCATCGCCTCCTGCGTCTTCGGCATCGCCCTGCTCGGCACCCTGGCAGGCGCACCCGCCGCGTCCGAAGGCACCGCCGGTTCACTCGCCGGATACTTCACCGTGTGGAGCGTCTGCGGACTCACCGCCGTCGCCGCCGCGATCGCGCTGTGCTTCGTACCCAAGACGGCGTTCCAGGATGCACCAGAGCGGGCAGGGCAGGCGCCCGTCGTCGCGTAGCTGGCCCCGGCGCTCTGCGGCCCCGTAGCGCCGCTACCCCGCGGCGCTGCTACCCCGCGGCGCTGCTACCCCGCGCGGCGCCGCGCGCGGCCGCTGCTGCCATGTCGCGAGTTGCCGCAAATGGTCGTCACCGATAGCCGCGTGACGACCATTTGAGACCGTTCGCGGGCCAAGACGCTGCGATCACGATCACGGATGCGGATGCGGATGCGGATGCGGTCACACGATCGCACCGCTTGGACAGTCGCAATGCGCGTGACAGTCCCTCGACCGCGGGTCCGGCCAGCGACCCGAACTTGGCCCGCGAGATGCCCCAAAAGGTCGCTCCCAATCACGCAGAACAACCCTTTGCGGCATCTCGCGAAAACTCGAACGCACGACACAAAGGCCAGCGATGCGAAACCCCGGGCGTCCGCCCTACCCAGACCGCGCCGCAGCACAACAAGCACCCAACACCCGGCCCCAAACATCCAGCGCCAAGCACCAAGAACCACGCACCCAGCCCGCGAGATGCCCCGAAGGGTCGCTCCCAATCACGCAGAACAACCCTTTGCGGCATCTCGCGAAAACTCGAACGCACGAGACAAGGCCAGCGATGCAAAACCCCAGGCATCCGCCCCACCCAGACCGCGCCGCAGCACACCAAACACCCAGCACCCGGCCCCAAACATCCAGTGCCAACCACCAAGTACCAAGCACCCAGCCCGCGAGATGCCCCAGAAGGTCGCTCCCAATCACGCAGAACAACCCTTTGCGGCATCTCGCGAGCACATAAAGGCACGACGAAAGGTCAGCGGTGCAAGTCAGCGGTGCAAGTCAGCGATGTAAGCCCCTCGGCGCCGCGCCCGCGCCGCGCCCACGCCCGCGCCCGCGCCCGCCCACGCCCGCCCACGCCCGCGCCGCGCCCGCGCCGCGCCCTCGCCCGCCTACCCTTGCGGCAGCCGCACCGTGAACCGCGTCTGGCCGGGGCGACTGTCGACGGAGATCGTGCCGTCGTGCGCATCCACGACGCTCTTGACGATGGACAGGCCAAGCCCGGTTCCCCGCGTGACGGGGACAGAGCTCGCCTCTGTCTCGCCTCGGGTGCGGGACACGTCGCCGCGCACGAAACGTTCGAAGAGGTGCTCGAGCACGCTCGGGTCAATGCCCGGGCCGTTGTCGATCACGCTCAGCACAGCGTTCCCGCGGTCGACGCCGAGGTTCAGCGTGACGCTGGTTCCGGCGGGCGTGTGGGCGTTGGCGTTCGCGAGGAGGTTCGAGACGACGCGTCGCAGCTGCGCGTCGTTGCCGTTGACCTCGATCGCAACGCCTGGGATGTCGAGGTTCCACGTGTGGTCGGGCCATGCGGCGTGGGCGTCGCCGACGGATTCGAGGGCGATGAGCGACAGGTCGACGGATGCGCGCGACGCGTCCACGCCTTCGTCGAGGCGCGCGAGCAGCAGCAGTTCCTCGACGAGGGCTGTCATGCGCACCGATTCGGCGTCGATGCGTTCGAGGGCCCGCGCTGTGTCTTCTGGCAGGTCGGCTCTGCTGCGGCGGGTCAGCTCGGAGTAGCCGCGGATGGAGGCGAGGGGCGTGCGCAGTTCGTGGCTGGCGTCGGCGACGAACTGTCGCATCTTCGCTTCGCTGGCTTCCCTGGCGGTGAAGGCGCGTGAGATGTGACCGAGCATCGTGTTGAAGGCCTGCCCCATGCGCCCCACTTCGGTTCGCGGGTCGGCGTCGCGTGGGTCGACGCGCACGTCGAGTGCCGCGTCGCCTGAGGTGAGGGGGAGTTTCGAGATGCTGGTGGCGAGGTGCTCGACCCGTTCGAGTGGGGCCATGGATGCGCGGATCCACTGGGAGGTGAAGTAGGCGGCGAGCGCGATGCCGAGTAGTCCGACGAGCGCGATCATCAGGCTGAGCGTTGTCGTGGTGGCGTTGACGTCGCCGAGTGGGAGGGCGATGACGACCCCGTAGCCGGCTGGTCCCTCGCTGGCTTGGGCGCGGACTTCGCCGATGCCGTCGACGACGACGGTGTGCGCCTGCCCGTCTTGCGGCACGCTCGCGAGGGATTCGGCGGTGTCTGCGGAGATGAGCACGACTTCGCCGAGGCTGTTGAGCGCTCCTGCTGAGATGACTGCGCCGTCGTCGATGACCGCTCCGACGGTGCCTTCGGCCTGGCCGGGGAGCTTCAGCACGAAGGTGGCGTTGGGGGTGATCGAGAGCGGCCCGCCGGAGTCTCCCGGCCCGCCGGCGCCTTCCCGCCCTCGGTCGCTGGCGGAGAGTAGTTGCTCGTCGAGCCGATCGACGAGGACGTTGTGCAGCAGCGAGACGCTGACGGCGCCGATGACGGCGGTCACGATGACGAGCGTTGCGACGAGGCCGAGCACGAGGCGACGGCGGAGTGTCAGCGGTGCTCTTTCGCGCGATGGCGCGGCGGCCGGTGTTGCGACCGGGGTTGCGGCTGGATGCACGGGGGCGGACGCCGACGCGCCCCCTGCCGAGTTCATTCCACGGCCTTGAGCATGTAGCCGACGCCGCGAACGGTGCTGATCATGGGGTCGCGGCCGGCGTCGACCTTTTTGCGCAGGTAGGAGATGTACAGCTCGACGACGGTCTCGCGCCCGCCGAAGTCGTAGCTCCACACGTGGTCGAGGATCTGCGCCTTCGACAGCACGCGTCTGGGGTTGCGCATGAGGAACCGCAGCAGCTCGAACTCGGTTGCGGTGAGCTCGATGAGGTCGTCGCCTCGGCGCACTTCGTAGCTCTCTTCGTCGAGGCTGAGGTCGCCGACGCGCAGCACGGGGTCGTTCGCGCCGCCCTGCGTGAGCATCGAGCGGCGGACGAGTCCGCGGACTCGTGCGATGACTTCTTCGAGGCTGAACGGCTTGGTCACGTAGTCGTCGCCGCCGGCGGTGAGTCCTGCGAGGCGGTCGGCGAGCGCATCCTTGGCCGTGAGGAACAGCACGGGAAGCGTCTCGTCGTCGGCGCGGATGCGGTGCAGCAGCGTGAGCCCGTCGGTATCGGGGAGCATGACGTCGAGCACAGCTGCGTGTGGCTTGAATTCGCGGGCGATTTTCACCGCGGATGCCCCGTCGGCGGCGGTCCGGACCTCCCACCCCTCGTAGCGCAGCGCCATCTTGAGCAGGTCGGTGAGTGAGGGTTCGTCGTCGACGACGAGCACTCTGATGGCGGATCCGTCGGCGGCCTTGAGCATCGGGCCGAGTCGCGAGCTCGGCTGGTCGGTTACTGGCATGCTTCTAGTCTCGTCATCGACCTATGAGCGAGCTATGAAGTGCCTGTCTGGTCTGGGTCTGAATCGAACCGCTGGACGGATGCGCGGATCGCGGCGGGCGAGGCGTCGTAGTAGCGCAGGAGCGCGCGGCGCATGACCTCGACCGACCCGAAGCCGCTGGCGAAGGCGATCGATTCCATCGAGTCGGAGTCGTTCTCGCTGAGCTTGTGGTGCGCGAGGGCGGCTCGCTTCTGCCGGATTTCGTTCGAAACGCTCAGGCCGCGTTCAGCGAATGCTCGCTCAAGGGATCGCCGTGAGATAGCGATCTCTCTGGCGACAGCCTCGACGTCGAGGAGTCGCGACGCGGCCCGCGACTCGATGAGCCCCCGGGCGACGTCGACGACGTCGCCGCTGAAAGTTCGTGGCCTGGCTTCCTCGGTCAGCGCCTTGGCGACGTCGCGGGTGAGCCCTCTGAACACCTGCGCCGCTTCGAGGTCGGCCGGCCTCGAGGCTTGGACGGCACCGCCGAGGAACGCGAACGAGGCCTGCAGAACGGCGGATTCGCTGACGCGGCGTGCGATGACGGTCGACTGCGGGGGCAGCTCTGGCACCTCGTCGCGGTCAAACGAGAAGGCGAGGAACTCGGTGTCGTGCCCGGCCCTGAGCAGGACGGTCGAGGCCGCGGGCGACAGCATCCCGGTCCATCCGGCGCGGAGGACGGTGGCGTCACCGCCCGCGCCGACCTCGAGGCTCCCCTTCTGCACGAAGATGTGCAGGAACCTGCGGCGCGCGAAGTCTCGCGCTCGGTCCCATTCGGCGGAGAAGGCTCGCGTCGCGAACCGGAAGACGAACATCGAGTCAAAGCGAAGGGCTGCGACGCTGGATTTCACGGGGCGTGCGTAATCGGTGACGGTGATTCCGATGGAGTTCTGGAACTCGTTCGAGGCGATCTTGTCACCGGGCTTGAATGTGTATTCGAAGCGCTGGTAGCCGGGGGATCTCTCCCACCCGCTCTCGGATTCGACCGCCAAGAAACTCGTCACCACCGTGTTGGCACCTCTCTCCGAATTTCCCGCGGAGGTCACCCGTCGCTGGGTGACCTTCTCTGGCCAGCGAGCGCAACGGCCGGTTGGCTCCTTAGAATCTGACCGAGAAGCTCCGCTCCCAGTCTGGTTCCGGAGACGAAGCTGGCCCGGGTCCAAGTCGGTGGATGCGTAAATCGTCCGTTCGCATGTCGGAGTTCGATGGTCAGAACGCGGCGGTATACCACAGTTCCTGCGAACGCCCAGGCCCTTGACGGCAAGGCCCGGGGATCTCCAAACGCGGCCGCTCTGACCGCGAGTCCACCCGCGGGAGTCGGTCCGCGCAGCGCGCCGGGAGTCTTAGGCGAAGAGCGTCTCGCCGACGTAGCCACCCTCGCGAGCGCCGGGCGGCACTGCCCAGATGCCGCTGCCGGTGTGCTTGATGTACTCGTTCAGCAGGTCGGTGCTCAGCGACTGTTGCACGCGGATGAACTGCTCCGGATCACGTTGGTAGGAGAGGAAGAACAGGCCCGCATTGAGTCGGCCCAGCTCGTCGTTGCCGTCGACGAAGTTATAGCCGCGGCGCAGCAGTCTGGCCCCCGCGTTTTTCGCGGGGTGCGCGAGGGCGACGTGCGAGTTCGCGTCGATGGCAGGCCGCCCGAATGTGGTTGCGCTCTCGGCTGCGAAGTCGGGCTCGGTGAACTCCTCGCCACCGCTGAGCGGCGCGCCCGCTCGCTTGTCACGGCCGATGATCTGCTCCTGCTCCTCGAGCCGAACCCGGTCCCACGATTCGATCATCATGCGGATGCGCCGCGCCACGAGGTAGGAACCCCCGGCCAGCCAGTCGGCGCCGTCGCCGGGGGCGACCCAGACGTGTTCGGCGGTCGCGCTGGTCTCTTCGGCCTTGACGTTCGCCGTGCCGTCTTTGAAGCCGAAGAGGTTGCGCGGTGTCGCCTGGCTGGTCGACGTCGACGAGGTCCGCCCGAAGCCGAGCTGCGACCACCTGAGGATGACGCGGCCGAAGCCGATGCGCGTGAGATTGCGGATCGCGTGGACGGCGACCTGGGGGTCGTCGGCGCAGGCCTGGATGCACAGGTCGCCGCCCGAGAGCTCGCTCTGGAGTGCGTCGCCGGAGAACCGCGGGAGCTGCGTGAGTTTCGGCGGCTGCTTGCTCGCGAGCCCGAAGCGGTCGAGGCCGTCACCGTCGATGAACAGTGTCGGCCCGAAGCCGATGGTGATGGTGAGCGCCGACGGCGGAAGGCCCATCGCCTCGCCCGTGTCGTCCGGTGGCGCGAGCGGCGAGCCGCCGACCGCTCCTGAGGCGGACACGTCGAGTCCCTGCACGAGGCGCGAGGAGGCGTAGCTCCAGTCCTGCAGCAGCTCGATGAGCTCTTGCCTGGTGGTGCCTTCGCGCACGTCGAAGGTGGCGAAGTGGAGTCGATCCTGGGCCGGGGTCACGATGCCCGACTGGTGCTCGGCGTAGAACGGATACTGGGTGCCGCTACCCGCGTGACCGTCGGCGCTGGCCCCCGACGCCGCCGCAATGCCATATCCGCCTGCGCCGCCCGCGGCGAGCCCTGCTGCTCCGGCGCCGAGGAGCCCGAGGAGCCCTCGACGCGAGAGGCCCCCGCCGGCGACTGCGCTCGATCCAGTGGTCGCAGGCCGCGGCACCGCCGTCGCCCCGGACCTCGCCCGCTCTCCGGGCGTGGCCGCGTCGGCTGGTTCGTGGCCGGGCTCGACTGCGCTCACCGGTACTCCTTCTTCTGCATGATGCGTGGCCTCGCAGGGCACTTCCTCGATGTCTGCCTCGAGCTCGATCGCTCGAGGTGACACTCAGAGTGACGTGGCGGCCGGAACGCCCCGAACGAGGGCCCGGGGCGCCCCCACGTCACTCTGACTGCGAGCATGACTCGACGCGGCCGCGGCTAGGCCTGGACGGCTAGCCCTGGAGCCCGAGCACGGTCGTGGTGAGCTGCGAGAGCGGCTCGGCAAGGGCGTCGACCTGCGTCGAGAGCTCCTTGACCTGCTCTGGTGTGAGGTCGCGGTAGTTGGTGAACCCGTCCTCGTAGCTGCCGTAGCTGCCGAGCAGGTCGCCCAGGGCGGTGAACTCGGTGCTGATGGAGTCGGCGATCGCGGCCCCGTCGGCTCCCTTGGAGCGAGCGACGTCTTGGACGATGCCGAAGGCCACCTCTGCACCTTCGACGTTCGCCTTGAAGTCGCTGAGGTCGGTGCCTGACCACCAGTCCTCTTCGCCGGAGATCTTGCCGGTGGCGACTTCGTCGAGCAGGCCGATCGCCCCGTTCGTGATGTCCTCGATGGAGATCTCGAACTCGGCGCTGTTCACGAGGTCGGCGAGCTCCTGGATGTCTGCGACGAGCTGGTCGGCGTAGGCGGTGCGCTCCTCGGGCGTTGACGGGGCCCAGTCGAGGAACGCGTCGGTGTCGTCCGAGTTCTTGTCGCCTGGCTGCGGCTGCCAGAGGTCCTTCTCGATGCGGTGGAAGCCGGTCCAGTCGAGGCCTTCGGCGACGGCGTCGACCTCGCGGTAGTCGATCTTCGGGTCGAGGTCGCCGAACGCTTCGGCGGTGGGTTCGATGCGCTCGTAGGGTACGCGGGCTGCCGCGAACAGTTCGCGCGCCTTCGCGTCGTCACCGGATGCGTAGGCGTCGCTGAGCTGTTCGACGAGGGGCACGAGCTCGGCGACCTGGTTGCGGAGGTAGGCGGTGTAGCTCGTGACGGCTTCGTCGTATGCGGCCTGGTCGTCGGCGGCGACTGCGACGGCTTCTCCGGAGACCTGGAACGCGGTCTGCCCGATGCCGGCGCCGATCATGCCTGGCTTGCAGACGGTGAAGTAGTCGCCGGGCTGGGCGACGACGGACAGCTGGCGGCTGGTGCCCGGGGCGATGTTCTCGACTTCGCCGATGATGCGCAGGCCGTCGTCGGCGAGCAGGTAGAACTCGGTGACGCGTTCGCCGTCGTTGGTGACGTCGAAGGTGATGGGCCCGCTGGCGGCGGATGCGCCTGAGACCGTGCAGTTGTCTTCGGTGCTCGAGACGGCGAGTGCGGAGGCGGAGTTGGCGGGTGCGTTGGGCACGCAGCCGGTGAGGGTCACGAGGGCTGCGGCCGAGAGCAGGCCTGCGGCGATTGGCTTGAAGTGCATGGGGTTCCTTCTGCGTGGGCGCGGACTCAGTGGGCGGCTGTCGCCGCTGGCTGTGGTGAGGATGTGGTGGCCGGCTTCGGACGGCCTGCTCTGGTGCGGATCGCGAAGAGCGTGGCGGTCGGGATGAGGTAGGCGAAGTAGGCGATGAGCTCGAGCTTCGTCATCTCCGGCGTGAAGCCGATGGTGCCTTTGAGGAGCGCTCCGAGGAGCCCGTCTGGCGGGATGACTTTGGGGATTCGGAACGCCCAGGCGTTCTCGCCGAACCAGGCCTGGGCGGCGGCGGAGGCGCTTTCGGGGGCCGCGACGAAGGGCCCGGGGAACACCGCTGCTTCCTGCAGGTCGTGGATCGCGTAGGCGACGATGCCTGCCGCGAAGACGATGAGGATCGCGCCGGTCCAGGTGAAGAAGGTGGAGAGGTTGATGCGGACGACGCCGCGGAAGAGGCCCCACGCGAGGCCCACGGCGAGGAGGAGGCCGACGATCGCGCCGAGGAACCCGAGCACCCAGCCGTCCCCCGCTCGGGTGGTCGACCAGACGAAGAGGGCGGTCTCGAGCCCTTCCCTCGCAACGGAGACGAAGGCGACCGCGACGATGCCCCATCCGCTGCCTTCGAGGTGCCGGTCGATCTGCCCTTCAAGCTCGTGTTTCAGGGTGTTCGAGACCTGCAGCATCCAGAACACCATCCACGTGACCATCGCGACGGCGACGAGCGAGAGGCTGCCGCCGATGATTTCCTGGGCTTGGAACGAGAGGCCGTACGCGCCGAAGGTGAGCACGGCGCCGAGCGCGAGCGACGCGATGATCGCGAAGGCGACGCCGATCCAGATGCGGCGGACGATGTCGGGGCGCCGGATGCGTTTGGCGTAGGCGATGAGGATGCCGACGACGAGCGCCGCTTCGAGGCCTTCGCGGAGGCCGATGAGGAGAGAGCCGAGCATGCTGGAGTCCTGGGGTGTCGGGAAGAGGGGCTGGCGGGCGTGAGGGCCAGCCATAGCCCAGGCGTCCATGCGTAGTAGGCCAGGTAAGGCTTACCTTGGGTGAAGATACACCCCCACCCAGGAGATTGCCAAGTTTCTCGACAGTCCGCACCGCGAGACGAGGAGGGCTCCGCGGACACACGGTGCACGAGACGCGTGGAAGCGCCCGCCAGCGGTCCATGTCTGCGCGCGCTCAAGTACCGTGGTTGAGCGACCCGCACTTCCGTCGGGCCGATCCACCGCAGCAGGAGGACACGTGCAGACCATCGACATCAAGGGGCTCGCGGAGCTCGGCGAGCAGGCCACCGTTATCGACGTTCGTGAGACCGACGAGTTCTCGGCCGTGCGCATCCCCTGGGCGAGCAACGTGCCGCTCAGCGAGCTCGTCGACCGCGTCGACGAGGTGCCGGAGGACGGCCCCGTGTACTTGATCTGCGCCGCGGGTGTGCGCAGCGAGCGCGCGGCTGCGTACCTCGAGCAGCAGGGCAAGCCGGTCGTGAACGTGCTCGGTGGCATGTCCGAGTGGGCTGGGGCTGGCCTTACGGTCGACCGCGGCTAATCCGACTGCTCGGTCGGGAGGCTCGCGCATTCGCCAGGTGCATTCACCTATCGACCCCCGGTGCGGCTCGCCAACCGATGGCTCGACGGGCAGTTCTCCCCATCGCCTCCGGCGCGCCGCGCGGTGATTCTCGCTAGCGTGGGGCCACCCCCGACTGCGAGCAGAGCAGCACGTTTGGACTACCGGCGATGGGAGCGGAGTGTGAACAGCCCCCGACGTCGCGCGCACACCCGCAACGGCTCGACGCCCCTCGCGTCGCAGCCGAGCATGAACGCGCAGCTGCAGGTCGAGCAGCAGCACATGTCAGCTCTCGCTGACCCGTTCGGCCATACGCTCCCCCGCCGCAAGGCGCGCGTCACCTCGCCGCCGCTGTTCATTCCGGGGTTCCGCTACTACCCGCCGGTGTCGCGCATCCGGGGCACCTCGTAGCTCGCGAACGGTGACTCCCGAGCCGCGGAGAGTTGGCGGTGGGATGCACGCGCCGTGGCCTGTGGAGGGCCATGCGAATGTCCGTGGTCGCGCCTAGGGTTGCTTGCATGGTCGCAACGCACGAGACAGAAGCCCCCTCCGAGTCAGGGACTTTGCTCGAGCGCGCGCAGCACGTGCTGCGGGAGGTGTTCGGGTACGACGATTTCCGTGGCGATCAGGCCCAGATCATTGAGCGGCTGTGCGCTGGCGACGATGCCGTCGTGCTCATGCCCACGGGCGGCGGCAAGAGCCTCTGCTACCAGGTGCCCGCCCTCGTGCGCCAGGGCACCGGGGTGGTCATTTCACCTCTCATCGCGCTCATGCACGACCAGGTCGGAGCCTTGGAGCAGCTCGGCGTGCGCGCCGCGTACTTGAACTCGACGCAGTCGATCGATGAGCGCCGCGAGGTGGAGCGGCAGCTGCTTGCGGGCGAGCTCGACCTCATCTACCTCGCACCAGAGCGGTTGCCGGTCGCGGCCGATCTGCTGAGCCGCACCCAGATCTCGCTGTTCGCGATCGACGAGGCCCACTGCGTCGCTCAGTGGGGGCACGACTTCCGACCCGACTACCTGAACCTGTCGATGATCGCCGAGCGGTGGCCGGGCGTCCCGCGCATCGCGCTCACCGCGACGGCCACCAGCGAGACCCGCCAGGAGATCGTCGAGCGACTCGTCCTCGACGATGCGAAGGTGTTTGTCGCGAGCTTCGACCGCCCGAACATCCAGTACCGCATCTCCCCGAAGCAGACCCCGAAGGCCCAGCTGCTGCGCCTCATCCAAAGCGAGCATGCCGGTGACGCCGGCGTCGTCTACTGCCTCAGCCGGAAGTCGGTCGAGAACATCGCCGGGTGGCTGCGCGACCAGGGCGTCAACGCGCTCGCCTATCACGCGGGCATGCCCGCCGAGACGCGGGCGAGGCACCAGTCGAGGTTCCTCCGCGAAGACGGGGTGGTCATGGTGGCGACGATCGCGTTCGGCATGGGCATCGACAAGCCCGACGTGCGCTTCGTCGCGCACCTCGACCTACCGAAAAGCATCGAGGGCTACTACCAGGAGACCGGACGCGCGGGCCGCGACGGCCTGCCATCCACCGCCTGGCTCGCCTACGGCCTGCAGGATGTGGTGCAGCAGCGTCGCATGATCGCGGAGGGCGAGGGCGATTCGCAGCGCAAGCGGGCTCAGAGCCAGCATCTGGATGCGATGCTCGCGCTCTGCGAGACCGTCACGTGTCGGCGCGTGCAGCTGCTGGCCTACTTTGGGCAGCTCAGCGAGCCGTGCGGCAACTGCGACACGTGCCTCTCGCCGCCCGCCTCGTGGGATGGCACGATCGCCGCCCAGAAGCTTCTCTCGACGGTGCTCCGACTCGATCGGGAGCGGAACGGTCAGGCCTTCGGAGCCGGACAGCTCATCGACATCCTCATTGGCAAGACCACCGAGAAGATCACGCAGTGGAAGCACGACGAGCTCTCGACGTTCGGCATCGGGAAGGACCTGAGCGAGACCGAGTGGCGTGGGGTCGTCCGCCAGTTGCTGGCCGCTGGCGTGCTCGCCGTTCGCGGCGAGTACGGCGTGCTTGCGCTGACGAGCGAGGCAGGTCCGGTGCTGCGCGGGGAGCGACAGCTGATGTTCCGCAAGGAGCCGGCGCGAACCTCCGGGGCGAGCGGGCGCCGCAGCCGCGGCGAGTACTCGGGGCGTTCAGGCGGTGGCAGCGCGGCCGCGGCTTCGCTGACCGAGTCGCAGCGCGAGGTCTTCGAGCGGCTGCGTGCCTGGCGTGCGGAGACGGCGAAGGAGCAGGGGGTACCGGCCTACATCGTCTTCACGGATGCGACGCTCGCTGCCATCGCCGAGGTCAAGCCCCGCCAGCACGCGCAGCTCGCCGCAATCTCTGGCGTCGGAGCCGCGAAGCTCGAGCGCTACGCCGACGACGTGCTCGACGCCGTCGCCGACCAGTAGCGCCGGCTGGGAAAGGCGGAATGGCAGGCCACCGCCCGTGGCGATGCGGCAACCCGTGAAGTCACGCGACGACTACGAGAGGATGCGGTGCACGCGGAGGGCTTCGACGACGAGGGCGTGGTCGTCGTGCATCTCCAGGCCACTGACGCCGACGGCGCCGGCGAGCGTGCCGCCGATGCGGATCGGGAAGCCGCCACCAGCCGCCGCGTACTCGCGGGGGTCGAGCAGCGAGTCGGTGGCGAAGTTCTCGCCATTGGCCTCGTAGGTGTAGCGGACCGCGAGCGTTGAGTGTCCGAAGTGCTCGACGACCCGGAATTTGCGCGCGAGCCAGGCGTCGTTCAGCGCCGACGATCCAGGTGTGGCCGCGTGGAACGCCCGCTGCCCGCCGAGCACGACCGAGATGGCGACGCTGTGCCCGCGCACGATCGATTCGTGCCGGAGCCAGGTGCCCACCTGCCACGCGTCTTCGAGCGTGAAGCTCGGGAAGTCGAGCTCGGACTCCTCGGAGCGCAGAACCTGCAGGATTTCCTCGGCAGACTGGCCGATGTAGGGCGTCGTGGTGGGGGAACTCATGGTGACCTCGTTGTACGTGGACGGATGCGGAAGCACTGCGGGAGCGGGAGCCACTGCGACGTGGTGCACCGCCTACGGCGAGCATAGTCACTTGGCGTCAATTTGTCATGACATAGGGACAAAGAAAGTCACTCTCGAGCATGACGCGATACATCGCGAGTTCCGGCATGCTTGACGCATGCGCACACTCCTCAACATCATCTGGCTCGTACTGTCGGGCTTTTGGCTCTTCTGCGGCTACATGCTCGCCGGAGTCCTGCTCTGCATCCCGATCATCACCATCCCCTGGGCCATCGCCTCCTTCCGCATCGGCCTCTACGCACTCTGGCCCTTCGGTCGCGACGTGGTCTCGAAGCCGAGCGCCGGCGCCTTCTCGTTCGTCGGCAACGTGATCTGGTTCATCCTCGCCGGCTGGTGGCTGGCGATCGGCCACATCGTGTCGGGCATCGCGCTCTGCGTCACGATCATCGGCATTCCGATGGGCATCGCCGACTTCAAGATGATCCCGATCTCCCTCTCCCCGCTCGGCAAGGAGGTCGTCGACCGCGACCACGGCCCCTTCGCGACCACGCGCCGCTGACCTAACACTGCAGACGCGGCCGGCCCCTATCCGGGTGCCGGCCGCGTCTTGCATTGAGTGGCACTGCCCACGGGATGCTCGCCCTACTTGGCGTGCACCTCGGGGATGTCCTCCTCGACTTCGCGAATGACCGCGATGTCCTGCGTGTAGCCGCCGAGCTGCTCGAGCTCGTGCGCGAGCTCTTCGAGTTCCGCGCCGCCGGCCATCTGCGCGGTGAGCTCGTCGAGGGTGATGTCGGCCTTGTCATAGTAGCCGATCGACTTGCCTCGCTTGAGGAGGAGGAAGCTGTCGCCGACGGGGAACGCGTGGTGCGGGTTGTGGGTGATGAAGATCACGCCGAGCCCGCGGTCGCGGGCCGCGAGGATGTAGCGCAGCACCACGCCGGACTGCTTCACGCCGAGCGCGGCGGTCGGCTCGTCGAGGATGAGCGCCTTCGCGCCGAAGTACACGGCACGTGCGATGGCGACACACTGGCGCTCGCCGCCCGAGAGCTGCCCGATGGGCTGGTCGACGTCGCGAAGGTCGATGCCCATGTCGAGCAGTTCCTTTTTGGTGATGGCCTTCATCTGCTCGACGTCGAGGCTCTTGAAGGGCCCGAAGCCCTTTGTGAGCTCGGAGCCGAGGAAGAAGTTGCGCCAGATCGGCATGAGCGGCACGACCGCGAGGTCTTGGTAGACCGCCGCGATGCCGCGCTCGAGCGCTTCGCGCGGCGACTTGAGCGTGACGGGTTCGCCCTCGATGAGGAACTCGCCGTCGGTGTGCTCGTGGCGCCCGGCGATGATCTTGATGAGCGTCGACTTGCCGGCGCCGTTGTCGCCGAGCACGCAGGTGACCTTGCCGGGATCGACGTCCATGTCGACGTGTTGCAGGGCGAGGATGTTGCCGTAGCGCTTGCCCGCGTCGCGGAGCGAGATGAGGTGTGCGCCTTCGACGCCACCGGAACGCGTCGCATCCGCTGCTATTGCCTGGTTCGTTGCCATTACTTCTGCTCCGCCCTCTTCTTGACGACGAGGTTCACGATCGTGGCCAGCAGCAGCATGAGGCCGAGGAAGAACTTGAACCAGTCGGGGTTCCACTGGGCGTAGACAATGCCCTTGTTGGCCATGCCGAAGATCAGGGCGCCGATCGCGCCGCCGATCGCCGAGCCGTAGCCGCCGGTGAGGAGGCAGCCGCCGATCACGGCCGCGATGATGTAGAGGAACTCGTTGCCGATGCCCTCGCCCGACTGCACGACATTGAAGGCGAAGAGGTTGTGCATGCCGAGAATCCAGGCGCAGAAGCCGACGCCCATGAAGAGACCGATCTTCGTCGCCGTAACCGGCACGCCGACGGCGCGGGCCGCGTTCTCGTCGCCGCCAACGGCGAAGATCCAGTTGCCGATCTTGGTACGCATGAGGATGAACGTGGCCACAAGCACCAGGGCGATCCAGATGAAGACGGTGACATTCACGTTGACCCCAAAGATGGGCAACTCGCTCGCGAAGATCGCCTTGGCCGAAGCAAACCCGTCCATGTCGGCGATCGCAGGACTGGAGACGCCTCCTCCGACGAGGCGAGTAATGCCCAGGTTGAGGCCCGTGAGCATGAGGAACGAAGCCAGCGTCACGATGAACGACGGCAGCTTCGTCTTAATGAGTAGCCAGCCGTTGATGAAGCCGACAGCCAGGGCGAAGGCGAGCCCCATGAGCACGCCGACCCACACGTTGGTCGCGAAGTACCAGCTGAAGAGCGAAGCGGTGAGCGCCGAGGAGATCACGGCGACGCCGGCGGAGAGGTCGAACTCGCCGCCGATCATGAGCAGCGAGACGCCGACGGCCATGATGCCGATAGTGGATGCGCCGTAGAGGACGGTGGCGAGAGACGTGACCTGGGTGAAGACGGGTGCCGCAATTGCGAAGAACACGAAGACGACGATGGCGCCAACGACGGCCCCCATCTCAGGTCGTCCGAGGATGACGGAGAGCGGCGACCGTTTGCCCACTCGTTCATCAAGAGTGACGGGAGCCGAACCGGTCTTCGGCGACCGCGGGGATGCTGAGGTTGGTGTTGAAGTCTGAACCATGACTGCACTTCCTTGTGAGGGGCCGGGACAGCCGCGTTGGCGACCGTCCCGACCACGGTTCGCTGGTTAGCGGATGCCCTTCTTGGCCTCTTCGAGAACAACTGCCGCGTTACTCTCGTCGATGATCGTCGGACCAGTGAGCACGGGCTTGCCGCCGCCGAGCGCGAACTCACCGTTGTTCTGCAACCAGAGCGAGTCGACTGCCATGTATCCCTGGAGGTAGGGCTGCTGGTCGACCGTGAAAGCGACGTCCCCGTCCACAATCGCTTGCGCGAGGTCCGCATTGAGGTCGAACGAGGCGACCTTCGCGTTGGAGCCGGTCTCCGAGACAGAGTCGATAGCTGTGAGCGTGAAGGGAGCACCGAGGCCGATGACAACATCGGTGTCCGGCGTCGACTGCAGCTTCGCGGAAATCGTCGACTTAACCTGCGTCATGTCGGTTCCGGTGACGTACAGGATCTCGGTGCCTGGCACCTTTTCCTTGATGCCGGCGCAGCGCGCTTCGAGACCGACGTGTCCCTGCTCCTGGATGATGCATAGCGGCTTCGTGTAGCCGAGCTCGTTGATTTTGTCGCCAGCCGCCTGGCCCGCGACCACCTCGTCCTGACCGATGTACGTGAAGGCACCGAACTCAAAGGCCTCCTTGCTCCCGCCGTTGAAAGCCACGACAGGGATGCCAGCATCGACCGCAGACTTGATGGAGTCCTCGAGCGCGTCGCCCTTGGCGATCGTGACGGCGATACCATCGACACCCTGATCGATCGCTTGTTGGATTAGCTGCGCCTGATTCGGCGCCTGCGGGTCCGACGAGTAGAGCAGCTCGACATTGTCCTTCGCGGCAGCAGTCTCTGCACCCTTGCGCACGATATCCCAGAAGGTGTCGCCCGGGGCGGCGTGCGTGATCATCGCGATCTTGATGGACGGCGTGTCCGCAACGCCGGGGGCAGCCGCTGCGTCGGCGGTCCCGGTGTCACGTCCGCCAGCGGATGAGCAGGCGGTGAGCGCGAAGACGGGCACCATCGCGAGTGCCGCCAGGCCGTACATGAGACGTTTCTTCTTCACGAAAACTCCTTTGAATGTCGTGACGACGCCAGGTGTGCGCCTGTCGGGTGTCGCGTGGGGGCGCGATTTCCGAGAGACTCACGTGTGCCCGCTCGGTCATCCTTGTCCGAGATCAACGAGCACGTTTCTGGCTTGTCATGACAATAGCTCAACAGGTGTATTAAGCAAATACTTTTCTGCGAGACGAAGATCTCGACTCGGTCTCGACACGAAACGGCGGGCGACCGCACCCGGCCGCCCGCCGCTCCACAGCATCCGTTCGACGCCGTTCAGTACGTCACGAGCTCCTCGCGACCGCTGGCCAGCGACCTCGTCGCAGCCTCCGCGATGGCCTGCGCGCGAAGCGCTTCGCGCAGCGACGGTGACGGCACGCGGCGCCCCTCGAGCGCGCCGACAAACTCCGCGAGCGCTGCCGCGTAGGTCGGCTGCACCCGCTCGAACCAGCCAGCGTGCATCCCCGACTCTGTCACGGTGCCGCGCCCGTACCTCGCGACCTGGCCCGCACGGTGGCGCTTGGCCTCGACCAGCCCCGTCGATCCGAACACCTCGATGCGCTCGTCGTAGCCGTAGCCGGAGCGGCGGATGCTGTCGATCTGCACCAGCGCGCCGCTCGCCAGGCGCACGGTCGCGATCGACGTGTCGACGTCGCCATACTCGGCGACGCGCGGCTCTGCGAGCGCGCTACCGCTCGCGAAGACGGACACCGCATCCAGCCCGGTGATCCAGGTCGCCAGGTCGAAGAAGTGCACTGTCTGGTCGCGCATCTGCCCACCCGAGACCGCAATGTACTCCAGCGGCGGCATGGAGGGCCCCCGGCTCGAGAGCTGGAGGAGCTCGACAGCGCCGATCTCGCCCGCATCGACCGTGCGCTTCAACTCGGCGTAGTCGCGGTCGAAGCGGCGATTGAAGTCGACCATGGCCGTGATGCCCGTCGCCTCGACGTAGGCGACGGTCTCGCGGGCCCGTTCCAGGTCGAGGTCGATGGGCTTCTCGCAGAGCGCTGCGATGCCAGCGTCTGCCGCCAGACGCAGATGCTCGGAGTGCATGTTCGTCGACGACGCGATGAGCACCGCGTCGACCTGCGCCGCGTCGAAGACCTCGTCGAGCGTGGCTGCGACCGCCGCGCCGTGCGACGCCGCGAGCCGCCCAGCCCGCGCCTGGTCGACGTCGTAGACGAAGCGGAAGTTCACGTCGGGGTTGGCGGCGAGACTCTGAGCATGAACGGCCCCGATGAACCCGGCGCCGATGAGCGCGAACCTCTGCATCTCAGTTCCCTCCGACTTCGCGCAGCTCGGCGTCCGCCGCCGCGACCTCGGCATCGCGGTCGGCGACACTCGCCGGCACCGTCCACGCCGCATCCGCCGCGTGCGACGCCGCGACCGCCTCGACGAACTGCACGCCGATGAGCCCGTCGACCCCCGTGGGGAACGACAGCTCGCGCACCGTCGACGGGCGCGCATCCCGCCTCGCCTCGAGCTCGTCGGCGAGATCGCGGTAGAAGTTACCGAACGCCTCCAGGAAACCCTCCGGGTGGCCGAGGCCGACCCGGGTGAGCCGCGCGGAGTCCTCCGAGAGCGACGCGAGGCCGTGCGTGAAGATCGTCGTCGTGCCCTCCAGATCCTGGAACACAAGGTGGTGCGGATCCTCGTGCTGCCACTCGAGACTGCCCTGATCGCCGAAGACGCGGATGCGCAGGCCGTGATTGTGGCCCGTCGCAGCCATGCTCGCCCAGAGTCGCCCAGGGACCTCATCGCTGAGTCGAAGCGCCACCGTCGCGTTGTCGAAGACCTTCCGCCCGGGGACGAACGTGTGCAGCTGGGCGGAGACCTGCTCAGCCTCGAGCCCCGTGATGTAGCGAGCCAGGTGGTAGCCGTGCGTGCCAAGGTCGCCGACGACACTCGGGAAGCCGGCAACGTCTGGGTCCGTTCGCCAGCTCGCCTGCTTGTGGCCCGTTGCCTCAAGGGGCGTCGCCGCCCAGCCCGAGGCGTGCTCAACGTCGACGAAGGTGAGGCGACCCAGGCGTCCGTCGCTCACCATGCGGGCAGCCTCACGCACCATCGGGTACGCGGAGTAGCAGTGCGGCACGGCGAGGATCACGTGGTTGGCCACGGCCAGGTCGACGAGCTCGCGCGCGGCCTTCGAGCTCTGCGTGAGCGGCTTCTCGCAGACGACATGGATGCCCCGCTCGAGAAACGCCTTGGCGACGTCGAAGTGGCTGTCGTTCGGGGTCGCGACGATTGCGACATCGATGCCGTCCTCGCGGGCCGACTCGGCTTCGGCCATCTCCTCGTAGCCCGCGTACGTGCGCGCGGGGTCAACCCCGAGGGATGCGGCGACACCCGCGGACTGCTCGCGGTCACGGCCGAAGACGCCCGCGTTCAGCGAGTAGCGGTCGTCCATGCGCATCCCGAAGCGATGCGTCTTGCCAATGTCGGCGCCAACGCCGCCGCCGACCATTCCTGCGCTCAACTGGCGCGCGTTCCGTGTGCTCATGCCATCCTCATCGGTTGTTGCGTCCCTGTGTGCTCAACGGACACTTTGGACAAATATAGATCGGTGCAAATAGTTCCACACGTCGGCAGAAAAGGCCATACGCTGGTGACTCCACCCGCCGCAGAACCAGGAAGCGACCGCATGAGCGACACCGGAAAACCGCCCTCGGCGCCCGTCACCATCCGGGACGTCGCCGAACGCGCCGGTGTCTCGAAATCACTCGTCTCATTGGTCCTGAGAGACGCGCCACACGTGAGCGACTCCCGCCGGGCAGCCGTGCTCGCCGCCATCGCAGAACTCGGCTACCGACCGAACGCGCACGCCCGCGGGCTCTCGCAGACAAAGACGCACACCGTCGGCCTCCTCGTCAACGACCTCCGCAACCCGTGGTTCGTGGAGCTGCTCGAAGGAGCATCCGCGACCCTGCACGCCGCCGGCTACGCGACCCTCCTCGCCGACAGCCGCACCGACCAGCGCATCGGGCGACGCTCGCTCGACGCGCTCACGCAGCAAGGCGTCGACGGGATCATCGTGATCGGCACGACCTCCGAGACTGCGGCCATCGCCAAGATCGCCGACGACGTGCCGATCGTCCTCGCCGGCACACTCGACCCCGACCTGCCCTCCGTCGACATCGTCACCAACGACGACGAAGCCGGCGCCCATCAGGTCACACGACATCTCCTCGACCTCGGACACACGCGCATCGCCTACCTGCGCGGGCCAGGTCGCATCAGCGAACTCCGCGAACAGGGCTTCCTCCGCGCCATGGCCGAGGCCGGCACCGCATCGACCGCCGTCCTCGAAGCCGGCGGCATGAGCGAGGAGAGCGCGCACGCGGCCGCAGGGCGACTCCTCGCCGCCCCCGCCCGCGAACGCGTCACCGCGATCTTCGCCTTCAACGACGCCTCAGCGATCGGCGTCCTCTCCGTCGCTCACACCCTCGGCCTGCGCGTACCGACCGACCTGTCCGTCGCCGGCTACGACAACTCGCCGCTCGCACAGTTCCAGGTCGTGTCGCTCACCTCGGTCGACACGGGCAACTTCGCGATCGGCGTGCAAGCCGGCACGCTCCTGCTCGAACGCATGCAGCATCCCGTGCAGCTCCAGCGCGTGCAGCGGGTCGCGACGAGCCTCGCCGTGCGCGGTTCGACCGGCACCGCACCCGCCTGAACGGGGCAGGGCCGACGAACCAGACACCGCCTTCACCCTCCCCACTGCGAGATACTGGCCGAGTGACCACGACCATCCGCGACGCCACCGTCGACGACATCCCCGCGATCACCGAGATCTACAACGAGGACATTCTGACGACGACCGTCAGCTGGAACGCGTCACCCGTCGACGACAACAACCGCCTCGAGTGGCTCGCCAGGCAGACCGCCGCGGGGAACCCCGTACTCGTCACCGTCAACGCCGCAGGCGCGGTGCTCGGCTATGCCACCTACGGCGACTTCCGGCCATTCGACGGCTACCGCCACACCGTGGAGCACGCCGTGTACCTGCGCAGCTCAGCACGCGGAAACGGGCTCGGTAAAGCGCTCGTGCGTGCCGTCATCGACCACGCGCGAGCTGCGGGTAAGCACGCACTGGTTGCCGCCATCGATGCAGACAACGCCGCGTCGATCGCACTGCACGAACGCCTCGGATTCACGCACGCCGGACGGCTTGACCAGGTTGGCACCAAGTTCGGGCGCTGGCTCGACGTCGTCTTCCTGCAGCTGATCCTCGACGACGGCGGCCCGAACGACGCCGGGCGCGGCTAGCTTCGGCGGGGACAAACACTCCGTGACCAACGAAAGTGCAATTTCGGGCGCAGAGTGGCATTTCCGCACCCGTCAGCGGCGATTCTGCACTCTCAATGGACACCGACCGCGCCACAGCCCGCCACGAACCACCCCGCGCTGCGAAGCTCGCGGCGGCGACCCGGCGCAGCGGCGCAGCGACCCGGCGTCGAGCCGACGCAGCGGCGCTCGGCTACTCGGCGACGACTCGGAACGCTGAGACGGCGCTGTCCACAGCGCCGCGCACGTGGCTGCCAGCGGCCGCCGAGGCACGGAGGAACTCCACGACCTCGACCGTGATCTCCTCCCCCGGCAGCACGTTGGGGATGCCGGGCGGGTAGGCGGCGAGCGAGTCCGCCGAAATGCGTCCGATCGCTTCCGCCCACGGCACTGTCTCGGCGTCGGCCAGGTAGGCCGCGCGCGGCCGGATGCGCATGGCGCCCGGGCCGGGCATCGGCGGAATGACAACTGCCGAACCGGGCGAAGCCGTCGACGCGTCTTGCACGGTCGAGTCGGCCGCGATCTCGGCGAGCGCGTCGAGGAGGATGCGTGCATCCGGCGTCTTGCCGATGCCGATCACGGCGACGATGCAGCTCACGGTCGCCATCTCGACCATGACCCCGAACTCGCGGGCGAGGCGTAACCGCACCGTGTGCCCGTCGAGGCCCGTCGCACGGATGTCGAGCGGGATCCGGAACGGATCGATGGCGACCGTCGAGGCGTACTCGTCGAAGCCGTCGGAGACGACCGGGAAGCGCCCGTCGGCGCGGAACAGCTGCCTCGCGGCGAGCACACGCTCGAGCGAGGTCTCGAGCAGGTCGCGGCGTTCGACGAGGTCGCGACGGTCGAGGTCGAGCGACGCGAGCAGCAGCGAGCTCTCGCTGGTGGATGCGGTCATGCGGTGGGCGCGCTCGACGTGCGGTTCGAGGGCGCGAGCCATGGGGCCGTGCCCGAGGTGCACGAGGGCGCTCTGGGAGAGCGACGAGGTGAGCTTGTGCGTGCTGGTCACGACGAGGTCGGCGCCCAGGCGGACCGGGGAGTCGGGCAGCTCGGGAAGGAACCCGAAGTGAGCTCCCCAGGCCGCATCGACGATGAGCGCGGCGCCCGCGTCGTGGACAACCTCGGCGATGCCGGCGACGTCGGCGACGGCCCCGAAGTAGCTCGGCGAGACGATGTAGACGGCGGCGACATCGCCGGCACCGGATGCGCGGCGCTCGGCAAGCGCATCCGCAACGGAGCGCGGAGTGACCCCGTGCGCGATGCCGTGCTCGAGGTCGACCTCGGGCAGCACGAAGCTGGGCGTGGAGCCGCCGAGGATGATGCCGTCGACGAAGCTCGAATGCGCGCTGCGCTGCATGAGCACCCCCTCTCCCAGCCCGCGCGCGGCGAGCGCGGCCATGCGGTTGCCCATCGAGGATCCACCGGTAAGGAACCAGGTTCGGGATGCTCCCCAGGCGTCGGCGGCGAGGCGCTCGGCCTGCTCGCGCGGCGAGCCGTCGCCGAGGTCGATGCCGTCGAGGAGGGGTGTCACGTCGAGTTCCAGCACGCGCTCGCCGAAGTACTCAGCCTGCCCGAGGCCGAGTCCGCTCGCCTCGGCGCCGTGGCCTGGCACCAGGAAGGCCGTGGAGTCGCGAGCCGCGTGAACGGCGAGGGCAGCAGCGTACGGGGCACCGGCGGTACCTCCATCGACATCGACAGGCTGTTGTTGCGCCCGCACGGTCGCCGAGGTGCCCTGCGACGTCAATGAGCCGAGGTCTTCCTCGGCGTCGTCAAAGGCGAAGGTCGGGAACTCGGGTGCGTGCGTCATGTGTCCATCGTGGCATCTCTGATTGCAAGAGAGAATGACAGCTTGGCGTGATGGCTTCAGCCCTAGACTGCAACTGTGACCCAGCGAAGCACCGCAGATCTGCCCGACTTCCGCGGACTCGCCGCCTTCGACGCGGTGCTCGCGGAAGGATCCGTCGCGGCCGCAGCGGCAGCGCTCGGCTGGAGCCATCCGACCGTCGACCACCATCTCAGGAGCCTCGAGCGGCAGGCCGGCACCAAGCTGCTCGACCGAGGACCGCGCGGAAGTACCCCGACGCAGGCCGGACTCGTGTTCGCCGTCCGCGCCAGACAGCTCCTCGAAGGCGGCCGCCGGGCGTTCGCCGAGCTCGACGCGTGGATCGCAGACGAGCGGCGTCTGATCCGCTTCGGCATCTTCCCCACGCTCGGCGCAATCGTCGTGCCAGCCATCCTGCGAGGCGTGGAGCGGCACCAGCTGAGTCTCGAGCTCACCCTCGATGAGTGCGAACGCCTCGGTCGACAGCTCGAGCAGGGGCGACTCGACGCTGCGATCCTCTTTCAGGCATCGGAGCTGCCAACGCCGCTCTCCTCCGAGATCACCAGCGAGCTGCTCTTCGCCGAGCCGCTCTACCTCGCCGTGCACCGCGAGCATCCGCTCGCCGCGACCGCGCACCAGCGCACCTCGTCACACCAGGCACGCGTCGTCAGCGACTTCAGCGAGCTCCGGCAGGAACGGTGGGCGTTCGGCGCATCCGGTGGCGACACCATCGACGAGGCCACGCGGGAGCTGTGCAGGCGGACCGGGTTCGAAGCGAGCACCGGGATGCGCTCCGACGACTACCCCGCGATCCTCGGGATGGTCGCGGCGGGCCAGCTTGTCGCCGTCATCCCCGCGTCGGTCGCGAGCTGGCGCGATGAGGCCGTCACGTTCCTGCCGATCGAGCCCACGACACTCACCAGGGAAGTTGTGCTGGCGACCCGCGAGGAGCCGCCGGCCGCGCTGCGCGATGCCATTTCGGATGCACTGGCTGAGGTACGGCGCCCCTCGCGCCCGCGCTGACTGCGTCGCACAGAGCACGATGCGGCCCGTGTCAGACCACGGTAGCCCGCGACAGACGTCGGCAGACCGCCGACGACCCACGCTGTCACGGTCGGAAACCTCCCGGACGCCAGCCCTAAGCTCGCGTTGTTCTCACAAACGACGGAAGGTGAACAGTGACCAGCAACGTTCCCGAACTCGGGCTCAACGACGGCACCACGATTCCCGCGATCGGCTTTGGCACCTACCCGCACGCCGGCGAGGACTCGGCCGAGCCCACGCACGAAGCCCTCGCCCTCGGCTACCGGCTCCTCGACACCGCCATCAGCTACGACAACGAAGAGGCCGTCGGTCGGGGCATCCGCGCGTCCGACGTCCCACGATCCGAGATCGTCGTGACCAGCAAGATCCCCGGCAGATTCCACGGCTACGACGAGACACTCGCCGGCTTCGACGAGTCGATCTCGCGGCTCGGTCTCGAGCAGCTCGACCTGCTGCTCATCCACTGGCCACTGCCGCGGCTCGAGAAATACGTCGACACGTGGCGGGCGCTCGTGCAGCTGCAGAAGGACGGCCGGGTGCGCTCCATCGGCGTCTCGAACTTCACACCGGAGCACCTGTCGAAGATCGCCGACGCCACGGGCGTGACGCCCGCCGTCAACCAGGTGGAGCTGCATCCGTTCTTCCCGCAGGCCGAGCTGCGCGCCTTCCACGCCGAACACGGCATCGTGACTGAGGCGTGGAGTCCACTCGGGCGCGGCGAACTGCTCGAGCACCCCGTGGTTGCCGAGATCGCGGCGGCGCACGAGGTGTCGCCCGCCCAGGCGATCCTCCGGTGGCACATCGAACTCGGCTCGGTGCCTATCCCGAAGTCGCGCTCCGCGGAGCGTCAGGCGAAGAACCTCGACATCTTCGACTTCCAGCTGGAGCAGGCGGAAGTGGATGCGCTCTCCGCGCTCGAGCGCGGACGCATCTGGGACCAGGACCCGGACGTGCACGAGGAGTTCTAGCCCGCGCGGAGAGCCGCCGCGGCAGCCCCGGGGCCTGCCTGACCCGCGCGTCGTTGACCAACTTCCGGGAGAAACTGCCTGCTGAATGCACCCGGGGCACCCCGCGCGGCGCATCCGTCCCGCAAGTTGGCCACGCGCGTGCCCCGGTGCCCGTCACGCCCTAGGCAACAGAGTTGTGGACAAGTGCTGCTCGCCAACGGACGAGCAACACTTGTCCACAACTTTGCGCGTGTTCGAAGAACACGGCGCAGGGCGCACCGCACGCAGGCCGCGCCGCACGCAGGCCGCGCCGCGCGGTGCGCTCCCGCGCAGCTACAGGTCGCTGCCGCTCACGGCGAACGTGTCGCAGGCCTGCGTGCCCTGCTCGTAGCCGGTGACGAACCAGTTGACGCGCTGCTCACTGGTGCCATGCGTGAAGGATTCGGGGTTCACCTGCCCCTGCTGTCCCTGGATGTGGTCGTCGCCGACCGCAGAGGCGGCCGACAGGGCGACGTTAACCTGCTCGCGTGTGGGCGGCTCGAGGAGCGTGACGCCGTCGGCGGTCTCGGTGGTCGCGGCGGCGCCGAGCCAGGAGCCGGCGAAGCAGTCGGCTTGCAGCTCGATGCGCACGCCGTCGGAGGTCGGCCCGGTGTCGGTGCGGTTCGTGGTGTCGAAGACGCCCATCTGGTGCTGGATGTGGTGGCCCCACTCGTGCGCGACGACGTACATCTCGGCGAGCGGCCCTTCCTGCGCGCCGAGCTGCGAGGTGAGCAGCTGGAAGAACGAGGTGTCGACGTACATCGAGGAGTCGCCCGGGCAGTAGAACGGTCCGACGGCGTTGGATGCGGTGCCGCACGCCGAGCTCGTCTGCCCCTCGTAGAGGATGAAGCCGGGCTCTTCGTAGGTGACGCCGACGACGGCGCTCTCCGTCTCCCAGAAGTCGGCGAGCGAGTTCTGTACGCCGACCATGCGGCACTCGATCTGCGCGTTCGCATCCGCACCGGTCTGGCACTGCTCGAGACCGCCGCCCTCGACCTGCTCCTGCGCCTGCTGGCCCTGGTCGACACCCGGAACGAGCCCCGTCAGGTCGACGCCGAGGAACTGTGACGCGAGGAACGCCACGATGAGCAGGCCGATCGAGCCGCCCCCGATCGCGGCGGTCCTGCCGCCGCGACCACGCTTCTGCACTCCGCTCGTGTCGAGCTTCGCGTTCTCGTTGAAAGTCATGGGGGAAATCTACTCGCACTACGCGCGAATCGCGGTTGGCGGACAGGGGCTTGCCGTGATCGAGATGTTGACCAGGCCCCGCTCAGGCGCGATCTCCTCCCGGGGCCTTGCCTACGCGTCGATGCCGGCGGTCTCGACGGCGGCGAGGAGTCCCGGCAGCCAGGCGAGCGCGGCGTCGCTCGCGGTCTGGCGCGAGCTGGCGTCGTGCCGCCCGTACTCGCCGACCCGCTGCGCGCCGAGTTCGGTCATGAGCCGGTCGATGTGCTCGCTGCCCTGGCTGTAGGTGTCGGAGTAGTTGGTGTCGCCCATCCCGAACATGGCGTACCGGTAGCCGTCGAGCGCGGGCCGGATGGCGTCGAGCTCTTCCCAGAAGGGCAGGGCTCCGCTTGGCAGCTCTCCGTCGCCGTGGGTGGAGCAGACGAACAGGTAGAAGGTGCCTTCCTCGAGCTCCTCAGGCTCGAAGACCGACATGTCTTCGACCGTGACGTCGCGGTCCGGCATTGCGTCGGCGAGGTCGCCCGCGACGAGTTCGGCGTTTCCCGACTCGGTGCCGTAGAGGATGACAATGCTCATGTACTGCTCCTAGGTGTTGCTCTCTGGGTGGGGGTCTTCGCCCATTGTGGCCGCGCTGCGCGCGATGCGCAGCAGGGTCTGCGTGTCTTGTTCTTTGGCTCGCACGCGACCTGGCGCGGCTCGCCGCTGCTCGTGCTCGTCGATGGCGCTCCATTCGGCGAAGCTCACGGAGGTCGCGGTGAGGCGGTCGAGCAGTGCTGCCCGCTCCCCCTCTGGTTTCGGGGCGGCGGATGCGAGCCAGCTGTCGACCTCGCGCGCGACGGTCTGCCCTTCGGCGCGGCTCTCGGCGATGGTGCCCTGTGGGCCTCGCCTCGCCCAGCCTGCCGCGAAGACGTCCTGCTCGTCGCCGAGCAGCGCGTGCAGCAGGTGGGCGTCGCCGCGGTGGAAGCCGACCGCGGTGATGACGGAGTCGACCTCGATGGATGCGGGTTCGGCGCTCGTCGACGCTGCGTTGGCGGCCGATGTACCGGGGCCTGCCACGGAGAGCTTCAGGCGTCCGTGGTCTTCGGCGAGCGCGACTGGCGCGACGCCGAAGCGGAGCCGAACGGTGATGCGCGGGCGCTCCGGCTGAGTCCGTTCGAGGAGTCCCGCGAGCGCGGCCGCCTGTCCAGACCGTTGCTCGCGGTCGACGAGCTGCTCGGCTGCGACGCCGAACGCTTCGACCCGGACGCCGTCGATGCGGCCGAGCTCGGCGAGCAGCGAGGGCGTGAACCTGGCGTCGTCGACGGCTGCACGTCCGAGCACCTCGATCACCCGCAGGTCACCCGTCGCGTCGCTCAGCAGCGGCGAGTGCACATCCGAGCCTTCGAAGTCGCTTTCCTGCTTCGCGAGGAGCCGTACGACGTCGATCGCCACGTTCCCGTTGCCCACGACGGCGGCTCGAGTCCCGAGCCTCGGCAGGGCGACGTCGTCGCCGGGATGCTGGTTGAGGATGCGCATGAAGCGTCCGGCGCCGATGACGCGCTCGTGCTCGAACCCCGGCAGCTGGAGGCGCGCATCCGCGTGCAGTCCGGTCGCGACGACGGTCGCGTCGAACGCACCACGCACGGTCTCGAAGTCCACGTCGCGCCCGACGTCGACGTTGCCGAGGAACCGCACCCCCGACTTGGTGAAGAGCCGGTCGAACTGTCGGGTGACGGCCTTCGTGCCGATGTGGTCTGGCGCGACGCCGTAGCGGATGAGCCCGTACGGCACGGGGAGGCGCTCGAACATGGCGACGTCGACGTCGCGTCGGAGCTTGAGCAGCGCCTGCGCCGTGTAGCAGGCGGAGGGGCCGCTGCCGATGATCGCGACGGCACGTCGGGCTTCAGCGGTCATACTGCGGCGTTCTCCTTGACTCGCGGACCTCGGGGGTGGGCCGCGCACTTGCGGTGCCTGGCGGGCATCGCGGCGACACCCGTCTGGTCCGCGTGACGCCTGACGGCAAAGGTCTACTCAACCAGAGAAGTCTGAGCTTCGAGCGCAGGATGCGCGCCCCGCGCGGCGCCACCCACCTCCGCACCGGAGATCGCTGCCTGCCCGGGGATGTCCGGAGGAGCGGGACACGGAAGACGGTGGCTAGAGTGAGCCCACCGTCGACCAGAGGAGCCGGAGATGATCTCTGCCTCGAATGAGCCCGACCCGCACCTGCCCGCCGACCCGAACGGGAAGCCGCCCGCGTCGAGGTTGAATCCGTGGCTCATCGCGGCGATCGCGCTCGCCGTGATCCTGCTCGTGGGTGGCGGTTTTGCCGGCTACGCGGTGGCCTCGGGCGCGTTCGTTCGAGCTGAGGTCGCGCAGGAGAACCCGGTCGCGGTGCCCTCGGAACCGGCCGTCGCTCCGGCTGGCTCGCAGCCAGCCGCCCCTGCACCGGCTGCACCATCGGTCCCGGTGCCCGCTCCCACGACGAGCTTCACGGGAACCTGGGTGGGGCAGATCTCGGGCGACCGGCATCCGTACTCGGTGACGGTCGCGATCTCGGATGTCGACGGGGTCGTCTCCGCGACGGCGACCTACCCGGAGTTGCCCTGCACTGGCACCTGGTCGCAGACCAGTCGCAGCGAGGGCCGCATGGTCGTACTCGAGCGGATGGGCAGCGAGAACAACTGCTTCGACAATGTGTCGATCACCCTCGACGCGCTCGACCCGAACACGATGGCCTACAGCGCGCAGTCGGGTGACTACTTCATCACGTCGACGCTCGTCCGAACCTGACCGGAAGAAACGAGAGCGGAACGCCGCCGCGACGGCGTTCCGCTTCGGGTCACCTCAGGCGTTCGCACCGGCTTTCTGTTCCTTGAGCTTCTCTTCGGCGCGCATCGCCTTCTCCTCGACCGGCGCGTTGCCAGACTCCCGCTGGGCTCGCACGTAGGCGCGTGCTTCGTCTTGCCGCTCGCGCTCAGCCCCGGAGGCGATGGATGCGCGGATGTGCTCTGGCCCGTACCCGAAGGCGTCCACGAGGTCGGCGGCGTGCGGGCGCAGGCGGGCGATGAGTCGTTCTCGGTAGGCGCTGACGGCCTGCGCGCGCGGCACCGAAAGGCGGCCTGACATGAGGTACCAGGCCAGGTTCTCCTCGATCAGCCCGAGGCCGAAGAGGTCGCGCAGCCAGGTGAGCACTTGCCGGGTCTTGCCTTCCGGCATCGTCGCGATCGCGTCGGTGAAGGCTTCCCACTGCAGCAACTGGCCGTGTGCCCGGGCTGCTTCGATGAGGGTCGGCTGGTTGCGGTTGAAGAGCGCCGCGGCCTCCGGCTTTGAGAGCTTCTTCGCGTTGCGAAGCTTCGCCGCGATCTCGGAGACGAGCGTCTCGACGCGTGCGGTGAGCAGCTCGTGTTGCGTGGCTGGCTGGCGTAGCCAGCCGACCGAGCGGGCGCGGCTGCCCCGATCGATGACGATCTGCCCGATGCCGCGCAGACCCGATCCGGAGAAGATGCGCTCGGCGGTCTGCTCGGCGATGATGCGCGTCACCTCTCCGCGGTCGGCGCCCTTGAACTGTTCGGCGTAGTCGCTGAGGAGCCGCTTGCCGACGAGCTGCAGCAGCACGTGGTTGTCGCCCTCGAAGGTCGTGTAGATGTCGAGGTCGTGGCGAAGCTGCGTGATGCGGTTCTCGGCGAGGAAGCCGGCGCCGCCGCAGGCCTCGCGGGCTTCCTGCAGGGTGTTGATGCCATGCCAGGTGGAGAGCGGCTTCAGTGCCGCGGCGAGGGTCTCGAGGTCTTCCCGGTTCTCTGGGGTGTCGAGTTCGCCGGAGAAGACACCGTGGAACTGCTTGAGCAGGTTCTCGTGCGCGAAGCTCAGCGCGAAGGTGGTCGCGAGGCGCGGGATGAGGCGCTTCTGGTGCATCCCGTAATCGAGCAACACGGTTTCTTCGCCGTCGCCGCCCGCGAACTGGCGACGCTCGTTGGCGTAGGTGACGGCGATCTTCAGCGCGACCTTCGAGGCCGCGACGGAGGCGCCGTCCAGCGAGACGCGTCCCTGCACGAGCGTGCCGAGCATCGTGAAAAACCGTCGACCCGGGCTCTTGATTGGCGAGGTGTAGGTGCCATCTTCGGCGACGTCGCCGTAGCGGTTGAGCAGGTTGCGCCTGGGCACGCGCACGTCGGTGAAGTGCAGTCGCCCGTTGTCGATGCCGTTGAGGCCGCCCTTGACGCCGTCGTCCTCGCCGCCGATACCGGGCAGGAACTGCCCCGCCTCGTCGCGGATCGGCACGTAGAAGGCGTGCACGCCGTGCTTGACGTGCTTCGTGATCAGTTGCGCGAAGACGACCGCCGCCTTGCCGTGCAGTGCGGCGTTGCCGAGGTAGTCCTTCCAGGCTCCGCGGAACGGGGTGTTGATGACCCACTCCTGCGTGCCCTCGTCGTAGGTCGCCGTGGTGCCGATCGAGGCGACGTCAGAACCGTGCCCCGTCTCGGTCATCGCGTAGACGCCCGGCACCTCGAGGCTCATGATGCCAGGCAGGAACGTGTCGTGGTGGTAGTCGGTACCGAGGTGCATGACCGCGGACCCGAAGAGTCCCCACTGCACGCCGGCCTTGATCTGCAGGCTCGGGTCGGCAACCACGAGTTCCTCAAACGCGGCGATGTTGCCGCCGTGGTTCTCGGCGCCGCCGAGGCGCTTCGGGAAGGCGAGGTTGACGGCCCCTTCCTCGACGAGGATGCGCAGCTGGCCCATGACACGGTCGCGGTGCTCCGGCATCGCCAACGTGGGATCGCGCCACAGCTCCGGCCTTGCCGAGTTGGCCCTGGCGCGCAAGCGCTCCTCCGGCCAGGTGCCGAGCAGCTGCTGCGACAGCCAGCCGACATCGATTCGGCTCTGCTCGAGAGCGACCGGCTCGTCGAGTTCCGGATCGTTGATGCTGATGTCAGACACGGATGCTCCTTTGCAACGTTTGGGGTGCCTCCACGCTAAGACGGGCCACCGACACTCGCCATTTCCCCGTGGGAGGGCACGAGAATCTTGCGCGCCCGACCGCCGCGTTTTGCACACTCCATACAACTCAGCGGGCCAAGCGTTAGCTTGACCCGCTAGAGATGTGCGCCGCAGTGCCTCAGTCGAGCGCGTGCGTGTGCGTCGGCGCGGCTAGCTGTATTGCCCCGTGAGGTTGTGAACGCGTTCTGATGGGGTTGCGCCTCGGATGCCGGTGTGGGGTCGGTGGTGATTG